>NZ_JQMP01000003.1:0-1200000 GCF_000744775.1 Thermorudis peleae | reverse complement strand
TGTTCACATGGGGATAGTCAAGATAAGCAGGGTGATTGGGGGCATCAGCTGCCACCAACACCTGCTGTGTCACTGCCGCTTGGCCGGTAATACCAACGCCCAGTGGCAATGTGACCGATCCAGGAGGATGAGGATTGATTCCATCAGTTGCTCGGAGAGTCAGCGTGCCGGTTGCCTGGTCATAGAGAAAGATACTGCAGACATCGACATCAACCGTTTGCCGCAACACCCGCACCACGGTTGTAAGCATCTCATCGAGATTGAGACTCCGCGTTGCTGCTTGCATAATGCGGTGCAAGGCATGCAGGCGACCTACTGGTCCGGCTAAGGCTTCTGGACCTTGCATGCTCGCCGGCCGGCCTGCTGATCGTGCAAGTTCTGCGAGCGTTTCCCAGTCCTGATCAAGCATGGTCACAACCTCACTCAAGTCCTTTCGTGTTGATGGTACAATCCCTAGCAAGCAGACGCATACGCTGCGCACGTACGAGGGGTTTGACCAGATGCTCAGCCACAATGGCCTCGGCCAAAGGAATATGTCATCATCACCGACCCTACCGGTAGCACTCGGGGTCGTAACCGAAGGTAGCTTCAGTGGTGGGCTTACTGTGCGGCTCTTCCCCGATTGTCCCCCGGAACTCTTGCGAGTCGGTAGCTTTGTCGTCCTTGAAGGAGAACATCACCGCTATTTCGGCACGATCACTGATATCAAGCTTCGGACCACGGATGCCGCAATCTCCGCCGATCCACCATTCAGCGCATCTCGTTTTACCCGACGCGTATTGAAAGGCATTCAGGCATACGCAACAGTCGACGTTCGCCCCTCGCTGATGCTGCATGAATCTGCCTCACCCGTTGGGCGAGGCCCCCAGCCAATTCAGACTATTCCTGACCATTTCGCCTTGCTGCGACTGGCAAACCCGGATGACGTTGCTTTGGTTTTCGGCCAGCCTGATGACCAACATTTCGCCCTTGGCACTCCTCCAAGTATGGATATCCCGGTCCCCCTCGATCTTCAGCGGCTGATCCAACGTAGCAACGGTGTTTTTGGTCAAAGCGGTAGCGGCAAGAGTGTGCTTACCCGCTTGCTCCTCTTTGGCATCATCAAGGCAGATCTTGCCTCGGTGTTGCTCTTTGACATGCACAATGAGTATGCAAGGGCCCCCCACGACGAACCTTCGATCGTTGGGCTTGTTGACCTCTTTGGCCCTTCGCGCATTCGGCTCTACACCCTCGATGAACGACTTGCCCAACATGCCGGAAGCCGCACGATCCAAATCGGGTTGAATCAGATCGAACCTGACGACCTCGCCCTCCTTCAAGAGGAACTCAGCTTACCAGCTACGTTTCTTAATACGGCAGAGCTACTTTACAAGCAGTTTAAACACACGTGGATCAATAAGACACTCAGTATGTCCGACGACGACGCTGCAGAATTCTGCAAAGCAACGGGAGTGCACGCAGCATCACTTGATGCCCTGCGCTCACGGCTCCAACGCCTCGCGCGTCGATCTTACCTGCTGCCAGAGTTGACTAGTCCCTCGACACTTGATGACTTGCTTGCCAATCTCGAACGTGGTCAACATGTTATTCTGCAATTTGGCCGTTATAACGCATTCCTTGACTATATGCTCGTCACGAACCTTATTACTCGGCGGATCTACGAGCGGTATGTTGAGCGAACACTTACCTTCGATGGCAGCAGTGAGGGACGGCGCATTGTCATCGTGCTTGAAGAGGCACACAAGTTCCTTGCCCCCGAAGCCGCTCGCCAATCAATCTTCGGTACTATTGCTCGGGAAATGCGGAAATATCTTGTAACATTACTTATTGTGGATCAACGCCCTTCGGGGATTGACCCCGAAGTGCTCTCACAGTTGGGCACGAAGATTATTGGACCACTGGCTGACCAGCACGATATCGATGCAGTGCTTACCGGAACCGCTGACCGTAATCAACTCCGGCAATTCCTGACTAATCTCCAACCACAGCAGGAATGCCTGGTCATTGGTCACGCTGTTCCAATGCCGATCCTCCTCCGTACGCGCCAGTATAAGCGCGATGAGTTACTGGCTGAATTGCGAGCGTCAGGCAAAGCACCTGTTGATCCGCAGACAGCTCGTTCGCTACTTTATGGAGAGTAACCGTGCCGATTCGCTTACTTCACTTCGCAGACCTGCATCTCGGGATTGAAAATCACGGCTCGCTTGATCCAAAAACTGGGCTCTCGACTCGCGTACAAGACTTTCTCGCAACACTGGACAGATTGATTGACTATGCCGTTACCACCCCAGTCGATGCGGTCCTTTTCGCTGGGGATGCATTCAAAAATCGTGACCCCAGCCCGACACTGCAACGGCTCTTCGCCGAGCGGATCCGACGGCTCGTCGAAGCGCGTATCCCCACCGTGCTGCTCGTTGGCAACCATGACTTACCGAATGCCATACACCGTGCTACAGCAATTGATATTTACCAGGCCTTGGCTATTCCGGAGATCTATGTTGCCCGCACCATTACAACGCTCAATATTGCTGTCGCAAACACCCGGCTGCAGGTCGTTACCTTACCTTGGCAGCCCATCAACCAGCTCCTCACACATGATGACATTCGGGCGCTGTCACCGCTTGAGTTGGAACGTCGCTTTCGGGATTTGGTATCCCAATTAGTACAGGCAGAACTAGAAAAACTCGATCCAGCGTACCCCGCGGTGTTGCTTGGGCATCTTAGTCTCGAAGGGGCACGATTGGGCATCGAGCGCAATATCATGCTCGGCGCTGATATCTTCTTTAGTACAGCAGAACTTGGTCTTCACGCCGCACCACTTGATTATGTCGCTCTTGGGCATATTCATGCCCACCAAGTTATCAGCAGTTATCCACCAACTGTGTATGCTGGCAGCCTTGAACGGGTTGATTTTGGTGAGGAAAATGAAGAAAAGGGCTTTGTGGTTATTGACATTGGCGATGGGCCGTACCCGCGCGCTGTCTCATGGACCTTCCATCCTGTTCCTGCGCGCCCGTTCCTCACACTGCGCGTTGAACTGCGAGAAGATACGGCTGATCCCACAGCAGCTATTACCCGGACAATTACGCGGCATGCCGAACGCATAGCGGGAGCGATCGTCCGCGTTATCGTTACTGGCCCATCGCAGCAGCTCCGCACAATTCGACTCACCGACGTCCGCCGCCAGCTCCTTGAACACGGTGCATCATTCGTGAGCGCCATTCTTCGCGAAGAAACACGCGACCAGCCGAGACGCCTCGCAATCTCCGCGAAGGACGCGGTTGATCCTGCCACAGTTCTGCATCGCTGGCTTGAATTACAAAAAAGCCTGCCAGACAATCGCCGGCAGGCTATTCTGGAGCGCGGAAAAGCCATTATCGCGCAAGTACAGCAGGAGCTTTTGCTACAAGAAGACTAGTTTGCACCGAGATGTGTTTGAAACCAGCGAAGAATATGCTCCATATGCTCGACGCGGTGCCGCGGCTTACCCGAGCGCGTTAAGCCATGGCTCTCATTCGGGAAGCGGACAAACTCAACAGTTCGACCGAAGCGCTTCAGAGCAATGTAGAGTTGCTCAGCTTGCTCAATTGGACAACGATAATCCTGCTCAGAGTGGATGATCAGGAGCGGGGTTTCCATGTCTTGGACATAGCGGATTGGCGAGAGTTCCCAGTATCGCTCGGGCAATTCCCACGGTGTGCCCCCTAGCTCATATTCAAGGAAATGAAAACCGATATCGCTTGTCCCATACATGCTCACCATATTGCTCACGCAGCGCTGCGTGACTGCGGCACGAAACCGCTTGGTATGGCCGATCACCCAATTCGTCATGAAGCCGCCGTACGATCCGCCAAGCACGCCAAGTCGTTCCGGATCAACCATGCCAGTCGCGATCACAGCATCGACGGCACCCAGTAAGTCCGGCAAGTCAGCTTTTCCCCATGCCCCACGGGTACAGGAGAGGAACTTTTCACCATATCCTTGGCTTCCACGGGGATTCGTAAAAAGCACGATATACCCTTGGCCGGCAAGAACCTGAAATTCATGAAAATAGGCATGGCCATACATCGCATGAGGGCCACCATGAATCTCAAGGACCAATGGATATTGCTTGCCCTCTTCATAGCCAAATGGCTTGAGTACCCAGCCATGGATCGGTTGCGCATCCTCAGCTGCGCTGGTAAACCAATGCTCCTCAGGCACCGAGAGAAATACTCCGTCAAAGAAAGACGTGTTGACGGCGGTTAGGCGTTGTTCGGCTGAACCATCAGCAGCACACAGATAGACATCACACGGATTCAAGGGGTCGGCAACAGTGTAGGCAATCGTTTGCCCATCCTGACTCATGCTGAAATCGACAATACGACGCTTCCCGCCGAGCACGACCTGCTGGGCCGTCCCATCCAGAGCAAAGCGATAGAGATGCACACTGCCTTGATCGCTCACTTGCGCATAAATCCATTGTCCATCGGGCGACCAGACAAGGCCGGGTTTCGTGCTTGCCGCAGTATCAGTAAGGAGGCTATCTTCAACTGCACGATCAAGCGTCTCACTTAGGCATTGCAGGTCGTTGCCTCCAAGCGACGCGACCCATAAGCGGTCATTCCGCGCCGAGCCAGCCCACGGCTCCTGGTGGCCAGTGAATGCAATCCGCTGTCCATCAGGAGACCACGAGGGTCGGTGGAAGTATGCGCGCTCACCTGTTGCAACAGGCACTATTGTCTTGTCTTCGAGCCGCAGTGCCCATATCTCGCTAACTGTATTGCGCTCACGATCCGCAGTACGATTGGAAACAAAGGCAAGCCATTGTCCATCAGGCGACCATACTACCCAATCGTGATCGTATGCCTCTTCCGTAACCATTTGCGGCTCACTACCATCAAGCGGCACGATCCAGATCTGTCGCTTTCGGTCGCCGACAAAGCCAGGATTTCCATCGCTGCGATACCGCGTCCAGGTGATATGCACAACATCAGTTGAGGGTTCTTGCTCAGCCGGTACCTTGCTGACGACAGCCAATCGTTGTCCATCTGGAAACCATGCAAACCAGGTCACCGCCTCCTTCAAGGCTGTTACCGGTTCGGCCTCGCCGCCATCAACCGCGATACGCCAAACCTGGTCGGTACCAGAGCGATTGCAGAGGAACGCAATCACTTTCCCATCAGGCGACCACCGCGGTGAGCTGACGCGTGTATCAGGACGCGTCAGACGTCGTCGCATTTGGCCATCACGGGAAAGAAGCCAGAGTGAGGAGCGATAGTCATTTGCCTCACGATCAAGGCGAGTCTCGACGTAGGCTACCCATTGACCATTGGGAGCAATCTGCGCGTCACTGACCAACGTGATGTTGTAAATGTCCTCCGGCGTGAGCGGCCGCTTCTCAGTCACCACTTCCCTCCATTCACCTCCACGCGTTCGTCACGCCCCAACAGGCACCTACGATCGTAACGCACAGTAACACATGAGGGAACCCGCATAGTCACCACGACGCGTGTTCCCTCACGCTTTTGGACAAACTGGTTCCGTATGCAGGAGTGATCGTGCTATTTTTAGTGGCTCACAAGCTCGTCAAGGCCCCGCTCGCGTAAGAGCAAGGCTCGCAGTCGTTCCTGTAGTGCAGCACGTTCACGTACGTACGTTGATTCATCAATCTCGCCAGCATCCCGCTGCATGTCAAGGCGATTTAAGGCTGCGGCTAATTCAAGTCGTTCATCGTCGGGCGAAACCTCGCGAGGTTCAGCCTCAGTTGCTTGCGAACCAGCCGGTGCAGTATGCAGTTGTGTACGTCGGCGCTGGAGCACTAAGAGCAGCAAGATAAGCGCGACAACAAAGCCAGCGCCCCCAATTGCTCCAACGATCGCGAGCGTGACCGTCTGGCTCAGCCCACCACCCCCAGCTCGCGGAAGCTTGCTGACCGTAATAACCAGACGATCGCCAACAATCGGCGCATCAACGGCAAGAACGTGATAGTCAACACCACTGACATTAACGGTCCCGTTATCGAAAAGGGACCGCGAAGAGAGGTCATAGGTCCCGTTGCGGACGAGGACACGGAGTGTGCCGGTTGGCATTGCTGTCCCAACTGCGAGTGTCGCTTGTGTTCCGTTGTAGGGAACTGCATAGCTGAGCACAAGATTATGGGTTCCAGGAGGTACTGGCCCAGTTGTTACCAGCGTGCCGTTATCCAGCCGAGGTTGGCCAAAATCAACTGCAGGGTCAGCCTGTGGGCTAATCTCCTGTGCTCCTTCGGGCAAAGGAATGCGCAAGACTGTGCCAGTATCATCACCAATATAGGTATGATCGCCAGTATTGGTGACAATAATAATGTCCATGATTTCCAACAACCGTTGCTCAGGCACCGCACCGGCGATCACAAGGGAACGCGAATCGATACGAACTGTACTGGCATCGCGAGATGTTTCATACACCGTAATATCAGCAGTCTGACTAGGGTTCTGGGTAAGTTGCAGCATGGAGCTGACATATTGAACGCCTTTATAGTTCACAACTGCGATATACGCTTCACCATCAACAACAGGTAGTCCGGAAAATGCAAAATGTCCTTGCTCATCCACTGTCGCGGTATACTGCTGCACGAGATCAGCACCATTGAACCGGCGCAACGTTACGGTCAGACCGGCAACACTTCCGCCTCCTGGCGTGCCGTTCTTCACTGTGCCTTGGATCGTACCGGTATCAGCTGCAAGTGCATGCGTTCCACCGACTGACCACAGAAGCGCCACAGCAAGGAGAGAGAGGACGATTCGTCGCATCCCACCACGTCCTTACTGAATGCGAGCACCCACGTGCTCCCTGCCAAGTGTAGCGCATACGAGCAGGCGTTTTATGCCGTAGCAGCCGAAGCCTGCTGTTCAGCCCCATATGCTCGGTCAAGCACTTCCAACAGGTGGAGGACAGGAACCTCAGCACCACGTTCACGGAGCCCAGCCTCAAGTTGCAGCATACAGCCAGGATTTGCTGACACAATGACATCAGCACCGGTTGCAAGCGCATTGCGCAGCTTGCGGTCGAGTAACGCCGAAGCCATCTGTGGTCGCAGGAGATTGTAAATTCCAGCGCTACCGCAGCATAACGAAGATTCAGCCATCTCAATAAGCTGCAGACCTGGAATTGCGCCAAGCAACTGACGAGGCTGCTGCGTAATGCGCTGGGCATGTGCAAGGTGACACGGTTCCTGAAGCGTCACCCGCCATGGCAATGGGCCAGGCGATACGCTCAGCCCTCGTTCGACAAGGAACTCAATGGCATCGCGTACTTTGCTTGCAAAGCGCTGCGCTCGTTCAGCATAGCGATGATCTGCGCGCAGGAGTTGCGGATATTCCTTCAGCATGGCACCACAGCCGGCGGCATTCACAATAATCGCATCAAAATATGGGCTCTCAAGTGCATCGATATTCTGCCGGGCAAGAATTCGCCCAGTTTCTGGCTCTCCACTATGGACATGCAATGCTCCACAACACCCTTGACCAGGTGCAAGGACAACATCAAAGCCATTACGCGTCAGCACTCGAATCGTCGCCTCATGGACATGGGCATAAGCCGTGCTCATCACGCAGCCAGTGAAAAGCGCGACACGTCCGCGCCGTTCCCCTTGTGCAGGATAGAACTGACCCGTAGGAACAACAAAATGCTGGCTTATCGTCGGCATGAGCGACTCTGCATGTTCCAAGCCAAGGAGCCGCAGGATCCCAGAGCGTCGCACCAACGATCGGAGGGGCGATCGTTGGTACAGGCGCAACATCCGGTTCGCCAACCGAAACCGTGTCATGTTCCGGAGCAATACCTGAAAGCCTACAAAGCGAAAGAGTCGCTCTTTGAAGCGCTGAGGGCGATGCTGCACGATTTGTGCGCGCGATGCCTCGACAATCGCGCCATAGTGCACGCCTGACGGGCAAACGGCTTCACACGCGCGACAGTTCAGGCATAAGGTCATCTCCTCTTCAAAAAGCGGATCAAGCAAATCGAGTCGCCCCTCAGCGACAGATTTCATTAACCAGATGCGCCCTCGGGGAGAGGAGCGTTCACGTCCAGTGATGCGATAGGTCGGGCAGGAGGGTAAGCAGAATCCACAGTGCACGCATTGCCGGATGAGATCAAAATCCGGCGCATCTTTACCATGAAAACCATGTACCACCCGCGTATCTGGGGCTTCCGTCGCAACTGCCATCGTCGTGGCACCTTCCTACAATTTTCCGACGTAGCGGCCAGGATTGAGGACAGCACTCGGATCGAACGTTGCCTTGAGCGCCCGCAACACAGCAAGACTCGCTGGACTGCGACCAAAGACATCGATGCCTGCCTTGAATGCAGCTGGAGCACGCAAAAGCGTGACATGTTGCCCAAGGGTACACAGGCGCTCCCACAATCGCTGGAAGGCTACGGGAGGCAGCTCATCGTCAATCGTCACGTACCCAAGTCCAGAGCCAACATCAAGAACAAGCGTCGGATGCACCCTGACAGCAGTACAGGCAGCTTCAATCGTTGGGATGATGTCACTGAACGATGACGGGCGTTCGCCAATCCGAACGCGGAGCCCCTGCTCACAGGGGGCAGCGTCGATGAGACTTGCAACGCGTGCCCAGTACTGCTCTGTTTGCTGATCGTCCAACACCCACTCTCGGCCACCATGCTCACGCACGAGCGCAGAAATCCGTTCAGCCTGTCGTTCCACGGCTTGGGGCGGGCCCTCACAACGCAACGCGACGCTCCAGCCTTCAACGTGTTCACCAAGAGTGCGCTGCGCCGAGGCATTGAGCACAATCAGCGCCGTTGGAGCCAATTGCGACGTTCGGACTGCCATTGCTAGGTCAGCCGCTTGGTCAAGTGTTGCATAGCCAGCAAGCACTGTCCGCTGTGCTCGTGGTGCAGGCAAGACCTTGAAATTCACTTGCACAATCACACCAAAACTGCCAAGTGCACCGTAATGGAGGCGCATCATGTCATAACCGGAAACATTCTTGACAACCATTCCTCCACCACGAGAGAGTTGGCCATTTGGGAGGGCGACTGTAATACCGATGAGAAGATCTCGCAGCGAGCCATAGCCATAGCGTCGTGGCCCTCCCAACCCTGAGGCGACTAACCCACCAATGGTGGTACGTTCAGGGGTCGCACAGTCGAGTGGAAGCATCTGCCCATGACGGCCAAGCTCGCGCTGTAGCGTGGCAACAGTTACCCCAGCCTCGACCGCGACAGTAAGATCGTGAGGTGTGTAGCTGACGATATGGTTAAGATGGCGAAGGTCGAGCGCAAGATCGAATGCGCGGGGAACATTCCCAAGGCCAATGTGCGTTCCACCGCCCCAGGGAACAACGGCTAATCCAGCTTCGGCGGCCACATGCAATACGTCACGTAACGCATCAATGGTCAAAGGGGCAAGTGCAAGCTGGGGAGTGAGCCCGTCAAGCTGATACGCTTGCGGGTCAAGGACTTCACCGAACTGCGTTAACTGCTGCAAGACTGGAGTCGCCGCCATTGCCCGCTCGCTCACTTTCATTTACACATATTCAAGCCCCAGGCGACGCGCCTGCACCTGCTGGTAGTACTGATTCACTTCACCACACGAGAAGCCGGAGGGGAAGACCTTTTCGGGATTGAAAAGCTCACGCGGATCAAAGCTGCGCTTGAGTCCAGCCATTGCACAGAGATCTTCAGTAGTAAAGACTAGCGTCATATAGTCGCGCTTCTCGAGGCCGATACCATGTTCCCCAGAGAGAGTACCTCCAACATCGACGCAGTACTGCAGCAAGTCAGTGGTTGCGCGTAAGACGCGCTCAATGGAGCCCGGCTGATAGCGGTCGAAGAGGACCAGCGGATGCAGGTTGCCATCGCCAGCATGGAAAACGTTAGCAATCTGCAAGCGATAGTCACGGCTGAGATCTTCGACATAGCTCATTGTGTCAGGCAACTTGCTTCGTGGCACTGTCGTATCAACGAGGTAATAGTTGGGAGCAAGCCGTCCCATGGCACCTAACGCCGACTTCCTCCCGAGCCAAAGCAGGTCACGCTCTTGTTTGGTGCGTGCTATGCGTACTTCAGTTGCTCCGTGGACTCGGCATAGCTCTTTGACCTGCTCGGTATGTTCCGCCACAATCTCGGCTAAGCCATCAAGTTCGATCAAGAGCGCGGCGCCTGCCTCAGTCGGATAGCCTGCATGAAAGGCCGCTTCGACAGCCTGAATGGTCAAGTGATCCATCATTTCAAGGGCAGCTGGTAGCATGCCAGCGGCGATAATCCCCGAAACCGCCTCTGACGCCGAGCGAATATCGGGAAATGCTGCGAGGAGTACATTGACCGTTTCAGGAAGCCGAGTCAGGCGCACAAGCACCTTGGTTACAATCCCAAGCGTACCTTCAGAACCGACCAGAATACCAGTCAAATCACCGGGGGATTCAGGAGCAGGGCTCCCGGTCCAGATTCGATCGCCATTAGGCAAGACCACTTCAAGTCCAAGGATATGGTTCGTGGTAACGCCATACTTCAAGCAATGTGGGCCACCCGAATTATTGGCGACATTACCGCCAATTGTGCATGCACGCTGCGATGCAGGATCAGGAGCAAAGAAATAGCCGCGCGGCTGCGTAAAGGTACTCAACTCCAGGTTAATGACCCCAGGTTCAACAATCGCATAGCCATCTCGTTCGTTGACTTCGAGAATGCGGTTCATCCGGGTCAGCACAACCAGAATGCCGCCACGAGCTGCTACAGCAGCGCCAGCAAGTCCAGTACCCGCTCCGCGCGGGGTAATGGGAATACCTTGCTCGACAGCAAATCGCACAACAGCCTGCACCTGCTCAGCCGACGTCGGTAAGACAGCGACATCGGGTCGGTGGTTTCCGGCAAATGCCTCATCCGAGCCATCGTACTCATACACGAGTAATTCATCTGGATCAGCGATGACTCCGTCTGGTCCAACAATGGACCGGAGCCGATCAACGAGCTCTTGTTTCTCCATCGCGCCGGGCTCCTTGCCATTCACTATTGTGGCGTTCTTGCCGCAAGTATGCGGCAAACTGGCCATCGGCGCAATAGCACAAAAAACTTCGTACGTACGCAAAAGATCTTGGCAACCGCGTGGCTTTGCGGCATACTCAAACAGAGAGTTGCAGCGCGCCAGACCAGATAGGAAAGGAACAGATATGGCCCAAGGATACTGGATTGTCGTCGGCTCACCAGAGAACTTCGAAGCCACGCGAGCTCATGGCTTTACAATTCAAGGCTTCAAGAGCCGGCATCGCAAGAAGGTTGAACAAATGCAAGCGGGCGACAAACTCGTTTACTATATTACTGGGGAAAAAGCCTTTGCCGCGATCGCCACAGTAACATCGTCGATGTTCGAGGATCATACAGTTATTTGGCGGAGCCGTGATCCCAAGAAGGCAGCAGAAGACTACCCCTGGCGTGTCCAGATCAAACCAGATATTGTGTTACCACCTGGTCAGTATGTTCCGGCGGAACCTCTTGCCCGCCAGATGGCATATACAGCCAAATGGCCGGCCGATCACTGGACCCTTGCCTTCCAGGGGAATCTGCATCGTATCGACGAAGGGGACTTTCAGCTGATTCACGCCGCGCTTCGCGAAGCGCATGCGCTTGTTTCATAATTAACTGCAGGCAGGTCATTCATCGTGACCTGCCTGCCCGTTTCCCAGCAACTGGGCAAAGAAGGACAACGAAGTTATTGATCACAGCATTGCTATTCGCGCGCGCTCGATACGGTAGCGCCTTTTTCCTCGTTCGCGGGTGGCAGTTGCACTGATATCACAGACTCGCTGGTGGGCTGAGATAGGCGCCGCCCTTGGCCGCGCGGGAACACGAGACGCCCGCCGATAAAGCGCTCACGGCGGCGTTCAGCTTCGAGGATACGAGCACGGCCAACAAGCACATCGGTTAGACTCACCATTCCCTCTACCTGCTTAGGATTGTCACGCCGTACCACTGGGAAACGCGTTAATCCTGTCTCAGCCATACGATACACCACTACCCGCAATGGCTCATCAGGATAGGCCACAACCGGATTAGTTCGAATGATTGCGGAAATTGTTGCTGGTTCCTGGCCGTCACGTGGCAATGATCGTGCCGCAGTCAGTACATCATTCCGAGTAACCACGCCAATCAAGGAACCATGCTCATCAAGTACCGGGAAAAGGTGTTGGCCACGAGGTTGTGGTTCTTCTGTGATGCGCCGTGCAAGATCTGCCACAGGAGCATTGGCGGGCAAGACAACGATATTGCGGCGCATAACCTCACGGACGAAAACAATTTCGAGCGGATCGACCGCGTACTCTCGGCTGAGATGATAGCCACGACGCGCTACCTTTTCAGTCAAAATCGAGCGGCGGAGCGTAAGAACGGTGAATCCATGCGCAATTGTTGCGCCAAGGAGAAGTGGTAGGAGCAGATGGACATCATGGGTGAGCTCGAGGACAAAGACGACCGAAGTGAATGGCGAGCGCATCGTGCCGCCGAGAGCTGCCCCCATTGCGATAATAGGCCAAAATCCAGCTCCTTCCGCAGGAAATACCAGCGATTCAAGTCCGCCCAGCGCACCACCCATCATCAGGAGAGGGGCAAGAATGCCCCCGGATGTACCAGAACCGAGCGCAATTGCCCATATTGTTGACTTGACCAAGAGAATGCCAAGGAGAAGACGAAGCGTATAGTTGCCGTTGATCAACTGGCCGATCACGTCATAGCCGACGCCAAGCGCAGGCGGGAAGATAAGGCCACCAATGCCAATTACTAAACCTCCGAACAGTGGCCACCACATCCAGTGAATCGGCAACGCGCGGAATGCATCTTCAGCTCCATAGACTGCCGCTGTTAATAGTGCAGCCAACGCGCCACCAAGCACACCAGTTACTACTACCCCGCCGAGACACACCAATGCTGTACAGTCGCTATGGGGCGGCGTTGGGAAGAGCGGAGGAACACCGAGGATCCAGGTACGCACCATTTCCGCCACAACAGCCGCGAGGGCTACCGGCACAAAACTACGCGGCTTCCATTCGAACAGCAACAGTTCGACCGCCAGCAATACTGCCGCAACGGGTGTACCAAATACTCCGGTCATGCCAGCGGCTGCCCCGGCTACGAGCAGCGTCCGCCGCTCAGCACTGGACAAGCGGAAGCTTTGCGCAATCAACGAACCAAATGCTCCGCCTGTCATGATGATCGGCCCCTCGGCACCAAATGGTCCACCTGAGCCAATCGAAATCGCTGATGAGATTGGCTTCAGGATCGCTACTCGGGGCTGAATGCGACTTCCATTGATCAAAATTGCTTCAATTGCCTCGGGGATACCATGACCGCGAATGCGCTCGGAGCCATACCGAGCCATGAGTCCAATAATCAGCCCTCCGATGACTGGCACAATCACAATCCACGGCCCCAGTACAGCATCGCTTGGCGTCACAAGCTTGGTACTCAAACGAAGAAAGAAAAAGAGGTTTGTAAAGAAGCCAATCAGGCGTAAGAGCACCCAAGCCACACATGCACCGACGCCCCCAACCACAAGCGCAAGGAGCGAAATTGGCACAATGCGCCATGTTGTCGTGAAATCCCCAAGAACGCTTCCATCTTCCGGATAGCCAAGACGATGCAGGAACTGGCTTATCCAGCTTCGCCATTCTGTTTGGCGCATCACGCGTTGTTCCTCCCCATTTCCAGTCACGCCTTCCCCTGCTGGATCACGAGAGCTCATGCTGTGCCCGGTCCGCAATACGGCTTAGCGCGGCAATCAAACGCGGCGCAGTCTCTTGTAACTCCTGCCAGTGAAACGCGCTCAGTTCTTCGAGTAGTCGCTCGCCAGCAGGCGTTAACCGCACATAGACCTGTCGTCGGTCACGTTGACTACGCTCACGGCGGACAAGGCCACGCTGTTCGAGCCGATCAACCAGTTCAACCACGCTGTGATGCTGAAGTTGTAAGCGCTCAGCCAACTCGCTAATTGTTGGCTCGTAGTCCGATGGCAATCCTCGGATCGCAAGGAGCAGCTGGTGTTGCTGCGGCTCAAGCCCAACCGCTCGCGCTGCCTCCTCGCTACGCCTGAGGAACCGGCGGAGCTGATAGCGGAACTCGGCAAGTGCCTGGTAGTGCTCGTCCTGCAGCTTCATCGCCACCCCCTCAATTATATCGTAATACGATATAATTGACATGACAAGTGTTGTAGGCTGGTAGCGGTTGGAGGATCATGAAGCCATGAATGAATCCAGAAAATCACAGAGTGGTGTCCGCCCCCTGCATATTATCGCGGCCATTGCGATTGGGGCTGCTGTTTCGCTTCTTGCCCTTCTTCCGCCAGGCATTCACTTCGTTACCGGCATCTTCGGCCCGATTATTGGGGGCTTTGTTGCCGGTGCAGTGCTACGGCTGCGGACAAGCGAAGCCGTGATTCTTGGCATCGTCCTCGCGCTCGGCATCGGCTTGCCTGCTCCGTTTCTCCTTCGGATGCTTCATATTTTGCCTCGCCTCGAGACCGCTGCGTTCATTTTCTTTGGCATTTTTGGGGCGCTCTACATCGGGGTATTCAGTATGACTGGCGCATACCTCGGCGCACTGGCAAGCCAGCGACGCCGTGTTGCCTAATGGGTCAGGGTTGACATGTATGATAGAAAACGGACGGCGAGGAAAGGATGGGGTGGGCAATGGGATATTGTCCGCGATGTGGCGAAAATCCCCCTTGGGGAATCAACCGTGTACCAACCAGTACGGCCCGCGCCCGTCGGCCCGTGCGAATCCATGTGAGCTCGCCGATCGTTCGTATCCCGGCTTCGATACAAGATGGAGAACGTATCCACTATGGCGGTACGCTGTTCACTGTCCGCCGTCATGGTGACATCATCGAACTCCATGCAGTGACCCATTAAACCCATTAAAAGCAAAACCCAGCGGCTGGATGGATAACTCTCCAGCCGCTGGGTTGTTCGTGGAGATGGGGGGAGTCGAACCCCCGTCCAGAGCGTTCAGCCGAGGATATCCTACAGGCTTAGCCAGTGTTCCCATATCCGCTGGCAAGCTCCCACTGGCAGGATCTTGCTCAGCTACGCCGGATGAAATCTGTAGGTGTGCTCGCACCGGCATTGAGCACACAGCACCCCGGTTTTGCGACGCCTGCTCCTCGCCCACCGGGGAAGGGCTCGGGCAGACGTGGCCGCTCAGTTAATTAGGCGGCCAGAGCCAGTTCAGGCTCGCCAGTTACTTTGCTGCCCCTTTTTACGAGTTCGTGGGCGACCTCGGCCTGCAATCCTCGCACCTACAGCCCTGTCGAAACCGGTCATCCCCAGGTCTCGACACAAGTACAGCGCGTCACTTCGCGCAGCACACTCCAGTATACAGCAATCCTCTTCCGTGTGTCCACTTCCTCTCCATCTCATTGTCCATCAAACAGACAACGCTGGCGCTTTGTAAGTAATCCAGTCGCTATCCAGCCAAGCCCACAACGCGAGTAGAACCAACATTATGAGCCAGTGCAGCAACCCAAGCGACCAGGAAGGTGTGAGCAGAGGAAACGGACAAATAGCTGGACAGCAGGTCGCTTTTAGTATCCATGACATACCGCAACGGAGTTAACCCTCTCAACCGAGCAATGATGGCGCTTCGTGATTATGCATATGCAGGAGAGAAAATTATCAACAATCTGGAAAACGTCTCCGCCCCAGCACTGTGCCGTAGACGTATCGACCTTAGTTGCGAGACGGGCGTTACCACCGATGTCGCAGTGCTCGTTCCATTTCACGCTGAGCCTCACGCTCGGCGATCACCGCACGCTTGTCATACTTCTTCCGGCCCCGAGCAATACCCAAATCCACTTTTGCTAATCCATGCCGAATCGCTAACCGGAGTGGCACGAGAGTATACCCCTTGGCCTCAGTCTTACTACGGAGGTAGTCCAACTCGTTGCGATGCACTAATAGCTTCCGCGGGCGATCGGGATCATGTTGGAAGCGACCGCTGGCCTGCGCGTAGGGCGAGATGTGCGCTCCAATGAGCCAGAGTTCACCATTCTCAATACGAGCATAGGCATCACGAAGATTTACCCGGCCAGCCCGGATTGACTTAATTTCCGAGCCAGTTAACTGAATTCCGGCCTCAAGCTCTTCTTCAATGTCATAATCGTGAAACGCGCGACGATTAACGGTGATAACGCGCTCATCTGATCGCTGGGATGGTGTTGTCCCTTTTGCCATACCCCCTCCGCGTTTTTCCATCAGGTGTTGCCGCGTCCAGACACAACGCAGAATGATCCTTCGAGTATACTTCGGCACATGAATGGCATGGTGGATCCATACGAGCGCATCGCACTGTATTATGATCTCGAGTTCGAGGATTTTGCCGAGGATATCGACCTCTACTTGGCTTTTGCCCAACGGAC
Source organism: Thermorudis peleae (assembly GCF_000744775.1). NCBI lineage: Bacteria > Pseudomonadati > Thermomicrobiota > Thermomicrobia > Thermorudis > Thermorudis peleae. The sequence goes on along the minus strand of NZ_JQMP01000003.1, from coordinate 1,183,607 downwards.
TGGATCTCCAATTTTAGAACTCGGCTGTGGGACAGGTCGATTACTCCTTCCGCTCGCGCGAGCAGGGTTTACGGTTGTCGGGGTTGACCGTTCCCCTGCCATGCTTGCCCGTGCACGACAACGGCTCCATGCCGCTGGTTTTGCTGACATCGCTTTGTATCAAACTGATGTCGTACATCTCGAGCCACTTCCATCAGGAACATTTCGGTTAGCTATCTGGGCAATTAACGGATTCCTGCACCTGCTTACTTTGGAGGAACAGCGTCAAGCCCTCAGCGAAGTGCACCGGGTTCTTGTTCCTGGTGGGTTACTGCTTCTTGATGTGCTGCACCCAACCCCCTCCCAGCTTACCAGTTGGGATGGGCGAAGCGAACTTGAAGGACCATGGCATCGTGCGCCAAATGAGCTGGTATACCGGTGGAGTACCCGCCGTGTCATTGCTGCTGAGCAACGCATCGCCGTTACGCTTCTCTATGATCGACATCCGGTCAGCGGAGGTCCGGTTTCGCGTGAGGCAGTCGAGTATCAGCTTCGTTATGTGCATCGGTACGAGTTAGTATTGCTCCTTGAAGAAACGGGCTTTGCGCTTGAAGCGGTATATGGCTCATACCAACTCGATCCGCTCGTTGACGAGAGTCCGATTATGTTAGCAGTTGCACAAGCACAGTAGCAGCAGACTGTCATATACTCCACCTGTTGAGCGTCGTGTAGCGCTGCAAGGAGTACTGGGGCAGCACGATGTCCATGATTGAGCAAGACCTGAGCAGCCGAATTCGCCAGCGCTCACGCCAGTCGGGTTTGTTCATCGCCATAACGCTTGTGATCACCATTGCTGTCGCCTTGTTCGCATTTATTTGGGCATACGTCCGACTTGATCCACTCTTTCGTGACTTCGTACCACGAGCGCCAGTCGTTACGCCGACAACGGCAACACGTTCAGCGACGCTGCTTGCAAGCCCCACGCCAATCCCAAGTACGGCTTCCACGCCAACACCCTCACGCCCTCCGGCAACACCAACGGCAGCGGCGTGGAAAGCCACGCATCGCGTCGCTGGTAACGAGGCGGTGAATCTGCGAGCAGGCCCGGGAACAAACTTCGACGTTGTTCGTGTCCTCGATCCAGGAACTCCGCTTCAGTTTTTGGGAGAAACCCAGCAAGCTGGAGGAGCAACGTGGCTCCATCTTGCACTCCAGGACGGCACCCAGGGGTGGATCCGCAGTATTGACCTTGAATCGCTGAATCCCTAGACACGAAGCGAGGGAACCATGCAACGTGTGACGATTATTGGCCTTGGATTGATTGGCGGTTCGATTGGGCTTGGCCTCCGACGATGGGCAAGTGACGGCGGAAAACGACCGGCAACGCTTGAAGTCATTGGATTTGATATCGATTTAGCCCATCAGCAATATGCAAAAAAGATTCACGCCGTCGACCGAACTGTTTGGCGACTCAGCGAAGCTCTTGAGCAGGGCGACCTGATCATCCTTGCAACACCAGTCAGCACATTTCCCGAACTGTTTCACGCCATCGCTGATCATGCTCGTGAAGGAACGGTTGTTACTGATACAGCGAGCACAAAAGCGGCAGTTCTGAATTGGGCAAAAACCATCTTGCCGCCAACGATCCCCTTCGTCGGTGGACATCCAATGGCTGGCAAAACCCAGAGTATTGAGGGTGCCGATGCCGACCTGTTTCAGGGCGCAACCTGGTGTGTGAGTCCACTTGTAACCGCGAGTGAGACAGCAATTCAAACGGTCCTTGGACTCATCAGTGCACTCGGAGCCGAACCGCTCTTCATCGATCCCGAGGAACACGATAGCTACGTTGCAGCAATTAGCCACGTTCCATTTTTGTTAGCTGTCGGTCTCATGCATACAGTGAGCCAAGACCCCGCATGGCGGGATATCCGGAAACTCACGGCCAGCGGCTTTCGGGACGCCACACGCCTCGCCGGGGGGAGCCCCGAGATGTATCGCGACATCTGTGCCACGAACTCGCAGCAGATCGTCCGATGGCTCGACCGAACGATTACCGAGCTTTCACACCTTCGCGACCTCATTGCCCAAAACACTGAAGAGGCACAACAAGAGCTCCACCAACTCTTTGTCTCTGTGCGCGATGCCCGTGCTGAGTGGGCTACGCAAGAACGTCGGCCAGGCGAACTCACGCAGCAGACCGCGAATGAGCTCGCCTCGCTCTCCCTCGGCCAACAAATGCAGCAGATGTTCCTTGGGAGCCTCTTTCGGCGTCCACGGGTTGACACCCGCCAGTCACGGCAGCCGCCAAGTCAGCGTCGTGACGACGAACGCGCGGCAGAAGAGCGGTCTTAAGGCACAATTTGCCATTCATGCGGTAATTGATAGGAGTAGAGGACAGGCGTTGGCTGACCGGAGCGCCGAATACGACCTCGATCCTCACGTAACAGCGCGCCATAGGAATTGACGAGCTGGACGATGCGGCGTGCCTTCAAGTTATAGAGAACTAGTCCTAATCGCGCCGGACGCAGACTCAGATCACGTGTCAGGTCATCAAAGACCCGAAATGGCGGCAGTGTATCAGGAGACTGCCGCTCGACAACGGCTTGAAAGGCCGACAGATCATCGGGCGTATTGTGTTCATCGAAAATAGCCAGTCCCCGACGGACCTCGCTAACAAAATCGGGATCATACGGCCGGGTAAATTCAAGCAAGTCCTGCAGCGTGCGAGGGTTGCGGCTGCACGCTGCAGCAAGCATCTTGATCACATGACCCGGTCCGAGAAAGCTCGTTGCCCCATTGGGATCAACAACGGTAAAACGCACAAGTGAGCTATTCATCACGAGGAATGGCCTCCCAAATGACATGTTTCTACCGCCTTTGCCGTTGGGCAAAGGCATTGGCAACTGTACCATATACGTAGCGAGTTGTAAGGAGCGAATATGACGACAGCCTCATCAACGCAACAGCGCTATCACCGCCAGATCATCCTGCCGCAGATTGGTCTCGCTGGCCAGGAACGACTTCGTCAGGCGCGCGTCGCCATCCTCGGCGTTGGTGCATTAGGATCCCATGTCGCGGAACTGCTTACCCGTGCAGGTGTTGGGTTTTTGCGCCTCGTCGACCGCGACGTTGTGGAACTTACGAATCTTCAGCGGCAAGCGCTTTATGACGAACAAGACCTCGAAGAAGGATTGCCCAAAGCTGTCGCTGCAGCGAACCACCTTGCCAGAGTGAACAGCGATGTGGTGATTGAGCCAATCGTGGTCGATATCAATTCGAATACGATCGAACAGCTTGTGCGCGACGTCAACGTGATCATCGATGGCAGCGACAACTTTGAACTGCGCTATCTCGTAAACGATGTAGCGGTAAAATATAGCATTCCCTGGATCTACGGTGGAGTTGTTGCAACGATGGCAACAACGATGACGATTCGTCCCGGCATTACTCCATGTCTTCGTTGCCTCTTTCGTGATCCACCACCACCAGGCAGTGCTCCAACGTGCGATACCGTGGGTGTTTTCAGTCCGGCGGTTACACTGATAACAGCGATTCAGGCGAGCGAAGCAATAAAAATTCTTATTGAGGATACGGCAGCCTGCCACGGATCATTACTCCAAATAGATGGCTGGACACTTGAATGTTCACGTATTCCTCTCAATTCCCCTGATCCCCAGTGCCCTTGTTGTGGACTACACACGTTTGATTTTCTCACCGGCCCTACCCCCAGCCAAACGGTGCACCTGTGCGGGCGTGATGCCGTCCAAGTCGTCCCGTATCCCCCAGCCACGCTCTCACTTTCAGCACTTGCCACACGCCTTACCCAGGTTGGTGCGGTAAGCTATAACCGGTACGTGCTGCGACTGCGGGCAGATCGGTATGAACTTACTGTGTTCCCCGATGGCCGCGCGATCGTGAAAGGCACAACCGATCCGACCGAAGCACGCAGCGTCTACGCGCGTTACATCGGAATGTGAATCGCAACCATGATTTACCTCGACAATGCTGCTACCAGTTGGCCAAAGCCTCCAGCCGTCTATGAGACACTTGGCTCTTTCTTGCAGCGAGCGGGAGCCAATCCCGGTCGATCTGCGCACCGGATGGCTCTCGAGGCGAGCCGTGCTGTTGAAGAGACGCGTCGGAAGCTGGCACGGCTCATCGGCCTCAGCCAGCCAGAGCGGATCGTCTTCACACTTAACGCCACTGACGCCCTCAACCTCGGCATCAAGGGCGTCCTTTCACCAAACGACCACGTAGTCACGACGGTAATGGAGCATAACTCTGTGCGGCGTCCGCTGCGGGCGCTCGAGGCTATTGGCGTGACAACGACGAAAGTGTCAGCTGACCCTGAAGGGTTTGTCGCACCTGAACAGATTAAGGCAGCACTTCGGCCGAACACCCGGCTGGTGGTTGTCACGCATGCCTCGAACGTTAACGGGGCAGTCCAACCGATTCGCGAAATCGCCGACGTTGTGCATGCACATGGTGCACTGCTGCTCGTTGACGCGGCGCAGACGATCGGTGCACTGCCCTTCTCGATCGAAGCACTAGGAGCAGATCTCCTGGCATTTGGGGGGCACAAAGCTCTGATGGGTCCTCCTGGTACCGGAGCGTTGGTACTTGCCCCCTGGCTTGATCCCGCAGAACTTTCACCAATTCGTGAGGGTGGAACGGGAATCAACTCTGAAGAAGACGTGCAACCTCGTGAACTGCCAGCTCGCTACGAAGCGGGCACTGTTAACACGGTTGGTCTTGCAGCCCTTGGTGCTGCCCTCGACTTCCTGTTCGAAGTTGGGATTGACCGTATTGCCGCCCACGAACGCGCGCTTACAGCACGGCTTATCGATGGCCTCTCAGACATTCCTGGTGTTCGCGTTCTCGCCCCGCGCGATCCAGTTCACCGCGTAGCTGTTGTCTCGTTCCTGATCGATGGCTGGGAACCGGTCGATATTGGTACAGTCCTTGATCAGGCCTTCGGCATTGCCTGTCGCACTGGGCTTCATTGTGCTCCAGAAGCCTGTCAAGCGCTTGGTGCATTCCCTGGAGGCACCGTTCGTTTTTCGCCGGGATTCTTTACCACTGAAGAAGAAATCGATCAAGCGATCGCAGCAGTCGCGGAGCTTGCCCGAACACCGCTTCAGCTGCGCTAGCGGAGGCAGCACGATGGCAAACAAACAGCGCTCACGCCTCGAAGAGCAAATCCTGGAGATCCTTGAAAAAGCGGAGCATGAGCCACGCTGGCGCCGCTGGCTACGCCAGATTACCAGCCTACGTCTCCGCTTCTATCGCTACCGTTTGACTCATCCAATTCGCGCTCCTCGATGGTGGCGCACAGCCAACCTTGCAGCCTGGACAGGATATGTGGGGGCATTTGTCTTTGTCTTCCTTGCTCTCATCGTCACCAACTGGATCCATTGGCTGGCTCAAGTGTTTGCCCTCCTGTCCCTGCTTGCCCTCTACATACCGATTCTGTTGAACTTCCGCAGACCAGCGTATCCATCAAGCCGGCAGTGGCGCGGACGCGACATTTCACTTACCCGCCGTTCATCGCTTTGGCGTATTCGAGAATACTGGGATCGATTGCGTCGACATCGATAAGACTATGCCCGCTACCGGCACACACGCTATCCTTGGCCAGGAAGGGGCAGGGAGGGTGTGAAGGCATGCCGAAGATTGTGAGCGATATTGTCGATGTCTATCCGTTCCGGCGAAACCGGAAAGTTATTCAGTTTTTACTCTTACACCGGCGAGATGATGTCCCGTTAGGGAATACCTGGCAAGCCGTTCACGGCCGTATCTTGCCGCAGGAACGAGCAACCGAAGCCGCGCTCCGAGAATTGCGAGAACAAGCTGGCCTGATTCCGGCCCGCCTCTATTCCGCCGACTTCATCAACCAGTTCTACGATCACCTTGCGGACGCGATTATCTTAGCCCCCTCGTTTGCTGCCCTCATTGAAGATGCCAGCACAATCCAGCTGGCTGGTGACTACAACGACTACGCATGGTGCGACCTCGAGGAGACGGTTAGTCGGCTTCCCTGGAGTAGCCAACGCTGGGCAGTGCGACACATCTACGATGTCATTGCCCTTGGCGGAGACGAAGCAGAGTTTTATGCCATTACATAGGGCACTGCTTGTCCCTAACACACCTCGATGCACTGACGGGTATACTTCCCAGGTGCGTTTACTGCACTGACGACCTGGAGACGATCAATGCCAGAGTTCCAGCTGGTAACAGACTTTCAGCCGACCGGTGACCAACCACAAGCAATCGCAAAACTCGTCGAAGGACTTGAGCGAGGATATCGCCATCAGACGCTGCTTGGCGTCACAGGATCGGGCAAGACCTTTACAATGGCCAACGTGATTGCCCGGGTTCAGCGGCCAACGCTTGTCTTAGCTCCCAACAAAACGCTTGCTGCGCAACTCTACAGCGAGTTTCGGGAATTCTTTCCCTATAACGCTGTCGAATACTTCGTCAGTTATTACGACTATTATCAACCTGAAGCCTATGTGCCAAGGACTGACACGTATATCGAGAAAGAAACAGAAATTAATGATGAGATCGATCGGTTGCGCCACGCCGCTACCCAAGCCGTTCTGACTCGCCGTGACGTGATCATTGTCGCAAGCGTCTCCTGCATCTACGGCATTGGCTCACCGGAAGAGTACGGGAAAACGGTGATCACGCTACGGCGTGGGGAGCGTATTCGCCGCGACAAGCTTTTGCGCCATCTTGTCGACATTCAGTATGAGCGCAATGACCTGACGCTGATTCGCGGAACATTCCGTGCGCGAGGCGATGTCATCGAAATCTTTCCGGCATCGGGCTCAACCGCGATCCGCGTTGAGCTTTGGGGGGACGAAATCGAGCGGCTTGTCGAATTTGATCCACTCACTGGCGAGATCTTGACTGAACGTACTGAAGTGTTCGTGTACCCAGCAAAGCACTGGGTGACGAGTCAAGAAAAGTTGCTTCTTGCAATCCAGGATATTGAACAGGAACTCGAAGAGCGGGTGCGGGAATTAGAAGCACAAGGCAAGGTACTGGAAGCTGCCCGTCTCAAGCAACGGACGCTGTACGACTTAGAAATGCTTCGGGAGGTTGGCTATTGCTCTGGTATTGAGAACTACTCCCGCCACCTTGCACGCCGCGGCCCCGGTGAGCCTCCGTGGACACTGCTCGACTATTTCCCCGACGACTACATCATGTTCATCGACGAGTCACACATCGCGATTCCACAGGTTCGTGGGATGTACCATGGAGATAAATCCCGGAAGGATATTCTCGTTGAATATGGCTTCCGCCTTCCGTCTGCACGGGACAATCGGCCGCTCACCTTTGAGGAATTTCTTGAGCGGATTAACCAAGTAATTTATGTCTCAGCAACACCTGGACCGTTTGAGCGAGAAGTGAGTGAGCAAATCGTTGAGCAAATCATTCGACCAACCGGCTTACTCGATCCAGAAATCAGCGTCCGCCCAACACGCGGACAAATTGATGACTTAATCCATGAAATCCGCCAACGTGTAGCGCGAGGTGAACGAGCTCTCGTAACCACCCTGACCAAGAAGATGGCCGAAGACTTGGCGGATTACCTCAAGGAAATCGGCATCCGCACGCATTACTTACACAGCGAAATCGATACACTCGAGCGGGTAGAAATCCTCCGCGACCTCCGGCTTGGTGTGTATGACGTTGTCGTTGGAATCAATCTCCTTCGTGAGGGTCTTGATCTGCCTGAGGTCTCGCTTGTTGCAATTCTTGATGCAGATAAAGAGGGCTATCTTCGCTCGGAAAGCTCACTCATCCAGATGATTGGCCGAGCAGCTCGACATGTCAACGGGCTCGTCATCATGTACGCTGACACGGTAACGGAATCGATGCGTCGGGCTATCGATGAAACCTATCGCCGCCGCGCTATTCAGATGGCCTATAACGAAGCGCATGGCATTACACCGCGTGGTATCGTGAAGCAGGTGAAGGACCTGACTGATCGCGTCCGAGCTGTTGCTGAGCAACGAAGCACCTATGATACGACACAATCGTCAGATAACCTTGGCGTCATTGCAGAACTTGCACCAGAAGAACTCGCCCGGCTGATCCGTGACCTCGAGCGGCAAATGAAGGAAGCTGCGAAGCAGCTGGAATTCGAAAAAGCGGCGTTGCTTCGTGACCAGATTATTGAACTGCGTCGCATTCAAGAAGTGCTTCGCTAGCTCAACAGCGCAAACTGAAGGAGGGAAGAGAACCGAATGGCGCGAAACCGCACCACGCGGCGCTCTCAGGCGAGCCAGCGCACGCTCTTCGCCGCGGGAGTCGCTATTCTCGCCGTTGCAGCCATTGCAGGATGGCTACTCTATGACCTCAATCGACAAACGTCACCCGCACCACACGCAGCCTCAGCTTCACCGACGAACTCGTCTCCAGCCCTTGCAATTGCAACAGCGTCGCCAGTTCCGGCAGGACCAGCTACACCAACAACTGCGCCGACCGCTACTCCAACAGCGCGGCCATCACCAACGCCAACAGCAACACCAGCAGCAACCCCGACACCAGCCCCAACGGTTGTTATTGGGAGCTTTGGCGAACTGCCCGCTCCAAACCTGCCGCAACCTGATCCCGCGCTTTCCCGGCTCCAACTATCCTACAAGCTAAACGTCGACCTCAATCAAGTCCCGAAAACCGCACCAGTCTACGCGCTTATCCCTCGCACCTGGTCAGCGGAGCAGGTTGCCAGTATTGCGCAAAAGCTCGGGATTATGGGGGCTGTCCAGCCACAGGGCGAAAATGCCTTTAGCGTTCAGGATAACGCTCAACTCCTCACCGTATCAGGCAGCACGATACAATATCAGCGCTTACAGCGCATCGAAACGCCAGCCGCTACACCAAGAGCAACGCCTGCTGCAACCGCGACGAGTGGGGCAAATACGCCTACCGGGCAGATTAGCGACGCTCAGGCAATTGCTGTAGCCCGGTACTGGCTAACCCAATATTTTGGGGATCTGCCGAATTTAGGCCAAGGACAAGTGATCGGACGTGTCGCCGATGAAGGCCTTACCCTCGTGCTCATTACGCCAAGCTCCCCTCCAGTACTCTCGGCTATTCCCGGCGCTCAGATTGCAGTAGCCCCTGACGGCTCAATCCAGCAGGCACGAGTCTTCTGGCCAGCTCGCTTTGAACCGTCCACCTACAGCCTGCGCCCTGCTGAAACCCTGTGGAACGACGTGCAAGCGGGTCGTGGATACATTGCCCTCGACCCAAGCCTGCTGCCAAGCGGCAGTGGACAACTCACCGGGCAAGTCACGATTACCCAGGTCCAAATCGTTTACACTGACGCCGGAGATGCGTCACGCCGATATCTTACCCCGTTAGCAGAATTCGTCGGTCAGGCACAAATCGAAGGGCTCAACAAGCCAATACCGGTGCAGATTGCCGTTCCAGCCGTTGCAGCGCAAACCCTGCCGCGAGGATAACGACACGACTGCCTGTATCCAGGGAAGGGGAACTATGACTCGGGGGAACCAACAAGCTGAGACCGACTCGCCAAAGTCAAACGGGACGAGCGGCAGCAGTAGACGCCTCCAACGGCTCTGCTCAGCAGGCCTTGTGCTTAGCGTCGTACTAAGTCTCGTTGGAACGTTAGCCACTCCTGCTCCCCTCACGGCACGCCCAGCAACGCTCCGTTGGGCATATTATGTCACGTATGATCGAACCTCCTGGACTTCCCTCCAAGCTCATGTCGGCCAACTTGACGTCGTTGCTCCGTACTTCTATCAACTCCAAGCTGATGGCACCATCACTGATAATAGTGATCCAACAGTTGTGCGCTTCCTCAAACAAAATCACGTCGAGATTGTCCCAATGATCAAGAACGTTCCGCAATGGGACGACTTTCACGCTTTCCTGAGCAACACTGCACTACGGCAACGTGTTATTCAACAACTCGTCACGCTCATCCAGCAAAACCAGTATGACGGGATCAACATCGACTTTGAGGCGGTCAACGCTGCAGATGCCCCGCTACTTACCCAGTTTATGACGGAACTGAGTGCAGCGCTTCATCCGCTTGGCAAACTGGTGACACAAGCAGTCATCCCCCGAACCTCCGACGCACCGACACGGTGGGGCGGCGCGTACGATTATGCAGCACTTGCCCGCTCAGTGGACTACCTCATTGTCATGGTCTATGACCATCATAGTCAGGGAAGTGCGACACCTGGCCCAATTGCACCTCTTGACTGGATCACACAAGTCATGGCCTATCTCACGCAGCGGGTGCCACGCTCACAGCTTCTGCTTGGCCTCTCGCTTTATGGCTATGATTGGGACACCGTAGCTGGCCCACCTGCCAAGGCTCTCCGTTTCGACCAGGTGCAAGTACTCATGCAACAACCAGGTGTCCAGACAGGCTTTGACCCACAAGCCCAGGAACCATGGATAACGTATGTGGACAGCCAACAGCATCTCCACCAGGTGTGGTACGCCAACGCAGCCAGCATCGCCGCACGGTTCCGTTTCATGCTTGACCAAACCCTTGCAGGCTTCGCCTTTTGGCGTTTAGGGCAGGAGGATCCGGCAGTCTGGAACGAAGTCGCGCAGTTGAATACCCCGGCAACGCGCATTCCTCCTTTCCCATCGACTGCTGATCGCCTCTATTTTCCTGAGACTGGTCATTCACTTGCCTATGGTTTTAAAGCATTCTGGCAACGTTCTGGTGGACTTCCAGTCTTTGGATACCCGTTGACAGAAGAATTTGATGAGTTCAACCCAGACACTGGCCAACGCTATACCGTGCAGTACTTTGAACGCCAACGCTTTGAATATCACCCGGAATTCAAGGGCACACCCTACGAAGTAGAACTGGGACGGCTCGGCGTCACCGATGCGCAACGGCGCGGACTGCTCAGCACGCCGCCGTTCCAGCCACTTCCACCAACAACCCAAAGCGATGCCTCCTGTCAGTTCTTCCCTGAGACTGGACATCGTCTCTGCAACGCTTTCCGACAGTACTGGCAATCCCACGGCCTTGATCTAGGCGACCCAGGAATCTCTTTCCGCGAATCGCTTGCCCTATTTGGCTATCCTATCTCCGAGGAATTCACTGACCCAGCCTGTGGCTGCACAGTGCAATATTTCGAACGAGCGCGATTCGAATATCACCCGGAAAATCCCGACCCATATAAAGTCCTTCTTGGGCTACTCGGTACCGATACGCTCCGTGCAAAGGGCTGGATTCGATAGTGATGGCAGATCAACGATTTATTCTCGTTCTGCACGGCCCAAACCTGAATCTTCTCGGCCAGCGTGAGCCGACCATATACGGGCACACCACGCTGGCTGAGATCAATGCCCAACTTGAGGCGCGTGCACACGCTCATGGTGTTGAACTGATCATCATACAATCGAATCATGAGGGGGAGCTGATCGACGCCATTCAGCAGTATGGCTTCACCGCAAGCGGCATTATCATCAATCCCGGTGCGCTGACACACTATAGCATCGCACTCCGTGACGCGCTGGCCGCTGTGCCTTCACCAGCAATCGAAGTTCATCTCTCAAACATTCATGCCCGTGAACCATTTCGTCACCGCTCCGTAACGGCGCCGGTTACCCGAGGACAGATTGTCGGTCTTGGGCCTGCCGGATATCTCTTGGCCCTACAGTACTTTTTGGAATACGCAAAAGACGAGTGGAAGGGGTAAGAGAAGTAATGAACAGGATACACCGCTTGTCACGTCTGCGTGCGCTCCTGTCAGAGCGGGCACTCGATGCGGTAGTGATTACTCACCCATCAAACCGGTTCTGGCTCAGCGGCTACACCGGCGAAGATATTGCCCCGAACGAGTCAGCAGGGCACGTGGTTATCACGCACCAGGAAGCTTACTTGGTCGTTTCAACCATGAACGCACCACAAGCACGACAAGAAGCACCACACTTCCAAATTTACGACCGTGAACGCAACTTTGCCCGTGCCGATGCGCTCTTACTCCAAGAATGTGGTGCCCGTCGCATAGGCTTTGAAGATGGGGCGATCCTTTACCAGGACTATCAAACGCTCTCACAGACGCTTGGTGAAGGGATAAGCCTTGAGCCGCTTGGTTCGGCGGTTGATGCACTGCGTGAGGTCAAAACTGCCGACGAGCTTGAACGTATCATTCACGCACAGCAGATCACCGAGCAAGCGCTGCTGACTGCACTTGCCGAGTTCACGCCAGGACAGACGGAGCGCACACTTGCGAGGCGCCTTGATCAAGCCATGCTTGAACACGGTGCTGATCGCCCAGCTTTCCCGACAATTGTGGCCAGTGGCCCCAACGCTGCATTGCCACATCATACCCCGGGTGATCGCTCAATTGCACCGGGTGAAACGGTGGTCATCGATATGGGCGCAATGGTCGATGGCTATTGCGCTGACCTGACTCGAACTGTCTGGTTCGGTGAACTTCCGTCGGAAGCGGAATACGCATTTACCGTTGTCCTCCAAGCGCTTGAAGCAGTCGAACGGCAACTCCACGCCGGTATGACCGGCAAAGCAGCCGATGGAATTGCACGCGAGCACATCGCGGCAGCAGGGTATGGGGAAGCGTTCACCCATTCACTGGGACATGGGGTAGGCGTTCGCGTTCACGAGGGCCCTGCGCTCTCTCCGCGCAATGAGGAGCCGCTGCCTGCTGGTAGCGTCGTGACACTTGAGCCGGGAATTTATCGACCCGGGCAGTTTGGCATCCGCATTGAAGACCTCGTTGTCATCGAGCCAGATGGGCTGCGTATACTCACAACAGTACCGAAGCGGATCACACTGCCGCTCGCATGATAACGCGTTGAGGAGAGATGACAAGGAGTAGCAACCGATGATTGAGACAGGCGATCTGCGTAAAGGGCTGACGTTACTCATTGATGGGGAACTCTACCGGATCCTCGATTACCAGCATGTCAAGCAGGGGCGCGGTAGTGCTTTTGTGCGCCTTACCATGCGCAATCTCCGTACCGGAGCAACGATCACAACCACCTATCAAGCAGGTTCACGGTTCCAACTTGCTCCACTCGAGCGTCACCGCGTCCAGTATCTTTATCAAGACGCAGATCAATACCATTTCATGGACCTCGACACCTATGAGCAATTTGCACTCGACCGAGAAGCACTTGGCGAAGCGGTGAACTACCTGAAAGAGAACTTGACGCTTGATCTGTTAACCTATGAAGGGCAACCGGTTGAAGTTGAACTTCCAGTTACAGTCGAATTGCAAGTTGTTGAGACTGATCCTGGTATTCGTGGTGACACCGCAACCGGCGGTGGCAAACCAGCCAAGCTTGAAACTGGCTTAGTAGTCACTGTCCCGCTCTTTGTTAACGTTGGCGATATTGTGAAAGTTGACACGCGAACAGGCGAATACCTGGAGCGCGTGCAGTAAGTAGCAAGGAAGTGCAAAGCGGTGACATGGTCAAGCGAGCAGAAGCAGCAAATAGATCACGTTGATCTTGTTCCTGATTATGTATCCTTGACGAATGTCATTCGTGAGCTTGTCACGCTGATGGAGCAGGCAGGACTCCGGCGGCTCGAAGTTGCCCAGGGGTCGTTACATATTGTCCTCGAGGCAGCAGAACAGCGTACCCCCCCGACGAGCGCAGCACCGCTGGCACCTGCACCCTCTGGTGCTGCCCCAGCAAGCTCAGCGACTGAGGATCCAGCACTCTATACCGTGCGTGCCCCGCTCGTCGGCACCTTCTACGCTGCACCTTCTCCTGATGCTGAGCCATTTGTACAAGTCGGAGATCACGTTGAAGCAGGGCAAACGATCGGCATTATCTCCGCGATGAAGGTGATGAACGAGATTACGACTGAGTATGCCGGTACCGTTATCGCTATTCTAGTTGAGAACGGGCAAGCAGTAGAATATGGTCAGCCGCTGATTCAAATTCGCCGCGACTCAGCTGGATGAGTGCTTAATGCAGCATATTTTCAATGTCTCAGACATAACCGAATACATTCAGGAGATTCTCGAGAACGATCAGATCCTACGCGATGTCTGGATTCAAGGAGAAGTCACAAATTTTGTGCGCTCATCAAATGGCCACATCTACTTTTCACTTCGCGATGAGCGATCGCAGATTAAATGCGTGCTCTTTCGTCGCGATGCAATACGGCAGCTTTTCTTGCCTAAAAATGGCGACGCCGTTGTCGTCCACGGAGCAGTTCGGGTCTATGAGCCGAACGGCGTCTACCAGTTGTATGCAGACCTCATTCACCCGATTGGTGAAGGGCTCTTACGCCAGCGTTTCCAAGCACTCTACACTAAGCTTGAGCGTGAGGGACTTTTCGACCCATCACGCAAACGTCCCCTGCCACCGCGGCCACGATACATTGGCGTTATTACCTCGCCAGTAGGAGCAGTCTGGCATGACATCCAGACGATCCTGCGTCGACGCTACCCGCTGGCACATCTTCTTCTTGCTCCAGCACTGGTGCAAGGCGAAGACGCCCCCGCGACGATCATTGCTGCGCTGGAGGCACTCCACCGTGATGGACGGGCCGAACTGATTGTCCTTGCGAGAGGCGGCGGCTCGCTTGAGGACCTCTGGTGCTTCAATGATGAACAACTTGTCCGTGCGCTTTTCGCATCCCGTATCCCAATCGTTTCGGCGATTGGCCATGAGACGGACTATACGCTCTGCGACTTCGTCGCCGATCTCCGCGCACCAACACCTTCAGCAGCGGCTGAACAGATCACACCAGACATCCGTGATTTACAGCAAGCGGTTTGGGGATATGCCCAGCGTGCCAGTCAGGCTACCGAACTCCTGCTCGCACATCAGCGTGCACTGATCCGTAGCTTCTCTGCCCGGCTTGACCACGCCAGCCCGCGACGGGTTATCGACGATGGTCGCATCCGACTTGACGACATTGTTGGACGCATGAACAGCATCCTTGCCACTCAGTTGCAGCGAGCACGCATGCACCTCACAAGCCTTGAGCGTGAATTGACGCTCCTTCACCCTCGGCACCCGCTCGAGCGGGGCTATAGCATTATTGTGGATCCCACAACTCGCCGGTGGCTTCATTCGGCTGGCGAACTTTCTGATCCGCAGGCAGTGCACGTGATTTTTGCTGATGGGCATGCTGAGGGCACAATTCGTCCGGTATCCAAAGCACAAGGAGGCCACAATGGCTGATGAGCACTCTGCCCCGTTCGACGGTGAGCAGCCAGCCATCGAAGTCTACGAGCAACTCGTGGCAGAGATTGAACAGATTGTCCAGCGGCTTGAATCTGGCACGCTGACACTTACAGAAGCGCTCCAAGAATATCAGCGTGGTATCGAACTCATTCGCCTCTGCAACAGCATTCTTGACCAAGCTGAGCTGAAGATTACAGAACTTGCAACTGGCCTCACACTCGCAGATGGACAAGCACCACCAATGCGTGGCGACTACACAGAATACTTCCAGTCACGCACGCTTCACGACGAGTTTCAAACGGTCTTTCATATCGAGAATGAGCCCGACGATGAACTCAACTGAGCAACGTCACACACCGCCTGAGGTAAGAAACGCAGGCGAACGGCCATGGTGATCACTGCGTACCCAACTCAAATAGGCTATCCGGAGAATCGTGGGCAAGTGCATTCTCCGATCCCCGATCAAGAAACCATCTTGTCCGCCACACCCTGAGCAACCTAGCCAAGCGCGAGTCGAAGCGGATTGCCACCAAGAAGATGGAAATGCAAGTGAAAGACACTTTGCCCCGAATGGGGACCAACATTCGTCACCACACGATATCCTGTGGTGTGGATTCCCTGCTCGCGAGCCAACCGCGCTGCAACCTGGAGGCAGTGCCCGAGAAGCGCTGGGTCAGCATTGATAGCGTCGTCCAACGATGAAAAGTGCTGGTTTGGGATAATCAGCACATGGACTTTGGCCTGAGGGCGGATATCCCAAAACGCCGTGACACGATCATCGCGATAGACAACAGTAGCTGGCTGCTGTCCAGCTGCAATTGCGCAGAAAATGCAAGACTGCTCAGTCATTCCTCCTCCTTGCGGTGAAGGACCATGCCTGAACTCCCTGAAGTCGAGACCATCCGACAAACGCTTCATCCTCTCCTTATGGGTACCACAATTACCCAGGCAGTGGGAAGCTCAAAACTCGCAGACCTTGTGCCGAATCAGGATTCCCGCACATTGCTTGCCAGTCTGACAGGACGAAGAATCGTAGGGACCGGACGACGCGGCAAGTTCCTGCTGCTCTTCTTGGATGATCACCGTATTTTTCTTGTGCATTTCGGCATGACCGGTGTACTTGTACTGAATCCAGCCATTGGTCTTCCATCTTCTCATACGCACCTGTACCTCACACTCGATGATAGTCGCGTTCTACGCTACTACGACCCTCGCCGCTTCGGTCGGCTTGCTGTCTTAACGCCTGAAGCGTATGCCGAACTTGACCGTCGATTAGGGGTAGAACCGCTTGATCCCCAGCTTACAGCAGAACGGCTCGCTGCGCGCATTACTCGACATCGCCGGGCTCTGAAGGCAACACTCTTGGATCAGCATGTTATTGCAGGCATCGGCAATATTTACGCCGATGAAATCCTTTTTGCCGCACGACTGCACCCATGTACGCCAAGCGAACGATTGGGCCTTGCTGAGAGTGAACGACTCCTGCATGCGATGCGAGCTGTTCTGACAAACGCTATTACCCGTCATGGCACAACGTTTCGTGATTATCGCGATGGGCTCGGGGAACCGGGAACGAATCAGTATACGCTACAAGTGTATGGCCGTTCTCCCGGAGCACCATGCTATCGCTGCGGCTCGCCACTTCAGCAGATGATTGTTGCTGGGCGTACAACGACCTACTGTCCAACCTGTCAGCCCTTACCAGCCTCCTGAAGCACCGAGGCAACATACGCTAATGCCTCGTCAGGAGACGAAGGATCAAGCACTGGATAGTCACCTGCGATGAGGTCAATATGCTTGAGTCCAGTGCCGGTCAAGAAACAGACAACAGAGGTCTCTGCCGTTATTTCGCCGGTCTCACGAAGTTTCATAAGTGCAGCAACTGTTGCACCAGCCTCTGGGGCGGTGAAAATCCCCTCAAACCGAGCAAGCCGAACCATTCCATCAAGGATCTCTTGATCACTCACCGTCACAGCAATACCGTGACTTGCACGCACTGCATCCAAGATCAAGTAATCACCAATTGCTGATGGCACGCGGATGCCAGGGGCAAGCGTCTGAGCATGTTCCCACGGGGTAGCATGCCGGGTACCACGGTGAAACGCTTCAACCAATGGCGCACATCCTTCGGCTTGCACCATCACAAACCGTGGGCGATGAGAGCCAATGAGACCAAGTGACTCCAATTCGCTGAAGGCCTTCCACATGCCAACGATTCCCGTGCCACCTCCGGTGGGATAAATGATGACGTCAGGTAACTGCCACCCAAGCTGTTCCGCGAGTTCAAACCCTAGCGTCTTTTTTCCTTCAGCGCGATACGGCTCTCGAAGCGTCGAAACATCAAGCCAACCAAACTGCTCGCTTCCGCGCCGAACAAGCTGGCCACAATCAGAAATCAAGCCATGAACCAGAAAGACGTGAGCGCCGTAGGCTCGACACTCTGCCGGCATTGCAGGTGGGGTATCCGCAGGCATAAACACAATTGCACGCATCCCAGCACGCGCAGCATAGGCACTCATAGCAGCTGCTGCATTGCCGGCCGAAGGCAAAGCCACAACGCGAACACCAAGTTCTCGCGCGCGAGAGATGGCCGCCGCTTGCCCACGAGCTTTAAATGACCCAGTGGGATTCTGCCCTTCATCTTTCCACCAAAGATGCTTCAGCCCGAGATATTCTGCAAAGCGCATCGACGGGATAAGCGGTGTGCCACCCTCACCAAGCGTTAATCGATGGACTGGATTGCGAACTGGGAGCAATTCCGCATAACGCCAGAGCGTCCAGGAGCGCTGTACGAGTGCTTTGGGCGTCATTGCACGCCGAGCACGCTCCTCAAGATCGTACTCGGCGAATAAGACCCGGCCACAGCTTGGGCAGGTTGTTTGTACCGTATCAGCTGGCCATCGTTGGCCACAGTTTGTACAACGCAGTTGAAGAAGACAACTCTCTGCACTATCCACACCCACGATCCCAACCTCCGGTCCATCACCGTGCTCAGTGTACGACGTTGCGCGCTCGATAGCGCATTGTGCAAAGAGCGTGGAGAGGCGAGTGACGTGTTTGAGGGATCATCACATGGTCGCCTACGCAGCGCACGCAGAGCCACGGAGCAGGAGGCGCGTCATCAGGTACGCTCTGACCAGCTGCGCAAACATACCACACGTCGTACTCGACACGGAGGAGACATGTCTGCTATACTGTGTAATGACAAAAGAATGCGGGAGTAACTCAGTTGGTAGAGTGCCGGCTTCCCAAGCCGGTTGTCGCGGGTTCGAATCCCGTCTCCCGCTCCAGATCCTGTTGCATGATTATCCTTCCTTCTGCTGCCAGTTGATAGCAGAAGTGGCCGGATGTCAAGAGGCAAGGAGGGCCTGGATCCCCTCGATCAGCGACCAGAGCCGCTCCCGCTCAGCCCCCACATACCCCAGGGCCTCGAGGATGGAGTCGACCTTCTCTTTGGATGGGGCCACCAGCCAGGAGGCCGGGAACGGTTGGTTCCGGAGGTAGAAGACCAGCTGGAGTCATCCATACGGCTGGGGAAGGAAGCCGTAGTAGACGGGGAGCGAGCGGTCATGGAGGAGATACCGGGCGAGAAAGCTCGCCACCTCCTCGTCTGTCTGGGGCTGTTCCATCGCCTGAGGCTGGGACAGTAAGATCATAGCAAGAGCCTCCCTTCCTGAATCAGCCAATAGTGCATTCTGCACAACATGCGTTGAGCACTACATATGCCTACCCTTCGGTCCAAGGGCTCCCACCGTTTGTCGGTACGCTACGCCTCACAACAGCACCGTTTCCTCTGGGGCGTAACATAGACTGCACCAGCGAACAGCCGATTTATTAGGAGTGATGGCAACAAGGGTAGTCTACACCATATGGGTAATCCCGCTATTCTATCGATCACAGCTAATGGTTTGATTTGCTCTGATCACCCTTGACGCTTCATCGTGCCCTAGCGTATACTGATAGACGCGCAAAGCGCGTGGGGGCATAGCTCAGTTGGGAGAGCGCTACAATCGCACTGTAGAGGTCGGGGGTTCGAGTCCCCCTGCCTCCACCACGCGATCATGCGTCAAATTGGCTTAATTGACCTCGAAGCCGCCCTGTCGGCTCCTTGGGGATGGATGTGCGAATCAAAGCGAAGTCCGCGTGGCTAGGTCATAACACGGAGGGAGGGCAGCTATGGAGCGACAGACCTTTCAGCTGGTCGGACGAAACGGCAACCGTCGCGAGAGCCTTCTCTTCCGTGACCAGGAAGGCCGGTACTATCTTCGCCCTGGCTGTGGTACCCGCCTCGTGCGGCTAACGACGCGCGATGCCCAGGCATTGATGCGTCGGCAAGATTATCGGCTTGTCCTCGACTCCGGCTGGTACGACTACGATCAGGTTGTTGCGATTGATTGTCCGCTCCCAGACGGGTCAATTGCCTAACACAGTTGTTTGGCCACGAATGGGTTGAGACGCAACAACTCGAAAGCCCGCCTGGTAAAACCGGCGGGCTTTCTCAATCGTTGCTTGCTTGTCTAACCAGCTTTACGATGCAGGTTGTGGCCGAATTTGCGGTGAGGGTTTAGGAACAGGGGGCACAGAGAGGTCTTGCCCATCAGCCTGCTCACGATCTCGCGCTTGCTCGGCCGCAATCACCGCTGCCGGCCGGGTTAGCGGCGGACCAACCAGCTCTGGTCGCGGCCGAGGTTCATCAAACAGCGCCTCAATATCGCTCCCATCAATCGTTTCACGCTCAACAAGGAGCATCGCGATTTTCTCTAACTTGTCCATGTGCTGGAGCAAGATCTCCTTCGCACGGTTATATGCCTCTTCGATGAGCCGACGAACTTCCTGGTCGATTTCATAGGCGACTTGATCACTATAGTTCCGTTGTTCGCTAATCTCCCGACCAAGGAAGATCAATTCCTCTTTCTTACCAAAGGAGAGGGGACCAAGTCGCTCACTCATCCCATATTCCGTGACCATGCGACGGGCCAAGTTGGTCGCTCGCTCAATATCGTTCGCTGCTCCAGTAGAGACCTCTTGGAAGACAAGCTCTTCGGCGACATGGCCTCCCATAAAGACTGCAAGTTGCGCTTCAAACTGCTTCTTCGTCCAGAAGAAGCGATCCTCTTCGGGTAAGACGCGCGTGTAACCACCCATCATGCCCCGCGCGACAATCGACACCTTGTGAACGGGATCAGCGTGAGGCAACATTCGCGCAACGAGTGCATGCCCAGCCTCGTGATACGCGGTCATGA
Source organism: Thermorudis peleae (assembly GCF_000744775.1). Classification (NCBI taxonomy): domain Bacteria; kingdom Pseudomonadati; phylum Thermomicrobiota; class Thermomicrobia; genus Thermorudis; species Thermorudis peleae. The sequence goes on along the minus strand of NZ_JQMP01000003.1, from coordinate 1,163,208 downwards.
GCTTCTCACGCTCGCTCAGCACACGACTCTTGCGCTCGGGACCAGCGACAACACGGTCGATTGCTTCGAACAACTCACGCCGCCCAATGGTCTTCTTGTTACGCCGAGCTGCGAGAATCGCCGCTTCATTGATCAGGTTCTCAAGGTCAGCACCTGAAAATCCTGGCGTCTGGCGTGCTAGCTCCTCGAGGCTCACATCACTTTCGAGCGGCTTGCCCCGCGCATGCACCCTCAAGATGGCCAGTCGGCCGTTCAAGTCAGGCCGATCAAGCACAACCTGACGGTCAAAGCGCCCGGGACGGAGCAATGCAGGATCAAGGACATCAGGTCGGTTCGTCGCTGCAATGACGATTACGTTGGTCGTGCTATCAAAGCCATCCATCTCAACCAGAATCTGGTTGAGTGTCTGCTCGCGCTCATCGTGACTACCGCCAAGGCCAGCACCGCGCTGTCGGCCAACAGCATCGATCTCATCAATAAAGACAATGCACGGGGCATTACGCTTCGCTTGATCAAACAAGTCGCGGACGCGGCTAGCGCCAACACCAACAAACATTTCGACAAACTCTGAGCCGCTGACGCTAAAGAATGGCACGCCAGCCTCACCCGCAACCGCACGCGAAAGTAATGTCTTGCCGGTACCCGGCGGGCCAACCAGCAGGACACCACGCGGGATGCGAGCGCCAAGCGCGGCAAACTTCTCAGGATATTTCAGGAATTCGACAATTTCCCGCAGTTCTTCTTTCGCTTCATCCACCCCAGCCACATCATCAAACGTCACGGTTGGCCGGTTACTGGTAAAAACGCGGGCACGGCTTTTGCCAAACGATAACGCCTGGTTATTCGTACCCTGCGCTTGGCGCATCACAAAGACGAAGAACCCAATCACAAAGACGAGAGGCAAGATATAGGTCAGTGCTCCTAGCCAATTTCCCCACTGACTTGCTGGATTAACTTGGATATCGACCTGGTCTGGCCGAATACCATACTCATTAAGTGCATCAAAAATACTGACATTCGCTGGCAGGTTCGTTACTTTGACTTCTTGCGAACCGACATATTGAACCTGGACTTGACTGGACCCTTCCGTCATCACGAGACGTTCTACCTTGCCAGCTTTAATGTCTGCCGCAAGGTCAGCGAGGGTAATCCGTTGTCCTCGTGAATCATTCCCGAGGAACGTAAACCACACTGCAACAACGGCAATAATGAGGATCATCCAAACAAAGCCGTTGCGCAGCCATTTGTTGTCGCTCATTCGCGGCCTCCACGCTCGCTTGCCCCGTTACCCTGCTCTTTCACAGGGCGGCTCGAGGTGTTTTGATTATAGCAAACTGCCAGGTTGCTTTCTGTCACCTCCACCCCTCTAGCGTTTCGGCATAAGCGCTGCCAATCTTGACGCATGATCATACCGGCGCTTCGGCGCGGTAGATGGCAACAAATGGCAAGTTACGATATTTCCCTGCCACATCAAGCCCATAGCCGACCACAAAGACATCGGGGATTTCAAAACCGACCCAATCGACTGGAACAGGCAAGGCATCAGCTTTTTGTTTGCGCAACAACGCGACAACGCGGAGACTTGCCGGATTGCGCCGGCGGAGGACATCGCTGAGGTATTGCAACGTGAGCCCACTATCAACGATGTCCTCAACGAGCAACACATCCTCTCCTTCGATCGGGCGATCAAGGTCCTTCAAAATTCGCACGACCCCTGACGTCACCGTCGCCTTACCATAGCTGGAGACCGCCATAAAATCGATGGACAATGGAATGGGCATATGCCGCACGAGATCAGCCATAAAAACGAAGGCACCGCTGAGCACCCCAATGAGTAACGGTCGCTTTCCAGCATAGTGTTGTGCAATCTCTGCTCCTAGTTCTGTCACCCGGCGCTGAAGGGTTTGCTCATCAATCAGGACTTCCGCAAGCCCCGCCTGCAAGGCTGATGGCTCAATATCGCCCATCGACTGTTCCTCCTTCTCTGCCAACACCTGCCACGCTTTGGGAATTGTTGGATCGTGAGAGATAAGTTGAACGCTCGCGCCTGGCAGCTGCGCCGCTGCCGGATGAACACCAGCGATCCAGAGCACCTCCTTGTCACGGGCTACAACAGGAAGCCATTCCCGTAGGTATCGTGGGATTTTTTCATTAACAAGCCAATCTTGCAATCGCACAAGGCGATCTGTTGAGACACGCAACCGATCACCGTGGTGCCGAGTTCGTAGCGTCACCGGCTCCGCTGCATCGATGGAGAGAATCCAGCCACCTGGGAACGCGATGAGCTGGTGCCCCTGAATAGCGAGTGTCATTGGCGTCAGCAGGAGCGGCCCTTGCCAGCGAGAACGTAAGGCACGCTCAAGGACCATTTGGTGTCCGATCGCAATCACCGTGTAATCAACATACGCGAGTAACCCATGTCCTAGTTCGATACGAGTGCCCACAGCATGGGCACTCGCACTCCGTAACGCCTCAAGACGCTCTGATGCTACGCGCACCTGTCGTCCATGCGCGGCGTGCTGGACTGCAGCAAGCAGCACGCGCCGTTGGATCGCAACCGGCAAGTGCACCAACTTCTGCCGTTCGACCCAGATGACATTCTTCTCTTGGCGGACAAGGTCTGTGACATACCGAGCGGTTTCTTGAGCAAGGTAATCAGCATCATCTTGGAGAAACATCGCAACACGCGCGATAACGCCTGTTGCACCAGGTGCAATGTCCTCAAGAGCAGGGAGGACTTGGTAGCGAATGCGATTGCGGCGGTAGGCGAGTGATGTGTTCGAGGGATCATCAATTGGTGTCAGGCCAAGCGACATGAGGCAAGCACGAATTTCCGCTCGACTCGTATCGAGAAGCGGCCGAAGAATCGACAACTCAACCACGTCGTTGCCGGAAGGATCAAGCGCAACGGGTCGGCGATGGCAGTAGCGCATCCCAGCAAGGCCCTCGAGACTTGCTCCGCTGATTAATCGAAGAAGCACAGTCTCTGCCTGGTCATCACGTGTATGGGCAACAGCCACCCATGGTGTCGCAAGCTGCCGTGCTAGCTTTCCGAGCGCACCATAGCGCGCTGCTCGCGCTCCCGCCTCGATGCCACCCTCGTGATATGCCGCCCATTGGGTCACATCCACCTGAGTAACCTGCACAGGGACACCCAACGCTGCGCCAAGCGCCTGCGCCTGGCGCGCTTCGTCAGCTGATTCTGGACGAAGCTGATGATCGACATGGAGAGCAACGATTCGAGGGCCTTGGCCGCGGCGCTCCAATTCGGCAAGCGCCCAGAGTAGAGTCAACGAATCGGGGCCGCCCGAAAACCCGACAACGAGCGTCGCGGTCACCTCAACCTGCGCCTGCTTCAGGTGTGTTGCAACTGCCTGGAGGATCTTGCGCGCTGGAGCAGGCAGCTGATCACTGGGCCTCGTCGACCGATCCATTGCCAGCACTGCGCATATCGTATGACATGGATAAAAAGCAAAGGCGAGCGGCGAGTACCGCTCGCGCTGTGCCGGTGGGCGGATTCGAACCACCAACCAAGGGCTTATGAGTCCCCTGCTCTACCGTTGAGCTACACCGGCATCGCTTTTCCTCCAACTAAGTGTAGCGTCCCGTGCACTTCCCGTCAACGCCAGCAGGATGCCATGTGAAACATCCTCTCCCCACCGGATTCTTTCACCAAGGTGGAGCAAGAGTGTACGGACATGCGGTACGCTTGAGGAAGCCTACGTCGTAGAGGGGCTGGGAAGCCAAACTGAGAGAGAAAGCGAGCACGACATGCGAATGACGCAAGAACTGCTGCAAGCGCTGAACAGCGAACAGCAAGAAGCTGTCACGGCAGTAGATGGGCCGGTGTTAGTTGTTGCTGGGCCCGGAAGCGGCAAGACTCGCGTCCTGACCCATCGTATTGCCTACCTCATCGCTGAAGGCTATGCCCGCCCGCACCAGATTCTTGCGGTAACGTTCACGAACAAAGCTGCCCGGGAAATGCGCGAACGACTTGCCCAACTCCTTGATCCGCAGGTAGCTGAACACGTCATGGCCGGGACTTTCCATGGCATTTGCGCGCGTATCCTGCGCGTTGAATATGCCGCGCTCGGTTACCCTTCCTTCGTCATCTATGATGACGAGGACCAGTTGGCTCTCGTCCGTCATGTCCTTGAAGAGCTCAATCTTGATCCGAAGCGGTTTAGTCCGCGTGCCATCCTCGCTCGCATCTCAGCTGCCAAAAATCAGCAAATTTCTCCAGCCAGCTATCCGATTGAATCCTATTTTGACGAAGTCGTTGCTCGCGTATACCCGCAATATGAACGACGCCTCGAGCGAGCAAGCGCACTCGATTTCGATGATCTACTCACCAAAACGCTTGCGCTGTTTGACGAATTTCCCGAAGTGTTGCAGCGATATCAGGATCGGTGGCACTACATTCACGTCGACGAATATCAAGATACGAATCACTTACAGTATTTGCTCGTTCGCGCTCTTGCACGAGGCCATCGGAATCTCTTTGTTGTCGGCGACCCCGACCAGTCAATCTATGGCTGGCGGCATGCTGACATCCACAACATTCTCAATTTCAAGCGCGACTACCCCGATGCTCGTGAGATTCATTTGTCGATGAATTATCGGTCGACAGCCACGATCGTTCGGGCAGCTGACCACGTCATCCGGGCGAATCGGCTGCGTATCCAAAGGACGCTGCGCACACTGAATGACACGGGGCTCCCAATCACCCTCTGGGCATGCGCTGATGACCTTGAGGAAGCGACGCGCGTTGTCGAAGAAATTCGCATACTTGTCGCGCGTGGAATACGACAATACCGAGATTTCGCCATTCTCTATCGCACCAATGCCCAAAGCCAACCACTCGAGCAGGCGCTTGTCCAGGCCGGTATTCCTTACCAGCTCATTGGCGGCCTGCGCTTCTATGAACGGCGTGAGATTAAAGACGCGCTTGCCCTCCTCCGCATCTTGATCAACCCAGCCGACGACGTAAGCCTGCGGCGGGTCATTGAGAACACACCTCTTGGGAATGGCATTGGCAAACAGACATGGCGGAGCCTCGAGCGCGTGGCTGCCCAACATGCTATGCCGATTGGCTTGCTTCTTCGCGATCACCATCTTGCCTGCTGTGAGCTTACGGGACGCACTCGGCAGCGCTTAGCAATACTCGCAGATCATCTGCAGCGCTGGCAAACGCTTTCTTGCGAATTGTCTGCGAGCGCTCTTTTCGCACGTATGCTTGAGGAAGCTGGATTGAGTGCACTCTACCGTGAAGCACGTGATCCTGAAGATATCGACCGCTGGGAAAACTTGACGCAACTCGCGAGTCTGTTGCAACAATACGATCACCTACCTGCAGACCAAGGGATTCCGCTCTTTCTCGACGAAGCTGCGCTTGTTACCGATGCGGATCTTTTAAACGACGAGCGCAATCATGTCACGCTCATCACGTTTCACGCAGCAAAAGGATTAGAGTTCCCGGTTGTTTTCCTCGTCGGCATCGAAGAAGGCCTCGTTCCTCACTCGCGATCAATCGAGAACGAGGCCGAACTTGAAGAAGAACGCCGTCTCTTCTACGTCGGTCTGACGCGAGCGAAGGAACAAGTGTACATTAGCTTCGCCAACCGGCGTCTTCGCTGGGGAACGTCAAGCTGGAGTGTTCGCTCGCGCTTCCTCGACGACATCCCAGATGAGTTGCTAGAGTATGGAGGGAAGTCCGAACGGCGATCATTCCTCGAGCATTCCTTGAAGCAACGCAGCCGGCTACATCACACTCCTACGCCAACTGTGCGACTCAGGAAGGGGATGCGTGTCTTCCACAAGACCTTTGGAGATGGCATCGTTGTTGACGTGCACGATCTTCCCGGCGACCAGGAAGTCGCGGTAGCCTTTAAACGTCATGGAACGAAGCGACTCCTTGTCAGCCTTGCAAACCTGACAGTTGAGTAGAGGAATGGCGTCCATGCGACGCCTGCAACTGGAGGGAGGGAGAAGACCATGGCGACAACAACACGACGGTGGGTAATGCTTTTTCGTGAGGGCAACGCGAAGATGCGTGATCTCCTCGGCGGCAAAGGCGCAAATCTCGCCGAGATGACGCGGATTGGCCTCCCCGTCCCGCCTGGGTTCACCATCACGACCGCAGCCTGTGTCACGTTCCTCAACCAGGGACGTGAGTTCCCTCCTGGTCTTTGGGATGAGGTGCTCGAAGGCCTTCATGATATCGAAAGCCAGATTGGCCGTCGCTTTGGCGATCCTGAGGCGCCACTCCTCGTCTCGGTTCGCTCTGGTGCCAAGTTCTCAATGCCAGGGATGATGGACACCATTCTTAACCTCGGATTGACTGACGAGACGGTCCGGGGTCTCGCCACATTGAGTGGAGACGAGCGCTTTGCCTATGACTGCTATCGCCGGCTTATCCAAATGTTTGCTAAGGTCGTACTTGGCGTGCCTGCCGAATTGTTTGAGGACCTTATCGACGAACAGAAGCGGGAACTTGGTATTCAGCATGACTACCAAATTCCGGCCACAACATGGCGGCAACTTGTCGAAGCGTTCAAAGCAATCGTGGAACGTGAGGCTGGCCGCTCCTTCCCGCAGGATCCATTTGAGCAACTGCGACTCGCGATTATGGCGGTCTTCGATTCCTGGAACAATCGGCGGGCGATCGATTACCGAAACGCTCACGGGATCCCGCATGATCTTGGGACTGCAGTGAATGTTCAGGCAATGGTGTTCGGCAATCTCGGCCCTGATTGCGCAACTGGTGTCGCGTTCACCCGCAATCCCAATACCGGAGAAAAGGTGGTGTTCGGTGAATACCTGACCAACGCTCAGGGTGAGGACGTTGTTGCCGGTATTCGGACACCACAACCAATTCACGCCATGGCCGATGATCCGTTGCTTCAGGGCGCGTATCGGCAACTGCTCGATGTCGCTGAGCGCCTTGAGCGGCACTACCGAGATATGCAAGACCTTGAATTCACGATTGAGCATGGCAAGCTGTACATGCTCCAGACACGCACTGGCAAGCGGACGGGACGCGCCGCCGTCAAAATTGCCGTTGACATGGTCGAGGAAGGCATTATCACGCCGCAGGAAGCTGTGCTGCGCGTTGAACCGGAGCACGTTGAGCAACTCCTTCACCCGGCGATCGATCCAAATTGGCAGGGCCAGCCGCTGGCAACAGGGCTTCCAGCAAGCCCGGGTGCAGCCAGCGGTATCGTCGTCTTTGACCCGGACGAGGCGAAGCACCGCGCTGAGCGCGGTGAAGCGGTCATCCTGGTACGCGTCGAAACTTCAGCGGATGACTTCCATGGCATGCTGGCCGCGCAAGGGATCCTCACCGCACGTGGTGGCATGACCTCTCATGCTGCTGTCGTAGCCCGTGGTATTGGAAAACCAGCGGTTGTTGGTTGTAGCGCACTTGAAATTGACTACCAGCAGAAAGTTTTCCGCGTTGGTTCGACAATTGTCCGCGCTGGAGATCCTATTACGATTGACGGAGCAACGGGGACAGTCTACGTCGGGACTATTCCAACCCTGCCGCCAAGCGTCGGCGGCGAATTATCAACATTGCTGCAATGGGCAGACCAGTTCCGACGTCTCGGCGTGCGAGCCAATGCTGATACACCTGAAGACGCAGCCAAAGCTCGCGAACTGGGAGCTGAGGGAATTGGCCTCTGCCGCACAGAGCATATGTTTTTCCAGGGCAATCGCATCGTCGCCATGCGTCAGATGATCCTTGCACAGACAGAAGAAGAGCGCCGCGCTGCGCTTGCCAAGCTCGAGCCAATGCAGCGAGAGGATTTTATTGGTATTTTCACGGCAATGGATGGTTTCCCGGTTACTATTCGCACACTCGACCCACCGCTTCATGAGTTCCTCCCGAAAGACGAAGAGGAGATTGTTGCAGTTGCGAACGAACTTGGCGTTGCACCGGACGTCATTCGCGCGAAGGTGCAGGCGCTGCACGAAGCGAATCCCATGCTTGGGCATCGCGGCTGTCGCCTCGGCATCACAGCCCCGGAGATTACCGAGATGCAAGCACGGGCAATTTTCAGCGCCGCGCTCCATTGTGCTGCCCAGGGAATCAAGGTACATCCCGAGATCATGATCCCTCTGGTTGCTGATGTCCGCGAGTTGGAACGCCAGCGAGCCATTATTGACCGTGTTGCCCAGGAACTCTTTGCCGAAGCTGGCCGCACGATCCCGTATCATGTCGGGACCATGATCGAACTACCACGCGCTGCATTGACTGCAGACGAAATTGCACAACAGGCCGAGTTTTTCAGCTTCGGCACAAACGACCTGACACAGACCACCTTTGGTCTCAGCCGAGACGATTCCGGCCGCTTTCTTCCCTACTACATCCAGAACGGCATCTTCCCAGCTGATCCCTTCCAGACCCTCGACCGGAAAGGCGTGGGACGGCTTATCGAGATTGCTCGTGACGGTGGGCGCAAGACACGGCCAACACTCAAACTCGGCATCTGTGGCGAACATGGTGGTGATCCAGCGAGCGTCCACTTCTGCCACGACGCCGGCCTTGATTACGTGAGCGCTTCGCCATATCGAGTACCAATAGCTCGGCTTGCGGCAGCACATGCTGCGTTAGGCGCTCAGAAAGGGGATGTATAGGTGAACGCTTTGTGGGACAAGAAGCTTCAGCCTGAGCGCGCTGCCAAGCTCTGGCCAATCCTGTTGCTGCTTGGCGGGAGCGTTAATCTGTTCGCAAGTGTACTTTCCCGTATGAGCACAGCAATTGGCGATGTCTGGCTTGGCTTCCTCCACGGCTGCGCCATTGGTGTGTTGTTGGCGAGCACATGCTTGAGCGCATTTTCGATAAGAAACCGGAGAAATAGCTAGGAAGAGACATTCTCACCCGTCAAGGCAGAGAGGCAAGTAATCGGACTTGCCTCTCTGCCTTACGTTGATAGACAGCACGATCGCTGTAAACAACGGCTCGAGACACTCCGCGCTGATTCTTACTGGCGATGGGCCCCAGCACCAGCACAACCGTAAGCATCCAGGCTTTCATTAGGAGGTAGGCAGCTCTTAGCCTGCATTTGCGGGCAGGAAGCCATGAAGCAAAATATCTCGTATAATGTCGTGTATAATCCCTGTGTCTGTCACACCTTCACTACGAGCCATGTATCTTAATGATTGCGCGAAGATGGCTGATTTCCCTACAGAATCAATGTTATGCTAGTATTGTAGAACCTGAACGAACTGACAACCCGAGAAACACAACACCCATGTGCATGGCGCATGTTTGTTTTGTCGGCAGGCGGTAAGAAGGCTGGGGATGCAGCGAGCAGATAGGAAAGGAAAAATCGTGGCGGAAGGGGTGGGATTCGAACCCACGAGGCGCTCATCACGCCCACGCGATTTCCAGTCGCGCGCACTCGGCCAACTATGCGACCCTTCCACATATTCGAGCAGCCATTTGCGCCGCTCGCTATAAGACTCTAGCAAAGAGTGGCCGTTTTCGTCCAGCAAAGACCTGTCGAAGAAACAGCCTCGCCCGCTTTGAACAAAGCGGGCGAGAGATCACCATAGCGGAGGGGGTGGGATTCGAACCCACGAGGCGCTCATCACGCCTACCGCTTTTCGAGAGCGGCACCTTAAACCACTCGGACACCCCTCCACAGGTGCGCGAAATGCAGGGCTGCTGCCCTGCATTTCATCTCGTACGCCCGGAGGGACTCGAACCCCCGACCTTTAGGTCCGCAACCTAACGCTCTATCCACTGAGCTACGGGCGCTCACTTACTGGGCGATCTCTCGCCACAGCGCCTCTCAGTATAGCACACGATCCACGGAACACGCAAGACCAGTATCTGCTTGGGCTACGTTTCTGGCACGTGCTCCGCCTCTGCTAACACGCCTTCCCTTGCTGCGTGTGACCAATATCGCAGCATCACCAGTTTGTTGTTGCAACGCACAAGGGATTTCCGTGCCAAGCTCCCTTCCCAAACGTCTTGCAATCGCATACGTTCCACGAGTTTCACGGAGCACCACAATCTTTGCCTCAGGCAAGGTATCGTGCTATCACACACACGCCCACGCTGTAGAAGAAAGCGAGGGAAGCGCTTTCTGCTTCCCCCACCATCAGCGTTCTCCGTCTTACTCGTCGTTGCGTTTATAGCGATGATTGTGCTGGAGAGGTCTCAAGTAAGCGAGCGGCACGTGCTGTGCGCAACTTAACGACGAGGAAGGACCCTAGCACAAGGGTTGCGGCAAGCGCCTGAGCTAATAGCGTCTCTGCAGTCGGGAAGAGAGCAAACCATGTGCCGAGCCAGTCAGGAATAGGCAGCGGCAGTTGCGTCGTTGGCAGCCAACCTGCCAATTGCATTTCCTGCGCTTGCTCGCCAACCATTACAACGAAGACCAGCCCGAGCATCGCACCGGTGAGAACAAGCATGCGCTGATACGGGAGCCGCCGATGGGCAAGCAAGGTCAGCCACCCCACGATCAGCGTCAACAGCAACCCAAGCCCTGCACCAAGCTCAATCACGCTCATACCCCAGCGCAGACGGGTATCTTGCAGGAAGAGCACCGTTTCAAATCCCTCGCGATAGACCGCGCTAAAGCCCAACAATGCGAGGCCCAAAAAGGCCCGACGCGGAGTTAACAACCCAGCTTTCAACTGCTGCGCGAGGTCCGTCTTCCGTCGAGTGTGGACGCGAATCCACTCAGTCCAATAAACCCTATGGAAAAACCAATTCATCACCACGAGTAACACCACGACAGCAAGCAAGCCCGTTGCCGCCTGCACCTGCAACTCGGAGAACGTCGACTGGGCAAGGCCAATGAGCCAGACAACGACAAACCAGGTAAGAACCGTCATCGCCAGAGCCGCAAGTGCACCAGCGCTAATCGGCCGCGTCAACGCAGCTTGCGCCCGCTGCAAGCTTGCGAACAGGGCTGCGAGAACCAGAATCGCCTCCAACCCTTCACGAAATACGAGAACAGCGGCGGAAATACCGGCAGACCATGCTCCAACGGCTTGCTCTGGGTCAGGGCTACCACCGAAGCGCAACCCTTGCCAAATCATAATGCCAAGCAGGAGCGCAATGGCTCCCACAAGAACAATATCATGGAACATCCGTGAAACAACTGACTTGCCCATCATCCCTCCCTGCAGTGCTCGCCTCCACCCGGGAGAATCCCGAGTAATCAAGTCGGGTTTAGCATAGCGAGTTCGAGCACCACTGTCAAGGGGTATAAGCCAATCAGGTGCTTGAGCATCGTCGCAAACTGCTTTTGCATGATTACGCAGAGGGAGGGGTGATAGGCAAGTCCACGTGCATAAGCCAGGAGAGAATTCACGACCGGCCGACATTATATTCGTTAAAAGCGTAGATGAGGTCTTGCGTGTTTTGCAGATTGTATGCTATCCTGTGGACGTTGTAGTTTTCACCAATTTTGTCTTGTTTGTGGTGGGTGGTACAAGACGTGAGGAGGGTCCACATGAAACAGCGAGGTATTTGGTTGCTTCTCGTCAGTGCCCTACTTGCACTGACAGTTGCCTGTGGTGGGAGCGCTACACCAACTCCAACGACCTCAACAAGTGCAGGTACAACAAGCTCGCCTACCGCAGCAACAAGCATGGCAAGCCCAACGGCCACGAAAGCAGCAGCAACGGCAACAACGAGTGCTGGTAGCGCGACGACAACTGCCAGCGCGACAGCTGTGAGCACTGCCCAGGCAACGCCTGGCATTGCCGACTGGGTCACGCCGTCGACCTCGGCCAGCGGAACTATTGCGCTGCTTCTACCTGAATCAAAGACGGCACGGTACGAAAGTAAAGACCGCCCACTCTTCGAAGCAAAACTAAAGGCGCTCTGTCCAAACTGCAAGATCATCTACAGCAATGCGAACCAAGACGCAAGCGCACAGCAGCAACAAGCTGAAGCCGCGCTTGCAAACGGCGCCAAGGTACTTGTCCTTGATCCAGTTGATGGCAAGGCTGCCGCGGTGATTGCCGATAAGGCAAAGGCACAGGGCGTTCCGGTTATTGCTTACGACCGACTAATCCAGAATTCTGATGGCGTAACATACTACATCTCGTTCGACAACACGCGTGTTGGTCAGCTTCAGGCCCAAGCGCTTGTTCAGGCCTTAAGCGGTAAAAGCAAGCCCCAGATTGTGATGATCAACGGCGCGCCAACAGACCCCAATGCTGGTCAATTCAAAGCCGGCGCCCATAGCGTCTTCGATCCGTTGGTGCAGGCTGGCAAGTTGGTGATCGCCAAAGAGTACGATACGCCGGACTGGAGTCCGGACCAGGCACAAAACGAGATGCAGCAAGCACTGACAGCGTTGGGCAACAAAGTTGACGGTGTCTATGCGGCAAATGACGGTACAGCCGGTGGTGCGATTGCTGCGATGAAGGCGGCAGGGCTGAATCCGCTGCCTCCAGTGACAGGGCAAGATGCTGAGCTTGCGGCAATTCAGCGGATCGTCGCTGGTGAGCAGTACATGACTGTCTACAAGCCATTGAAGCCTGAAGCGGAAATTGCTGCTGAACTCGCATATTCGCTGCTCACCAACACGCCCGTGCCGAGCAGTGTTACAGCCGGCAAGACAACCCCAAATGGCAAGATTAATGTGCCCTCAGTGTTGCTGACACCAATTGTTGTGACGAAGGACAATATTAAAGACACCGTCGTGAAGGATGGCTTCTGGACAGTGCAGCAGATCTGCACTGCTGATTACGCGACGGCATGCAAGAACGCAGGGCTGCAGTAAGCCTAGAAAACGGTCAGCCTGTCATGAAGAACACGTCAGGAGGGGTATACCCCTCCTGACGCTTCACTGTATCGTGAGCCTGTTTCACCTTCAAATAAGTGTTTTGTTTCGGCACCTGGGAAGGGTACAGCAATGGAAGTGCAGACGCAGCCCGCTACTAATACGGCACACGAGCGTCAGCCAATTCTCATGCTGCGCCACATCAGCAAACGGTTCGGTGCTGTCCAAGCCCTGAAAGATGTCTCCTTTGAAGTTTATCCCGGCGAAGTTGTTGCACTTGTTGGCGATAACGGCGCAGGAAAATCTACCCTTGCCAAGATCATTTCAGGAGTCTACCAGCCAGATAGCGGCGAGTATTGGTTTAACGGTCAGCAAGTGACGGTTAGCTCACCAGCCGATGCAGCGCGCCTGGGCATTGAAACGGTCTATCAAGATCTCGCTCTCTGCAACAATCTTGATGTCGTCGCGAATCTCTTTCTCGGCCGCGAAGCGACTACCCAACTCGATCACGTCGCGCCTCCGGGAATTCAGCCCCTCAACGAAATCCAGATGGAACGACAAGCCATCGAGGTATTGCAGAACCTGTCCGTTGTCCTTCCATCGGTTCGCCGCCCTGTTGCAACACTGTCAGGTGGACAACGGCAATCGATCGCCATTGCGCGAGCCGTCATGTGGAACTCAAAGGTTGTCATCCTTGATGAGCCAACCGCTGCCCTTGGGGTTGCGCAAACACGGAACGTTCTTAACCTGATCAAGCGGCTCCGCGAACGTGGACTTGGCGTCGTTCTCATTAGCCATAACCTCCCTGATGTCTTTGAAGTGGCTGACCGCATCGTCGTCATGCGTCTAGGCCGACGGGTTGCCACCTATGATGCACGCAAGGCAACCCCCGACCAGGTCGTAGGCGCAATTACTGGGGCCACGCTTGAGGTTCCCGACACCGCTGAACCTGCTGAGATTGATGGACACCAAGATATTTCGCTTGAGACGACAGTCGCTGCACCGGTAAGTCGGCGTGGAGGGTTAGTCGGGGTCATTCGCTCGGCTCTTGCGAGTCGCGTTGGCACATTGCCGGTCCTGATTGGACTGGTGATCATTGCGCTGATCTTCCAAGCGCTGAACCACAACTTCCTCACACCGTTAAACCTGACGAACTTACTTGCCCAGATTGCAGCCCTCGGTACAATCGCTGTCGGCGTTGTGCTTATCCTGCTCTTGGGTGAGATTGACCTCTCAGTCGGCGCGGTCAGCGGGCTAACAGCAGGCATTATGGCCGTTCTCTCAACCCGCCATCATCTTGCTGGACCACTTGCCGTCCTCGCAGGACTAGCAGCAGGTGCTGTCATTGGACTCATTCAAGGCACCTGGACAACCAAAGTTGGAGTTCCATCGTTTATCGTCACCCTTGCTGGACTCTTGGGCTGGCAAGGAGCATTGCTTCAAGTTCTCGGCCCGACGGGAACCATTAACTTGAACGATCGCTTTATCGTCGGTCTAGCGAACACACTGCTCCCAGTTTGGCTCGGTTGGGTTCTTGGCGCACTTTTTGTTGTGTTCTCGATTGGAAGCATGATTCGCAGCCGACAATCACGGATGAAGGCTGGCCTTCCCGTTGCTTCAACGACCGGTATGCTCATGCGGGCTGTGGCAATCACTGTCGCAACGCTTGGCGCCGTGGCAATCATGAGCGTGAACCGCAGCGCCACGCAGGTGCGCATTGCCGGTGTCCCACTTGGCGTGCTGATCTTTCTGCTCGTTGTTGTTGGCTTTGATCTCTTGACCCGCCGCACACGTTTTGGTCGCTACATCTACGCCGTCGGTGGTGATGCCGAAGCCGCTCGACGCGCGGGGATCAATGTCACACGCGTTCGCATCATTGTTTTCATGCTCAGTTCACTCCTAGCTGCAGCCGGCGGCATCCTTGCAGCCTCTCGCCTTCTGGCTGTTAACCAATCCTCTGGCTCCGGTGACCTCCTCCTCGACGCCATCGCTGCCGCTGTCATCGGCGGAACGAGCCTCTTCGGCGGCCGCGGCAGTGCCTGGTCAGCCTTACTTGGTGCACTGGTTATTGGTTCCATCGCGAATGGGATGGATCTCCTTGCATTACCGTCGGCAATTAAGTTCATGGTTACTGGTGCTGTGCTTCTCCTTGCAGTCTCCATCGATGTCATAACGCGGCGAACACAGGAAGCTGCCGGACGGGCATAGGCCATAGACAAAAGCCCTCAGGGACGGCCTTGAGCGTAGCGTGTCCCCGAGGGCTTTATGTTGATCTTCACGCCTAGCGCGTAGCAAGCTGGGTATAGAGCGCTCGCTCGAATGCTTCGAAGAGTTGGAGCGCTAACGGATCACCTGAAGGCAGAACCTGAAGCAAGATCACAGCTGCAACGCGCTTGGCAGGATCAATCCAGAACGTTGTGTTTGCCAGCCCTCCCCACGCCAAGCTTCCAGCGCTCCGCCCAGTTGGCGCATCCTCTTCAAGGATCATGAAGCCAAAGCCCCATTTCTTGCGCAAACCAGGGAAATATTCAAGATCCCGTGCCTGTGTAGGGTCAGCACTCACGAGCGCACCAACCGCTAGTGCCCCAATCTGATTGGTGCCCATGGCAACAACCGTTTCCGGCTGCAAAATGCGCGCGCCATCCAGTTCACCGCCACGCAAGATCATCCGAAGGAAGGTGATGTAATCAGGTCCAGTTGAATAGAGCCCTCCGCCACCCATAAAGAATTCTGGTTGCTGGGGTACCTCAAATGGAATTGGCACAAGGCGTTGATCTGGCTGTCGGAGATGCATACCAGCACGGCGTGCTTGCATATCTGGACGCAAAAGGAATCGTGTATCCCTCATGCCGAGTGGGTCAAAAATGTGCTTACCGAAGTACTCCTCAAGCGATTCACCAGTAACCCGTTCGACAATCTGGCCAACCCAGTCGATGCTAATGCCATATTCCCAACGCTCACCAGGCTCAAAGAGCAGCGGCAATGCGAGAGCCGCGCGTTGACAGGTGCCAATCGAAGGCAAGCCGGTGATTGCCATATATCGCTGGTAGTCTGAACTCAAAAAATCATAGGAAAATCCGGACGTGTGCGTGAGCAGATGTCGGAGTGTGAGTGGGCGACTCGCTGAGCGCAACTTCGGCTTCCCTGACTCATCGAACCCCTCGAGAACTTGCGGCTCAGCTAATTCAGGCACGATTAAGCCAACAGGTGCATCGAGGCTCAGTTTTCCCTGCTCAACCAATTGTAATGCGGCAACGGTGGTAATGGGCTTCGTCATTGACGCAATCCAAAAGACTGCGTCACGTGACATCGGATCAGGTTGACCAACTGTGCGAACACCAAAGGCTCCTTCATAGAGAAGCCCCTGATCATTGGCAACAAACGCAACGACTCCTGGCACATCTCCTCGCTCGACTGCCTGTTGTAGCACCGTGTCGAGCGCACGCGCCAGACTCATGGTCTACCGCCTTTCCATTCACAGAAAATTCCCTTGTAAGGATACATGCAATCTACACAATCGTCCCAGCAGTGACGAGGCGATAACTGTGCAGCGGATGACCAACAAGCATCTGCACGTAGCGAGCGGCGTCAAGCAACTTCGCTTGGTCAATTCCTGTCTGAATGCCGAGTCGCTCCAGCAAAAACACCACATCTTCCGTGGCTACATTGCCAGCGGCTCCAGGGCAGTAGGGACACCCCCCAAGCCCACCGATCGATGCGTCGAAGCGCTCGACGCCGATGTCGAGTGCAGCAACAAGACAGGCAAGGGCCAGTCCAGCGGTGTTATGCAGATGGAGGCTTACTGGCAAGCCCGTGCTCTCACGGACTGCCAGCACAAGTTCCCGTACATGGCGTGGATCGGCAGCACCAAGGGTATCAGCCAAAGCAATTTCTTGAACGCCCATTGCAGCATAGGCCTCGGCGACATCGCAAACTCTGCTGACACTGATGCGCCCTTCGTACGGACACCAGAAGGCCGTTGCAATTGCACCTCTCACGGGAAGGTGATCGTGCCGAGCCAGAGCCACTACCTGCTGGAATTCAGCGAGCGACTCAGTTGTCGACCGGTTCAGGTTTGCCTGATTATGTCGCTCACTTGCCGAGCACACCACGACAATTTCATCCGGTCGTAACGGAGCCGCTCGCTGATAGCCTTTAAGATTTGGAATGAGGACGCTGTAGCGCACGCCTTGACCTCGGGGTACCGCGGCAAGCACAGCCTCAGCATCGGCCATTGTCGGCATCCAACGCGGATGGACAAAGGCAGCGACCTCAATTTCGCGTATGCCAGCTTCAATCAAGAGCTTGATCAACTGGCATTTCTGTTCAGTCGAAAGTATTACCGCTTCATTTTGTAGTCCATCGCGCGGCCCAACTTCGGTGATGCGTACGCGCGCTGGCAGCGACATGTCTTCGTGCCTCAATTCCAGTGCTATTTGCCTAATGCGGCCTGAACAAACTGGTTCGTATAGGTACGATTCAGATCGATCTGCGCATTTTTGACCGACGCGTCAGAAAGAGCCAGCACTTTCCGCACCGTCGCGGGGCCATCTGCCGGCATCAGCCCATTGGGAGAGAAGAGTGTCAGGGAATTTTGCAATGATGAGACATATAGTTGCTTGTTGTTAGCGTAGAAATCGGGCGGCATCTTGTCAGCAATTTCAGCCGCACTATGCGATTGAATCCAGGCCAGCGTCTTTAAGCCTGCATTAACCAATGCCTGAACAGTCTGTGGATTATTCTTGATAAAATCTTCCTTGCTATAGAAACACCCTGCTGGATATGGCCCGCCGAATGCTGCGACGGTGTCCTTCTGTGACCGCGTATCCCAGAGAACCGTAGCTTTGCCGTCTTGTACCAGTTGCGTTGCAGCAGGATCAACGGTCATCCCAGCATCGACCTTGCCCTCGGCAATAGCGGCGTATGCCGTGCTTCCCGTACCAATAGCAACCACACTCACAGCATCTTGGGGAATATTATGTTGTGAGAGGATAAAGTTCAGGAAAAATTGTGTGGAAGAGCCAGGAGCCGTTACCCCGACCGTCTTGCCTTTGAGATCATCAAGCGTCTTGATTTTATCGGCAGCTTTCTGACTGACCAGCAAGACGATACCAGGATACTGGTCAATGAGACAGACTGACTGAAGGTATTGGCCTTTCGGTTGCACCTGTATCGTGTGGTCGTAGAATCCCATCACAAAGTCAGCGCTACCGCCAACTAATGCCTCAGCAGCCTTCGAGCCACCGGAAAAATTGGCGATCGTGACATCTATTCCTTGTTCCTGGAAGTAGCCAAGTTGCTTGGCCAACGTCAGTGGAAGGTAAATGAACTGCTCTTGACCACCAACTGCGAAGGTAATCTTCGTCTTCTCGGGTGTCACTTTGGGCAAATTCAGGGCAACTGGAGACGCCGTCCCCACAGCTGTCGCTGAAGCAGCAGGTGCTGTTGCTGTATTCGTCGTCACGGTGACCACGGACGTTGGCCGACTGGTAGTCGGGGTTAGGCTCGCCGCGGTACTCGCACCTCCGCTACTTGTGCTCGCAGTTGGCGTAGCGTTACTACC
Organism: Thermorudis peleae; assembly: GCF_000744775.1. Lineage (NCBI taxonomy): Bacteria > Pseudomonadati > Thermomicrobiota > Thermomicrobia > Thermorudis > Thermorudis peleae. The sequence continues at coordinate 1,144,893 of NZ_JQMP01000003.1, read as the reverse complement.
ACATGCAGCGAGCAAACCGGCAACGACTGGCGATGACAGTCCGGCGCCAAGCGCCCAGCGAAGCACTGCTCGCCGAGTGCACCGAGTCAATGATGGCATCATCCCTTGATGCTGCATCACTTCTCACTCTCCTCCTGTACAGCCCTACTCCCACACCACCGATGGGTAACCCGCATCCTACTCCTCCTCACCTCCTTACGCTGTGCACGTTGCTTAACCTTCTCGCACGCGACTAGCTTCCTGCTGTGGCTGCCAGCGGAGCAACCATCGCTCAAGGGGACCAATACCAAGCTCGATCACCAAGACCAAGATCGCAAGAACCGTCATGCCAGCAAAGACGCCGGTACTATCAAAATTCCCTTCGTTGAGAGCAACGAGATAACCAATCCCATGCGTTGCCCCGAGATATTCACCGACCACGACACCAGCAAGAGCGAACCCAAAGCTCGTATGAAGGCTTGAAAGGATCCAGGTGATTGCCGACGGCAATTGGACATGGCGAATAACTTGCCACTCAGTTGCCCCAAGCATGCGCGCCTTGTCGATGACTCGTGGGTCAGCTTCACGCACACCTTGAAACGTGTTGTAGAAGACAATAAAGAACACAAGCGAGACCCCAAGCGCAATCTTCGAGAGCATGCCAAGCCCAAACCAGAGAACAAAAATCGGCGCAAGGACGACACGTGGCAACGCGTTGAGCATGGCGACGTACGGTTGCAGGACGTCAGCCAGCAACGCGCTCCGAGCAAGCAAAAATCCAAAGAGGATCCCGAACAGAACACCAACGATAAACGAAACAATGGTCTCATAGATCGTCGCCTCAATATGTCGATAGATAAATCCTGTCCCAAACCAGGTGACAAGACGATGGAAGATTGCTGTCGGCTGGCTGACGAAGAATGGGCTAACCCAGCCTATAGTTGTCACCAACTGCCAGGCAGCGAGAATTCCAACGAGCACAAGCACTTGGAGAATGTGGACAAGAAGACGGCGTCGACGCTCTTGCCGTTCCAGTTGTCCAAATTCGTGGAGCGCTTCCGGAGACGGTGTCTCCACGCTTACCGCACGCGATTCCATCTCTGCGTCCCTCTATTCCTAGCCACTCACTGCCTGTTGCCGCAGATAGCTCGTAAGAACCTCACTCTTCAAGTCGTCCCAGATCTTCTCATATAACGCGGCAAACGCGGGCTGAAAGCGCACTTCCTGAACATTTCGCGGTCGTTCAAGCATGACTGGATAATCACCTTTAATACGAGCCGGTCCCGCTGTTAGGAGAATGACACGATCGGACATCGCGATTGCTTCTTCAAGATCATGCGTAACAAAGAGGACAGTTTTATTCGATCCAGACCAGAGCTGCAGGACTTCGTTTTCAATCATTGTCCGTGTCTGTGCATCGAGCCCATTGAACGGTTCGTCCATCAGCAGAATCTGGGGATCATTCACCAGGTCTTGCGCAATCGAAACGCGCTTCCGCATGCCACCCGAGAGTTGATGGGGATAGCGATCTTCGAAGCCGCGCAGGCCAACGCGCGCAAGCCAGGTCCGGGCCATGTCCCTCGCTTCACGTTTTGGTACACCACGAAGCATTGGACCAAAGGCAACGTTATCAAGTACTGTTTTCCAGGGCAGGAGCGCATCCTGTTGAAACATGAAGGCAGCTCGATGGTTGATCCCAACCAGTGGTTGCCCATCAATACGCACGACGCCTCGACTCGGACTGATGAGCCCAGCGACCATCGAAAGAATCGTTGACTTCCCACAACCACTCGGTCCCACCAAGGCGACAAATTGTCCACGCGGAACAGTAAATGTAATATCCGCCACTGCCACATACCGTCCGCGTGGCGTCGCAAACCAGCGCGTTACCTCTTCAAGCTCAATCGCCGGAGGTGCCGCCGTTTCGTTACCATAGTGCTTCACTGTATCACCCCAGCATCCCGAAGTTGTGCCAGTGCTTCCTCATCAAGCCCAGCAAGTTCGCGTAAGACAGCATCCGTATCTTGCCCAAGAGCCGGTCCAGGCCACCGAATTGAACCCGGCGTTTCGGAAAGTCGCGGCACGATGCCGGGCATAGCAACCTGCCCGAAGCGCGGATGCGGGACCATCACAATCATCTCCCGAGCTTGATATTGTGGATCATTGACGATCTCGCGGATGCTATAGACTGGGCCATAGGGCACTTCGGCTGCTTCCAGCGTTGCAGAAACTTCCTCAAGTGTATGCTGTCGCGTCCAAGTTTCAATTGCCTCATCGAGTTCCGCCTCACGAGCGACTCGTCCCGGATTTGATTGCAACTCAGGATCCACCGCAAGATCATCGCGGCCAATGGCATGCATCAGCCGGCGGAAAATACTGTCGGCATTGCCACTAATGGCAACCCAGTGCCCATCACGTGTCTGATAGATATTTGACGGCGCAGCAAACTGCAAGGCATTCCCAACACGCTCTTGCACACGCCCATGGGCGACATACTGTGGCAGAGCATCCTGAAGGAAGCTAAACATACTCTCTGTTAAGGCAACGTCCACCACTTGACCACGCCCAGTCACCGTGCGTGCTTGAAGCGCTGCCAGAGCACCAATGACGGCATAGAGTGCAGCGACATGGTCAGCTAAACTCATCCCGACGCGGACCGGTGGACGATCAGGATAGCCAGTAATATAGCGAATACCCCCCATCGATTCGGCAATGTTACCGAAGCCCGGTCGCAACCGATAAGGACCCGTCTGGCCAAAGCCGGAAATACGCACGAGGATCACACGGGGATTGATCTGCTGTAACACTTCCCAACCTAGATTCCATCGCTCGAGCGTACCAGGTTGAAAGTTTTCGACAACGATATCACAGGCCGGGAGCAATTTATGAATTAGAGCTTGACCTTCAGGGCGTTTCAAATCAATCACAATGGAACGCTTATTGCGTGATTGAACGGCAAACCACAACGAATCCCCATCGCGCGCCCCAAATCCCCATTCACGCAGAGGGTCTCCTTTGCCTGGAGGCTCAACTTTAATGACATCCGCCCCAAGGTCAGCCAAGATGTGGGTGGCAAATGGCCCAGCAATAAATGTGCCGAGTTCAAGCACACGAATCCCCGTTAAGGCTGCCCTGGTCTCTGCTCCCATGTGTGTGACTCCTCACGTCCTCTACGAGTGCGATTCTAAGTGATCAATCCCTAGCAGCGTCAAGCACGTCGTTCGAAAGGGAAGGACGAGAATGTACATGGTCACTTGATCATGCGATACTATGGCACGCAAAGGATAGCCAGGAGAAAGGGTAGGCACATGCGTGCACGAGCAGCAATGCTTATGGAGCCAGGCAAGCCGCTGGAAGTCGATGAGATCGAAATTGATCCACCCCAGCACGGGGAAGTACTCGTCCGCGTGGCAGCCGCTGGCGTCTGCCACAGTGATCTGCACTACATTCTTGGTGAACTCCCACTTGTCACTCCGGCAGTGCTTGGGCATGAAGGCGCTGGCCGAGTAGAAGCTGTCGGCCCAGGGGTTTCTGACCTACAACCGGGAGATCCCGTACTCTTCATTTTTCGCGCGTTCTGCGGCCAGTGTTACTATTGCCGAATTGGCCGTCCTGCACTCTGTGATTATGGTACGCCGATTCGGACAAGTGGCAGGATGTTTGATGGGAAAACGCGCTTCCACCTCAACGGGCGAGATATTCACCACTTTCTCAATGTTTCCTGCTTTGCGGAGTACACTGTTGTGCCTCGCCAGGCCCTTCTGAAGCTCCCAGCCGATATTCCGCTCGACCGAGCAGCACTTGTCGGCTGCGCAGTCACTACTGGGGTTGGAGCTGTCCTGCGCGCTACGCGGGTTCAGCCGGGGGAAAGCGTCCTCGTGCTTGGCTGTGGTGGGGTAGGACTGAATGTCGTCCAGGGAGCAGCACTTGTCGGCGCCTGGCCCATCATCGCAGCGGATATTAACCCCCAGAAGCTCGCGTGGGCACAGGAACTCGGTGCAACGCACCTCGTTAACACGCGCGAGCGCAGTCTACTTGAAGCCGTCGGTGAGCTGACTGATGGACGCGGTGTCGACTACGCATTTGAAGTCATCGGGCATCCTGAGACTATCCAGCAAGCATATGCAGCGACACGTAAAGGCGGAACGACCGTGATTGTGGGATTAGCACCAGCAGGGTCACAGCTGTCACTCGATCTCCTACCCTTCTTCCGTGAAGAACGAACGCTGAAAGCCACACTCTATGGTTCGGTTGACCTTCCTCGCGATATTCCACTCTTTCTCGAGCTTTACCGGGCCGGTCGCCTTAAGCTTGACGAATTGATTAGTCAGCGCTTCAGCCTTGACGAGATCAATCTTGCATTTCAAGCGCTGCGAGAAGGAGCAGTTAAGCGCGGGGTTATTGCCTTTTCCTAAGATAACCTGCAGCAAGTCACGCTTTCATTTTGCTATGGAGCGATCGCCCTGGGCGTGACGCCGCAGAATATTCGCATGCGCAGGACACAGCACGAGAGTTTCCACAGCGCATGCTCGTGTTGCGTACTAGTTCATCGACGGCAGAATTCGTTGTCCGCTCTGCGATCCTATGATATATTCCCTTCCAGCGGAGGTTGATGCAAAAGTAGCGCTGATAAGGGAACACCAATGGATATCGTTGGATTTCTTTTCTGGATTCTTTTGCTCTTCTCGATTGTTGCGCCAGCGGTGCAGCGGCGTTGGCTTGAAGCCCAGCGCTACCGGCTGATCCACGCTATCGAACGAAAGCGTGGTAGTCGCGTTATCACCTTAATCCACCGCCAAGAGGCAATTTCATTTCTCGGTATTCCACTCGCCCGCTACATCGATATCGACGATGCGGAGGAAGTCCTCCGCGCAATTCGCCTTACCCCAGATGACCTTCCAATTGACTTGATTGTCCACACTCCTGGTGGACTTGTCCTGGCAGCTGAGCAGATCGCCAATGCACTCATCCGCCATCAGGGAAAAGTGACAGTATTCGTTCCGCACTATGCCATGTCGGGTGGTACGCTGATTGCCTTGGCTGCGGATGAAATCGTCATGGACGAAAATGCGGTGCTTGGTCCTGTCGATCCGCAACTTGGGCAATATCCTGCAGCCTCGATTCTGAAGGTGCTCGAGCAAAAGCCTCCAGCGGAGATCGATGATCAGACGCTGATTCTTGCTGACATGAGTGCAAAGGCGCTTCGCCAAGTACGTGAGACCGTCTTCCAAATCTTAACGGCGAATGGCATGGCTGCTGAACAGGCCGCAAAGCTCGCCGAGGAACTTACGTGCGGGCAATGGACACACGACTATCCGATTACGGTTGAAGAAGCGCGTAAGCTTGGTCTTCCTGTACAAACCGGCATTCCTGAAGAAGTATACGCCCTGATGGACCTTTATCCGCAGGCCGCTCAGCGACGCCCTTCCGTTCAATACATTCCGCTCCCATATCAGCCACCTGAACGGGGTCGCCGTACCGCTCCATCGCGCGGAGAACGAGGCTAAACGGGGTGCGGTGATCGAACGAGCATTGCCCTCTGCTTAGCGCGCCAAGGCATTGCTCGACCTTGTGCACAAGTTGCATTTCTCCCCAATCGACCCTCTTCCATTATCGGCTTCTTTCACCTACTACAGTACCATTGTCTCCCTCACCACATGTGCTGTACTGGTATACTCCCTTCCCGAAAGACACGCAGCGCACACGAAAGGAGCGCGCAATGAGCTTGTTTTCACGTATGACAACGGTCATCAAAGCGAAACTGAGCCATCTGCTCGATCGTGCCGAGGACCCACGCGAAACGCTTGATTACGCTTATGAGCGGCAGTTACAACTTCTCCAACAGGTTCGTCGTGGCATTGTTGATGTGACGACCTCGAAGCGTCGATTAGAAATTCAACGTGGTCAATTACAACAGAAAGTCGATCAACTTACCGAACAAGCCAAGCAAGCCCTGGCCGTTGGCCGGGAAGATCTTGCTCGCATGGCATTGGAGCGGAAAGCGCTGGCGCAGCAGCAGATTACTGCTCTCGATCAGCAAATCGCTACACTTGAGCAAGAGCAGGCAAAACTGGAACAAGCCGAGATGCGGTTACGCACAAAGGTCGAAGCCTTCCGCACGCGCAAGGAGGTCATTAAGGCGCAATACTCCTCTGCTGAAGCACAAGTACGAATTAACGAGGCGGTGACAGGCATCTCCGAAGAAATGGCAGACGTTGGCCTCGCACTTGAGCGGGCTGAGCGCAAGACAGAAGAACTCCAGGCTCGAGCTGGCGCTATTGATGAGTTGCTCGCTTCAGGCGCACTTGAAGACGTAACCGTCGGCAGCGGCCAGGATGACATCAGCCGTGAGCTTTCACGTGTTACCGTAAGCCAGTCAATCGATGCGGAACTTGCCGCCCTGCGCCGCGAACTCGGACAACCTGAGCAACCCAAACCGCTTGGAGAAGGGAAGCAAGCACAATGATTATTCGGATTGCAACTGAAGGACAGTTTCGGCTTGATGACGCAATGCTTAGCCAGCTGAACGCAATGGACAATCACCTTGTCCAACTGATCCAGACAGGAGATGAAGGGCAGTTTCGTACAGCACTAAACCAGTTGCTTGATTTTGTGAGGCAACATGGGCAACCAGTGTCGCCAGAGGAAATCCTGGAGTCCGACCTTATCCTGCCACCACCCGATATTTCCCTCGAAGAAGCACGGGAGTTGTTCAAGGACGAAGGACTGATTCCAGGATAAGCTTCTGGAACGCGATCCGTTGTCCTGGGTGCTGGCAGTACTAAACCGCATCGATCCCAAGTTAGTGCTTGCCAGCTCTTGTTCATTGGTGCGTTGGCTCACGAAGATACGAGAAGACAGAGTAAGTGAGGAGCATGTCTCAACAGAGCACACTCGGGTATGACAGACCAGAGAAGTCGCGTAGAGTACACGCTAACAAGCTAAAAGGGAATATCCCAAAGGGGATACCAATACTCAAGCGCTTTTTCGACTGGCAACTCTCGTCCCATTGCGTTGGCAAAACGCAGTTCCAGGGCGTGGTCACGACGTTGATTACTGCCGGGAATCGGTGCAAACGGAGAAAATGCTCCTCGCTTAAATTGATACAGCCAATAGAAGGGCTTGCCCTCTGAGGTTGTAAAGCGAAAAACTGCGGCAAGTAGCTGCTCGCCGAACCCCTGCTCAATAAATGTTGTCGCCGCCATCTGGACGATGCTTACAAGATCCTCAAACTGCGGGTCCTGAAGAACAACCCAGCGATATCCATATTGATCACGGAACGTGCGGTACGCGCTCCCGGTCTCCTTGGCACTGACTGCGAGCAATTCCTCGACTTCCTTTTCTGCTCGGTCAAAGTACGGCGACTCAACTGGACGAAAAACAAGCCCAGCCTGGTCACTTGGGGTGAGACCAAGCTGGGCCTGCATTGTTACCGCAGCGGAGGCAATTGCCAGCAGGTTATCAGCCCGTGCTGGCGGAGGCTGCGTTCGGCCGAGAATGATATCGAGCAGCCGCTTCACACACCCTCCAGCTCGCGAGCCAGCGCTTGGAGCCGTGCGATGCGCTTCTCAAGCGATGGATGGGTTGCGAATAACTCGGCAATATCTTCCCCGCGAATCGCCGGAACAATGAAGAAAGCGTTCATCGCCGCAACTTCACGCAAGTCTTGCTGGGGTACCCGCTGCATGACGCCACTAATCTTCAGCAGTGCCGAAATAAGCCGCGATGGCGCACCGGTAATCAAAGCCGCTCCACGATCCGCTGCAAATTCCCGATAGCGAGAAAGCGCCAGCATGAGGAGCGTACTCACAAAGTACACAATCATCGAGACCAGGTAAATCAGGAGAAAAACGTTGCCACCATCACGGCGATCGCGGTTATCACCGCCCCAGAGGCTTCCCCAGAATGCCCAGCGCGTGATCAGTTGCGCAACGAGGGCAAAGAAACTTGCGATCGTCATCACCATAACATCACGATTCCGGATATGGGTCATCTCGTGAGCTAGTACCGCTTCGACTTCCTCAGGTTCAAGCGTCCGAAGCAGACCAGTTGTTACGGCGACCACGGCAGCTTTCGGACTTCGGCCTGTGGCGAAGGCATTGGGCACTGGTGTATCGATGACCGCAACCTTCGGAACGGGCAAATCGGCCTGGGCTGCTAGGCGCTCAACCATCGCGTACAACTCTGGTGCCTGCTGCCGATCAACGACCCGCGCCCCCGCGGCGAGCAAAGCTAACTTATCTGAGAAGAAATACTGGATCCCAACCATGATCGCTGCGAGCACTAGCAAGCTGATCGTGCTTACCCCGCGAGAGGCAAGGAAGGCGAAGAAGGCAAGATAGATCAGGGTAAGCAAGCCCATGACTACGAACATCCGAATCGTTAAGCCAATATCACGGCTCCATCGAGCAACTCGACGCATGCTGTAGGCCATTGTTAATCCTCCTCGACCAGACAAACTGGTCTTTTGCACCCAATCATTATACTTTCCCGCGAACTCCTGGGTTCCCAGGAGAAGAGGAGTGCCATGTCAGTTCGTCAACTGCTTTTCCCAACTGATCCGCGGATGCGACGGCGCTTGCGCCAGATTGCGGCAGTCATCTCGCACCACGGTCTTGGCTTGCTTGCTGAGCAACTCGGCTTGAGCCCACTGCTTGGCCGCCGCAGTACGACACGACAGCGTCCACTCGACGTACCGACAACAGCAAAGCATCTGCGCCAAGCGCTTGAGGAGCTAGGGCCAACGTTCATTAAACTTGGCCAGCTCCTCTCGACTCGAGAAGATCTGCTGCCCACGCCTTATATTACGGAACTCGCGCTCCTTCGTGACCGACTCCCACCAATCCCAACCGACCAGATAGTGGCTACCATCGAGCTTTCACTTGGGCGACCGCTCACACAACTTTTCGCTCATTTTGATCCTACTCCACTAGCATCCGCCTCACTTGGGCAAGTCCATGCCGCCCGACTTCCCAGCCAATTACCCGTTGCAGTGAAAGTGCAAAAGCCTGGTATTCGCGAGCAGATCGAAGAAGACCTCAAGCTCCTTACGACACTTGCCCGCATTGCCCAACGGTATGCCCCGCTTGCTGCCGCATATGATCTTCCGGCATTGGCAGAAGAATTTGCGCGCGCAATTCGGATGGAGCTCGATTATCGCCATGAGGGGAAAAACACCGAAACCTTTGGCAATTTCTTTCGTCATTCACCCGATCTTGTCGTTCCAACTGTTTACTGGGATTACACCACCGAGCAAGTGCTTACGCTTGAGCGGATCCATGGTATTCCAATCGATGACATTGCTGCGTTGGACACAGCAGGAATCGATCGTCATGCACTTGCACAACGTGCTGCCCGCATTGTCTTAACTGCGATTTTGCAGCACGGCTTTTTCCATGCGGACCCGCATCCAGGCAACTTCGCGGTTTTGAAAGACGGCCGAATTGTCGCCTATGACTTTGGATTGGTCGGTCACCTTACACCGGAGATGCGCGATACGCTTCTTGATGGATTAGTAGGAGCAGTACGCGGTGATCTTGACCTGGTGATCGATGCGCTCCAGCGTTTAGGCATTCTGCACCATTCGGTTGATCGTGGAGCACTTCGGCGCGATCTTGCCTATTTGCTTGATCGCTATGCAGGACTCCCAATCGGAAGCTACCAGATTCAACACATTATCGCCGATGCGTTCACAATCATGCGTCGGCACCATCTCGTGCTACCGAGCGAGCTTGCCCTTCTGCTCAAGACAATTGCTACCCATGAGGCCGTCGCACGTCACATCGATCCGTCCTTTACTCCGTTGCCAGTCGCTGAGCCCATTGTGCGACAGCTCCTCGTTGAACGGTATCGGCCAGAATATTGGTTACCTCGCATTGGGACGATGGTCAATGACACAATCCGCCTCATGCGCGACTTCCCACGCCGTCTCGATCGCCTCCTGTGGCAATTCGAGCATGCAGATCTTGAAGTAACCATGCATATTGCAGAATACCCCAGGCTTGTCCATGATCTACGGATCATGATAAATCGACTGATCGTCGCACTCCTCATTACTGCTGGAACGGTTGCATTTGGCCTTCTCGTCGCCGCTACCCGACCAGCTTGGCTTTCCCAGGCATTAACCTGGATCCTGATTACGCTTGGCCTTTTCTTGCTCATCGCAGCGCTTGCTTTAACGCATGAACGGCGGCATCGTCGCTAACTCAGCGTGCTCCGTGAACCTCGCGCCGCGCTTCCCACTGCTCTTGACAAGCAATGCAGCGCAACGCCCATGGGATTGCCTCAAGTCGTTCTCGGGAAATCGGTTTGCCACAGTCAATGCAGATACCATAGGAACCGTTGTCGAGGCGCTCGAGGGCCATATCGATCTCGTGCAACTCTTCCTGCAAAGTCAACCCGACGGTAACACTAATTTCTGCCTCGGCAAGATCACTTGCGGCATCCGCTGGATGCGTGGAGAGCGCTGCTCCTTCATCTGCTTGGCTTTCTGCCTGGTCAGCTGCCACCTCGTGCTGTTCTCGTACCTGATGGAGCAGTTGAGCGCGTCGCTCCAGAAGTCGCTCTCGCTGTCGCGCAAGCCACTGCTGGTTCTCGTTCGTATCGTGAGTCATTCTGCTTGGCCTCCATCGACTTCTAAACCTTCTCGGGCACGTATGTGCGCAATCGCCGCTGCCTGCCGCTCCTGGAGTAACGGGCTGTATTCAACGGGATAGTGCGACGTGGAGGCATCGAGCGAGCGCAGTGAATCTGGCAATCGTGCCATTTCTGTCGCATGGGCTGTACGGAGCTCATCGAGAGATGGAAATGGCATCGGCTCCCCACCGCGCATTACGCAGTGCAAGAGCGGTTGCCAATCGGGGCCAGGAGCCCGTTCCTCACGCAAGGTAACGCGATCTCGCTGATAGCGTCCATCCGGACCGATCTGCCGCCAGACCTGTTTCGGCCCAACAAGCGACTGCTTCCCAGTGCTCAACTTCAAGGTTGGATGGCCCGCATACTCAACGAGCTTGTACGCCATATCGACTAATGGCGCATCGGCGCTCGTCCCAAGCCGAGAACCAACCCCGAATCCATCGATCGGTGCACCTGCGCTGAGTAACGCAGCGATCTCATACTCATCAAGCCCACCGCTTGCAAAGATTTGGACATCAGGGAATCCCGCTTCATCGAGCATGCGCCGCACCTGACGGCTTAATGCAAGCAGATCACCGCTATCGAGGCGAACCGCAGCCAGCCGACGTCCTTGCGCTCGGAGTTCCTGGGCAACGAGGATGGCATGCTGAGCACCACGCACGGTGTCGTAGGTATCAATTAACAAAATGGGATTGCCCGGATACGTTTGAGCGAAGGCTCGGAACGCTTCAAGCTCAGAAGGAAATGCCTCGATGAACGAATGGGCAACCGTGCCAGAAACAGGGATGCCATAACGTTGCCCAGCGAGCACATTACTCGTCCCAGCGAAGCCGGCGAGATAGGCAGCACGCGCCGCAGCGAGGCCAGCATCAATGCTTGGCGTCCGCCGCAATCCAAAATCAATCAACGTCTTATTGGGCGCAACCAGACGACATCGCGCGGCCTTCGTTGCCACAAGGCTTGGATAATGAATAGCGTTGAGAAGAAGTGTTTCTAGAAGCTGCGCCTGCTCAATTGGAGCATGAACCTCAAGAATAGGCTCGTTGGGGAAAACTACGGTGCCTTCTGTGACAGCCCAAATGTCTCCGGTGAAGCGGAAATGCTCAAGTTGTCGAACGAAATCGCTCGGCAAATTCGGGAGTGTCTGAAGATAGGCAATCGCTTCAGGAGGAAAGGTAAGCGTTGCAACACGCTCAATCGCTTCCTGGATGCCGGCGACAACGAGAAAAGGGCGATTGGAGGGTAAGCTTCGCACTGACAAACTGAAGACGGCCTGGTCGTGTAAACCAAGGGCCACGTAACTTGCGGCCATCGTCAACTCATAGAGGTCGGTCGAAAGCGTTAGTTCGAGCGGTGTGGGGCTCATGCGACAACTTCCCCTTCTCCTCAGGCAAGTTCAGGTTGTACTTCACGAAGCACATCGGCAAGAAAGATGCGACTAGCCTGAACAATGCGTTCAACCTCTTCTTCGCTTATCCCTTCTGATTGCGCAATATCATGAACGTCCCACCCATCAACTGTCCGCAATAAAAAGACTTCACGCCATCGTTCCGGCAAGCGATCGAGCGCCTGCTCCAAAATCCGCCGCGTCTCTTCATCAACGACGACATCTTCGGGCAGGGCAGCAGTCGGATCAGCAAGAATATCAAGCAGCCGAACGATCTGGTCCGGCCATTCTTCACCGAGATACCCTACTGGTTCCTCAAGTGAACGCTCATGCTGTAAGCGCCGCAGCTCATCATCAATGCGACGGCGAATTTCACGGCGCACCAACCCACGAAGCCAACGCCAGAATCCACGCTCGGGTGCCTCGGCCGCTCGGTCAAGTGCTCGCAGGATAACTGTATCGAGCACTTCCTCCTCTGGAATTGCTTCTGGCGCAAGCCCCCGAACTTCAGTCCAGCGGCGTAACTCTCGTCGTACAAACCGCTGGAGCGGCCGAAGGTGACTGAGGAGTTGTTGTGCTATCCGCTTACGCGGCGAGTCCTCAATGGCTTGACTGAATGCGCGCAGATTTGCCGTGACACGCTGCCACGAACCTGCTTCGTAGCCTGCCTGCTGCGGTTGTTCAGCAGTCATTGCCTCAACTCCTTGACCAACAATTATGATTCCGGCTCCTCCGGAGGGAGGACTGGCTTGGCAAGACTTGGATGTTGTCGAGCACGTCGCTTAAAGTCCTCGCCGCGCATCTTAGCGAGATAGCGCTCGAGTTCCTCGCGCAGTTCGGCAAACGCATCGCGAAGTGCATGCAGCGGATTCACGCCTTCGCCACGCGCTGCCAGCTCGCGATCGGGAACGCTCAACCGTAAGCGCGCTTCGTAAGTATCACTACGCTGAAAGTGCTCGATCGTTACATCGAGCGCCTTCAAGTCATCATCAATGTCTTCTAATTGACGCTCAATGACGCGTAATTCCCGCTCGAGAAGGTGCTCAACCTTCTCGCGATCAACACCGAGGTCATGATAGCGTACCCGCATCGCTCCCACTCCCTTTCTCAGGACAAGCACCGTCGTCCGCGTTCCCATAATAGCCTGAGGATAACATGCCACAGCAGACCATGATTCTCCTGGCAAGAATATCAGGTTGTGCGGCCGCTACTGCGCCGCCACGCCATCGAGCCGGGAGCATTTTTGCGTATGCTTACGTCATAATCATAGATGAACGTCGTTGATAGCATAGGGAGGGAAACAATGAGTTTGACAAGTTGGTCACCATGGCGGGATCTTGAAGCACTACGAGAACGGCTTGACCGTGTGCTCACGGAACTTGGCAGAACTGGTCGCGAAGGCGAGAGCTCAGTTCCGGTTGATGTTCAGGAAACTGATGACGCAGTCATCGTTCGTGCCTCAGTTCCGGGCATTCGCCCCGAAGACCTCAGCGTCGAAGTGAATCAGGGCGTACTCACGATCCGTGGGGAGATTCGCGAAGAACACGAGGAAACACGCGGCACCTGGCACATTCGCGAGCGCCGCATTGGAACTGTCTATCGATCGGTCACTTTGCCAGCCCCTGTACGTGAAGAGGAAGCCCAAGCCACGCTAGAGCATGGAGTCCTGGAGATTCGCCTGCCTAAGGCTGAGCCGCGAACCCAGCGGCGGATTCCTGTTCACGTTCGTTAACAATTCAGGCACAGAGCAAAACGCGCGCTTGCTAGTGAGATACTGCGCTAGCAGGCGCGTGTTTTTTATACTGGGTCATAGCGAAAGGGTGGGACGAAACCTTGGTTGCACAGGCTCCTCCACCGATACTGCCCCATCTTGATGTACTCCTTGCGCGTCTCCAGGAACGCTACGGCCCTGTGATCATAGAACCGACCAATGACATCCTTGGGGAACTCGTTGAGACGATTCTCTCGCAACATACGAGCGATCACAACGCCGCTCTCGCCTACCAGAAGTTGCGGCAACGCTTCCCAACCTGAGAAGAGGTCTGCCGTGCGCACATTGCTGAAATTGCTGAAGCCATTCGTTCAGCCGGACTCAGCCGCCACAAAGCACCAATCATTCGCGCCGTCATCTGTACGATGTTGCAGGAAGGACAAGAGCGACTCGCCTGGCTCGCCACAGCCCCGCTCGCTGAGGCACAAGCTTGGCTTGAGACACTACCAGGCGTCGGGCCGAAGACGGCTGCGTGCGTGTTGCTTTTTGGCCTCGGGCGTCCAGCCTTACCTGTCGATACCCATGTCTATCGTGTCGCGCAGCGGTTGGGGCTACTTCCTCCACGATGTACAAGTGAGCGAGCCCATCAACTCCTTGCTGCACTCGTTCCTCCAGAATACCGAGCGGCGTTTCACGTACTGCTCATTCGCCATGGACGCCAATGTTGTCACGCGCGCAATCCACGGTGTCCAACCTGTCCCATTCTCGATTACTGTTCGACTGGCTTGGTACGCATGGGTCAACAAAGCTCTGATGGAAAGGAAACTCAGCATGCTAGAGACGACCGTGTTTCTCGTCCGTCACGGTCAAACACCAAGCAACAACCAAGGGTTACTCAACGGACGCAATGATACTCCCCTTACTCCACTCGGTCATGCCCAGGCCGAACGAGCCGCGGAACGCTTAGCTGAACTCCGTCCCCTTCATGCACTCTACAGTAGCCCTCTCCGACGAGCTCGAGAAACCGCTGAGCCTATTGCCCAACGGCTGAACCTTCCAGTGCAACTTCATGAAGGATTAACAGAGTTTAACTTCGGCCTCGCTGAGGGATTAACGCTTGAAGAAGTACGAGAACGGTTTCCCGCAATTTTCGCTCGCGTGATGAGTGGAGCGAATGATCTTGACCTACGCTTTCCTGAAGGTGAATCAGCCCGTGAATTCTACGAGCGCGTCGATCGTACCATACGCGAGATTCTCGCTGCACACAGGGGGCAGCGCATCGTGATTGTCTCTCATGGAGGCGTGATCGGCGCAGCCATTGCCCTTCTGATTGGTGATGATCCCGTGCGCTGGTCACGGAATCCTCTGCCAAATGCGAGCATTACTGAACTCGTTGTTCCTGAGCATGGGCCAGCTCGCCTTCTTATTGCTGGCGATACCCACCATTTAGACACACTGGAGGTCCAGATATGATCCGACTGACAGTGCTCGGCGGGGCAGCAGCATGCCCAAATCCTGGGCAGGGATGCTCTGCATATCTCATTGAAAGTGAAAAGACAGCGTTGCTCCTTGACTGTGGGCCTGATACTCTCGCAGCGCTCCAGCTTCACCGTCCGCTCGACGCGCTTACTGCAATTGTCATCTCTCATCTCCACGCTGACCATATCCTGGATCTCATCCCTCTTCGCTACGGGCTGAAATATATGCCTGGGCTAACTCGCCGCCACCTCCCGCTCTGGCTTCCACCAGGTGGTAAAGCCTTACTGCATAGGATGGCAACGGCCCTTGCAGTTGATGCAGAAGAGGCAGAAGGCTTCTTCTCAGAAGTCTTCTCGCTTATGGAATACAACCCAACGGAGACACTCCAGTGCGGCGATCTCACCTTGATTTTCACCCCAACGCAACACTGGGTTCCGTGTTGGGCAATCCGCATTACCGATGGACAGTGGCACATTGGCTATAGCGCTGATACGGGCCCAATACCATCACTTGTCGACTTCTTCGCTGGCGTGCATGCCTTGATCTGTGAGGGCACGCTCCGTGAACAACCTCCTGATACCTCGCTCCAGGGGCATCTCACAGCACAGCAAGCAGGGCACCTCGCTCGGGCGATTGGCACGCCGACACTCATTCTCACGCACTATTGGACCAACCTCGGGACTGAGTATCTCGCTCGTGATGCGGCTGCAGCATTCGGGCAACCAGTGATTCTTGCTCAGCCGGGTTTGCAGCTTACCTTCAGCGCATGAGAGAGCACACCATGGAAGCACAAGAACCGTTTGCACTTCCGGGATTTCGCGTTGGCCATTGGACACACCCGAGTGGCCAAACTGGATGCAGTGTCGTGATCGCTGAAGACGGGTTAGCACTTGCCGTTGTCGATGTTCGTGGCGGGGCACCCGGAACACGCGAGACGGATCTGCTGCAGCGAGGAGCGCTCGTCCAACGAGTGAACGCTGTGCTCCTTACCGGCGGAAGCGCCTTTGGTCTCGCAGCAGCAGAAGGCGTCATGCAATGGCTCCGTGAGCAGGGCCGCGGGTTCCCAACAACTGCTCTTCCTGTGCCAATTGTCGCTGCTGCAGTGCTCTACGACCTCGTTCCAGGGAATCCTCTCTGGCCTGATGCCACTGCTGGCTACGCAGCTGCTCAGGCAGCAAGGCCAGACGGGTGGCAGTCAGGTCGTCTCGGAGCCGGGGCCGGCGCAACAGTCGCCAAGCTGCTCGATCCAGCAATGGCCCAGCCATCTGGACTCGGTGTTGCACGCATTGATCTTCCTGAGGGCAGTATTGCCGTACTCGTCGCGGTGAATGCCGCCGGAATGATCGTTGATCCTGCTACCGGACAATTTGTTGCCGCCCCACGAGACCAAGATGGTAACCCCATTGACCTGCGATGGGCGCTGTTGCGCCAGCCCCCAAGAGTTCAGCCTCTGGAACAGACAACCATCGCCGTTATCGCAACAACGATTCCGGCAGACACGGATCTCCTGACACGCATGGCTATCGCCGCGCATGATGGAGTAGCCCGCACGATTTGGCCTGCCCATACCGTTGTTGATGGGGACACAGTCTTCGTCCTCGCTGCACAGGAGGGCTCACCCGAGCCGTTTACGCGGATCCGCGCAGCCGTCGCAGCTGAATGTGCCATGGAGATGGCAATCCTTGCGAGTGTCAAACACCACTAGCTATGTTCACTCCCCCGCTGCGAGTGCTACACTGATAGCAAGGCAGAGAGACCGCAGGACGCCTTATCCGCGTTCGGCGCAGCAAAAAGGTGAAGACCAATGCGTGTGCTCGTCTCGACCGGCTCGCTTGGGTGGCTTCCCCTCCCATCATGCTTTGCTCTCATCCGTGCGGCACAAGCAGATGGTGTTGAACTCATGCTTACGCCGCGTCTTCTTCGTCGACCAGCGACAATGGTTCGTGAACTGGAAACGCGTTTCTCTCTGCCGATTATCGCGGTTCATGCAGCGCTCCGCCTTTGGCCGCGGGGGAATGCACTTGCCGAAGACCTCGTCGCATCAGCGCGCTTCAGCACCATGCTGCCCAATGTCAAGGTGTTAGTACTCCATCCTCCTGATGATTTGCGCAGCAGCCTTGCGCAACGGTGGTATCAGGCTTTAGACCAGGCGCGCTTTATTCTCGAAGGTCATGGCATTCAACTGGCAGCTGAGAATCTTCCTGTCACACCAGAAAACCGGCCACTTGCCCGCGAGCGACTTATGCGCCTTGTCGAAGAATGGGATTTGCGCTACACGCTGGATACTGCCCATGCTGGCAGTGCACAGTGGGATCTTGTCCAAACTGCAGAATTGTTCCTGCCTCGCCTAGCCCATGTCCATTTGAGTGATTTACGGCCAGGGCACTCCGGCTCAATTCTGATTGACTCGCTCATCTATCACCATCAGTTACCTGGCAAAGGCAGGCTTCCCCTCTATGAACTACTTCAAACACTTCGGAACCATAGGTATCAAGGAACGCTTTCGCTTGAGCTAAGCCCACTTGCATTCGGCTTCCCTCGTCGCACTCGCATTCACGAAGCTCTTGCTCAAGCGATTGCATTCTGCCGCAGTGGGATCGCTCCCTCCCTTACCTCCCCGCCATCTACGCACCAGTCCCATCAACGCGACCGACAATCTGGACAAAGCGATACACGGTAGCATTCGCTGAATGCCTGCTCGAACATAACAACTGTTTTTATGATAAAGAGCATACAACGCCGCCATGCCCAATAGAGCGGATGCATGGCGGCGTAACATGCACGGTTGTGCACCGGGTAGGTGCTTAGCGCTTTGTATACTGCGGCGCCTTGCGGGCTCGCTTGAGTCCTGGCTTCTTGCGTTCCTTGACGCGTGGATCACGCGTGAGGAAACCAGCCCGCTTTAATACTGGACGCAATTCAGGGTTATAGGCCACCAATGCCCGAGCAACGCCAAGACGAATCGCCCCAGCTTGCCCAGAGAGACCTCCACCAACGGCGCGGACGCGGATATCGAATCGATCGAGCAAATTCACCAGGCGTAGTGGCTCCGTAATCATCACACGATAGAGATCACGGCCACCGAAATACTCATCGGCATTCTTACCGTTTACGAAGACACGACCCGTACCAGGGTAGAGACGAACACGAGCAACTGCAGTCTTTCGTCGCCCAAGTCCATAGAAGTAACGCTCTTTCGCTGTCGGCTGCGGCGCGACACGCGTCTCGACCACGGCTCCTCCTTCACTAGGCATCGATCTGCAGCACCTCAGGCTTTTGCGCTGCATGCGGATGGTTCGGCCCGGCATAAACCTTGAGTTTCTTAAACTGTCGGCGGCCGAGTGGCCCTTTTGGCAACATGCGCCGCACAGCAAGTTCAATCGGCCAAGTCGGATGCTTGGCAATCAAATCACGGAACGTTGTTGCCTTCAGCCCCCCAGGATAACCAGAGTGACGATAATACACTTTATCGACCGCTTTGGTGCCGGTCACCCGCACCTTTTCCGCATTAATGACAATAACAAAGTCCCCAACATCGATATGCGGGGTATAGGTTGGCTTATGCTTGCCGCGCAAAATGTGAGCGATCTGGGCCGCTAGCCGACCAAGCGTCTTTCCCTCTGCATCGACGACATACCATTTACGCTCAACTTCGCCAGGTTTCGCCATATAGGTTCTCGGTATGTAGGTCTTCATCCTCGATCTCCTGCCCTTGCATCAGCAACGTGATCCCTGGTTCATCAGGATAGCCAACGCGCCAGAGTACCAGCCCCTGCGGCGGCGCAGGCGGCGGCGCAAGCCGGCGGTCAGCTTGGGCCAAGAGCCACGCGAACCACTCCGGTGGCTGCTGGCCCAAACCGACACAAACCAACGCGCCAACGATCGTTCGCACCACGTGTGGAAGAAACCCGTTGGCGGCAATGCGAAACTCCAGCACCCTGGCTCCATGAGCTCGCTCCCAGGTTGAGAGTGTTCGCCACTGTGCAACGTAAATCTGGCGAACGGTCCGATTCGGATGTCCAGGTATTCCCATGCCCTTGCCTGTGAACGCCCGCAAGTCGCGTTCGCCCGGAAGGTACGCTGTCGCCGCTTCCAATGCGCGGTCACTGAGCTCGTCCGGCACCCACCAGAGATACCGCTGGAGAAGGACAGGCGGGCGCGCGCCGACCCAAAGCCGATAGCGATACTCACGGTAGCAGGCACTTTTCCGGGCATGGAAATCCGACGGCACTGGCCGAACCCCGAAGACACGAATGTCTTCAGGGAGGCAGGCATTGAGCGCACGTCCCAGCGCTGCCGGTTCATGTCGCCAGCGCACTGCCGCCGATGCGACTTGCCCACATGCATGGACGCCGCGATCAGTTCGACCGGCAAGTGCCACGCGGACCGGCTCTCCGGTAAGCCGACTGAGCACGGCCTCCAGTTCTCCCTGAACGGTCCGCCGTCCAGGCTGGCGTTGTGACCCAGCAAAGGCTGTCCCGTCATACCCCAAGTCGATGCGGCAGTGCCAGTATTCCATGCTGCCTGCTGCACTGGGCTATCCCACACAACGCTAGGCAACGAACTCGATGAGCGCCATTGGCGCACCATCTCCACGCCGCGTGCCCAGCTTATAAATCCGAGTATAGCCGCCAGGCTGTCCCTGGAATCGCGGCGCAATCACTTCGAAGAGCTTTGCCACCGCACGCTCATCAGGAATGCGTGCGCGAACCAACCGGCGATGGTGCTCGGTATCCTCCCGGGCGATAGTTACCAGGCGCTCAACATACGGTCGAAGGCTCTTCGCCTTCGCCTCAGTTGTGCGAATCCGCTCATGCAAAATGAGCGAAATGGCAAGGTTACGGAACAGCGCCTTCCGCTGGTTGGTCGTACGATGGAATTTCCGCCCAGCCTTGCGATGGCGCATCCCTTACGTCCCTTCCTGTTCGATCAAATCGTGCAGATTACTCTCCTCATCCTCACCGAAGCCCCCTGAGGGTTCAGCAAAGAGAGGACCCTCGGTGTAGCCAAGCGCGCGCAAACGGTCACGAACCTCTTGCAACGCCCGTGGTCCAAAGTTGCGAATCGCCAGAAGTTGATCCGGCTTGGCAGCCAAAAGCTGCGAGACACGTTCAAACTGGCGAGAACGCAGCGCGTTCAGGACACGCTGAGAAAGGCCCAAATCGGACAGCGGGCGATCACCTGCGCCACTGATACCAGTTGATGCAGCCTCGCCCGCAAGCTCTGGCTCATACTCCGCGATAATCCGCGCGTGGTCGACGAGAATTCGGGCAGCTTGCGAAAGCGCATCAGCGGGATCAATTGTTCCATCAGTGATGATTTCAATAATCAGCCGATCGTAATCTGTGAACTGTCCAACACGCGTATGTTCAACGACAAAGTTCACCTTTTGAATTGGCGTAAAAATCGCATCAATCGGAATCTCACCGATCGTGCGAATCTGCTGCGCTTCGGCAGGCAAATATCCACGCCCACGCCGAATCCACAAATCCATCTCAAGTCGCGAATCTTCGTTATCGAGCGTGGCGATATAGTGATCTGGGTTGACTACTTCGACTTCGCTCGGCCACTCAATGTCTCCAGCGCGTACAACCCCTTCGCCTTGAGCAAAGAGCGTTGCACGCACTTCGTTCTCAAACGGTGTGACGACGCGCAGTCGGACGCCCTTGAGGTTCAGGACAATCTCCGTAACGTCCTCACGGACACCCTCGACTGCCGAGAACTCATGCCAAACGCCGGTGATACGAATACGGCTGATCGCTGCGCCCGGCAACGAGCGCAGCAGAATTCGGCGCAAAGCATTGCCCAAGGTCGTTCCATAGCCTGGATCGAGTGGTTCAATGACAAACCGCCCATATCCAGGCGCTCCATGCGTTTGCGTTACGCGAGGTCGGGCAAATTCTAACACGGCTATTCAGCCCTCCCGCAGGATGTGTTCGTGACGCAATGCCAGAGTTCGACCTGCACACTACCGACGGCTGTACCACTCAACGACCAGCTGAGTATTAATGGGTGGCAAGTCAATCTGGTCGCGAGTTGGCAAGCTCACGACACGACCGCTCAACGTCTCCAAGTCGCGTACGAGCCAGCTCGGCACCGGTTTCGATGCCGCAGTCTCCGCGACAATTTGGAAATATTCCCGTTCGCGACTCTGTGGCCGCACCGCAATGATGTCACCCGGGCGCACCAGGTAGGACGGAATATCGGTCTTACGCCCGTTGACGAGGAAGTGGCCATGCCGGACAAGCTGGCGCGCCTGGCGCCGTGAGTCAGCAAAGCCGAGACGGTAGACAACGTTGTCCAGCCGTGTCTCGAGAATCTGCAAGAGATTATCGCCGGTAAGACCAGGCCGCCGTTCCGCCTCGTCGAAGTGACGACGGAACTGGCGCTCAAGAATTCCGT
This sequence comes from Thermorudis peleae, assembly GCF_000744775.1. Classification (NCBI taxonomy): domain Bacteria; kingdom Pseudomonadati; phylum Thermomicrobiota; class Thermomicrobia; genus Thermorudis; species Thermorudis peleae. Next base: position 1,123,300 of record NZ_JQMP01000003.1, on the reverse strand, counting down.
AAATCCTCTTCAGCTTCTGCTTCTCGCGAAGCTGAAGCGCATACTCCGAAGGTCGGCGAGTGCGCTGCTGGCCATGCTGCCCTGGAGCGCCTCGTCGCTTCGTGATCGGGCATTTGGGCCCAAAGCAACGCTCGCCCTTTAAGTAGAGCTTGATGCCTTCACGACGGCACAGTCGGCAGACTGGGCCAATATATCGTCCCATTCATCCTCCTTTGCCCATCCGGGCAACACAACCGGTTAGGTATGTCTTACGTACGGCGACGCTTCGGTGGCCGGCACCCGTTATGCGGCACCGGCGTAATGTCCGTAATTGAGAGCACTTGCAGGCCCGCGGCTTGCAGTGCGCGAATCGCCATCTCTCGGCCTGCGCCCGGTCCTTTCACAAAGACATCGACCTGACGCATGCCGTGCTCCATTGCCTTTCGTGCAGCATTTTCCGCTGCCACCTGTGCGGCGTACGGCGTGCTCTTCCGCGAGCCCTTAAAGCCCGACGACCCCGCACTGGCCCAGGCGATGACGTTTCCATTGGGATCAGTCATCGTCACGATCGTGTTGTTGAAGGTCGCCTGGATATAGGCACGCCCACGCGGGATATTCTTCCGTTCACGCCGGCGGAGACGGGTTGTCGTCCGCCCTCGCTGGGCTCCTCGCCGCCGGTCAGCCATGCCTTGCCCCCTTGCCTCGTCTCAGCATATCCTGCCCGCACTACGCCGCCTGCTGGCGCTTGGCCTTTTTTGCCGCACCAATTCGCGGCCGTGGCCCTTTCCGCGTTCGCGCATTCGTCCGCGTGCGCTGACCACGCACCGGAAGACCGCGACGATGGCGCAGCCCGCGATAGCAACCAATATCGATTAAGCGCTTGATGTTCATCGCGACCTCTCGGCGGAGGTCTCCTTCAACGACCATTTCCTTTTCGATAATGTCGCGTAGTCGTTGTACCTCGTCATCAGTCAAGTCGCGAACGCGGGTGTTTGGATCAATCCCCGTGCGCGCCAGCAGCTTTTTCGACGTTGAGAGACCAATGCCGTAAATGCGCGTTAAGGCAATTTCAACCCGTTCATCGCGCGGGAGATCAACGCCAGCAATGCGGGCCATTGTCACACACCCCCTACTAGCCCTGGCGCTGCTTGTGCTTCGGGTTAGTGCAGATCACACGGACAACGCCGTGGCGGCGAATAATCCGGCACTTATCGCAGCGACGCTTCACTGATGAAGCCACCTTCATCGCATTCCCTCCTGACCCAACCGTCAGCCGCGCAGCCGATACGTAATGCGCCCGCGTGTCAGATCATACGGTGACAGTTCAACCCGGACACGATCTCCAGGGAGAATTCGGATGAAGTTAACGCGCAATTTCCCGGAGACGTGAGCTAACACCTCATGCCCCGTGTCGAGCTGCACGCGGAACATCGCGTTCGGCAGCGCTTCTGTCACGGTGCCCTCAACTTCAATGACATCCTTCTTCGGCACACACCACCCCACTCATGCGCACACGTGCGCACGCGCCACAAAGCGAAAGTATAACATAGCGCATCATTCCGCCATTGTCAATACGATCGGTCCCGTCTCGCTCACCAGCACCGTGTGCTCATAGTGAGTCGCAAGGCCACCATCTTTTGTGACCACAGTCCATCCATCAGGACGCACAACTGTTTCACCTGACCCATTCGTCAACATCGGCTCAATTGCGAGTGTCATCCCCGCCCGCAATAATGGGCCACGCCCAGCCGGGCCTGTATTCGGGACCGAAGGTTCCTCATGCAGCCCAAGCCCCACCCCATGCCCACCATAGTCAGCAATAACCGCATAGCCATACCGACGTGCAACATCCTCAATTGCTGCCCCGATATCGCCAACCCGGTTGCCTGGCTGTGCTGCGGCACAGCCAGCCCAAAATGCCTCTTCCGTTGCGGTAATCAAGCGGGCAGCTTCAGGATGGACGGAATCTCCAACAATCACCGTTACAGCCGCATCGACGACTAAACCGTGAAAGCGCAAGCCGAGATCAAGTGAGAGTAGGTCTCCTGCTTCTAATCGACGCGATCCTGGAATGCCGTGAAGGACTTCGTCGTTGACAGACGTGCAGAGGCAAGCTGGATAGCCGCGATAGCCAAGAAACACTGGCTCAGCACCCGCTTCCTGAATCCAGCGACAGGCTAGGTGATCAAGTTCACGGGTTGTCATCCCTGGTCGAGCTGCCGTAGAAAGCTCGGCCAAGATCGAAGCCAGAATGCGGCCGGCTTGGTGCATGAGTGCGATTTCACGATGTGATTTCAGCGTGATTGCCATGCGAATCCTCAAGCCGTGGACGAAGCGCAGCAATAAGTTCATGCGTGACTTGCTCAATCGGCTGATCGCCGTTTACCGTCAGCAGCAGGCCACGCTGGCGATAGTACTCAAGCAGAGGGGCAGTCTGCTCCTCGTAAAGATCCAAGCGCCGTGCGATCGCCTCTGGCGTATCATCAGAACGCTGGATCAACTCGCCCCCACAGCGGTCGCAACGGCCAGGCACCTGCGGTGGCGCGAAAACGCGATGATATACCGCCCCACATTGAGGGCAGATCAAACGGCCACTCAATCGTTCAATGAGCACGGTTCGTGGAACAGCCAGCTCCACAACCGCCGCAATCTGCTCGTGCCGCTCAGCTAACACGCGATCGAGCGCCTCAGCTTGGGCACGAGTACGCGGGAAACCATCCAGCAGCGTTCCCTGGTAGGCACCATCGCGCTCAGCGAGCTCATCAAGATGAGCCAAGAGTACGCGTAGCGTGAGTTCATCCGGAACGAGGGCCCCGCGATCGTAGTACGAGCGAACCTCACGAGCGAGTGGGGTATCGTGCTGCATCAGGGAGCGAAAGAGATCGCCCATTGCGACATGCACTAAACCCAGTGCCGGAGCGACACGCGCCGCCTGCGTCCCTTTCCCGGAGCCTTGTGGGCCAATGATCAGGACGTGCCGCCGCTCTGCCATCTTGCACCGCCTACTGGATGAAGCCCTGATAATTGCGCATGAGCAGCTGCGCTTCAAGTTGCCGCATAGTGTCGATCGCCACTCCAACCACAATTAACAGCGATGTGGCGCTCAGGTAAAGGATCGTCACCCCCGTGATCTTGGCAATCAGATAGGGCAACACTGCCACAATGCCCAATCCGATAGCGCCAAGAAGCGTAATACGCATCAATACCCGCGTCAGATATTCATCGGTCATGCGCCCTGGGCGGATACCCGGGATAAAGGCCCCCTGGCGCTGCAGCGTTTCGGCAATATTCTGCTGCTGGAAGAGCACCATCGTGTAGAAGTAGGTGAAGGCAATAACGAGAATGAAGTATGCGATCTGGTAAAGCAACCCATTTGGATTGAACGCTGCTGCAATACCACCGGCAAGGTCGCGCAGCCATGGACGTTCGGATGTCGCAAAGAAATTCGCAATTAAGCCTGGCAAGAGCAGGATGCTAATTGCGAAAATCAACGGAATCATGCCAGCAGAATTAACTTTCAGCGGAATATACGTAGTTCCTCCACCATAGACACGGCCGTGCCGGACACGGCGCGCATACTGCACCGGAATGCGGCGTTGTCCTTCCGTGAGCAACACGATCCCAACAATGGTGAGAATACCGATCGCGGCAAAGGCAACGGTACCAATGAGGTTTTGTGTCAGTGTCCCACCCGTAACCAGTCGGGCTACTGCAGCCGGCAAGCGAGCAACGATCCCACCAAAAATGATGATAGAGATGCCATTGCCAATACCAAACTCAGTGATCAGCTCACCGAGCCAGACGAGGAAAATGGTTCCAGCGGTCATCATAAGCAGCAGAGCAATGCTCCGCAGAGCGGTCGAGCTGTTGAAAAGCCCAAAGTCGCGGAGCACATTTGCCCGCGCCATAAGAACTGCCTGCCCATAGCCTTGCAGCAAGGCAATCGGAACCGTAAGCCAGTGCGTGTACTGATTAATCTTCATCCGGCCATAGTTGCCCTCTTTGGAAAGCTCGGCAAGGCTTGGAATGACGGGCGTCAGGAGTTGCATGATGATTGAGGCCGTGATGTAGGGATACACTCCCATCGCGACAATTGAAAAATGCGTGAGCGTGCTCCCTGAAAAGAGATTAAGCACGCCGAGCAACTGGTTCGTCTCAAGAAGACGATTCAGCGCTGCCCGATCGACACCAGGCACCGGAATGGTTGCAATAAAGCGGAAGACAATAAGCAAGCCGATCGTCATAAAGATCCGGCGTCGGAGATCGGGCAGTTTAAAGGCATTGAGGACGTTTTGGAGCATTAGGCGATAACCTCCACCGTTCCGCCAGCGGCGGCAATTTTCTCTCGCGCACTTTCTGAGAACGCATGGGCGCGAACATGCAACGGTCGAGTTACGTCACCATCGCCAAGAATTTTGACAGGATACTCAAGCCCGCGAATTAGGCGATGCGCAAAGAGCACTTCTGGGGTGATCGGCCCATCGACTTCAAGCGCGTTCAGCACTCCGACGTTGACCACTTCGTAGACCAGCTTAAACGGGTTCCGAAAGCCACGCTTCCGCCCAAGCCGCATGTAGAGCGGGTTCTGGCCACCTTCAAACCCGGGCCGAACTTTGTTTCGTGCCTTTTGCCCTTTCGTGCCACGGCCCGCAGTCTTCCCTTTGCCAGCAGCAATTCCGCGGCCAACTCGCACTTTCGGTCGGTGAGCACCCGGAGCGGGCCGCAAATCATGCAACTTCATGACGCCACCTCCTGACGATCAGCCGACAGGACACCGCTTGCCGTCCGATCGTCCTCCACTGGCTCGACACGCACCAGATGCTGAACCTTTGCAATCATCCCACGAACAGCTGGGGTATCGGGCCTCAGCACACTCTGATGCAGTCGGCGCAACCCAAGCGCATATAACGTTGCGCGCTGATCCTTTGGATAGCCAATCATGCTTTTGATATACGTAATGCGGAGCAGCTTAGGCGCAGCCATCCCCCGACTCCTCTTGGACACGCTTACGTGGTCGGAGCCGCTCTACTGGGATACCCCGTCGAGCGGCGACCTGCTCAGGCGACTCAAGCATACTCAGAGCCAACAGAGCGGCCTGGGTGACGTTAACCGGATTGTTGCTGCCATGTGATTTGGCAATGAGGTCGCGAATACCTGCCGCTTCGGCGACAGCTCGCACACCAGCACCGGCAATAACACCCGTACCAGGAGCAGCTGGGCGCATAAGTACTCGCGTCGCCCCAAACTTGACCTCGATTTCGTGAGGGATTGTTCGTCGGTCGAGCGGCACACGGATAAGACGCTTCTTGGCATTTTCAACGGCCTTACGGATGGAGTCGGGCACTTCTGTCGCTTTTCCGATCCCTACCCCAACATGACCTTCGCCATCACCGACAACGACGACGCTCGAGAAGTGGAAGCGCCGTCCTCCCTGCACGACCTTCGCGACCCGGTTGATCTGAATCACACGCTCCCGGAGATCCCCAACCTGGTCGGGTTTGACCCGCTGGGCAAACGGCCAGATTTTCGTTCTTCCTTTGCCCATATCGTTATCACTCCTCGTTTCTAGAAAATGAGTCCAGCTTCACGCGCACCTTCAGCGAGGGCCTTCACGCGTCCGTGGTACTTATAGCCGCCACGATCGAAAACGACGCGCGTAATTCCCTTCGCTAAAGCGCGCTCACCAACGACCAGTCCAACAATCCGCGCCTCAACGGTCTTGGGGTGCTCAGCAGGAAAGCGTTCCTGGACCGCTTTTTCAAGCGTTGAGGCCGCAACTAACGTGTGCCCCTTTGTATCGTCAATAATTTGCGCATAGATATGTTCATTACTCCGAAAGACATTCAACCGCGGGCGCTCAGGCGTCCCAAAGATTTTCGCTCGCACCCGCAAATGTCGCCGCTTTCGCGGTGATAGCTGGCGCTTGTATTGAAATCGTGCCATATCGTCCTCCTAGGGTTCTCGCCAGCGCGATCCTCGGCCGACCGTTTCGCCCTGGCACACCCGATTCTGCTACTTCTTGACCTTACCAGTCTTACCAGCCTTGCGCCGCACTTCTTCGCCGAGGTAACGAATCCCCTTCCCCTTGTACGGTTCAGGCGGACGAATGCGGCGAATTTGTGCGGCAATCTCACCGACAAGTTGCTTATCAATGCCGACAACACCAATACGCGTCGGCGACTCAACGACGAAGCTGATCCCCGCCGGTGGTTCAACACGTACAGGGTGTGAATAGCCAACTTGGAGGACAAGCGTCTTGCCCTCCAACGCAGCACGGTACCCAACGCCTTGAATTTCGAGATCCTTGCGGTATCCCTCAGTTACTCCCTGAACCATATTCGCAATCAGCGTGCGATAGAGTCCATGGAGCTGCTTATACCGTCGCTCCTCAGACGGACGCTGCACCACCAGCGTGCCGTCCTGTCGGCTCACCTGAATCCCTGGGTCGTGGCGCAGCTCCAGCTCTCCCTTTGGCCCCTTGACCCTGATATATCCTGGCTCGATCGCTACATCGACTCCGGCGGGAATCGGAATTGGACGACGGCCAATTCGTGACATCGCTGCCGCTCCTCCACTTTCCAGCGAGTTTCCTTAGAAGACAGTGCAAATCAGCTCGCCGCCGATGCCACGCCGGCGTGCTTCGACATCCGTCATGACGCCCTGCGACGTCGTGAGGATGGCAATGCCAAGGCCACTTTTGACTCGTGGCAACTCTTCCTTGCCCACGTAGATTCGCAACCCAGGCTTCGAGACACGGCGCAGCTCACGAATCGCCGGCTTCTTGTCAGGCAGATATTTGAGCCGGATCACCAGTGTCGCGCGGGGCGTTGTTGGCTCGAGGTGATAGTCAGCTATATAGCCCTCTTCTTTCAAGATCCGCGCGATCTCGACGAGCATGCGCGAGGCCGGTAGACGCGTCTCTTGCTTCTTGCCCATTTGGGCGTTGCGAATCCGTGTGAGCATGTCACCAATTGGATCGGTAATCGTCATTTGCGCGCCTCCCTTGCCTACACGCTACCAGCTTGCCTTCGTCACACCGGGGAGCTTGCCCTGCAGCGCAAGCTGGCGGAAGCAAATGCGGCAGAGGCCAAACTTCCGCATGTACGCACGCGGGCGACCGCACAGCTTGCAGCGATTGCGATATCGCACCGCGTACTTCTGCGGCTTTTGCATTTTGACAATAAGGGCTTTCCTGGCCATCGATCCTCCCTTGGACTAATCGCGGAAGGGCATACCAAGTAACTCGAGCAACCGCCGCCCCTCGCGGTCAGTTTTTGCTGTCGTTGTAATGGTTACTTCAAGACCGCGCACTTTATCGATCTTATCGTAGTCAACTTCTGGAAAGACAAGCTGCTCGCGCAGCCCCAGCGTGTAATTCCCACGCCCATCGAATGATCGTGCCGACAGACCATGAAAATCACGAATGCGCGGCAACGCAATCGAGATGAGTCGATCGAGAAAATACCACATCCGGTTGCCGCGTAGCGTTACCATTACGCCGATTGGCATGCCTTTCCGCACCCGGAACGCTGCGATGGACTTCTTGGCACGCGTCACGACTGGCCGTTGTCCAGTAATGACGGCCAGGTCATTCATCGCAGCATCGATCGCTTTCGGATTCGATACTGCCTCGCCCAAGCCGATGTTGAGCACGATTTTCTCCAGGCGCGGAACGGCGTAAATATGTGGATAGCCGAACTCGCGCATCAACTGAGGAACAACTTCTTCACGATAGCGTTTCTTGAGGCGAGGTTCGACGCGCTCCTGGGCTTCTACACTCATTGCGTTCTACTCCATCTCGGCCTACTTGCCGCGCGACCGGGTTGCTGTTGGCTTTTCGATCGTCGCCTGGCACTTCTTGCAGTACCGAACCTTCTCACCGCTTTCGGTAAAGCGGAAGCCAACACGAGTAGGCTTGCCACAGTGCGGGCAGATTAACATCACTTTCGAGACATGAAGCGGCGCTTCCATCTCGACAATGCCCGCCTGCTGCACTCCCGGGGTTGCGCGGCGATGCCGCTTCACTAAATTGACGCCCTCGACAATAACGCGATCTTCGCGCGGCAAGTTCTGGCGCACGCGGCCGCGTGCACCCTTATCTTTGCCGCGAATGACGATGACTTCATCGCCCGTAACAATTTTCTCAGCCATGTCTGCGCCCTCACAGCACTTCTGGCGCCAACGAGACGATGCGCATAAATTGCTTCTCGCGCAGTTCACGCGCAACAGGGCCAAAGATTCGCGTCCCGCGTGGGGTGCCTTGTGGTGTGATCAGCACCGCGGCATTGTCGTCGAACTTAATGTGCGAGCCATCAGGGCGCCGAATGCCCTGCGCTGTTCGCACCACAACAGCGCGGACAACTTCACCCTTCTTGACGCCGGAGTTTGGCTGGGCAACCTTTACGGAAGCCACAATGACATCCCCAACGGTCGCATACTTTTTGGCTGACCCACCGAGGACGCGGATGCACATGATTTCCTTTGCACCAGTGTTGTCAGCAACGACTAAGCGAGTATGTGGCTGAATCATGCGTTCGCGCCCTCCTCCTCTTCACCAGCTTCTTCTTCGGCAATCTCAGCGGCAACTTCCGGCGTTGCCCGCTCAAGAATGCGCCGGACAATCCAGCGCTTGGTTTTGCTCAGTGGGCGGGTTTCCTCAATTAGCACAAGATCCCCGATACGGCACATGTTGTACTCATCATGTGCCTTGAATTTGCTCGTGCGGCGTACAGTCTTCTTGTAGAGTGGGTGTCGGCGGAAATAATCGACCGCCACGACCACCGTCTTGTCCATCTTATCTGAGACAACTCGTCCAACCTTGGTTAATCGGCGTTTTGGACGCTGCGCGTGCTGGCTTGCTTCCATCAGCTCTGCCCTACCTCTCCTTCAACCCGCGCACGGCGCCGACGCTGCGATTGTTCGATCCGTCGCTGGCGTCGCAGTTCATGTTCCTGCCAGTTTCGTTGCCGCTGGCGGGCAAGCTTTCGCTCGCGCCGTGTTCGTTTCGGTGGTGGGAGCAACCCTTGCTCAGCCAACGCCGCGCGCTCGCGCTCAGTTAGAATTGTCAAGATTCGGGCAATATCCTTGCGCACTTGGCGAATGCGCATGGTATTCGTCAACCGGCCAAGCGCCGCATCGAAGCGCAAGTCACGCCACTCGCTGCGGAGATCAGCGAGGAGCTGATGCAGTTGCTCATTGGTCATTGCGCGTAATTCGGCTGCTTTCATCGCTGCTCACCCCTCGCCTAATCTCCAGTCGCAACCGTTGTCTCGGCCGCTGTCTCGCGCTTTACGATGCGGCACTTACACGGCAGCTTATGGATCGCGCGAGTCAACGCTTCGATTGCCAAGTCTTCTCGGACACCAGCGAGTTCAAAAAGGATACGCCCAGGCTTGACAACATCCATCCAATACTCTGGGCTTCCTTTCCCGCTTCCCATTCGGGTTTCGGCCGGTTTCTTCGTCACTGGCTTATCGGGGAAAATCCGAATCCAAATCTTGCCGCCACGGCGCACCGCGTTCGTGATCGCACGGCGAGCGGCCTCAATTTGCTGTGCGGTGACATATGCAGGCTCAAGAGCCTGGATTCCCCACTCGCCGAACGCAACGGTATTGCCGCGCAGTGCGATGCCGCGGGTACGATAGCGATGTTGCTTGCGGTATTTGACACGTCGTGGCATAAGCATGACTCTCTACCCTCCTCGCTAGTCAGCGGCAACCGTTGCCTCGGCAGCCGGCGCAACCGAGCGCTCAGGCAAGACGTCGCCATGATAAATCCAAACCTTGACGCCAATCTGGCCATACGTGGTTGGCGCATGGACCTGAGCGTAATCGATGTTTGCGCGCAAGGTTTGGAGCGGAACGCGCCCGGCCATTTCCCAGACAACCCGCTTCATTTCCGCGCCGCCCAAACGCCCTTTCACGCGAATCTTGACTCCCTTGGCACCAGCACGAAGCGCCTGGGCGATCGCATGCTTCATTGCGCGGCGATAGGAAACGCGCCGCGTAATCTGTTCAGCAATGCTCTCCGCGACCAAGCGCGCATCGAGCTCAGGCTTGCGTACCTCTTGGATATTGAGGTGAACCCGCTTCCCGATACGCGCTTCGAGCAATTGGCGAAGCCGTTCAACATTGGCACCTTGTTTTCCAATAACAACACCCGGCTTCGCCGTATGGATCGTCACATCGACACGGTTCACTGCGCGCTGAATCTCGATCCGCGAGATACCGGCTCGCGGAAGCTCGTCCTGAATAACCGAGCGGATCGCGATATCCTCCTGAAGCATCTCGCGATACGCACGGTCCTTCTCCGCGAACCACTTCGATTCCCAGTCGTGAACAATGCCGAGACGAAAGCCGATCGGGTGGACTTTGCGGCCCATACATTAGGCTCCCTTCCGCAGTTCGTCGAGCACGACGGTGATATGCGTCGTTCGCCGCCACTTCCGCCCGACTCGGCCGCGTGCATGCGGGCGCCAGCGCTTATAGCGTGGCCCGTCGTCGGCGGTGATCCGCTTGACGTAGAGCGTCGAGGGATCAAGGTCATAGTTATGCTCAGCATTTGCAGCCGCCGACTTGAGCAGCTTGAGCACAACTGGCGCGGTCTTCTGCGGCAGGAAGCGGAGGATGGCCATCGCCTCCAGCAGCGGCTTGCCGCGCACGGCGTCGACGACGAGCCGCGCCTTCTTGGGAGAAACTCGGACTTCACGTACTGATGCCCGCACTTCCATAACGCTCCTCACCCGCTTCTCGGGACGCTAGGCCGCTCGGCGGCGCGTTGTCCGCTCCGCGTCCTTACCATGGCCGCGGAAGGTACGCGTTGGCGCAAACTCACCGAGTCGGTGCCCAACCATCTGCTCCGTGATGTAGATCGGTACGTGCCGTCGGCCATCATGCACCGCAATGGTGTGGCCGACCATTTCTGGGAAAATCGTGCAATCACGCGCCCAGGTTCGAATCACCCGGCGCTCACCAGAGCGATTCAGCTCTTCAATCTTCTTGCGCAGCTTGGGGTCAATGTACGGACCCTTCTTCGATGATCGCCCCATCGCTTCTCCCTCCTCTCGCTAGCGGCCTTCGTAGCGGCGGCGCACGATAAAGCGATCAGTCTTCTTGTTCCGCCGCGTCCGATAGCCGAGCGCTGGCTTACCCCACGGTGTCTTCGGATGGGGCAAACCAATCGGCGCTTTGCCTTCACCACCACCATGCGGATGGTCGCGAGGCGTCATCGCCGAACCACGTACTGCCGGACGCCACCCCATGTGACGCCGTCGTCCTGCTTTGCCGATGCTTACATTCGCGTGATCGACATTGCCAACCTGGCCAATTGTGGCCATGCACTCGGCCAGAATCATTCGTACTTCCCCGGAGGGAAGACGAACCTGCACATAGCGGTCACCCTTGGCAACGAGCTGAGCAGCTGCACCAGCGGCACGCACCAGCTGCCCGCCCCGGCCTGGATAGAGCTCAATGTTGTGAATCTGGGTACCGAGCGGAATCTCTCGAAGCGGCAGCGCATTCCCAACACGAATCGGCGATCCCGGACCAGACTGGACAACATCCCCGACCTTCAGTCCAAGCGGCGCGAGGATATAGCGCTTTTCACCATCCTTATACTGCAGCAGGGCGATAAACGCTGTTCGGTTTGGGTCGTACTCAATTGCTACAACTTTTGCTGGAATACCATGTTTGTTACGCCGAAAATCGATGATTCGATAAAACCGCTTGTTCCCACCACCGCGGTGACGGGTGGTAATCCGCCCCTGGTTATTGCGGCCGGCGTGCTTCTTCAGCGGCTCGATGAGCCGCTTTTCCGGCTCTTTCTTCGTAATTTCCTCAAAGGTAAGCACCGACATATGTCGACGCCCGGGAGTTGTTGGCTTGAGCTTTTTCACACCCATGTCTGGCCCCTGTCTCCTAGAGCTGGCTAAAGAGGTCGATCGTATATCCCGGCTCAAGGGAGACGATCGCCTTCTTTCGCTTGGGCTCCTGGCCAACAATCGTCGGCCCACCGCGCCGCCGCACCCGACGGCGTACCTTGCCGCGGACGTTCATGGTATTTACTTTGCGCACTTTCACATTGAACGTCCGCTCAACCGCCTCTTTGATGATCGTCTTATTCGCCGCTGGGTGCACTTCAAACATGTACTGCCCCAGCTCCATAATCCGCGTATTCTTTTCGGTAATGAGCGGGCGGATGAGTACATCTTGCCAATGGAGTTCCATCGCGTTACCGCCCCTCCTGCGCCCAGAGCCGATGAATCACGTCAACGGCCTCGCGCATGAGTATCATGCGCTCGTACTTCAGGCCGTCGCGCACATTCATATACTGTGCCATGAGCACCTTGACGTTTTCCAGGTTTCCTGCGCCGCGGCGCACATTCTCGCGCGGTTGATCAACAACGATGAGGGTTGAGCGAGCATCCGCGAGTGGCAACCGCGACAGGACACCCAGCATTGCCTTCGTACGCGGTTCAACGTCAGCAAGCCCCTGAACGACGATCAGCTGATGCTCTCGCTGCTTCGCTGACAGCACCGAGCGGATCGCCAGGCGCCGCATCTTCTTCGGCATCTGTTTTGTGTACTTCCGCGGATGCGGGCCCCAGACAACGCCGCCGCCTTTCCAATGCGGTGCGCGGATACTTCCTTGGCGAGCCCGCCCTGTGCCCTTTTGTCGCCACGGTTTTCGCCCGCCACCGCTGACTTCGCCCCGAGTCTTCGTGTCATGGGTACCCGCTCGGGCATTCGCGAGCTGCCGCACAAGCGCTTGATGCATGACTGGAATGTGCGGCTCAATCCCGAAGATGTAATCGGAAAGCTCAATCTGCCCAACTTCGTTGCCCTGCACATCATACACTGGTACGTGCACTGCTCGCCCCCTCCCGCTCAGGCCTTCGCTCGGGCAGCGCGTTCGCGCTCACGTTGTTTGATGGCATGCCGCACGATGACCAGCCCCTTGATCGGCCCAGGGACTGCCCCTTTGACGAGAACAAGATTGCGTTCAGCATCGACGCGCATCACCCGCAGATTCTGAACGGTAACGCGAGCAGGTCCCATGCGCCCGGCCATTCGCTTGCCTTTGTGCACACGCCCCGGCGTTGTTGTCGGGCCAATCGAACCCGGCGCCCGCAGTCGATCGGACTGACCGTGCGTCTTAGGACCACCACCAAAGCCATGTCGCTTGACGACGCCCGCAAAGCCGCGCCCTTTACGCCAGCCAGTCACATCAACAAGTTGACCCGCTTCGAAAACCGAAGCACACGTAATGACCTGTCCAACGGTAAAGTTTTCTGGGTCATCGACCCGCACTTCACGCAAGTAGCGCGGTTGCGCCCCCGACGCTCGCAGATGGCCGGCAAGTGGCTTGTTGATTCGCTTGCGATGGCCAAAGCCGAGCTGGACAGCCGTGTAACCATCACGCTCGACCGTCTTGACCTGCGTAACGACGCAGGGCCCAACTTCAAGTACCGTGACGGGAACTGCCCGTCCTTGCTCATCGAAAATCTGGGTCATGCCCAGTTTACGTCCAAGTAATCCCTCGATCATTGGCTCTCCCTGACCTTCTCAGGCGGCGGCATAGACAGCCAATGCTGCCCAATCCGCCATCTAGAGCGTGATCTCCACGCTACGGCTATCGCGTCTAGAGTTTGATTTCGATATCGACACCCGCCGGCAGCGTGAGCCGCATGAGCGCACGAATGGTGGCATGACTCGGCTCGAGCACATCGATGAGCCGCTTGTGTGTGCGAATCTCAAAGTGCTCTTGCGAGTCTTTATCAATGAATGGTGAGCGGATGACGGTAAACCGCTCAATCCGTGTCGGCAAAGGAATCGGCCCCGCGACCTTCGCCCCCGTGCTCTCAGCAGTCTCGACAATCTGCCGAGCAGATTGATCAAGGATGCGGTGGTCGTGTGACTTCAGCCGAATGCGGATTTTCTGCGCCGGTCGCCGGGACGACATAGTCAACCTCCCTGCACCGTCCGACTTACTTCAGGATTTCGGTGACGACGCCGGCTCCCACCGTGCGCCCACCTTCCCGAATCGCAAACCGCGACCCCGCCTCCAACGCCACCGGCTTGTCCAACGTCACCGTCAGGTTCACGTTGTCCCCCGGCATCACCATCTCTACCCCAGCCGGCAGCGTCACTTCCCCCGTCACATCCGTCGTCCGAATGTAAAACTGCGGCCGATACCCACTGAAGAACGGCGTGTGCCGCCCCCCCTCCTCCTTCGACAACACGTACACCTCCGCCCGAAACTGCGTGTGCGGCGTGATCGACCCCGGCGCCGCCAGCACCATCCCCCGCGCAACCTCGTCCCGCTCAATCCCCCGCAGCAAGCACCCCACGTTGTCCCCCGCAACCCCCTCGTCCAGCACCTTCTGGAACATCTCAATCGACGTCACCACCGTCTGCCGCGTCGGCCCCAGCCCCACAATCTCCACACTCTCCCCAGGCCGGATCCGCCCACGCTCAATCCGCCCCGTCACCACCGTCCCTCGCCCTTTGATCCCAAACACGTCCTCGATCGGCATCAGGAACGGCTGGTCCACCGGCCGCACCGGCGTCGGAATGTACTCATCCACCACCCGCAACAGCTCCCAGATCGGCGCATACTCCGGCGCCTCCGGATCCGTCGCACTCGACTCCAGCGCCTTCAGCGCCGACCCCCGCACCACCGGCACGCTCTCCCCCGGAAACCCATACTGGCTCAACAGCTCCCGCACCTCCAGCTCCACCAGCTCCAGTAGCTCCGGGTCGTCCAGCATGTCCACCTTGTTCAAAAACACCACAATCGCCGGCACCTCTACCTGCCGCGCCAGCAAGATGTGCTCCCGCGTCTGCGGCATCGGCCCATCCGGCGCACTCACCACCAAAATCGCCCCGTCCATCTGCGCCGCGCCCGTGATCATGTTCTTGATGTAGTCCGCATGCCCCGGACAGTCTACGTGCGCATAGTGCCGCTTGGCCGTCTCATACTCCACGTGGCTGATCGCAATCGTAATCCCCCGCGCCCGCTCCTCCGGCGCCTTGTCAATCCGATCGTACGGCGTGTAGTTCGCCCACCCCTTGAAGCTCAACACCTTCGTGATCGCCGCCGTCAACGTCGTCTTCCCATGGTCCACATGGCCAATCGTCCCAACGTTCACGTGCGGCTTCGTCCGCTCAAACCGCGGCTTCCCCATCGCTCTGCCTCCTGATCCTTCCTTCGATTAGACGTTCGCCTGTCCCGACTTACCGTTCTTTGCAATGAGCTCCGCAGCCAAGTTCTCTGGCAACGGCGCATAGTGGTCAAACTGCATAGTGTACGTTGCGCGACCTTGCGTCATCGAACGCAGGTCAGTCGCATAACCGAACATTGTCGCGAGCGGTACCAAGGCACGGATGACCTGTGAGCCTGCACGCATCTCCATGCCTTCGATGCGCCCGCGGCGGGCATTCAGGTCACCGATGACATCACCCGTGAATTCATCTGGGGTCACTACCTCAACCCGCATAATTGGCTCGAGGATGACCGGGTTGCCACGGCGCACCCCTTCCCTCAAAGCCATCGCAGCGGCGATCTTAAACGCCATCTCCGAGGAGTCGACTTCATGGTATGAACCATCGACGAGGACGGCCTTGATATCGATCACTGGGAAGCCGGCTACGCCGCCGGTCTCCATGGCCTCGCGGATACCGGCCTCAACAGCTGGGATAAATTCCTTCGGCACGACGCCGCCGACAATCCGGTCTTCGAAGACGAAGCCACTCCCACGCGGCAGCGGCTCGAGCTCGAGCCAGACGTGACCATACTGACCACGCCCACCAGTCTGGCGCACGAAACGCCCTTCCACACGAACTGGTCGCGTGATCGTCTCCTTATACGCCACCTGCGGGCGACCGATATTAGCGCCAACGCGGAATTCACGGAGCATTCGGTCAACGATGACTTCAAGGTGCAGCTCACCCATGCCACTGATGATCGTCTGCCCGCTCTCAGGGTCAATGCGGACTCGGAAGGTCGGATCCTCTTCCGCTAGCCGCTGGAGGGCCAGTGAGAGCTTGTCCTGGTCGGCGCGTGTCTTGGGCTCCACGGCAACCGAAATCACCGGCTCAGGGAATTGGATCGCCTCGAGTAGAATCGGCTGCTCGGGATCGCAGAGCGTATCACCCGTAAAGGTCTTCTTCAGCCCAATAACCGCGCAGATATCACCCGCCGCAACCTCATCGACTTCTTCGCGGTGATTCGCGTGCATGCGCAGCAAGCGGGAAACCCGTTCGCGCTCATTCTTTGTCGAGTTATAGACGTACGAACCTGAGGTGATCTTGCCAGAGTAGACGCGTACGTACGTCAACCGCCCCACATGCGGATCGGCCTGGATCTTAAATGCCAGGGCCGCAAATGGGCCATCAGGATCAGCTGTACGCGTTATCTCCTCCCCAGTGGCAGGATGCGTTCCCCGCACTGGAGGAATGTCCAGTGGCGACGGAAGATAATCGACGATAGCGTCAAGCAGCGGCTGTACACCCTTATTCTTGAGGGCTGAACCACAGAGGACCGGCACGAGCTCGCCGCGGATCGTTGCAGCGCGCAGGGCAGCGCGAAGCTCGTCCGGCGTCAGCTCCTCGCCTTCGAGATACTTGAGCATGAGTTCTTCATTTGTCTCAGCGATTTGCTCAATAAGCCGCTGCCGCCACTGTTCAGCAACCTCACGCTCATCCTCAGGCACAGCCGTTTCTTCGATCTGCTGTCCTAAGTCATCATGGTAGATCAGCGCCCGAAAACCGATAAGATCAATGATTCCACGAAAATCTGACTCCAACCCGATAGGCCACTGAATAACGGCCGGGCGCGCCCCGAGCCGCTCACGAATCATGTCGACAGCACGCTCGAAGTTCGCGCCAACTCGATCGAGTTTGTTAATGAAGCAAATACGTGGAACATGATACTTGTCAGCCTGGCGCCACACCGTTTCGGACTGTGGCTCGACGCCATGCACACCATCAAAGACCACGACACCACCATCGAGCACGCGGAGTGAGCGCTCAACCTCAACGGTGAAGTCCACGTGGCCGGGAGTGTCAATGATGTTGATTCGATGGTTCCGCCAGAAGCAGGTTGTCGCGGCAGCAGTAATCGTGATGCCGCGCTCCCGCTCCTGAATCATCCAGTCCATCGTGGCCGAGCCTTCGTGAACTTCTCCAGGCCGGTGAATCCGACCCGTATAGAAGAGGATGCGCTCGGTCGTTGTCGTCTTCCCAGCGTCGATATGAGCGATAATACCGATATTCCTCGTCCGCTGGAGCAAGACGAGCCGTTCGTCAACTGCTTGTGCCTGTACCGTACTCATATCACTTCCCACTACCATTGTCTTTGGTCACGTTGCCTCGCTAGAGCGACCGCGAATTACCAGCGGTAGTGCGCGAACGCACGGTTGGCTTCTGCCATGCGGTGGACATCATCGCGCCGCTTAATGGTTGCGCCGGTGTTGTTGGCAGCGTCGATTAATTCAGCAGCGAGCTTCTCAGCCATGGTTTTTCCGGCGCGAGACTTGGCCGACTCGATCAGCCACCGCATCGCCAGCGAGACGCGCCGATGGGGCTCAACTTGCACCGGAACCTGATAGGTCGCACCACCGACACGTCGCGGCTTCACCTCAAGGATCGGCATGGCATTTTGCACAGCCCGCTGGAAGACCTCGAGCGGGCTCTGGCCAGTACGTTGGGCAACCAGGTCGAGCGCGGTGTAGACAATCCGCTCAGCGAGCGACTTCTTGCCACGACGCATGACTTTGTTGATAAAACGCTGCAAGAGCTCACTACCATAGCGGGGATCGGGCGGAATGGGTCGCCGCTCGACTTTTGCTCGCCTGGGCATGCCTCTCAGCCTCCCTCTCACTCCTGTACTAGAGACATGAAAAAGCGGACATCACGCGAAATACGCCGTGCGCCGCTTTTCCGTGCCGGCCCGTCGGTCCTCAGTGACACGCGGCCGCGCCTACTTCTGCTTCTTCGTCCCGTACTTGGAACGCCCTTTCTTCCGGTTCTCTACGCCCTTGGCATCCAAAGCACCACGGATAATGTGGTAGCGGACACCCGGCAGGTCCTTCACACGACCACCCCGGATCAGCACAACCGAGTGCTCTTGGAGATTGTGCCCCTCACCCGGGATGTAGGCCGTGACCTCAAGACCATTGGTGAGACGAACACGCGCAATCTTGCGCAACGCAGAGTTCGGCTTCTTCGGCGTCATGGTGCGCACCTGCACGCACACACCACGCTTCTGCGGAGATCCTTTCGGCGTCGCGCGCAACTTTCCCGCGTTTCGCCCCACCCGGCTGTTAATGAACCGCAGCGCTGGAGCCTTCGGCTTCTTCCTCGGCCGCTGTCGACCTTTTCGGACAAGCTGGTTAATCGTCGGCACGGCTTACTCCGTTGCCCTCTCCGTATAACCGCGTCTCACTGGCACACAAGTACCTACCGTGACCCATGGACAGGTCACAAGGGTGAAGTCTAGCAGCCATTCCGGCAATCGTCAAGCACTGTTCAGCATTGCTTCTGCACCCCTTGACAAGGTCCCCTTTTCTCCGTAGGCTGCCGCTGTCAGCATCTTTCTGGGATGAAGTACTATCCGACTGTCGTACCTTGTCCCCTTCAAGACAAGAAATGGAGAGGAGGTGACACCAATCACACGAGACATGTAAGCAACGGCGGCTGACAATGTGGCTGTACTATCCGGGGAGGAGTGAAGAGATGCCCGTCTTTCACCAAGTTTATAACCCTCTTGGTAATGCCTTTCTCTCAACAATCGTTGCAGCGTTGCCAATTCTTGTACTCCTCTACCTGTTAGCTCTTCACCCACATCGCGACGAACAAGGACATCGCCATCTTGGGATCAGTGCTCCGGTAGCGGCGCTTTTTGCTTGGCTCACAGCCTTCATTATTGCCGTTGGGATTCTCCACATGCCCGCACCCTCAGCGATTTCAGCGTTTCTCTATGGTGTTCTCTCAGGGTTTATCGGTATTATCTGGATCGTCGTTGCTGCAATGTTCTTGTACACCATCACGCTGATCACGGGGAAATTCGAGATTGTCAAAGAGAGCATTACGCACATCTCATTTGATCGCCGACTCCAAGTCTTACTTATCGCATTTTCATTCGGCGCAATTATTGAGGGGACTTCTGGGTTTGGCACCCCAGTCGCCATCGCGGGCGCCATGATGGTGGGACTTGGCTTTGGTCCTTTTGAATCAGCAATTCTTAACTTGATCGCGAATACTGCCCCAGTCGCGTATGGCGCAATTGGCACGCCGATCATCACGCTTGGGCTTGTTACTGGCCTACCAGCCGAAGTTTTAAGCAAAATGGCTGGCCGTCAGCTGCCATTTGTTTCTATTCTCATTCCGTTCTGGCTTGTTGCCACCTTCGTCTTCATGGAAAAGGGATCATGGCGCGATGTCTGGGAGGTATGGCCAGCAACCCTCGTTGCCGGTGGTGTCTTCGCCATCATGCAATTTTTAGTATCCAACGTCCCATCACTTTACTTGCTCACTGACATTATCGCGGGCCTGACATCTGTTCTCGCGGTTGTGCTCTTCCTCCGTGTGTGGCATCCCAAGACACGATTCCTTTTAGCTCGCGAACGCAGTGTCGCAACGAGAGTCGGCGGAGAAGGACAGCCTCAACCAGCCGCTGGTGGAGCGAGTGACCCAGCTGCGTATGTTTATCCATACACACGCTGGCAGACGTTCGAAGCCTGGGTACCATGGATTCTGCTTATTGCGTGCGTCGCTATCTGGGGAACACCACAGATTAAGACGTTCTTTGACAATCTGATCCCGGGCGTAACGAAGGTGAACGTTGCGATGCCCTACCTGCATCAGCAAGTCGTTCGTACGCCGCCAATTGCACCACCGAACGCCAAGCCCGAATCGGCGATTTGGGGATTCAACTGGCTCTCGGCAGCAGGAACTGGGGTATTCGTCGCAGCAGTCCTCAGTGGACTTTGGCTGCGCCTTTCAGCTGAGCAATGGAAGCACGCGATTGTTCGAACAGCTCGACGCATGAAGATTCCGGTCTTGACTATTGCGCAGGTCCTGGGACTCGGGTTTTTGACACGCTATTCAGGTCTTGATGCTATCTTAGGCCTTGCGTTTACGCACGTTGGCCCGCTCTATCCATTCTTTGCCGCATTACTCGGCTGGCTTGGTGTCTTCCTCGCGGGTTCCGATACGGCATCCAATGCCTTGTTTGGTAACCTGCAGCGCATTACCGCCGAGCAACTCGGCTTGAATCCGATTCTCATTACCGCGGCGAATAGCACGGGCGGCGTGATGGGTAAGATGATCGACCCGCAAAGTATCACGGTTGCCACGGCTGCCTGTTATGAAGATCCGGAGGAAGGAAACCGCATGGTCGGGCCGATCTTCCGCGCCGTCGTTTGGCATAGTATCGTTCTTGCCTGCGTTATGGGTCTGATTGTGCTGTTACAGGCTTATGTGTTCCCCTGGATGATCCCCTAGCTCATGCAAGGGCATTGAACAGCGAAGGGGGCTGGCTAAACGAGGCCAGCCCCCTTCGTGCATTGCCTATGTGAGCGCCTAACGCACGTCGCGCTCTTCTTCCTCAGTGTTGTCCTCGTTCCGGACGTCAGTCGACGCTTGGGCTGACGGAGCCCCAGTCTCAGGTCGCCCCATCGCCTGCTCGCGTAAGACTTTCTGCGTGGCCTCATCGAGTTCAGGTAGTCCAGCACTTTCGCCCCGTCGTGGCCCGATTGCCTGCGCTGCAACAGATGTCAGGGTCACCTCATCAAGCGGGCTCAACGAGGCTTCTTCAGCGCGCTTCTTCTTGCGCTCCCAGAACCCAGACCCGGCGGGAATCAGTTTACCAATGATGACGTTCTCCTTAAGACCACGCAGATAATCGACCTTCCCTTGCGTTGCGGCTTCAGTCAGGACACGCGTGGTCTCCTGGAACGAGGCTGCGGAGAGCCAGCTCTCGGTGGCGAGCGACGCCTTCGTGATGCCCAAAAGCACAAGCTGGGCTGTCGCCGGGACACCACCCTGCGTCACAATTTCCTCATTGATGCGGCGGAGCTGTGTGCGGTCGAGCATCTCGCCGACCAACAAGTCAGTGTCGCCGGGATCGGTCACAACAACCTTGCGCAACATTTGGCGAATGATGATCTCAATATGTCGATCGTTCGTGACCACACCCTGCGACTTGTAAACCTTTTGTACTTCGTCGAGGATGTAGCGCTGGACCTTGTCACGCCCGAGCGTCTCAAGCAGCTCGTCTGGGCTCAAGTTCCCGTCGGTTAGCGGCGTCCCGGCAGTCACGTAGTCGCCGCTTTGCACAAGCAGGTGTGCAGCTGCCGGAATGACGTATTCCTCTTCCCGATGCTTCTCGGCACGGATGTATAGCGTCTGCTCGCCCTCATCAATGAAGACTTGGCCTTCAAGCGGCGCAACAATGAGCTCACCCGTTGGCTTTGTCCCGAGCACTTGGCCGACTGTGACTACCTCGCCGTCCGCTACTCGCAGCTCCGTCCCAGCAGGAATCGGCACCGGCTCCGAGATGACGTCAGACGAGCGAACGCGGACTTTCCGTCCCTGGTCATCCTCAATGACCTCAACGACGCCATCGATGCGCGAGATGATCGACTTACCCTTTGGCTCACGAGCCTCGAAGAGCTCTTCGACACGCGGCAGACCGGTCGTGATGTCTTCGCTTGCCACGCCTCCCATGTGGAAGGTGCGCATTGTGAGCTGTGTACCGGGCTCGCCAATACTCTGTGCCGCGATGATGCCAACCGCTTCGCCTTGTTCGACAATCTGCCCCGTTGCAAGGTTGCGGCCATAGCAGAGCTGGCAGACGCCATAGTCAGCAGTGCAGTAGAGCGGAGTACGAATCATGACGGCATCGATGCCACGAGCCAAAATCTCCTGGACAACCGGCTCGCGGAGTTCCTGATTCCGTTCGACGAGGACCTCGCCCGTCTTTGGATCAACCACTGGCCGCGCCGCAACTCGCCCGACAATCCGCTCAACAAACGCATCCTGATCGGGCATGTCGACGAGGCGCACCCACATGCCATCCTCGGTGCCGCAGTCTTCAATCGTCACAATCACGTCTTGAGCAACGTCAACCAGTCGACGCGTGAGGTACCCCGAGTCAGCTGTACGAAGCGCGGTATCAGCCAGCCCCTTGCGCGCGCCGTGCGTCGAGATGAAGTACTCGAGGACGGAGAGCCCTTCACGGAAGTTCGAGCGAATCGGAAGCTCAATGATATTCCCACGTGGGTCTAGCATGAGGCCGCGCATTCCGGCCATCTGGTTAATCTGGTTAATGTTACCCTTGGCTCCCGACTTACTCATCATGTAGAGCGAGTTCTGTTCGCCAAGGCTTTGCTCGACGATTTCAGCCAACCGGTCGCGTGCCTCATTCCAGATCGCCACAATTTCCCGGTGTCGCTCGGCATCGGTAATAAGACCACGTCGGTACTGCCGCTCCACGTCAGCCACACGCTGATCGGCCTCAGCAATGATCTGCGCTTTCTCAGGTGGAATGTGGACATCGGTCAGTCCGATCGTAATGCCGCTCTTCGTCGCGTAATCGAAGCCAAGGTCCTTAATGCGATCAGCCAGCTTCGCTGTCTCTTCTGGCCCGACCTGCTGATAGCAAGCCGCGATGAGACGCCGCAGCACCTTCCGGTCCATTGTCTCGTTCCAGAAGCCAAGCTGCGGTGGCAGCAACTCGTTGAAGATGACGCGACCAACCGTCGTGTCAATAATTTCAGGAGGCTGCCCATCACGCGACAACCGAACCTTGATCGGCGCTTGGATGTCCACTAGGCCAGTCTGATACGCCAGGATGACTTCAGCCGGGCTCGAGAAGGCCTTCCCTGCGCCCTTCGCCTCCGGATTTGGCAGCGTCATGGCATAACAGCCAAGCACGATGTCAAGTGTCGGCGCAATGACTGGCTCACCGTCAGACGGGTCGAGCAAATTGCGTGTCGAAAGCATGCGCTCACGCGCCTCTTGCTGCGCGGCAGCTGAAAGCGGCACGTGCACCGCCATCTGGTCACCGTCGAAGTCGGCGTTGAAGGCAGCACAGACCAGCGGATGCAGCTGAATCGCGGACCCTTCGATGAGCTTAACCTTAAAGGCTTGGATACCAAGCCGGTGCAACGTCGGTGCACGGTTCAACAGCACCAGGTAGTTTTCGATAACTTCATCAAGGACATCCCAGACTTTTGGATCAACACGCTCAACCAACCGCTTGGCTGCCTTGATGTTGTGCGCGTAACCATGCGCCACCAAACGCTGCATAACAAAGGGCTTGAAGAGCTCAAGCGCCATCCGCTTGGGCAAGCCACACTCGTCGAGCTTCAACGTTGGCCCAACGACAATGACCGAGCGACCAGAGTAATCGACGCGCTTTCCGAGCAAGTTCTGACGGAACCGCCCCTGCTTGCCCTTGAGCATGTCGGACAAGCTCTTGAGCTTGTGCTTGCTGCTTCCTGAGACAACGCGTCCTCGGCGGCCATTGTCGATTAGGGCATCTACTGCCTCTTGGAGCATCCGCTTCTCGTTGCGGACGATGATCTCTGGTGCACCGAGTTCGATAAGCCGCTTGAGCCGGTTGTTGCGGTTAATCACCCGGCGATAGAGATCGTTCAAATCTGATGTCGCGAAGCGGCCACCATCAAGTTGCACCATTGGACGTAAGTCCGGCGGCAGCACCGGAAGAACGGTCAGCAGCATCCATTCCGGACGATTCCCGCTCTTGCGCAGTGCCTCGACCAGACGAAGCCGCTTCACGATCTTCTTTTGGCGCTGTCCGGTCGTCGTCTGTAGTTCAGCCCGAAGCTCGCGCGAGAGTGCCTCGAGATCCATCTTTGACACAACATCATAGACAGCCTCGGCCCCCATGCGCGCTTCGAAGACATCGGGAGCCAGCTCCGCCAGATCACGGTACTGCTGCTCCGTCAGCACTTGCATCGGACGAATATCGGAGATCTGGCGAATGAGCTCATCAGCCTCGCTACGCAAGTCGTTCTTCTGGCGCTCAATCTCCTGTTCGAGCCGCTGTAACTGTTCATCAATACTTGAGAGTGAAAGCTCACTTTCCGCTTCAGCGAGCGCACTTTGCCGCTCAAGCTCGCGCTCAGCCTGTGCCTCAAGCGCTGCAATCAACGACTCTTCTGCCTCATCGAGAGCATTCAGCCGATCTTCATTGACCGCTTGTCCTTCGGCAACAATCAGGCGATCACGCAGGAAGAAGTCACGCGGCGCTGCTTGATGGAGGAGCGCTGTCAGTTCAGCACGCAGCGCATTGGCTTCTTCACGGACACGCTCAACAGCCTCACGCTGTGTGGCGAGAGCGTCTTCGCGCTGCCGAGCAAGCCCCGATTGCAGGCTCGTGAGTGCCGCCTCACGCTGCTCGAGCAATCGCCCACGCTCTTCCTCAAAGCGATGGTCGAGCTCGTCCAGCTCAGCCTGCAACTCCTGGCGAATGCTCTCGATAAGTTGCTGCTTTTTCTCTTCATCAACCTTGGTTACAAGGTACGATGCGAAGTAGAGCACGCGCTCGAGATTTCGCGGTGTAATATCGAGCAGCAGACCAAGGCGGCTCGGCGTACCGCGGACATACCAGATGTGGGCGACAGGCGCCGCCAGTTCGATATGGCCCATCCGCTCCCGTCGCACCTTCGAGCGCGTAACTTCAACGCCACACTTCTCGCAGATGGTACCAGCATAGCGTGCGCGGCGATACTTCCCGCAGTAACACTCCCAGTCCTTGGTCGGACCAAAGATCCGCTCGCAGAAGAGTCCACCGAACTCGGGCTTCAGCGTGCGGTAATTGATCGTCTCGGGCTTTACGACTTCCCCGTACGACCAGCTGCGGATCGCCTCCGGTGATGCAAGCCCAATGCGAATGGCCTCGAAATTGTTGACGTCAAGAACCCGCTGCTGGCCTGGTCGTTGCCGTGTTGCAGTCGTCATTGTTCCCTCACCTCAACCTTTGCCTGCCCGCTCGCTCTTAGTCCTCGGTGCGCTCAAAGCCACTCAAATTGATGCCGAGGGAAGCACCCCGTTCACGGCCACCGTCTTCAGAGAACTCGACCGGCTCTTCGTCCTCATTAAGGACTTCGACCGAGAGGCCGAGGCTGCGCAACTCTTTCACCAATACCTTGAAGGATTCTGGAACACCAGCCTCGACAATCGGCTCACCTTTGACGATGGCCTCGTAAGTCTTCACACGACCAACAACATCGTCAGACTTGACCGTGAGCATTTCCTGCAAGGTGTGAGCCGCGCCATAGGCCTCTAGCGCCCATACTTCCATCTCACCGAACCGCTGGCCACCGAACTGTGCCTTCCCACCAAGTGGCTGCTGGGTAACCAGCGAGTACGGCCCTGTTGAGCGCGCGTGGATCTTATCCTCAACAAGGTGGACGAGTTTCATCATGTAAATCACACCGACCGTTACAGGACGGTCAAATTTCTCGCCTGTTCGGCCATCGTAGAGCTCAACCTTGCCATCTTCAGGCAAGCCAGCCTGCCGAAGCAATTCCCGGACTTCGTCTTCCTTTGCGCCGTCGAAGACCGGGCTCGCGACGCGAATGCCCAGCTCGTGCGCAGCCCACCCTAGATGCGTCTCGAGAATTTGACCAAGGTTCATCCGCGATGGCACACCGATCGGGTTCAAGATGATATCAACTGGCGTGCCGTCCGGGAGATACGGCATGTCTTCAATAGGAACAATCCGCGAGACAACCCCCTTATTGCCATGGCGACCGGCCATCTTGTCGCCTTCAGAGATCTTGCGCTTTTGGGCAATGAGCACCCGAACCATTTCATTGACGCCGGTCGGCAATTCATGCTCAGTGTCATCATCACGGCGGAAGCGCTTCACATCGATGACTTTGCCGTACACACCGTGCGGGACACGCAAGCTCGTGTCCTTCACCTCGCGCGACTTCTCACCGAAGATGGCACGGAGCAATCGCTCCTCTGCCGACAATTCAGTTTCACCTCGCGGCGTCACCTTGCCAACCAGGATGTCATTTGGCCGCACTTCAGCGCCGATCCGAATGATGCCATCAGCATCGAGGTCGCGGAGAGCATCCTCACCTACGTTCGGGATATCGCGGGTAATCTCTTCGGGCCCAAGTTTGGTATCCCGCGCTTCGACTTCATATTTCTCAATATGGATCGATGTGTAGATGTCGTCACGGACAAGACGCTCGCTAATGAGAATCGCGTCCTCAAAGTTGCCGCCTTCCCATGACATGAAGGCGACGAGGACATTTTGACCAAGGGCAAGCTCACCGCGCTCGGTACTTGAGCTATCGGCGATCACGTCACCAGCCTTGACACGCTGCCCCTTTTGCACAATTGGACGCTGGTTGATGCAGGTGTCCTGGTTCGAGCGGACGAACTTGCGCAGACGATACTCACGCTCTGTACCATCATCTTCCCGAATGATAATGCGCTGGCTCGTCACAGACGTGACAACACCATCCTTCTCGGCCACAACAACCTGGCCAGAGTCGCGAGCAGCTTGATATTCAACACCCGTGCCAACGATTGGCGCGCGTGGACGCAGCAGCGGCACGGCCTGGCGTTGCATGTTCGCGCCCATCAAGGCACGGTTTGCATCGTCGTGCTCAAGGAAGGGAATTAGCGATGCGGCGACTGAGACCACCTGCTTCGGCGACACGTCCATGTAGTCAATCTGCTCAGGCGTGCCAAGCACGAACTGACCAGCACGGCGAGCCTCGATTCGCGACTGGACAAAGCGTGCGCCCTCATCAAGGGGCGTGTTCGCCTGCGCAATTGTGAAATGCTCTTCCTGATCAGCAGTCAGATAATCGACTTCGTCACTGACGAACGGCACAACAGGAACGTCCGTGATACCTGCGGCAGCAATGCGCTGCGCAAGGGACTCATCAACCGTTGTTCCCTTCGGTGCCAACACGGCACCTGATTGCGGATCGATCACATCAACACGCGTAATTTGGCCAACTAAGAGCGACTGCTGGTCTGGTAACCGCAGCGAGCGATAGACTCGACGATAGGGGGTTGTGATAAAGCCATACTCATTGATCCGCGCATAGGTTGCCAGCGAACCGATCAGGCCGATGTTTGGTCCTTCTGGTGTCTCGATTGGACAGATCCGACCATAGTGCGAGTCATGGACGTCGCGAACATCGAAACCAGCTCGCTCACGATTCAATCCACCAGGACCAAGCGCTGAAAGACGACGCTTATGGGTCAATTCTGCCAGCGGATTCGTCTGGTCCATGAACTGCGAGAGCTGGCTACCAGCGAAGAACTCGCGGATGGCCGCACGGACGGGACGCGTGCTGCTAATGAGACCAGTGGGCGTGACGGTCTCGATATCCTGAATGGTCATCCGCTCGCGAATCCCGCGTTCGAGCCGCTGCAACCCAGTCCGCAGGTGCATCTGGATAAGCTCGCCAACCGTACGCACACGCCGATTCCCGAGATGGTCAATATCATCAGCATGGTCAAGGCCACGGTTGACAAGGATCAGCGTCCGAACAAGCGCAGCGAGATCTTCTTTGGTCAAGATACGGATACTCGGATCAACCGCAAGCTTGAGTCGCTTGTTGAGCTTATATCGCCCAACCTTCGCAAGATCGTATGTCCGCGGATTGAAGAAGAGCCGCTCAACGAGATTTGCCGCATTCTCCCGGTTCGGTGGATCACCAGGACGCAAGGAGCGATAGAGCTCCATTTGTGCCTCTTCGACCGAACTCGTGCGATCACGTTCGAGTGTGGCGGTGATATAGCGATGGTCAGGATCGACGTCAACATCGGCAAAGAGCTCGAGAATTTCGTCGGTCGAGCCATAACCAACAGCACGGAGCAACACGGTCACTGGTAGCTTGCGCTTGCGATCGACCTTGACAAACAGCACATCGCGATTTGACGTCTCAAACTCCAGCCAGGCGCCACGGCTCGGAATAAGCTTGGCCGTCGCAAGCTGACGTCCAGTTGTCGGATCCGTCACCAATTCAAAATAGGCACCCGGCGAGCGAACCAACTGCGAGACAACAACACGCTCAGCGCCGTTAATCACGAAGGTACCGGTTTCAGTCATCATCGGGAAGTCATCGACATACACGTCGCTTTCTTTCACTTCCCCGGTATCGCGAATGACAAGTCGAACACGGAAATACAGCGGCGCGGCATAGGTCATATCACGCTCTCGGCAGAGTTCCACCGAGTAGCGTGGCTCCTCAAACCAGTGGCGTAAGAAATGCAGCTCCATCTTGCCATTGTAGTCGATAATCGGAGAAATCTCTTCAAGCAGTTCGCGCAGCCCCTCTGTCTTGAACCACTCGAAGGACCGGAGCTGCAATTCGATTAAGTTCGGCATCTCCAACACTGTGGGAATGCGGGAGAATGAAACACGATCCACACCCAAGTTGGAACGAACTTGCCGAGAGACACGTTCACCACTTACGACTGTTGCCATGGATCACTCCTTTGAACTGCTGCGGAACAGACAGCAAGTCAGTGGGATAGCCCTGCGCCACCCGTGAGGATGCTCCGCCGCCCCCATAACGGCGGAATTGCCAATGCATGGAACACGAAGAGCCGGAAGGCATTGGTCAGTCCATCTGCACTTCCGGCAATTGTCAACCCTCGTCGCACTCGTCGCAGACACTCCATGCGCGAGCGCCACCTTTCAGCAACTAACCACTATAGCACAGCACAACCTCGGTGTCAAGCACAACCCACAGCGCGAGCAGTATTGTATTAGCCCGCCTGGTATGCTATAGTCGAATATAGAAAACGCGCCCGTAGCTCAGTGGATAGAGCGTTTGCCTCCGGAGCAAAAGGCCGCAGGTTCGAGTCCTGCCGGGCGCACTTTTTTCGTGCTCGATGGTTCATTTCCGCTGCTTGACCTGCCCCGATGCTTCAGATGGCGACGGCCCAGCGTTCCACTCCTGCGCAATGAGCCGTTTGCGCTTTGCGCGGACACGCACTAATCGCATCCAAAAGACTGCTGGACCAGCAAGCGCAACACCGAGGACCACAATCCATAACACATGGCTGGCAACCAAGAAGAGCGCTGTTCGCCAGCCAACGGCAAAATAGAAGATGACAAAGAGCGTCCAAAGCTTGAAGGCAACAAGCCCTCCGCCAAACCAAAGGATTACTTGTCGCCACGTCCGCTCATCATTACTCATAGCTGAAGTGTACCTCAAAGAGGCCTTACACAAGAGCGCACTAGCCTCAATCTGTACGTACAACCTGCCTGCCTTGACCTGTTATACTGAGGCTGTTCACAGCACGATGACAAGCACGGCAGTACAATCGCAGGCCAGGTGGGCAGCGGACCAGGTTGCGAGACAAAAGGCGACAACTGAGAAGGAGGGTAATGCAATGATCTTCCGCCGCGAACAACAAAGCCGAGGAGAAGGCTTTCAACGATCAGTTGGCAACTTCCGGCAGACCACAGAGCAAGGTACTGCCGAGCGGGAGTCAGAGGAAATCGAGCGGGCAGTTCTCCCAAGTGAGCCGACACTTCCTGAGGCCCGCGAGAGTCGGGTCGCCCCGAGTTGGACGATGCCAATGGAAACCGAGCCACGGATTCGCACCTCCCAATCCGCCCAACCTGCTCCAGCACCATCCGTCGATGCCAACACCACCTTGCTCGCTGCCAATGCGCAGTGGGAGGGCGTGTTACGCAGCGACGGCGCTGTCGCTATCCATGGACAACTGCAGGGAGAAGTCCATTCAGCAGGAGACGTAACCATTGCTGAAGGAGCTCGTGTTGAAGCACAAATCTTCGCTCACAATGTCCTGATTCACGGTCAGGTGCGCGGCAAGGTTGAGGCACGAAACCGCTTGGAGATCTTCCCGCAAGGTGAGGTCATCGGCGATGTCAAAGCTCCTTCGCTCGTTGTCCATGAAGGAGCAAAGCTCAGTGGCCAGTTGCGAATGGACGACGAAGGGCGGAAAGGATAGGCCAAGCGGCAGCAGAAGCAAGGAGGCGGCCAAATGGCATACGAGCAAAACCTTCCACTCCGCAGCACACGCGAGAACACAATGCCGGAAAGTCTAAGTTTAGTCGACCGCTATACCGTTATTGAAGGGACATTAACAACGTCACGCGATATTCGTATCGAAGGAGAACTCCGCGGCACACTGCGCTCCGAGGGCGCGGTGCATATTGCAGAAGGGGCAACCGTCGAGGCGACGATTGAGGCTACCCACATCACAGTTGCAGGCACGTTACGTGGCACAATCAGCTGCCGCGGCAAACTTTCCATCCTGAACACCGGACGAGTGAACGGCACCATCACGACCCAACTTCTGGTGATTCAAGAAGGAGGTCGGTGCGAGGGCGAGATTCACATGGACACTGGGGCAGGCGCAGCACTTCCCAATACGCAGGCACAGCGCAGCACAGGTAGCCGCAACGCGCGCCCGCTACCAAACGAGGGGACAACACGGTTGCCCTCACTTGAAGACACTCCCCTCCATGCCAATGAGACGAATCTCCTAAAAGACCGACGGAGTGTGTAACATCACTCATGGTGAGGCGTGGTGCGCTGCACGTTCAATAGCGGTTTCGGCCAATGATTGAGCGCAAGTGTGGCACATGCAAGTACTATGAACCCGCACCAATCTGGCGGAAAGGGTGGTGCCGACATCCGCTCCTCTATGCGCCACACCAAAGCCATCTGGTCAACGAAGATGACTTGGATTGCGATCGCGGCATGGGGAACTACTGGGAACCAGCTGAGGATCTCCCGCGCGATCTCGATCCGAGCATCGCGCTACGTAGTGCACTTGGGTCGCCAGAAAGGGAACAAGAGGCGACACGATTCCGGCAGAGTGAAGGAGGCAGAATGGACCAGCAACACACAAACCCTGGCACTCCACCCGAACCTGAAGATGAGGAGTACGGCGAATATGGTGCTCCACCGCCGTTCCGGAGTCGCCAGACGAGCGGCGGTCATCCATTTGGCATGGAGCAGCAGTACACCTACCGGACGGAAGAGCGCTATTGGCCTGACTACTTGCGCATCGCGCTCCCAGTCCTCGGCGTCATCTTGATGCTCGCGCTTGCTTGGTTTTGGCTTAACAGTCTGTTAGGCAGGAATGACAATCTAGCCAAAGTCACGCCGCCAGTGTCCACCACGACTGCTGTACCAGCCGTCATTACTGGTTCAACGGCAACGCCCGCCAAAGCTACAACGCCTATTCCATTGACGACGGCAGTACCAACGGGAACCGCACAAGCAACACAAGCAACTGGGGCAGCACAGGGAATTCAGAATGGCTCCAAGGTCGTTGTCGCGAATACTGGCGGCAGCGGTGTAAACTTGCGAGCTGCGCCAAGTACATCGGGTGAAGTGGTGAAGACCTTGCCCGAAGGAACGAAACTCACCGTAGTTGGTAACTCGGTCAATGCTGATGGTCACGTTTGGTGGCCTGTCAAAACGGACAGTGGCGATTCCGGGTATGTTGTGGGAGACTATTTGAAGCCAGCAAGCTAGAGCGTTATCGCAGCATCCTGTTGAGCATCGTGTATACTGCAGATAAACCGGCGCAGCCGGGACAGAATGCTACACGTGCCTGGACTGTGCGGGGTGTGCCGTCTTGTTGACGGTGGACGCACGGGACGAAAGGCGCGGGTGTGTAACACCAGAATGGAAGGGGTACGCGATGGTGTCCGTCGCAGAGCACTCAACTGAACAACTCCCACTGAAAGCACTCCTCGAAGCTGGAGTGCACTTTGGTCACCAGACCAAGCGCTGGAACCCGAAGATGAAGCCGTACATCTTCGGCGAGCGCCATGGTATTCACATCATTGACCTTCGGCAAACGGTGAAACTCCTGAGCGAGGCGGAGGCATTTGCACGCGATCTCGCCGCTCGCGGTGGCCTATTCCTCTTTGTTGGCACCAAGCGCCAAGCCCAGGATGTCATAAAAGCTGAAGCTGAGCGCTGTGGTATGTTCTGGGTTACCGAACGCTGGCTGGGGGGAACCCTCACGAACTTCGTCACGATTCGCCAGCGGCTTCGCTACTTCACCCAACTTGAGCAGGAAGTGGCAGGGCCAAACTTCAGCGCCCTTCCCAAAAAAGAGCAAATGCGAAAGCTTCGCGAACTATCGAAACTTGAACGGACACTAAGCGGCTTGCGCGGGCTGAACCGCCTGCCAGATGCGCTCTACATTGTTGACCCGAAGCGTGAGGCAATTGCTGTCGCTGAAGCACAGCGATTGCGTATCCCAACGATAGCCATGGTTGATACAAATTGCGATCCAGACGTCATTGACTTCGTCATTCCCGCAAACGACGATGCGATTCGCTCAATTCGCCTCATCACGAGTCGCATCGCTGACGCAATCATTGCCGGACGGACGCAGTACGAAACGGCACTTGGCGAAGAGGCTGTTCCGGCTGAAGAGACTGTGGCTGCATCATATGAAGAGCTCTATCCCGAACAGTATCTGGAGATGCAGGAAGAACTCGAGGAGGAAATGCTCGAAGAAGAAGAGGGTTCACTCGAAGCTCGGCTACCCAAGCACAAGTACTAAGGCAGGCGTTCTTCTGGCAGCAGTATTGGCCGGCAGACAACTGCCGGCCAGCTTGTGCCCAAGGAGCCGTGAGGTTACAGTAGAACGAAGGGGGAACCAGTGGCAACTATTACGACCGAGATGATCAAGGCGCTCCGCGATCGAACTGGTGCAGGGATTATGGACGCCAAACGCGCGCTCGAAGAAAGCGGCGGCGATATGGAGCGTGCAGCAGCGATCCTGCGCCAACAAGGACTCCTCCGTGCCGAGAAGAAGGCGGGGCGAGCCACAGCACAAGGTGTTATTGATGCGTATATTCACGGTGGTGGACGTATTGGTGCGCTGATCGAACTGAACTGTGAAACTGACTTTGTCGCACGCACGGAGGAATTTCGCCAGCTTGCTCACGATCTTGCGATGCAAGTCGCTGCGACATCGCCACGCTATGTTTCTCCGGACGAGGTTCCGGCAGAAGAACGAGCGCGCGGGGCTGAAGAAGCCGGCAGTGAAGAAGCATATGTGTCTCGCGTTGCCCTGCTTGCTCAGCCATTTATTAAGGACCCCTCAAAGACGATTGGTGAACTGATCAAAGAAGCAATTGCACGATTCGGCGAGAATATCCGGGTTCGTCGCTTTGCTCGGTTCGAACTTGGTGTTGATGAGACCGGTGCCTAGGTAGCCATGTGGGAGAGCGAGCGCAAAACGGCGCCAGCGCGTATCTACGACCGCATTCTCCTCAAGCTCTCCGGCGAAGCGCTGATGGGTCAAGCAGGCTATGGCATTGATCCAGATGTTGTCCAAGCGCTCGCCCGTGAGATCGCTCGGGTCGCCGCTCGTGGGATTCAGCTCGCTATTGTCGTCGGCGGTGGCAATATCTGGCGTGGTATAGCAGCCAGTACACGGGGGATGGACCGTGCCACCGCCGATTATATGGGGATGTTGGCCACGATTATTAACGCGCTTGCTCTGCAGGACGCTCTTGAACATCTTGGCATTGTCACGCGCGTGCAAACCGCTATTGAAATGCATCAGGTTGCTGAACCGTACATCCGCCGCCGTGCAATTCGCCATATGGAAAAAGGCCGCATTGTCATCCTCGCTGGTGGTACGGGCAATCCATACTTTACGACTGATACGGCAGCAGCCTTGCGCGCGATTGAACTTGGCGCACAAGTGCTGCTTATGGGCAAGAACAATATCGACGGTGTGTATGACGATGACCCGAAACGCAACCCACAAGCTCGGCGCTTCCATGTCATCTCACACCAGGAAGCGATCGAGCGCAACCTACGCGTTATGGATCAGTCCGCACTTGCACTCTGCCGAGAAAACGGCTTGCCGATCATTGTCTTCGACGTCCTGAAGCCAGGTAACATTGAAAAAGCGGCGCTAGGCTACGAGGTTGGGACGTTAGTGCGCTAGTTCCAGGCGCGAGGAGGAACGGCGATGCTAGAGGACATCTTCAAAGACGCCGAACAGCGAATGAAGAAGAGCCTGGATATTCTTCGACAAGAACTTGCCGGCATCCGGGCTGGTCGGGCATCGCCTGCACTGATTGAGCACATCGAAGTCAATTACTACGGCACGCCGACACCCCTGAACCAACTGGCTACCATTACGGCCCCCGAACCACGCATGCTTGTTGTGCAACCATGGGATCGTAATGCCGTAAGTGCCATCGATAAGGCATTGCGAAGTTCGGAACTCGGCCTGAATCCCGCCGTTGATGGTCAAATTTTGCGGATTGCTCTTCCACCACTCACTGAAGAACGCCGCCGAACGCTGGTAAAACTGGTGAAAGAGCATGTTGAGGAAGCCAAAGTCGCCATTCGTAACATTCGCCGAGATGCGCTGACGCATATTAAGACCATGCAGAAAAACAAAGAGATTAGCGAAGACGAAGAGCGGAGAGCGGAAGAGCGGCTTCAGCAATTAACAGATCGGTATATCAACGAGGCGGAGAAACTCGGGAAGCAGAAAGAACATGACATTCTCGAAGTCTAGGAGCACCTCACTCCTGGATGCGGCGCATTCGCATCCCAACAATGCGCCACAGTTGCAGCCGCTTACGCCTCCTCGGCGTGGAGTTCCTCGCCATGTTGCCATTATCATGGACGGTAACGGGCGCTGGGCAACGCGCCGAGGATTGCCGCGCATTGCTGGACATCAGGCTGGTACCGAGAACATCCGTCGGATTACCGAAAAAGCAGCAGAGCTTGGCATTCTCTACTTGACGCTCTGGGCATTCTCAACGGAGAACTGGCGCCGGCCTCGCGAAGAGGTCGAGGGGCTCATGCAAATTCTCAGTGACGCAATTGTGCGCGAGACTCCCGAACTCCATCGCCAAGGAGCTCAACTACGACACATCGGCAGCCTTGAAGGGCTTACTCCTGAGCTCCAGCAGCAAATTCGCGACGCGATCGAACTCACACGACACAATCGGCGCATCATTCTGACCATCGCCTTCAACTACGGTGGTCGTGCTGAGCTTGTTCATGCTATCCGTCGCATGATTGCAGATGGCGTTCATCCCCATGAGGTGACCGAGGAACTTGTTAGCCGCTATCTGTATACTGCTGATATGCCTGATCCCGATTTAATTATTCGCACCTCCGGCGAATTGCGAACCAGTAACTTCCTGCTCTGGCAGGCAGCCTATGCCGAGTACTATTTCACCCCCACCCTCTGGCCTGATTTCACCCCCGATGAACTTGAGCAAGCCGTCCGAGACTATCAGCAACGCGAGCGTCGTTTCGGGGGGCTGGAGCCAATTCAGCCTCCTGAAGTACCATGAGCGCGTATGTCGGCCGATGCTTCTTCAACGCTTTATCAGTGCACTCGGCATTCTCGCCATCACGGTCATCGGTGTGCTTGCAGGGAGTTGGGTTCTTACACTCTTGCTGACCCTCATCGGTTGGGGAGCACTGCGCGAACTTCACCGTGCCCTTGCAGCGTACGACCTCGCCCCGTTTCGGAGTCTTGCAAGTGTGCTGCTCCTTGCCTTAATGCTCATCATCTGGCAGGTTCCAGATACTGCACTCTTGCTGCTTGGATTGAGTTTGACCGTGATGCTTCCGATGATCGTAAGCTTCCGTGAAGATACTGTCCACGCAATCCAGCGAGCGACTGCGACGACGATGTGCACACTTTACCTTGCGCTACCTCTTGGTGCTGCTCTGGCTTTACGTGCGACAAGCGAAGGGGCTATTGCTCCCTGGATTTATCGCATCGCTGGCTGGATTGGTGATGCCACAAGCGCTCCTGGCTTAGCATGGTTAACCTGGGCAATTGCCGTCACATGGCTTACTGACGTTGGCGCCTACATTGGCGGTTCAATTCTTGGTGGGCCGAAGCTTGCCCCACGACTGAGTCCAGGGAAAACGTGGGCAGGCGCTGTTAGTGGCACAGTCTGCGGCAGTCTAACCGGCTGGATCGTTGCAACAGTAACTGCACTGCCCTTAGCTTGGCCAATGGCTTTCGCGAGCAGTATGGTCTTAAGTGTTATTGGCCAACTCGGTGACCTTGCTGAATCACTCCTCAAGCGAGCACTTGGCGTAAAAGATATGGGAACGATTCTTCCGGGACATGGCGGTATTCTCGACCGGATCGACGCATTGCTTTTTACCTTTCCCGTAGCACTCGCCATTGCATGGTGGGCAACAGGGAGATAGAGTTGATGACACAACGAGTCGCGATCCTTGGCTCGACTGGCTCAATCGGCCGGCAAACGTTAGAAGTCATTGAGGCACTTGGTGAACGCTTCTGCGTGGTTGGCCTTGCCGCCGGACGCAACTTGCCCCTCTTACAAGAACAAGTTGCTCGATTCAGTCCACGTTATGTCTCAGTTGAGCGACCAGAAGACCGGGCAGCTATTCACGCGCCCATCGTCCTTGCCGGCGAAGAAGGGCTCCTTACCCTTGCAACAGCGCCGGACATCGATCTCGTCGTTATCGCGACGGCTGGCCACGCAGCAATTCGTCCCACGCTCGCTGCAATTCAGGCCGGCAAAGCTATTGCCTTGGCAAATAAGGAAACGATTGTCTGCGCCGGCGAGCTCATCATGCAAGCAGCAGCGGAGCATAACGTCCTTATTCGACCAATTGATAGTGAGCACAGCGCACTCTGGCAATGCCTCGCACTACTCCGTAGTCGTGAAGAACTCGACTGTGCTTTTCTCACCGCTTCCGGCGGGCCATTCCGGACACTGCCTCTGGATCAGCTGGCGTATGTCACAGTCGAACAAGCCCTTGCGCATCCAACCTGGAAAATGGGGGCGAAGGTTACGGTTGATTCAGCAACCCTGATGAACAAAGGGCTTGAACTCATTGAAGCACACTGGCTTTTTTCCTTACCATTTGAACAACTCGACGTTATCATTCATCCACAAAGCGTTGTTCACGCGCTCGTCCGCCTCTATGACGGATCAACGATCGCCCAACTTGCTACCCCTGATATGCGACTACCGATTCAGTATGCGCTGACGTATCCTGAGCGTCTTCCTTCACCATATGGACGACTCGACTGGTCGCAACAGTATCACCTTGAGTTCTACGCGCCAGATCCAGGACGTTTTCCAGCCCTCGAATTAGCACGCGAAGCAGGCAAACGAGGTACAACGTTCCCAACAGTACTCAGCAGTGCAGACGAAGTCGCTGTCTCCGCTTTTCTTCAAGGACGTCTCCGTTTCTGCGACATCGTTCCGCTGGTTGCAGACGTTCTCGCGCGCCATACGCCATCACCAGGACCACTCAGCCTCGAGCACATTCACGAAGCCGACCTATGGGCGCGCGAAACAGCGCAGCACCTCATTCAGACCCGATTTGCATCTTCGCGATGAGGCATATTGCCAGCGAGGAGATGGCGAGCAAGCGCGAGCCCAACAACGGTCTGCACCCCACCTGCTTGGAGCACCTCACACGCAGCGACCATCGTAGCGCCTGTGGTGACTACATCATCAACAAGGATAACCGCCGACGGCATCTGCTTCCCCTGCCGCCATGCGAACGCACCCGCAACGTTTCGTTGCCGCGCAGCGTAGGACTGCCCAACCTGCGGGCGCGTTGCCTGCTGGCGAACGAGCCCGTGTATTACCGGTATGCCGAGAGCGTCAGCCACGGGTTTGGCTAGCAAGGCTGCTTGATTAAAACCGCGTTCCCGTTGGCGAGTTGGATGAAGCGGAATCGGGACAACCGCCCAAGAAGTCTGGCCACGTATTGACGACAATTCTGTTGCGGCATACGCAGCTAAATACCGGCCGAGCTGGGGTGCAGCGCCCCGGACACCACGATATTTCAGCTGATGAATTGCCTGGCGAACTGGCCCGTCAAAACGGAACGGTGCCCGCACAGTAACAAGCACCGGTGGCCAATTCTGGCAACGCCAGCACTGGGATTGCGGCATCGGAGTTGGCGTGCCACATCGGTGACACTGCGGCTGTCCTTCCAGCGACCAGGCACGAGCACAATCAGCACAAAGGATGCTCCCGGTGCGTCCACAACCAAGGCAAGAGAAGGGAAAAACAAGGTCTTCGAGAAAGGAGAGAAATCGTTGCACATGAACAAGCACGCTGCCCCCATTACGTGGTCGGCCAACGCCAGCCTAATCGATCCCCGACACGCACCCCAGCACGTTCCGCGACGCCAGCATTCAACTCGACAACATATGCCGCCCCAGTTCGGAGCGCACCGATTCTCCATGGTCGGAGTCCATGGTCAATATGGCGCACGACATGATCACCGCCGACATAGAGCACATCAATCGGGAAGCGCATCCAAAGCGTATGAATAGCAGAACAGGGATCGATGAGCAGCCCTTCCTGATCGTCAAGGCGTGCTCGTCCCATGAGCCCGCGGAAACGTGCCCAGAGAGAGCGTGCAAGGTAGACCCGATCGGCAATGACCATGCCACGCGTTTCATTCAGCAACGTCACAACGGCTGGCCACTGCGCTGTTGCAGTTGTGTTACCAATCATTTCCTTCCCCAGCACGTATCAGTCTTGATCGCTAGGATTGACGACGGGATATGGTGAGAGAGGAGCACGACGTCTGTGCGCAGTTCCTGGAAACGGCGTTTCTGCCAAAGTCTCTTGCTCGGTTGGACATACTGGTTACTCGCCCTTCATCTCGTATCAGCACATGCAGTGTTAGTTCGTGCAGAGCCAGCGGTTGATCAAGTCCTCTCCCAACCACCGACCCGCATTGATCTCTGGTTTTCAGAACCGGTCCGCATCAGCGCGCAAAGTCTCCATGTTCTTGGTCCCGACGGCCACAACTATGCGCGTAGCGCCCCTCAACAGGATACAGCCGATCCTACGCATATTTGGGTGATGATCGATGCGCATAAGCAAGGGACCTATCGTGTCACGTGGCGTGTTATCTCGGCAGATTCACACCTTGTGACCGGCTCCTATCAGTTTAGTGTTGGTCTTGTGACAGCTGCCCCGACCACCCTGACGGCTCCCCAATCAACAGTACCAATCGATGCGATTGCCCGCTGGCTTCGCCTGCTCGCAATCAGCGTGATCACCGGTAGTGCACTACTCATCTCGCTTGCAAAAAACGAAATGAAGGCATTCTCCACCTTGTACCAGCGTCTGTTGACACAATCCCGACGTGGCTCACTTATAGGAATTTTCGCCGTTTTGCTCTGGATTAGCGGTCAAGCTCTTGGACTTTTTGGCGATCTGCAGGCACTTGCTGATCCGCAAAACCTCTCGACCATTCTCGGAGGTCTTGCCGGCCTTGCTTGGTTTAGCCAAGGGTTACTCTTCGTCGCCGGCTACGCCCTCGCAGTCTGGTTAGTTCGAAAATCTTCCTCGGTCGCGACAGGCAGCTTACTCGGATTAAGCTGCCTTCTTTGCCTCGGCAATAGCCTAAGCAGCCATGCAAGCGCCACTGCGCCAGTTGTCGTTTCGATTATCGTCGATTTCGTTCATCTTGCAGCAGCTGCGCTCTGGCTTGGCGGCATTATAACGCTTGGCCTGCTCTGGAACGCTGCTCGCCATGATGCACTCCCCTTCCCGCCACTGCAACCACTTTTTCAGCGGTTTGGCATCATTGCCCTAGCTGCACTTTATGTCACCTTGATATCTGGCGCCTATCAGCTCTGGGTTAATGTTGGCCAACCATCGGATCTCGTCACGACGAGCTATGGCCGGATACTCCTTCTCAAGGGTGCACTTATTCTCATCCTTTCTGCATTCGGTGCCCTCAATATGCGCCACAGCTGGCAGCGCGTGTCTTTTGCTCAGGCACAACAATCGACGTGGCGCATACTGCGTGGTGAGATGAGCATTACGCTGCTCCTCCTCATCACTATTGGCATTCTGACGGCTCTGCCGCCAGCTCGTTCAGTCATATCAAAGAGCCAGCCTGCTGATAGTACCCAACAAGACGCTTTGGTTTTGGCTGAGCAAGCAGGAACGTACCTCGCAATTCTGCAGCTTCGTCCCGCTCAGCCTGGCCCAAACGAGGTGACAATTACGCTCCGCGACAACCACGGTGGGTCAGTGCGCAACGCCACCGTCAATCTCATCAGTCAGCCGGAGCAAGCGAGTATCCAAGCCCCACCAAGCGCAGTGACACTTGAAAACGTAAGTGGAGCCTACCGTGGCACCCTTGTCGTTCCGCAAGCCGGCATGTGGACTATGACAGTGCATATCGAACAGCCCGGGCAACCACCAGTAAGTGCGCGCTTCCAGCTACGGCTGCCGGTTCCAGACGCAAAACCACTCCTTGAACGTGCTGATGCGGCGATGAACCAGCTTCAGACCCTACAAGAAGTGCAAACACTCAGTAACGGCATCGCCACCATTACGACCACGATTCATTATCAAGCGCCTGACCGTATGGCGTATATCGTCGAAACAAGCAATCAATCCCCGCATGAAACCATCGTTATCGGTAACCAGCGTTATGATCGTATACCCGGAGAACCCTGGCAACCGAGTCAATGGCCAGGAGACACACCATTCCGCTGGCCCGATTACCATTTCGCCCAGCAAGCGCAGCAAGTTCGCCTGCTTGACGTCGCCCCCTGTGGTTCTGGTTCAGCGTTGTGCTATCTTCTCTCTTTCGCTGACCCAACAAGCGATACCTACTATCGTATGTGGGTCGATAGTCAGTCATGGCTGATTTTGCGCTATGAGATGATGGCAGTTGCACACTTTATGACTGTAGAATACAGCCATTTTAATGAGGCAACGGCACCCATTATGGCCCCGACTGGAAGCTAACGGAAGATTGTGGCAATCTTCGGCAGTGCTGGGCCAAGAATCACAATGTAGATTGCTGGGAAGATAAAGAAAATCATCGGGAAAAGCATTTTAATGGGAGCTTTCTGGGCAAGCTCCTGGGCACGCTGCCGCCGTCGCAAGCGCATCTGATGAGACTGAACACGCAGGACCTGCGAGATACTAATACCCAGTTGATCTGCTTGCAGAAGCGAGGCAATAAAGACATTCAAGTCATCAACGTTGAGTCGAGCAGCGAGGTCACGCATTGCCTGACGCCGAGAAACGCCCATGCGCATTTCTGAGAGCATACGCCCAAGTTCTCGCGTGAGCGCATTATCCCACTTCTCAACAACGCGCGAGAGTGCCTGGTCAAACCCAAGCCCGGCCTCAACGCTGATTGAGAGCAAATCAATGACATCCGGGAGCGCTCGTGTAATTTCATGCTTCCGACGAGTAATCTGGCGGCTGAGCCAGAAGTTCGGTATGACAAAGCCCATTGCCCCAAGCGACAGTGGCAGGACGAGTTTGGCCAACGGCGACGCATCAGCGGGTAACACGACCAGAAGCATCAGCAGGCCGAGACCAAAACCGAAAATGACACGGATACCAATGAAGACGGGCGCAGTCAGGGAAGGTGGCGCCCCTGCTTCCATGAGGCGTTGCTCGACACGCTTCAAGTTCGCTTGAGGTGTCAATCGCAGGACAATGTGCGAGATCCTCGCCAACGCTGGCAGAAGAACGCGATCCCGAAATGGCTGTTGCAACTCAAGTTCTTCGAGAGTTGGCACACGATAACCGAACTGGGCAAGCCGCTCCTCAATAATCACCTGACGTCGCGTCGTTCGAAGCCCAAACACAATCAACAGCAACGCCATCAGCGTGAGCACAATTGTCAGCATTGCTAGCATTGCTGGAGTCATCGTGACGCTCCCTTTGGCTACACCTCAATCGACACGATCCGTCGCATCATGATGAACCCGATAATCATTGAAACAAAGCCAAGAATCGGCAAAATAATCCAGGGAAACGTGAAGAGGCTTGCCATATAGTCAGGATTGAGAATGAAGAGAAAGACAGCAAGCGCGATTGGCAACCCCGAAATAATGTAACCAGACAATGTCTGTTGCGCCGTCAGCACACGGATCTCCCCCTGAATGCGCACACGCTCACGAATGGTTTCACCAATAATATCCAATATTTGCGCGAGATTTCCGCCCACCTCGTGCTGAATATTCATTGCTGTGATTAGAAGATCAAGATCCTCACTTGGAATACGTCGGAGTAAGTGCTGGAGAGCTTCCTGGGTCGGGATCCCAAATCCAACTTCGCGGACAACGCGTTGAAACTCGTCACGCATTGGCGAGGGTGATTCGCGGGAAACCAGTTCGATTGTCTGCAAGAGGCTATACCCAGCGCGCAATGAGTTGGCCATCAGTGTAATGGTGTCACCGAGCTGGTTGACAAACGCTCGAAGCCGTCGTCGCGCTCGCCACGCAACGTACCATTGCGGAGCGAGCCAGCCGAGCATCGCGACAAGGATTCCCATAAGCAACCCCATGAAAGGACGAGTTGGTCCGCGACCAAGAACAAACCCTACCAAGAACCCGATGCTGACACTGGCAGCGCGGATGAGGAGATATTCACCGACAGTCAGGCGGAGATCGGCCCGCGCCAGGTCAGTACGGAGACGTTCGGCGAAGGAACGGCCCTGGACTGCTCGATCAAGTTGCTGCGCCAATACATTTGACGCCCGCCCGGCAGATCCCTCTCCCTCAAACTCCTGACGGGCACCAAATTGCTCGAGACGCTGTTCAACAAGGGGATTCGCTTCTCTTGCCTGCAAGAGGCCAGCTACAACGAGTGCAATCGCCGCGGCAAGCAGCAGGAGTGCTGGGACAAGTAATGGAGTAGCCATTGATTGTGCCCTCCCTTCTTAGAAGGGGCGAGTAAAGCTCACGCCAAAGACCGTTGGCGGCAGATAAATATTTGCTACCTCAAACTTTTCAACGAACTTCGGACGAATACCAGTAGGCTTAATGCGGCCAATGACGCGACCATTCTCCATACCGGTCTGCTCAAAGGTGAAAATATCCTGCAAGACGATAACATCACCCTCCATGCCTTGCACTTCCGTAATTGCCACGATCCGTCGGGTTCCATCCTTCAAACGCGCGACATGGATAATCAAGTCAAGTGCTGACGCAATTTGTTCGCGAATTGCACGAATCGGAAGATCCATCCCTGCCATAAGAACCATTGTCTCTAGTCGGTGAAGCGTATCGCGCGGGCTGTTCGAGTGCACCGTTGTCATTGAGCCATCGTGTCCGGTATTCATCGCCTGGAGCATATCCAACGCTTCGCCGCCCCGGCACTCACCAACGACAATGCGATCCGGCCGCATGCGCAGCGCGTTGATGACAAGATCGCGGATCGTGATTTCCCCTTTCCCTTCAATGTTGGGTGGCCGCGATTCCAACGTGACAACGTGTTCTTGTCGAAGCTGTAGCTCGGCGGCATTCTCAATTGTCACAATCCGCTCATCACCCGGGATAAATGACGAAAGGACATTGAGCAGGGTTGTTTTTCCAGCCCCAGTACTTCCGGAGACCACAATGTTCAGCCGCGCTTCAACACATGCCTTGAGAAAGGCTGCAATTTCTGGCGTCATCGTGCCAAAGCGAATCAGATCATCAACCGTAAGCGGATCACGAGCAAATTTTCGGATCGTCAACACTGGGCCAACAAGTGAGATCGGAGGGATGACAGCATTGACACGCGAGCCATCGGGCAATCGCGCATCGACCATTGGCGAACTCTCATCAATGCGTCGTCCAAGTGGCGAGACAATGCGATCAATAATCCGCATGACGTGATCATCGTCATCAAACGTAATATCGGTCTTCTCAATTTTGCCGTTGCGCTCGATATAGACTTGCTTGGGACCATTGACCATGATCTCAGTGATCGTATCGTCTTTCAATAACGGTTCAATTGGTCCGTATCCAAGAATTTCGGCAGCAATCGCCTCGAAGAGTCGAACTCGCTCGATGCGACTCAGCGTGATATTTTCACTTTCCAGGACAGCCAGAAAGGTTTCCTCGACTGTCCGCCGGACTTCCTCAGGGTTGCTGAAGTCCATTCGCGGGTCAAGCTCAGCGATCAAGCGATTCTGAATACGGCTCTTCAGCTCAGCAAGGCCTTCCGCGCCTGTGCTCGTTGGGCTGCTCAAATTCGGTCGCCGTAGCGTGCTACTCAATTCGCCACCGCTGATCGCCTTCCCCGATGATGACGACGAAGGCATCGCTCCAGGACGAGCAAGCCGGGAGAGATTGGTTGTTGAAGGCGGAGGTGTTTGATCCAGTGATG
This sequence comes from Thermorudis peleae, assembly GCF_000744775.1. Taxonomy (NCBI): domain Bacteria; kingdom Pseudomonadati; phylum Thermomicrobiota; class Thermomicrobia; genus Thermorudis; species Thermorudis peleae. The sequence goes on along the minus strand of NZ_JQMP01000003.1, from coordinate 1,079,167 downwards.
GTTCAGCATTCGCTTGCGTCGAGTCGAGGGATCCTGTGCCAATGCGTCGTAGAAGTGACATCCCGTTACCCTCCAATCACGCTTGCTCGACCAGCATGGCGTCCCTTCCTTAACATTACGACGTTGCTCTTCGACTGAGGATTAGTCCACCAAACAGTCGACGTCGACGCCCCTGTGATTCCGTCGAAATATGGGTACTCTCGCCCTCAAATAAGATTGCGGCAAGTCGTTGGAATTCTTCACTAATACGATGCTCTGGATATCGGTCGACGAACAGCATCCCTTCATTAATACTGCGCAGAACTGGTGCAGCATCATCAGGAAAGCGGACAAGACACGATTGTTTCAAGCTTTCCTCAATATCGGCTGCCGTGATCCCGGCTGCCGGATGAACGCGATTTAAGACAAACAACACCCGCTTTTCGGTATATCCAAGAAGCTCAATCACATCGAGAAATTGCCGTGCATCTTTAATCGCAGTCATTTCTGGCGTGAGAACATACAGCAACGTATCAGCAGCATCCATAACAGCCAGCGTTATTTCGCTATAGCTTGGATACGTATCAAACAGAACAACATCAGCAAGTTGCCGGATGAATGGCAAAACCTGTTGGATATGGTCAACGGATATCGTCTCTGCTTCCTGCGGAGTATATGGAGCAAGCAGCAAGTGAACGCCGCTTGCGTGCACAGTTAAGAGATCCTGAACAACCTCAGGATCAAGCATACCAGAGAGGTGAGCAACATCGGTCCATGTTTTCCCTTTCGGCACATTGAATAAAACAGCAACGTCACCAAACATAAGATCTGCATCAACAAGAATAACGCGGCGCCCAAGTCGGGCAAGCATAACGGCAAGGTTCGATGCAAGAAACGTTCGCCCTACGCCGCCTTTCATACCGACGACTGCGATGACACGACTCTGCTGATCAACTGGTGGTGTAACTGCGGCACGAGTCGGCTGCGCTGTTACGGTTGGAGAGGGCGGAGAAGCTGGGCGAGCAAACAACGCAACCCGACGAATTGCAGCGACAAGCTCCTCGAAGCGGAATGGTTTCACAAGGAACTCGCGCGCCCCTGCAACCATTGCCTGCCGAAGTAATTCTGGGTCACTTTCAACGGAGAGAATGATAACGGCCACTCCAGGAAATTGTGCGGTTAATGTCAACGTTGCCTGAAGGCCGTCCATATCGGGCAAGGTAGTGTCCATAAGCACAACCGTTGGCTGGAGCCGCGCGGTAAGCTCTAAGGCCTCCTGAGCCCGGCTCGCCTGGCCAACAACGTGAATGTCTGGTTCAAAACTCAAAAGCCGTTGAATACTTTCCCGGCTTTCTGGAACATCATCAACGATGAGCACGCGAATGGGTAAACCGCTGGTCATTGCGGACCTCCCGGTACACGATATGAATGAGGCATTGGGAGTGCATAGTCGGTAAAGAGACGGTCATAGGTAATCCCGGTCGTCTTCGCGGTATCCTGATCGTTTCGTGCGCGTAACACAACTTGGTAGTGCGCCTGCTGAGCAACGAGAAAAGCAATGACCTCAGCTTGCTGCGGATCAACTTCAAGAATCAACAAATCAACCGCTGGGACTGAGACACTCGCCCCTCCAGCGCTACCTGGCTGCGTCGGCTGCGGCGTAGCCGTCCCAGTCGTCGAAGTTGGCCGTGTTGTGGCACCTGAAGAAACAACTTGCGTTCCTGCCAACACCTGCAAGACGCGAATATTCTGAAGCACGATTTTCGTTACTGGAGCGCCATTCGCTCCATCTGAGATGATGACTTGCGAGCCTGGCTCGCCAGGAAAAGGATATGCTGCGGGTGTTGGCTGATTTGGAGCAGGAAGCGTGAGTTGCGGAGGCGAGAACCCTTTCTGATCCGAGGCTGATTGCAACGGTGATGTTGGCAGTAAGCCAGTGAGGGTCAATCGCCCTGAGTAAATAATATCGATTGTATCGTTCGGCTGTACTAGGCCGCCGACCCCCGTTACACGATCAACCGGCAATGCAATAGCACGCTTGCCCGGTTGCAGTGCCACGGATACGCCACTGCTCTGAAGGTTGGCAACAGTAATTTGCTGGCCTTTGACCAATGCATTTGCCGTGACGAGACCAATGACCTGAGATGGAGACTGGACAACACCGGCAGCAGCTGCTCCCTGGGCAACGCGCTCAACCTGCACGTCATCGGCAGTGAGTACAGTACCAGCTGGAATATCACGTGCAGCAACAACAACCGGTACGCCAGCAGGTGTTGGGGTGACCGTGGCTTGCTGACCCCGCTGTGAGAGCGCGATAATCCCGAGGAGAACGGCAAGAACAGCCAGTACCATACCGAGGACAAGAAAGAGCCGTCCACCCCGTAGCATCCCTGCTCTGCCCCCTTACCGCGTAACGTGCGGCATCCCTGCCGCCTCCGACGCTATCTGACAGTTGCGAGTGTAGAGGTGGAGGCGAGTGCGGCTCAATGGTACGTTAGTACGCATTTGCGGAGACGAGAGCCCCAGAGAGCTCAAAACGCGAAGCCGCCGTGAGGGGGTGCCCCACGGCGGCGGTAGCGGGGGTGGGATTCGAACCCACGACCTCCGGGTTATGAGCCCGGCGAGCTGCCGCTGCTCCACCCCGCGCCACTGGCTGGAGGTGGGGTGTGCGCGCAGCGGCCTCGCCTCCCACGCGGTCCCCCGCGCAGTACTCTCCGGCGCTAGCGTCGGGCACGACCCGGTTCGGGATGGTTCGGGGTGGAATCGACGCCGCTCTCGGCCACGCGCACACCGCACCCCCAGCTGCACTCCAGCAAGAGGTGATGGAGGAAGCAAACGAACGTCGGAGAGAACACGGCACCATGGATCGGCCTGGCAGTGCTGACCAAACCGACGGCGTAAAAACCCAGTATACAAGGGACTGGCCTCGGCCATGAGGGCGGCTCAGCTCCGGTCGGTTACCCGCCGTCCACCTGCCGCCTCGCTACCGGGTCATCTCCCCGGGGCCTTACTCCCGTATGGGATGGGACGGCTCATCTTGGGGCAGGCTTCCCGCTTAGATGCCGTCAGCGGTTATCCCTGCCGGACCTGGCTACCCAGCGCTGCCGGTCGGCCGACAACTGGCACACCAGCGGTCCGTCCAGCCCGGTCCTCTCGTACTAGGGCCAGCCCCCCGCAACCGTCCCGCGCCCGCGGCGGATAGAGACCGAACTGTCTCACGACGTTCTGAACCCAGCTCGCGTGCCGCTTTAATGGGCGAACAGCCCAACCCTTGGGACCTCCTCCAGCCCCAGGATGCGACGAGCCGACATCGAGGTGCCAAACCGGGCCGTCGATGGGAACTCTCGGGCCCGATCAGCCTGTTATCCCCGGGGTAGCTTTTATCCGTTGCTCCATGGCCCTTCCACCCGGCGCCATGGGGTCACTAGGCCCGCCTTTCGGCCCTGCTCGGGGTGTCTCCCTCGCAGTCAAGCCCCCTTGCTGCCCTTGCACGCTCCGGCCGATTGCCCTCCGGCCTGAGGGGACCATTGGGCGCCTCCGTTACCCTTTAGGAGGCGACCGCCCCAGTCAAACTCCCCACCAGCCACCGTCCCCAGCGGCGCTCCCGCCGCCTGGGTGAGCGCGCCGGCCCGGCCAGGGTGGTATCTCACCGCCGGCTCCACGGGACCTGGCGGCCCCGCTTCTCCGCCTCCCACCTATCCTGCACAGGCCCGGCCCGCACGCGATGGCAAGCTGGAGTCAAGCTCCACGGGGTCTTTTTGTCCCGCCGCGGGTCGTCCGCATCTGCACGGACTCTGCAGTTTCACCGGGCCCCCCGTCGAGACAGCGCCCAGGTCGTGACGCCTTTCGTGCGGGTCGGAACTTACCCGACAAGGAATTTCGCTACCTTAGGACCGTCAGAGTTACGGCCGCCGTTCACCGGGGCTTCCCTTCGGGGCTCATCACCCCTCCGGTTCACCTTCCGGCACTGGGCAGGCGTCAGCCCCGATACGTCGGCTTTCCGCCTTCGCCGAGACCTGTGTTTTTGGTAAACAGTCGCCTGGGCCCCTTCGCTGCAACCCCCTCGGGCTCCTCACCCTACCGGGGCCCCCCTTCTCCCGAAGTTACGGGGGCAACTTGCCGAGTTCCTTGACGGGGGCTCACCCGCCCACCTCGGTCTCCTCGACCAGCCGACCCGTGTCGGTTTGCGGTACGGACGCACCAGGCCCTCACGGCGAGGCTTTTCGCGGCAGCGCCCCACGCCCGCTCGGTGGAGGGATCGCTCCCTCCCCTCGCCCTCGCGGCTCAGGGTCCCGCCACCCGGGCTTTCCCTCAGGTGGCCCCCTACCCCGCTTCGACGGCCCCTGCGGCCGCCGGACGCTTCGCACTGCGTCCCCCCGCCGCTCCAACCGGACCTGCTGCGGGGCCGGAATCTTCACCGGCTGTCCCTCGCCTACGGCTCCTGCCCTCAGCTGAGGCCCGCCTCACCCGCAGCTGACGAGCATCGCTGCGGAACCCTTCGGCTTCCGGTGGGACGGATTCTCACCGTCCGCTCACGCTACTCGTGCCGGCATTCGCACTCGGCGCCGCTCCAGCACGGTTCCCACCGCACCTTCCCCGCTGACGCCGACGCTCCCCTACCGCTGCAGCGCACCACGCCCTGCAGCCCGCGGCTTCGGTGGTGGGCTTCGCCCCGTTCCATTGTCGGCGCACGGGCACTCGACCAGTGAGCTGTTACGCACTCTTTCAAGGATGGCTGCTTCTAAGCCAACCTCCTGGCTGTCTGCGCGCCCGCACCTCCTTGCCCACTCAGCCCACCTTCGGGACCTTAGCCGGCGGTCTGGGCTGTTCCCCTCTCGACCCAGGACCTTGTCGCCCCAAGTCTCACTCCCGGCGCTCCAGCCATGACCTTCGGCGATTGACGCGGCTTGGTAGGCTCCGCGCCCCCGCACCGCACCAGCGCCCTACCGCCATGGCTTGCCCGCCAAGGCTGACCCTCAAGCCATTTCGGGGAGAACCAGCTATCTCCGAGCTCGCTTGGCATTTCACCCCTACCCCCAGCTCCTCCGAGCCCTTTGCCACGGACACCGGTTCGGCCCTCCACGCCGGTCTTCCCAGCGCTTCAGCCTGGCCAGGGGTAGCTCGCCCGGTTTCGGGTCGGCCGCCCGCGACTCTGCGCCCTCTGCGGACTCGCTTGCGCTCCGGCTTCGGGTGCCCCTCCCTTCGCCTCGCCACGAACGGCCACTCGCCGGCTCATGCTCCAATAGGCACGCCGTCACCTGCTCACCACAGGCTCCGACCGCCTGGGGGCGCGTGGTTTCAGGCGCTCTTTCACCCCCCTCGCCGGGGTCCTTTTCACCGGTCCCTCACGGTACTCGTCCACTATCGGTCGGCTGGGGTGCTGAGCCTTGGAGAGTGGTCTCCCCTGCTTCCTGCCGGGGTCCTCGTGCCCGGCAGTACTCGCGCACCCATCCCGGAGCCGCTGCGCCACCGCCTACGGGACTCTCACCCTCTCCGGTCGCGCCTTCCAGCCGCGTTCGGCTAGCCCAGCGGTTGCTCACTCCGTGCTCGGTCCGCTGCCCAAGCCCGATGGGCCGCACAACCCCGCACCAGCTTCCGGCCAGCGGGCCACCTAGCTCGTGCGGTTTGGGCTCTGCCCGTTTCGCTCGCCACTACTCCGGGCCTGCCTCTCGCTTCCTCGGGGTACTGAGATGTTTCACTTCCCCCGGTGCCCTCCTCCACCACCGTGGAGGCGCCCAGACTCCTCGCCTGGGCAGGTTGCCCCATTCGGATACCCCCGGATCTCCGCTCGCCCGCAGCTCCCCGGGGCGTTTCGCCGCTCGGCCGCGTCCTTCCTCGGCCCCAGCCGCCAAGGCATCCACCACGCGCCCTCCTCACCCAGTCCCTCGTCCTGGGTTTTTGCGCGCCGATCTGGTCAACACTGCCAGATCGATCCAAGCCCGGCTACCGTGCGACAGGACGTTCGTCTGCTTCCCACATCACTTGGTAACGTGCCAGAGCCAAGGTGGAGCTGAGGGGACTCGAACCCCTGACCTCCGCCGTGCAAAGGCGGCGCTCTCCCAGCTAAGCTACAGCCCCGTCTTGGCCCAGTGGGCGTTCCTGGACTCGAACCAGGGACCTCACCCTTATCAGGGGTGTGCTCTAACCACCTGAGCTAAACGCCCATGGCCCTTGACACCTGACGCGTAGCCGAGTGCACAACCGCTGCCTCAGGCGAGGCACGACGGTGTGACGACTCCGGCGTGATGAGTGGTCCTGGGGCAGACCCTCCACCGGCATCCCCGCCGGCTTCCTCAGGCCCCCACGCGACCACCGCCACCCCGTCCCAGTGCAACCCGCACCTGCACCACACCGGTTGACCCAGAAGCTGAGCATCCACCCAGCTCCCTAGAAAGGAGGTGATCCAGCCGCACCTTCCGGTACGGCTACCTTGTTACGACTTCGTCCCAATCACCCGCCCCACCCTCGACGGCTGCCCCCCACTTCCGTGGGTTAGCCCACCGGCTTCAGGTGGAGCCGGCTTTCGTGACGTGACGGGCGGTGTGTACAAGGCCCGGGAACGTATTCACCGCCGTATGGCTGACCGGCGGTTACTAGCAACTCCGCGTTCACGCAGGCGGGTTGCAGCCTGCGATCCCCACCACGGCCGGGTTTGCGGGATTGGCTCCAGGTCGCCCCTTGGCCGCCCATTGTCCCGGCCACTGTAGCGTGTGTGTCGCCCAGGGCGTCAGGGCCATGCGGACTTGACGTCATCCCCTCCTTCCTCCGGGTTGCGCCCGGCAGTCGGGCCAGACACCCGCGTAACTGGCCCCGAGGGTTGCGCTCGTTGCGGGACTTAACCCAACACCTCACGGCACGAGCTGACGACAGCCATGCAGCACCTGTGACCTCGCTCCCTGCAAGCAGGGCACCCCAGCGTTTCCGCCAGGTCCGAGGCCATGTCAAGCCCTGGTAAGGTTCTGCGCGTTGCGTCGAATTAAACCACACGCTCCGCTGCTTGTGCGGGCCCCCGTCAATTCCTTTGAGTTTTAGCCTTGCGGCCGTACTCCCCAGGCGGCGGGCTTACTGCGTGAGCGCCGGCACAGAGCGGGTCAACACGCCCCACACCTCGCCCGCATCGTTGACTGCGTGGACTACCCGGGTATCTAATCCGGTTCGCTCCCCACGCCTTCGCGCCTCAGCGTCAGGTACGGGCCAGCGGGCCGCCTTCGCCACCGGTGTTCCTCCCGAGCTCTACGCATTTCACCGCTACACCGGGAATTCCACCCGCCTCTCCCGCCCTCGAGCCAGACCGTCCCGCGCGACCCTCCCCGGTTGAGCCGGGGGCTTTCACGCGCGGCGCGCCCAGCCGCCTACGCGCCCTTTACGCCCAGTGACTCCGGGCAACGCTCGCCCCCTCCGTCTTACCGCGGCTGCTGGCACGGAGTTAGCCGGGGCTTGCTCCGAGGGTACCGTCACTGCCTTCGTCCCCCCGAACAGGAGTTTACACCCCGCAGGGCGTCGTCCTCCACGCGGCGTCGCTCCGTCAGGGTTGCCCCCATTGCGGAAGATTCCCTGCTGCTGCCTCCCGTAGGAGTCGGGGCCGTGTCCCAGTCCCCGTGTGGCTGGCCGTCCTCTCAGACCAGCGACCCGTCATCGCCACGGTGCGCCGTTACCACACCGTCTAGCTGATAGGCCGCAGGGCCCTCCCAGCGCGACCATCCGGCCTTTCCTCCCCTAGCCTACCACCAGAGGAGCGTATGCGGGATTAGCCCCAGTTTCCCAGGGTTGTCCCCCACGCCAGGGCAGGTTCCCCACGTGTTCCGCACCCGTCCGCCACGGTCGACCGCTTCCGCGGCTCCCGTCCGACTTGCATGCATTAGGCACGCCGCCAGCGTTGTCCCTGAGCCAGGATCAAACTCTCCACCACCTCAACCAGAACTGCATGGATTACCTATGCAGCACGTTCGCGTCTTTCATCCGCCTGAGGCAGCGGCTTGGCATTCGCCAGGGCACTCGACTACGCCTCAGTTGTCAAGGTGCCGGGTCCAGCCAGCTTCATGCGCCGGCTTCCCAAACGCATCGGATAGTATACCCACCACGCCGACACACGTCAAGAGCAACAGCGCTCAATGCTCACAGCTTTGCTCATGGAGGAGCGCATGACGTGCACGACGACGTTCCACCACGCCGTACACAAACAGCGCCCCAATCATCGCCGCTGCCGCTCCCCAAGAAGCATGGCCACTGAGACGCAGCCCAATCGCCATGAGCACCGCACCGATATACGGTATCTGCCAAAGCCACCACTTTCGTGGCATCCTGCCCTGCCCCCTGTCCTTTTTGCTCGTTCTGCTTTATCCTGGCAACGAAAGGAGTGTTGCCATGCCGCTTATCGGCATTACTGTTAGTTTACTCGCCCCCGAGCCACCAAAGCAACCGTATGAACGCTATACGCTTACGGCCGCGTATGCTCACGCCATAGCTGCAGCTGGAGGCGAGCCGATCTTGTTGCCACCGCTTCCGACGCTCGCGACCGGCTCGCTCCTGGATCACGTCGATGGCATTCTCCTCTCCGGTGGTGCAGACATCGCACCACATCGCTATGGCGAAGAGACGATTCATCCCACGACCTACGGGATCCACTCAGGACGCGACGAGCTTGAACTCCAACTTGTACGCGCGGCACTCGCACGCGAACTGCCAATTCTGGGCATCTGCCGTGGCTGTCAGGTACTGAATGTCGCCTTCGGCGGCACACTCTACCAAGATATCCCATCGATGATCGCTTCTTCGCTTGCCCACCAGCAACACGAGCAGGGTGTCCCTGGGGATGAGCCAAGCCATGCAGTTCATCTCGCCGAGGGCAGTCTTCTCGCGTCGATCTATGGCTCAACAACAGTCTGGGTTAACTCCTTCCATCACCAAGCCGTGCGTCAGCCTGGAGCAGGGCTGATCGTGAGTGGCCGTGCAGACGACGGGATTATCGAAGGACTTGAGTTGCCAAGTGCGCAGTTTGTCATTGGGGTGCAGTGGCACCCTGAACTGATGGTCGAGGCACACCCCGAGCATCGAGCTCTCTTTGCCGCCTTCGTTGAGGCGGCCCGAACTGCTCAGCTCGCACGTACTATCAGCACGCCCTCATCATCATGAATCATCAGTGCATCGTCTAGCGCTTCGCGGTGTAGAAAAACGCAGCGCCCAGACCATGAAGAATAGTCTGGGCGCTGTAGGAAGACAGTAACCTACCCGCTACCGCCGATCTTCACTTGCCGCTGCAATCGGTTCACCGACCTCGCGGCGCTCGCCGCCAGCGTGCGCAGCTTCAGCAAGTCGCTGCTGGAACTCCTCCGGCATCGCCTCCCGCAACACGTCCTCGATGCGATCAACGAGGACAAAGCGCATGTTCTCACGCAGCGCTGACGGAAGCTCATCCAAATCTAATTCGTTGCGCTTCGGCAAGATGAAGGTCTTGATCCCAGCGCGCTGCGCCGCAAGCGCCTTTTCCTTAATGCCCCCAACGGGCAGCACCTGCCCACGCAGCGTGATCTCACCAGTCATCGCGACATCCGAGCGCACTGGAATACCAGTGAGCAGCGACACAAGTGCTGTCACAATCGTCACCCCAGCGGACGGGCCATCCTTGGGAATTGCCCCTGCTGGGACGTGAATATGAATGTCCGTATCCTTCATGAAATCAGGATCAATCCCAAAGGCTTGTGCATGCGAACGCACGAAGCTTAGGGCCGCCTGGGCTGACTCGCGCATTACTTCACCGAGCTGACCGGTGATCGTCAGATTGCCACGACCAGGCATACGCGTTGCTTCAATGAACATGATATCGCCACCGACCGGCGTCACGCCGACACCAATCGCCACCCCTGGCTGCGCAGTGCGCTCTGACAGTTCTTCATAGTAGAAGCGACGCTTGCCAAGGAACTGATGGACCTCCTCCGGCGTGATGACGCGAGGCACTTCCTTGCCCTCAGCAATGCGTGTGGCAAGCTTGCGCGCAATGCTAGCAATTTCACGCTCCAGGTTGCGCACGCCTGCCTCACGGGTGTAGTGCTGAATGATTTCGAGGATCGCCTCATCAGTCACCTCGAAGTCCTCGGGATTCAGCACATGGCGTCGGAATTGCTTCGGAATGAGATAACGGCGCGCAATCTGGAGCTTTTCCTCATCGGTATATCCCGAGAGGGTCAGAATCTCCATACGGTCGCGAAGCGGCGCTGGAATCGTGTCGAGTACGTTTGCTGTCGCGATAAACATTACCTTCGACAGATCAAACGGTACATCGAGATAGTGATCGCGGAAGCTATGGTTCTGCTCCGGATCAAGAACTTCGAGTAACGCTGAAGCTGGATCACCACGCCAATCGGCACCAACCTTATCGATCTCGTCAAGGACAAAGACGGGATCATTGGTTCCAGCACGGCGAATTGCCTGAATAATCCGGCCGGGCATGGCACCGATGTACGTCCGGCGATGCCCACGAATCTCAGCCTCATCGTGAACGCCGCCGAGCGACATACGCGTGAACGCTCGTCCCAACGCCCGGGCGATAGATTGAGCGAGGCTTGTCTTGCCGACGCCTGGAGGCCCAACAAAGCACAAAATCGGCTCGCGCGCTGGCTCGCCTTCCGTCTCACCGCGTTCCTTGCGAAGGCGACGAACGGCGAGGTACTCCAGGATTCGCTCCTTGATCTTCTCGAGGTCATAATGATCCTCGTCGAGAATCTGTCGCGCCTTCGCAATATCGATCTCCCCTTCCGTGCTCTTGTTCCACGGCAGGGAAACCAGCCAATCAAGATAGGTTCGAATGACGCCGTACTCTGCTGCAGCCGGGGGCAAGCGCTGGAGGCGATCAAGCTCGCGCATAGCTTCCCGGCGGGCCTCTTCAGGCATACCGGACTGTTCAATCTTAGCCCGTAACTCGTTGATCTCCGCCTCTTGCTCACTCGTCTCGCCCAACTCGCGCTGAATAGCCTTGAGTTGCTCGCGCAAGTAGTACTCGCGCTGCGTGCGCGCCATCTCCTCCTGGACTTCGCTTTGGATCTTCTTACCCAATTCCAGGAGATCAAGTTCGCGGCTCATGAAGGCATTGAGTCGCAGCAACTTTTCACGCGCACTGTCCAGCTCAAGGAGCTGCTGTCGCTCCTCCGGCTCCATCCGCAGATTGGAAGCAACGAGGTAGACGAGATGGAGCGGATCATCGATGTTCAGAGCAGCCGTAACGAGCTCTTCGGGCAAGTTCGATACGAGCGAGACCAGCCGCTGGAACAATTCCAGCGTCGTGCGCATGAGCGCCTTGACTTCGATGGTGTCTTCGACAGTCTCGGGATAGTCCTCAACAAGTGCCTTAAGATAGGGCTCCTCAGCAACCCACTCGACGATGCGCATGCGCCGCATGCCCTGCACCGCAAGGCGCACCGTTCCGTCTGGCACGCGCATCATCTGATGGATGCTAGCAACCGTCCCAACCGTATAGACCTCGCCGGGACCAGCACCTTCCTTCTTTGGGTCCTTTTGCAGCACGAGTCCAACCGTGCGATCGCCCGAAGCGACATCATCAATCAACCGCAGCGACCGTGGTTGTCCTGCCGCAAGAGGCACAACCGTCATCGGAAAGACCACCGTGTTCCGCAGTGGAAGGATCGGCAGGATATAGCGCTCTGGCTGCGTTGCTGATTCGCTCAGGTCACCAGGTTCAGGATCCTGGCCCAGCCCTTCACCCATGGTGGGCTCAGGCTCTTCATTGAAGCGTTCATACTCTGTCATTCGTTCGTCCCCTCCTGTGCGGTCGAGTCTGTTATGCGTAAGGGCACAACACGAGTCGTGCGCACACGCGGGAGCACGACTTCGAGGAAGCCCTGATCGTACATTGCATCGACCGCATCAAGTTCTATCGCAAAAGGCAGGAGCACTTCTGTAGCAAATGGACCATAGAAAATGCCCATTTCGTAATAGGTTCGTCTCTGGCCACTTTCACGTGGCCGGCGCACCCCAGAAATACGCAGGACGGTATCGTCAATCACGACACTGATATCTTCTTCACGCACACCAGCAATTTCGACGCGGATGACAAGACCACGGTCATCCTCATAGACCTCAGTCGGTGGACGCCAAACACCGCTCTGCGAGCGATAGAGCGGGCGAAAGCCAATAATCCAGGATTCAAAGAATTCCGCGACCTCCCGGACAGCTCGCCCTGCGTCCTGCTGTTGCTGCCGTCGGATGATGAGCATTCCCGACCTCCACCCTACCGGTCAGCCAACTGAGCCAAAACGCTCGGTGTTGACCGGCATTGATGAGTATACCGCCATCCGCGCATCCTTGCAACAACTCATACAAATAACATTGCGGCGAGTTATAGCAAGGATGGAGCATAAAGTACTATAAGCGCTGCAAGCCCCCAGAGAACAATGCTGATCAGTAACGGGAGATCGTTCAACAGCACCTGTTCCGGGACCCCACCGCTCTCACGTCGATAGACAAGATAGAGATAGCGGAAGAGCCCATACAGAACAAATGGGATCGTGAGCATCATAGCGTGGTTAGACGGCAGATTAGGCGCTGAGAAAGTATAGAGTGAATACGCCATAATGGTTGCGGCAGCAGTTACCGTCAGCAAGGCATCCAGTAACGCAACAGGATAATCATCGAGAATCGGTCGATGGTTGGTTGCGGCCAGATCAAGTAACACAAGTTCATGGCGGCGCTTCGCAAAGCCCAGAAACAACGCTAAGAGCACAGTGCACATGTAGAGCCAGGGAGACATGGGTACCGAAACGGCAACGCCGCCGCCAACAGCACGTAATACAAACCCTCCAGCGATCACTAACACATCAATGAGCACGACATGTTTCAACCATCGGGTATAGGTCACCATCAAGAGGAGATAAGCAGCGAGAACAAGGAGGAGAGAAACATTGACGACGATGGCGAGCACTGCGCCAAGCAACAACAGCACCACGAAGGTGCTCCAGACAACTCGCCCACGTAATCGACCAGCAGCGATTGGACGGAAACGCTTCAACGGGTGTGCCCGATCTGCTTCAGCATCATGCCAATCATTGTAAAGATAGACCGCACTTCCAACGGCACAAAATGCCCCCGCGGCCAATACAGCACGGAGGCAAGCCGAGAAATGGGTTAGCTGTGCACCAAAGACCAACGGAGCAAAGACTACTGCGTTCTTCACCCACTGGCGAGGCCGCAAAGACCGAAGAAGGTCAATCCAGAGGCTTGGTACCGCCTGCGGTACCGTTGTCACTGATTGCTGGGCAGTTGGTGTTTGCTCGACATGCCGTGTCATGCGCTAGTGCACCCCAGCCCCTCCGTTTTGTAGTGCTTCCTGATGGTACACGCTATCGGCGTTCCAGAGTAGCCAGGACGTTCCACCAGCATCCTGTACAGCTTGAATCTGGGCCTTCACCTCGTTTGGTCCGTAATCGATCCCCGGTCCATAGGAAAAGTCCTGGAGCCAGGGCCGTAATTTTGCTGCAGCTGTTTCAGCTCGCTTCGCTCCGCGCTGGAGGCTCCAGAGAATGACTTCATAGGGATGATCATTCGGGATTGCAAAGCCCATTGATCCAGCCGCGAAGTGCGAAGGGTAAATCATCGGGCAAAGATAGTCGACTTCAGGCAGCAGCGCCTCGAGCTGTTGCCCAATGCCACTATCATCCTCGGCCCAGACGGTGAGGCCAAACACGTCGGCAGCAAGCACCGTCGGTGTAGGTGCAAGGGCGAGATGCGCTCGATGCAGGAACGAGCGAATGGCCGCGACCCGTGATTCCATCGTCGAAGGCATGCCAAAATCAGCGTCGTTCAGTGGGCCATCGCTAGGGAACCGCACATAATCAAACTGAATTTCATCAAAGCCAAAGCCTGCAGCTTCAACAGCTAACGCAATGTTATAGTCCCAAACCTCAGGCTGATTCGCGTTCATCCAGGCCACATCAGTCCAGGTTTGCCACACCCCACCGGTTTTCCGATTGCGCACAGCCCATTCGGGATGGGCAGCTGCCAGAACGGGATCTTCAAAGACGACAATTCGACCAATCGTGTAGATCCCTTGGTGTTTCAACTGGGCGACCAGCTGCTTCGGATCGTAACGCGGATCAACGGCTCCGATCTGGCGAGCAAGTGCCACGTGACTGTCATAAAAAACATGGCCTGTGCTGTCCTTTAAATCAAGCACGACAGCGTTCACAAGGCTTCCGGGAAGCCAAGCAAGACGTTCCTGAAGTGCTTCAGGATGGCTTAAGACATCAGCGTTAAGATAAATGGCCCGCACCGAAAGCGGTGCAAGCTTGAGCTCAAGGGGACTGGCGAGAGGTAATGTGAGTGTCTTCACCTGAAAACCTGGCGCCTTTACAAGGAGGAGTCCTGTCTCAGGCACGCCTTTTAACACAAACGAGCCATCGTGAGCTGTTATCGTTGTGACTCCACCAGACGCCGCAACAAGTGCACCAGCAACTGGTTTCCCAGAGGAATCCTGAATCTGGCCGCGTACACTATCGGGGCGAAGCGCAACATCAATGACCGGTTGAACGGCACGTCGTACTTCAACTTGAGCATAATCGCCGTGTTGAAAGACGATCGTGGCATTGGCAGGCACTGGCTGGAGGATATAGGTGCCATCAGCAGCAGTTGTTGTCCCAGCCACCTCTTGGCCACCAACGAGAGCAACAACATGGACACCTGGGATTGGCTTCTGCGTTGATCGATCAACCACTGTTCCGCGAAGGACTGCATGTACCAGCTGGAGTACATACTGACGACCTGGCTCAAGCGTTATCGTCTGAGGAATGCAATCAGCGCAATGAAGGTGCACAATGGTCGGCCGCCGTATCGAGAGTCGCACCGAGCCAGAAAATGACCGCACTGTACCATCAGCAAAGATCAACTCAGCGTGTTGCAGTGGTTTGCGAGTTGCTGCATCAAGGGCCGTAATACTGACATGATTACGTTGGTAAGAGAGATACGCGAGCGAGGCCCCCGCGAGCAGTAATGGAAGTAAAATACTCGCGATACTCATACGCCAGCTCAGCCAAGGCCAGCGACGCCGACGTGGCCGTAAGCCAAACGGCGTTTGGATATACCTTGGTTGACGACGGGTTTGAACCATCCCTTCCCACACTTCCACCAGTACCACGGGCCAGTATGCCATAGCCCAGCGATCATATTGCGGGAGATGACAAGCATCGCTTCACAGCAAGGGGATAACAGCGAACAAGGTATAATCGCCTGCAAAGAGAGCGGAACGCGGTGGCTGCACGGACAGCTCGGCGGATTCAGAGCACTGGGGGCCCCTTGGAGTTCACAACAGTCCTCGAGCGGATGCAACCCGACCTTCGGCGGGTCGAGGAGCGGCTCTTGGCCGAAACTGTCGTCGAATACCCCCTCGTCGGCGATGTTTTACGTGAGTTAGTTGCTGCTGGGGGAAAGCGCCTTCGCCCTCTCTTACTGCTTCTCGCAGCGAAGCCATTTCGGTATGACCTTGACCGCCTTGTCCCAGCAGCTGCCGGAATTGAACTCCTGCACACAGCCTCACTGATTCATGATGATTCAATTGACCACGCGGAAACCCGGCGAGGCAAACCGACTTTGAACGCGCTCCTTGATCCCGAGGTTGTCATCCTCGTTGGTGACTATATGTTCGCACGATCAGCGATGTTAGCCGCGTCAACGATGAATCCGCGCGTGCTTGCCGTGTTTGCCAGCTGTCTCGGCAGCATTTGCGACGGCCAACTACGCGAAATTTTTGCCGCACATTCAACCGATGTCACTCTCGATGACTATCAACGGCGCATCTATGGCAAAACCGCGGCGCTTTTCGCGAGCTCAGCCGAAATCGGGGCAATCCTTGGTGAGGCAACAGACGACCAGATTGCAACGTTGCGCGAATTCGGAAGCTGCCTCGGGATGGCGTATCAAATCATCGACGACATCCTTGACCTGCGAGAAGATTCGACACGCTTGGGCAAACCTGCCGGCCATGACCTCCGCCAAGGTACAGTGACACTGCCGACCATGCTGTTCCTACAGCAGGAGCGTGGGACGGCAGCCGAACGAGCACTGGTGAGTCGAATCGTCAGTGAAGGAGCGGAATCAGCTGAAGCACTCGCCACAGCCGTGCAGGCAATTCGCACATCAGGCGTCCTCGAGCAAGCCTGGCAATTTGCTGTTCACTATATCGAGGACGCACGACAGCTACTCTCCCGACTGCCCGACGGAGAAGCACGAGCGATGCTCGAGGCGCTCGCCCAACATGCAATTGAGCGACAATTCTAGCACCTACATGGCAATAAGACTGCGCTCATACATCCGCGTGAAAAGGCGATCCCAATAGTGCGCTTCTGGTGCAAGTTCGTCCATTTGCCGAGCAAGCTCATGCGGTTGCAAGGGCGTAATCAAGATCGTCGAGAGTCGCTGCGCATAGCGTCGCTCAACTGCCTGATCCAAGAACTGAAGCTCATGCCGGTGGTGTGGGAAGACGCCGGCAACAATGAGCAAGTCTGACACGATCATTCGCGTCATGCTATCGCGAGAGACGCGCGTGGCAATGTCATACTCTTGTTTGACTCTCCCCTGCAACGCCTGGCCATGCTCTGCCATTGCATGTAACTCGACCTCAACCATATAGGCGTTCAAGGCAAAATCTCGCCAAGGGACATAGTAATACGTCACAAGCGGTTG
Source organism: Thermorudis peleae (assembly GCF_000744775.1). Lineage (NCBI taxonomy): Bacteria > Pseudomonadati > Thermomicrobiota > Thermomicrobia > Thermorudis > Thermorudis peleae. Next base: position 1,062,505 of record NZ_JQMP01000003.1, on the reverse strand, counting down.
ATAATCGGCCAAACGGCTCAGAATGAAGCCAACAATTCGTGCACCACGAGTCCCTCGGGCATTGAAGATAAACCAGCCATGCCCAGCACGCAGATGTTGCTGAAGCGTATCGAAGTACTGGGTAAGTCGCCCAAGCAAGTCTACGTCTTGTAATGCAGGAACCTCACGGACGTCATTTTCACTCGTCATCGCCGCCTCCATAGTCCGCTCAGCGATATTGCGCGACATGCTCCGTACTTTCCATTATGACCCGGAGATCTACCAGGCACAAAGGCACGAGCATTTCACTGCGCCAGCGGCAATCCAAGCGCTTCGCAGAACAGCGCGGAAAAGCGGTCGCGATCGACATCCAGGGCAATGAGGTGCGCAGGGAGTGAGGAGGAAGCAGCAATGAGGAACGTTCGCCCTGGTGAAACCGGGCTGGTATCAACCCAAACAGCAGACTGCTCTACTCCAACCAACGATGAATCAAAGGCTACCGCCAGGGCAAGTGGATCGTGGAGTGCAAAGGATGAAAGTCCAAGTGATTCAAAAGCCCACTGCCCAATTTCGGCCAGCAAGCGTGCTTCAGCATGGTCTGCTCGCCGAGCATATTCCCACTGTTCCCGACTGAGTGTCACGTGCGCTGTAACGTCAAGGCCAACAAATGTGAGCGGCAAAGAACTTTGCGCCACGATCGCAGCCGCCTCAGGATCCTCCCATAAATTAAACTCAGCAAATGGCGTGACATTACCGGCAACGGTGAAGGCCCCGCCCATGACAACAACGCGGTGAAGCAACTGCGGCAGTGACGGTTCGAGCAAAAGCGCCATAGCCAGGTTGGTCAGTGGCGCAACGCACACGAGCACAAGCTCGCCCGCATAGATGCGCGCTTGCTGAATAAGCCATGCTGGCGCTGGCAAATCACTGATTGGGTTCTTGCCTTCAGGAAGTTCACCGCCCCCTAAGCCATTGGGGCCGTGAAAGTAGCGAGCATCACGGTGAGGACGGAGTAAAGGGCGCGTAGCGCCCGGCACAACGACAATATCCTGCGCCCCGATTGCGGTTAGAACCTTCCGTGTGTTACTCGTCGCCTGTGGGCAATCGACGTTCCCCGCAACCGTCGTGACGCCGATGAGTTGGATCGATGGAAGCCGAGAGGCAAGTGCGAGCGCTAACGCGTCGTCGACACCAGTATCAACGTCAAGTACCAAAGGCACGGCCATCGTGCCCTCCTCCTCTACGAAAGGCATCACCCTTGACTGCGCTATACTCGCACGGGACAAGCGAGTCAAGGAAGGGGCACATGCAAAGACAGACCAAGCGGCTTTCTCGAGTTCTGTTTCTGTTCAGCCTTCTCCTTACTGCTCCGATCTGGACTCTCCATGTCTCTGCTGCGACACTCCCATATCGTATCGAGCCATCGCTAACATCCTCAGTTGGCCAGCAGATCCGCGGTCTGGCAATGAGTTCAACCTTACTCGTTTGGGAGGACTGGCGCTCGGGAACCCCAGATATTTACGCCTACGACCTCACCGATAATCGAGAGTTTCGGCCTGATCCAACTCCCGGCTATCGCACAGCCCCAGCAGTCTCCGGTTCAAGGATTGTATGGGTAAGTGGCAAGGAGTCGACACAACGACAGATCGTTGGCATCGATTTGGGCCAAGGTCAACGCCTGACAATCACCTCAGCCCCCGCTGAAGTCGATCAACCAGCCATCGATGGCGATATTGTCGTGTGGAGACAGCGCATCAACGGGACGTGGCAAATCTTCGCCCGTCGGCTCAGCGATAACCAGCCAATGCAGCTAAGTAGCAGTGATCAAAACCACGGCTATCCAACGATCAGTGGCACCCGTATCGTCTGGCAGGAATATCAACAGGATCACTGGAAACTGGTGCTTTACGATCTTTCTACACGCACTCAAACATTCTTGACCCAAGGTTCCCTGGACGAAGAATACCCTCATCTTGCTGGCGATTGGCTCATTTTCTTACGCTGGCAACCACAGAGCAGCACGCCCCAGTTGGTACTCCGGAATATCCAGAGCCACGAAGAACGCGTGCTGAGTCAAGACCATTTCATTGGGGTAGCAGCAACTGACGGAAAGCGGGTTGTCTGGGAAGATTGGCGCTCTGGTTTAGCCGGCATCTATGCCTACGACATTGAGGCAAAGCAAGAATTTGCCATTGCACGCTCGCAAGACGTAACAACCCCAGCGGTGAACCCAACAACGATTGCGTGGATTGCTGGCCTTCCCACTGGGCAATCACGTGTCCAGGCAGTTGCGCTGATTCAGCGCTTGCCAACTGACCCACAAGATCCTCCGGCAGTGCCGAGCCCTGATCGCGTCTATTTCCCGCAAACGCAACACTATGTCTCTGCCGGATTTAAGGCGTTCTGGCAAGCGCATGGGGCTGAGCAGATTTTTGGTTACCCATTAAGTGAAGAGTTTACCATCACCGATCCAGCCACTGGAGAAAAAGTAACAGTTCAGTACTTTGAGCGCGCGCGGCTTGAATACCGGGCTGACCGCCCAGAAAATGAACGGATCACGATTGGCCGGCTCGGCGTCGAGTTAACGCAAGACCGCGCATTTCAGCCAATCGCTCCATTCCAGAGCACGAGCGATCGCCTCTACTTTCCCGAAACTGGACATTCGCTTGCATACGGATTTAAGACTTTCTGGGAAACACATGGTGGACTGGCCATTTTCGGCTATCCGATCAGTGAGGAGTTCACAGAAAACGGTCATACCGTCCAATACTTTGAACGGGCTCGATTCGAATATCATCCTGAAGCAAGCGACCCGAATGCACGCATTACGCTTGGTTTGCTTGGCCGCGAAATGCTTGAGCGCATGGGCTGGCTCCCACGGCCGCCACTTGATACGACAATGCTGATGCCCTAAAGGTCAGCTGGCGGTGTACCAATCAAGGCGAGATAGAGATCATTCACATTCGTGTTCGTTACACGCTTTGGCAGCAACCCTTCGACCTGTGCTAAGGCAGTCGCGCTATCGTTGTTCCAGAGTACGCGATGTGGGTCGATACCGTGTGCACGAAGTGCTGTCACTGTTTCTCCAGTGACGACAGCGCCCGCCGCTCCACTCAGGCCATCGTCACCGTCCGACGCAAGGCTTGCGATGACGATGTTGGAAAGTCCAGCCAGCTCGAGCGCAGCAGCAAGCGCCATTTCAGTATTGCGGCCACCTCGTCCCTGACCACGAACAGTCACGGTGAGTTCGCCTGCACCAATAAGGCACACGGGGGAGTTCCACGGCGATTGATAGTCGTGAATATGACGAGCGAGCGCAGCCCAGAAACGGGCAAACTCGCGCGCCTCGCCAGTAAAGCGATCAGCAAGAAGGTACGCAGGGAGACCTATCTGTTCAATTGCCCGCTGCGCAGCAAGCGCAAACGTCCGTGCGTCCGCCAGGATGATGCTGGCTAGGACATTTGGCAATGGTTCAGCCGGAATGGGGCGAAGCAGAGCGTGCTGGACTGCAGGCGGTAAGTGTTCCCAAACGCCAAGCGCACGAATCTGCGCAATCGGATCACTGTCTTCAGGTTCTGGAGAAACCGTAGGTCCACTGGCAATAACAGGTAACGGATTACCAAGAACATCCGAGACGATAATGTTGATGACACGTGCCGGCAACGCTGCCCGGGCAAGACCGCCAGCTTTAATGCGGCTGAGACGACGGCGCACAGCGTTGAGCAGCCAGATATCTGCCCCGGCCCGGAGGAGGAGTTCTGTGGTCACCGCGAGTTCCTCACGCGTCAATGGAGGATAGAGTGATTCAACGAGTGCTGAACCGCCACCTGAGAGCAAGACAACGACGAGATCTTCTCCCCTCAGCCCGCTGACTGCTGAGAGCACAGCCTCCCCTGCCGCGAAACTCCCAGGCCCGGGAACTGGGTGTTCCGCTTCCAAAATACGGAAATGGGCTAAGGAGCCAACTTCTTCAACAAGGCCGCGTTTTGTCACGACCAGACCGTGAGTAATCCGTTTCCCGAGCGCGGCTTCAGCTCCCCGAGCCATCGCGAGCGAAGCCTTGCCAATCGCTAAGACGACAAGCCGCGCCGATGGGATAAGGGGATATCGTTCTCCCTGCACCCACAGTGCATCATCAGTGAGCTGGAGCGTTGCCTTGACAAGGTGCGTTGCGTCAACGGCGGCTAGAGCTGTGGCATAGATTTGCTCAACCCACTGCTTAGCGCGTAGCTGATCCATCGCGTCGCTCCCCTTCCTCTACCTGCTCAGCCGCTCGCAAGCGATTGAGGACATCGAGGAGATCATAGGGGAGCGGTGTTTGAAGCTCAATCGGTCGTCCAGAAGGCAAGGTAAAGCGTAGATAGTAGGCATGGAGAAATTGGCGAGGAACCGGCACGATAAACGTCCGACGCCCGTACATTTCATCACCAACAACAGGATGCCCAATAAATGCCATGTGAACACGAATCTGATGCGTTCGCCCAGTCTCAATCGTCACATCGAGAAGCGTTGCTGAAAGGAACCGCTCAGCCACACGGAAGTGGGTGATTGCCGGTCGACCACCAGCGACTACGGCCATACGCTTTGGATCACGCGGATCACGGTTAATCGGCGCATCGATTGTCGCTTCGTCGTCCGGTACAACGCCATGGACAAGAGCAAGGTATCGTTTCACAACCCGGTGTGTTTGCCACTGTTCGCGAAGGAAAAGGCGAGCCGGCTCATTTTTGGCAACGACGATCAACCCTGAGGTGTCTTTATCCAGCCGATGGACAATACCAGGGCGAATACTTGGCAACAACGGCAACCCTGGTCGGATTGCACGCACGGCGTTCACCAGGGTACCGCGTTTATGTCCAGGAGAAGGATGCGTGACAATCCCCGGCGGTTTATCAAACACCAGAACATCATCATCTTCATAGAGCACCGGGATTGGCAAATACTCCGGGGTGAGCTCATCGGGAGATTCAGGTGGGGGCAAGCAAAGTTCGACCTGATCTGCTGGCTTGACACGGTACGCAGGGCGCACAGACTGACCGTTTACCCGGACACGGCCTTCTTCCATTAACCGCTGAGCATAGCTTCGACTCACGCCGGTAACACGCGAGGCAATAAGCCGGTCAAGCCGTTCACCCTGTTCCTCAGGCGCAATCGTGAAGACTAACCGGACAGTAGATCGTTCAATCGGCAGACTTAACTCACCGTGATCGGTAGTCATCATCCCTTACGTGCACGGAGATCGCGTTCCAGCAAGATCAACGCAAGCAAGATTACGCCAACCGTAATTGCACTATCAGCAAGATTGAAGGTCGGCCAATGTGGAACATCAATGAAATCAATGACGAATCCATGGCGAAAGCGATCGAGTACATTCCCGAGTGCTCCGCCAACCTGTAAGCCAAGGGCTAAGGCACCCCAGCGTGATGTCGTTGCGATCGACCGAAACCAAACCGCTAAGATCGCAACGACAATAACGGCAAGAAAGGCCAATGCTGGATTACGTCCTTGAAGTACACCAAAAGCTGCACCTGTATTCTCAACGTAAATGAGACGCAGCACTCGCGGAATGATAACAATCTGGACCGGGCCATCCTGACGTGCTGGACCCAAGTAGGTCAATACAAGCGACTTGGAGATTTGGTCGAGCAGAAGTACACCCAACGCAATACCACCGACAACCCACACGGGCACTCGGCGCTCTGAGAGAAGCGTTGCCACTGGCTTCTGCTCAACTATGTCTTGTAGAGTGTCGTGCTGCTTTGCGTCCATGCGCTCCAAACAGCGTCGGCACAAGCCGTACCACTCAAGTGTAGCGCAAAGCCCCATGTAAGATGCTAGGCTTGCAGGCCGGAACTAGGGGAGAAGGAGATGCAAAGTAGAAAACAGCAACTCCATCTTGTCATTGCTGGGGGCGGAACCGGAGGACACATTCAACCTGCCGTCGCAGTCTTGCATGTCCTACGACAACGCCTTTCACTGAATATTTCAGTATTCTGGATTGGAAGCGGACGAGGGCTTGAGCGACAAATCGCTCAGCAAGAATACGTGCCATTCTACCCAATTCTCACTGGTAAGCTGCGTCGGTACCTCGCCTGGCAAACGCCTTTCGATCTGGTCAAGATCCCCCTTGGACTGCTCCAAGCAATCGTGCTCCTGCGCCGACTTCGCCCCCATGTCGTTTTCGGCACTGGCGGTTATGTCAGCGTGCCAGCGGTGATCGCTGCAGGCATCCTTGGTATCCCCGCCATCATCCACGAACAGACAGCGACTGTTGGTCTCGCAACTCGGCTTACTGCCCCATTCGTCCGGAAGATTGCCTTGACCTATCCGCAAACAGTCCAATGGCTCGGTCATTTCGCGCACAAAGCTACAGTAACCGGGTTGCCACTCCGTCCAGAGCTTTTCACAGGCGACGCATCACAAGCGCTTGCGCACTTCCAGTTCACGCCACAGTTGCCGGTGCTTTACATTACGGGCGGCTCGCTGGGCGCCCATGCACTGAACCTTGCGGTCGAGCAGATACTCCCGGAGCTTCTGCTCTTTACTCAAGTCGTCCATCAATGTGGGCCAACCACAGCAAATCACGATTACCCGCGTCTTCGCGCAACACGCGCCGCGCTGCCTCCTGCGCTTGCTACGCGCTACCAGGTCGTCGAGTACGTCGATAGCCACGTGCTCCCACATCTCTATGCCGCAGCCACGTTGGTTGTGAGTCGAGCAGGAGCAAACACGGTTGCCGAACTAGCAGGACTGGGGAAACCTGCCATTCTTATTCCATTGCCTGGTGCAGCCGGCAATGAGCAAGCACGCAATGCAGCAATCCTTGAGCAAGCCGGCGGCGCTCTCGTCTTACCGCAGCAGGACCTCACACCACAGCGGCTCCTTAGCTTGATCCAGACGATGATGAACCAGCCTGAGCAGCTAGCTCAAATGGCAGAACGTGCTCGGAATGTTGCCCGCCTGGACGCAGCGGAACGCTTAGCGACCCTGCTGCTCGACTATGCTTCAGCTTCAACGTCATCCTGAAGCGAGACTGCAGGAGAAGCTTCCGCGAGCGAGAGCCTAATTGCCTCGGCCACAGTCCGGGCTGATACGACAGTAAGGGGCAAACGACTGGTGAGCACCTGATTCCGCTCAGACAGTGGCGGTATGACAGCACGTTGAAAGCCAAGACTGGCTGCCTCTTGCAGTCGCCGGTCAAGCCCGCTTACGCTGCGGAGTTCACCCGACAACCCAATTTCTCCAATAAGCACTGTATCATCGCGTACTGGCCGCTCCGTGAAGCTTGATGCGATAGCGACAGCAACGCCGAGGTCCGCAGCAGGCTCAACCACGCGCAGACCACCGGTGACATTAACAAAGATGTCATGATGACCGAGCCGATAACCAAGACGCTTCTGTAAGACAGCGACCAACAACTGCAGGCGATTGAGATCGAAGCCGGTCGCGGTGCGACGCGGCATAGCGTATCCAACCGGACTTGTCAGCGCCTGCACTTCAATGAGAATTGGCCTCGTGCCTTCAAGGGTGACAATCACTGCAGAGCCGGGAGCATCATGCAAGCGCTGTTCAAGAAAGACTCCAGACGGATTGCCAACTTCCTGCAAGCCGTGGTCAGCCATCTCGAAGACGCCAACTTCGTCAGTTGAACCAAACCGGTTCTTGACCGCACGTAAGACGCGATACTGATGGAATCGCTCGCCTTCGAGATAGAGCACCGCATCAACCATGTGCTCGACCACTCGTGGTCCAGCAATGACTCCTTCTTTTGTGACATGGCCAACAAGGAATACCGGGACGTGCGCTTCTTTGGCATAGCGCATCAGTCGCGCTGTGCATTCGCGAACCTGACTCACCGTGCCCGGTGATGATGCCAGTTCCTCGACAAAGACTGTCTGAATTGAGTCAACAATGACGACTCGCGGCTTCAGTGTCTGGGCAACATCGAGTGCGGCTGTCAAGCTTGTTTCAGGCAGGAGATAGAGCTGATCAGCATTAACCCCGATGCGATCGGCACGAAGTTTTACTTGCTCCGCCGACTCTTCGGCTGCGATATAGAGTACGGAGCCGATGCGATTGGCAACGTTCCCAGCAGCCTGAAGTAACAGCGTCGACTTCCCAATGCCCGGATCACCGCCGAGTAAGATCAGTGCTCCCGGTACAAGCCCACCACCGAGAACGCGATCAAACTCCCCAAGGCCAATCGGCAGACGACGTTCCCCCGCACTCGTCACGTGTGCCAACGGCACTGCGTGGACAGACGTGCGATGACGACCGCTTGAAGATGATGGACGGTCGACAATCACCGTTTCAACGAGACTGTTCCATGCCCCACATGATGGGCAGCGTCCATAAAAGCCCGGGCTCTCATAGCCACACTGCTGGCAGACCCAGCGCGTCGAGCGATCATGTCGTGAACGAGGCACAGGCAGTTACCTCCATAGCCGAATACACGTTCGCAAGTATACCGAAGGGAACAAAAGGCGGCTCCAGCAAGGCTGGAGCCGCCCACACGCGCTGAAGCCAACAGGATTACGAGACTGAGGTAAGCGCGTCAGCCGGTTCGATCGACAGCAGGCCATCCCGGACGTCGATGACGATTGTGCTCCCGGGCTTGAAGCGTCCTTGGAGCAAAGCTTCCGCGAGCGGATCTTCGATCAGATTCTGAATAATCCGCCGGAGCGGCCGCGCGCCGTACTGTCGATCATACCCACGCTCCGCCAGCAGATCCTTCGCTGCTGTCGTCACCTCGAGCGTGATGTCCTGTTCAGCAAGTTGCTTGCGCACGCGCTTCAGCTCAAGGTCAACAATCTGACGCACCTGCTCAGGCGAGAGCGGATGGAAGACAATCACCGCATCGATCCGGTTCAGGAACTCAGGACGGAACGTCTGCTTGAGTTGGTTGAGAACCTTGTCGCGCATGACTTGGTACTCATACTGCGCGCGCTTCTCTTTGCTCTCAGCAACAGCGAACCCAAGCGTGCCCTCACGCTGGATCATCTCCGCGCCGATGTTCGACGTCATGATCAGGATCGTATTGCGGAAGTCGACGCGGCGCCCTTTCGCATCAGTCAGCGTTCCGTCCTCCATGATCTGGAGCAGCATGTTGAAGGCTTCTGGGTGCGCCTTCTCAATCTCATCCAACAGGATGACTGAGTAGCTCTTGCGGCGCACCGCCTCGGTGAGCTGGCCGCCCTCCTCATATCCAATGTAGCCCGGCGGCGCACCAACCAAGCGCGAAACCGTGTGCCGCTCCATAAATTCGCTCATGTCGATCTTGATAAGCGCATCTTCGCTACCGAACATGAACTCGGCCAGTGCGCGAGCGAGCAAGGTCTTGCCAACCCCTGTCGGCCCGAGGAAGATGAAGCTACCAATCGGTCGACGCGGATCCTTCAAGCCTGCACGAGCACGCCGGACAGCGCGAGCAAGAGTCTCAATCGCTTCATCTTGACCGATGACACGCTCACGCAGCGCCTCTTCCATATGGAGCAGGCGCTCACTTTCCTCAGTCGCTAGCCGCGTGAGCGGAATCCCTGTCCACATCGAGACAACCTGTGCAATGTCCTCTTCGGTCACCAGCGGCTCTTCCTGACCCTGCTCCTGCTGCCAGCGCGCTTCAAGGTCGCTAATGCGGGCCAACAACTGCCGTTCGCGTTCTCGCAACTCGGCAGCAAGTTCAAACTCCTGGCTTGCCACGGCAGCATCGAGCTCACGACGCAGCGATTCAAGTCCACGCCGCGCCTCCTTGAGCGACGGTGGCGACGCGGAACGGTACATGCGAACGCGTGACGCAGCTTCGTCGACAAGGTCGATGGCCTTGTCGGGTAAGAATCGATCAGGCACATAGCGCGCAGCCAGGACGGCTGCAGCTCGCAGAGCCTCATCCGAGATCTTGAGCTTGTGATGTTCCTCGTAGCGCTCACGGATCCCGCGCAAGATCTCGATCGTCTCTTCAACCGTCGGCTCGTTGACCATTACTGGCTGGAAGCGACGCTCGAGCGCTGCATCACGTTCAATGTACTTGCGATATTCATCCAAGGTCGTTGCGCCAATTGTCTGCACCTCGCCCCGGGAGAGTGCGGGCTTAAGGATATTGGCAGCATCAACAGCGCCTTCAGCTGCCCCGGCCCCGACAAGCGTGTGCAACTCATCGATGAAGAGGATAGTGCCCGATTCTTTCACTTCGGCAACAATCTTCTTCAGCCGCTCTTCGAACTCGCCGCGGTACTTTGTGCCGGCAACCAGGGCTCCGATGTCCAGTGCAACAAGGCGCTTGCCTTGAAGTGGCTCAGGAACATCGCCAGCAACGATGCGTTGGGCCAAGCCTTCAACAATTGCGGTCTTCCCAACGCCCGGTTCACCAATCAACGCAGGGTTGTTCTTCGTGCGGCGCGAGAGGATCTGCATCACGCGCTCAATCTCCGCATGGCGGCCAATAACGGGATCCAGCTTGCCTTGACGCGCCGCTTCAGTCAGGTCAAAGCCCAAGGCATCGAGATAGGGCGTCTTGGTCTGCTGCGTTCGCTGCTGATATGCCGCCCCTTGATTCAACACCTGTAGGACCTGCTGGCGGACTTTCTCGAGGCTCACCCCAAGGCTCTCAAGGACACCGGCAGCAATGCCTTCGCCCTCACGGACCAAACCGAGCAAGAGGTGCTCGGTACCAATGTAATGGTGGTTCATTCGCCGGGCTTCATCGACCGCAAGCTCAATAACCTTGCGTGCCCGCGGTGTCAGCCCAATTTCCCCAACGACGGCGCTATCGCCACGGCCGATAATGAATTCGACCGCGCTCCGCACCTTTGGGAGCTGGACGCCCAAGCTCATGAGAACACGAGCTGCGACGCCATCCCCTTCACGGACCAACCCAAGGAGGATGTGCTCAGTACCGATGTAATTGTGATTGAAGCGACGCGCTTCCTCCTGGGCCAGCGCCAATACTTTCTTTGCCCGCTCGGTGAACTTCTCGAATTTGTCCGCCATTGCTCGCTCCCTCGACGACTCGTGGCGGCGTTCCTGACGGAGGAAGTGGCGTCCAACTTCCGCGGACGCTGCTTCGGCTGATCTCGCCGGAACCCGCGCACTTTCTAGTGTACCTGAAAACGCTGCCTGCCTTCTAGAGCGTGCAGAACAGCCAAATAAGGTGCGGCAAGCCCCCGCGCCAAAGGCTGGGGGCTGCCGGTTACAACTCCCGATTGCTCGGGGGAAACATCATCTTGTTCGTGTGCTTAGCTGGCGAGCAATCGCTTACGCAGTCTCGCCATCATCGGCCGGTGAGAGCTCAGCCGTCTCTTCGAATTCGTCTAAGACGTCCGCTTCATCCTCAACCGGCTCGGATTCTTCATCTACAGGATACGGCGTGATGCCACGATCAAGCAACTCCTGTTTAATCCGGAGGCCATCGGGACCCAAAGCCGCCTCAATTTCTTCATCATCAGCCTCCAGCGCACGACGTAAGCTCAGGCCAATCCGACGCCTCGTGGCATCAACTCGGATGACACGGACGATTACCTCATCACCTTCATGGAGAACTTCACGCGGGTGCTCAACACGCCACCCCGCAAGTTCAGAAACGTGGATCAACCCTTCAATACCATCAGAAAGCTGAGCAAAGGCACCAAAGGCGGCAAGCTGCGTAACTGTACCGCGGACAAGCTGCCCAACCGTATACGACTCAGCGATTTTCGTCCACGGCTCAGGCTGAGTACGCCGAATGCTCAGCGCAATCTTCTTCTGGTCAGGGTTGACTGAGAGGACGCAAACCTCAACTTCGTCCCCAACTTGAAGGACTTCACTCGGATGCTTCACCCGATTCCAGGAAATTTCCGAAAGATGAACCAGCCCGTCAGCACCGCCAATGTCAACGAAGACGCCGAAGTCAGCGATGCTTGTTACCCGACCGCGAAGTACATCGCCCTCACGCAGCCGCTCAATGAGTTGCGCCTTGACAGCGTCACGCTGCTCCTGCATCGCCTGACGCTCGGAGAGGATGAGCCGATTCCGGTGTCGGTTAATTTCGATGATCTTCAGGCGCAGGCGCGACCCAACCAAACGCGCCATATCGGCCTGCTTGGTGCTCTCATCGCCGCCGCGAATAGCTACAACCTGCGAAGCCGGAACAAATCCCCGAACACCATCAAGGTTGACCAGCAGGCCACCCTTGTTATGTCCAATAACTTCAGCCTCGAGGACCTCGCCAGCTTCATAGAGTTGCTGTAGCCGTCGCCAGCTCTTCTCTTGGCGTGCGCGGTCGATTGAGAGTACGGCTTGGCCGGCCTGATCTTCTGCCTGCATGACGAAGACGAGTACTCGGTCTCCTGGGCGCAACTGCGCCAGCTCCTCCGGCGAAAGCGTGGAGAATTCACGCGCCGGCACGACCCCCTCAGACTTACCCCCGATATCGACGAGGATCTCGTCGGGGTGAATGCTCATAATCGTGCCCTCAACGACATCCCCGTATCGGAACAGCCGATAGTCGTGGGCCGGATCACGCAGTAGTTCCTGAAAAAGTGCAACGTCACTGTCTCCAAGTACGGCTTGCTGGCTCATGCGCCCCTCATCAAGCTCGCTGACCATTCATCTCACCCGCGTGCCATAGTTTTACCCCCGGACAATAACCGGGAGCGAGACACTGGGACAAGTATAGCGGCCAGGTTGCCCACCCGCAAGGGAAAAGCCTTGGCTCTTTTCACGTAGGAGAAACCAGTTCTGCCTCAACAATAAGGTTTTCCGTATAGCGCTGCTTTCGGATATCCCAATATCCGGCACAGGTGACTAAGAGGAGTCGTGGCGGACCCGCGGTGGTATAGACACCGCTGGCAAAGAGTTGTAAAGCCGAAATCGTATGGATCCGCGTGACGCGGAACACCAAACGTTGTCCTCCAGTCAGATCGACCCAAACTGCCATGCCTGGTCGGGCAGCGCTGAGTCCAGCAAAGACACCACGCTGTCCAGTTGCACTATCAAGATGACCAGCAAGCAGCGCTGTTCCGGGTTGGCCGGGCGCTGGACCAAGTCGGTACCACTGCACGACAGTGACATCCGATTGCAGCGCCAACTCTCCAGTTCGCTGATCAAGACCAATGGCGACAACAGGGGCATTGAGTGACAACGCAGGAATCGTGAGGCGAAGGGGCTCTGGCTTGCTCCTAAGCAGTGCAAGTGCGGCAGACGTCGGTGGTGTTGGTTGCGCTGTCGGACTCGGCATCACAACTGGCGTCACGTGAGGTGTCGGCATCACACGCGGGAGCATATCAGACGGGAACGTCCAAGCAGTAGACACCTCAGCGGTTACTGTTAGCTGCGGAGAGGCTTCCATGACAACCGCAGGCGATGATGTTGGGAAATCGGTCGGAACCGCTGGAACAAAACTACGGGACGTCCCAGCCCAGCCAACCGGAACCATAAGCAGCAGGACAGTCGCAAGCAGGAATACAAGCAGCGCCCGGATCCGCCGCTGCAGCAGGTTGGCGGGAGAGAATGCGACTCTCTCCCGCCGCAGGCTTCTCTTCGCCATAGAACGATTAGTGCACACGAGCTCGTGTACGCACCACCATGACCGCACTCGCCGCAAGCGCAGCACCGGCTAAGCTAAGCACGAGCCAGCCGCTTGTCGGGAACGCTGGCTGTTGCGCAAGGCCACCTTCGCCAGTTGCTGCCCCCATCGGTCCACCACCCAGACCAGGGATCTGTTGAATAAGGAGCGTAAAAGTCTTATCCGAGAGCGAACCGACGGCGTATACCACGTAGCCTGTGCCGGCATTCAGTGTCAGGTTTTGCGGTCCAAATACCGGTGTCGTCTGGCCTGCTGGAGCAATTGCGACAGCGTATGTTCCAGCAGCGACATCAGCTTTTGCCTCTTTGGGGTTGGCTAAGTTACTCACCAGCTTCGCATTGTTCGCCAAGATGTCGACGGCTGGAGCCGCAGCATCGTGCCGAACGGTGAGCCGGGCTTTACCAGCAGCCAACATCGACGTGTCATTGACATACGCATCAAGTGCCGGCTTGCCATCAGCTGTGAGATGGGCAACCAGGCTGACGTTCTGGCCAGCTTGGAGGTTCGCCGTAGTACTCAGAATTGGTGCGCTTGTGGCAGCAGCACCGGCTGGGCGAATCTCAATCTTGTATGATCCAGGATCAAGGCTCAATGGATCGGTCACGGTGCCGAATTTGAACGACTTGAGCGTCGCTTGGCCATTGACATAGACATCGACGTCAGTGTTCGGGATGCCATGGACGACGGTCACCATGGCTTTATTCTGGGCCGCAACCACTGCCACAAAGGCAAGGCAGAGGCCAATCGCGAGCAAGACACTGCTCAGCCGTTTCATTCGTTCCCCCTTTGGACTACCTATATTTTGTTATACTCTCTTCGCTTGGCGCCGCGTCGCCACAAGCCTTACGTTGAGTGCACTCACTATGCACTATACGGAAGCAATGCGCGCTCGTCAAGAGGGCAGCGCCAGATGCCACCCTCCTCACGAGAGCCGTGTCTGTTGAAGCCGGGTAACCGCTGACAGCGCCTCGATCGTGCGTTGCAGTTCCGGTTCATGCACCCAGCCCATATGACCAACACGCACGATGTGCCCTTTCAGCTTGCCCTGGCCATCGTTTATTTCAATTCCGAAGCGCTCACGTAGTGTCCGAACCACATCGCCAGCCGAGATGCCATCGGGAGGTACAAGGGCGGTAACGGTCGGGGAAGCATAGGCGGGATCGGCAAACAGCCGATAGCCCACTTTCCGTGCCCCATCACGAAAGAGTGTCGCAAGGCGCGCATGTCGCGCGTAAACGTGCTCAAGCCCTTCCTGCTCGATCAAACTGACTGCAGCATCAAGCGCATAAATGAGTGAGAGTGGTGCGGTACTTGGCATGTCGCCTTGTCGCGCTTGTGCTCGATATTCTTCTAAATCCCAAAAAGCACGGGGAAATCCGGCACGGCTCGCCGCTTCCCACACCCGTGGTCCAACACCGACGATCACAAGGCCAGGCGGACACATCCAGGCCTTTTGTGATCCACTAAAAGCCAAATCGACACCCCAGGCATCCATCTCCAGCGGCATCCCAGCAACAGCACTCACGGCATCGACGAGGAGCAACGCCCCATGCTGACGGACAATTGCTGCAACTTCGCGCAGCGGATTGGCTACGCCGGTCGAGGTCTCGTTGTAGGTATAGAGTATCGCCCGGACCTCTGGATGTGCAGCCAGTCCAGACTGGACAACAGCAGCCGTCGCTGCCTGGCCCCAGGGGACATCGACCCGATGAACCACAAGACCGTAGCGGCTCGCCACTCGTGCCCAGCGCTCACCAAAGTCACCCGCAACCACAGCAAGGACGGCATCGCCTGGCTGCAGCGTATTAACAATGGCAATTTCCCAACCAGCTGAGCCAGTACCAGGCAACACGAAAACGTCGTCAGTGCCATGCATTGGACGAAGTCGTGCAAGAAGCTGACGGAACAGCGCGCGGAACGCCTCACCTCGATGTGGAATCATCGGCCGTTGCAATGCCGTGATGACTTCTGGCGGCAGTGGCGTTGGGCCAGCAATACGCAAATTTGTTGGATCACTATTGTGGTGCACCGGAATGCCCTCCTTCGGAATGCGCAACCTGCGCTGGCAGCCTACATCATACGCTGCACCTACGGTGATTCTTCACGAAGACGGCGTTGCAGCGCATAGAGCGTCGTCAATGCCTCGATTGGCGAAAGGGCTTCAACATCGAGCCGCTTGAGCTCTTCAAGCACGGGGTGTGGCGGACCAAAGAGCGTGAGTTGAATCACCGGTTCTTGGGCATGGCTGAGAGCGGCCCGTCGGCGTGCCTTTTCCTGTGCAGCAGGTCCTTGTTCAAGCTCGGCAAGGATCTCACGGGCCCGGCGCACGACCGCCCGCGGCATACCGGCAAGTTGTGCAACATGAATGCCGTAGCTCTTGTCGGCTCCCCCTGGAACAACACGATGCAAGAAAACCACGCGCTCTCCTTCTTCAAGCACGTCCATGCGATAGTTCCGCACGCGCGGCAAAATCCGCTCAAGTTCTGTCAACTCATGGTAGTGGGTCGCAAAGAGTGTGCGGCAGCCGAGTCGCTGGCTATTGTGGAGGTGCTCGATCACCGCGCGGGCGATCGCGAGCCCGTCATACGTGCTCGTGCCGCGACCAATTTCGTCCAAAACAACAAGTGAGCGCGGTGTTGCATGATGCAAGATCGCCGCCGTTTCAACCATCTCGACCATAAATGTGCTCTGGCCGCTGGCAATATCATCTTGCGCGCCAAGTCGGGTAAAGATGCGATCAACGAGACCAATCCGGGCTTGTTCAGCTGGCACGAACGAGCCGATCTGTGCCAGAAGGACAATCAATGCCACTTGGCGAAGATAGGTGGATTTGCCGGCCATGTTGGGCCCAGTCAGGAGCATAATTTGTTGCTCGCTTGTATCAAGGTAGGTGTCATTGGGAACAAAGCGACCCGATTCCAACACGGCTTCAACGATCGGATGCCGCCCCCCAGTGATAGCAAGCACCGTACTGTCATCAACCTCCGGGCGAACGTAACGGCGGCGCACTGCTACTTCGGCAAGGGAGGCAAACACATCGAGTTCAGCAAGCAAGCGCGCAGCACGACGGATCGGTTCCGCAGTACTGGCAACCTCTGCGAGCACACGTCGAAAGGCATCCTCCTCAAGTGCAGCGATGCGCTCTTCCGCGTGCAGCACTTGTTGTTCATAGATCTTCAACTCGGGGGTTATGTAGCGCTCAGCCCCAACGAGCGTCTGCTTCCGCTGGTAATCCTGTGGGACAAGCGCCCGGTTCGCGTTGCTCACCTCGATGTAGTAGCCAAAGACCTTGTTATAGCCAACCTTGAGCGACTTAATTCCGGTACGCTCGCGTTCCCGCTGTTCAAGGCTCGCAATCCAGGTACGCGCTTCTTGTATCGACGAACGCACCGCATCCAACTCCGGACTGAATCCCGGCCGGATGACCTGTCCTTGTCCAAGCGTCCCCGGTGGATCATCAACCACAGCTTGCTCAATCAGTCGCACGACATTTTGACAATCTGGTAGTACAGCATAGGTTGAGAGCGCAGGAGCACGTGAAACCAGCTGCTGGATAACTGGCAACGTCCGCAGGGATACGCCAAGTGACAGCACTTCACGTGGTCCGGCTGCACCTGTCACGACCCGGTTGATAAGCCGCTCAACATCTGCTACACGCTTCAGTTGCTCACGAAGCTGTGTACGAAGCAATGCGTCACCAACAAGCGCGGCAACACAATCCTGTCGCGCACGAATTGCAGCAAGATCGAGCAACGGTTGATTGACCCAGCGACGAAGGAACCGTGCCCCCATCGGAGTACACGTCTGGTCAAGGACTGCGATGAGCGAATGCCGGCGCTCTCCTCGGAGATTTTCAACCAATTCGAGATTACGACGCGTTTGCGCATCGAGCGTCATGAACGTGTCAAGCGAATACGTTACGAGCTCGGTTATGTGCGCGAGATTCCCCTTTTGCGTCTCCTGGAGATAGAGCAACAGCGCCCCTGCCGCCCGAATGGCAAAAGGCTTTCCCGCACAACCAAATGCCTCAAGTGTCTCAACACGGAAATGCTCGCGAAGTGCGGCTTCGGCAGTGTTCAGCCGCCATGTTACAGCGTCGGTTGGGCTTCGATAGACACCTTCTGGTAAGCACTCGCACAATGCATCTGACGTTTCGTCGGGCAACTGCGGATGAATGACTTCCGCAGGGCTCAGGCGGAGCAATTCACGCCGTAACAGATCTTGTACCTGTTCAGCACGCTCAGCGAGCAGTTCGGTAACCGCAAATTCTCCTGTCGAGACATCAGCGACAGCGAGGCCAGCTCGCGTGCCTTCAAGCAATACTGCGGCGATATAAGTATTACGGCTAGCATCGAGCATCGCTGGATCGGTTACTGTACCCGGCGTCACCACACGAGTTACGCGACGCTCGACGAGATGTCGACCATCCGGTTCGCCAACCTGGTCACACAGCGCAACTTTGTAGCCAGCACTAACCAAGCGAGCAATATATCCCTCAGCGGCATGGTAGGGGATGCCAGCCATCGGCACGCGTTGCCCCTTACCCATCTCACGGGACGTCAGCGTAATGTCGAGGACTGATGCAGCGATGTGGGCATCCTCATCAAATGTCTCGTAGAAATCACCGAGGCGGAAGAATACGATCGCGTCAGGATACTGTCGCTTTACGGCAAGATATTGCTGACGGATTGGTGTGCTCATTCCGCTCCCACTCCCACAGCTGCCGGCCCCCACTGCTCAGGATAGTGTACGGACAGGGAGAGTGGGTGGTCTAGTCAGCGGGATCTAGTCGACATCGAATGCTCGGAAGAGTAGACCAAGCGGTACCTTCGGGTAGAACGAGGTGGATTTAGGAGGGAGAAGGCGACCGAGTTGAGCGCGAGCCAACACATCAGCCAATTGCGGAGGGCGCAAAAGAACAGCCGCTGCCGTTGGATCACTCACAAGATGGCGAACAACTCCCTCCAGTTCCGGCTCATACCCTACGGCCTCAGGCGGCAGACCAAGGACTCGCCGAAGCGGTTCCATAACGAAATGCTCACACCGCTCAACTTCTAACTCATTCGGGACAGCAACTGAGGTGGACTGGTAAAGCGCATAGACATGCTGCGTCGCTGCCGACGCAAGCACAAAGATCACGCCGTGCACTGATTGTGCTGCTGCCAAGGTATGCTGTAAGCGCTCAGCCGTTAATGGATAGAGCGGACTCAACTCAAACACGTCACAGTACTGGCGGCACGCTGCGAGCACTGCCTGTACTCGCTCAGCCGTGAGCCCACGAACCAGACGATGAATTGGCCGAAGCTGGATGCCTGGATCTGCAGCATCGACAAGGTGGACAAGGACGAGGCCAGCCGCATCTGCGTATTGATCACCACTGCTGCGCCGTGCATGCCAGTCAGCACGTGCTGCAGCGTAGCGATGGTGCCCATCGGCGATAACAAGCGGGGAATTCGCAAGTACCTGCGTAAGGAGACGGATTGCCACGGAATCAGTAATTGCCCAAAGCTGGTGCCGCTCACCCTTCGTATCGTGAATATCAAGAAGAGGTTCAGCTTTGGTGCTCAGATCTTCGAGCGTCGAGCGCAGACGCCCCTCAGCCTGGGCAACGACATAGATCGCGCTGACATCGGCATTGAGTGCTTGGCGAAGCGCAAGTCGGCGAGCGACAACACTCGGCATGACTCCTTCATGTGGAAGTAACGTTGGCCGGCTCGTTTCATCCTGCACTGGGATAATGCCAAATATGCCCAGACGTCGATATGCGGAACCAAGACGACGATAGTGGTGGGCGTAGAGATAGAACCCAGGATGCTGATCTTCCACCAGGATGTTCTCTGCTCGCCACCGCATAAAGCGTTGTTGCGCTTCGCGAAAATGCTCTTCATCTTCATCCGGCAACTCAAGCCATATGCTGTGATAGGGATGCATTCGCCCAAGCTCACGAGCTTGGCGATGAGAGCGAAAATCGTCCGGGGGGCCAAGTATCGCGCTAAGTTGAGCAACATAGTGGGGGTTGTATCGCAAGGCACGAAACGGCAACAGTCGCACTTCCCCATGAAGTCGGGGTACTGCTTCAGTTACATCATGCTCAGGACACGTAGCGCCAGTGCGACCGTCCACGCTATAAGCTCATCCCTCACTAGCGCTGCGCTTGCAAGGCAAGCAACTGTTCCAGCACCGGTGCGTCGTCTTCCTCAGCGCCCAGCAGGACGAGCACAACAGCCTCTGGCTCTGGTGTGGCCTCACGAATCGCGTCCTCAGGCGAAGGCACATACCGATCATCGCCCCACTCAGGAGATTGGCCCACACGATACGTTTCGGCCAACCAGGTGCGGCTCACAATGGCATTGCTACCAAGTTTGCGCCGAGCACGTTCCTGATAGCGATCAATTCGCCCATCTGGATGCAGCACAAACACTTCAACCACGCGTCGCCCTTCATGACGGCCACGCGAAAGAATCCCCGCACCAGTTTCAACATCAACTTCGTTTGCAGGCTGCCCCTTTGCTCCTTTAACGAAGTAGCGCATTTCGACCTCCTTAGTTTCACGTCCGCTGGTGCAGACAGCATCTTCGCCCGCTCTTCAGCCTGCCACTCAAGCAAGTGTACTATGGCGACTTCGTCAATTTGGAGGCATGCGCGATGGACTCAGCACCGTCTCATAGATCGTCATGTGCTGGTCCGCAATGGTTTCCCAGGCAAACGCATGAACAGCGAGTTGCTTGGCAGCTTCACCAAGATGTCGGCGCGTCTGAGGAGCAGCAAGCAACATCTGGATAGCATGGGCAAGGGCCTCGGGGTCTCGTGGCGGGACAAGCCAACAATGCTCGCGGTCGCGCAGTGGTGCAATCCACTCTAGCCGCGCCGGGGTGGTAGTGACCACCGGTGCCCCCGCCATTAGTGCAGCAATGAGTGTGCCATGACGCAGACTTGCCCCCTCAGCAAAAGGCAAGACAACGAGATCAACCGCTGCAAGCGCAGCAGCAACTGCTTCAGCATCAAGGTAGCCAGTGCGCAAGAGCGGAACCGGAGCGGTGGCAAGACGTTGTTCAACTGCAGCAGCATACGCTCCATGAACCTTGCCAGTCGCTCCTTGGGAGCCGCCGATCAGGACAAGGGCTGGCCGAGGCTCAGGTAGTTTCGCAAGGGCCGTGAGCAAAACCTCGATCCCTTTATCTGGTGTGAGAAAGCCAAAGAAACCGATCGTTGGCCTTCGGCTAGCTCGGAACTGCTCAAGCAGTTTCATTCCTTCTGCCAAAGAGGTATTGGTGGAAACTGGGATATTACTGCCAATTGGCACCCGGTACAGCTGTCGTGCTTGCCACACAGCGAGTTCGCTCGCATCTTCCGGATTCGTAGCAATAACTGCCGCACTTTGTCGAGCAAGAAGGATCGTCGCCCAACGTCGAAGTGGACCAGCCTTAGGGAAGAGATAAGGCACGTTCGTGTCATGAAACGTCACGACACAAGGCCTTGGACGAACGAATAGTGGCAGGATCGTTGGCGCAGGATGGAGATCAAAGGCGCCAGCCTGATACTGGATGTGTACAAGATCGGCGTGCATCTGGTGCGCCGCTCGTCGGACAAGTGGGATAAGCGACCACCCCCAGCGTCGAGCGGTAGCGATCACATGTTGCTGGCCGGCGGCTGGCACAGCCGTTACGACGCCACACCGGCAGCCACGCCGTTCAAGGGCGTCAACAAGGCAACGCGTATAATCACCGACGCCTCCAGGCATTGGCGGATATTCGCCGGTGACCATCAGCACGCGTACCATCTTCCTGCTACCAACTCGCCGGACGCAGCCCGGAGCGAAACGCTTGCCAGTAGCGGACGACACGCTGGCGGCGCAAGGCGCGCTTATGGCCCAAAAGCCATTTCCCGCCTTCAATCGCGATCCGCACCAGGTAATTACTCAGCAGAAAAACACGGACAAATTGTGCAAGAGGACGGCCATAGAGTATGTCATAGAGTTGCACCTTGGCAGTATCAAAAGCAATCTGTCGCCGTGCTGGCTCCTGGCCAGCGCTTGCCCCCTCGACATGGACAATGACTGCGCGCGGTTCATAGACAATGCGCCAGCCAGCTCGACGAATTCGCCAGCACCACTCAACTTCCTCACTATAGAGAAAGAACCGCTCGTCCATCCCCCCGACTTGCTCAATGACTTGTCGACGAACCCCGAGACATGCGCCGACAAGCCAATCGACATCGTGCGGTTCAGCATCAGAGAAGTCGGCCATATAGTAGCGGCGAAGGACCCGATTATTTCGCCAATAGTCCTGAATCACTGTACTTTCAAGCAGAGCCGTGAGCAACGTAGGAAACCGGCGCCGGGATGGCTGAATGCGTCCATCAGGATACCGAAGCTGTGGTCCAACAACGCCAACATCAGGATGATCACGCAACGTCGCAACAAGCTGAGCAAGCGCATCACCAACAATTCGTGTGTCTGGATTCAGCACAATGATGAACGCGCCGTGTGCCGCACGAATGCCGGCGTTGACACCAGCGGCGTAGCCCCGATTCTCCGGGAGAGCGATGACACGGGCCCAAGGAAATTGCTGTTGGATCGCATCAACTGATCCATCGGACGACGCGTTATCGACGACAATCACCTCAGCATTCAGCCCGCTCGACCGACAACTTTCTGCGATCGATGTCAGGCATGCAAGCACATGCTCGCGGACGTTGTAGTTAACAATCACGACGGAGCAGGAAATTGTTGGATCGAGCGGCGCGAGCGCAACACGCACCGTGGATTCATCGCGTTGATGCTGGTGCATACCACGACGCACCAGTAACCAGACCACGAGCTCAGCCGTGGCAAGCGTTCCTGCCAGGAAAAGGCCGAGCAGCCCATCACGATACCCACGTAGCTGCACAAATCGTCGCCAGAACGCTCGCGCAGGTTGTCCAAGATATGTCCGCAAGCGCGGCCGGTATCCTGCTTGTAGGCGAGCTTGGGCGTCGAGCCGAGCGTAAGCGAATTGCTTCGCAACAAATTCGCCCACAGTCTCATAGTTCACATGGAGCAACGGTGCGTGCAGCGTCTGGGCGTGGCCATGAAGTTCAACAACCTCATGGACCAGTTGATCAGGACGATAACGGCCCTGGCCAACACGAAAGAGTCGAAGCTGATAGTCCGGCCACCATCCTCCAGCCCGAACCCAACGACCGAAGAAAAAGTTTTGCCGGGCAAGCCAAAAGCCAGTGACCTCGTCCCTCACATGCTGAAGTGCAAGTCGTATTTCGCGAGCCAGAACTGGAGTAATGCGTTCGTCAGCATCGAGAAAGAGCACCCACGGGTCACGCACAAGCTGAAGCGCCGCGTTGCGTTGACTCGCAAAGTCAGAGAACGGACGCTCCACAACCTCGGCCCCAGTAGACTGCGCAAGCTGCACCGTTCCATCGGTGCTCCCACTATCGACAACCAACACATGACGCACGAGCCCTTGAACACTTGCAAGGCAACCGGGTAGATGCCGTGCTTCATTCTTCGTCAAGATAACGGCAGTTATTGGTAAAGGCTCAGTCATCGTCGACGGTCCGCGCAGCATCTGCATAGATACGTGCAATTTCATGCAATAGCTCGAGCTGTACACGTTGTGCTTGACGCCGCGGTGACACCAATGCCTGAAGCCAGGCCCGCACCGTTGCCAACAGAGCTAATCCCCAAAGCACACGGACAAAACGTCGGCCATGCCAGCGACGGAAATAGCGGGCCCGGCTGCGATGCAATTGCAAGAGGCTTGCAGTCGAAACCTGACGGCTGCTCCACCCGCCATAGTGGATCACACGAGCAGCGGGCGCAGTGAGCACCGTCCAGCCATGCGCCCGCATCCGCCGACACCAATCGATCTCCTCGCTGTAATAGAAGTAGCGCTCATCCAGTAGCCCAACCTGATCAACTGCTTCTCGCCGCACGAGCATGCACGCGCCAAGTGGATGATCAATGGCAAACGGCGTCAAGCCATCGCCTGGCCCAAACCGACCATTAAACCGAGAGCCAATGAGACGCTGGTGCAGCGGGAAAAAATCAAAGAAGTTCTGGATAAAGCCTGGGAACCGATATCCTGCAGATTGCAATGATCCATCAGGATTAAGCAAGCAAGCACCAACAAGGCCGATATGCGGCGCTGCCCAGAGTGCCCTCCAGAGGGCAGAAAGCGCGCCAGGCAAAAGCACTGTGTCAGGGTTCAGCAAGAGAAGCGCTGGGGCGGACGTGTCGCGTATCCCGCGGTTGTTCGCACGCGCAAACCCCTCGTTTGCAGGCAATGCCATCACGCGAACCCAGGGATAGCGATTGTGCACAAGGGCGGGCGTGCCATCTGTCGAGGCATTGTCTATGATCAGGACATCTCCGCGGAGCTTGCTAGCTTGCAGCTCCTCAGCGAGCGAACGAAGACAAGCGTCAATCACGGATGCGTTATTCCACGTTACGATCAGTACTGCGAGATCAGCCTGCTCGCGCATTGTCCCCTGAAGGATTGTGCGTCATCGCAAGGTACAACGCCAAGATCGAGGGTAGCGCAGAGGAGGAAGCGCATGCTAGACTGGGCATGATGAGGCCCATTTGGCCGGGCAGGTGGTAGAGTGCGTGTCGTTCGCAATGTTGGAACAATCAAAACACACCAACGCGTCTCACGACTGCTCCTCGTCGCGGGCTTACTCTGTCTGTTTGGCTCTATCGTGATGACGCTCTATCCGCAACTCCTCATTGGCGCCTACATTGTCCTCATTGCAGGGTTTCTTTCGTTCAATGCTGGCATGCAGAGCTGGGCAAAATGGAATCACCGTCCACGTCCCGACGAATTGCTTGATAGCACCCTACGGCGACTCAATGACCGATATACGCTGATCCATTACCCGAATATCAGTGGCCGTTTTCCTCCTGAACACATCCTAGTATGGCCTGGTGGCCTGCTTGTGATTACCACGCGCGAACTTGCTGGGCGCATTCAGGTAAATGGAAAACGCTGGCGCCGGCTCGATAATCTGTTGCTCCGCATCTTCACGTTCGGGGGGCCACCTCTTGGCAATCCAACCGTTGAATGTCTCGGACAACAGGAAGCACTTAAGTCATTTCTTGAACAGCAAGACTTGCCGGGAGCTGATACGATCGAGGGATTGATTGTTTTTGTTAACGACCGCGTCGAACTGCAAGTCATTCAAAGCGAGCTAACTGTCGTCACACGGAAAGAGCTCCCCGACGCCGTGCGTGCGCTCGGCAACGAGCGCCGGCTCCATGCCAAAGAGATCGAGGAAATCGTTACGGCGCTCTCACAAGGCGAGGCTGTCGAAGGGCCAATTGCGCTCCCAACACGCATAGCAGAGGAGAAAAAGGCTCGGACAGCATAGCGACGCATGACTGAAGAGATCAGGAGTAATCACAACTGGAACATAATTGGCCATGAGGCAGCTGTACGCCAACTGCAGCAAGCACTATCGCGCGGACAGCTTGCTCATGCCTACCTTTTCAGCGGGCCGCCGCACATTGGCCGGCGCACGCTCGCCGTGCGCTTTAGTCAAGCGCTTTGCTGTCAAGCTCCTGATGACGAACGGCCGTGCGGCCAGTGTCCCGCCTGTCGACGCATAAGCCACGGAACGCATCCTGACTTCATCACGATATCATCTCCTCAAGGCGACACGCATGGAGGCAATACTCGGATTTCGATTGAAACGATCCGCGAGATCCGGACAGCGATCACGCTTCGCCCGCTTGAGGCTCCATACCGTATCGTGCTCCTTGATGGTGCTGACGAACTTTCGCATGACGCTGCCGATGCCCTGCTCAAGACCCTTGAGGAACCACCGTCGTATGCGATCTTCCTCTTAATCGTAACCAGCCCTGAAGACCTGCCAGAAACGGTGCGGTCGCGCTGTCAGCTGATTCCTTTGCATCCGGTGCCACGAATGCGCGTTCGTGCTGTCCTTGAGGCACAAGGCTATCCTTCGAGCGATGCAGCGCTTATTGCCCAACTCAGCCAAGGACGAGTTGGGCTCGCGCTACAACTTGCAGAGGATCCTGCCCAGCTCGAGCGTTATCGCACTGCAGGACAGATCGGCCTTACCATGCTGACGAATCGGCTCAACGCACTGCTCCAGGCACGCGAGCTTGCTGAACGCTATCGGCGTGGTCAGCGTGAGACAGTTACGCATCAGCTGAGTGTGCTTATCACGCTCTGGGACGACCTTCTTGCTCTTCGCGCTGGCCTCAGCGAGCGGATCGCCTTCGTCGAATTCCGCGAGACCCTTGATTCGTTGGCACAGCGGTGGGACATCGCCGCAATTGCCCAAGGACTTGCCGCAACGTGCCGTGCGCTTGCCGATCTTGAGGCTAACGTTCAAGCCCGTCTTGCCCTTGACACGATGGTGCTCGCATGGCCAAATCCACCAGCATGAAATCCCAGCGTACGCAGACCATCGTCGGGATCCGGCGATTAGGCAAGAGCCAGCTTGAACTTCTTCACGTTGAAGCCCCACCGCCGGAATGGATCGCCGTTGCGGGGCCAGCTGGCGAGGAAGTAGCACGCGTGCTTGTCACACCCGGCCACTGTCTCGGCAACATCAGACAAGCGCAAACGATAGCATGGCGTCCGCTTACAGAGAGTGAACGACGAGCAATTCGACAGCATGTGCTACGTGCCAGCCGTCTTGTGCCGCGGGTAATAGAGGCTCTTGCGCAAGCTGCTCCAGAGGCACAATTCAATGAAGTTCGTCCAACACTTTCGGACGGGATAGTCATCGGGATCTGGTCACAGCATCCTCTGCCGACACAGCTTGGCCCATGGCTAAGCTCCCAGCTTAGCCAAACCGTGGTAATTGAGGAACAGGCAAAAGCCCCCTCGCACATCGGCAGCGTTGGCCTGCCACACGATGAAACGCAGCGAGAATGTGAGCAGGCGCTCGCGCGGCTGTTCGCACGCCATGATTATGCTCAACCGCACTATCCCCGCCTCGGATCGTGGGTTGAAACGCCGAACGGTCCTGGGCGCGTCCTCCGTGTCGATACCCGCGATGCTGCCATTCTCATCCAAGACAATGAAGGCCGACAGGTTATGGTGCCTGCTACTCACTGTCGGCCAGTATCTTCGACGACGTAAATGCCAACGATTTCCAGGGCAGCGATCACTGACCAGCTGCGGGCGCAGCTGGCAAGTGAACCGTCAGCAGAGCACGGTCTGTCAAGATATAGGCAACACCGAGAATATCATCAACGACGAGATCGCGCATTGGAGCAAGTGATGGTGCGTTATCGGCAGCCATGAACTGCTGCACAAGCGTACCATCCGTCGTCACGCGGAGAATTCGCCCATCGGCAAGACCAATGTACCGATATGGACGATCAGGCTGGGCAGACAGCGCGACAGCGTCGGTAACAGCAGGATCAACAGCTGGCTTTGCCGTGCTCTCAAGCGCGCCGCGGTAGAAGGTGAGTATCGTCCCATCCTGGAGCAAGACGTAGATGCGACCATCGATCTGCATGTCACGTGCCTGGTGGAGCTGGTCTGCTGCCTGACCGCCAGTCCAATCTTCGGGCTTGTTCTGATATGCACCGCTCAGGAAACGGAGGATTTGGCCGTTTTGAGGGATGAGCAAGTACAAGTTCCCAGAGAACGAGCCAACGCGGGCAACACCACGATAAGCTGTACCAACAGTGCCGATTGGCAGACGAGTCCACCGTGCGCTGGTAGGATCAAAGAGGTAGGCATTGGCTCCATCGAAAGCGATCGGTGCACCATCAGCCCAGGCAGCACCGAGCAACGTGCCAACGCGCTGGCCATCAACAGTATCTCCAGGTTTCAGCAGTTGAATGAGTTTAGTACCGGTCGAGTCCAGTCGATAGAGCGCATCGGTGAGCAGATAAAGCTGGCCATTACCAAGGAACAAGCGAGGAGTTACGCCCTCGGGCGCAGGCGGAACTGCACCAAGGACTTGAACACCCTCAAGCCGCGTAATCTTGAAAACGCGGTCCCGGGCTGTCGCTAAGGCAGCACGCTCCTGGGCAACCCGCTGCGGATCAAGGTTAAGCTGGGCTGCAGCATCAAGTCGCTGGCTAGCCGTCTCAAGATAAGCCCGGGCAATAGTTGGGTTTGAGCTTTGCGTCGCCAGCGTACGTTCCTGCGCAGCAGTCTGCAGCAAGGTATCGAAGCGCGACCGAAGTGCTTGCTCATGATCATGGCGCACTGAAAGTGCGAAAGCAGCAGAGAGCAAACCAAGAGCGCTCACTGCAATGAGCCCAGTTAAGGGACTTACGGGCAGCCGAGGAAGTTGCCGGCGGACTGGCGTGAAATCCGGAAGGCGAAGCGACTCTTCATATCGTTGCAAACGTGGCAAACCAAATGTCCCGTCATCGGGCGGCGGGGCAATCTTAGGACGACGCCGAAAGAGGACCTGCCACAACCCGATGAACGCTACGACTGCCGCAACAGCGAGGCCACTTATTGTCTCGCGCAGGGTTGCCCCCCTCCCCCTGCCACGTTTTACCAGCTCAGAATCGTACGCTCCGTTGAGCGGCTCCCAGCGCTGCGTTGTTTCCGGATCAGTTTGCTCCTGTTCGTCAAGCGCATCGACCGAGGCAGTATCGAGCATCTCATCCGGCCGGCGATCCACACTGGGAGCCATCTCCTCACTGCTAGTCTGCCTGTTCTCGTCTTCAAGGTCAACTGCGACGGCATTATCATACGCAAACGCATCCTTAGCGCGAAGCCGAGGTCCTCGGAAACGGTGGACCACTGATATCCAATCACCAAGCAGACGGCGTCGACCTGGGCGGACATCAGGAAGAACAAGCACAACGGCGTCAAGTTCTTCATATCCGAGTTCTTGGCTCATCGCCTGCAATTCGGCAAAAATCGGCCGAGGGTCGTGGTTCGTCAGAAGCGAAGGATCCGCATGTTCAAGGAGCGCAGCGCCAAGCTCTGCACGGGTGAGGATAATGACATCACGCGGAGCAGTTTGGGTGTAGTACAGTGCTGGCTCAGCTGCACGCTGCTGGCCAAGAGGCAGAAGAGACGCCTGATCGTCCCGCAGGGGAAAACGATACAATTCGCCGTCCTGTTGGACGAAGGTGGCAGCTGGCGGCGCTGTCGCAAGAAGGAGTTCGCGATCCCAGAAGAATGCACAGGTATACCCGAAGCAACAACGTCGATCGGGAGTAGTGCTGGCATTCCATTCAGCAAGCCAATCATTTGCGGCAAGGCAGGCCTGGCGTACTCGTGCCGTGTAAGCGTCAACTGTTTGACCTGAGCGAGGCAGTGCAGCACGCCACAACTCTTGCTCAAACAATGCGAGGAGTTGTTCAGCAAGCTGCGCACTACGCGGGTTTTCTTCGACTGGTTGTAAAACAACAGCAAGTGCCCGACTCCCCGGAGTTCCAAGCATCCCGTGCCGCCACAAACGACTATAGGGCGACGTCGCAACAGCTGCTACTCCACCAGTGACGCTCGACGGCTGCCCTTGTTGGACTCGACTGCTCCGCTGTGCGACTCCAAGTGACACAAACGCCCTCCTTGCCAGCGCCACACTCGGTGGCAGCACTCGCACCGTTTCCAACCCTTGCCTCATTGGCACTGCTAGTCTAGCACAGCAGGTGTACGTACGTCTAGAGGCGGGAGGAAACTGCTGCGTACGAATGCGTGCTAGTCGCGGAAGAGCTCACGATAGTGTTCAGGAGCCGGGCGGAGTGTGATCTCACTCAAAACAATATCGTCGGCGTCACTTTGCTGCGCAGTCTCAGAAGGCAATGCGTCGCGGTGGTTCCCACTCGCTGAAGGCATCAGCGGGCCAACGAGATCCCGGATGGTTTCAGCCATCTCGCGCTCACCAAGTTGCCGAGCCAAATCGTACGCTAACCGCAAGTGGTAGCGAGCCTCACCATCGTTGCCCCGATCCAGCAGCAGAGCACCAAGGTTGTAGTGCAGAGCAAGCGCTGCTCGCCGATCACCAAGTTGCTCACTGAGCGTAATAGCTTGCCGATACGTGGCAATCGCTTCTTGGGTGTCGCCTTGCAAATCGAGGACAATCGCAAGCCCACGGAGCGCTCGAGCCATAAGTGACAACGCGTCAATTTCCTGTGCGGCCGCAAGCGCAGCACGGTAATGCTCGATAGCCTCCGGGAGAAAATTCAAAGACTGGTAAAGCTGTGCGATTTGTCCATGGAGCCGAGCACGCACTTCTGCGTTACCGGTCCTGGCGGCAAGGTCAAGCGCTTGGCGTAAGTAGCCAATAGCACCGTGAGGATTTGTCAGTCGACGCTGCAACTCAGCAAGGGAAAGAAGATAACGCAGCTGCCCAGCGACATCGCCCGTTTCAGCAGCAAGGGCTACAGCCCGGCTTAAGCAGGATTCGGCTTCTCGAGCAAGTCCACGATTCAGTGAAACGGCGCCAAGGAGCGCCAGCCCTTGTGCTTCAACCCGTGGATCACCGGCCTTTCGAGCAAGTACCACTGCCTGCTGTGCAGCACTTTGAGCATCACTCAGCTCACCAAACTGCAAGAGAAGTTCACCAGCTCCAGCAAGCCAGCGCGCTTCGTCAGCAGCAGAATCCCGCTGTCGCGCAAGCTGCAAGGCATTAGAGAGATACTCTAATGCCTCACCGCGATGATCGAGTGCACCGTGAGCGAGGCCAAGCAAGCCAAATACGCGCTGCCGTAAGGCAAGATCATCTTCCGGAATCTCTCCCATGATGCCCTGAATGAGTTCGAGAGCACGCGCAGGCTGACGCGCTTCGAGCTGGAGTTCCGCTGCATCGAGCACCGCGCGCAGTGCTGCCGATCGATTCCCGAGCCGACGCTCCAGATTGGCCAGCTGTTGATAGTGCTCAGCAGCATCTTGCAGGCGGCCAATCCGCCGCTCAAGAGAGGTCAGCCCGACGAGGCACCGGCTCTCCATCGTTAAGTCACCAGCAGCACGGGCACGGTCAAGCGCGGTAACAAGCGCACTACGGGCATGGGCAAAGCGCCCTTTCTCTCCTAAGAGCGCGCCAATTTGAATCGCAATCTCAGCCTGCAGCCGGTGATCAATCGTCCGCTCAGCTGCCTCCTGTGCTTGCTGCAAGAGGACATAGGCAGCGTCGAGGTCACCGAGTTCGCGCAGAATAACGACCTGGCGGAGCAGCGCATCCACCATCCCGGCATAGTGTCCAACGCGCCGCGCGCTCCGCGCAGCACGGTGGTAGAACTCACGGGCAGCCTCAAGATTGCCGTCTTGACGAGCAAGATCTCCAAGCATCAGCGCGGTTTCAACATCTTCAAGCGTATCGGTATCTTCGCGGCCTGATTCAAGCTGCTTCAACAAGAGTTCACGCGCCTTCTCGTGGTCGCCGCGATCAAATGCAAGCCGAGCAAGCCGTGCCAGAGCTCGGCGTTGGCCAACGACGTTGGCAATGCGTTGCGCAGCGCGAAGCGCTTCTCGGAGATGCAGCTCCTGCTCCGATGTCTCTCCTAACTCAGCAAGCAAATCCGCTGCACGCAGATTCGCCTCCATCAAGACTCGATCAAAGCCCTTTTGTCGAGCCGCCAGGATGACCAACCGCGCTAGGAGGAGAGCATGCTCTGGATGATCGAGTGCGATCCGACCAGACTCGTTCAAAACTTCCCAGAGATCGCCATCGGCCAGACGTGCGAGCGTTGTTGGCGCTTCGGCACCAGCATAGGCCTGCTCAACAGGAATCCGCCCAGCAACGGCATCTTCAGCCAAGCGATAGAGTGGGTTGCGCTCGATCCCTTGTCGTCGTCTCAACCACCGTCCAAACTGCTCGAGCATTCCCAGCTCCCTTGTTTCTCTTACGCTGACGGCTGGGCTGCGTGCTGCTCAGCCACCGCCATTGCCCATTGCAATATTTCACGGGTAATGTTGCCACCGCTGAGAATAAGCACGACACGCTTACCGGCAAGTTGCGGCTGCAGACGATGCGCTGCTGCTAAGGAAGCAGCCCCAGCTCCTTCAGCAACAAGGTGAACTGCCTCAAGAAACTCAACGATTGCCTGGCAGAGTTCACGATCACTGACCAGGATCAGCTCATCAACGAGATCGCGAATGATGCGAAGCGGAAGCTCAAAGGCAACACGTGTCGCCAACCCCTCTGCGAATGTGCTGCCCCCCTCGAGCGCGAGCAACCGGCCTTGTCGCCAGGATTCGTAGACGACCGGCATACCTTCAGTTTGCACCCCAACCACCCGAATCGCAGGGTTGACAGTCTTCATTACAATCGCGGTCCCACAGACGCCACTGCCTGCTCCAACCGGCACAATCACAACATCCGGGTCGGGTAACTCGTCAAGAATTTCGAGAGCGTATGTCCCTACGCCAGCGATGAGGTCGGGTTCGTTCGCAGAGTGGATATAGCGGAGGCCTTCAGCAGCGGCACGTTCCTCGCAGGCTTGGCGAGCCTCATCGAAATCTCGGCCCGTTAACACGACCTCAGCGCCAAGCCGTCGCATCGCAGCAAGCTTGATCGGGTTAGTTTGCTCAGGGGCATAAATGATGGCACGAGCGCCAAAAAGCCGTGCTGCATAGGCAATTGACTGCCCGTGGTTGCCGGTTGAGGCCGTGACCACCCCGCGAGCGCGCTCCTCAGGACTCAGCTTGCTGAGGAGATACACGCCACCACGAACTTTAAACGCGCCAATCGGCTGCAAACTCTCGCATTTGACGTAGACTTCGCAATCAAGCCGTTCGCTGAGCACCGGAGAATAAAGGAGCGGTGTCGGCGGCAGATAGCGACGGACAACCTGGCGGGCGCGGAGAATCTCTTGAAATGTCGGTGGCTCCAAGCGCATCTGACCCTTCCTGCGCAGACACGTGCTCCGGATTGTACGCACACAGCGTACGATACGTAGCGGGTAATGTCTAGGCGTTTTTGTCCTGATTTTTACAGGCTGGTCGGACGCAAGATCGTTAGCAAGGAGGCAGCATGCGGTGGGAAGAGCGAATCTCAGCAGCGATCGCCCGATGCGGCGCTCCGCTTTGTATTGGGCTTGACCCGATGCTCGAGCACCTGCCCCAACACTTGCCACGTACTCCAGAGGCTATTGTGCACTTCAACCGCGCCATCATTGAGGCAACAGCTGCGTTTGCTTGTGCGTACAAGCCAAACTTGGCCTTTTATTTGATGCACGGCCCAGCTGGTATCGCTGCGCTTGAAGAAACGCGTCGGCTCATCCCCCCCACTCACCTTGCTATTCTCGATGCCAAAGTCGGAGATATTGCGAGCACGACAGCAGCGTACGCCGAAGCCTTTTTCACCCGTTGGCAATTCGACGCTGTCACGGTGCAGCCGTACGTTGGAGAGGAAGGGCTTCGCCCGCTCTTGCTACGCCCTGAGCATGGTGTGTTCGTCCTGGCACGAACCTCAAATCCAGGCGCAAAAGAACTGCAAGACCTGGTGGTGGAACAAAACGGAGTTGGCCAGCCCATCTACCAAGTCGTCGCGCAACGCGTCCGAATGTGGCATGCCCAACACGGTACGTGTGGGCTCGTGGTTGGCGCAACCTATCCAGCAGAATTAGCCGCAGTGCGACAGGCTTGCCCGGAACTTCCGTTGCTTATTCCGGGGATCGGCGCCCAAGCTGGAGATCTTGCCCAAGCTGTTGCAGCTGTTCGACAGGGGCATGGGCCGGCACTTTTCACAGCAACCCGCTCAGTCATATACGCAAGCAATGGCCGTGACTTTGCCGACGCAGCGCGACAGGCCGCCCAATCATTGCATGAGGCACTCCGCCAAGCCTTCCAAAACTGAGAACTGTGCGCAAAGACACAAGTGCCTTCCTGGACAATTCCAGGAAGGCACTTCACCGACAACGCGATCACCGCAGACTAGTCCGCAGAGGTTGGAACAGCAGTCAGCGCTTTGGCGATCGCCTCGTCGAACTGTGGCAAATCGGCAGGGACGCGCGAAGTAATGAGGTTGCCATCAATGACAACTGGCTGATCGACGTAGTTAGCACCCGCATTCTTGACATCATCGCGGATCTTGTTGACGCAGGTCACCGTGCGGCCTCGCAGCACGCCAGCGGAAATCAGCAATTGCGGACCGTGGCAGATGGCCGCAACGAGCTTACCGCTCTCAACGAACTGGCGCGCGAATGCCACCGCGCGGTCATCGATTCGCAAATTCTCCGGCGAGCCACCGCCCGGGATCACCAAGGCGTCGAAGTCATCAACAGAGACCTCGTCGATCGTCTTATCAGGCTGGAGAACCGCGCCCTTCTTCCCAGTAATCGGCTCACGGTTGAGACCAATGACAACGACAGTTGCTCCGTGCTGCTCGAGGTAGCTCTTCGGATCAGTCGCCTCGACGTCTTCAAAGTTATTTGCAACGATCATCGCAATACGCTTGCCCGTCAGCTCAGCCATATCGCCCTCCTTCCTGCCTACCACGAAAAATCATGACACAACGCAGAGAAATTGACAAGGTTTATAGCAGAGATTGCCGCTAGGAACGGCGGCGCAAGCGCGGGTCAAGGGCATCGCGCAGTGCATCACCAAGGAAGTTAAACGCGAAAACGGCGAGGAAAATCGCAATCCCCGGCCCCACACTCATCCACCATTTGAGATTCGCCAGATAGCGCTGGGAGTAATAAATATCCTGCCCCCAGGACGGGTTTGGCGGCTGAGCACCAAGCCCAAGAAACGAGATAGTAGCACCACAGAGCAGACAACGATACTTACGAGATCATCGTGCAAGATCGCGCTGCTGGAAGAGCATGAGCGCCACGAGAGCAGCAATGACGCCGAGCAATGCGCTAAGCAGTACGCCAAGCCACGGAATGGGATCGCCCGCAAGGGCAGCGCCGGTACGAAATGGAGTGAAAATACTAACCAATCGCAATAAACGAAGCCGTTCGCTCAGCTCAGCGACAACGCGAGCAACGTACATGAAGAACAAGATACCCCCAGCAATTCCCGCAGCCTGCCCCCGTGTCCGGGCTACAGCTGAGCAGCAGACAGCAAGCCCGCCAACAGCGAGCAGGAACGCACCAAGCACGAGAAATAATCGAGCATATCCCGTCGCTGACGCATGCTCGCCCGCCAGCAGAAAATCGAGCATCACACCAAGCACACTCACGCTGGCAAAGAGCGCAATGGTGCCGAGCAAGGCAACCAGCTTACTTGCCAGGAGGCGTGCCCGACTCACTGGTACCGACAACCAGATGTCGATGGTTCCCTGATCGAGTTCCTGAGCCACAGCCGAGGAGCCAGCCAGCGCAACGAAGATGATGGCAGCAATCGGCCAAACAAAACCGAAGACCTCGGCCTGTAGAAACGAGGAGAACGAAGCAGCAGGACTCTGCGGCACGCCAAAGGCGGCAAGCACGCCCTTGGGAAACGCTTGAGCATATTGTTCAATCGCACTCGCAGCACTGCGCACTGGGTGCCAGAGCGGCCCAAAGAGGAGAATATACGCAAGAATTCCGAGCGAGAACCAGAGCATAAGAGACTGCCAGTCACGGAGTGCTTTTCGCACCATAACCCCATTCATGCCTGCACCTCCGTTGGATGTGCTGCTTCCGCATCGCGATAGATCGCTAAGAAGACGCTTTCAAGATCGGGCGGCGCATAGGTGAAGTCGCGAACAGGCAATTGACTGAGCCGACCGAGCAAGGCGCGGACATCACCCTGGTTCGTCAGTTCAACGTGCCGGCCCCCATCATGGATCGCAATGATCTGCACGCCAGGAAGATCAGCAAACGCGGCCTCGGTTACCGGCGCGGTCAACCACACTTCCATACGACGCGCGTAACGCTGGCGTACCGTCGTAATCGGTTCGACTAGGAGCAATCGGCCATCACGGATAATCCCGACTCGATCGGCGAGCTGGTCAACTTCAGAAAGACGATGGGAGGAGAGAAAAACCGTTTTCCCGCGCGCCTGCTCCTCGCGCAGGACTTCAACGAAGACATGCTGCATCACTGGATCAAGGCCACTCGTCGGCTCGTCAAGCACAAGCAATGGAGGATCATGCATCAGCGCAAGGATCAGCGCGAGTTTCTGACGATTTCCCGTCGAGAGCGTCCGCACCCGTGGGCCAGGATCATAGTCAAAGCGGTCAAGCAACTGGCGAACCCGACCGCGGTCAACACCGCCGCGGAGTCCAGCAAAGAGGTCAATATGCTGCCACCCCGTGAGATGGTCATAGAGACGGATATCACCAGGAACATAGCCAACGTAACGCTTTACCGCGGCAGCTTCGCGCCAGCAATCGTAGCCGAAGATGCGAGCCTTCCCACGTGTGGGACGCAATAGCCCCATTAACAGACGAATCGTCGTGGTTTTACCGGCGCCGTTCGGCCCAAGGAAACCGAAAATCTCCCCAGGCTCAAGTGTGAAGGTCAAGTCTTCGACACCTCGTCGTGCACCATAAAAGCGCGTGAGTAGTTCAGTCTGAAGTGGTCTCTGCTGCTCCATAGTCAGGCTCCTTTCGCATTCGCTCCATGCTGTACGCCGTCATGACGGCATCAACTTCCTGGAGATAAGCACGCAACACACGTTTGCCGGCTTCAGAGTCACCGCCATCCGGAGGAGCAAATGCACGCTGCACGATATCGGCAAGAGCATCAACAAGCACTGTGGGCGGTGGAACGACAGCTGACGGGTAATATTCGGCAGCACTCATCATGCCCAGAGAGATCAGCGAGAGCAGGTAGGTTGCAAGCTCCGGGGAGAGATCAGCACGAATTACGCCTGCCTGCTGAAGCTGCGCAACCAGCACCGAGTCAAGCTGCCACTGCCACTGCGTTATTCGCGGGCTTGCCCGACGCAAGTAGTTACCCAGGACTCTCCCCTGGGTTGTAAGCAGTGCCCGCACAAAAGGATTGGCAAACGAGGCAGCCATACCATGCCGAACAATCGCGCCAATCGTGCCACCCTGGGGGTCAGCTTCCACCCGGGCCAGGAAGTCGGCATTTACCTGGCGCAGCGTTTGAAACAGCAGCGTTTCAAAGAGCGCCTCTTTACTCGGCCAGTACAGATAGAGCGTGCCTTTTGCGATGCCAGCCTCGCGCGCAATGTCGTCCATCGTGGTCTTGTCATAGCCATAATGCGCAAAGAGACGGCCCGCCACCTCAAGAATGTGCTGGATTCGCCCGTCATCGAGTCGTGTCAACTGGTATCACCCCTCCCTTCTGACGTGCTGACTAGATAAGCTTATTCAGTCAGCACGTCAGAATCCTAACACGACGCCGCATGAAGCGCAATGGGGCTCTTGGGATGCGTCTGCAGACAACCGGCAAAGGACATGGAGTACGCGACGCTGTGCGATCCATTCCGTACCAGGATCCTTCTTGGCTGCAAACAAAACGCTTCGGTCGTTACGCGGAATCCCTTGACATTTCGTCCCGCTGATCGCAGGGGTTTCTGCTGTCCTCGAGGAACACATCACACAGTAGACAAGCAATCGAAAGGCTCTTGACAACGGCCCCTGATCTGACTACGCTAGGTGCCGACAACGAAATGACGGAGACCACGGGGGCTTGGGGAACCAGGCTGAGAGGGTGGCTTAGGAAACTCCGCCACCGACCGCTGGAACCTGACCTGGGTAATACCAGCGAAGGGACGGTCTACACCGGAGGACGCTGGCAGCTCAGGCAGCGTCCCTTTTGTTTCTGCCATACCGCTGCGCGCTGTTTCCCCGGCCTGCCGCAGAAAGGAGCTCCCCAATGACGCCTGACACGGCTGCGCTGCATGCTGCGCTCACCCAGCGGCAGGATGCATTGCTAAAGCTGGCCCAGCGCCTTCTGGCTTTTCCTACGCCAAATCCGCCGGGAAGGAATACTGCCGAAGCCCAGGCGTTTCTCGCTGATTTCCTTCGCCAACTTGGCTGCACGGTTGAGCAATTCGATGTTTATCCAGGCGATCCCGACGTCATCGGCGTCTTGCCTGGCAAGCAGCGCCAAGCAGCCTGCTCGCTTCTGATCAATGGTCATATTGATGTCGCAGAAGTTGGCGACCCGGCTCGCTGGAGTGTGCCGCCTTTTGCTGGAACACTCCGCGATGGACGGCTTTATGGTCGAGGCGCAGCGGACATGAAAGGCGGACTTGCTGCTGCGCTCTTTGCGCTTCAGGTGATCCGCGAACAGGGCATCGCGCTCGCCGGAGACGTCATCATCGAGTCAGTTGTCGGGGAAGAACAAGGAGAGCCTGGCACTCGCCGTTGTATCGAACGCGGCTATCGTGCCGATTTCGCTATTGTACCGGAACCAACGGAACTCTCGATCGTTGGTCAAGGCGGCGTGATCACCGGGTGGATTGAGATCATCAGCCCAGAGACGCTCCATGACGGCATGCGAGCTCGCACCATCCACGCTGGTGGCGGCGTTCTTGGAGCAAACGCGATCGAGAAGATGGTCTTGGTCATTGAGGCGCTGGAGCGCCTGGAGCGCCATTGGGCCGTTGTGAAGCAATACCCAGGCTTCCCGCCAGGTTCGACGACGATCAACCCAGCAGTTATTGAAGGTGGGCGACATC
Source organism: Thermorudis peleae (assembly GCF_000744775.1). NCBI lineage: Bacteria > Pseudomonadati > Thermomicrobiota > Thermomicrobia > Thermorudis > Thermorudis peleae. Next base: position 1,024,495 of record NZ_JQMP01000003.1, on the reverse strand, counting down.
CGGCCTTTCTTGCTGATCGTTGTGCACTCTGGATCACCGTGCACTTCTATCCCAATGAACAATGGCAGGATGTGGTTGCCGAGATCGAGTCATACGTGCTCGCAGCAGCCCAGTCGGACCCCTGGCTTCGACTGCACCCGCCCCGCTTCCGTTGGGGCGGCGAGTCAATGCTGGTTGACCGTGGAGAACTCTTTCCTGCGGCCCCACTTCCGCTCCACCACCCCGGCTTGCTCACACTGCGCCAGGCACATGCACAGATCTGGGGAAACGAGCCAGCCACTGGGATGTGGCCCTCGGTCTCTGACGCTGGCTGGCTCGCAGACGCTGGCATCCCAACCGTGGTGTACGGTCCGGGAAGCCTCGCCCAAGCGCATACCGTTGACGAATGGGTCAGTGTCGAAGCGCTGCTGGGTTTCAGCCATGTGCTAGCTGAGTTCATTGTCCGCTGGTGCAATCGCCCGAAGGAGGCCATGTGAGTGAGCCCACAATGCCGTTCTGGCGAATTGAGATACGGAACGTGAGTAAGACCTTTTCGCACGCTGGTCAGCAACTGCTCGTGCTTGACACCGTGTCCTTGCAGGTGCGTGACCGCGAATTTGTGAGTGTCATTGGACCAAGCGGTTGCGGCAAGAGCACCCTACTCAACATTATTGCAGGGTTAGAGGAGCCATCCAGCGGCGAAGTGTGGCTTGATGGATCACCAGCACCTGAACGACTCGGGCGAGTTGCGTATATGCACCAGCGCGACCTCCTGCTCCCCTGGCGTACGGTGCTTGATAACGTGGTGCTTGGACTCGAGATCGCGGGCGTACCACGTGCTCAAGCACGGGAGCGTGCGCGAGGGTGGCTTGTACGCTTCGGCCTCGAAGGATTCGCCGACGTCTATCCGGCAGCGCTCTCGGGTGGCATGCGTCAGCGCGCAGCCTTCCTCCGCACGCTCTTGACTGAGCGACCAGTCCTCTTGCTCGATGAACCCTTTGGAGCACTCGACGCGCTCACACGGGCTGAAATGCAAGAGTGGCTGTTGGCGTTGTGGGGCGATGTCGGCCGCACAGTACTGTTTGTGACCCACGATGTCGAGGAAGCGATCCTGCTCGCAGATCGTGTCCTCGTCATGAGCCAACGTCCTGGCCGCATTCTCCGTGAGTATTCCGTTCCACTGCCACGTCCACGAACCTACCAGCATGTGACAGATCCGGCGTTCGTCGCACTGAAAGCGGAACTGCTCGCAACATTGCGAGCTGAGCGCGTGAAAGGCCAAGACAATGTTCCAGCCGTTCGGTCATGAAAGGCAGCCGCATGGACCACTTGTTGTACCCGTATTGGGAGTGCTCAGCGGACTTCTTATCTGGGAGTTAGCCGTGCGGTTGGCGCATCTCCCACGGTGGTTCCTGCCAGCTCCAAGTGCGATTGTCCAAGCATTTGTTCGTGACCGAGCACTTCTCTGGCGACACACTGCTGTCACCCTAGAGGAAGTCCTTGTTGGTCTTGCACTCTCACTCGTCCTTGGCCTGGCACTCGCGTTGGCGATCGCTGCTTCCCCAACACTGGAACGCACACTGTATCCAGCCATTGTCGCCTCACAAGCAATACCGGTAATTGCTCTTGCACCGTTATTGCTGATCTGGCTGGGATATGGCCTGAGTCCAAAGGTCGTGGTCGTCGTGCTTACCTGCTTTTTCCCGATCACGGTCAATACCGCCGACGGTCTGCGAAACGTCGATCCGGAACTTGTCGATTTAGTGCGCAGCATGGGAGGACGTGGCTGGCACGTGTTCCGCATCGTTCGCTTACCTGGAGCGTTACCAAGCTTCTTTTCAGGGCTACGCGTTGCCGCTGCAGTGAGTGTCATCGGAGCTCTGATCGGCGAATGGGTGGGATCCTCAGCTGGTCTGGGATACCTGATGATTCGTTCAGCCTCACAGTTTCTGACTGATCGCGTCTTTGCCGCAGTTGTGATTGCAGCTGTGCTGAGTATTGGGCTGTTCTGGCTTATTGGCTGGGTCGAACGCATCACGCTGCGCTGGCGTCAGCTGCCACGCAGCGAGCGTCCAGCTGCAGCACGATAGGAGGAGGTAAGGCAGATGACCGAGAACGCTCTTCTCCGCTCGAAGTCAGCTCGCCTCACGCGTCGTATGCTCCTTCGCGGGGCAACCACCCTCGGGCTTGGGATGCTCCTTGCCGCCTGTAGCAACACTGGGCCGACTCTCACGCCAGGACAGAATACAGCTGACCGTGGAACAACACCATCACCTGCCCGAACCCCTTCTCCCGCGACACAAACAACAGGGCAGACGAGTGTTAGCGTCGCTCTGGACTGGTATCCCTGGTCAAACCACACCGGGCTCCTGATGGCCCAGGAGCATGGTGCGTTTGCGCAACAAGGACTGGATGTACGCCTTGAAGTCCCAGCTAACCCCGACGACGTGCTGAAGCTCGTTGCGACTGGACGCAATACCTTTGGCATTAGCTACGAGACAGACGTGTTGGAAGCACGGGCCCAGGGATTGCCCGTTGTCTCAATTGCAGCTCTTGTTCAGCACCCACTCAATTCTGTTATGGCACTCAAACGCTCAGGCATTACTCGGCCGCGTGACCTTGTGGGGAAACAAGTAGGATACCCCGGGATTCCGAGCGACGAGGCCTTGTTAGCGACGATGCTCGAGAGTGACGGCGCCAAACTTGATCAAGTGCAGCTCGTTAACGTGGGCTACGACTTGGTCGCTGCACTCCTTGGCCACAAGGTCGATGCCGTCATCGGCGCCTACTGGGTGCATGAATCAATCCTGATTGAGCAACAGGGCGAGCAAGTAACAGTGCTGAAGGTTGAAGATTGGGGGGTGCCGGATTTCTACGAACTCGTTATGGTTACAAGCGATGACCAGGTCAAGCAACACGCTGATCTTGTGCAACGCTTTGTCCGCGCAATGATCCGTGGCTACCAAGATGCCCAAGCGAACTTACAGGCTGCCGTCGACCTTCTCGTCAAACGCTACCCCGACACGAACCGGAGTGTTGAAGAAGTTGGCATTCAGCGCTTGGCTCCGCTCTGGACAGCTGGAGTGCCCATTTTTGGATGGCAAGAAGCGAGCCGATGGCAACAGTACGCCACCTGGATGAAATCGCGAGGGCTCTTATCCGGCCAAGTTGACCCGAATAGCGCATTCACGAATCAGTTCGTTGAGGCCGCCCGTACCAGTGCATAAGGAGGAGTGCCATGCGTGAACTACTCACCACAACGCTCTGGCATGCCATTACCCCGATTTACGGCGCCATTCTCGAGCACCCCTTCATCACCGGGCTCACTGATGGCTCCCTACCAGAACCAAGCTTCCGCTTCTACGTCGTGCAAGATGCCCTCTATCTCCAAGATTTCGCCCGAGCACAAGCACTCGCCGCAGCCAAAGCGCCACGAGACACCTGGTGCGAGTTATTTGCGGAGCATGCGAAAACGAGTCTCGTTGTTGAGCGAGCGCTCCATGAAGCATTTTTCCAGCATTGGGGACTTTCTTCCGAAGCAGTCTATCGCACCCCAAAGATGCCCGCAAACCAGGCATACACGAACTATCTCCTTGCCACCGCTGCACTCGGCACATTTGAAGAGGCAATCGCCGCCCTGCTGCCGTGTTACTGGATCTATTGGGAAGTCGGCAAGCACCTCGAAGCTACTGGCTCTCCCAATCCCCTCTATCAGCGTTGGATTGAGACGTATGCTTCCGAAGAGTTTGGCAGCATTGTCCAAGCGGTGCAGACAGTGATGGATGAAGCAGCGGCTGATTTACCAGAGAGCCGGCGAACTGTGCTGATTCGCCACTTTCGCCAGACGAGCATCTATGAATGGCAATTCTGGGACGATGCGTATCACCGGCGAACATTTCCCTGGCTGGAACAAGAAAGCGAGCACCGGTGACAGTCGCCAAAAAGAGATCCACCGTGTATACTCACGAACTTGGCAAGCGGACGCGTCAGAGGGGTGGGTTACAGCACACCAGCAAGCATTGACGCGGCGCGAGCAACGCCGAAGTGGCGGAACGGCAGACGCGGCGGTCTCAAAAACCGCTGGGGGCAACCCCGTGAGGGTTCGAGTCCCTCCTTCGGCACCGTCCGTTCGCACCATCCGATTCGTTGACCAGCTCCTCCCTCCGCCGACCAGTGATCGTCAACCGATCGTGAGCCGGAACGCTACGGGAGGAGCCCGATGGGGATCAGTCAGCGGAAGGATGGCACCTTCGATGTCTACCTGCGGGTTGGAGGGAAGCGACTGGCGACAACTGCCCGAACCCGGCAAGAAGCCGAAGCCAAACTCCACCAGCTCCAACGGGAACTCGGTCTCCTCGACCGTTCGGCAACGCTCGCCACTGCCTTCTCCCTCCTCCTCGCCCGCCCCCTCAAACCCGCATCCGCCTGGAGTACCAGGAGCTCTGGGACCGGTTCTGCCAGCCCCTGGCCAACCAGCCGCTCCGCTCCCTCTCCCCGACCGCCATCCGCCTCCTTCTCCTCAGCGTGAACTGGGGAAGAGGAGGCATATGGGAGTCAGGCGAGGGTCAGGTGAGGGTCACTCCGTCAACGACAAACCCCCGCCAGCGACACGGCCAGCCTCTTCCCACGGCACTCACGCCGAGTGAGCAATCGAGTTCGCAACGAGCTGATGCAGGTGTTCCGCGGCCTCCCGCGCGAGCCCCGGCGTCACGTGCGAGTAGGTATCCAGCGTGATCTGGATCGTGCTGTGGCCTAAGAGGCTGGCCACCACCTTCGGATGCACCCCGTCGGTTAAGAGGAGCATCAACGCACCTACAACACTGCAGCATACCTGTCGCAGTCCGCCAGACTACAAGCGATCTCGTCCCAGTGTGCTGCCAGCCAAACGCCCAACGATGCCTCACAAGTGCAGCTTTCCCGCACCGTGTTATCGCACGTTTGGAGCAGAACTTCCCCGCGAGCATGATAGGGTGTTTCGCTACACTGAGTACTCCGTGCTGTGCAACAGGCACGAAGACGATAGCGGATTTGCCGTACTACGGGAAGGCTGATCCCGGAGCTAGGCACCAAGAACGGCAGTCGTTCCATTCCCGACATCAAGAAATCTGCTGAGACGAGGGAGATCCTCTAGCGTCGCCAACAGGCAACATAAGACAAACACCCGTTCAGTCCCCTCCTGCTGCCACACTCGTGCCAGGAATTGCAAGATCTCGCGCCTAAGGTTCTCCAGGTCTGCTATCCGGCAATTACACACGCTGCCACACCACCGACCAGAGCACTTACACAAGTCCCAGACTCGCGTGGGCCCCATCACCGTTGCCTTATCCCTGCCAAGACGCAACTCTTTCTCGACAGATAGTGGGAAAGGGTGCTACTAGACCACCCCCGCCCCCAAAATCGGCGATGGCAATCGTCACCCAGCGGCAGAGACCATCCACCAGCACCACCGAGGTCGCTCTTGCTCCCACCTTTGTCTGGTTCATGTCCTGCCGCTACACTCCTGCTGACAACAAGAAGAAGGTCAGTCTGACGGAAGGGAGTTGTTGATGCCGTTCCAGGCTTTCCGCTGGTTCCCACGTGCTGCCAGGCCAGCGCCCTCACGAGCCCGCCCCAGGCGGCTCCCCCTCGTGCTGCTCACCCTCCTCCTCGTTGCCTCCTCACTTCCCACACCAGCCGCCGCAGAGCCCATTCTCGTGCCATCCCCACCCCAACCAGACGGAGTGCGGGATGACATCGGCCTCGGGGTCAACCCCTTCGCCGCCTGTCGCTCATGGTGGGTTCTGTCTCCGCCTGGCCCCTTCGAGCTTGTGCCAGAGGTCTTCGTTCCCTTCCTGGCCTATGATGTCCCCGTGGATCTCGGGCTGGAGCAGCAGCCAGTCTTCGGAGCAGGGCCCTGGCTGGAAGCAGGGCCCCTGATGCTGGAGCCCTATCGGGAAGGTCTCGCGCTTGCGGACACTCCCGTGTGCCCCCTCTTCAGGAGTGAGGAGCGCACCATCGTGGGAGGACGCTGGGTTGCCTATTCACCGAAAGGGCGCGTGGAACTCACCAATGCCCTGCCATTCATCACGCGAGAGAAGTCTGTCGCCACCATCACCTTTGAGGCGGACAGCTCATCTGGTGGCTCCATTGTCCTCCCAAACGTTTTCGAATACCGCAGCACCTGGGATCCGCTGGATCCTCCCTGGTGGCTGACCAGTGGGCGACTGCCCTGGGAACTCCTCGCAGGGCTGATCCAGGTGGGCGACTCCCGCTTCATCCAGCGTGAGCCGCCTGCCATCCCCATCGTTGGCGACCCAGACGGCGGCGGCGTGACCTATGCGGCCCTGGCCAACGCGGTTCGGTCAGCAACCCCATGGCAACCCGGGATGGTGATCGACGCCCAGGGCAACGTCACCGTTGACCCCACTGCGCCCAAGGTCTCTTTGCAGCCTGTGATGGTTCCTCCATCTGCAATCCCCGGGGGCCCTCATCCCTCCGTCGTCCCCGACGTCTTCTGGGACTTCCTGCAGCAACCAGGATGGGTGGCAACCGATCTTTCCTGGGTTCATATAGACCCGCGGCATCCGGCGGTGAAGCTCTTCCACTACACGCTGGTCAAGTCGCCGCACCGCGTGCCCTGGCTCTGGCTGGTGGGGCTGCCCATCACTGATCCCTACTGGACACGCGCCAAAGTCGGCGGGGTGGAGCGCTGGGTATTGGTGCAGTGCTTTGAGCGGCGCTGCCTCAGCTATACGCCTGACAACCCGGATCCGTGGAAGGTTGAGTTCACCAATACCGGGCTGCACTACTACCAGTGGCGGTACGGAGCACCCTGGAATGCACAGACGTTGGGACTGGAAGGGGTAGCCGGTTATGCGTTGGGCACCTACCGCCGCATCGAGTAACCGTGAGGAAAACCGGAAGGACAGGGCCAGGGAAACAGCCCCTGGCCCTGTTTCGCGGTTTAGCACTTGATCCGGATTTGGTTACGTGGTGTCAGAGTTACGGTGTCGTTGTGCTGTAGAGGGAGCAAAGAGATGAAAAAGACCACAAGTCACTCCTTCCAGAGCCAGCCCCTGGTTGCCAACCTAACGTCTTCTGTGGTATCGTCACTCCCTGCTGGAAGGGAAGTTGGTTCCTCATCAGGAGAGGAGAAGTGGGATGGCTCGCTCCCAGATCCAGCGGCTGGCACGCTTTGTTACCCTCTGTTTCCTGCTAGGGAACCTTGCTCTCCTGCCGCCACCAGCAGCCGCCCAGCCAGCCCCAGGAAGCCCTCCAGTCAGCCTGCAACCGAATCAGCCGGTGCCCCCAGGCTTCCAGGGGGTACTCGACCTGATCGGACTGGGAATGACACTCGCTCAAGCCTGCCACGCCGCCGGGTGTGGATGGCTGCAACCTGATCCAGGAAGGGCCCAGCTCATAACCGTGGGGCTCCCCGCACTGGTCTTCGATGTGCCAGTGGCTGCTCGCAGGGAGAACTCCTGGTTCTTCGGCGCACTTCTGAGCAGGTACAGCGTCGAGTCCTCCTCCTCGCCAGCCGACGAACTCTTTGTTGAGCCCTACCTGGAGGGAGTGATCAAAGACTATTTTGATTACGGCTACCCCAACAACTGGCCCTACCGAAGGGCGGATGACCCCTCCAAGCTCCTGGGGGCTCGCTATGTGCTGTACTTCGAGAAGGGGAGGTTAGAGATCACCACTGGCTCTGCCTCGCCTTTGTCACAAGATGCTGCAGTCTGGCGAACTCTCGACTATCCAGCCAAATTGGAGGAGCATAGCCTGGCCCGTTTTGCCTCTCGCTGGCACGAGGCACCCTGGGCCATCACCTCGGGATTGCTGGCCAAGGAACTCCTCACGGGACAGCTCCAGGTGGGGGACACCACCTTCATCCCGCGGGAACCTGCGGCTATCCCTGTTGCTGGAGATGCCGATGGCGGCGGGGTGACCTACGCTGCCCTAGGGAGGCTCATAGGGTATAAGCCGTCTTCCGCAGGCTCGACGGTAGTCCAGACCATCGATAGCCAGGGCAAGGTCGGGGTTGATCCCAGCCTGGGTCGTTACCTCGTGACCACGCTGGACATTGGAGCCCCCACCCAGCACACGGTTGCCAGTGTCTTCTGGAAGTTCTTCCAGTGGCAGCGCAGCCAGGCCGAGGTCATCGATGTCTGGCGACTTTCATATATACCACATTGGACAGGAGAGTTGGGGCTCGAATTCACGCTCAGTGATGATCACTCCTGGCCCTGGCTGTGGCTGGTCGGCTGGCCCTTGACTGAGCCCTCCTGGACGCGGGCCAAGGTCGCTGGGGTGGAGCGCTGGGTGCTGGTGCAGTGCTTTGAGCGGCGGTGCATGACCTACACGCCGGAGAACCCGCTAGAGTGGCGGGTGGAGTTTGCCAACACAGGGCGGCACTATGTCGCCTGGCGCTATGGGGCAGCACGGGCTCAGGAGGAGTGGATCTTCCCCTGGTGGCAGGTCTACCAGCCCGCAAGCTAAGATGCTGGCGGGGTCAGAGGCTCTTCCTGCCACCATACCAAGGGTGGAGCGATAGTTGTCTCTGGTGACAAGGCGCTGGTGGCTTCTTCAAGGGCAGCAGCCGATAGGGGATTCGTTAACATTTTTAAGCTGCAAGAATCCACGACGTATGACATCGGCAATGCGCTTCCGCCGTTCTGACAGGAACGTGTGATAATCCATGTCGTACCACCGCTCTGGGAGCGCGTGCAGGTCGTACATCACACGAAGCTCTGCAGGGGAGAAGCGCTGCTCCATGCGAGGCACGTATTCCTTGGGATCGCGGTCAGAGATCTGAATGTTGTCGGTCCACTCCACGAGGGCATAGTTTGCAACCTGATTAATCAGACGATCATCGTTGATTCCGATGCGCTGCAAATAGTGACGAGGAAAGAGGTGATGCCGCTCGAGCGCTGATTTCTTCGCCTTAGTGGACGGATCAAGAAGTTCTTTTACTTTCATTGGAGAATACAGCACTGGCGCATCCAGGAGACAAAGCGCCGCGTAATAGGCAGATTGACCTGTATTCCGCGGGGCAGCCGTCTCCAGTTCACTGGGCAAGGTGACTTCCCAATAGTCTCGCGTCAGGACGGCGTCAATCTGCTGATCAAGAATTCTCACAAAATCAGCTGCTGTTTTCGCTCCGCGCAAAAGGGCGAGATCTTGCTCCATTCGAGATTCCGGCGATGAGGTGTAGCGCCCTGTTAGAGACGCCATGAAGAACCAGCGTGCCATCACCTCGCGCAGGGAGTATGGATCTACCCCAAAGTCGCGTTTGCCAATCAGCCACAAGGCATAGGTGTACAGTACCGCCAACTGTGAAGAGATAAGCTGGTCGCCGGGATATCCTGCCCGCTTCAATGCCTTAAAAAATTCGTGCCAGTTGGTCAGGTTGAGAGTGTAGGCTTGGGCTTGCTGAAGAATTTGAAATTGCCGTTCACGCTGTTCCACAGAAAATTGACCCGTCTGCAAGTCTTTGCCGCGTAGAAGCGAGTAGACGTACGCCAGCTGTGCCCGCCGGAACCCGAGAGCAACACTGACACGCAACAATTGGTCGGGATTAGGACGCAGATAGTAATTAAACGGTGAAGGCTGAGCGTCCATAGGTGGTATTTTGGCCCGTCGGCAGAAGTCCTCGAGTTCCGCACGTCCATCATCCCAGAAGACAGACATCAGGGTGAGGATGAAGTCTGCCTGGTTGAGAGGCGTCCCCATGCTGTTGATGCGAACAAAGATCTCTGCCACCTGATCCTCGTCGACTGAGGAGGAGATCTCCAGAGCGGTCACAGGATAATCCAATAGTTTTTGCAATCGGTCGATAGCCGCAGCCACCTGCTGTTCATCGTCAGGAGTGACCTCGCGCTTTTCTTTGAGCCGCTGGAGGTATTGTGCGATAAACGCATAGGTGCTTGTGGCGGGCTTCCACAATTCGCTGATATCGGCGATCCAGGTAACATCGCGTTCAATAGCGACGTTCGTCACCTCAAACTTCTCCTCCAACGGGTTGAACGCAATACGGATCCGGGCACGTCGAAAGTTCTCATCAACGACTGGTACAGCTTTAATCACGGCGTATAAGGAGGTCAGTCTTTGCTGGCCATCCACGATCAGCAGGCGAGGAACTTTTTGCTTCCTGTCTACCCCGATGACTCGATGTTCCCCCGGATAGCCATTTTCCCAGAAGAGCAGATAGCCGATGGGATAGCCGCGATACATGGAGTCGAAGAGGTCGCGTACTTTGCTCATGTTCCAGACGAACGGCCGCTGGATATCGGGCAAACCGATCTCACCCATCGCGATGTCTTCGAGCAGTTTCTTCAGGGTGTAATCGACCTTCTTGAAGAGGATATCCGCCACGATCCGCGTTCCTTCCCCGCATAAACGCCCTTCTAAACAGGCCATCACGCTGATCACCTGTGTCCCATGCCATATGTTCGATAATACCAGGAACCGAGACAAAAGAAAATCCCAGTTCCCATATGGGAACTTGGATTCTGGTATCTGCAGAGAAGTTACGGTGTAGCTCGAGCAGGGCCGGAGGGACTCGAACCCCCAACCTGCGGTTTTGGAGACCGCTGCTCTGCCAATTGAGCTACGACCCTATTTCACCATTCCCGACCCACGTGCGCGCGTTAGCGTGTTTCGCGATGCACCTGGTGCTTGCGGCACCGTGGGCAATATTTTCGCAACTCTAGCCGCCCCGGATCGTTACGCCGATTCTTCTCCGTGACATAGTTTCGCTCGTGGCACTCAGTGCACTCAAGCGTGATGACGATCCGGTCAGCCTTTCCTTTCTTCGCCATAATACCACATCCTTCAGTGCGTGTCGACCGGTCGTCCGACTTACTTCAGGATTTCGGTGACGACGCCGGCTCCGACCGTGCGCCCACCTTCCCGAATCGCAAACCGCGACCCCGCCTCCAACGCCACCGGCTTGTCCAACGTCACCGTCAGATTCACGTTGTCCCCCGGCATCACCATCTCTACCCCAGCCGGCAGCGTCACTTCCCCCGTCACATCCGTCGTCCGAATGTAAAACTGCGGCCGATACCCACTGAAGAACGGCGTGTGCCGCCCCCCCTCCTCCTTCGACAACACGTACACCTCCGCCCGAAACTGCGTGTGCGGCGTGATCGACCCCGGCGCCGCCAGCACCATCCCCCGCGCAACCTCGTCCCGCTCAATCCCCCGCAGCAAGCACCCCACGTTGTCCCCCGCAACCCCCTCGTCCAGCACCTTCTGGAACATCTCAATCGACGTCACCACCGTCTGCCGCGTCGGCCCCAGCCCCACAATCTCCACGCTCTCCCCCGGCCGGATCCGCCCACGCTCAATCCGCCCCGTCACCACCGTCCCCCGCCCTTTGATCCCAAACACGTCCTCGATCGGCATCAGGAACGGCTGGTCCACCGGCCGCACCGGCGTCGGAATGTACTCATCCACCACCCGCAACAGCTCCCAGATCGGCGCATACTCCGGCGCCTCCGGATCCGTCGCACTCGACTCCAGCGCCTTCAGCGCCGACCCCCGCACCACCGGCACGCTCTCCCCCGGAAACCCATACTGGCTCAACAGCTCCCGCACCTCCAGCTCCACCAGCTCCAGCAGCTCCGGGTCGTCCAGCATGTCCACCTTGTTCAAAAACACCACAATCGCCGGCACCTCTACCTGCCGCGCCAGCAAGATGTGCTCCCGCGTCTGCGGCATCGGCCCGTCCGGCGCACTCACCACCAAAATCGCCCCGTCCATCTGCGCCGCGCCCGTGATCATGTTCTTGATGTAGTCCGCATGCCCCGGACAGTCCACGTGCGCATAGTGCCGCTTGGCCGTCTCATACTCGACGTGGCTGATCGCAATCGTAATCCCCCGCGCCCGCTCCTCCGGCGCCTTGTCAATCCGATCGTACGGCGTGTAGTTCGCCCACCCCTTGAAGCTCAATACCTTCGTGATCGCCGCCGTCAACGTCGTCTTCCCATGGTCTACATGCCCAATCGTCCCAACGTTCACGTGCGGCTTCGTCCGCTCAAACCGCGGCTTCCCCATCGCTCTGCCTCCTCGCTTGACTCCAGCTATGCCAGGTCAATTTCTCACTGGGTGTGTATCGCTCTGCGTCGCGATCACATAGAGTGAATACTCGTGGGGGGAGAGGGATTCGAACCCCCGCAGCATTGCGCACCTGGTTTACAGCCAGGCCCCTTTGGCCACTCGGGCATCCCCCCATGTTCCCAGAGCCGATGGTGGGACTCGAACCCACAACCCGCGGTTTACAAAACCGCTGCTCTGCCAATTGAGCTACACCGGCATCTGTCTGATGCATGGCATTTTTAACACAAAGCCCGCGTGCTCAAACAAGAGCACAGGCGTGACCAAGGGCCAAGTGTACTCAGGAACATGTGCGCCTGTCAAGAAGGACAAGGAGTAGCCCTGATGCGAAAGAACTGATCCCACATGAGGATCGCAAGTCCGACACCATAGAACAAGACAACGGGGACAGCAGACGGTGCTGGCATGAGCATGTTCGCACCAGGAAGCCACGTACAGCCATCAGCCACAGCAGTCACCAAGCTCCCAGCAAGCCACGGGAGAATGCCCACGAATTGGCCCAGTGCACTGTGCACGGAGGCAGCCAGCACCGTCAGCACCCCGCCTGCCATGACCACGGGCACAATCGGCTCAACGAGCGCGTTCGCAAGCGGGCCAATCAGCGAGAGTTCCCCAAACCAATAGAGCGTCGCTGGGATAACGGCAGCCTGCACACCACATGCGACCAGAAAGACCTGGAGCCAGCGCGGATACTGCTTCACACGCCCCTGGATGCTAATCAACGCAATGGTGGCAATAACGGAAAGTTGAAAGCCTGGTTGGAAACGCAGGAGTGGGTTCCAAAGCAGGAGAACAGCCGTGGCCCAAAGCACAAGCAGGAGCGGCGCACGCAGGCGACCGAGCAACAGCCCAACCATTGACAGCGTCGTCAGCATGGCAGCTCGGAGCACTGACGGCTCCATTCCCACGAGATAGGCATACATCCAGACCACGCCAAGAGTGAGGGCCCCGAGAGAACGGCGTCCAAGCCATCTTCCGGCTCCCGCTTCCAGGACACCAGCCAGCACGCTTAAGTTCCAGCCACTCACGGCAGTGATGTGGCTTAGCCCAGCCCGTCGAAACGTCGCGCGTGTCTGCGGTGGCATCAGCGCATCATCACCGGTAAGGACACCGAGCGTCAGAGATCCGGCTGGCTCGGGAACCGCCGAGAAGACACGATCGCGAAGCGTACGCTGCACCATCGCGCGCCACCGTTGTGGTGTATTCGCCATACTCCCCGTTACCCGAGCTGACTGTACGTCAAGGACAAAGACCGTCTGCCGGCCAGTTGCAATCGGTCGCATCGCACGCCGGACGTTTCCTTGCATGCTGAGCTGCATCCCCTCCTCGATCTCGAACGTCGGATCAAAGAGCGCAGTGACTGTTGTGGTCACTGGCTTGGTAAGGTGCAACTCGGCTTGGGTCATCGTGGGATACGTACGGGGCACCGAGACAACAATGCCTTCAAAGAAGCGCGACTGTTGCAATGTTGCGTCGTGCGGTAACCACGGGCGGCCATGCAACGCACACAATACTCCACTACCAAACGCTCCAAGGAGCAGAAGGACACTGAGGACAGGCTGAATCGGCCACCGGCGATGCAGGAGCATCACGCAACAGACGAGGACAAGGGCACAGGGGATGAGCAGATGCAGATCAGCAGCTACAACTCCGGCTAAAAAAGCGGTGGCAGCTGCCGCTCCAAGCATGCGCATTACTCTCCAGTTGTCGCGAGTTCACGCCACGCATCGACCATGCGAGGCGAAACACCTCGAACAGCAGCAAGATCATCAAGGGAGGCAAAAGGTCCATGGGTATTGCGATAATCAATAATCCGCTGTGCAAGCGCTGGGCCAATCCCTGGTAAACGTTCAAGCTCTTCTGCAGAGGCAGTATTCACATTGATCTTCTTGCTCGCTGACTCTGGCGTCGGCGGTGGTGATCCAGTTGCGGCCGGTTGCTGCATGTCTGGGGTCGAAGCCGCTGCGGTTGCATCAGCCGTTTTGGTTCCGTGTGATGTGGGTATCTTTGTCGGGACAATAATTGTTTGCCCATCTTCTACAACTTGCCCGAGCGGTAAGGTGTTGAGATTAGCCTCTGGAATTGGCACGGCGTGTTGAATCGCTTCGGCTACACGCGATCCGCGTGGCAGCGTATAGAGACCAGGGGTAGCGACTGCACCGCCCACATAGACCGTCACAGCCGTTGGCGTCTCGTCTGGCAGAACCGTTAAGACAAGCTCATCCGGATGGTAAGGCCAAACCATGAAGATTCCGATCATAATCAGGCTGCCAAGGAGAAATCCGATGAGGAAAAGCTGCCAGTATGCAAGGCGGCGAATGAATTGCCTCATTCTTCCCCCTCTCAAGGATTTTATCGCAGATTGTCAGCGGGTATTTTGCCGCTGTGGTACAGTAACAGATACGCCGGCTGTGCCGGCGCAGGACGATACAGGCAACGAGATCAATGACACTCGCACATCTCACCGCATATCTCGCAACTGATACCTGGCAGAACCAACTCGTCACGACATTACAAGCCTGTTCCGGCAACATCGGGGCGCATTGTGAGGATGTGCCAGCGGCAGCGCGTGCCCCACTGCTTGCGGCTCTCGCCCTCCGCTGGCATGGACCAATGCTGATCGTGACGCCGCGTCCCGACCAGGCCGACGAACTCGCAGAACTGCTTCGTATCTACTTGCCCTCTTCGCTTACCCCACAGCGATGGCCAGTTGCTGATACGCTGCCATACGATGTGCTTTTGCCTGATGCTGATGTTGGGGCAAGGCAAGTTGCCATCCTGTGGCACCTTTTGAGCAATGTTCCCCAAGTCGTCATTGTTCCAGCACGGGCACTTGGTCAACTCGTTGGCATGCCAGAGGCTCTTCAAGCGCACACCCTCGAACTGCGTGTTGGGATGCATCTTTCGCCTGTGGATCTCATGACGTCGCTGCTGGACTACGGATATCGCCGTGTCGGCACTGTCTCAGAAGTTGGCCACGTCAGTCAGCGAGGCGGCATTGTCGACGTTTGGCCAGCGACAAGTGAATACGGCCTTCGTATCGAATTCTTTGGTGATGAGATTGATTCACTCCGCTGGTTTGATCCAAGTACCCAGCGCTCGGTTGAGCGCACTGACGCTGCGCTGATCCTGCCGGCTCGCCTGGCTTCGCAGGCAGAAATCGCACGTGCTTGTGAACAAGCACGGCAATGGGATACGGCCACACTCCGGAGTGAAGTCAAGGATGAGTGGAACAAGCTCCTTGGACGATTGGAACGTGGCGAGCTGAGTTACCCTCCGGAATTGCTCGCCCCACTCGTCTATCAGCCCGCCGCAACAATCCTGGACTACCTCCGCTCAGAGCAACACCTTACCGTGATTCTCGAACCAGCGAATGTGCGCCTTGCGCTCGAGCAGCTTGCCCTCCAAGCCGAGGACCTCCGTCAAACGCTTGAGGAAAGCGGAGAACTGCCCTACGGCCTGCCACAGCCTTATCTGCCGTTGCCCGCTATCTTGACAACACTCCAGCAGAAGCGGCAACTGCTCCTCGGTCAGCGGCCAGAGGATTGGCCAGGTGAAACGATTCCGCTTCCTGCCAGCCATGGTTACAGCGCTGATATGCCGCTGCTTCTTGGCCATGTTCATGAGCTTCCAGCGGTTGTCCGCGCCCGACAGCAGCAAGGCTGGCGCATCGTCTTAGTGACCGAACAGCGAGAACGCATCACAGAAATTCTTGAAGAGCAAGATATTTTCCCACGCCTGGTTCACCACGGGGACAGTGAAACAGGAGACGGCGCGTCATGGCCACCGGGGACCGTTGAGGTCATCCGCGAACGCCTTACCAGTGGCTGGCAACACGAGCGTTGTCAACTTATTGTCTTGACCGATCGCGAACTCTTCGGTTATCGCCGTGTCGTGCATCGGCATGCTCAGCGGGTGCGAAGCCGAAACGACCTCTTACAGCAACTCCAGCCTGGTTGCTACGTCGTCCATGTTGAGCACGGCATCGCGCGATATGGTGGACTGGTCACCCTCGAAGTGAGCGGGGTCAACCGAGAGTATTTACTGCTCGAGTATGCCCAAAACGATCGTCTCTATCTCCCTGTTGACCAACTGGATCGTATTACGCTCTACGAAGGACCGGACGGTGCACCGCAACTGACACGGCTCGGGTCACCGGACTGGGGGCGCGTCAAGCGTCGCGTCCGGCAAGCTGTCCGTGAACTCGCTTTTGATCTGTTGCAACTCTATGCCTTACGCGAAGCCGCTGAGGGGATTGCGTTCCCTCCGGATACCACATGGGATATCGAACTTGCTGAATCCTTCCCGTATCAGGAAACTCCCGACCAATGGCGCGCTATCCAGGAAGTCAAAGCGGACATGGAACAGCCCAAACCAATGGATCGCCTTCTCTGCGGAGATGTCGGTTTTGGGAAGACGGAGGTTGCGCTGCGGGCCGCTTTCAAAGCAGTCAACGCCGGATACCAGGTCGCCGTGCTTGTTCCCACAACAATCCTCGCCCTCCAGCACTACACGACGTTCCAGCAGCGCTTGGCGCCGTTTCCCGTGCGCATTGAAATGTTGTCACGGCTACGGAGCAAGGCTGAGCAACGGCACATTCTCGCTGGACTTGAGCGCGGTGAGGTCGACATCGTGATCGGTACGCACCGGCTCATCCAAGCTGATGTCCGGTTTAAACGACTGGGGCTTGTCATTATTGATGAGGAGCACCGCTTTGGCGTCGCACAGAAAGAGCACTTCAAGCGCCTACGGACAAACGTCGATGTATTGACGCTTACCGCTACGCCGATTCCGCGAACGCTCTACCTCGCGCTGAGCGGAGTACGCGACCTTTCGATCATCGCAACACCACCACAAGATCGCGTGCCAGTACGGACATTTGTCACGCCCGCCCGTGATACCGTCATCCGCGAAGCGATTCTCCGCGAGCTGAACCGCGGCGGGCAAGTCTACATTGTCCACAACCGCGTCCAGTCAATCTATCACTTCGCCAACAAGATTCAGCAGCTCGTTCCTGAAGCACGCGTCGCAGTGGCACACGGTCAGATGAACGAAGACGAGCTTGAATCGATTGTCCTTGCGTTCCTCCGTCAAGAATATGACGTTCTTGTCTGTACAACGATCATTGAGTCCGGCGTTGACATGCCGAACGTCAACACCATCATCATTGACCGTGCTCATCAACTTGGCCTGACGCAACTGTATCAACTCCGCGGGAGGGTTGGGCGGAGTCATCAGCGGGCATACGCCTATTTACTCTATGATGCGCATCAGCCGCTCTCGCCAGAAGCGCAGGCACGATTAGAGGCAATTCAAGAAGCGACCGAACTCGGCGCAGGATTCCAGATCGCGCTTCGCGACCTTGAGATTCGCGGCGCTGGCGACATTCTCGGACCAGAGCAAAGCGGGCATATCGCCGCCGTCGGATTCGAACTCTACACCCAATTGCTTGCCCAGGCAGTGGAGGAAATTCGCCAAGGAAGGCCGCTTGAAGAGCCACCCAGCGTCACTGTCGACCTGCCAGTTGAGGCGACAATCCCGGAGAACTACTGTGGGGATCCGGCAGTGCGCATGGAGTTGTATCAGCGTTTCGCCCGTGCCCGCAAGATGAGCGAACTGCGCGAACTGGAGGAGGAGCTGCGCGATCGCTTTGGACCGCTGCCAGAGCCAGTCACGAAGTTGCTTGAGCTTGCGCGCTTACGGATCCGCGCAAGTCACATTGGCATCAGCGCGATCGTGGAGCGTGATGGAGAAATCTTTATCCGGCCCGTGATCGGAGCCAGAATCAACCAGGATGCGCTGCGCCGTCAACTCGGGCAAGGCGTTTATGTTACCCCCAATCAAGTCAGGCTACTCATCAGCCGACTGAAGGTCGATTGGTGGGACGCGTTGAGCGCGGTGCTCCGCACCATTGAAGACGTTGGGGCCACCTTGCTCCTTGCCGGCGATGATTAATCGGCTACATCAAGCAAGGCTGCGAGGATTTCTCGTGCATGGTCTAGCTGCTCGGGCAGGACGAGAAGATCACATGGTCCGTCCGTCATGTAGGGGAAAGCGGCAATCATCGGACGGATCATCGTTGGAATGCCCTCGTTTTTGAGTGCCTGCTGCCAGAGTTCAGCCACGATGGTATTCGGAGCCGTAACAAGCTTTACCAAAGCGCCAGTGTTGCGCTTTTCCTTCTGATGCGACATTGCTCTATCATTCGCCTTTTCAACCGAGCAACAGTGTTTGCTTTCCAGCCGATCGGTTCGTGCGCTGGCGTCATGTTACCCCTTGAGATAGACAATCGTGACACCAGCTCCGCCTTCATGGGGCTGTGCCAGCTCAAAATGATCAACTGCCGGATGTTCACGAAGCACTTGATGCACCACCTCACGGATCGTTCCAGTGCCTTTTCCATGCACAATGCGAACCCATGGTAATCCAGCTCGGATAGCATCATCGAGATAACGTTCAAGCGCAGGGAGTGCTTCAGCAACACGCATCCCACGAAGATGGAGTTCTAACGGAACAGAAGGCGGAGGAGGAACCTTTACCCTCGTACTAGAACTTGGTTGTCGAGCTGGAGTACCATCGGCTGCAGGGCGAACTGCAGAGCGAGGCTGGCGCACACGAAATGATCCAACCTGCACTTCAACCTGATCTTCTTCCAGCAGCGCAACGACCTCACCGCGTAATCCAAGTGATGGAATGTCGACAACATCTCCGACCCGAAGACCAGGTGAGGTCATCACCTGTGGGTGCGAACGTGGGCGTGTCCGCACGCGGCGTTGGATTTGTCGCAACTGCTGTTCAACCTTCGTCGCCTCATCAGACAATGCCGACGTCGGCATAGTCGCAGCAAAGCGATCAGCCTGCGATAGCTGCCGCCGAAGCGTTTTGACAAGCTCACGCGCTTGCGTTAACTCCGCTTCGAGATCAGCATAGGCAGCATTCCACGCTTCGGCATATCGCTGCTCAGCTTCGTGCAGCCGCTCTTCGGCTTGACGCCGCATGCGCTCAGCGTCATCACGAATGCGCTGCGCCTCTTGCAGTGTCTTCTCCGCGGCTGCGAGACGACGCCGCATCTCAGCAAGCAGCGTTTCCAGTTGCGCAGCATCAGGCGCCACATAGCGACGTGCCTCTTCGAGGACATCCCGCGGCAGGCCAAGCCGTTCGGCAATCACTAATGCATTTGACTGGCCTGGTATCCCTAAGATAAGCCGATAGGTTGGCGACAGCGTCTGAAGGTCGAACTCGACACTCGCATTTTCCAGCCCAGGGGTGACCGCCGCAAAGGCTTTCACCTCAGGATAGTGTGTCGTTACAATCCCTAAGACCCAGCGATCGAGCAACGCGCGGAGGAGCGCCCGAGCGAGCGCGGCACCCTCTTGGGGATCTGTTCCGGCCGCCAACTCGTCAATCAAAACCAGTGAAGACTGGTCAGCTTGCGCTAAGACGTCTCGCATTCGGCGCATGTGCGCTGAGAACGTCGAAAGGTTCTGTTCAATGCTCTGTTCGTCACCAATGTCGGCAAACATCTTCGTAAAGACGCTGAGCTGCGATCCGGGGGCTGCTGGGATAAACAAGCCACTCTGCGCCATCAGGGCTAACAGCCCAGCGGTTTTGAGCGCAACGGTTTTGCCACCAGTATTTGGACCAGTGATGACGAGGATGCGGTACTGCTCGCCCAACGCCAAATCGATCGGCACAACGGTCTCAGGAGGTAAGAGCGGATGTCGCGCTTGCTTGAGATTCAGTCGATGGGTTGGATGTCCAGCCGGACTCGTTGAGGCAGCGGCTTCAACAATTTCAGGTTCAGTAGCTCGCCAGTGGGCAGCAAGCCGGGCTTTGGCAAACGTCAAGTCACATTGCGCGGCCACTTCAATGAGTGTCTGCAAGGCCGGCTCTGCCGCAAGGACTGCTTCCGTGAGCTGGCGCAAAATCCGCTGAATTTCATGCTCTTCGGCGGCAAGCAGCTCGCGCCAGCGATTGGTGAGATCAATCACCGAAAACGGCTCGACGAAGAGCGTCTGCCCGCTTGCTGAAACATCGTGGGTAATACCCGGAACAGCCTGACGTCGATCGGCACGCACGGGAATGACATACCGTCCATCCCGCTGCGTGATGATTGGCTCCTGTAACGCTGGCTGAACGTGTGGGTCGTTCAGGAGACGGCGCAGGCGTTCGAGCAGCCGCTCATGAGCCGCGCTGGCCTCTCGCCTGATCTCAGCAAGCTTCGCTGAGGCAGTGTCGAGAATCTCCCCGCGAGGACCAATCGCCCGTTCCAAGGATGCAGCTAGTTGAGGCAACTCGGGAATACGCGCGATCATTGCCGAGAGCTGCGGGAAGCGCGTCCGCCATTCGTCATGGCGCAACAATTGACCGCGTAATACCCGCCCCGCTTCAACTGTATCGAATACGTCGCGCAGCGCTGGCGGATCCAGCAACTGGCCTTGGCGGGCACGCATCAGTACGGGACGAATGTCTCGGAAACCGCCAATGGAGAGACGCGGTTGCTCACGAAGCAAAGAAACGGCTTCGCGGGTCAGTGCTAACGCCAACTTCACCTGGTCAACATCGGTTGCCGGAACAAGCGAACGCGCATACTCGGCGGCAACCGAGAATTGGCAGTGTTGTGCAAGAATCTCCCGAACCTTATCGAATTCGAGCGTTACCAGGACATCAGGAGCAATCACCATGGTTGTGTCATCCCACTCGTGGAAAGAGCGACCCAGAATGTATGGGCGATACGCAACGCCGTAAGCGGATGGAGCAATTGAGGATGTATTCCCGGAACCCAATCAATGGTAAGATGTACAAGTGTCGCGCTCAGTCGCACGATACCGGGGAAAAGAACCGATTGGTCGATCGCGCGAACCAGTGTACGTTGTACACTACCAGGAGGCAAGCTCGCGATGACGTTCCCGGTCACTGTACCAAGCATGACGGTGAGGACGGCTGCGAACGCAAAGGCAACGAGAGCCAAGACAATCAGACCGATAGAACCTTGCGTCGTCATGACTGAACGACGAACATGTGGTACAAGCGTCACGGCACGCGTAATCACGAAGGGAGTAAGGAGGCCAAAGATAACACTGAGGAGCAACAGCGCCAAGAGTTCGCTTGCCCAGAGGGGCAGGGAATGCAGAACCCCCTGCAACGCCTGCGCAACTGGCACAGTAAACGCCGCAGCTGCAACCAGAATGATAACCGTTGTCAGGAGCGCGAGAGCAGCACGACCAAGCCCGCCAATGAAGGCAAGGGTATAGGCGACTAAAAACACAAGAATGATGGCACCGTCGACTACCACCACGCAATCACCTCTCGCTGTGATTATGCCTTGAACGGCGGTGAGACATCGGCGAGTGCTCAATCAGGACGATTGGAGAGAAGTATAGCGCGTCCTCTTGACAAGAACTAGTGTTCGCAACTATACTGCGTTGCGCAACGGAGCGTGAGTCCGTTGGCAATGCGAGCGGCAAGGGTACAGCGTATTCAGAAAGGAGTCATGTCAGATGCCGCTTACAGAGAAGCAGATGGAAATTCTCGGGTTTATCGAGCGCTATATCGCGCAGAATTCCTACCCGCCAACTATTCGCGAAATCCAACAAGCACTGAATATTTCGTCGACGAGCGTGGTCGACTACAACCTTAATACATTGGAGCGGCAGGGGTTCATTCGGCGCAATCGCCATATTTCGCGCGGTATTGAACTTGTCTACCGCCGTGTCACGGATGACACGTCAAAGATCGTGCGAATTCCGTTGCTCGGCCATATTGCAGCAGGCCGGCCGATCCCCGTTCTCGAGACAGCTGAACTCAGCACCGTTACCGAGCACATCGAGATCGGCGCTGACCTCGTCGGCTCGCCCGAAGGTCTCTTCGCCCTGCGCGTTCGCGGCATCTCGATGCTCGATGCGCTCATTAATGACGGTGATATCGTGGTTCTCCGGCGCCAATCGTCAGCCGAAAACGGCGAAACCGTGGCTGTTTGGCTACGCCGCGAACAAGAAACAACACTCAAGCGTTTTTACCACGAGGGAAGCCGCATTCGCCTCCAACCGGCAAACGCCTTCCTTCAGCCCATCTACACAACACCCGACAACGTCGAAATCCAGGGGAAGGTCGTCCTCGTGTTGCGCACGTTGGGGAATACCACGCAGCACTAGAATGAAACGAAATGGCATAGTATTCTTGCTACAAGACGAATCAATTCGCTATACTTTGGGTGAAGCGTGAACGCGATATCGCGCAACCCAGCCAAGGAGCCGCAGCATGGAATTTAAGGACTATTACAAGATTCTCGGTGTGCCACGCGATGCCGACGAGAAAACGATTAAGGAGGCCTATCGGCGTCTCGCGCGCAAGTATCACCCCGACATGAACAAGGGTGATCCACAAGCCGAGGAAAAATTCAAGGAAATTAATGAAGCCTATGAGGTTTTAAAAGATCCTGAGAAGCGCGCGCGCTATGACCGCTTTGGCGCCGACTGGGAGCGCTATCAGCAAACGACGGGCGCCAGCGCTAGCGACTTCTCGGAGTGGCTCTTTGGCCAGCGCGGTACCGGCACAACGGCTGAACGTCGTGGGACGAGCGGGACGGGCTTCTCTGACTTCTTTGACATGCTCTTTGGCGACCTCAGCGATCTTTTCGGCGGTATGGCAACGCGCGACCGCGCCCGTCCCCGCACACGGCCACAGCGTGGACAGGACTACGAGCACCAAATTGACGTCTCACTGCGTGAGGCATACCACGGCGCAACACGGCGCATCACTGTCACGGTCGATGAGCGGTGCCAGGCTTGCAACGGCACGGGCCTTGACGGTCGAGGAATTTGCCCGGTCTGCGGTGGCACGGGCTACATCAGCCGATCAAAAACGCTTGAAGTCAAGATTCCGGCGGGAGTGCGCGAAGGCTCGCGCATTCGCATCGCAGGCCAGGGCGGCCCTGGCACAGCCGGTGGACCACCAGGCGATCTGTATCTGCGTGTTCACCTGATACCAGATCCACGATTCGAACTCGACGGCGACAATCTCCGAACCGAGGTTGAAGTACCACTGTACACTGCAATACTCGGTGGAGAAGTGGTCGTGCCGACACTTGACCGCCCAGTCGTCCTGCGTATTCCACCGGAGACGCAAAATGGCCAGGTCTTCCGGCTCCGGGGCAAGGGTATGCCGTCGCTCAAAGGTGGAACGCCCGGCGATCTCCTCGTCCGCGTCAAAGTCGTCCTGCCGACCAAACTCAGTCAAGAGGAGCGCCGTCTCTTTGAACAACTCAGAGCACTGCGCGAATCTCACGTCCACGCATAGCCTCTGCGGCAGACAGTCAACGTGGTATAGTCAAGCGTTGGTCTAGCGACGGTGTGGCCGAAGAGCGAGCAAGGAGAGCACGAAATGCCAGCGACGCTGATTCTGGGTGGGCAATGGGGCGACGAAGGCAAAGGCAAGATCACTGACACGCTCGCTGCCCAAGCAGACATGGTCGTGCGACCAAACGGCTCGGCAAACGCCGGCCACACTGTCGCGACCGAGGATGGCATTTTCAAATTCCACCTGGTGCCAGCCGGTATCTTGCATCCGCACTGCATTTGCGTGATTGGGGCGGGCGTCGCCATTTCTCCGCCGGATCTGCTTGCAGAACTTGAAACGCTGCGTGGACGTGTTCAGCTGCAAGGGCGCTTTTTCATCAGCGATCGCGCGCATGTCATCATGCCCTACCACCCGCTCTTAGATCAGTACGAAGAAGCCCGGCGCGGATCCTCCGCTGTTGGTACCACCCTCCGGGGCAATGGGCCAGCATTTACCGACAAAGTGGCTCGTCGGGGTATTCGCATTGCTGATCTCGTTGCAGGAGATGCTGCATCACTCCGGGAAAAGCTTGGCCTTGCGCTTGCAGACAAGAATACACTCTTCCGCCACCTCTACGGTGCCCCTCCGATTGATCCCGAAGGCATGCTCGAACTCGCACAACAGTGGGGGCAAGCGCTTGCCCCCTATGTGATTTCGGCCGAGACATACGTCCAGGATGCCCTCAACGCAGGAAAGCGAGTCCTCGTTGAAGCAGCGCAAGGATGCATGCTCGACCTCGACTACGGTACGTACCCGTATGTCACCTCGACGTCGCCGACGGCCGCTGGTGCATGCCAGGGAGCCGGAGTTGGGCCGACGCAAGTTGACCGCGTCATTGGCGTCTTCAAGGCGTACACTACGCGCGTCGGTGCGGGGCCATTCCCTTCAGAACTGCTCGACGAGATTGGCCAATTAATTCGTGAGCGTGGACATGAATACGGCACAACCACTGGCCGGCCTCGTCGCACGGGCTGGTTCGACGCCGTTGCCGCACGATATGCAGCGCGACTCAATGGCATGACCGAGATCGCGCTGACCAAGCTTGATGTCCTCGATCCACTTGAAGAGATTCGGATTTGCGTTGGCTATCAGCTTGATGGGAAAGAACTGATCGCTCCGCCAGCCCGTGTCGAAGACTATGCGTGTGTCGAGCCAATCTATGAGACGATGCCGGGTTGGAAGACCGACACAGCTGATGCAACAACGATCGAGCAGTTGCCTGCGGCAGCCCAAGCCTACATCGCCCGCCTTGAAGCACTAATCGGCGTACCGATCACCATGATTGGCATCGGCCCCCAGCGCAAGCAGATCCTGTGGCGGACTGCCCCCATGCTGGCATAATGCCGGTGGGCAATGAGACGGCACACGATTGGTAAAGGGGACACGCATGCTGGATGCTCAAGCGATTCAGCGCATCATTCCCCACCGCTATCCGTTTCTGCTCGTTGACCGCATTGTCGAGATCGAATGGGGCAAACGGGCAGTCGGAATCAAAAACGTCACGGTCAACGAGCCGTTTTTCCAAGGGCACTTCCCCGGCAATCCGATTATGCCAGGCGTATTGATCATCGAAGCCCTTGCGCAAGTGGGAGCAGTCGCCGTGCTTGGCATGCCAGAATATCGTGGTAAGCTGGCATTCTTTGCCGGAATCGACCGAGTGCGCTTTAAGCGACCGGTTCGTCCCGGGGATACGCTGCGCTTAGAAGTTGAACTCGAAAAGATGCGCCGCTCAATCGGCATTGGACAGGGGCGAGCGACAGTTGATGGCGAACTCGTCGCTGAGGGCTCCTTGATGTTTGCCCTGGTCGATGTGGAGCAGTCGGCTGAAGCGTCGTGAACGGCAGGTGCTATCGACGAAGCGCACCACGGGTGCTGCTGATCAAGCCATGCTGTCTTGGGGATGTTCTCATGGCAACCCCAGCCATTCGTGCAATACGACAGCATTGGCCAACTGCTGTTCTGGAGATTCTCGTTTCACCCTGGGCAGCTCCAGCACTTGAAGGCAATCCCCATCTTGACGCAGTGCTTCCACTCACCTATCCGCTACGGCTGCTCCCACTACTACGAACAGCGCATGTGCTTCGCCGTCGTCACTATGACATTGGCATTGGGCTCGATCGCTCTCCTCTCGTAAACGTTCTGCTTCATTTGAGCAACATCCCTGTGCGTGTCGGCATCGCAAGTGGATGGCGTGGCCTTGGTTTGACTGTGGGTGTTCGGCCACTCCCGGTTGAGCATGAAACACGCCTGTACCTTCGCGTGCTCAGCGCGCTCGGCATCTCTGATCAAGGAGATGCACCTGAATACATTCCAAACCCAACGCTCGTCACTGCCCTTCAGCATCGGCTTGGCCCTTTCGGATCACCCTTGATCATTGTCCATCCCGGCGGTGGAATGAATCCAGGGGCTCGTTTGCTTGAGAAGCGCTGGCCGCCCGAAGCATTTGTTGCGCTCCTTGCAAAGCTCCATGCACGTTTCCCTACACTCGATCTTTGCCTCATCGGCAGCGAGACAGATCGTGAGGCGGTAGCGGCCATTCGCGCACGGAGTTCCTTCCCCATTCGTGACGTGAGCACTCAACTCAGCCTAGCCGAGATTGCCGCGCTGTGCTCACAGGCTGATCTCTTCATCGGCAACGATAGCGGTATCAGCCACCTTGCAGCGGCAGTTGGCACACCGACGGTGACCATTTTTGGTCCCACCGACCCACGCCGCTATCGCCCCCTCGGCCCGCACAGCCTTGTCTGCGCTCCGCCCGGCGCAGAATCCTACTGGCATGATCACGACTTGCGACGGCAGCAGAGCTATTGCGCCGCACTCGACATCCGACGTGTTTCAGTCGAGGCGGTCTTCGAAGCCTGCATGACACTCCTCAACACCCGAACGCGGACGGTCCCGGCATGATTCCACGTGGCCTCCGTCGCGGGATGAATGCTGTTCTCGGGCGTATTCTGACGTCAGTGGTCCAGCCAATTGCTTCTCCAGAGCCAATTGTCCTCGTCGTACGCCCAGATCATCTTGGTGACGTCCTCTTCGTGACCCCTGGCCTCCAATGGTGGCATGAACACGTCCCTGGCTATCGCCTTGCGCTCGCCATTGGCCCGTGGAGCCACGATGTCGTTGCCTATCATCCAGCTGTTGATACGGTGCTGGAAATCCCCTTCCCCGGATTTACGCGGCAGCGGCATCATCGGGTTTCGGCATATACCATGCTCCTCCACTACGCCCGACAATTGCGCCATCTTCGTCCAGTAGCAGCCGTTCTGCTCCGTGATGATCACTGGTGGGGGGCATGGCTCACTCAGCAGGCTGGCATTCCCATTCGTATCGGAGCCGACCATCCCCTCATCCGCCCTTTTCTCACCCACCCCATCCAGCTCACTGGTCAACACTGGGTCCAACGCAACGTCGCATTACTTACCGCGACCGCCGAAATCCTTGGCGTCGCTTCGCCACCCGTGTCAGCCACTCCAACGACCATGCCATTAGCCTGGTTTGGCCCAACAGACGCAAGCACTGCGGCACAGGCATTGCTTCGTGCGCTGGGCATCAATCGACCGTTCATCGTACTCCATCCTGGAGCCGGGGTTCCAGTAAAATACTGGCCAGCGCTGCGCTGGGCCACGTTGGCCCGGCTGCTTAACCAGGCCGGCTATACTGTCCTCATCACTGGCACACGGGCAGAGCAATCGCTTGTTGAGATGGTTGCGAGGATCGCTGGTCCAGATACCATTGCGTGCGCTGGCAAGACGACAGTGCCAGTTCTCGCTGAGGTTTTGCGGCAGGCTGCGCTCGTGGTTGGTCCTGATACTGGCCCACTGCACATCGCTGTGGCAGTTGGGACTCCCACCGTGCATCTTTTCGGGCCAAGCAACGCCGCATCGTTTGGTCCCTGGGGAGATTCACAGGTGCACCGTGTGGTTCATGCTGGGTGGCAGTGCCGACATTGTGAGAACCTGAGCCCCGGTCGCAGAACAGCTGGGTGTCTCACTGCACTTTCGGTTTCGCGTGTCGCTGAGGTTTGCTTTGATGTTCTTGACCATGCCAAGCCCGCGTAGTTTGCACATTGGCATTGATGCAAGCCGTATCGGCGTCGGATACGAAACCGGAACGGAACGCTATGCCCGACGCATCACTGAGGCGTTACTGGCTCTCCCTGCCCCACACCATTTCACCCTCTTTACGAATCAGGCGAAAACGCTTCCCTTCCCCATCCCACCCCAT
Source organism: Thermorudis peleae (assembly GCF_000744775.1). NCBI lineage: Bacteria > Pseudomonadati > Thermomicrobiota > Thermomicrobia > Thermorudis > Thermorudis peleae. Next base: position 996,859 of record NZ_JQMP01000003.1, on the reverse strand, counting down.
GCGCATCTTCGGCCTATTCCATTTCCCCGTCTTTGGACCCATCTTCGCTTAGCGATCGAGTCCTGGCGCTTTCCACTCGATGTGCTCTTTGTTCCAGCGCATGTCCTGCCACTCCCGTTACGGGGCAAGGGTGTCGTGACCATCCACGACCTCGGCTTTCACTATGAGCCGGCAGCACACCCATGGCGACAGCGCCTGTACCTTGAACTAGGAACACGGTGGAGCATATGGCGAGCGGCGAGGATCATCGCGATCTCCCAGACAACCGCACGTGACCTCATGACCATCTACCGAGTGCCACCGGAGAAGCTCTCCGTTATCCCACACGGCATCGATCCCCATTTCGTGCCCCAATCACCTGCCGAGCAAGACCGTGTTCGCGCGAAATACGGCCTATCCCGACCGTTCGTGCTCTACGTCGGCACAATTCAGCCGCGCAAAAACATCCGCGGGTTGCTCGAAGCCTTTCGCTTGCTTGCCGACACCCATTCAGATCTCACCTTGGTTCTCGCGGGCAAGCGCGGCTGGCTAGCTGACCCGATCTTCGAAGCTCTTGCGCATCATCCGGATCGTGAGCGCATTCGGTTCCTGGGGTATGTTCCTGAAGAAGACCTCCCCGGGCTCTATAGCGCCGCGCTCGTCTTCGTCATGTCCTCACAGTACGAGGGATTTGGCTTGCCCGTCCTTGAAGCGATGGCATGTGGCACGCCGGTCGTCGCCTCACACCGTGGAGCTCTGCCCGAGATCGCTGGCCCGGCAATCCTCGTCGACGCCCTCAATCCACAAGCCCTCGCACAAGGCATTCAGGATGCACTCTGCCCCGAGCGTCGTCCAGCACTGATCGCCGCTGGCTTGAAGCACGTCAAACGCTTTACTTGGGAAGCAGCAGCGAGGGCAACACTCGCGGTGCTCGAAGCGGCCGCCCAGGAAGGGTAGCCCGATGCCATTTGAGCGATTTCAGCGAATACTGGTTGTGAAGCTCGCCGATATTGGGGATGCCGTTCTTGCCTTACCAGCACTACAGGCCCTGCGGTCGGCCTATCCAACGGCCACCATCGACGTGATGAGCACGCCGCAAGGCGCAGCAGTCTTTCACCTCAGTCCGGTCATCAATACGGTCTACAGCTTCGACAAAGCGCAATTCGATCAGGCCCGAGAACTCCTCGCTCCGCAAAACTGGCTGCCTCTGCTGCGTCTCGCACAACGCCTGCGCCAGAAACGCTATGATGCCGTCGCCCTCCTGCATCATCTGACAACTCCGTTTGGCCGTTGGAAGCATCGCATGCTACTGACCGCAACTGGCGCGCCAGTCCGCGCAGGATTAGACAACGGCACCGGAACGTTTCTCACCCATCGGATTCCCGATCTTGGTTTCGGCGCAAAACCAGAATGGCAATACGGCCTCGAGGTCGTACAAACTCTCGGCGCAACTGCACAGGCATCTGCCCCACAACTTCAGCTCCCACACAGCGCCAAGGTTGAAGCGAGGAACCTCCTTCGGGGATCACATGGTCCCAGGGTTGTCGTCCATGCACGTGTTGGCCCGTATGGCCCCGGACGCGCCTGGCCGCTTGCTCATGTTCGCACGTTCATCCATGGGCTGCTCGACGGCGGATGCACAGTAATCCTGACTGGGACGGCCGCTGATGGCCCATCGTTGCAGCCACTCCGCCACCTACCAGGCGTGCGCGACCTCATCGGGCAGACTACCCTCCCAGTCCTTGCAGCAGTGCTGCAACAAGCTCACCTGGTGATCGGGGCGGACAACGGCGTACTCCATCTTGCGAACGCGGTTGGGACACCGGTGCTCGCGCTCTTCGGGCCCTCTAACGTACACGCGTGGGCACCATTCCACGCACGCATTCTCCGCGCTGGAGAACCGCTGCCGCCAGGCTGCACAAGCGTCGCACTCACACTCGGACTCCCATGCTCACCCTGCTTCTACGTTGGCTACCGTCTTGGTCGACCACAGGGCTGTCATACCCGATGGTGCTTGTCTGGATTGTCACCAGCACTCGTCTTGCGGTACGCGTTTGCTCTCCTTGCAAGGATACAAAAGTAGGTTCAGCACATTGACGTTGCAGCAATGACGCCGTACAATCCGCATCGTGTTGCGCGAATGATGGGGGCAGCAACCACACTGAGAGGACAACGGGCAACAGTGAGCGAGAAGAAAATTCGCGTCGCGATCATCGGCGTTGGCAACTGCGCATCAGCACTTGTCCAAGGGGTGCACTTTTACCGCAATGCTGACCCAACCCAATTTGTTCCGGGCCTTATGCATGTTGACCTCGGCGGCTATCACGTGGGTGATATCGAGTTTACCGCTGGCTTCGATATCGACGTCAACAAAGTCGGCAAGGATCTGTCCGAGGCAATCTTTGCTCCTCCGAATAACACCTACAAATTCACCGACGTTCCGCCGCTCAATGCTCCAGTCTATCGCGGGATGACACACGACGGCCTCGGCAAATATCTCTCCCAGGTAATTCAGAAGGCACCTGGGCCAACAGCAGATATTGTCGGCATCCTCAAGGAAACCAAGACTGATGTTGTCGTCAACTTCTTGCCAGTCGGCAGTGAAATGGCGACCAAGTGGTATGTTGAGCAGGTACTCGATGCCGGCTGCGCGTTTGTGAACTGCATTCCGGTCTTTATCGCTCGTGAAGAGTACTGGCAAAATCGCTTCCGCGAACGCGGACTCCCGATTATTGGCGACGATGTGAAGAGCCAAGTCGGGGCGACGATTACGCACCGCGTCCTGGCGCGCTTGCTTGCCGATCGAGGCGTGCGCATTGATCGGACCTATCAGCTCAACTTCGGTGGCAATACCGACTTCCTCAACATGCTTGAACGCGAACGGCTTGAGTCAAAGAAGATTTCGAAGACGCAAGCCGTCCAGAGCATCCTCGATCAGCCATTGTCAGAAGAAAACATCCATGTCGGCCCAAGTGACTACGTGCCCTGGCTCCAAGACCGGAAGTGGTGCCACATCCGAATCGAAGGGACAACCTTTGGCGAAGTGCCGCTGAACATTGAGTTGAAACTCGAGGTTTGGGATTCTCCCAACTCAGCCGGCGTGGTCATTGACGCAATCCGCTGTGCGAAGCTCGCGCTGGATGCTGGTATTGCTGGGCCACTGATCGGACCAAGTGCCTATTTCATGAAGTCCCCACCAGTCCAGTACCGCGATGAAGAGGCACGTGAGATGGTCGAGGCATTCATCCGCGAGACGACAGCACAGCGAGCACGGCGGTTGCTCGCGGAAAGCTAAGGCATTGCGCCGCTGGCAGCGATGAGCTGGAGCAGACTCTTGCCATGCTTCAGCACCTGTCAGCGGCGCACGCTTTCCGTTCTCGATCCCATCAAGCAGGCTCTTGCCCTCAATCTCTCCTACGTCCTGCATGAGCCATCAACGTCACCCGAAATCCACGCTGCGGTGCGCACGCTCCAGACGACACACAGACGCGTGCAGCGGGCAACGCAGCAACTGGCTTCCCGCTCGGATGAAGCCGTAATCCCGTATGTCGTGCCACACCATGAGCATGCGCTTCAGCTCCTCCAGTCGACAGCTCCCCATTCAATACATCTCCTTACGCTCACCCTGGGAGCATGGCAGCTTCTCCCTCGCCTGATTGCGCTCCATACCTACCAGAGCAAGCCAACGGTCTGGGTCCTCGAGCGCTTGCCGATGGTTGGGCCAGCTCGTGACCGGCCCTTCCTTCTCTTTCGCGCTCCGACGCGTCTCGCCCTTCCTGAAGCATTGCTTGACAATGCTGTGCCGGTATGGTTCGCTACAGCAGCTTTCCGCCCCGGATGGCAGAGCGTGTTGCTCCACCTCTGTCCACTTCCGGAACAACCGACTGAACGACTCACAATGCTTGGCCAGAGCATCGAAGAGGTGCTTCGTAACTTTTGGCCTCAGTGGTATCCCGAACGAGCGCTTTGGCCAGCTCCAGCTGAAGTGGTATTGCCTGAATTCCGAGATGAAGGGTAAGGCAGCATATGGGATTGCTCATCGGCATGCGCATTGGAGCAATCCTGACGCCAATTGTGCCAACACCACTTGCGTATTGGATCTGCCGTGCAATCGGCGTTGTCCTCTTCTGTGTTAAATTCCGGACGAGACGCGCAGTGCTTGACAATCTACGCCACGTCGCGCCAGAGCGTTCCTGGTTCTGGCGCGAGTACCAAGCCGCCCGCGTTTTTATTTCCGCCACAATGAACTACTATGACCTGCAACGCCTTCGCCTTCTTGATCGCACACGCCTTCCTACCCTCATCGAATTACACGGTCAAGAGCATCTCGAGCGCGCCTGTGCCCGTGGGAAAGGCATTATTGTGCTTTCGGCACATATTGGAAACTTCAACGTCGTTGCCCAGTACCCGGCCATGCTCGGCTATCAGGGCGCAATCATTGCCGAACAAGTGCACCCTCCGGCACTTTTCCGCTATCTCACAACCCTCCGTTCCGCCTTGGGGATCACCGTCCTTCCCCCCGGCGCATCATCAGTTTTGCCGATTCTTCGATTGTTGCGGCAGAACGGCATCCTGTTGGTGACCGGTGACCGGGACGTTACCGGACATGCCAAACTTGTCCCGTTTTTCGACGCGCCCGCGCCATTGCCGGTTGGACCCGCGGTGCTTGCGCTGCGCACTGGCGCAGCTCTGGTTCCAGCGTTCACCGTACGCCGCGGGACAAGGAAGTCAGTGGTCTACATCTTGCCGGAGATCATCCTCACGCGGACTGGCAATCCAGACATCGATTTGACAAACGCGATGCACCAAATCGCCCGGGTCCTGGAGAGTATGATCCGCACCGATCCAGGACAATGGACGATGCTCCAGCGCGTGTGGCCCCACCCCGAACGAGCCTTCGTCTCACAACCTGAAAGCTGGGGGGCTATCCCAGCGGAACTGGTCAGCTCGGACATGCAGCATGAAGTGGCACCCGTGCTTCACCCGGAATCTCCGGCAAAGCGAACAGGTGAACGATGATCGCGATCGGAGTTGATCACCCCGGTCGAAGCGTGTCTTGCCCAATGGTCGAGGGTCTTCGGGCCAAGCGTTAGATTTTTCGGGCAAAGTCGACAAGGTTATGCTATACTTGCCCGGGTTGAGGCAGAGGCATCGAATCAGAGCAAAGGTTCGCATAGAGCAATGAGTGCAGAAATCGGTCGGGTCGAGCACGTAAGCATCGAAGAAGAAATGCGCCGCTCCTACCTTGATTACGCCATGAGCGTCATTGTGCAGCGTGCTCTCCCGGACGTCCGTGATGGGCTCAAGCCAGTGCAGCGGCGCATCCTCTATGGCATGCATGAAATGGGCCTGCGCCCAACAGCGAAGTACCGCAAGAGCGCTGGCATCGTTGGTGAGGTACTGAAGTCATATCACCCTCACGGCGATAGCGCCGTCTACGACGCACTCGTACGAATGGTGCAGCCGTTTACGCTCCGCTATCCCCTCATTGACGGACAAGGCAACTTCGGCTCAATCGATGGCGATAGTGCCGCCGCCATGCGGTATACCGAGGCACGGCTAGCACCAATCGCTGAAGAATTGCTCGCCGATATTGAAAAGCAAACGGTCGACTTCATCCCAAACTACGACGACAGCGCGCGCGAACCAACAGTCCTGCCAGCACGGCTGCCGAATCTGCTCGTGAACGGTGCTTCGGGCATCGCTGTGGGCATGGCAACCAACATTCCACCCCATAACCTTGCCGAAGCCTGTGATGCCATTATCTACCTCATCGATCATCCTGAGGCGAGCGTCGAAGAACTGTTACAGTATCTGCCTGGTCCAGACTTCCCGACCGGCGGCATCATCCTTGGGCGCGAAGGCATTCTCGCTGCCTACGCTACTGGTCGTGGGCGCATTGTTGTCCGGGCCAAGACACACATCGAGGAATTAAGTCGAGGGCGCCAGGCGATCATCGTCAGCGAACTCCCGTATCAAGTGAACAAGGCCGTGCTCATCGAGCGTATCGCGGAGCTTGTCAAGGCCGGCAAACTTGAAGGTATTCACGATCTCCGTGACGAATCCGATCGCAACGGCATGCGCATCGTCATTGAGCTCAAGCGCGACGCCCAGCCGCGCGTCGTCCTCAACAACCTCTTTAAGCACACGCAGCTTCAAACGACGTTTGGCGTGAACATGCTCGCTTTGGTTGATGGCACCCAACCGCGGGTTCTCACCCTCAAGCGCTTGCTGCAGCTTTACATCGAGCACCGGCAGACCGTCATTCGCCGCCGCACGACGTTTGAGCTTGAGCAAGCCCGTCGCCGCGCCCACATTCTCGAAGGGTTGAAGCGCGCCCTCGATCAACTCGACAATGTCATCCGCACGATCCGCGAATCACGATCAGCGGAAGATGCACGCACGAATTTGATGGCACGTTTCCAGCTGACCGAAATCCAAGCGAACGCCATCCTTGAGATGCAGCTTCGCCGGCTTGCTGCACTCGAGCGACAGAAAATCGAAGAAGAGTATCAACAGATTCTTGCGCGCATTGCAGAGCTGGAAGCGCTTCTCGCTGATCCGTCGCGGGTGCTTGCCCTGATCAAGACCGAGCTTACACAACTGAAAGAGCAGTATGGCGATCCACGACGCACCATTATCCAAGAAACCGTGGAGGATTTGACGGACGACGAACTTGTCCCGCGGATCCCCGTCCTCGTGACGCTGACTGAACGCGGGTACATCAAGCGCCATCCCAACGGCTCGTACCGCACACAACACCGCGGTGGCAAAGGCGTTAATGGCATGCAAGTTCGCGAGGAAGATCGGATCCGGCATGTTCTTACCGCGACGACACACGATACCTTGCTCGTCTTCACCAACCGCGGTCGTGCCTATCAGCTGCCAGTTCGCGACCTTCCGGAAGCGAGCCGCACTGGGCGCGGCATGCCGATTGTCAATTTCATCAACATTCAGCAGGATGAAGAGGTAACCGCTCTCGTACCGATTTCCTCATTAGAAGAGGTGCGCTATTTGTTCATGGTAACACGGCAAGGTCGTGTGAAGCGGACGGCACTGTCGGAATTCGCCTCCGTTCGCTCGAGCGGCATTCTGGCTATTACCCTCGAAAACGGTGACGAACTGGCCTGGGTGCTCCTCACCACCGGCTATAACGACATTGTCCTTGTGACGGCTCACGGACAAGCCATCTGTTTCCCAGAAAGCGACGTCCGCCCAATGGGTCGCCAAGCTGCTGGCGTCATCGGCATCCGGCTTGAGGACGGCGACGCTGTGATTGCGTCAGATTTGAGCCGCCCAAACGCTGACCTGCTCGTCGTCTCCCAGCACGGCTACGGCAAGCGAACGCCGCTGAGTGAGTTCCGGCGTCAAGGACGTGGCGGCAGCGGGATTATGGCAGCAAAGGTCACAGCGAAAACCGGCGCACTTGCCAGCGCTCGCGTCATCGTTGGCACTGAAAGCATCATCATTATGAGCGCTCGGGGGAAGGTCATTGTCATTCAGGCCGCGCAGGTTCCCCAACTCGGCCGCGCCGCCCAGGGGGTCAGCTTGATGCGCCTTGAAGAGGGCGATACCGTGGCAGCACTCGCACTCGCCGATCCTGCAAACGATGGCCACGTCGAGGCCGCATGGACCGGTAACGGCCACAGTGAGTAGCCTCACACACTGGCTGTTTCAGTGACGTCGTCGCTTTGCCAAGCGCCTTGGCAAGAGCAGTGGCTCGTTCCAGAACGTTACAAGGATAAAGAGCACACACGCGACAATGGGGGCAAGCTGAAAGAAAGCGAGCAGGGGCGGTATCCCTCGCCACGGCGCACTTCCAAGGACAAATGCGCTGAGGCAGTACAGCGCAAGCAGGCCAATACTGCCTATGCTCGCGATGAGAGGACTCCAAAACAACGGCAGGATGAGGCCAAGTCCTCCCGCAACGACTGTCCCAATGCCTGCGAGCACACCAAATTGGCTCACACGGCCAGGCTCGCCAAGCAAGAGCAGCGGGATGGTCGTGAGAACCGGCAGCGCATACTGGAACCGTTCCAACGGATCGTCGACGATTCGTACAAGAACGCCCAAGCCTGCAGTAACCAAGACCGTCATCCCGAAGCCCGGCAGGAGTGCAAGCCAGAGTGATGGAAGGAATGAGTGACGAGCTGACGTCACCACCGCAAAACTGATCGCGGCAACTGGTAACACGAGCATCAGCATCGCAGCATCAACGAGCCAGAGCGGGCGCTGGGCCAATGGGATTGGAGACCGTGGGAGCAGACCGCCAGCCAGCAAGACGACCGCAAGGGGCAGCAACAGCCAAAGGGCGAGTTCCAGCCGCGGCACAAGACCAGCGCTGAGCCACACGCCAGCAAGCACGATCCGGAGCACGGCAAGGAGCCAGAGGGGAAGGTCTCCACGTTCGAGACGCAGAGGCGAAGGTGATGAAACGGGAGTAACCGTAGAGCGTGGCGGTTCCCAACGATCTTCTTCCATAGGCGTCCTTTTTCCTCAGCATCCGTGCACACGGCGTGCACAGTCGTTGATGATGCGAGTAGGATTGCCATAAGCGCAAGCATGAACGCTGTACGAGGGGGAGCATGTGGGGCGGCTGGGTATCTTTGGTGGGACATTTGACCCAGTACACCACGGACACTTAATTATCGCTGAGGCATTTCGCGAGCACTTGCAGCTTAGCGCTGTGCTCTTCTTGCCTGCCCATACGCCACCACATAAACAGGGACGGCCGATTACACCACTTCAGCACCGGCTTGCAATGCTCCAGCTTGCGCTGCTTGATGAGCCAGCCTTTGCGATTTCCTATGTCGATGCCCAGCGAGCCGGCCCTTCCTATACCGCCGATAGTTTGGCCCTGCTGCGTCAGCAATATCCAGAAGATGAGCTCTACTTCCTGATGGGACAGGATTCCCTAGCTGGGCTACCCACCTGGCACGAACCTCAGCGCGTTGCCGAGCAGGCGTTTCTTGCAGTAGCCATGCGACCTGGCGTTTCCGTCGATCTCGACGCGCTCTACCAAGCGGTGCCAGCAGCACGCGGACGTGTCATCCTCGTTTCTGTGCCCCTCATTCAAATCGCGTCAAGCGATATCCGGCAACGCGTTGCCGAAGGGCGCAGCATCCGGTACTTCGTCCCACCAGCGGTCGAAGCGTATATCGTCCACCACGGCCTCTACCGGACAGCTGCAAACGAACAGCAGAGCGTGGCGCATCCCGATGTTGTCTCGCTGCCCCATGTATAATCGCCGCTGGCCAAGGGTGGCCGTGATACTCACAGGAGACGAGGGAAGCCCATGCGGATCAAACCCTGGCATACTTTGATCGTCATTTTGGTGCTGGCACTTGTCGCGGTCTGGATCGACCTTCCAGGCGATCGCCTGGATCCCTTCGGCTGGAAGAAAAACATTACCGTTCACCAGGGACTTGACCTCCAGGGGGGAATTCAAATCGTGCTCCAAGCACGCCCCCCAGCAGGCGTCCAAGTTACCAATGAGGTGTTGCAAGGTACCCGTGACACCATTGAGCGCCGTGTCAACGGCCTGGGGGTGAGTGAACCAGTCGTCCAGACACGCGGCAACAATCAGATTCTCGTCGAGCTACCGGGGTATAAGGATCCCGAACACGCAGTGCAGGTGCTGCAGCGCACAGCACTGCTGGAGATTATTGATCCGCAAGGGCAGTATCTCCCCGTCGGGACGGTGGTCAACACCTCACTTGGCCCTGCCAAGGATGTTCTCGGTGACACGCCCGAAGCAGAAACAGCAAACCAGCGCCCCACGTATCAGACCATCGTGACGGGCGCTGACCTCAAAGACGCATTCCCGACCACGGACAACGTCGGAGCCCTTGTCGTCGGGTTCCAGCTCAAGTCCGATGCAGCGGACAAGTTCTACCAGTACACCAGCACGCACATCGGCCAGCCGATGTCGATTGTCGTCGACAAGCGGGTCATTGAGACCGCCACGATCCAGAATGCAATCCGTGATCAAGGCATCATTACCGGCCTCAGTGCCCAGGGCGTCAACGACCTAGTGCTGCAACTCAAGTCCGGTGCGCTGGCTGTCCCGCTTGAGGTTGTGCAGAGCCGCACGGTTGGCCCAACACTTGGGCAAGACTCCATTCACAAGAGCATTATCGCTGGTCTGGTCGGCCTTGGACTCGTCGCTTTCTTCATGATTGCCTACTACCGCCTTCCCGGCGTGATTTCGGTGATCGCCCTCTTGCTCTATACGGCGTTCGTCTTCGCGCTGTTTAAGGCCATCCCCGTTGTGTTGACGCTTCCAGGGATTGCAGGATTCATCCTCTCCATCGGCATGGCGGTTGACGCAAACGTGCTTATCTTTGCCCGCCTCAAAGAAGAACTTCGCTTAGGGCATACAGTCGCTCGAGCAATTGAAGCAGGGTTTGACCACGCGTGGCCGTCAATCCGCGACTCCAATGTCTCGACGATGATTACCTGCGCCATTCTTTTCTGGTTTGGCCGATACGTTGGCGCGACAATCATCCAAGGATTCGCGCTTACGCTCTTCATCGGTGTCGCGGTGAGCATGTTTACGGCAATCGTCGTGAGTCGCACGCTCCTTCGTGTCCTGTTGCCACTCCGGATCATCCACAACCCCTGGTGGTACGGGATCGAACGGGCACGAGCACAAACTGCTCCAGCGACAGGAGACTAACCAACGCGGGGTGAAGGAGTACGTGTCAATGTTTGATCTTGTCGGCAAACGCTATTACTGGTTCCTCCTTTCCCTAATCATCATTATTCCAGGGATGATCTCGCTCGTTACGCACGGCCTCCGCTTGAGCATCGATTTCACCGGAGGCACTCTCTGGGAGCTGCAGATGAGTCACCCGGTGCAACCTGGCGAGGTTCGCGATGTCCTGGCACAACATGGCTTTCCGGATGCAATCGTTCAAACAGCCGATAACAACGTCGTGCTTATCCGGATGAAGGAACTCAAAGAGGGGTCGCCGCAAAAGACAGAACTCGCCAACGCCTTGCGAGAACGCTTTGGCAATTTCACGGAACAGCGCCTTGAATCAGTCGGCCCCACGCTCGGGACGTCAATCCGTAACCGTGCGATTGCTGCTGTTGGACTCGCAACGCTTGGCATTCTCGGCTACATTGCCTGGGCATTCCGCAACACCAACAATCCATTCCTTTATGGCATCGCCGCCATTATTGCGATGTTGCATGACGTTGCAGTCGTGGTTGGTATCTTCTCAATCCTCGGTTGGCTTCGCGGCGTTGAAGTCGATTCCTTGTTCATTACTGCGCTCCTGACAATCATCGGCTTCTCCGTCCATGACACGATCGTGGTCTTTGACCGTATCCGTGAGAACCTCGCGCGCCGCGCTGCACCAACGTTTGAACAGGTGGTGAACTATAGCCTGGTTCAGACTCTCGTTCGCTCCCTCAACACGTCACTCACAGTGGTCATCACCCTGCTCGCGCTCTACCTCTTTGGTGGAGAAACAACACGCTACTTCGTCCTGGCGTTGCTGATTGGCATCATCAGCGGCACGTATTCATCAATCTTCAACGCAAGCCAAATCCTCGTGGTCTGGGAGAACCGCGAACTCCAGCGCTTCGTTGCTCGCCTGCGTGGTCAGCGACAACACGTTCCTGCATAAGATCCGGGATGAAGAGCGCAATGAACGAGTACCAAACTGCAGGATTCACAGCTGGCGTTATCGGCGGTGGCGTCGCTGGACTGACAGCAGCGTACCGGTTGCTCCAAGCTGGATTTCGCGTCGCCCTCTGGGAACGCAATACGCAGTTGGGTGGACAAGCTGCTGCCTTCCCTGTCGCTGGCTCAGCACTGGAATACTTCTATCACCACCTCTTTATGAGTGATCGCGATATCGTGGCGCTGGCAGAGGAACTGGGCATCGGCGACCGGCTCGTCTGGCTTCCGTCACGGGTTGGCTTCTACGCCAACGGCAAAATTTATCCGTTGGCAAGTGCGCTCGATGTTCTCCGCCTTGGGGTCGTGCCATTCCATGATCGCCTGCGCATCGGGCTCGTCACATACTACCTTCAGCATGTCCACAACTGGCGGCGGTTTGAAGCGGTCACAGCGTGGGATTGGCTGCAGCGAGCTGTTGGGCGACGCGCTTTCGAACGGGTCTGGGGCGCACAGCTCCGTGCGAAGTTCGGGCCGCGAGCCCGTGATGTGGCCATGGTCTGGTTCTGGAATAAGATCTACCTGCGCACGCAGTCGAGAACGTCGCTCTTTGAGCCCGAAAAACTCGGATATTTCCGCGGCAGTTTTAACGTCCTGATCGATCGCTTGGCTGAAGCAATCCGGCAGCGCGGTGGGCAGATTTTTGCCGGAATCGGTGTTGAACAAATCAGTAGAGAAGCCGATCGGTGGATCATTCGTGATAGCACCGGCCAGGCAACTGCCGTTGACGTCCTGGTTGTCACGGCGCCGTCGCCACTTGTCGTGCGCCTCTTCCCGAATCTCCCAGCCGACTACGTCCGCAAGTTGACTGGAACAGTCTATCAAGCTGCTGCAACGCTACTCTTGCAAACACGGCATCAACTCTCCTCGACCTATTGGCTCAACATTGGCGACCTCAATCTTCCCTACACGGGGATCATCGAGCATACCAACTTGATAGGCCCCGAACACTACCAGGGATGGCACTTCGTCTACGTAAGCAAGTACGTCGAACAAGACGATCCCTATATCCAACTTGACGACGAGGGCATCTTCCAGATTGCACTTGAGCAGCTACCGAAGATCAACCCCCAGTTTTCGGCTGACTGGGTAGAACGGTACTGGGTCTTCCGGGAACGAGCCGCCCAGCCAATCATTCCCCTGCACTACTCCCAACAGATTCCTGAGCACCGCATGCCGTTACCAGCAGCATACCTTGCGAACACGACCCAGATCTATCCGGAAGACCGTGGGACCAACTACAGTGTCCGCCTCGGCAATACGATCGTCCGCATCATCCTTGACGACCTCAAACAGGGACGGCTCAGGATTCCTGAGCCAGCACTTGCTCGGTGATCCATAACGACATTGTTATTGAACAAGTAGAAACCCTTGACGTTGCGGTCCTGGTCTCGTATGGTGAGCAGCTGGTTAGGCTGCCGGACGTTGCGGCAGCATGCGAAGCGTGATGACACAAGGGAGTGCCGGTAGGGAATGAAGTATGTGGTAACTCCGCAGGGTAAGAAGCTTGTCACACTTATCCCTGGAGACGGTATCGGACCAGAGGTTGTTGCCAGCGCACGCCGCATTATCGAAGCGGTCGGCGTGCCGATTGAATGGGACGAGCAACGAGCCGGCGCAAGTGTGTTCCGTGAAGGAATTGCAAGCGGCGTACCAGAAGAGACCGTGGCTTCGATTCGCCGTTCCCGCGTTGTGCTCAAAGGACCACTCGAGACACCGGTTGGGTACGGTGAGAAGAGCGCGAACGTCACGTTGCGCAAGCTTTTTGAGGCATTCGCCAATGTGCGGCCAGTCCGCGAGTTACCCTCAGTACCAACGCCCTATCGCGGTCGCGGCATCGATCTCGTCATCGTTCGTGAAAACGTCGAAGACCTCTACGCCGGGATCGAGTACGTTGACACACCAGGAGTGACGAGCGCCTTCAAGGTCATCAGTGTCAAGGGCAGCGAAAAGATTATCCGCTTCGCGTTCGCACTGGCTCGCGCTGAAGGCCGGCAGGTCGTTCATGGCGCTACCAAAGCGAATATCTTGAAAGTGACCGAGGGACTGTTCAAGCGGCTCTTCGAGACGATTGCGCGCGAGTTTCCTGATATTCGCGCTGAGCACATCATTATCGACAACTGCGCTCACCAGCTGGTGAAGCAGCCAGAGCAGTTCGACGTTATCGTGACGACCAATATGAACGGCGATATCATCAGCGACCTTGCCTCAGGCCTGGTTGGCGGGCTTGGTTTTGCGCCTTCGGCCAACTACGGTCACGATGTTGCAATCTTTGAGCCAGTCCATGGCTCTGCTCCAAAGTACGCAGGCAAGAACGTTATTAATCCGACCGCGATGATCCTCACGGCAATCCTCATGCTTCGTTACCTAGATGAATTCGCCGCAGCCGAGACGATCGAGCACGCGCTTCTTGTCACCCTGGAGGAAGGTAAAGCCCTCACCCGTGACGTTGTCGGCGACGCTGAAGCTGCGACAACGACAGCCTTCACTGATGCGATTATCAGCAATTTGGGACGCCGCTCAACACACTGGCAACCGCGCGCCTACTCGCCAATCCAGATCCCGGAACTGCATCCTGATCCGGTCGCGGTGCGAGTCAAGCAGGAGCGCGTTGTTGGCGTTGATGTGTTTATCGAGGCGGACACCAATCCCACCGATTTGGGCAGGGCGCTTGAGCAGCTCACAGCTGACTCACCGCTTGCCCTCTATCACGTCTCCAGCCGTGGCTTGCAGGTCTATCCCGACGTCGGCGCATCGATTGATTATGTCGATCACTGGCGCTGCCGCTTCCTCGCTCGCGCAAGCGAGGGTGAAGTCAACGATGCGGCTATTCTCGATTTGCTGACCAAAATCGGGCAGCACTTTACCTGGACAAGCGTGCTTCGTCTTCGCGAGTTCGACGGTGAGCAAGGATTCTCAAAGGCACAGGGCGAAGAGTAGCGATGGAAACCGAAGAGCAGACACGGTCAACGCCACTTGTCGGCATTATCATGGGCTCTCGCTCTGACTGGGAAACCATGCAACATGCGGCGGCGACCCTCGAGGCGCTCAACGTTCCGTATGAGGTACGGGTCGTCTCTGCCCATCGCACGCCCGATGCGATGTTCGAGTATGCAGCTTCAGCGGAAGCGCGTGGGATTGAAGTGATTATTGCCGGAGCCGGAGGAGCAGCACACCTTCCCGGCATGACCGCATCGAAAACCGTGCTGCCGGTCCTTGGGGTTCCCGTGCAATCGCACGCGCTGCACGGCCTCGACTCGCTCTTGTCAATTGTGCAGATGCCAGCCGGTATTCCCGTTGGAACGCTGGCCATTGGACGGAGTGGCGCAGTCAATGCTGCCCTTCTTGCCGCAGCGATTCTCGGGATCAAATACCCGGCTATCCGCGAAGCCGTGCGGCGCTACCGCGCTGAGCAAACAGCAGCCGTGTTAGCGCATCCTGATCCACGAGAACAAACGGGGTAGAGTGCCATGAGCATCTATCGGGGTCATATCGGCATTCTCGGCGGTGGCCAACTTGGCCGGATGCTTGCGCTTGCGGGCATTCCGCTCGCGCTGCGGTTTCGCTTCCTCGATCCAGCGCCTGACGCTCCAGCGAGCGACGTCGGCGAGCTGATTTGCGCAGCCTACGACGATCCCGCGGCCCTGGCCACCTTTGGTGAGGGGCTCGACCTCGTCACCTACGAGTTTGAAAATGTGCCGGCTGCCGCAGTTGCGCAACTCGCGCCGCAACTCCCCGTCTTCCCGCCGCCACGCGCCCTTGAGACAGCGCAAGATCGGCTCTTTGAAAAGCAACTATTTCAGGCCTGCGATATCCCTGTGCCGCCATATGCTGCAGTCAGCACAGCCGAAGAACTGCAGCAGGCCGTCAACCGCATTGGCACGCCAGCCCTGCTCAAGACCCGCCGGTTTGGCTACGACGGGAAAGGGCAAGTACCCGTCAACCACCCGGCTGAGGCTGAGGCTGCATGGCAACAGGTGCAGAACGTTCCCTGTCTTTATGAGCAGCGCGTCGCATTCGAGCGAGAAGTCTCGGTGCTCGCAGCGCGCAGCCGCACTGGTGAGATTGCCATCTATCCGCTCGTCGAAAACATTCATCGCAATGGCATTCTGTTCATCTCACGCGCGCCAGCACCCAACGCGCAGCACCTCCAGGAACAGGCTGCGGCCTATGCCCAACGAGTCTTGGAAGCGCTTGATTACGTGGGGCTGCTCGCCATTGAGTTTTTCGTCGTTGACAACCAGTTGCTCGCAAACGAGATGGCCCCACGGGTCCACAACTCCGGGCACTGGACCATCGAAGGTGCTGAGACAAGTCAATTCGCTCAGCACTTGCGCGCTGTTCTCGGCCTTCCCCTGGGCTCAACGCGTGCGCGCGGTCATGTGGCGATGATCAACATCCTGGGAACGATTCCTGCAATCGAACAGCTTCTCGCACTTCCCGGCACCCATGTCCACCTCTACCGAAAAGCACCTCGCTCCGGCCGAAAGCTCGGCCATGTGACCGTGCGTGCAGACTCGGTCGACGAGCGGGAAGCAGCCGTCGAGGCTGTGCTCAAGATCCTTGAGCCGTAATTCCCGACAGAGAAAGACGCTGGAGCAGCCTTTACCCTCGCTGCTCCAGCGTTCTTCCTCACGCAGGACAAGCGTGGAACTATCGATCGCGCAACACTGCCCCTTCGGACGCTGAGGTCACCAGCGCGGCATAGCGTGCAAAGACGCCGTGGGTGAAGCGTGGCGCTGGCGGCGTCCACTGTGCCCGACGCGCTTCGAGTTCCTCAGCCGGCACTTCGACGTCCAGC
Organism: Thermorudis peleae; assembly: GCF_000744775.1. Lineage (NCBI taxonomy): Bacteria > Pseudomonadati > Thermomicrobiota > Thermomicrobia > Thermorudis > Thermorudis peleae. Next base: position 980,390 of record NZ_JQMP01000003.1, on the reverse strand, counting down.
CGACGCCCTTCAACATCAATCGTAATCATGTCGCCGTCACGCAAAAGCGCGATTGGCCCGCCGACTGCGGCCTCGGGCGCAACGTGGCCAATCATCAACCCACGTGTACCGCCAGAGAAGCGGCCATCGGTCACTAGCGCAACGTCTTGGCCCAGACCTTCGCCGACAATCGCTGCTGTTACCTGCAACATCTCGCGCATACCTGGGCCGCCCTTCGGCCCTTCGTAGCGGATGACGACGACGTCCCCAGGCTGAATCTCCTTGCCAAGCACAGCCTGGATGGCTGCCTCCTCGTTATCAAACACACGGGCACGTCCACGGAAGTAAAGCTGCTCTGTACCAGCGATCTTCAGGACTGCACCGTCGGGAGCGAGCGAGCCACGTAAAATGACCAGCCCGCCATGGGGCTTCAAGGGCTTTGCGGGGTCATAGACGACGGGCTGCCCTGGTGCTTCAGTAGCATCGGCCACGGCTTCAGCGAGCGTTTCGCCTGTCACGGTCAGCGCACTGCCATCAATTAAGCCTGCATCAATGAGCTTCTTGACAACTAACTTGGTGCCGCCGGCCTTGTACAAACTCCAGGCCAGGTACTTGCCCCAAGGCTTGAGGTCAGCAATGATCGGCGTACGCCGACTGATCGCATCAAAATCATCGATTGAGATGTCGATGCCGACTTCCTTCGCGATGGCGATGAGGTGGAGCACAGCATTCGTTGACCCACCCGTTGCAACAACCGCGGCGATTGCATTGTGGAACGAGGTCTTCGTCAAGAAGTCTCGAGGGGTTCGTCCAGCACGTACGACCTCCATAAATCGTCGGCCGGCCTCGCGTGTCGCCTCTGACTTCTCAGGAAGGATTGCGGGAATCGCGTTATAGCCCATTGGGGAAAGGCCAAGCACCTCGAGCGCCATTGCCATCGTGTTGGCCGTATATTGCCCACCGCAGGCGCCTGGCCCCGGAATCGCATGGCGTTCAATCTGCTGCAACTCCTCGTACGAAATCTTGCCGGCAGCATGGGCACCAATAGCCTCGTAGACATCGACGATGTTGAGTTCGCGCCCAGCCCATTGTCCCGGCGCAATCGATCCGCCGTAGAGCACCATTGCCGGGACACCTGCGCGAATGACACCCATGGCGCCACCGGGGATCGTCTTGTCACAGGCGACCAGGGCGACAAGAGCATCAAACTGGTAGCCAAACGCGGTGAGCTCAATGGAGTCGGCAATGACTTCGCGGCTAATCAGCGATGCCTTCATCGCTTGGGTTCCCATGCTCATGCCATCGTTGATGGCAATGGTGTTGAACTCGACGGGAACCCCACCAGCTTCGCGGATCCCTTCGCGCACAAGCTGCGCAAGGTCACGCAGGTGACAGTTGCAGGGCATCGCATCGGTCCAAGTGTTTGCGATAGCGACGATGGGCTTCTCAAAATCCTCGTCAGTAAACCCGACTGCCCGCATCATCGCGCGAGCCCCGGCACGTTCCACACCGTGAGTGATCATATGACTTCGCAATCGCATTGGCATTTCCTCCTACACCCATGCGCCATGCCTTCGTTCCGGCATTCTACCGCGTCTCCCACCAAGTGCACACACCAACCTTGCGTAGCAGCCGAGTAGGGCGATAGGATCAGAGGGCACTGCCTCCTCGCGAGCATCGCCCCCCATCATGTTCAACGCTGACGGTGAGAGAGGAAACACGGATGGATAGGCCACAGGTCGTGCTGGTGATTCTCGACGGATGGGGCATCGGGCCAGAGTACGAAGGCAATGCGATTCGTGCTGCGCGGACGCCAACGATGGATCGGCTGCAGCAGGCCTACCCATTCACCACGCTGCGCTGTAGCGGCCGTGACGTTGGCTTGCCAGACGACCAGATGGGCAATTCCGAAGTTGGGCACCTCAATCTTGGCGCTGGCCGGATTGTGTATCAGCTCATCACGCGGATCGATCTCGACATTGAGGATGGAAGTTTTTTCACCAATCCCGCACTGGTCGCAGCAGTCGAACATGCGCGCACGACGGGGCGAACCTTGCATATTCTTGGGCTGATCGGCGACGGCGGTGTGCACAGCCACCAGCGTCACTTGCTGGCGACACTCGAACTTGCCGCACGGCACCAGGTTCCTCACGTCGCCATTCATGCCTTCACCGACGGGCGCGATACTGCACCAACGTCGGGAATCGAGTTTATGCGCGAAATCCTCGCTACGACTGAACGGCTCGGCGTTGGCCGTATCGCAAGCATCTCGGGCCGTTACTACGCCATGGACCGCGATAAGCGCTGGGACCGGACGAAGCGGGCCTATGATGCGATCGTCTGTGGGCAGGGCGCTACAGCATCAGACCCCCTTGCTGCAATCCAGCAGTCGTACGAGCACAATGTCACCGACGAGTTCATCGAGCCAACCGTCATCGTGGATGAGCACGGCCAGCCGATCGCGCCGGTCCAAGACGGCGACGCCGTGATCTTCATCAACTTCCGGGCCGACCGTGCACGGCAACTCACACGTGCGCTCACTGCACCAGACTTCCATGAATTCGATCGCTGTCGTGTTCCCAAAGACGTGATGATCGTTACCATGGCCGAGTATGAGCCGGACTTCCCCGTTCGCGTCGCATTCCCAACGGAAAACATCCACCAGCCGCTCGCTGAGGTGCTCGCAGATGCCGGCCTTCGCCAGTTCCATACTGCGGAGACCGAAAAATACGCGCATGTGACGTACTTCTTCAACGGTGGACGCGAAGAGCCGTTTCCGGGCGAAGACCGCAAGCTTATCCCATCGCCCAAAGTTGCCACCTATGACCTCAAACCCGAAATGAGCGCGCCAGAAGTCACCGACGCTGCCCTGGCAGCGATCCAGAGCGGCCAGTATGCGTTCATCCTGATCAACTACGCCAACCCCGACATGGTCGGGCATACCGGCGTCTTCGAGGCGGCGGTTCGCGCGGTCGAGTGCGTCGACTCCTGCCTGGGGAAACTCGAAGAGGCTATCCGCGCGCAACACGGCATCCTGGTTGTGACAGCCGATCACGGCAATGCCGACGAAATGCTTGTCCCCGGAACCACCGAGGTGTGGACCGCCCACACGAAAAACCCCGTGCCCTTCATCATCGTCGCGCCTGAGGACTCACCATTCCGCAGCGTACCACTCAGAACCGGTGGCCGGCTTGGCGACGTTGCTCCAACCATTCTTGAACTGCTCGGTCTTCCCAAACCCGAGGTGATGACAGGTCAAAGCCTCATCGCGCACAGCGAAACGCGGACGCACACGGTGCATCAGGCTCTAGACCGGGAGGACCGAGAGAAGAAGGCGTGAGGCGAATCCATCCTGATGCAAAACGAGCTGTGTCGCAACGCGGGCAGCCGAGAGGCCCTCTTCGGCAAAGGGACCGCCTGTATTCAGGTTGCGATCCCAGTGCGGGAAATCACTGCTGGAAACCTGTAACCGAATGCAGTGACCGCGCCGAAAGGCGTGGGCAGTTGGGCCAAGATCGATGTGATACCGGACGACCTCTCCCGGGGTAAGAAGGTGCGGATCACTGAGGGACTCACGGTACCGCGCCCGGACAATGCCTTGCGCAATATTGATTGACTGGCCTGTTGGCGAAACATCACAGAGTTTGGCAGTAAAGTCCGTATCTGGCGCAGACGATGCGGCATAAAGCTCCAGCTGGACGGGACCGACAACGAGCAGATCGCGCTCAAGTGGAGCTGACGTGTACACAAGCACGCCATTCAATACCTCGACTGCTCCTTGATCAGCTGGCCCCATTGGCGCGATCGCCGGGAAGCAGCACGAGCGTCCACCCGCGCTCGGCACTGGGGAGAGCGGATCGTACGTGTAAACATCAGGCGGCTCTGCGCCAGGCGGATCAAGGCTTAAGCGACCATTGCCGTTGACGGAGTTCGCTGCGCCAGCGCTATGGAGATAGAACGCGCGCATCTCTGCGCCAGAAGGTGGCCAGGCATCGAACTCCTGCCACTCATTGAGGCCCATAACGAAGACCGTCACCGGTTTCTCAAGCACGCCGGTGTCCTCATCGAAAAGGAACTGGCGAAGCCAACGAAGTTGCCACAAGTCAACAATATTGCGGGCTTCCGGGCCAAAATCAACGCACCCAGTAACCTGTCCCCAGGGCAAGTGATACCAGGGCCCAACGAGTAACTTCTGCTGCGCCCGTGCGCTCTCGGTTCCCGCCCCGTGACGCAGGCCGACAAAGTTGCGCACCGTCCCGCTGATAAAAACGTCATACCACCCGCCGATATGCAGCGCAGGAACAGTAATCCGGCTGTAGTCCGCATCAATGCTCCACTGCTTCCAGTAGTCGTCGTAGGACGGATGAGACAGCCAATCGAAGAAGTAGGGCGCTAAGCCAGACGACGCCAGCGGGGGATAGGTTTTGAGCGGCAGTGAACCATACCACGCAGGGGCTTGCGCAAAGGCCGCGGCCAACTGCGCCAGTTTCGCTTCATCGCCAATTTTCCGCGCCGTGTTCATCGCCAAATTCGTCGCCCAGGAGGCAGCAAATGCGAGCGCAAATGCCCCCTGGTTGTAGGTCCAGCCATCGTAGTACTGCGACGCTGTCAAACCAGGGCATATGGTGCGCAAGCTCGGTGGCCGCTGAGTCGCCGCTAGGAGTTGCGTTGCCCCAACGTAGGAGAACCCGTACATGGCAACACGGCCATTCGCATGGGGGAGGCTTGCCGCCCACTCGACCGTATCAAATCCGTCGGACGCCTCGTGAGCAAAGGGATAGAAGTCCCCCTCGGAGCGAAAACACCCGCGTGTATCTTGCACCACGACGAGAAATCCCTGGCGGGCATACCACGCGGGATGATGGTACGTGAGGTCTTCCGCTTGCGCTTTGTTATAGGGCAACCGCATCAGCAACACCGGAAACGGTCCGCCACGGGTTGGACGATAGAGATCAGCATAGAGGAGCGTCCCATCGCGCATCTGGGCGATGACATCATACTCAACCGTAATATCACTATACCGTTCATACACTGATTGGAGCGCCATCACGCACCTCCTGACCGGGACATGGTCTCATGGTAGACCGAGCGTGATGGTTGTCAAGAGGGATCAGTCAGGACACGCAAACTCTGGCCCAGGATGAGGGCGTGAAGGAGCCAGAAGAGCCAGACCATGTGCGGGAATGTAATGTTGACAAAGTAGTGGTCGAAGAAGCCGATGATCAGCACGGTGACCTGCGCCGCAAGGAGCGCGAGCAGGAGATCACCATCAGGTGTTGATTGAACCCGGCGCCACGCACGCCAGCCAAGCGTGCCGATCGATGCCACAACGATGAGAAACATCCCAAGCCCGAAGAGCCCCATCCGTTCAGCAACAGTGAGATAGATGCTTGAAACGCCGGTCCAGAGTTCCACGGTCGGCGCAGCGCCAAATCCCACGCCAAAAAGCGGATAGCGGCGAATGACCTCAAGAGCCGTGCGGTATTCGACGAGGCGCATTTGCGTTGCTGGATCCTGGAGGCGCAGACCAAGAAGCAACCGCTGGAGAAAGCCTGAACCAATCCCAAGCGCGGCCACAACGACAAGGCCGAGCGATCCTGGCAGGATAATCCAGCGATAGCGCACCAGCGCGACGATCCCAACCCCAACCACGACCCCGACCCAAGCCGCTCGTGAATATGTCAAGAGCACCGCAGGCGCTGTGAGAAGGATGACGCCAAGACACACCCAGCGCGGCACCAGCGGATGTTTCGCAATGCATTGCACGATCGCCAGGACAAGCACGACCGCGAGCGCCCCGCCGAAGGCGTTCGGATCGACACTGGTGCTGATCAGACGCATCGGCTTTGCGGGGTCATCTTCAATGTAGCGGACAATCCGCTCACTCGGGTAGCCGAAGGGAATGAGCCGTGCGAGGATCGCCTGCGTCACCGACGGTCCGCCAGCATACAGCGCGAGGCCGAGGAACGCCGCGGCGCCATACGCGCCAAACCAGACGAGCAGCAGCCGGCGCACATCATCACGTGAGACGAGGTGTGTCCAGACAGGAAAGAAGAGCAGGCTTGCCAGGAGAAACTTGGCATAGTCGTGATACGTTTGCTGCGTGTAGCCCCGGTTGAGGCCGAGCACGAAGGCAAAAAGCGTCACAATGAGATAGGTCACGACGAAGAGGCCGGCACGGTGCACTGGCCAACGTCGGTTGCGCTGCAACGCACTGTGCACCACCCACACCGCCAAGACCGCGCTGGCAGTGAACTCGAACAACGTCGGAGTAAACCCAACCTTGACCGGGAAAACGGCAAACGGCAGCAGCGCAGCGATGCCCAGGACGCACCAGAGCCCCGACCGTACATCGACGAGGATGAGCAACGCAACCGGGACAGCAAGGAGCACGGCCACGGCGAGAAGAAGGTGGGCAACGGCTAACGCGCCGATGATTCCGCCGCCAAGCAGCGCAAGCCCTATCGCCAGTGGCCACTGCAGCCTCCGGTCAATGGAGTAACGCGCATGCGGCCATCTGGGCAAGAGCAGGCCTGGGGAGTGATGCTCAACGTGCTGGCTGCTCGTCATCGTCGCCTACCCGCTCATCATGACCGTTGCTCGCCGACGCATCCGTGCTTCCAGTATCGCGCACGTCTCACCAGCGTCGCACGTGCTCCGAAGATCACGCATGAGCCGAGGGCACAAGCAGGAGTTCGCGCTGTGGCGGCGCGAGAAACTCGCAGCCGGTCTCTGTTACCAGCACTTCTTCTTCCAGGCTCACCCTGCCGTAGCCTGGGACAGAAAGGCCGAGTTCGAGGGTGTAGACATGGCCCGGCTCTACCGTATAGAACGGCTGCTGCCCATACCGCTCCCACCGCGGACCGAGGAGGCAGCCACCGTCGTGTACCGCCCGGCCAACCTGGTGGCCAAGCGCAAACGCCCAGGGCTCGACACCTGCGCGGGCAAAGCATTCCCGCGCGACCTGATCGACTTCCCAGCCAGCGACACCTGGACGGAGGGCTGCAGCCGCCTGTGCAATTGTCTGCGCAACGAGCTCGAACGCCTCCTGAACCGGCTGCGGTGGCGCGCTCTCTCCGGGTGCAAGGACGTAAAACGTGCGCTGCATGTCCGAGCAATAGCCATCTTGACGGACACCAAAATCGATCGCCAACAACTGCCCAGGTTCGAGGACGATATCGGTTGGCCCAGTATGACCTATTGGCGAGTTTGGTCCAGCGGTGACGGTCGGACAATAGCGCGCGTCCCACGCGGTCGTCAGGCCACGGCGTTGCACTTCAGCGTGGAGAAACGCTGCGATGTCGCACTCGCTGAGGCCTGGACGCAGCCACGCATGCAGAGTTTGCCAAATCTCACAGGTTGTCGCGACGGCCTGCCGCATGCGCCGTAGCTCTTCGGGAGATTTGCGGCTGCGGAGTCGCATCACGACCGGCTCAGCGCTGATCACACGCTCCCAATACGGCGTGTCCGCGAGGATGTCCTGAAGGTAGAGGAAGAAACCATGGGGGATGCCATCGGCCAACGGGTTGTCTTTGGAGTAGTTCACGCCGATTGTCTGGGGATGCAGTTCATCCAGCAGGTCGCGCAAGGGCTGTCCGAAACGCTCAACGTAGCCGATAACGCGATGCCAGGTGCCAAGCTGGCGGACATTCTCGACGTCGCCGGTGCCAACGAGGGCGATGCGATCCCCGTGCCGGGTGAGCAAAAACGCTGAGGGCCATGTCACGCTTGTGCCCACGACCAGCGGGAATGTTGGGTCACCCATCACATCACTTTCGCTGGCAACGAGCATCCAGAGGTCAAGATCGCACTCGTTGAGAATGTGCTGGGCTTGGACAAGCTTTTCCTCGAGGAGTTGACGCTCATGCTCGGCAATCACCGCACACTTCCTTTCCTCGTGCGGGAGTGTACGGCCAATGCGCGGTGATTGCTATCCCCTGGTAAGGAGAGCGGCAGCGAAGCTAGCCGCCGATCTGACTCATGCCGCGGCCGACGTTCCGGTCACCTTCGCGCAGCCCATGTCCCCATGGCTTCCGCCAGATGGCGAACCGAATCCGCTCGGCAAGCTCGTCATCGCTGCAGCCGCGCCGCATGAAATCGCGAAGGTCGACCTCGTCGTTCCGCAACAAGCAGAGACGGAGCTTCCCATCAGCCGTGAGCCGGACACGGTTGCAGAAGGCACAGAACGGCTCGCTCACCGGGCTGATAAACCCGATCGTGCCCTGCGCTCCAGCAATGCGATAGACCCGAGCGGGATCGCTGAGCGGAGCTGGGAGTTGCTCGAGCGGCCCAAACCGCTCCTGGAGACGTGCAATCATCTCCGCGGTGGTGACCAAGCCACTATCATGAACGTGGCCGACGCCTTCGAGTGGCATGACCTCGATGAAGCGGACTTGCCACGGATGGTCCAGCGTCAACGCCGCCAGGTCGGGGACTTCGTGGTCGTTGAGGCCACGCACTACCACCGCGTTGAGTTTAATCGGCGTAAGGCCAACCGCTTCGGCCGCGAGAATACCCGCCCAGACGCGCTCGAGCTTGCCGCCGCGCGTCATGATCGTATAGCGGGCTGGATCGAGGGTATCGATACTGATGTTAATCCGCGTCAGGCCCGCAGCTTTGAGATCAGGAGCGAGGCGCTCGAGCAACAGCCCGTTGGTCGTCATCGAGATGTCATCGATGCCCGGTGTTTGCGCAATGGCGCGGACAATCTCAACCAGATGCGGGCGGACCGTCGGCTCGCCGCCAGTCAGCCGGATGCGGTTGAACCCAAGGCGTGCTGCGACACGCACAACGCGAATGAGTTCGTCATCGGTCAACAATTCATCGCGCGGGGCGAACTTCACCCCATGCGCCGGCATGCAGTAGACGCAGCGAAGATTGCACCGATCGGTTAAAGAAACGCGCAAATAGGTAATGGGGCGGCCATAGGCATCACGGGTCACCCGCTCACCAGCGCGCGGGATAGCCCGATCGTCAAGCAGCCGGGCTGGTGCTTCATGAACCGTGCTCATCTTGCCCTCTTTCGTTCTGGCCGCCACGCATACGGCCGTCATGTTCCGCTGGTTTGAAGATAACACGCTACGCAGAAAAACGCAACGGGAAGGTTGCACAACTCGATTTAGCGCCGCAATTTGATGACCTTGAACGCTTCAGCATAGGGCAGCTGCTGCGCCGCCCCAAGCTCCCGGGCGCGCTCGCGGATGCGCTCGGCAAGGTCAGCAGCGTCCCCCACCTGGCTCACGTGTGCGCGCAAGGCTTCGATCTTCTGATCAATCGTCTCCGAGATGTCAATGTAGACATCGGGATACTCTGCGCCGAAAAGCCACAGTTCGGCAACCTTATGTGGTTCAAGCCCCTCTTGCAAGTGCTGGGGGAAGTAGAGCGGGTCGCGCGCCGTTGGGTAGACAGCGTCAATGGTGGTGATGCCGACAGCCCGATGGTCCGGATGGAGGGCATAGGGGCGGAATGGATCATGGGTAATCACGATGTCAGGGCGAAATGCGCGAATTTGCCGGACAATCTTCTCGCGGAAGGCCAGGTCAGGCACGAGTTCTCCGTCGGGAAGTCGTAAAAACACGATGTGCTGGACACCCAGCCGCCGGCACGCCTCACGCTCTTCCGCCTCACGCATCTCAGCAAGTTGCTGCGGCGAGAGATCGCGCCGGCTCGTTCCCTTATCGCCTGACGTACATTGCACGAGCATGACTTCGCTGCCATCGCGGACAAACTTTGCAACGGTTCCGGCGCTACTGAACTCCATATCATCGGGATGGGCAACAACCACCATTACCCGCGGAGGAACCTGCGCCTGCTCTGCCATTACTCCTTACCCTTCTGTGGCCAGCGAGTTTGCTCGCCACGCACACACCCACTATCTCAAACGCCAGTGACGAAGCAATTCTTCCCGCTCGCACAGCTTAGGTCGTGGGAGAACGGCGCGCGTGCACACGCTGTCGCAGGTAGTCCGCACAGTGATCGCGCGGAACACGCTGCTGCTCCCCGGTACGCAAGTCGCGCACGGTCACGACCCCCGCTGCCACTTCATCAGTGCCGTAGAAGAGCGCAAACGGGATGCCCTTGCGATCAGCGTACTGGAGTTGCCGCCGCAGATCGCGCCGCTCGCCAAGATATGCCTCAGCGTTGAGGCCAGCTTCGCGCAACTCCCGCAACAAGCCAAGCACCGCGGCATCGGACGCCGGATCGAAGAGGACGACCATGGCGTCACTCACGGTCGATGGCGCGGTGAGCAGGTGCAATTCCTGCACCACTTCGACGACGCGCTCCAGGCCCAGTGACCCACCGGTTGCCGGGATTTCTTCGCCGAGGAACATGCCAATGAGCCGATCATAGCGACCGGCACCGCCGAGCGAACCGATCGCCGGCTCAGTCACCATGGCCTCAAACACTGGACCGGTGTAATAGTCCAGGCCGCGAGCGAGCGTGAGATCAAGGACATACGCTGTTGACGCCACGCCAAGCCAGTTGAGGTAACGGAAGAGTTCGCGGAGTTCAGCGATCGCCTGCTGGGCATGTGGATAGCGCTGCAACCGCGCATCCAGTTCATCAAGCACCGCTGCTGGCTCACCCTGCAACTGTGCGAGCGCGAGTAGACGCTGGGCAGCCTGGCGCGGGACATTGTGTGCTTCCATTTCGGCTAGCACGCCATCTGGCCCAATCTTCGCCAGCTTGTCAAGTGCGCGAAAGACGGTCAAACTCTGCTCCGGCGCAACCTCCGCTTCTTCCACGAGTCCCTGCAGCAGACCGCGGTGATTGACATGGACGACGACTTGGTGCAATCCGACAGCCCGCAACGCTTCCAGCCACACCTGGACGATTTCCGCGTCCGCAAGCATCGAGCGTGTACCGACAGTGTCGATATCACACTGCCAGAATTGGCGATAGCGCCCACGTTGCGGCCGCTCAGCACGGAAGACCGGGCCGATATGGTAGCGCTTGAAGGGAAACGTCAGCTCGCTGCGGTGCGCGGCGACGAAGCGAGCGAGCGGAACCGTTAAGTCGTAGCGCAGTCCAACCTCACGCCCGCCGTGATCCTGAAAGCGATACATCAAGCGTTCACCTTCTTCGCCGTATTTGCCAGCAAGGACTTCATAGCGCTCGATCAGTGGTGTATCGATCGGCTCAAATCCGTAGCGCTCAAAGACCGAACGAAAGGTGTCAATGATCTGCTGGCGAAGGATCATGGTCTGGGGTAAAAAGTCGCGCATCCCACTGAGCACGTGTGGGCTGACGCGCGCCGGCGCGATCGGCTGTTGCTCCATCTTCACACACTCCCTCGGTTATCGTCGGAGTTCAAAGATGATGTGCGCCAATTCAGGAAGGAGAAGCTTCTCCATCGCGAGTTTGACGGCGTGCGGCGATCCCGGCATGAGCGCGACAAACTTACCACGGTAGACGCCAGCGACAGCGCGCGAGAGCATGGCAGCCGGGCCGATTTCCTGATAGCTGAGCATGCGGAAGAGTTCGCCATAGCCGTCGAGGCGCTTCTCCAAGCGCTGGCTCACCGCTTCATATGTCGTGTCACGACGAGCAATGCCCGTTCCGCCGTTGAACAGTACCGCGTCGCAGTCATCGCGTCCCGCCATTTCGTCGAGGACGGCAACGACGCGGCTGGGTTCGTCGGGAATCACGGTGTAGTACACGACTGCATGGCCCGCGGCCTGAAGTTGCTCTTTGATCCACTGGCCGCTTTCGTCAGTTTCGGGTGTGCGGCTATCGCTGACGGTGACGACAGCGCACCGCACTGTTTCCGGGGCAGCCGCACGGTGAGCGGCGACGGAACGACTCATGGGCGAGCCTCCTCGTTCTCCTCAAGCGCTGAGAGATGAAGGGCAAGCGCAGCATAGCCAAGGAGCCCCGCCCGGAGTTCAGCAAGCGATACCTGGTCGTGCACGGTATGGGCGAGGCGATCGTCACCGGGAGCAAAGCCGATCGTTGGGATACCAGCATGCATGAGATGACCGCCGTCAGTCGCAAAGCGCCAGACACCGAGCGGAACTGCCCGGCCCAAGACATGCTGGAGCACCTGCTGCGCACCACGGACGAGCAGGTGGTCGGCAGGCAGCAGGAACCCCCGAGTCGGCGGCACGGTTGCCTCGATGCCGGTATAGGTCCGCACGCTTCGCTGCACCAGACGCACCTGGGCAGTAATCCCTGCCTGGCAACACTCGCGGGCGAGGTGCTGGACGCGTTCAACCGCCGCCTCAGGTGTATCAGCGGGCACATTCCGCCAGTCGAGCGACAGGGTGACGACCGCAGGCGTGACATTGCTGCTCGTTTGGTCCACGCGGAGCAGCGTTGGTGCAACGGACGATGGGCCAAGGACCGAGTCAGTCACCATGGGAAGATGCTCGAGGGCAAGCAGGAACCGCGCGAGCGAGAACAAGGGGTTGGCCCCTTCCTCTGGCATGCTCGCGTGGGCCGAACGGCCAACAAAGTCAACCTCGATCAAGAGACGGCCACGATGTCCGTGGCGAAGCTCAAGGCGCGTCGGCTCACCGAGCACGGCAACGTCGGTGCGCACCTCCTGGCACAGCGTCTGCGTGCCGAGCCCACCGAGTTCCTCAAGTACGACGGCTGCGACAACGATGTCACCGCGCGGGAGGAGTTCGGCGGCACGGAGCACGGGCACCAGGTAGACCTGTGCGGCTAAGGCGCCTTTGACGTCGCACGCGCCGCGTCCATAGAGCACGCCGTCGTGAATGACGCCAGCGTAGGGCGGATACGGCCAGAGCGCGGGATCACCTTCGTGGACATGGTCAAGATGGGCGTTGAACTGCACACTCCGTCCCTGGCCCTGCCCCTTCAGCACACCGATGACGTTGCCAACACGGTCAATCCAGACCTCATCGTAACCAAGGCGCTCCATCTCCTGCTTGACAAGGGTGGCCAGTTCCTGCTCCTCGCCTGGCAAGCTGCGTGTCTGGATCGCGCGTTGCGCAAAGGCAATCATGGCATCAGCGTGTTGCGCAACCGCTGCCTGGAGACGCGTGCGGACATTCTCATCTATCTGATCGATCACTGCTCTGCTCTCCTTCTCTCGTCAGGTAGCCTCAGGTAAGCGTCAGATTCGGAACATGAGTCACGCGCTGCAGCTGGCCACGGTCGAGCGTGAGTGCGAGGAGATCGACACGCCACAGGCGCTCGGCATGTTCAGGATGGATTGCCGCAAACATGCTGAGCGACTGCAGCAGACGGTCAAGTTGTCCGGGACGCAGCCCCTCCTCAGCGAGGCCATGGCGGTCACCGGTACGGAGTTTGACTTCGAGCGCGACGAGGACATCGCCATCCAACGCGACGAGGTCCAACTCTCCCGCTTCGCACCGCCAATTCGTTGCCAGCACCTGCCAGCCCCGTTGCCGGGCCCACGCCGCGGCAATCGCTTCTCCCTGGCGACCGCGACGATAGGCGGAAGGCATCACCGCCTCCTCTCGCCAACTGTCAGGGACGAAACCTGCGCGACAAGTGTCGCGATCGGCGCGAAGGAGCGCCGGTGAAACGGCGAGGGGCCATACTGCTCGAGGGCCTGGCGATGACGCGCCGTGCCATAGCCAGCATTCTCGTCCCAGCCATAGACCGGATACCGTCGGGCCAGTCGCGCCATGAGATCATCACGGATGACCTTGGCAACGATGGCGGCGCAGGCAATTGACAGGCAGTGCTGGTCGCCATCGACAAGCGCGTGCATGCCTGGTTGGGAAAACTCGTGCATGGGCAGGCCATCGTACAAGAGCACGTCCCAGTGAGGCAGTCGCTGCAGCGCACGCCACATGGCAATAGCCGTTGCCCGACGAATGTCGTACCGGTCGATCTCCCGATGCGACGCTGCCCCCACGGCCACGATCCCATACTGGCGAATGACGTGAAAGGCGCGCTCACGCTGCGGGCGCGTCATCTGCTTGGAGTCAAAGACATCAACGGGCAGGGTAACCCACGGGGGAAGCAGGCACGCTGCTGCAACGACAGGACCGGCCAGCGCTCCCCGGCCAACTTCGTCAACGCCTACTACGAGCTGCCCTGCCGCCCACAGCGGTGCTTCGTGATGGAACGATGGCCGAACCCGTGCCACACGCCCCCCTCACCGGGTATGGTACCGAAAAACGAACGCGGTGGCGTGCTGTTGCCACCGCGTCAGTGCATGCGTGTGATACGTCGTGCTAGCGCAGGTAGCTGCCTTCGGGGCGACGACGCTCCTTGATGCGCGCCGCCTTGCCAGAACGCCCGCGGAGGTAGTAGAGGCGGGCTCGCCGAACACGCCCGTGCCGCAGGACTTCGATCTTTTCGATAAAGGGACTGTGCAAGGGGAACGTTCGCTCAACCCCGATGCCGTGGGCGGCAATACGGCGGACGGTGAAGGTTGCGTCCGTGCCACCACCACGCTTGCGAATCACGACGCCCTCAAACGGCTGGATACGGACATTGTTGCCTTCGACAACGCGATAGTGTACGCGCACGGTGTCGCCGGGACTGAATGGTGGGATATCGTCCCGCATGTATTCCCGCTGGAGGCTTTGGATGATTTCCATCATTGTTGTCCTGCTCCCTCTGCATCGCGCCTCGCCCACGCCAACGCTCGCCATCGCGGTAGTGTACCAGAGCGTAGAATCTGTCAGCAACACGGCGCTAGCGCTGCGGCGCTGGCACAACGAGCTGGCGGTTTGGCAGGACGGCTACAACCTCGGCTGCCACTTCATAGCGCCCAAATGAGGGCATGAGATAGGTGCCGTGAGCAATCTCGCGCACTTGCAAGAGCAACGCCTGGGCAAGCTTGATCCCCTCGCTCCGTCCTTCCGGCCCTGCCCGTCGCATGCGCTCAAGCGCTTCTTCCGTGAGCGTGATGCCCGGCACCTCGTTATGCAAAAACAGCGCATGGCGATAGCTTTGGAGCGGCAAGATACCTAAAAGGACAGGGATTGGGATCGGCCCATACTGCGCTTCATAGCGAGCAACGAAATGCTGCCAGGTCTCAATGGCAAAGATCGGCTGGGTCATAATCAGGTCAGCCCCAGCCTCGATCTTGCGATGAAGGCGCTCGATTTCCTGCTCAAGATCGGGCTTGGTTGGATCGCAGGCGACAGCGACAGTGAAGCTCGCCATCTGGCCGATCGATGCCCCGCCAGCGTCGACGCCGCGGTTAAACGCCTTGATAATGCTGACTAAGCCGATGGAATCGACATCGTACACCGGTGTCGCGTGCGGATAGTCGCCGAGCGTTGGGGGGTCGCCCGTGAGGGCAATGATGTTGCGCACTCCAACGGCATGGGCGCCGATCAAGTCAGACTGTAAGCCCATGAGGTTGCGGTCGCGCGTCGTGAAATGCAGGATCGTCTCGAGGCCGACCTCGTGCTGAATGAGGTAGCAGAGCGCGAGCGCACTCATGCGGACCCGTGCCATCGGGCTATCAGCGACGTTGATGAACTCGACGCCGGCCTGCTTGAGCAGCCGAGCACCGTCGAGGGCTTTGCGGGGATTGAGCCCCTTCGGCGGGTCGATTTCGACGCTCACGACAAACTCTTTGCCCAGTTTTTGCGCAAGCCGCGTCGGCCCTTCGGGCGCGAGCACTGGTTGAGCAGCACGCGGACGAATTTCGACCACGGTGTCAGGCCGCTGCGCTGTCTCGCGCAGCGCATCGAGGGCCTGACGCATCGCCTGGATATGCTGGGGCGTTGTGCCGCAACAGCCACCGATGATCACGACGCCCAACGCTGCCGCTTCGCGCGCATACTGGGCGAAGTAGCTCGGCGAAGCGGTGTAGATCACCCGCTCACCGACCTGGGTTGGCCAGCCTGCGTTGGGCTGGCCAGCCAGCGGCACCTGGCCTTGGGTAACCCCAGCCATGCGCCGCAAGACGTCGAGCACGTGCCGCGGCCCGACGCTGCAATTGACGCCGATGGCGGTCACACCAAGCTCGCGTACGGCGTGGACGACTTCTTCAGGCGTGTGGCCAACGAGCGTCCGCCCGTCCGACGCGAACGTCATCTGGACGACGATCGGCAGGTCGCTGACCTCACGAGCTGCGAGCACCGCCTGTCGCACTTCTTCGAGCTGGCTCATGGTTTCGATGATCAGCAGGTCAACGCCGCCTTCAAGCAACGCCTCGACCTGCTCGCGGTACGCAGCGCGAACTTGCTCCGGCGGCGTCCGCCCAAGGGGAGCAAGGGTTCGCCCGGTCGGCCCAATGGAACCAGCAATGAAGACCGGCTGACCAGTAATCTCCCGTGCCTCACGCGCCACTTTCACGGCCCGGAAGTTCACCTCGCGCACGCGATCGGCGAGCCCGTGCGCTTCCAGCTTATAGCGGTTGGCGCCAAACGTGTTCGTCTCGATGATTTCAGCGCCGGCGAGAATGTAATCACGGTGAATCTCGAGCACCAGCGACGGATTCGTCAGCGTGACAGCGTCAAAACAGGCGTCGAGGCGGACACCCCGCTCATAGAGCTGCGTCCCCATCGCGCCGTCACACAACACCGGTCCTTGCTGCATCCGTGCCAGGAAAGGATGGACCATGGCAGCACTCCCATCGCGAGCCGCCAGTTGCGGCGAAGCAGCCGCTATTGTAGCAGATGCGCCCCACGCACCATTGACACGGCCTTGACTCTACGCTAGGCTCAAGATGGATCAGAGGGCGTTGTCGTAACCTTTCCGCACGTTGTTCGTTAAACCACTATGGAGGAATGCTGATGGACGGCTCGGTCACCTTGTCCGCTGCAGAAGAAGCGCAGTGGATCAGTCGCGCCAAGGAGGGTGATCACGCCGCGTTCGAGGCGATTTACCAGCAGTATGAACGGCCAATCTTCCAGTTCATTTATCGGATGGTCGGCAATCCCGAAGAAGCGCTTGATCTTACGCAAGAATGTTTTGTCCGGGCCTATCGAGCTCTGCCATCGCAACGCGGTGAATTGAACCTTGGCGGCTGGTTGCGGCGCATCGCTGCGAACTTGTGTTTGGACACGCTCCGGCGCCGCAACCGCTTCCGCTGGCTCCCGTGGGAGCACCGCAGCGTGCATGAACGCTCTGCTGATCTGGACAACCCAGAACATGCGATGCTGCGGATTGAACTGCGGGAACTGATCCAGCAAGTGCTGAACGAGATGCACCCGCGACACCGGCTCGTCCTGCTCCTCCGCGAACATGAAGGGCTGTCAACCACGGAGATCGCCGAAATCCTGGGGATCTCACAGGGCGCGGTCAAGTCGCTGCTCTTCCGGGCCCGTGAGGAATTTCGGACGATCTACAGCCAGAAGGAGCAGGCAAAAGCATCATGACCTCTCGCGCCTGTAAGTCCATCCGGCCACTGCTCTCAGCCTACATGGATGGAGAGCTGAGCCCCGATGATGTGGCTCGGCTGCAGGCACACCTTGCCGAATGCGCGGACTGCCGCGCGCTCCTCGCGTCCTACGAGCGCATGCGTGAGCAACTGCATCAACTCCCCACAGCACCAGTGCCGCCAACACTGCACCACGAGATCCGCGCCGCCATCGAACGGGAACAGCGCCGGCCACGCTGGCTTCGCCTCTCTGTCAGCCCAGTCGCGTTCGCGTTTGCCCTCGGGCTGATTCTCATGCTCCTCGGCACGCTGCTCTACGCCCAAGCACTACCCCCGAGCATTGTCAGCTCGGAACCGGCGGCCAACGCGACCTGGCCGTTCTACCGCCCGGTGACGATTACCTTCACCAAGCCAATGGATGAGGCCTCGGTCGCGAGCCACCTGCGCATCTCCCCCGCTGGCGAGCGCGAGCGCCTGCCCATCAGCTGGCGTGGAACTACGCTCGTCATCGGCGCGAGTAGCGAGCAACAAGCGTCACTCCTGCCCGATACGATTTACACGATTGCGATCCTCCATGGCGCACGAGACCGGTGGGGACACGAGCTGCAGCAAGACTGGACACTGACCTTCCGCACAACTTCGGCGATCGCCTCAGCGCCAACCGCGACGAGCACGCCAGCACCCACGGAAACGCCCGCTGCGACTACGCCACAGCCATCCGCAACGGCCAACACCACGGCAACACCGCCGCCAGCTGCCAGCACAGCGACCGCCGTGCCACCAACGGCGGTTGCCGCGGCATCATCGCCGGCGCCTGCGAACCCCACGCCAGCGCCGCAGCAAGGCCATGGGCAGAGTGCTGGGTCGGCTGCTGCACCATCACCAGCGACGACAGCACAACCACCCCGCAGTTCGTCGGCAGGCGGCACAGGTACGGCGGGCAACAGCGTGCCCACAAGCTCTGCTGGGTCTGGAACGACTGCTCCAGCACCGGCCGCAGCAACGCCCCCAGCAAGCCCAACGCCGACTCCGCTGAGCCAGCCAACGGCAACGCCGAGCGTCGTGCCAAGCCCGACAGCACCAGCGGCGGCAACACCGGCAACGACGCCGACGCCACAAGAGACGCCAGCACCGGCAGCGACGTCAACGCCGGCAGCGTCACCAACGCCCACGCCACAGCCAACGCCAGTGACTGGTGCCTTCGCTCAGGTCTATTGGGGAGATCAGCAAGTCCAGAAGCTGCTCGGCTCCCCAACTGGCCTGGCCTATACCGTCGCGGCGAGCGAACTCGCCTTCCAGCGCGGCGTCATGCTCGAGCGCATCGACACCAACACCTTCTACATCCTCAAGGACGATGGCTCGTGGGTCAGCCTTCCGGCACCGACCGAGCAGGGCGATCCAGCGAGCCAAGCGCAGCCGAACCTCTGGATTCCAGGCGGGAAGTATGGCCTGGTCTGGAAACAGCAACAACTGCTCGATAGCATCGGCTATGCCACGGAAGCGACACCGCACGTGATGGCGCAAGGCGCACGCGTGCAACCCTTCGAGCACGGTATCCTGATCCTGAGCGACCGCGGGTTCGTCTACATGCTGCTCGAGAGTGGCAGCTGGGCGCAGTTCCCGGTTGCTAGCAGCTAACGGCGCGGCGAACGCTCGGCCGACGCATCCCGACCGCTGGCTAGCGCACAACGCTCTGGAGCAAGACCGCGATGAGGTCATAGCCAGCGTGTGTCAGGATGCAGGCGAGGGTGCCATAGCGCTTCCGTTCCCAGCCGAGGATCAGGCTCAGCGCAAAGACGCCAAGCAGCAAGAACGAGAAGGCATACTGCACATGTGCCATAGTGAACAGCAGGGAGGTGAGCCAGATGCCGAACCGCGGCTGGATTGCCCCGCGAAACAGGATCTCCTCACCAACGCCAGCGGAGATGCCAAGCACGACCGCGCCGGGCAGCGACGAGACCGGCCCCGTCAGCTCAACCATCCGCTGACCGACTTGCTGCGTCAACTCCGGCTGCAGCGCTTGCGTCAGCGCGCCAGCCAAGCCAGACGCAACGAACAGCAGGGCAATCAATGCCAGTGCGTTGCCAACGCCGCGAAGGGACAGGGGCCGAAACCCAAGGCGCTCAATCGTCTCATGCCACCCGCGCTCGATCCCTAGTCCAACCAGCACGAACGCGACCACGACGAAGGCCGCTGACTGTGCCACGAGTTCACTGAGGGTGACCGGTTGCAGCGTGGTATCGGGCGACAGCGCCGTGGTGATCCCCACGCTCAGGCCAATGAAAGCAAACGCGGCCGAAAGGCCGACCGTATCGAGCACGGAAGCAGGATCAATCGGCGTCACCCAGGCAAGCGCGCGCCGCACCCACGGCATGAGAGGCAGGAGAAGTCCAAGCCCGACACCAGCGAACGCGAGTGCGACGCTGCGCTGGTTCTGGATGAACTGGCTGCCGAGGCCGGCCCACAGCGCCACCCCGGCCACGCAGGCGAGCAGCCCAAGCAGCGCAATCGCCCCGAACAGGAGCCGGCGGAAAAGCGGCCGGCGTTGCCCAAGATGCGCCCAGACGCGTACTACGGCAGCGCCGACAACCAACGCGACAAGGCTCATGACCCACTGCATAGTCCCTCGCAATCAACCTCAGGGCCGTCTGCCCCGCTTGAGTCTACTCCGGAATCGCCCGCATAACCGAACGCTGCCCACCAGCGCGCGACGCCGTGCCGGCTGGGGATGTGCTCCGCCCAGCGGCCAGCGCTGCCAGGCTCGACAACACGCGGCAGTCGTGCTCGCACTGGCCGGGCTGGCCTGCCACGGCAGCTGCCGTGCAAGCGGCTTGGCCAAGTGCGCGCGCCTACGCTAGACTCCGAAGAGAAGTGGATGAGGTGTGGCATGCGACAGCGACGTGGCGGCCTTGGGCGCGGACTGGACGCGCTGATCCAGCACGATACCGGGCAGGTGCAGAGCGAGATTGTCGAACTGCCGCTCGACGCGATCCAGCCCAACCCCCACCAACCCCGGCAGCGCATCGATGAGGATGCGCTCGCGGCGCTGGCCGAGTCCATTCGCGCCCACGGTGTGGTCCAGCCGATCATCGTCACGCGCGCTGACGACGGTACCACGTTTCAGCTTGTCGCGGGCGAGCGTCGCTGGCGGGCAGCCCGCTTGGCCGGGCTCGCGACGATCCCGGCAATCATCCGCGACGTAACGCCGCGCGAGACACTCGAAATCGCCCTGATCGAGAACCTGCAACGGGCGGACCTGACGCCACTGGAAGAAGCAGCCGCCTACCAGGCGCTGATCACCGAATTTGGACTCACGCAGCAAGAGCTGGCTGCGCGCGTCGGCCGCAGCCGCGCGGCGATCGCCAACACGCTCCGCCTGCTACACGCGCCGCCTGCCATTCAAGCCGCGCTGGCTGACGGTCAGATCACCGAGGGGCACGCGCGAGCCCTGCTCGGCCTGCCGAACGCCCTCGACCAGGTCGCGGCGCTGGCCATCGTCATCGAGCGAGGGCTGACGGTCCGACAGACGGAAGCGCTGGTGCAGCGCTGGGCGCAGCGGACGTCGCGCGCCACAGCACCCCGCTCGCTCCCGCCAGCACTGCAGCACGTGGAGGAAGGGTTCCGGCGTGCGCTCGGCACGAAAGTCGAACTCCGCCCCGGCCGGAAAGGCGGCCAGATTGTCATCCACTACTACTCAGATGACGAGCTCTCAGCCATCTACCAGCGTCTTGCCCACCCCGACCAGACGCTCTAGCCCCTGAACGCGCCTGTCGCCTGCGCCACCAGCCCGCACAGCGGAGGCAGCGACGCGCGTTATGCGCCGTACCCGAGCCGCTCGGCGAGCACGTGCGGCAGCGCGCTGATGGCGACGCGATCCTGCGCCATCGTGTCGCGGTCACGAATGGTCACGGTGTCGTCATCCAGCGTCTGGTAGTCGATTGTGATGCAGTAGGGCGTGCCGATTTCGTCCTGGCGGCGGTAGCGCCGGCCGATGCTCTGCGTCTCGTCGTACTCGATCATGAAATGGTTGCGGAGGAGCGCAGCCACGGCCCGGGCCTTCTCCACCAGTTCGGGCTTGCGCATCAGCGGCAGCACTGCCGCCTTGTAGGGCGCGATCCGTGGGTGGAAGCGCAAGACGACGCGCGTGTAGGGCTTGCCGTTCACGTCAACCGCTGGCTCTTCATCGTAGGCATCGACGAGCAGGGCCAGGAAGAGCCGCTCCACGCCCATCGTGGGCTCGATGACGTGAGGGATGAAGCGCTCGTTGCGTTCCTGGTCGAAGTAGCTCAGATCTTCGCCGCTGTACTCCTGGTGGCGACGCAAGTCGTAGTCGGTGCGGTAGGCGAGCCCCGCAAGCTCTTTCCAGCCGAAGGGGAAAAGGTACTCGTAATCGACGGTTCGCTTGGAATAGTGCGACAACTCGTGCGGGCTGTGCTCACGCAGGCGGAGCCGCTCAGCGCGCAGGCCGATGCGGGCGAAGAACTGCCCCATTTCGGCAAGCCAGTGCTCGAAAGCAGCCTCCCAGGATTCTGGCCGAATGAAGTACTCGATCTCCATCTGCTCGAACTCGAGCAGGCGGAAGATGAAGTTGCCCGGGGTAATCTCGTTCCGAAAGGCTTTGCCGATTTGGCCGATGCCGAAGGGGATCTTCTGCCGGCTGCTCTGCAGCACCTGCTTGAAGTTGACGAAGATCGCTTGCGCCGTCTCCGGCCGGAGGTAGACTTGCGCGCTCTGCTCCTCGACCGGGCCGATGAACGTCTTGAACATCAAGTTAAAGCGGCGAACCGGCGTCCAGTTGCGCTGGCCACAGACGGGGCACGCTGGCTGGTACTCCTCGATCAGCCGCGTTAACTCCTCGACGCTCAAGCCTTCGGCCGAGATGCCGAGCCGCTCCTCGACGAAGGTATCGGCCCGGAAGCGGCTCTTGCAGTTGCGGCAGTCGATTAAGGGGTCGTTGAACTCGGCGACATGGCCTGAGGCTTCCCAGACGCGGGGGTGGAGCAGGATCCCGCCGTCCAGGCCGACCATGTCCTCGCGCCGCTGGATGAAGAACTCCCACCAGGCTTGCTTGATGTTGCGCTTGAGTTCGGCGCCAAGTGGGCCAAAATCCCAGGTATTGGCCAGGCCGCCGTAGATCTCGCTGCCCGGGTAGACGAAGCCACGGCGCTTCGCCAATGAGGCAAGCGTGTCAAGCGAGACCGTCACCGGGTGTGGTGCGCTCATTGTCCCCTCCCGTACCATCGTGTTCGTCGGTGGCGAGCGGGTCAGCAGTGTGCTCGGGCGACGGCCTCGTTGCCGCCGGTGTCGTCGACGGGCCACGTGCCACCGCCGCGTCATGGCTCGCCTGCTCGAAGTATGCCGCGGCGTCGTCCCACGACGCTGCCGTCTGCGCCGTCACTCGGTGCTGGCGATGGTCGCCCTGGCGCAGCAGGTGCTGATAGGCCAACGTCGTCGAAAGGCTCAGATGGCCGAGGACGCGTTGTAACTCCGCTGGGTGCCAGCCCTGCTCCAGGGCATGGAACGCGAAGGAATGGCGCAGGATGTGTGGCGTAATGTCCGGGATGCCCGCAAGATCAGCATAGCGTTTGAGGATCAGCCAGAAGCCCTGGCGGGTCAGCCGCTTGCCGCGATGGTTAATGAACAGCGCCAGCTCGCCGCGGTTATTGCACACGAGCTGCGGGCGGCCCTCCTCGAGATAGCGTTCAAGCGCCCCGACCGTCTCCTCGTTTACGGGGACTTCCCGCTCGCGCGGCGTCTGGCGCCCGATGCGAATCCGCGCCTCGTGCAGGCTCACGTCGCTGACGTTCAGGGCGGTCAGTTCGCTCACCCGCATGCCGGTCGAGTAGAGCGTGAGGAACATGGCATAGTCGCGGAGGCCCTCCGGCGAGTCGTCGATGGCAACGGTGTTGAGCAAGGCCGCGACTTCGCTTGGGGTAATGGCCCGGGGCTTGAAGTAGGTGGTACGGGGTGTCGGGAGCTGGGCGGCCAGGTTTTCGTGCAGCACTCCCCGGGTATAGAGATAGCGGCAGAAGCTCTTGACAGCCGAGATCTTGCGCGCAACCGTCGTGTCGGCGTACTTGCGGCTGTAGAGATAGGAGAGGAAGTGCTCGAGGTGATGTGATGTCAGCATCTGCCAGGACTGTACCCCATGGCCATCAGCCAGAAACTGCGTGAACTGGGCAAGGTCATTGCGATACGCAGCAACGGTGTTCCCGGAGAGGGCGCGGCGCTCGTCCAGCATCTCGAGAAAGCGTGCGACCTCATCCTGCATAACTCGTCCCCTCCATCCTTCCACCTGCCGCGTGCGCACTGCTCGCGTCATGCGCTAGGACGCTGAGACCTGCTCGGGTGACGGCGCAAGCAACGTCTCGAGCGGCGTGTAGGGCAAACCAAATGCCGACGCGACAGATGGATGTGTCACCTTCCCCTGATAGGTATTGACGCCCCGCGCAAGCGCTGGATCGCGACGAACTGCTTCGACCACCCCCAGGTCAGCGAGCTTGAGCCCGTACGACAATGTTACGTTACTGAGCGCGAACGTACTAGTCCTGGGAACCGACCCAGGCATGTTCGTGACACAGTAATGCACGACGCCGTACTCTTCGTACACCGGGTCGGCATGGGTCGTTGGGCGCGAGGTCTCGATTGAGCCGCCCTGGTCAATCGACACATCGACGATCACGGAGCCACGGCGCATGCTGGCGACCATCTCGCGGGTGACGAGCCGCGGAGCACGTGCCCCGGGAATCAAGACGCCGCTGATGACGACATCGGCCTGCTCGACGGCGTCAGCGATGTGCTGCTGGTTCGACATGAGGGTGTGGAACCGCCCGTGGAGAATCTGTTCGAGGAAGCGGAGCCGGTCAACGTTGATGTCGAGCAACGTGACGTTCGCCCCAAGCCCAAGCGCCATTTGCGCGGCGTTCGTCCCAACGATGCCGCCACCCAGGATGACGACGTTGGCCGCCGAAACCCCCGCGACGCCACCAAGCAGCACGCCCCGTCCGCCGTGCGGGCGCATGAGGTAGTACGCCGCGACTTGTACCGCGAGCCGCCCAGCAACCTCGCTCATCGGCGCCAGTAACGGCAGGGAGCCATCGGCAAGCTGGACCGTCTCATAGGCAATCGCCGTCACTTGCCGGTCGAGGAGCGTGCGGGTCAATGCCTCGTCGGCCGCAAGGTGCAGGTAGGTGAAGAGCACGAGGCCGGGGCGCAGGTAGGGATACTCGGCGGGAATCGGCTCCTTGACCTTCATGATCATCTCCGCCTGCGCCCACACGTCGGCCGCCGTGGGCACGATGGTCGCGCCAGCGGCAACGTACTCGCGGTCAGGAAACCCGCTGCCGACACCAGCGCCCTGCTCGACCAGCACCTGGTGCCCATGCCGCACGAACTCGCGAACGCCATGCGGCGTCACGGCAACGCGCTCTTCCTGAACCTTGACTTCTTTCGGTACCCCGATAATCATGCGCATGCCTCCACAGCTGACCGCCCACACGACCGTGGACAGCAGCGTCCGCCGCCGTGCACGTCGCTGTGCCGGCAAACCGGCTGTATTGTCGACGATCAGCGACCGCCGCGCAAGGTCACCCCTTGCCGCCAAGCCTGCCTGGCTGGCAAGATGCATGCGGTCGCGTCGGGACAGGACGTAAGGAGCGCACCATGGAGATGCAAGGCGTGAGCGCAATCGTCACGGGCGGGGCGAGCGGGCTCGGCCAGGCAACGGCGCACGCGCTCGCAGCCGCCGGAGCCCACGTCGTCGCCGTCGACCTCGCCGAGGCGTCCGCTGCGCCGGGCATCGTGCCCGTCGTCGCTGACGTTACCGACGAGGCCGCGTTTGAGCGCGCCGTCGCGGTCGCAGTCGAACGCGGGCCGCTCGGCATCGTCGTCCACTGCGCCGGCATCGTCTGGGCCGGGCGCATCGTCGGGCGGAACGGGCCGCACAGCCTTGAGCAGTTTCGCCGCGTGATCGAGGTCAACCTCATCGGCACCTTCAACGTGCTGCGTCTCACCGCGGCCGCGATGCAGCAGAACGCCCCGAACGCCGAGGGGGAGCGCGGCGTCATCGTGGTCACGTCGAGCATTGCCGCGTTCGAGGGGCAGATCGGCCAGGCGGCCTACGCAGCCTCGAAGGGCGGCGTCGCCAGCCTCGTCTTGCCGGCAGCGCGCGAACTGGCGGCGTTCGGCATCCGCGTCGTCGGCATCGCCCCGGGCGTGTTCGCCACCCCCATGGGCCAGCAGATCCCCGACGAGATCCGCCGCACGCTCAGCGAGCAGACGCCGTTTCCCAAGCGCCTCGGCCATCCCGACGAGTTTGCCGCCCTGGCCATGCACATCATCCGCAACCCGATGCTCAACGGCACCGTCATCCGGCTCGACGGTGGCCTGCGCATGCCGCCACGCTAACACCAGCGTTGCTGTCGGCTCCACATTCGGCTAGACTGTGGCAAAGCACGGTGTCAAGCACGAACGGAGCACATGCCTATGGCGACCGCATCGGTTGACGTGCCTCAGCTGCTGCAGCAGTACACGAGCGCGCCGGGCAACGCTGCTGTGTTGCTCTGCGACCGCCACGCCCGCGTTCCCGAGCGGATTGCCCTCTTCTTCGAGGACGAGAGCGGCACGACGGCCCGCATCACCTTTCGCGACCTGCACGCCCAGTCGGCGGCATTTGCTGGCGTCCTCCGCGCCCTCGGCGTGCAGGCGGGGAGCTGCGTCGCTGGCTTCTTGCCCCGCGGGCCAGAGCTGCTCATCACCGCGCTCGCCACGTGGCGGCTCGGCGCGGTCTACGTCCCCCTCTTCACCGCCTTCGGCCCCGAAGCCGTGGCCTACCGCGTGCGCGGCAGCAACGCACAGGTGATCGTCACGGCAGCGAACCAGCGGGCGAAAATCCCAGCCGACCTCGTCGCCGATGGCCGCACCATCGTGACCGTCGGCGAGGGCGGCGGACGCGGCATCGAGCGCGGCGACCTCAGCTTCTACCACGAAATCGAGCGCGCTGATCCAGTCACCGATCCCGTGCTCATCCGCCCTGACGACCCGATGGTGCTCATCTATACCTCGGGCACGACCGGGCACCCAAAGGGTGTGCCCGTGCCGCTCAAAGCCCTGGCCTCCGTTGAGATGTACATGCGTATCGGCCTCGACCTACGCGACGATGACATGTTCTGGAACATGGCCGACCCCGGCTGGGCCTACGGCCTGTACTACGGGCTGATCGGGCCGCTGCTGCTCGGCAAGGCAACGCTCTGGTATCGCGGGCCATTTGATCCGAAGATCACGTTCTGGCTGCTCGACGCCTACGGCGTCACGAACTGGGCGGCGGCGCCGACGGCATTCCGGGCACTGCGGGCAGCCGGCCTCCAGCCCGGCACGCAGACGCGCCTGCGGGTGATCTCCAGCGCCGGGGAGCCGCTCAACCCGGAGGTGATCACCTGGGCCACGCAGACGTTTGGCGTCCCGATCCACGACCACTACGGCCAGACCGAGCTGGGCATGGTCATCAACAACCATCATCATCCGGCGTGGCAGCGCCCGCTGAAGCCCGGCTCGATGGGCTACGCCATGCCGGGGTTTCGCCCGGTCATCCTCGATGCGCAGGGACAGGAGTGCGGGCCAGGCCAGGAAGGCCACCTGGCCATCGACACAGCGCAGTCGCCGCTCTTCTGGTTTGCCGGCTACGTCGGCGATCCTGAGGCAACGGCAGCGCGCTTCTCGCCCGACGGCCGGTACTACCTCACTGGCGACGACGCCAGCTGCGACGCCGAGGGCGCCTTCTTCTTCAGCGGCCGCTCCGACGACATCATCCTCAGCGCCGGCTACCGGATCGGCCCCTTCGAAGTCGAAAGCGCCCTGCTCACCCACCCAGCAGTCGCCGAGTGTGCGGTGGTCGGCGTCCCCGACGAGTTGCGCGGGCAGATCATCAAGGCCTATCTGGTGTTGCGGCCGGGATTTCAGCCGACGCCGGAACTGGAGCAGGCGCTGCAGGCAGTCGTCCGGCAGCACGTCGGCGCCCACGCCTACCCGCGTGCCTTCGCCTTCGTGCCCGAGCTGCCGAAGACGCCGAGCGGCAAAATCCAGCGCTTCCTGCTGCGCACCAGCTAGCCCACCTCCCGCGCCCATCGCCATGGAGCGAACACGGCCCGGCAGGGCGTGTCTTGGCTGCCTTACGCCACGCAGGTGCGCCCAGCGCCGTGGAGCGAGCACGGCCCGGCCGGCCATACCAGGCTGTGTGCATACTCCCGCGCCAACCGGGAGGCCGGCAATCTGCCGGGAAACGGAGCGTGAGCCCGCTGCCAGCTCGCGGCGCCCGCGCCTGTGGCACCGCGCGTGTGACCCCTTCGCCTGCGGCGCCCGCGCGTGCTGAGACCTGGGATATGACACCAGACTGCTCGACGCCGTGTCCCTGCTCCGACCGTCTCAGCCCGCACCGGCTGCACCCTGGGATATGACACCACCCAGCCCCCACGCAACTCCACCACCCGTCAACCGTGCACCAGTGGTTGAGTCGGTTGAGTACGGGCAAAAACCCCATGACAACGCGGAAATCCACTCAACCACCCTGACCCAGCACCGGTTGAGTCGGTTGAGTGCGGTTGACAGTGGTTGACACGGTTGACAGTGGTTGACGTGGTTGACGTGGTTGACACGGTTGACGTGGTTGACGCGGTTGACATGGTTGACGCGGTTGACGCGGTTGACGTGGTTGACGCGGTTGACGTGGTTGACAGGGTTGACAGCAGGTGCGCTGGTTGCAGTGGTACCGTGGTTGAACGCGGTTGAAGCGGTTGAAGGTGGTTGAAACGGTTGAAGTGGTTGAAGCGGTTGAAGGTGGTTGAAGTGGTTGAAACGGTTGAAGCGGTTGAAGGTGGTTGAAGCGGTTGAAGTGGTTGAAGTGGTTGAAACGGTTGAAGTGGTTGAAACGGTTGAAGCGGTTGAAGTGGTTGAAACGGTTGAAACGGGTAGGCCGGTGGCACGTGAGCGGTGAGGAGCACAGGGGTGGGTGGTGGTCGTGGACGGGGCAGGCACGGCTGTCAACCAGTGCGTGGTCGGGGTGGTTGACAGCGTTTCCGCGTCTTCATGGGATTTTTTGACCCTTGTCAACCACGTCAACCACTGTCAACCACTCTCACCGACATCAATTCCGTCAACCACCGTTACCCCTGTCAACCACTGTCAACCCGTCAACCACTGTCAACCCGTCAACCACTGTCAACCGTGTCAACCACTGTCAACCACCATCACCGGCATTCCCCGCATTCAACCCTTTCAACCGGTGTGTGGTCGCGGTGGTTGAAAGAACTTCCGCGTCGTCACGCGGTTTTTGGCCGCTTTCAACCGTTTCAACCACCTTCAACCACGTTCAACCGGTTCAACCACCGTTACCCCCGTCAACCGCACTCAACCGCACTCAACCACTCAACCACACTCAACCGCTCCCGCTCAACCACTGTCAACCCTGTCAACCATGTCAACCACGTGCACCCGGGTCTCCCCGGCACCGGCGCACCCAGCGCGGGCCGCCTCCGCGGACGTATCACGCAATGCACGACCGCCGGAATACCCGGCACCGGTCTCGACAGCGGGGCAATGGGATGGTAGGCTTGCGCAACATGAAGGCGGGAGCTCCGCCACAGGGACGAGGAGCAACGGCGTATGCGTATGCCGCAGGCCTTTGCGGCCTTGCGCTATCGTGACTTCCGCTTGCTCTGGATCGGCCAGTTCATCTCGATGTTCGGCGTGCAGCTGCAGACGGTCGCGCTCAGCTGGCTGATCTACGTGCTCACCGGCTCGACCGCGCAGCTCGGCGGCATCGCCATCGCCCGCGCCGTGCCGACCGTCCTGCTCTCGCTCTTTGGCGGCACGCTCGCCGACCAGGTCGACCGGCGCAAGCTGCTGCTCGTCACCCAGAGCACCGCCGCCACCCTCCTCCTTGCCCTCGCCCTGCTGGTGAGCACCGGCCGCGCCACCACCCTCACCCTCTACCTCTTTGCCATGGCCATCTCCGGCGCGATGGCGTTCGACAGTCCCGCGCGCCAGGCGTTGATCCCCGCCCTTGTGCCACGCGAGCGGCTGACCAACGCCCTCACGCTCAACGTCCTCGCCTCCGACAGCGCCTCGATCCTCGGCCCGGCGCTCGGCGGCGTGCTCATCAGCACGTTTGGCACCGCCGCCTGCTTCTGGCTCAACGCGCTCACCTACCTGCTCGTCGTCGTCGCCCTGACGCTGATGCACCCGCCAAAGCAGGTCGTCGCGCGCGACCGCCGCAGCCTGGCAGCACTGGTCGAGGGACTGCGCTTCGTCCGCCAACGGCCGATCCTGTGGCAGTTGATGCTACTCGACTTTCTGGCGACCGCGCTCGTCTCCTCGGTCGGCCTCTTGCCGGTGTTCGCGCGCGACATCTTCCGGATCGGCCCGGAGGGGCTCGGCTGGCTCTACACGGCGCTGAGCGTTGGCGCGGTCAGCGGCGAGCTGCTCGTCGCCTTCCTGCGCACGCCCCAGCACCCTGGCCGCGTCATGGTAACGGTTGTCATCGGCTATGGGCTAGCGCTGGGGCTCTTTGGCCTGGCACCGTGGCTGCCGCTCGCACTGGTGCTGCTGGCGCTCGCTGGCGGGCTGGACGCGATTAGCATGGTCATGCGCCACACCGTGCGCCAGCTGGTGACGCCCGACGACTACCGCGGCCGCGTCGGCGCGCTGGCCTCGCTGTTCGCGCTGACCGGCCCGCGCCTGGGGCAGTTCCAGGCCGGGCTGCTTGCCAGTGTGTTCGGCGCGCGGCTAGCGATGGCACTCGGCGGCACGGCCTGTGTCCTCGTGGCCGTGCTGAGTCGCTGGTGGGCGCCGGGCCTGTGGGCGGACGATTACGCGCTCGGCGAGCCCGCGCCGCCACAGCCCGCGCACGCTGCCGCAAGCGACGACTGAGCCCGTTCCCCCGCGCTGCATGCCGTGAAGCCGGCGTTGCGCACCCATGCAGCGGCTGCCACCGGCGCCACGCCAGCGGCACACCGGGCCGTCCGTACCTAGGAAAAAAGTACTCCCCCAAAATTCCTATTTTCTTCCAGACTAATCTGCTATAGCGTAAGGACAGCACGGCCAGTGTGGACTCAGCCGCGGTTGCCCTGGTTGACCGGCAACTAGAGCGGGAGGGGAGTATGCGGGCAGTTCTCGTCGACCCGCAGCCAGAGCGGGCCGAGCGGGTACGGGGGGTATTGGAGGGGCTGGGGGTGACGGCTACGGTCGCGTCAGACTGGGACGCTGTCGCGCTTGAGCCGCCGCCGGACGTCGTAATCGTCGCAGCCGACCTCGCCGCGCAGCATCCGGCACCGCCGGGGATTCCGCTGCCGCTGCCGGAGTCGGTCGTGCGGTTGGCGCTACTGCCTGAGGGGCACGGTCACACCCCTGAGTTCCTGGCGGCCGGCTTCCACGGTCTGCTCTACGAGCCCGTCACGTCGATCGAGGTCGCCCGAGCCCTGGCGCTTGCACGCGCCTTGAAGCAGAGCACCACTGACGCCGCGCAGGAGCGGCAGGAGCGGCTCCAGGCCTTACGCATGCTCGACACCGAGCTACTCTTGCTCGTCGAGCTCTCGCCGAGCTGGCTGCCACACGGCCTTGCCCGCCTGCAGCGCCTGCTCGCCGTGCCGGCCATCGCCGTCTGGGAGTGGCAGGCCGAGTCTGACAGCCTGCGTTGTATCGAACAGGTCGGGCTCTCGCCAGCAGCGATCACCGCCGCCGAGCTCGCCTCGCGCCGCCGCGGGCAGCTGGTGTTGACTGAGTTCACCACCGCCAGCGTCCAGCCGACCATGATCGCGCAGGAGGCATCGCACGTGCTCGCCAGGTTGGCGCTGGATGACGGCCAGCCCGTGTTCCAGACCATCGCCTTCCCCTTCCGCGAGAGCACCCGCCTGCAGGGCTGCATCACCTTCTCCTTCGTCCGCGACCGCCCCTACCATCCCGACGACCTGCCGCTCTATGATGCCGCCAGCGCGCTCGTGCGGTCGGCGTTGGCGCTCGCGCGGCTGCGGCACGAGACGCTGACCAGCCAGCGGCTCTTCACGGACGTTGCCGACCAGCTCTCGATCGGGATTATCGTCTGCACGACCAACGGCATCGTCACCTTCTGCAACCACCAGGCGCAACTGCTGCTCGGCGAGCCGGGGATCGTGCCGGGGCAGCCATTCCCGCCCCGCTGGCGTATGCTGCTCGACCTGGACTGGGGCGAACTGGCGAAGCGTCCGGCCGGCAGCTCGCCGCAGCCGCTACGCGCGCGGGTGCGTGGCGCTGGCGGACGGTGGCAAGCGCTCGAGGGCGCGGTGCGTGTCGTTGAGCTGCCCGACCGCTGGGGGCGAACCTGGGCGCCACATTTCCTCCTCAGCCTCAACGACGTCACCCAAACCGAGCGCTACGTGCTCGAGCTGGAGCTCCTGCACGAGCTGACGCAGATGGTCGCCGAGCGGCGCGACCTTGAAGCGGCATTCCGGCTCGTGGCCCAGCGACTCCATGACACGTTCGGCTACGCCTACGTCGGCCTCGGCGTGCTGAGTCCGGACGGCCAGCGCCTCATCGGCCAGACGTTCTACGCCGACGGCGAAATCGCCTTCAACGAGTGGCAGGTGAGCCGTGGCGTCACCGGCCGGGCCATCCGCGAGAACCGCTCGCTCCTGATCCCCGACGTCTGGCATGACCCGGACTACTTTCCGCCGAGCCCGGAGATGGTCATGCAGAGCGAAGTCGTGGCTGTCCTCCGGCGGGACGGCGTCCCCATCGGCGTGCTCAACATCGAGAGCGCGCTCGGTCACCAGCTCGACGAGAGCGACCTGCGCCTGGCCGAACAGGTGGCCGCGCACCTGGAACTGCTCATGGGCCAGCTTGAGCTCACCGAGCGGCTCGCCCGGCAGGCGATGACCGACCCGCTCACTGGGCTCGCCAACCGCCGGGCCCTGCTCTACCACCTCGAGCGCCTCAGCCGGGTGCCGGGCAAGCGCGCAGCGCTCCTGCTCATCGACTTCGACGGCTTCAAACAACTCAACGACCAGTACGGCCATCTCGTCGCCGACGCCATCTTGCAGCAAGCCGCTGAACGCCTGACCCGCTCGCTCCGCCCGCACGACCTGCTTGCCCGCTATGGTGGCGACGAGCTTGCCGTGCTGCTCGAAGACGTGAGCGAGGGTGACGCGCGGGAAGTCGCCGAGCGCCTCCGCCGGGCCATCGCCGCGCAGCCGTTCACTGCCGACGATACCCCGGTGACTCTGACTATCTCGCTCGGTATCGCGCGCTTCCCCGAGCACGGGCAGACGCCCGACGCGCTGCTCCACGCAGCCGACACCGCGCTCTACCGGGCCAAAGCTGGCGGACGCAATCGCGTCGTCATGGCCGACATCGCCGAGGGCTAGGGCAAGACGCGCAACTCGTGGCTGGTCGTGTTCAGCCGCTCAGCCCCGTCCTCCGTCACCACAACGATGTCCTCGATGCGGATTCCCCAGCGTCCGGCCAGGTAGACACCGGGCTCGTCGGAGACGACCATGCCCGGCTGGAGCGGCTCACGATTGCCGGCGACAAGGTAAGGATCTTCGTGGCCGCTGAGCCCGAGGCCATGCCCCGTGCGGTGGATGAAGAAGGGGCCATAGCCGCGATCCTCGAGCACCTGCCGGGCAGCTCGGTCGACCTCCTCGCACGGTACGCCGGGGCGAATCGCAGCGAAGGCAGCCTGATTGGCCTCAAGCACGGCGTCATAGGCGTCGGCGATCTCCGGCGGGGCATCGTGGCCGGCCATGACCGTGCGTGTGCAGTCGGAGTAGTAGCCGTCGAGCGTGCCGCCGAAGTCGAAGATGACTGGGTCGCCAGGCTGGACAACCCGGTCACCGGGCTCGTGGTGGGGCGAGGCCGCGTTGGGCCCGCTGGCGACGATGCAGAACGCGACTGTCTCCAGCCCCTCCGCCTCGAGTGCCGCGCGCAGCTGCGCAGCCAACGCACGTTCGGTTTGGCCGACCAGGCGCGCGCTGGCACAGAACGCTTCCCAGGCGACGTCGGTACGCCGGGCAGCCTCGCGGAGCGTTGCCAGCTCATCGGCGTCCTTCACCATGCGCAGCCGGCGGAGGAGCGGCTGACCACGGACGAAGCGGCGGTCAGGCGCGGCCTCCTGCAACTGGAGCAAGAAGCCACTCCAGAGCTGGTCGTTCACGGCGACGACGCGGGCCTGGGCAGCATCGAGCACCTGGCACAGCGCAGCGATCGGGTCATCGCCGTCGGCCCAGGTGCGGCGCTGGAGGGTGTTCGGCAGTGCGGCGTAGAGCGGGGCTTCGAGCTGGGGCACAAGCAGCGTTGCCGGCCCCTCCCGGGGAATCACGAGGGCCGTCAGCCGCTCGCTGACGTGGCCGGGCAAGCCGGTGAAGTAGCGGAAGTCGGCCGAAGGGGCGACGAGCAACGCATCAGCCCCGAGCGCATCCAACTGCGCCTGCGCCTTCGCGATCCGTTCCAGCGGGCGTCCGGAAGCCATGATCCCTCTCCTTTCTCATCGCGGCGTCCTGGGTACCGTTGTGGTTGCAGCGCCCAGCGGGAAAAGCCGGGACTTTCACCACCGGCGCTGCAGCGCAGCATACCAGTCCACCCGCCTCGCCCGCACCAGCGGCTTCGCCCATGCTCGATTTTCGGTATTCTATGGGTTAGCGTGGAAGAAACGCGAGGGGCAGCCGGCCGCGCCTGGACCACGACAGCTGCCGAAACGCGCTGGCACAGCTCTTGCAACACGCTGGGAACCGGACTTGCCCGCCTTGAACGTCCGTGCTTAAACGCCCGTGGCCGGGATGCTGACTGCCCGCACGCCACGCTGGGCACCGGCCTGCTCGCTGAGATTCGCCCGTGCACCATACGGCATCTGCCGCCGCCTCTGCTCACCCTGCTGCCACACTTCCAGGGATTCACTCGTGCACCGTACGGCATCTTCCCGTTCCGCGGCCTCGCAGTTGTGAGCTCGTTGCACCCGATGCGGTGCCGAGAAGGGAGTGACGGGCCTGGCTCACCTGTTCGCTGCCGAACACGCGGAGTGCTCCATTCGTCGACCATCCAGTTGGTTCCGACAGGAGAGCTCCTGTCCCACCGCTGGGCGCAGTGCCCAGGGGCACCGCCGGCCATGCTCGCCCAACACCGCACAGTGCGCATCCAACCGGGCAGTATCCGGTGGTGCACCCAGCCAGGCCCAGCGTGAGGCACCGCGAACAGCTGGCCGCCTCCGCTGGCCTGTCCGCAACAGGCAGCACGAACAGGGCGGGGAGCGCAGGGGAGATCTGGCGCGGCACGTCCGTCGACCTCAGATCGTGCGCAGCGGCTGGGGGGTCGACGGAGCGGGGTGCGGGGGCGGGATGAGCGGCGGGATGCGGTGAGCGGCGGTGGTGGGCAGGTGCCGAGGCGGGCAGCGGAGGGAGTAGCGGTCAGGCGTTCGCTGTGGTAGACTAGAAATGTGGTGGGTTTTGCCCGTACCTATGAGGGATTGAAACGACCGGTGATTGCCGCTGGTCTCCTGGCCTACCTGGACCCGTTTTGCCCGTACCTATGAGGGATTGAAACGGTGCTCCACCGCGACGTGCTCAAGCGGATCCGCAAAGTTTTGCCCGTACCTATGAGGGATTGAAACTTCCCCTACGATGACCTTGACGTCGACACGTTGCTTGTTTTGCCCGTACCTATGAGGGATTGAAACATCTTGTGATGGACGCGGCCGACACTGGGAACATGGCGTTTTGCCCGTACCTATGAGGGATTGAAACACGGTGTATCGGAGAATGAAGCCACGCTCAGCGAGCGGTTTTGCCCGTACCTATGAGGGATTGAAACAACGCCAGCACCTTCAGGTCGGCGCAGTACGGCCGCTTGTTTTGCCCGTACCTATGAGGGATTGAAACCCTCGTTGAGCCGTCCACGTTCGTTCTTGGTCAGCGGGTTTTGCCCGTACCTATGAGGGATTGAAACATCCTCGCTGCTCACGGAATTCACGGATTCTCCGCCGTTTTGCCCGTACCTATGAGGGATTGAAACTGATTTCGTTGAATTCCTCCGGAATAGAAAGCGCCAGCGTTTTGCCCGTACCTATGAGGGATTGAAACTGGGCGTGGCAGGGCTGGCATGGCAGGGCTGGCGAGGGTTTTGCCCGTACCTATGAGGGATTGAAACCAGCTGAACGGGAGATGCGGAGAGTGGAAGCGAGCTGATCGTTTTGCCCGTACCTATGAGGGATTGAAACCTTTGATCGTGCCCTTGCCACCGCCCTTGACCGCGTTTTGCCCGTACCTATGAGGGATTGAAACCGCGCAAAAGCGCGCAAATGAGGCGGCTGGCACTGACGTGCGTTTTGCCCGTACCTATGAGGGATTGAAACTGCTCTATCGTGGCGATACCATTGCCCAGCGCGTCGAAGTTTTGCCCGTACCTATGAGGGATTGAAACCCATCAAACTCGTGCTCGATGCGGTCTTCGGACCAAAGTTTTGCCCGTACCTATGAGGGATTGAAACTGCACCCCTGGACGGCGGTGCATGACCGAACCTGGCGGTTTTGCCCGTACCTATGAGGGATTGAAACAGCGCACCTTCCAGGACCTCGTTACCACGAGCCCAAGTTTTGCCCGTACCTATGAGGGATTGAAACCTCGATCCTGCGGGCGTTCTTCGGTGCGCCGTTCGCTGTTTTGCCCGTACCTATGAGGGATTGAAACACATACGCCGGGTCGTGCGGCAGATGCTGCGGGTTCGTTTTGCCCGTACCTATGAGGGATTGAAACTAGGGATGGACCTCCCGATACTCCCAGCCGGGCTTGGGTTTTGCCCGTACCTATGAGGGATTGAAACTTGGGCCTGACGGCGAGGTCTACGACGGTCATCAGCGGCGTTTTGCCCGTACCTATGAGGGATTGAAACTCCTGCCGGCCGCCGACACGACCACGACAACCCTCGTTTTGCCCGTACCTATGAGGGATTGAAACTGGCCGTATTCACGACGTCATCCTCTTCTATACCAAGAGTTTTGCCCGTACCTATGAGGGATTGAAACCGGTGCCCTGTTTGTACGGGGCACCGTCGATGGCAAGGTTTTGCCCGTACCTATGAGGGATTGAAACTGCTTGAGGCGGAAGGCCTGGCGGTGCCGAGGACGCGTTTTGCCCGTACCTATGAGGGATTGAAACCCTAGATCGGTATATCCCCCTTCAGGCGGCTCTTGGGTTTTGCCCGTACCTATGAGGGATTGAAACTGGGCGTGGCAGGGCTGGCATGGCAGGGCTGGCGAGGCAGTTTTGCCCGTACCTATGAGGGATTGAAACGAGGCTGAGGTGCGGCGATGGGTCGGCGAGATCGACGAGTTTTGCCCGTACCTATGAGGGATTGAAACTATTGCACGACGGGCGGCACACACTTGGCAGAGCGGGGTTTTGCCCGTACCTATGAGGGATTGAAACAGCTGATGCCGGGGCCGGGCCGTCAGCCTCAGAAGAGTTTTGCCCGTACCTATGAGGGATTGAAACGTCAGCGGGACATCCTGATAGGGGCGCCCCCAGCAGTTTTGCCCGTACCTATGAGGGATTGAAACTCATCGAGCTCGAAGGCTTCTCCACGGCACGCGAGCGTTTTGCCCGTACCTATGAGGGATTGAAACATGATCCCGAGGGCTATGTGGCGGCGGTCGTCCGTGTTTTGCCCGTACCTATGAGGGATTGAAACTGTCCGATCCGATGGGACGTGGACGACCTGGACGGAGTTTTGCCCGTACCTATGAGGGATTGAAACCGATGCCGAACAATCCTCGTTCGCTTCACCAGAAACGGTTTTGCCCGTACCTATGAGGGATTGAAACGGGCTTGACAATGTACCTGTGATTGAACCAGTGATATTCAAGTTTTGCCCGTACCTATGAGGGATTGAAACGTCCATGTTGGTGCGGATCGCGCGACGCTATCTCGGTGAGTTTTGCCCGTACCTATGAGGGATTGAAACCCTTCAAGCAGAACGAGCGCGTCACGCTCGTGGGCAAGGTTTTGCCCGTACCTATGAGGGATTGAAACTCTCCGCGGGCACGGCCACGGCGCGGGTCTCTGTCTCGGTTTTGCCCGTACCTATGAGGGATTGAAACCTCTGAGACGTTCGGATGCGCCTTCAAGTTGATCTGAAAAGTTTTGCCCGTACCTATGAGGGATTGAAACACACGACCTCTTGTTTCGGCGTTGTCCCAGGTTGTCGTTTTGCCCGTACCTATGAGGGATTGAAACACCGATTTCGAGAAAGCGGGCCACAATCGGCCCGTAGTTTTGCCCGTACCTATGAGGGATTGAAACGTGAATTCGTTCACTACGGAATCCCACTGCCCGGCGGTTTTGCCCGTACCTATGAGGGATTGAAACGGATGTGCTCCTCAGGCGACTCGGGGCGGAGGCAGCGTTTTGCCCGTACCTATGAGGGATTGAAACAAAAAGCTCGGCTTCACCAAGCGTGCACGCATTCCGTTTTGCCCGTACCTATGAGGGATTGAAACGTTCTCCCGGTTGTTCCTCGGTGACATACCGGACATGTTTTGCCCGTACCTATGAGGGATTGAAACTCCGGCGTGAGCGACAGGGCCTCACGAGCGTCCTGCGTTTTGCCCGTACCTATGAGGGATTGAAACTCGAGATAGGAAAACAACAAGTCCTCGGCGAGCTTCCAGGCGTTTTGCCCGTACCTATGAGGGATTGAAACAGAGTAATCAGAAAGTCGTCAATATCGGGACAACCGTTTTGCCCGTACCTATGAGGGATTGAAACCACGGTCATCGCACGCGGCGCCTTCTGCCACGCCTTTGGTTTTGCCCGTACCTATGAGGGATTGAAACGCCGGAGGCGTGCGCGATGTGGAGCAGGCCGTCGCGGGTTTTGCCCGTACCTATGAGGGATTGAAACTTGCCGCTGTTGTGGCGGTCGCCTTCATCGCGTGGCAGTTTTGCCCGTACCTATGAGGGATTGAAACTGCTGAAATCGTTCGTGGCGGTAGCAACC
Organism: Thermorudis peleae; assembly: GCF_000744775.1. Lineage (NCBI taxonomy): Bacteria > Pseudomonadati > Thermomicrobiota > Thermomicrobia > Thermorudis > Thermorudis peleae. The sequence goes on along the minus strand of NZ_JQMP01000003.1, from coordinate 942,118 downwards.
CTGGTTCCCGGTTTTGCCCGTACCTATGAGGGATTGAAACCAGCGTGACGCTGCTCTTCCTCCACGCCTCCGGGCATTGTTTTGCCCGTACCTATGAGGGATTGAAACATCGCGATACCTTTTGCCGAATCCTCCGGGACGCCCAATGTTTTGCCCGTACCTATGAGGGATTGAAACCTCGACACCGGCACGGCGTGGCAGCCGTTCCTCCCGGTTTTGCCCGTACCTATGAGGGATTGAAACTAGCGATAAGAATCATCGAGAAGACGATACTTCTCGGTTTTGCCCGTACCTATGAGGGATTGAAACACCATCCCCATAACCATGATCAGGGGGAATGGTTCGAGTTTTGCCCGTACCTATGAGGGATTGAAACCGCATTGGTCAGGGAAACGAAATCGAGCAGTGGGGTAGTTTTGCCCGTACCTATGAGGGATTGAAACTGCGGCAATCACCACGTGCATCAACTGGATTCCGATAGTTTTGCCCGTACCTATGAGGGATTGAAACTTCGAAGGTTGCGCCGTGGAGGGCGTTTTCGATGCGTCGTTTTGCCCGTACCTATGAGGGATTGAAACCGGACAAGGTACCGCCAGTACTCGAGAAATCCTCCACCGAGTTTTGCCCGTACCTATGAGGGATTGAAACCGTGATCGACTGGGACGGTGTCCGCATCGAGCTTCGCGACGTTTTGCCCGTACCTATGAGGGATTGAAACTTCAAGATACTGCCAGAACCGTTCTGGATTGACCTTCAGTTTTGCCCGTACCTATGAGGGATTGAAACTAGTGTTCGTGCACAGCGTCCGGACACTGTGTCCGTACAGTTTTGCCCGTACCTATGAGGGATTGAAACAGCAATCGCGCGATCGACGTCGATCAGCACGAGGGCGTTTTGCCCGTACCTATGAGGGATTGAAACAGGATGTTATCGAGGTCGTGACGGCGATTCGGGCAGAGTTTTGCCCGTACCTATGAGGGATTGAAACACGGCCGTCATCACGGCCATAACCCAGTTTGGCGGTCAGTTTTGCCCGTACCTATGAGGGATTGAAACTCCGTTTCATGCAGCAACACGAAGGGAGAACGACAATGGGTTTTGCCCGTACCTATGAGGGATTGAAACTCGGCAACCCAAGCCAACCTTGGAAGCGCCGACTCAGTTTTGCCCGTACCTATGAGGGATTGAAACGCCATACCCGATTGTAGTCCGAGCCACGATTCATGGTTTTGCCCGTACCTATGAGGGATTGAAACGAAGTGCTTCGGGTGCAGGCTTGGCATCGTGCACCCGGTTTTGCCCGTACCTATGAGGGATTGAAACTCGAGCAACCGATAGGGCTCTTTGTTCGGGCCCGAGTTTTGCCCGTACCTATGAGGGATTGAAACGTCCTGGAAATTCCTGGCCGATACATGACTGGCCACGGTTTTGCCCGTACCTATGAGGGATTGAAACTCGCGATCCGATCCGCGCGTTCGTGGGAGAGAATGGTTTTGCCCGTACCTATGAGGGATTGAAACCGCCGATGGCGCGGAGTTGCTTGACGGCGGCATTGATGTTTTGCCCGTACCTATGAGGGATTGAAACAGCGAGCTGGCGCGCCTCATCAATGAGGGCGGCGAGGGTTTTGCCCGTACCTATGAGGGATTGAAACAGCCAAGCTTTTTCAAGAACGAGGAACTCGCCGCGCTCCCGTTTTGCCCGTACCTATGAGGGATTGAAACCCATCAACGGTGACCGTACCAACGCCAATGGGGAGTGCGTTTTGCCCGTACCTATGAGGGATTGAAACTGCCAAGCCAGCGCGTCGCACCGTACACGTCCAGGAGTTTTGCCCGTACCTATGAGGGATTGAAACGCAGAGACGGGCGATCGTGCCGCTCGCCGTGGTCATGCGTTTTGCCCGTACCTATGAGGGATTGAAACGACCTTCGCCGTCGCGATCCACTTCCCGTCGGCATCGTTTTGCCCGTACCTATGAGGGATTGAAACTGGCGCCTGGCGTATCGGCGATCTCGATGCGCTTGGCGGTTTTGCCCGTACCTATGAGGGATTGAAACGACCACCGTCATCTGTCATCATGGGAGACCGATCCTTTGTTTTGCCCGTACCTATGAGGGATTGAAACAGGAGCGGGTCAAGGCCGTACCGTTCACAGATGCGCAGGACGTTTTGCCCGTACCTATGAGGGATTGAAACCTTCTCCCGGCCGCAGTCCCGTCATGAGCATGAACGTTTTGCCCGTACCTATGAGGGATTGAAACCGCCGTTTGGCGCGGTACGGAGTGACGTGTGAGGCTGTGTTTTGCCCGTACCTATGAGGGATTGAAACCTCGAGGTCGGTGATGACGGTCTGCAGGTGCTCGAGGAGTTTTGCCCGTACCTATGAGGGATTGAAACGACCCCTGGCGGTCAGATTCGATCGCCAGGGGGCTTGAGTTTTGCCCGTACCTATGAGGGATTGAAACTAACCAGACAGTCGAGCAACTCACCCAGGTCGGCCCAGTTTTGCCCGTACCTATGAGGGATTGAAACTAGCACCCGCCATATTCCATTGTCAATACCCCCCGGCGTTTTGCCCGTACCTATGAGGGATTGAAACTCGGCACAGCGTGGGTACGCCGTGGGCGGCGCATCGTTTTGCCCGTACCTATGAGGGATTGAAACAGCGCAATTCCGCCGACCACGCCGCGTGCGCTGTCATCGTTTTGCCCGTACCTATGAGGGATTGAAACTCGTGCCACTCGGCGACGTCGCCGAGTGGGTGCTCGTTTTGCCCGTACCTATGAGGGATTGAAACCCAGCAAGCGGCGATTGGCGGGGACGACATTTCCTGGGTTTTGCCCGTACCTATGAGGGATTGAAACGCCACTTGCCTACACGGCGCCAGACGGCACCTTCCGCGTTTTGCCCGTACCTATGAGGGATTGAAACTTTTCGACATCCTTCTTCATGGTGTCCAGACCTCCAGTTTTGCCCGTACCTATGAGGGATTGAAACCTCACCTTCACCGTGGAACTCCAGGTGAGTGGCACGTTTTGCCCGTACCTATGAGGGATTGAAACCTTCGTCCGCGCGCGGTCGTTCGGGAATGGCGGCCGTTTTGCCCGTACCTATGAGGGATTGAAACACGGCAGAGGAGCGGCCGCCAGTGGCTCGCCTCCAAGTTTTGCCCGTACCTATGAGGGATTGAAACGAGGTCCTCGGCGTCGGAGAGCAAGCTGGTGAGCGTCAGGGTTTTGCCCGTACCTATGAGGGATTGAAACACGACTACGACAGCGAGACGCTCTTCGCCCCGGTCGTTTTGCCCGTACCTATGAGGGATTGAAACGAAGGAGGCCGACGATGGACAGTGACCCAGCATACGTGTTTTGCCCGTACCTATGAGGGATTGAAACCACCCAGAAGTACATCACGCGCTGTAACTGCCCCTCGGTTTTGCCCGTACCTATGAGGGATTGAAACGCCAGACGCGTGGGCGATATGCAAGAGCCCGTCCCTCGTGTTTTGCCCGTACCTATGAGGGATTGAAACACCTGATGCAGGCCGGGGTGTTCGCCGGGACGAGCGGCGCGAGTTTTGCCCGTACCTATGAGGGATTGAAACCCGCGTCAGGGCCGTCGCCGCGTTGTTCAGCTGGACGCGCGTTTTGCCCGTACCTATGAGGGATTGAAACACCGTTGCCTGGGGGAGGTCGAGTGCTGCGGCGATCGTTTTGCCCGTACCTATGAGGGATTGAAACGTGGCCAAGCGGTTCGGGGCGATCGAACACCTCCCCGTTTTGCCCGTACCTATGAGGGATTGAAACTTCCCTCCGGCGACACCAGACACGACGCCCCCGGGGTTTTGCCCGTACCTATGAGGGATTGAAACGATGACCCCCAGCGGCGCTGGCACCGCCGCTGGGGAGAGTTTTGCCCGTACCTATGAGGGATTGAAACCCCATGCTCAGAACGCGCCCGTGGGATACCCGGCGTATCGGTTTTGCCCGTACCTATGAGGGATTGAAACAGTCGCCGGGGCAGACAACATCTGTGCGCCCCATTGCCGTTTTGCCCGTACCTATGAGGGATTGAAACGCGATTTCCACGTCAGTCATGGCCGTTCTTCTCCCTGTTTTGCCCGTACCTATGAGGGATTGAAACTGGTCTGATGGCAAGCCTCCACGTATAGGTACTTCCGTTTTGCCCGTACCTATGAGGGATTGAAACCATGACTGGTCAGGGAAATTCATGACCGATACTTGGCCAGGTTTTGCCCGTACCTATGAGGGATTGAAACGACACTCCGAAGGGGGCGGATCGGCTCGAGTACCAGAGTTTTGCCCGTACCTATGAGGGATTGAAACGGCGACGCGTCCGTCGCGGCCGACCAGGAAGTGGGCGGGTTTTGCCCGTACCTATGAGGGATTGAAACTCGGCCAGGCGATCGCGTTCGGCTCGACGCCGAGCGCGGGTTTTGCCCGTACCTATGAGGGATTGAAACTGGCTTGCCGATTGCCATCACCACGCTCGGGCTCATGTTTTGCCCGTACCTATGAGGGATTGAAACTGTCGATCCCGAACCACCAGCACTCCGTCACAATCCGTTTTGCCCGTACCTATGAGGGATTGAAACCCCGCATGGAGACGCAGCTCGATACGATGTTCTCGGTTTTGCCCGTACCTATGAGGGATTGAAACGCGGCTCGCCAGCAACGGTAACCCTCACGGTGGCTGGAGTTTTGCCCGTACCTATGAGGGATTGAAACATATTCCCCGTGTCAGTCGGCGTGAGCGTGGCAAAGTTTTGCCCGTACCTATGAGGGATTGAAACGGTCGCCGGGCGGCCAATGTGCCCGGCCTGCGCGGGTTTTGCCCGTACCTATGAGGGATTGAAACATGGCGAGCGGCCTCTACTCGGGTACCAAGAAGCTCGGTTTTGCCCGTACCTATGAGGGATTGAAACTCGAGCAACCGATAGGGCTCTTTGTTCGGGCCCGAGTTTTGCCCGTACCTATGAGGGATTGAAACGGGCCCTCGCCCGTGTTCTTCTGGACTGGGCGCTCGCGGTTTTGCCCGTACCTATGAGGGATTGAAACAGGAAGCACGGCGGCATCCAGGGTACGGCTATCTTCGTTTTGCCCGTACCTATGAGGGATTGAAACACCGAATCCGCCACAGTCACACCAGTCGTCGGCATTTGTTTTGCCCGTACCTATGAGGGATTGAAACTGGCTTGCCGATTGCCATCGCCGCGCTCGGGCTCATGTTTTGCCCGTACCTATGAGGGATTGAAACGCCATCTTCTGGCATGAGAGCCAGTTTGGGCGTGTCGGCAGTTTTGCCCGTACCTATGAGGGATTGAAACGAGTGAAGGAAAGGGGGACGGCAATGCAGGTGTGGCGTTTTGCCCGTACCTATGAGGGATTGAAACTCGCGATCCGCTCGGCGCGTTCGTGGGAGAGAATGAGTTTTGCCCGTACCTATGAGGGATTGAAACTTGGCGACGCCAAGAGTCTTCTCGACCGGATTCTCGGTTTTGCCCGTACCTATGAGGGATTGAAACTTCCCGGCCTCTATGGCTGCGAGGAGCCGGGCGAGCTGGTTTTGCCCGTACCTATGAGGGATTGAAACAGATTACCGAGATTGGGAACGTTGACCGCTACGGTTGTTTTGCCCGTACCTATGAGGGATTGAAACTCTGGTACCATTCGTGTGCGTACCAGACCTGCAAAAGTTTTGCCCGTACCTATGAGGGATTGAAACTTTTTCCGCCAGGGACACTGTAGCACGACTGTGCCCCGGTTTTGCCCGTACCTATGAGGGATTGAAACTTATCCCCCCGACTGGGGCTTGACACTGTGGTTGCACGTTTTGCCCGTACCTATGAGGGATTGAAACCCACCACCGTCCTCACTCCCAATGCTCGGGGGCAGTCTCCGTTTTGCCCGTACCTATGAGGGATTGAAACGAGGCTGTCAAGGCCGTGAAACCAGCGACGTGGGTCAGTTTTGCCCGTACCTATGAGGGATTGAAACTACGCCGTCGGTGGGTATAACGGGACGAACTACCTCTCCGTTTTGCCCGTACCTATGAGGGATTGAAACGACGCCCAGGGCGAAAGCCTCGTTGGTGGAGAGGTGGTTGTTTTGCCCGTACCTATGAGGGATTGAAACGCCCAACAGCATCTGCGCCAGCGCGTCCTCAATGTCGTTTTGCCCGTACCTATGAGGGATTGAAACTTCAATGTGGCCGTCCTCGGAGACTTGAGGACGGCCGTTTTGCCCGTACCTATGAGGGATTGAAACCAGCGCAAGGCACAAGAGATCGCAAGTACGGTCAAGAATACGGTTTTGCCCGTACCTATGAGGGATTGAAACCTCTGCTTCGCGTCCGAGCAAGATCCGCGCGGCACGTTTTGCCCGTACCTATGAGGGATTGAAACTTCGAGAGGCGATTGATCTGTTTCTTGCCCGCTATTCGTTTTGCCCGTACCTATGAGGGATTGAAACTCCAGGACCTCAAGAATACCTGGGAAAATATCTGGAGTTTTGCCCGTACCTATGAGGGATTGAAACCTGGGCGACGCAGAGACTGCGTGCGCCCTGAACTTGCGTTTTGCCCGTACCTATGAGGGATTGAAACATCGGCGTGGTCCCATCCCACACCTGCTCCACGACCCGCGCCCGGTGCGCACGGAAGACGGCGTCCTGGTCGATCTGCGCAAGCGCCGCCTTGAGATCGGCAACCCACGACGCCGGCTTCAGGTTTTGCCCGTACCTATGAGGGATTGAAACTCGCCTCCTCGTCGTGTGCGACGACTATGGGCGTATGTTTTGCCCGTACCTATGAGGGATTGAAACCCGCGATGACGGGAAGCCACACGTCGTCCAGTGGTTCGTTTTGCCCGTACCTATGAGGGATTGAAACACGCTCGCCGGATATCTATCGGTAGGACACGCTTCTGTTTTGCCCGTACCTATGAGGGATTGAAACTGACCTCGCAGCCGCCTGGCTCCAGGCTCGCTCGAGGGTTTTGCCCGTACCTATGAGGGATTGAAACGATCATGCCAGCGACAATGAGCCAGGACGGCCACCCGTGTTTTGCCCGTACCTATGAGGGATTGAAACCCCATCGCGGTGTCGTAGGAGGTGTCGTCGCCGGGCGTTTTGCCCGTACCTATGAGGGATTGAAACTCATTGAAGAAGACTTCCCGCTCGAAGATGTTCTAACAATCAGTTTTGCCCGTACCTATGAGGGATTGAAACGTGCTCCTGTCGTTCCTTCACCGCCCTGCCCCCGCTGTACAGTTTTGCCCGTACCTATGAGGGATTGAAACAAGAGACACGACAACCCCCCCATTCGTGCGACTCAGCCAGAGTTTTGCCCGTACCTATGAGGGATTGAAACACTTCTGGCAGCCCGTTCGGCTGGGCCGCCAGAAGATCGTTTTGCCCGTACCTATGAGGGATTGAAACGTGCATCCGCCGCATCTCCTCCGCCGGAACACCGTTGAGTTTTGCCCGTACCTATGAGGGATTGAAACCACTCGTCGAGATGCTGAAGCAGGCCGGGCTGCCATGTTTTGCCCGTACCTATGAGGGATTGAAACCCGCTGGCTGCGTGACCCTGCCGTCCAGGCATCCATCCGGTTTTGCCCGTACCTATGAGGGATTGAAACCGGTGAGCGTCAGCACCCCGACTGCGCCAGCCTCCACGGTTTTGCCCGTACCTATGAGGGATTGAAACCCGGGGTCCTCGTCTACATCGACCCGCGGAAGCAGCGGACGGGTTTTGCCCGTACCTATGAGGGATTGAAACTGACGGCGAGCACCCCATCGACCCGGATGAAGAGCGAGGTTTTGCCCGTACCTATGAGGGATTGAAACACAGGAGTTCTGCGGCAGCCTTGTTCAGCCTGCCGCGTTTTGCCCGTACCTATGAGGGATTGAAACAGGGCCGCACGCCTGATTTCGTGAGGAACAACGTTCGTTTTGCCCGTACCTATGAGGGATTGAAACTCGCCTGCTTGTCGTCGTCGACGACTTTGGCCGAGGGGTTTTGCCCGTACCTATGAGGGATTGAAACATCTTGAATCGACTGCTGGCGCACAACGGAGACCCAGGTTTTGCCCGTACCTATGAGGGATTGAAACATGAGTACTAGGACGTTGGGGGGATACGATGCCGAAAGTTTTGCCCGTACCTATGAGGGATTGAAACCTTTGACGCCGTTGGGCAGCAGACGCTTGCCATTCCAGTTTTGCCCGTACCTATGAGGGATTGAAACGCGTCCTTGCGCGTCAGCGTACACTCCCGGCGCCACTTGTTTTGCCCGTACCTATGAGGGATTGAAACTGTTCCCAGCACGGACGTTGTCTATCCAGGCTTGATGTTTTGCCCGTACCTATGAGGGATTGAAACACCCAGTCGCCTGGTCTTCCAAGGAAATGACGAAGTGTTTTGCCCGTACCTATGAGGGATTGAAACGCGATATCCTCAATGACATAGGAAATTCCTGCAACAACGTTTTGCCCGTACCTATGAGGGATTGAAACATTGACGACGCGGTGAACGTGACGGCGGTCACCATGTTTTGCCCGTACCTATGAGGGATTGAAACTTGCTGGAGGTGGTCGATCACGGCATCGAGATGTGCGGTTTTGCCCGTACCTATGAGGGATTGAAACGACGTCGTCGTTGATCTCGAGGTCAGTGGCGATATTCCAGTTTTGCCCGTACCTATGAGGGATTGAAACGGGGAGTTCCTTCCCCGTCTTCAGCTGCCGGTGCCGGGTTTTGCCCGTATCTATGAGGGATTGAAACCGTCCACGCGCGGAGAGCGGGGAACCACGCGTCGCCATCGTTTTGCCCGTACCTATGAGGGATTGAAACTCCGCACGATCAGGGCTCCTTCCCGCAGCGCGGACAGGTTTTGCCCGTACCGAGGAGGGATTGAAAACGGCCGCCCTCCAGCGCGGAGCGTTAACGCAAGGGCGGGTAGATGCGCTGCGCGTTGGCAGCGAGCACCATCCCCGCCACTTCAAGCGCGTCAGCAAGCGTGAGCAGGCCGTCGTCGACCAGGCCACCCAGCGCTTGCGCAAGCGCTTCCCGCCACAGTCGTGCCGCCAGCCACTGGAACTCCGGTAGCTCATGCCCATCGGTCGAGGCCAGAAGCTTGCTCGCCGGCGCAAGCCCCAGCGCTGTCCGAACAAGATGCGCCCCTTCGCCCGCGGCTAAGGGCAGCGTCAGCCCAAGATCAACGTAGACGTTCGGATAGATGCTGGCCAGATAGGCTGCCTGACGGACAAAGGGATAGCAGTGCAGGAGGACAATCGGCACGTGGCGATAGCGAGCCTCTCGGAAGATCGGCCGCAGGAGGGTCGGATCGCTCTGCGGCAGGACAACGTCGTCATCACCAAGGCCGACGTGAACCTGCACCGGCCGGCTCAGCTCAGCAGCAACTTCAAGCGCCTCCCAGAGTAGGGCATCGATGAACGGCCGATGCGTCAGACGAAACGCTGGACGCACCAACCGTTCCGCTTCACCCGATGACACCCTGAGGGCGTCGAGTTCAGCGCGCACGTCACGGAACGCCTGCTCCGCCGTTACCAGGTCAACCGGCTCAATGGCCAGTCCGCCCCGGTAGGCGGCGATGCTCTTGAACCCGGCCGCTTCGATGCCCCGCGCAGCAAGCTCCTGGCTGAAGCGTTGACGAAAGTCAGCCCAGGACTCAGCCTCGGGCAACAGCTGCTCAGCGACCGTCTCGATGCGGATCACCGGCACAACAGGCCGACCGAGCAGCGCAGCCCATTCACTGGGAGAGTAACACCGCTCGGTATCGAAAAGGTAATCGTCGTAGCAGGGGCCAAGTCGGGCGTCGTCGGCCAGCAGGCGGTGGTACGCTGCCTCGTCGTACTGCGCACGGGCCTCGAGCACAGCCTGCTCGGTCGGGTCAGCACCCAGCAGGGCACTGAGCCAACGCAGCAGCAGGCGATAGACAACCGTGTGCGGCACGTGTTCCAGCATGGCCGGATCGCCGCTCTCAGTGAAGGGGCGACGCAAATGCTCAGGCTGCAGCCGCTGGCGAAGGCGTCGCGGGGCATGGCAATGGTGGTCAAGCAGGACGAATTCAGCGAGGTGCTCGCGTAAGACGGCAGCAGTGTCCATGCGCCTATCCTTTCATCGCTCCCGATCGGCTCGCCAGCCCGACTGTCAAGAGCCTACCTGAGAACGTCGTGAGCGAAAAGGGGGCCGCTTGCCAGGTCATCGCTGACGGTCGATACTCTCCGTAGCAAAGCATGCAGGATGGAACGGAAGGGGTGCATGAGCGAAGCAACGGCACAGGCTACCGCGACCGGGGTGACCGTCGAGCAGTGTGTGACGCATGACCGGCCGACGGAGCCACACCTTTCGCCCGATGGCGCGCTGGTCGCCTTTGTGCGACGGCCGGTCAGCCGCAGTGGCGAGCACTGGGAAACAGCAATCTGGATCGCTCCGACGTCCGGCGAAGCTCCTCGGCCGTTCACGAGCGGCATGTGGCATGACCGCTGTCCACGCTGGTCACCCGACGGCCAACGCCTGGCCTTCCTCTCTGACCGGGCCGAGCGGGGCAAGAGCAGCATCTACGTGATGCCACGAGACGGCGGCGAAGCGATCCGCGCCTTCGACCAGCAGGGCGAGCTGGACCTCCTGGACTGGTCGCCTGATGGACACTGGCTGAGCGTGCTCATGGTCGAGCCCGAAACGGACGAGGAACGGCAGCGCCGCGAGCGACGTGAGGATTGGCACGTCTGGGACACCGAAGAGAAGTTCCAGCGGCTCTGGCTGGTCGACCCACAGACAAAGCAGGGACAGGTGCGCTCGCCCGAGCACGTGCACGTCTGGAGCTATGCCTGGGCACCTGACGGCCAGCGCCTCGCCTTGGCGACGACGCCCTCGCCAAAGGTCGACGACCTCTTCGGCGAGACAAGCGTCTGGCTCATCACCGTCGACGGTGAAGCTCGCCAGCTCTTCACACTCGTCGGGCTGGCCGAGGACTTGACCTGGTCGGCCGACGGCCGCTTCCTCGCCTATCGCGCCCGAGCAGGACGCGTGGTGTGCGGCGAGGCCGTCTATCGCTACGAACTCGCAACCGGCGAGACCGTCTGCCTCTACCCAGCCCAGGACGGCACAGCTGAGGGGCTTGCGCCACTCGCCGGTGGGGAGGCCCTGGCGCTGACGGTGGTCAACGGATTGACCGCGCGTATCGAACAGCTCACCTGGACGGGCGAACGCACGCTGCTCGCCGAGCCGCACGGGGTCGTGCACGGCGTCGTCAGCACGGCCGCCGGACGGCTCGCCGCCATCTGCTCTGACAGCGCGCACCTGCCGGGCGTCTGGTGCTGGTCGCTGGCTGAGCCAGGAACTCCCGGGCAGCGGCTGACCGTGTTCCACCCCGAGATCGAGGCTGGGATGATGAAGGGCGAGCGGATCACCTGGGAGAGCGACCCTGGCGTCACCGTCGAGGGCCTCCTGTTTCGTCCACCATCGGCCCAGCCTGGGCAACGGCTGCCGCTGGTCGTGCAGATTCACGGTGGCCCGACGAGCTTTTGGGGCGATGAGTGCGCCGCGAGCTGGCACGACTGGGCACAAGCGCTCGTCGCCCAGGGCTACGCGGTGCTGCTGCCGAACCCGCGCGGGAGCACCGGCCGCGGCAGTGCCTGGACGAACGCCATTTTCGACGACGTCGGCGGCGGGGAACTCCGCGATGTGCTGACAGGCGTACGGGCGCTGGTTGAGCGTGGCATTGCTGATCCAGAGCGGCTTGGGGTCGCTGGCTGGAGCTGGGGCGGCTACCTGACCGCCTGGGCTGTCACCCAGACCGACCAGTTCAAGGCAGCGGTGATGGGCGCAGGGCTGAGCAACCTCATCAGCGATAACTACCTGGGCGATATCCCCCGCGCGAATCTCTCCTACTTCCCCGCCTCAGCGGCCGATATCCCCGACGCCTACTGGCAGCGCTCGCCGATCCGTTACGTCAATCAAGTGACCACGCCGCTGCTGATCCTGCACGGCGAGGACGACCCGCGCGTGGCCGTCAGCGAATCGATCCAGTTCTACCGGGCGCTGCGGCTGCGGGGCGCCATCTGCCAGCTCGTCACCTACCCGCGGGAAAAGCACGGCTTCGAGGAGCGCGCCCATCAACGCGACCTGCTCGAGCGGATTATCGCCTGGTTCCGTCAGTACATCCCGCCTGACAGCACGCCCGGAGCCTAAAGGAAAGCGAGGGGCAGCCTGCTCGGTCATCCCGAGGTCAGCCGCCCCTCGCCTGGCCCCGCAGGCAAGTGAATCAGCGCCCCACCTTAGGGCGCCGTCGGTGATGAAGGCGTCGCACAGGCCGTCAGCCCCATCGGCGAGGCCTGGGCGCAGTTGCGCGCACTCGCTTGCTGGAGTGCCGACACCGTTGCAGGGAACGTTACCGTGACGCTCTGCCCTGGGGCTGGCGTTGGCCCGGAGCACTCTACGGTGCCGTTCGTGAGCTGGCACTGCCAGTCTGACGGACTCACCTGGACGGGTTGCCCGAACGTCATCCCCTGCGGCGGCTGGTCAACGATGCGAGACGTCGCCGGGCCAGCACAGCCAGCAGGCCCTGTATTCGACAGCGTCACCGTCACCATGATCGCCGTCGTGCCCGGTTGTTGCCGCATCTGCTTTGTGAGTTGGTACTGGCATGGCGTTGGCGTCGGCGTCGGCAACGGTGTTGGTGTCGGCGTTGGTATTGGCGTTGGCGTGGGTGTGGGTACTGGCCGTGGCGTCGGTGTCGGCGTGATCGTAAGCTGCGCGCATTCCTGGTTGTTCTGGGGATTCATGTCACCCAAGTCGGTGACGCGAGCGCAGTTGACAATCGGTACGCTCGCCGACGGCGTCGCCCGGAGCTGGGCCACAAAACTGAACACAGCGCTGTAGTCAGGGGGCAGCGGATCGCTGGCGGTGCAGGTCGTGCTCTGGCACTGCCAGTTCCCCTGCCCGCCCGACTCAGTGATCTGCACCGGCGGGATGAAATGCAACGATGGTGGCTCGGGATCGAGCACCGTTTCGCCAGCTGGACATGCTGCCGTGCCGATATTGCGCACGATGATACTCACGTCGAGCATGCCGCTGCTATCAGCATGCCAGCGCATCTGCTTGGCAATGGCGAGGTCGCAGGAAGCAGTCGGCTCCGTTGGTGACGGCTGGGGCGTCGCGGTTGGCGTCGGCGGAGGTGGCGTTGGCGAGCTTGCCAGCACTGGCGTTGGCGTCGGCTCCCTTGGAGAAGCGGGCTGCGACGGCTCAGTCGGCGTCGGCGGAGATGGCTGCTGGCCCTGCCCGGTTTGTGGCGTCTCCCGGCCAGCTGGCGGGAGGCTGGCTGGCGTTGGGCTCGCAGCGGCGAGAGGCTGGTTTGGCAATGGCGGAGTGGGCGAAGCCGGGGAAGGCGTTCCCGTTGCGGTTGTCGGCGTCGTGGACGGCGCAGGGACACTCGGTGACGATGCAGGCGTGGCAGTGACGCGTGACGGCACCGTTGGGCTTGCCATGACGAAGAACGGCGACGTCGGCGACGTGTTCTGCTCGGCAGACACCGTCGGTGTCGCAACAACGCGAGCACGAAGCGTACCCTGGCACGCGCCAAGCATCAGCATACTCGCCACGAGGAGAACAACCGTCGATGGACGATGCAGCATGGTGCCCCCTTTTCGAGCCACGCTCCTGCTAGAGCCGGCGCCATGGCTGGCAGCAGTGTGCTCACTCTGCCGCTTCCCTGATTTCCCCAGTCTGTTCCGTTCTGACAACAGCCCCGTTCATGGTACTGGATAGATGCCAATCCTGCATGCGCTCTGTCACTCCACGAGCAAGCTGACGGCGTAGCGACCGTTCAACTGCAGCAGCATTATCTACCGTTATGCGTGTCCGCTTAGCCATCGGCTAGAGCCCTGCCGGTTCAGGCACCGCACGCCGCGGCAGCAGACACTCGTCCAGAAGGTCTCCACCCTGTACAACGCACGAGGGGTGGCGCGACTTACCGGTTTCACCCGATCGTCGCAGCGACGTGACCGACGCGCCCCTGGACATGGTCGTGAACGCACAGCCACTCCCAGCGGGTCTGGCATTTCGCGATCTGGGCACTGCACCTGGCGGTTGCCCGTGAGCTGACCGCTCACCGAACCATCCCGGGCGGGGCCAAAGTTGCTGGAGGAGAGCGGTCCATGCTTATGCTGTACCTGGCAAGACACTGCGTGCGCGAAACGCCGGCGAACCCTCCTGGCTAGTCGGTTGAGATAGCAAACCGTCGCCGTTAAGCCGACCAGCGGCGCTCTGGCCAGGCGCCGCTTGCCAACGTCTGGTGGCTTCCCGAGCGGAATTGCCAACGCCTGGCAGCTTCTGGTCGGGAGGCAGTATCGCTGCTGACAACGTGAGGCAACCCACAGCGCGCTGAGGCCGATTCGCGGAAGGACTGCACATCCGCGAGCGATGAGGGCTACCGAACACGGTCCAGAGCCACGTCGGCCTTGCGGCGTCGCGTTCCATGACGAACAGACTTGTCGCCTGGCTGGGCCATAGGGCACACTGATGGTTGGCCCGCAAGCCATTTGGGCCGAAGTGGCGGAATGGCAGACGCAGCGGTCTTAAAAACCGCGGGGTGGCAACACCCGTGGGGGTTCGAGTCCCCCCTTCGGCACCACGAAAGCGGCAGCAGCACGCGGAAACCTGGCCCTCCTTCCCCTCAGCATGAACTGGGGGACGAGGAGGCATATGGGGGGGCAGGCGAGGGTCAGCTGAGGGTCAACTGAGGGTCAAACGAGAGTTAGCCACCAAGCAGGTAAGAGTCAGGGTCGCCCGGGGGCTGCCTGCGCCATGCTGGACATCCCAAGGGTCGGGTGCAGGCAGGGGCAATCAGGAAACAATGCCCGAAGGGCGCCAATACCCTGCGCACAAGGGCTATAAGCCAAGGTAGGCTTGTCGCACGAGGTCAGAGCGAAGCAATTCTGCGCCTGTTCCTTCGAGGACGGTTCGCCCACTTTGCAGCACATACGCTCGATCGGCAAGCTCGAGCGCCTCGTGCAGGTGTTGCTCGACGAGAACGATCGTTATCCCTTCCTGGGCAATGCGTTGAATCGTCGCGAAAATCTCTTCAACGAGCACTGGCGCAAGTCCCAACGACGGCTCATCAAGCATGAGAAGACGCGGCTGCAACATCAGCCCACGAGCAATCGCCAGCATTTGCTGCTCGCCGCCCGAGAGCGTACCAGCTCGCTGATGCATCCGCTCACGGAGCCGTGGGAACAGCGCAAAGACGCGGGTAAGCTGCTCACGTTCCGCTGGCCGAGCTCGGGAACAATAGGCACCAAGCTGCAAGTTCTGGATGACGGTCAAGCGGCTGAAGACGCCGCGCCCCTCCGGCACATGGGCAATACCGAGTTCGGCAATGCGGTGAGCTGGTAGGCCATCGATGCGCTGCCCATCGAACCAGATCTCTCCTCCCATCGGACGAATTTGCCCCGAGATTGCCCGCAGTGTCGTTGTTTTGCCCGCCCCATTCGCGCCAACCAGTGCCACCACTTCTCCGGGCGCAACGGCCAGGCGAACGTCATGCAGCGCCGGAACACCGCCATAGCCAGCTCGCAGGTTTCGCACCTCCAGCAGCATCAGGACTCCTCCTGCATCCGCTGGCGATAGCGTTCACCAAGGTAAGCAGCAATGACATCAGGATCACGCGCAACTGTGGCCGGAGGTCCTTCAGCGATTTTACGGCCCGAGCTGAGCACGACGACCCAATCAGAGACCGGCATGACGACCTCCATGATGTGCTCAACGAGCACAACAGCGATCCCTCGCTCGCGAACCGCCCGGATCAGGTCAACTGCCTGGCCACGTTCAGCAGGCGTTAAGCCGGACATGACTTCGTCGAGCAACAGCAGACGCGGTTGGGTTGCCAGCGCACGTGCGAGTTCAACCCGCTTCTTTTCAGCAACCGTAAGATTGCCGCCAAGCACATCAGCCCGTGACGCTAAACCAGTGAAGGCGAGCAACTCGTCAGCAATGCGTCGTGCCTCAGCAGTGCTGTTCGTCCGGGCAAAGGCGCCAACCATGACATTTTCACGAACGGTCATGTCGGTAAAGGTGCGCACAATCTGGAAGGTGCGGGCAAGGCCAGCGTGAACCAGCCGTTCAGCAGGCCAGCCGGTAACATCCTGACCAGCAAACCGAATATGGCCACTCGTCGGTCGGAGAAAGCCAGAGATGCAGTTGAAGAGCGTCGTCTTGCCAGCGCCATTGGGGCCAATGAGTCCGACAATTTGGCCTGGCTCGACACCAAAGCTCACGGCATCGTTCGCCAGCAGCCCGCCGAAGCGCATGGTGACACGGTCCACTTCGAGCAACGGCATCAGTGCGCCTCCTCTGAGCTGGAGATCGGCGCCGGTTCGACAGTAACGGGCTGTGACCGCGGCGAGCGACGGAAGCGTCGTCCAATGCCAATCAGTCCTTGTGGCTCGAACAGCGAGATCAGCACAATGAGTCCACCGTAGAGCAGGAGGTCGATGGCATTGCCTCCACCACCCAAGAACGCGCGCGTGAGCTCGGACATCGGCACCATCACAGCCGCACCGATCAGCGGCCCGGCGACTGTGCCAACACCGCCGAGAATCGCGATGAGTGCAGCAAGCACTGATAGATCAAGGCGCATGGTAGTCTCGGGATCAATGTAGAGGAGATACTGGGCATAGAGCGTGCCAGCGATCGCCGTGAAGATAGCCGAAAGAGCAATGGCGGCAAGCTTGTAGCGCAATACCGCGACGCCAAGTGCTCGAGCCGCTTGCTGATCATTGCGGATAGCACGCAAATAGTAGCCGAGCTTCGAGCGGAGAATCAGAGCAGTTACAAGCGTTGTCAGAGCAAGCAAAACTAGCGCCAGGTAGTAGTATGGCAGCCGTGACTGATTAAACTGAAGCATGCGCCAGGAATCACTTGGCTGACCTTGCGCGTCACGCACGAGCGGGATGACAATCCCAGTTGCTCCCCCGACAGCATCCCAGTTCGTCACAATCGTTGAGGCAATTTCACCAAGTGCAATGGTGGCGATGGCGAAGTAATGACCGCCGAGCCGAAACATTGGGAAGCCCACCAGCAACGCAACGACCAGCGCCAACGCTGCCCCGGCGAGCATCCCAAGCCAGGGGGAAACGCCTGCCCGGACAAGTAATACGGTTGAAGTATAGGCTCCGATACCGAAGAAGACGGCATTCCCAAAGGAAATTTGCCCAGCAAGCCCTCCCAGAATATTCCACGCCTGCGCAAGCGTAGCATAGAGGAGTAACAAGATACCGATGTTAAGTGCGGTATCACTTCGGAATACCAGCGGGGCAGCAAGCGCGACCACGATAACGGATAGCCAGACGAGGCCGCGTTTTGGCAGTGGCCGTCGGTTGTGCGCTGTCATGCTCGCCCCCAACGTGTTAGAACCGGCCCAGGAGCCCCTGTGGCCGCACCAGCACGACCAACAGGTACAGCCCGAAGACGACCGCGTACTTGTAGGAAGGCGGCACGCCCAGCAGCGCTGGACTGAGTTCCTGGACAAGCCCAACCAAGAGCCCCGCAAGGAGCGCTCCCGGCACGCTGCCAAAGCCGCCAAGGGCGACGACAAAATAGGACATCAAGCCAAAGAGCACACCGACGGTTGGGCTGACCGGATAAAAACTCGCGAGCGCCGCGCCAGCGAGTCCCACGCAGCCACCACCGATGGCCCACCCCAGCGCGAACATCCGCCGGCTGTCAATCCCAACAAGCCCAGCGGTTGCCCGGTCTTCCGCAACCGCTTGCAAGGCGAGTCCCACGCGTGTCCGGTTAATAAACAGCCAGAGTAATCCGAAGGCAAGCGCGGCCATCACGGCTGCAGCAAGCTGCGGCAGGCCAATGAACAATGATCCGAGTTGCAGCGTTCCCCCGGCGACCTGTCCGAGCAGCGGATGGTCAATGGTGCGGAAATCCGCTTTCCACAGAAACTGCGCGAGCCCCCGGAGAAACAATCCGAGGCCAAAGGTGGCGAAGATCTGCGCCAGCATCGGCGCGCGGAGAATGGGCGCGATCACCAGATGAAAGATGACGATACCAAGCAGTCCCAGGCCGACAACCACAAGCGGCCAGGAAAAGACGGGATCGAGATGCACCAAGACACTCGCCCAGAACGCGGCATACATTGCCAGCATCAGCAAGTCGCCGTGGGCAAAATTCACAATTTCCATTAAGCCGAAGATCAGAGTCAGCCCAACCGAGATCAGGGCATAGACCATGCCAATCAGGAGCCCATTCACGAGGGCTTGGAGCACATTAGTGAGCTCCACGATCGCCTCCGCGCTCACTCGCTGCTCGTCTACTCAGCCCTAGCGCTGGTTCCAGGGCTTCAATGGGAAGGTAACATCAATGGTTTTGACGTCGAAGGGATAGACGGTTCGATACTGCCCATCTCGAATCTGCAAGATGATCCCTGTACCGAGCGTATTCTGATGCTTGCTATCGAACTTCACGCCCTTCCACGGCATGATGGTGTCGTTCGGGCCAAGATTGGTCGCCTCCAAGGCACGCTTGATTGCAGCGGGATCAGTTGAGCCAGCACGGTTAATGGCATCTAACAAGACGAGCATTGCGGTAAAGTCGCGCGCTGGCACATCATAGATATCCTTACCGGCTGCCTTCTTATAGAGCTCGTTGACTTTCGCTGCTGCTGGCTTGAGCTGGGTGATATCAACGGAGAACGCTGAGCGCGTGCACATCCCCTCAGCGATATTTGCCCCAACGCCGCTGATGAAGGCGGGGTCAGCATACCCTGCATCCTGAGCCACAATCATTTTCGGCAGGTAACCTAACTGCTGCGCCGTCTTAATGGTCAAAATTGCATCATTGGTGTACGACGAAGGAACCAGGGCGTCAGCATTCTGCCCTTTCAGCGTTTGCACTTCGGTGGTGAGCGAGGTGGCATTGGCCTTGTACTTGACCTCGCCAACCACTTGCAGCCCATGTGCTTGCGCCTCAGCCTTTAATGCCTGCGCACTATTGACACCGAAGTCGGTATCCTCATACAGCAGGGAAACCGTCTTAATGCCCGCATTCTTCTGCTGTGTTAGCGCTTGGAGGAATTCCATGATGATCTTGGAGAAGTCACCGTCGTGAGGTGACGTCCGGAAGAACCACTGGTATCCCTGCTCGGTCAAGGCTGGCGAGGACGAGTCACCGTTGACCAGGGGGATGCCCGCACGCTCAGCAACGGCACTTGCCGTCTTCGTCACCGCACTCTGATAGCAACCGAGTAGTGCAACGACTTTCTCTTGCTTAATGAGGCGCTCCGCTTCTGACTGTCCGACCTCAGCTTTCCCTTGACTGTCGCCAAAGACAAGCTCAACCTTGGCTCCACCCAGGTTCGGCAATCCACCACCTTTGGCAAGCGGCAACGCAATATCGGGTGCTCCCTCATTGACAAGCTGAACGGCGAGTTGCACCGCTTGCTTCGCATCATTGCCAACACTGGCAGCGGTACCCGTCAAGGGGAAAATCACTCCGATCCGAATGGTCTTGCTGCTCCCACTTGCCGTGCTCGCTGTTGCGGTGGTCGCTTTCGTCGCAGTTGCGGCAGTCGTTGGCGTTTGTGCCGTTGCCGTCGAGCTCGTCGCCGCTCCGCTCGATTTCGCCGGAGTTGGCGTTGACGTTGCCTGGCCGCCACACGCAGCAAGCAACCCACCAGCGAGACCAGCCAAGCCAAGGCGTAGGACCTGCCGACGGGTAAGCGAATTCATCGCAGCACTCCTCCTCATCTCTCCACGTCCATCAGAGCCTGCCGCACACTACCAAACCGGAGCTTTACCACGAAGCGATCTCTTCAACACGGAGATCGGTAATAAACATATGGCCAGGAGCATGGGTGATCATGAGCGATGGTCGCGCAGCCAGCGCCACCGCTTGCGGCGTCACCCCACAGGCCCAAAAGACTGGCACGTCTCCTGGCTCCATCACTGGCGGGTCACCCCAGTCGGGCCGGCTGAGGTCAGCAATGCCAAGCGCCACTGGATCGCCAATGTGAATTGGCGCACCATGAACGTTCGGGAAACGCGCTGTCACGGCAACGGCTCGCGCAACCAGCGGGCCAGGGATCATCCGCAATGAGACAACCAATGGTCCAGCAAAGATACCAGCAGGGTGACATGGCCAATTCGTCCGGTACATTGGCACGTTGCAGCCGCACTGCACATGGCGCACTGGCACGCCAGCGTCAAGGAGCAGGGTGTCAAAGGTGAACGAGCAGCCAAGCAAGAACGCAACGAGATCGTCACGCCACCAGTGGGAGATATCTGTACACTCCTCAATCAGCTCACCGTGCTGATACACACGGTATCGCGGCACATCAGTCCGCAGGTCTGCTCCTGGCGCAGTCAGCTTCGGCTCAGGCGAACCGCGATCTGTCACTTCGAGAACTGGGCATGGCTTCGGATTTCGCTGGCAGAACAACAGAAAGTCGTAGGCCAGATCAGCGGGCAGGATGACGACGTTTGCTTGCACAGCTCCCGGAACGAGCCCGGCAGTATGTGTGCTCCAGGCGCCAGAGCGAATGAGGGCACGCGCCTCAGCAGGTGTTTTCGGCAGAGAAGATGTTGTCATGCCTTCCTCACAGGATAAGAATGCTTCAGCATCCCGCCACTTTCGCCAGTCTGGAGTATGACTCCAGTCTTTCCGGCAACCAGTCGCTAGTATGTCGGCAACGGTTGTCAGCTGTCAACTCCCCGACTCCAAACGTGAACGCAGCCGTTTGTGCACGAGGACAATCAGCGGGCACTCTCATCGATGAGAGGAGTGCAGCTCCTGCCATAGCGCGTTCAGCGTGTTGTATTACAACATGTTGCAGGCTATGCCATAATGCGCATGGGAACCAGACGAGCAGCATGCTATCCTCCATGCGGAAGGGGCGTGCTCGGCTGGTCATCGTGAGGGAGGATCGACAGCTGGGGAGGGCGGCCACAGGGAGCTATTCCCTTGTGGCCACAGTGGGTGGAGGAATGCTGGTGCGGGCTTCTCAGCATGTGGCGAGCCTATAGCCGACTTCTCGCACGGCCCCACCAGCTGAACGAGGGACGGGAGCATGCACCGACTGCGCAGGCTTCGCCTAGCACCGTTGCCCGACGAGGCTACTGCGCATCCGTTCCGCTTCTGGACAGACTACTGGGCTCAGCATCCACGACACTTTGCCTTCGTCGTCGGGGGACTGAGTGCACTCGTTAGCCTTATCTGTTTACTTCAACGAGGCGGCTACGCGGGTGATTTCACGTGGGCCTGGCGTGCTGCCCGGCTGTTAATCCATGGTCACAACCCATACCATGACCCAGGTCTCTCGCCGATCTTTCCCTATCCGTTTGATGCGCCGCTGTTCTATCCTTTACCAGCGGTCGTGGTCGCCGCGCCATTTGCGCTCTTACCAGCCTGGCTTGGTGGTCCAACGTTCTTCGGCATCTGTGCTGGCACGCTGGCCTATCTTATTGCGCGCAAGCAGGAATGGCGGCTCGTGCCGTTGCTCGTGAGCGCTCCGTTCTACGTTGCCGCCTCAGTTGCGCAATGGTCTCCGCTCATTGTCGCCGCTGCGCTTGCCCCAGCACTCGCGCCGCTCGCACTGGCCAAGCCGAACCTTGGGATTCCTGTGCTGCTAACCCATGGCAATCGACGGCAGTGGCTCCGCGCGCTCTACTTTGTCGTGCTGACGCTTCCACTCTTGCCGAGCTGGCCTCTCGACTGGCTCCACAACCTGCAACACCAGAGCCATTACCCGATGCCGCTGCAGGTCTTTCCGGGGATCGTGCTGCTGCTCGCCCTGCTCCGCTGGCACGATCCGGCTGCCCGCCTCTTGCTCGCTATGGCCATCATGCCGCAGCGATTATGGTTCTATGACCAGCTCCCGCTCTGGCTGATGGCGCGTTCGTGGCGCGAAGGGCTCTTTCTTACTGTCTTCAGCTGGATCGGCTATTGGGGCTGGCGACTCACCCCTGGGGATGCGGTGTGGAAGGGCACTTCACCTGAAATGGCTACCGGTTGGATCATTGGATGCATTTACTTGCCAGCGTTAGCCGTCGCGTTCGCTCCGCCGATACTCGCATGGTGGCGACAACGCGTGCTTCCGCTGCTCCTTAGCGCTTTCCTCCCCACCAACTGGGAACCGCCTGCCGGTGAAAGATAAGCGCGCCCGGTCCACTGTAGACCAAGGCGTAGTCGGGATCACGGACCAGTTCCTCAGCCAAGGCGCCGAAGCGCTCGTGACGCACACCATCGACCCACATGGGTTGACTGACCAGATAGATGTAGTCAAATGACTGTCCAGTCTGGGCTGCCCAGTATTCCAGACAACTCACGCCGACCGTACCGCACCCTTGCAGAACAGTTGCCGCCTTCATCCGATCTGAGAACTGGCCGAGCCACTCATACCCCTGGACAACGGCAACATTGGTGCGGCCTGTCAAGGCTGGGAACCACTCAGCCACGCGGTCCTGGGCAAACCATGTCTCGCCCGTGACAACCAGCACGCGCGCGTCCGGCGGTGTCTGCTCTGCCACCCAGGCCATCGCTGCACGGTCATCAGCGGAAAGACCAGTCAGTAACGGCCGAAATCCTCGTTCCGTCGCAACGACCGATTGGACCACGATCAGAATCAGCAGCACCTGAAGCAACCAGACATGCCGCAGGCGATAGCGTCGAGGGGAGAAAGCTCCATTCAACCAGGTCAGGAGCCGCCCACCAGCTGGTAGCCGAACGCGTGCAACCCCAAGCAGTGCCCGTTGTGTCAGGGGTAACACAACCTCAACCAGCCCAATACCTGCCAGCAGCGCTAGTGGCACTACCGCGCGCTGGTCAAAGGCACGCGACTGTAGAACCGGGATAACCACAAGCCAAACCGGCAGCAGAAACTGCCGACGAGCCAGCGCGGCAAGCGTTCCAACCAGGGCAAGGGCACCAAGGAGTGGGAAGACCGGCTCGCGGGTGAGGTCAAAGAGCGCAAAGCGACCGATGCCACTATAGGGTGCCCAACCCGAGTCACGCATCGGTTGGAGTACGGCGAATCCGTACCGCGCAAGGACCGTCACCAACCATGGGCTCGTTAGGAACACTGCGCCAAGCGCTGCAAGGAGCGAGTCTCGCAGGCCACGCCAGTCATGGGCCAGGAACAACCAGAACAAGGGCACACTATACGCTAAAAACCACGCCGCCTCAGGATGGCTTAACACTGTTAGGCCAGCACTGAGCGCTAGTCCAACCACATATCGCCGCTGCCGTCGCGTGTAGAGTCGGTACGCCTGATGCAGAGCGATCACGGCAAAAAGCTGCCCGAACGCACGGGTGATGCCTCCCCCCATGATTTGCCAGGCAAACGCCATTGGCAGCAAGGCAAAGGCAAACGTTGCGGCAGCACTTGCTCGCCATGAGCGCAACATGGCCCGGCTCAATGGGACAAAGGCGGCAACACTGGCAACGTTGACGAGCGTTGGAAGAAAGCGGAACACGCTCAGCACTGGCCAGCCAAGCCGATCAAGTGCTGCTGCAACATAAAAACCAAGAGGAGGGTAAGCAAACGGGATATGCGCGTGATTGTATGACGTGTAGAAAGGCAAACGGAAGTGAGCATGCTCAAGGTCTTGTACCATCGTGTAGAAGAGACCGCCATCATTCAATGGGAAACTGCTATGGAGCACGAACCAGAGGCGAAAACCAGTTGCGACTACGAGTGCTTGCGCAATCCAGAACCAATACCAGCGTGAGGAACGCTGTTGCACAACAGGGGTCTGCTGCAGGCGCTCCAGCACGCTCACACGCGGTGTGACCAACCTTCTCCTACCTCCCAGACCATGTTCCTCCTGCGGAGAGGTTTACCCTCTCCTGATCATCTACGCCCGTCTGACTGGAAGCGGCTCTCTGGAACGAGCGGGACGGACCGAGGCAACTAGAGCACGTGACCGCACCGAGGACAAAACAGCTCAGTACCATCCAGGTCGGCGTGGCAGTAGGGGCACTTGCCAGTCTCGAGCGGCGTTTGCCGACGCGTTTCCTCGGCTGCTGGGGTCGCTGATCGGGCAATCACCGCTGTCTCTTGATCGCTAAGGTTCCCTCGTACTCGTCCTCCCGGCTCAACATCCGTCGCACGCAGCGGACGCGTCTCCTCAGCTGGACGTCGCGGAGGCTCGGTCTTGTACGCTGTCTTGGTCTCAACGCCACCTGGGACGTAGCGGCGCGTCTGCTGCGTCACCGGGCCTGGTTCAGATGGCATTCCCTCCTCGTAAACCACAATTGTCCCCGATTGTCCGAACAGCACGAGGATCAGGATCGTCACCAAGAGCGCAACAGCACTCGCCAGCAACAACCAACCAACTCCTCTACTAAGATAGTGAGCAACGATAGCCTGGTCGAAAAGGCGAATGGAACTGCCAGCCAAGAGGTATCCCTGAATATGCTGTAAGGCGAAGCCCAGCACCAGCGCGCCATTGACAGCCGCAACCACTGCACCAGCGAGTCGTCCGAGCGTTCCCGGCGGCGGCATCAGCATTGCTGAGCCTAATCCATAGCCAATCAGGAATGTCCCGGCAACAAGACAGATCATGGCAACGAGAAAGGCCCCGCCGTTCTGGCTGAGCCCTGTCCAGCGTGCCAGCACACCACCCCATGGCTGCGCCCAGAATTGTCCGAGCGCCACACCAAGAAGGATGCCGAACGTTACCAGCACTTCGCGTTGCGCTCCTCGCCAGATGCCAATGGGAACAAAGAGCGCGAGCAAAATCAGGAGCAAGATGTCGAGGACAGCGTACGGGCTCACAAGCACCTCCCCACAGCAGCACGCTGTGCTGCTGCCAAGGGTACCATGCCGCCCGATTGCTGTTTGCCAGACGATCAGCGCAGAAGCCGACGCGCTGCTATCAGATCAGCGAAAAGCTGACGCGGCGGCACCCGTTTCAGGAACTGACGCAGAATCTTGGTATATTTTTCGCGCTTCGGGGTACTGTCAACCGTCAAATAGCTCTTCCAGGCTTCGGCCAGCGCTTCCGGGATAGCGCGCAACAGATAGGGTCGCTCATGGACGAACGGCGTGATATTGCGAATGGTCCACAGATCTTGCAAGACAAAGCTCTCTTCGAGCCGTTCGCGGTAACGGCTTAACGCCGCAGCAGAAAAGTCCCCAGCTTCTCGCGCCTCAAGGATAGTCTCAGCAGCGAGTTTACCGGAGATCATCGCGAAGTTTGAACCTTCGCGACTCAATGGGTTCACAAAGCCCGCAGCATCGCCGACAAGCAGTGCGCCATCGGTATAGAGCGGCGGCATGGCACGCCATCCGCCTTCGGGAATGAGATGAGCCGAATATTCAACGAGCTCAGCGCCCTCAAGGAATGGGGCAATCGCTGGGTGACGCTTGAAGTGATCGAGCATATCGCTGACGTTGAGCCCACTCTCGATCAAGTCACACAGGAGGGCACCCGTGCCAATCGACAGCGTGTCGCGGTTGGTATACAGAAAGCCATAGCCAAGCAACCCGCAGGTCGATTCACCAAAGGCCTCGATCGCCACACCCAGTCCTGACGGAACGTTGAACCGACGATTGATCTC
The DNA here is from genome assembly GCF_000744775.1 of Thermorudis peleae. NCBI lineage: Bacteria > Pseudomonadati > Thermomicrobiota > Thermomicrobia > Thermorudis > Thermorudis peleae. The sequence goes on along the minus strand of NZ_JQMP01000003.1, from coordinate 916,505 downwards.
ATCTTCTGAGAGACGAAGGAGTTCCTTTGCGACGAGCGCCTGCTCTTCCGGGCGCCATTCCCGGTGCAGACCAGCCTTTTGAGCGAGCAGCGAGTTTGCCCCATCAGCAATGACGACGACATCAGCAAATAAGTCGCCCTCATCACCAGCGGCGCGCACTCCATCAATTTTGCCGCTCCGCCACAACACGTCCTCGACGAGCACACCACTCGCCACGAACGCACCGGCGGCTTCAGCTTGCTCAGCGAACCATCGGTCCCACGGCGCCCGCAGGACACTAAAGGCATTCGCTGGCTCCCGCCCCAATTCCTCACTCCGGAACGTGAAGCCAACAGCGCTGTCCTGGGTCAGCAAGAGGTAGCGTTGTTCAATGATCGCGCGCTCAAGCGGTGCGTCACGCCAAAACTCTGGGACGAGCTGTTCAGTTGGTTGGCGATAGAGGATGCCACCCATGACATTCTTTGCCCCGGGATAGGCTCCGCGTTCGAGCACCACGACATTGAGCCCAGCCCGAGCTAACGTCAGCGCTGCAGCCGTGCCAGCTGGACCCGCTCCGACGACGATAACGTCAACCCGTTCCTGACTCATCCGCCGTCCTTATGCCTTGCCCGCCGCTTCGCGCAGTTCCTGCAGACGCTTTGTCAAACGCGGCACGATCTCGTTATAGTCGGCGACGATGGCAAAATCGGCCATTTGCACGAGGGGAGCATTCGGATCACGGTTGATCGCAACAACAACCTCAGCTCCACGCATACCAACAGTATGTTGCACTGCCCCAGAGACGCCAACACCGAGATAAAGCTTCGGGCTGACTTGCTTGCCGGTCTGTCCAATTTGTTCATCATGGGGCCGCCAGCCCAAGTCACTAACTGCCCGCGTGCAACCAACCGCTCCACCCAAGGCTGCAGCTAATTCCTCAAGCAGGGCAAACCCTTGTGGGCCACCAATGCCTCGCCCACCAACGACAACGATCGGGGCGGACTCGAGCGCCGTTCCGCCACGCCCTTTTGGCGCCAGCCCGGTCACCGCTGCCCGCTGGTCAGCGGCGTCCAGCGTCACTGTCATGCGTTCGATTGTCGCCTGCTTGGCTTCATCCGGTGTTGGTGCCTTGAATGCACCAGCACGTACCGTTGCAAACACAACAGTGTCGCGTGGCGCCGTTACCGTGGTGAGCAATTTCCCCTGATACACTGGGCGTGTCACCGTAATTGTCTGGTCCTCAACCGTCAAAGACATGCATTCAACGAGATGCGGCGCACCCAGGCGTGTCGCAACAATCGGTGCGATATCGCGTCCCAGTGTCGTCGCGGGAAGCAAGACGAGCGCAGGTTCCGTTGCAGCCACGGCTGCTTCCAGCGCTCGCGCGTACGGACCAGCAACCGGTGCAGCAAACGCGGGATCATCAACAACGAGCACACGGCTTGGGCCATACTGGCCGATGCGCTCAGCAACAGCGTGACACTCATGGCCAATGACGAGCGCCGTCACCTCGCCAAGCGTCCCAGCAACGTGAGCAGCTGCGCCGAGCGTTTCGAGCGCAACCCCGCGCGGCTCGCTCCCGGCTAATTCGACAAAAACCAGCACGCCAGCCACGTCAGTTTCCCCTCTCCACTCACTCGGCTACCAGGCAAGCAGCCGGCGCTCGCGTAAGAACGCAATGAAGCGCTCAACGGCCTCATCTGGATCGACGTCTTGTAAGACAATGCCGGAAGCCCGTCGCTCTTGCTCGAACAGCTTGCCCCATTGCACGCGAGGCGAAAGCGCCGCAGGATCAAGGCCCAGCGTTGTAAGCGTGCGTTGCTCGAGTGGCTTACGCCGTGCTTCCATAATGCCGCGCAAGGTCGGCAGACGCGGCGTATCGAGGGCTGAGAGCGCGCAGAGGACGACCGGCGGTGCAACCGTCTGGAATTGGTGGCCATCTTCAATTTCGCGCTCGAGCGTGAACTGTCCGTCTTGGTATTGCCAACCAACGACATTACTCACCAGCGGCCACCCGAGCAATGTGGCAACGTGCGGCGCAACATTGCCGGTACCAGCATCACTCGTCTCCTGGCCAGCCCAGATGACGTCCGGCTCTTCCTGTCGGAGCCAGGCCGCTACCACCGTCGCTGTGGTGAGACTATCACCGGGCAGTCCATCACCATCGATCCAGACAGCGCGGTCAGCGCCCATTGCCAGGCATCGGCTGAGCGCTTCGCGTGCCCCACCACCGACTGTCCCAACAATGACGTCGCCGCCAACCTGCTCCCGTAGGCGCAGCGCTGCCTCAACAGCATACAAGTCATATTCATTAACAACGAGCTGCACCCCTGGCACGAGGTCACCATGTCGAGGATCGAACCGAAGTGCGCTCGGATCAGGAACCGGTTTGACTAATACAGCGATGCGCACAATACTGCCCCCTGTTCTCGTCAGGCTTCCTGCGACATTAGCGCCCCTGGAATTGCGCTGAGCGCTTCTCAAGGAATGCGCTCATCCCCTCACGCTGGTCAGCTGTGCTAAACGCAAGCGCAAAGGCCTCAGCTTCAAACGCCAACCCACTATTCAGGTCAACATCCAATGCCTGACGGATGGCTGCCTTGCTGAGGCGCACAGCAATTGGGCCGTTGCGGGCGATAGCAAGCGCAAGCTCGCGGGCGCGGTCAAGCAGTTCATCGGCGGGATAAACAGCGTTGACGAGACCAATCCGGAGCGCTTCTTCAGCACTCACGCGGCGGCCAGTAAAAATTAACTCACTTGCAACGCCGGGCCCAACAAGTCGCGTCAGCCGCTGCGTCCCACCCCACCCTGGTGGCACGCCAAGTGTCACTTCGGGTTGACCAAGCACTGCCCGGTCACTTGCCAGCCGGATATCGCAGGCTAGTGCGATCTCACAACCACCACCGAGTGCAAACCCGTTAATCGCGGCAATCACCGGCTGTGGAGCTTGCGCAATCGCATCACATGCCGCCTGCCCCAGGCGGGCAAACGCGAGCGCCTCCGTTGGAGACTTCTCGCGCATTTCGGCGATGTCGGCGCCGGCAGCAAAGGCACGATCCCCCGCCCCTGTCAGGATGATGACCCGTACATCATCATGGCTCAGTTGTTGAAAAGCCTCACGCAGGTCAATGAGCGCTTGGCTATTGAGCGCATTCAGCCGCTCTGGACGATTAAGCGTCACCCAGGCAATCGGCGGCTCGCGCCGTATTTCAACCATCGCCATCATGCGTCTCCTTCCCTTGGGCAAGCTCGGCGAGCAACGCTCGAAGCACTTGCCCGCGCGCCGCATAGCGCGCTGCCCGCTCAAGCAACGCCGCACGCTCCGCCTCGCTCACCTCGCGACGCACACGAGCAGGGACGCCAAGGACGACACTGCCGGGCGGCACTTCCATTCCCTCCGGCACAACGGCACCAGCGCCAACAATCGCACCAGCACCGATCCGCGAGCCAGTCAGCAGAATGGCCCCCATGCCGACCTGGGCTCCGCGCTCGACGACCGCGCCATGCACAATTGCTCCATGGCCGACCGTGACATCCTCTTCAAGAATCGTGGGATAGCCCTCGTCGACGTGGACGATGACACCTTCCTGCAAGTTCGTCCGCGCACCAATCCGTACTGGGCCAATATCGCCACGAACGACAACGCCAAACCACAGGTTTGCCTGCTCACCGATCTCAACATCGCCGAGCACGACGGCTGTTGGTGCGATGAACGCATCCGCGGCAACACGCGGACGCTTGCCCCCGAAGGGAAGGAGCAATGCCGCCACGAGACACCCCCTTTACACCATCGCTGCCGAGGGGGTTTGGGCTTCAAAGCCTTGCGCTGGCGGCTGCGGGCAACGCAACGGCCGATCGACCCGGTAGCCCAGCGCGTATTCTGCTTGCAGAATCGTGTGAATCTCCCGTGTCCCCTCGTAGATCACAGCGCCACGAGCATTGCGGAAGTACCGCTCGACAGGATATTCATTGGAATAGCCGTAGGCACCGTGAATCTGAATCGCGTCATTTGCCGCTTCAAATGCAGCGTCACAGGCAACCCACTTGGCAAGGGACGTCTCGCGCGTATTGCGGATACCGCGGTTCTTCAGCTCAGCGGCACGGAAGACCAACAGCCGCGAGGTCTCGTACCCCTTGACCATCTTGGCAATCATCTGCTGCACAAGTTCAAACCGGCCAATCTCCTGGCCAAAGGCTTGCCGCTCGTGGCAGTACTTGATGCTCGCCTCCAGGCATGCCCGGATCAACCCGCACGCACCGGCCGCGACGGTGAATCGCCCCTGGTCAATCGCACTCATCGCGATCTTGAATCCTTCACCCGGCTCACCGATCATGTTCTCGGCCGGCACGCGCACATTTTGCAGTGATATCCAGCCAGTATCTCCGGCTCGTACGCCGAGCTTGCCGTGAAGCGACCCCGTTGTCAGTCCCTCCATCCCGCGCTCGAGCATGAACGCGGCAAGGCCGTGATGCTTCTTGGATGGATCAAGCGTAGCGATGACGAGGAAGTGATCAGCAGTGTTGGCGAGCGAAATCCACATCTTCTCGCCATTGAGCACGTAGCTATCGCCATCTTTGACCGCACGAGTCTGGATGCTGCCAGCGTCTGAGCCAGCCCCCGGTTCGGTAAGTGCAAATGTTGCAAGCTTCTCACCCCGTGCCTGGGGCACAAGCCAGCGCTGCTTTTGCTCCTCCGTGCCCCATTGCAAGAGCGTCAGGCTGTTCAGCCCAACGTGGACGCTGATGACGACGCGCAAGAACGTGTCAACAGCCTCCAGTTCCTCACACATCAGGGCGAGACTGATATAGTCAAAGCCGCCGCCGCCATACCGCTCGGGGATCGGCAGGCCAAGCAGGCCTAGCTCGCCCATCTTGCGGAATACTTCGGGATGGTACTCTCCTTTGGCGTCCCATTCCCGAATGTAGGGCGCGACTTCCCGCTGCGCGAACTCGCGCACCATGTCGCGCACTTGCAACTGTTCAGGCGTAAACGAAAAATCCATGGTGTTCCTCCCTCGCCCGGCAACTCCTCGCTGCCAGCCGGATTCGCCGGCGGCTTGACCGCAGTATAGGGGAGGGGCTGACGCGCTCGCAACCTGGCCACATCTCGCCTTGCAGCGCTCCTCCCCGCACCCGCCACTTACTGCAGATCCCACACTCCTGGTAGCTCACGCAGCGAGTGTAGCACGGCATCAAGTAAGGCGTGGCGATCGAAGACACGACCAGTTTCAGCGAGGAGACTTGTTGCCGTCGGCAAAGGCAACTGGTCGGGGGGAATGTTGACATTCAAGCCGATACCAATCAGCAGATAGTCGACCTGATCACGGGTAATGCGGCTCTGGCAGAGAATGCCCGCAAGCTTCCGCCCGTTGACCATGAGGTCATTCGGCTCTTTGATCGTGATCGGCAATCCCGTTAATGGCATCAATGCCGCTGCAACACGCTCGGCAATTGCAACTGAAAGCATCGGATTTTGAACTACCGCCAACGGAGGGCGCGCAATCACCGTAAACAGTAACGATGTCCCGGCCGGAGCAAACCACCGCCGCCCTTCACGCCCACGTCCTGCCGTTTGCTCATCGGCAACAATGACCGTGCCGGCGGGCGCACCACGCTGTGCCCGCTCAGCTGCAACATCCATCGTTGACGAGACGCGGTCAAGCCATTCGATACGCCAGCAGATCATTCTTGCTCAACTTCTCGTGGACTGACCTCGGCTGGCGTCTCACGCACAATACGCATCTGCCGCACGCGCCGCCCTTCGACCGTCAACACTTCGATCCGCAACCCATCAATGTGAACCGACTCGCCAGCTTGCGGAATATGCCCGAGTTGCTGCTGGACAAGGCCACTGACCGTCGTCGCCTCGTCATCGTCAATCGGTACAGCAAACGCTGCGCTGAGCTCCTCGAGACTCAATCGGCCATCAACTACTGCCTCATTTGGCCCAATCCATTGCACCTCAGGTGGTTGGGCGTCATACTCATCACGCAATTCACCAACAATCTGTTCAAGAATATCTTCGATGGTGACCAGTCCAGCCGTACCGCCAAACTCGTCAACGACGATGGCCATAGGCATGCGCTGTTGTTGTAACTCACGCAAGAGCAAATCGAGCCGCTTCGACTCAGGCACAAAGTACGCTGGGCGAGCAAGCTCACCAGCACGTTTTTGCTCAAGCAACGCGGGATTTTCAAGCAGTTGCAGCACATCCTTGACCACAACCACACCAACAATCTGATCGATGCGCTCGCGGTAGACCGGAAAGCGCGCATGGCCCGTCTGCCGAGCAAGCGCCAAGACATCCCGGGCCATCATGTCAGCAGGGACCGCTGCAATGTCCATCCGCGGGACCATGACATCACGCGCAGTCAACCGGTCGAGGCGCAATACACGGACAACCATCGCCGCTTCTTCGTCTGGGCTCATCCCGCTTGCCGAAAGTGGCGAGGGTTGTGGTGGTCCAGCGACCACGCGAGCAAACAGTGCACCAAGCGCAACGAGGGGCCGAGCAATTTGTCCAGTCCAGAGTGCCAGCCGTTGGGCTCCGATGGGTACTCGCTGACGTGAGCGTCCGACCGCAACCACAACACCCTGGGCGATGATCGCGGCACCGGCAACACTCACGATGCCGACAGCCAGCGCGGCTGTGCCGAGCAGCCGGCGGAGCAGGTCGCTCAGCACGAGCGCAAGGATTCCTTGCATCAGCAGGAGCGCAACCCGTACCCCATCCGTCGCCTGGCGCAAACGCTCCAACCGCGTAGCCGGCAAACTCGCCGGTTCCGCCAAAAGCTCAAGCAATTCGCGTAATGGACGGCGAAAGACCGCGGTACATGCAGCCTCGGCAATTGCCGCAAGCAGGAGGCCGAACGTTGCAAGGATTAGCAGGATGAGCTCCAGAATGACAACGATGTCGTGTCGCAATGCATCACCGCTCCACGTGTCCGCCCGTGGGCACGCCGCGCTTGGCTATTATGTAAAAAGTGCACTAATGCTGAGATCCTTATGGATGCGCATAATCGCCTCAGCGAGCAGCGGCGCGACCGTCAGCACTTCAATCTTGTCGACCGGGCCATTGTCAGGCAGTGGGATCGTATCGGTCACGAAGACACGTTCAATCGGTGATTCAGCAATCCGCCGCAGCGCATCGCCACTGAAGACACCGTGAATGGCTGCGGCGAAGATGTGCCGCACGCCCCGAGCCTGCAACAGCTCAATTGCTTTCAGGAGCGTGCCGCCAGACGCAATGATGTCGTCGACGATAATGACATCGCGGCCTTCAACTTCGCCAACCATCTCATGCATCTCGGCCATTTCTGGGCTGGGGCGCTGCTTGGAGATGATGGCAAGTCCGCCCCCGACTCGCCGCCGAAACTCTTCAGCCCGCGCAACGGCTCCCGTATCCGGACTGACAACAACCAGCCGCTCAAGGCCGAGACGACGGGCATGCGCCGCCAAAATTGGTGTCGCCCGCAAATGATCAACGGGAATGTCGAAGAAGCCCTCAATTGCTGGTGCATGCAAGTCGACGGTGAGAATGCGGTCGGCCCCTGCCGTCGTCAAGAGGTTAGCCAGGAGCTTGGCACTGATCGGCTCGCGCCCAGCTGTCTTCTTCTCCTGTCGAGCGTACGCGTAGTACGGGATCACGGCTGTGATTCGAGCAGCCGACGCCCGGCGCACCGCATCGAGCATGATGAGCAGTTCCATAATGTGCTGGTTCACTGGAGCGCAGAGTGGCTGGATCACAAAGACGTCAGAGCCACGCACATTCTCTTCGAGCCGCACTCGCGTTTCGCTGTCACTGAATGCGCCGACTTCCGCGCGGCCAAGCGGAGTCTCCAGAATACTGGCAATTGCTTGCGCAAGCCGCGGGTTCGCATTTCCAGTGAAGAGCTGGAGCCGACCTTCCACCATTTGCCTCACGCTTCCGTCTGTTCTGCCGTTTTCTGCGTCTGCTTCGAGGCCAGCGGCCGCGCCGGAACACCAACGACCGTTTCGCCCGCTGGCACATCATGCGTCACGACACTGCCAGCCCCCGTTCGCGCGCGCGCGCCAACACGCACTGGCGCAACCAGCATCGTGTCGCTCCCGATGAACGCTTCGTCTTCAATCACCGTCTCGTGTTTGGCAACGCCGTCGTAATTACAGGTTATGGTTCCAGCGCCAATATTGACGCGCGCGCCAAGCCGAGCGTCGCCGATATAGCTCACATGGCCAATACGCGTCTCCGGCCCAACATGGGCATTCTTCAGCTCAGCAAAATTGCCGACGTGCACACGGTCAGCCAGCCGTGTCCCCGGGCGCAAATGGGAGTACGGTCCGACATGGACCCCTTCTCCCAGCTCGCTCTCTTCAACAACGGATGCTATCACCACACAGTCGCGCCCGATTCGGCTATCGCGCACGATGGCGTACGGGCCGATTCGCGCGCCTGCCCCGATCCAGCTTGCTCCCATAATCATCGTCCCGGGTTCAATCCGAGCGTCTGGCTCGATCACAACGTCAGCATCGATATAGGTCGTCGCCGGGTCAACAATAGCAACCCCGGCGCGCAGATGACGCTCGAGGATCCGCTGGCGTAAAACTCGCTCCGCCTGCGCCAGCTCAAGCCGATCATTGACGCCAAGCGCGCTCTCAACCGGTGCGCGCACGGTGACAACGGGCAGAGCCGGCCATGGCGTCTCTGCGGCCATCTCGACCAGTGCCGTATGGTAGTACTCGCCCGAGGGACTCCGCGGCAGCCGCGGCATTGCACGCTCGAGCCAGGCACGGTCATAGCACGTCGCCGCGCTGACAACCTCAACAGGGCCCGTGTAGTGCGCCGTATCGTCACGCGCCTCAACGACACCCGCCACTGCTTCACCGCGCCGGCGGATCCTCCCATACCCCGCTGGGTCATCGAGCATGGTCGTCAGTACGGCAACCAGCGGACGCTCCGTTTCCACCGCACGCACCAGGCGGCCCAGGTCATCACTGGTTACCAGTGGATGGTCGCCGAAGACAACAAGGACGTGGGTAATCGTTGGCTGCAATGCAGGCAGTGCCTGGGCTAACGCGTGCCCCGTGCCGAGCGGCTCTTCTTGCCAGACAACGTGCCACCCTTCCGGGAGCATGGCGGTCACCGCCTGCTTGCGAGGACTCAGCACGATGATGCGCTGGGCAAAGGGGAGCGGCGCGAGAGCATCGAGCACATACCGGAGCAAGGGCCGACCGCAAAGCGGCTGCAATTCTTTGGGGAGACGAGAGCGCATCCGGGTGCCAAGGCCACCCGCAAGGACAACGGCCGCGACCTGCAGCAATGATGAATCTGGGGAACTATCAGGACTCTCAGCTTGGAGAGGCGACGTCATACTCTCCTCCGCCCGGTTGCCCGGGCACGCGCCGCTTCACCAAGGGCTGGCGGGCCAGGATTCGAACCTGGAACAAGGGCTCCAAAGGCCCCTGTGATACCGTTTCACCACCCGCCATCGTCGTGTCACCCGCATAAGCGTAGCCAAGCTGACACCGTGTTGTCAAGCCACGGCTGTGCGGCAGTTACCCCCTCACCAGCTGGTTCAACGCGAACGGCATACCATGCTACCGGCTCCGAGCAACGACGACAGTCACGCACAAACAAGTACGTCTGTCCCATGCCGTTCCAGTGCAGGCGTTGGCTAGACTGCGAGCGTACAGGCGGATCGATCTGTGCGAAGCGAGGGCGCCCGTGGTTACACCAGCGGCTGAAATCTCTCCCCCGACGTCACTTCCGGCACGAAGAAGCCTGAGCGGCGAACGAGCATTGCTCGCCGCCGTGTTCTTCGTCGGCGCCGTCCTGCGACTGTTACCAGTCCTGCGGGCTGACTTTCCGCTTGGCGACGGCGGCATGTTCTACGTCATGGCACGCGACCTAGAGCGGAATGGCTTCCGCCTGCCAGCATATACGACGTACAACGGCGCAGGCATCCCATTTGCCTACCCACCGCTTGGCTTCTACCTGGCTGCGCTGGTCGACCGCATGACGCCACTCTCGCTGCTCGACGCCGTCCGTCTCCTTCCGCCAATCTTCAGCGTGCTGACCATCGTGGCATTCTATCGACTTGCCCGCACGATCCTTGGGCCAGGTCTTCCAGCGGTGCTGGCAACAGGGTGCTTCGCGGTATTCGCTCGTTCCTACGGCTGGGAGATCGTCGGCGGCGGATTGACGCGATCTCCAGGCTTCTTCTTCGCGGTGCTCGCAATCGAGCAGATCTTCATGCTTTACCGCGAGGGAGGCTGGCGACGTGTCGCGCTCAGCAGCCTGTTTGCCAGCCTCGCCGTACTCTCCCATCTCGAGACGGCACTCTTTGTCGCACTTAGCGCGCTGCTCTTCTTCCTTGCGTATGGGCGCAACCGCCAGGGAGTACGCGATTCCCTGCTGGTTGCCGTCGGCGTGCTGGCCTTGTCAGCGCCGTGGTGGGCCACGGTGCTCGCTCAGCACGGCCTGGCTCCGTTCCGCGCAGCACTCGGGGCAGGGCAACCGCCATGGGTTGGTCTTGTCAACCTCCTTTTCCTCAATATTTCGCAGGAGCTCAGTTTCCCCGGCATTCGGGCATTGAGCATGGTCGGGCTTGCCGTTTGCCTGTACCGCCGGCGCTGGCTTCTCCCAGCATGGCTTGTCCTGATCTTTCTCGGCGACTCGCGGAAAGCGCTGACCCTCGCCAGCGTGCCCATTGCCTTGCTTGCCAGTATCGCCCTGTCCGAGGTGCTTCATCCATTCCTGCAGCGTGCCCTGCCTGCGGAGCGATGGCGAAACGTGCTGTACCTTGGGCTTGGCGCGTATGCTGGCTTCTACCTCATCCTTAGCAATACGCTGGCGATTCAGCTCCTGACGCAACCACTTTCCGCACAAGAGCGCCTTGCCATGGAGTGGATCGCGAGCCACACCCCACCGGGTGCCTCATTCCTCGTCATGACAGAAGATGACGCTGCCCTTGATCGATCACGCGAATGGCTTCCGGCACTCACTGGACGAATAAGTCTAAACACCGTTCAAGGAACCGAATGGTTTCCAACCTTCTGGCAGCATATCGACGCAGCAACCGTGCTTCAGGCATGCAACGCTGACGATGGTACATGCCTCGAACACTGGGCTGCGCAGTATCATCGCTCGTTCGCGTATGTCTATATTGTCAAGCGACCGGCACTGCGCGTAAACATCAGTGGCGTTTATGCCCAGCTTCCTGATCCCCAGAGCGACTGCTGCGCCGCCCTCCGACACGCATTGCAGCATGACCCACAGTACCGCGTCATCTTCGATAATACGGCTGTCACGATCTTTGAGCGCCTGCCCGATCACGCACAAGCACGCGCCGCCACAGAACGAGAAAGGAGTTGATGATGACACGGAGCAGTTCAACGATCTACGAGCTGGCTGATCGACTGCGCGAGATCATTGCGACGATTCGGAGTGAACTCGCGCAGATGAGCCGCTCACTCCAGGAAATCAGCTTACTGCTCGACCAGTCAGCCAGTGAGGCTGAGCGGCTGAATCAGCGCGAGTTGCAAGCAAGTGCGCGCCTTCGGGAGATTGAAGCGAACCTCGAAGCGTATTCGCGTAGCGAAATCCGTGACGCCTTTCGCCAGGCCCATGAAGTGACGATCCGCTTGTTCATGATGCGCAACCAGGCCGAACAACTCCAGGAGCGGTACGACGCTCTGGAACGCGAGCAAGAGCGGCTCCGGCGCTTCCTCGAACTGGCAGAGCAAGTCCTTGCCTACTTTGAGGAACAAGTGCGGGCCGCCGAACGACGCACACGGCTCCTCGGCGATGCAACGCATACTCTCAGTCTGGATGAGATGATCCTCGCTGAAGAAGCGGAGCGCCGGCGCGTCGCACGGCAGATTATCGATGGTCCAGCCCAAGCCCTCAGTACTGTGTTGCTTGATGTCGAACTCTGCGAGCAGCTGCTGGCCCGCCAGCCTGACGATGTGCCACAGGCCCTCGAGCGCTTACGCGAGACCATTGCCCGAGCGTTGCTCGACACGCGCCGCTTGCTCTACGAGCTGCGCCCACCAGTGCTCGAGGAACTTGGCCTGACCCAAACGCTGAAGCGTTACCTCGGCGAACTTGCACGGCTGTACGGCTTTACCGTTGAACTGACGGGACCAGAGCACGATACCCCGCTCACACCAGCAATCCAGCTTGCGCTCTACCGCCTGCTCCAGGAACTCACCGGCGTACTTGCAGCGACCCGTAGCCTGAAGGGGCTGACCCTCTCCCTCCAGTATGAGCCAGCCCAGGCCGTCGCGATCCTCGACGTCCAGGCACCAGGCGAGGCCGTGCGCCAGGCCATCGCGAAGTGGCAATCGCCCGGGAGCGTCGTCACCGAACGACTTGAACGGCTCGGCGCAAGCTTCAGTGAAGAGTCACAGCAGGACGAACAGACACGGTTCCGGTTACTGGTTCCGCTGGCCTAGCCCGAGTCAGCAGGCGCGTGATAGACGGTGGCCTGAGTCGATCTGGTCCACGCGTTCGTATAGGGCAAAAAGTACCGCTCACTATAGGGACAACTGGCCCCTAGTCAGGTTGGCGTTTCCTCACGACACTAGAAAGTGAAGCCAGTTCACGAGGCCGACCCGGCTACCCCATCCGCGTCAGTAGAGGGAAGGAAGGGGGTGACGAAACGGCAGAGCATCGGGGAGCCGATCGGGAAGTGAACACGCTTGTCGTCTGGACTGTTTGCTGCTCATTCCATCTGGGCAGCTGCCATTATGGCAAAGGGGGGAACAATGCTGGACTATCTCAAGGCACTCTATGGACTGTATGTCCCTGAGGACGTATTCGAAGGCCAGGGGCTGGTCGAGTATGCTCTGATCCTCGCGCTCGTGGCTATTGTGGCCATCGCGGCGCTCATCACCCTTGGCACCAAGGTTCAAGGAGTGTTTAACAAGATTAATAACTCGCTGCCATCATAACTTCTCGACTGAGCAGAATGTGCAGATGCCCGAGGCCACACGGGGAAATACTCTTCTCGTGTGGCCTCGTGACACTCGCAGCAGCACCTGGGATCGAGGCAACACCAGTAATCCTGAGCTCGGTGTTGCAGCAAATAGCATCACGGTACTGGCACATGGATGAGGATGACATGCAATGTGGGAGAACGGCACGACATGGCCATTTGCGACAGCTGGCCAGGCCGTGCTTGAGTATGCGCTGATTTTGCTTGGCGTAGCCCTAACCGTTGTCGTCGCGCTGAGCGCCTTTGGAAACGCCGTCAATGCCCTATATCAGCGCGTCCTCGCGCAATGGCCTGGCAGCTAGCGTTCGTCAGCAGCCGCTTCGGGCACGACCTGAAGGCGATGATCACGGATCTGCAGGCAGGCCTGGGAAGGCACGCTGCGCCAGATGAGAGGCTCGCTGCCAGGAAGCTGCAGGGTATTCCAGGCTGGCGCGTCGCGAACCCAGGCCTGCAACGCTGGGTCGTGGACGACGACGAGGGAAACACGCGGGCAGAAGTTTTGTGGCATCTGCCGTTGCCGCGGCGTCCTCGCGTATGGTACAAGGCGAGCCTGAGCGGACAGCGACGGATCGATCACCAGGCGATAGAGCTGACGGCCGACCGCTCCACTCCCAAACCCTTCAATCTGCCCATCGTCATTCTGGACAATGCCAAGAACAAGCTCCTGCGGTGCGAGCCAGTTGAGTACGCGGAGTGGCGCTTTGCCATCTGGTGTTAAGACGACCGTCTGATCAGCTGGAAACTGCTGGAGCGCTGCCAGCATGGCATCCCAGTACCGGTCATGCTCCCAAATGCCGACACGGAGAAGGAAGAACGCCACGACGGTGAGGACACTGGCCATCAAGCCAGCCGTTGCCCCTTGCACACGACGCGTCGTTCCGAGGGCTGGAGCGGTCAGCGCGTACAGGGCAAGCGACGCAACGGGGAGAATAAGCAGCAGGTATCCCCACTGCCCAAAGTGGATAAGGGCGAAGAAGCTGAGCGGCAGGACGATCCAGAGCGCAAGATACCAGCGCAGGAAACGGCTAAGGGCCGGCCGGCGCCGGACGCGTAACCAGACGTAGCCGAAGGCAACAGCCGGCACGCCAAGGCCAACCAGCAGCGCCGCGCCAAGCTGGCCGAGGTTGTTCAGCCATGCCCGGCTCGGTCCATTGAGGACCGTCGTCCGCACAGCGAAACTCTCCGTTATGCTATGCAGCAGGCTCCAGTAGCGCAGCAGGCCGCCACTCAGCCATACCAGTGGGACTGCCCACAGCAGGCTGAGCGCAAAGCCCACCCCGAGCGCACGCAGCCGATCCCGCCAGCGCAGTCCAATGAGCCCCAAGAGGAGCAGCGGCCAGAGCAAGACCAAGATTGTTGGGCGGAGCCCCGCAGCAACTGCTGCCGCTGCGCCGAGTGCGACAGCATTGCGCCGTCCTGGCCAGCGCCAGCAAGCGAGCGTGGCAAGTCCCACCAGCAACCCCGCGACTGCCTCCGCCGTATAGGGCAAGCCAACTGCGCTATAGAGCCAGAAGAGCGGGTTGACCGCGAGCAGCAGGCTGCCCCAGAGCCCGGTTGCTTCATCCCAGAGCAACCGGCCAAGCCAGGCCGTCAGCGCGACCGCGACCGCAGCGAGTCCGATGCTCAGCCAGACCAGCGCGGCATTTGGATCAGAGACAACGACGTGCACGCCCTTGCCGAGGAGCACGTAGAGGGGATTGCCTGGCGGGTGTGGCTGCGCATTCGCCAGGTCAAAGTGCTGGAGCGCCAGCATGTAGTTGACAGTGTCACCGTTGAACGGATACCTAGGGAGAAACGGCAGGCGCGTGACGACGGTGAAGACAACGAGCGCGGTAACTTTGAGCGCCCATGGGCTCGCGGCGAGCCAGTTTGCGGCCCCTTGTCGCCTGGTGATGCGTGCCGGCACGCTTGCCATACGATCTCGCTTCCCTCGCTCCGTGTTGCTTCAATCTCCTCTTCCAAGGGATCGGCAGGAGCATGCCAGCACGTAAGGGAATGTTAGACGCCAAGCACTTCGCGGAGCTTCTCGAAGAAGCCGCGGCGGCGCGTTTCATGCACATCGGGGCGCTCAAGCGTTTCGGCAAGCTCCTCAAAGAGCTGGCGTTGGCGTGGCGTGAGTTCAGTCGGCACGACAACCCAGACGGTCACAACCTGGTCGCCACGAGCACCGGTGCGCAGATCCGGCGCGCCCTTGCCACGAATGCGGAACTGCTGGCCGGACTGTGTCCCCGGCGGAATCGTAAGACGCACTGGGCCATCAACAGTTGGCACATCCACCTCGGCGCCAAGCGCTGCCTGGGCGACGTTGATCGGGAGGTCAAGGTAGAGCGTTGTGCCCTTGCGCGTAAACAGTTCATGCGGCCGGACCCGGATCGTGACATAGAGGCTGCCAGGCGTGCCACCGCCGAAACCGTGCTCGCCCTCGCCACTGATGCGGAGTGTCGTGCCATCCTCGACACCAGGCGGAATCGAGACGGTGACGGTACGGCGGCGCAGGACACGGCCGCGTCCACGGCAGCGCGGACACGGGTCAGTTACCACACGGCCTTCGCCACCGCAGTGACTGCACGTAGTGACCGTGACCATTTGCCCAAGGATACTCATTTGATAGCGGCGCACCTGGCCAGTGCCCCCACAGACCGGACACGTCGCCGGCTGGCCACCACCGCGAACGCGGGTACCATGGCAATCAGGGCAGGTTTCCAAGCGCTCAATCTCGATCGCTTTCTCCGTACCGAAAATGGCTTCCTCGAAGCTAAGTTCAACCGTTACCTCAAGGTCAGCGCCGCGACTGGCCCGGCGCTGCGTTGCACTGGCGGTTGCCCCACCAAAAAAGGTTTCGAAGATATCCGTGAAGACCGACCCGAAGCCGAAGGGATCAGCGAACCCCTCGCTAAATCCGCCAGTGCCGGCTGTCGCCCCGGCCTGGACGCCAGCATGGCCGAAACGATCATAGGCGGCGCGCCGCTCCGGATCACTGAGGACCTCGTAGGCCTCGTTAATCTCCTTAAATTTTTCTTCAGCGTCTGGGCTTTTGTTGACATCAGGGTGGTACTGACGAGCGAGGCGCCGGTAAGCGCGCCGGATTTCTTCCGTTGTTGCTGTCCGACTGACGCCGAGGATCTCGTAGTAATCCCGAGTCGTCGTCATCTGCCTCCTCCGGCCCGTCCCGCGCTGGGCAGGACGGGGCGCTCGCGCCGGTTCTCGCTGCGCCCCGTCAAGTCTGATATGAAGTATAGCAAACTCAGGCAAAGCGGCGAGCGCACGCGACGACGTGGCATACTCACACGGTTAGGTGTGCCGCAACCGGCATACCAGCGACGGAGGGAAAGACGATGCCCGAAGGACCACTGCCACTCGTTGCAATTGTCGGGCGGCCAAACGTCGGCAAATCAACGCTGTTCAATCGTATCCTTGGGCAACGCCGAGCGATTGTCGAGGACTTGCCCGGAACCACGCGCGATCGCATTTATGGCGAGGCTGAATGGGGCCGTACTCGCTTTGCCCTCGTTGATACTGGCGGCCTGCTTTCCGACGAGGAAATTGCCCAAGCCTCGCAGCGGGACATTGCCGAAGCAACGCGCCAACAAGCGGAGCTTGCTCTTCAGGAGGCCGATATCATCCTCTTTGTTGTCGACGCGCAGGCTGGACTCACCGCGGGCGACTGGGAGATTGCTGACCTGCTACGCAAGGCAAACAAACCGGTGCTTGTGGTCGCGAACAAAGCGGAAAAGCGCCAGCGCCAGTTCGAAGCCATGGAGTTTGCCGCGCTTGGACTCGGCGAACCGATCATCATTTCAGCGGCACACGGGCAGAATATTGGCGAGTTGCTCGAACGCTTGACGGCGCTTGTCGCTACGCTGCCTCATGCCGTCCCAGCGGGTGAGGATTCTGCTACGACTGATGCACCGCACATCGCGATCGTCGGTCGCCCCAATGTTGGGAAATCGGCACTGCTCAATGCGATCACCGGGCAACCACGGCAGATTGTCTCGCCGATTCCAGGCACGACGCGTGACGCGGTGGATACACCGTTGACCTGGAAGGGACAACCGATCGTCTTAGTGGATACAGCAGGGATCCGCCGTCCTGGCCGGATCGAGCGTGGCGTCGAGCGCTATAGCGTACTCCGGGCGCAACGGGCATTAGCACGGGCTGATGTAGCCATTCTGGTTGTTGATGCAAGCGAGCCATTTACTGCGCAAGATCAACACATTGCCGGGGCGGTCCTTGAAGCCAAAGCAGGCATTGTTGTGGCTGTCAACAAGTGGGACCTCTTCGAGCACATGGAAGGCGCCGAAGAAGCCTACCGCGAGACGGCCCAGAACGCATTCGCGTTCATGCCGTGGGCTCCAATCGTCTTCGTCTCAGCCGTTACCGGCAAGAACGTCGAGCAGGTTGTCGACCTCGCCCTTGTTGTTGCTGCTGAACGCTCGCGCCGCATTCCGACGGCAGAACTCAACCGCCTGGTACAAGAGGCCGTTCACCATCATCCCCCGCCGAGCAAGCCGGGCAAATGGGTCAAAATCTACTACGCGACGCAGGCTGAGACAGAACCGCCAACGTTCGTCTTCTTCTGCCGGAACGCCGAGGGAGTCCATTTCTCCTATAAACGGTACCTGGAGAACACGATCCGGCGCGCATATGGCTTTTTCGGTACCCCAATCGAGTTGGTTTTCCGCGAACGTGAGCGGAGCGCGCCGGGAGGGCCGGAGAAAGCTCGCTCGGCAGCACGCCGTCCTACCCGCTCAGCCCTCCGAAAAACCTGAAGCGAAGACAGCGCGAGCCAGGACTATCAGCACAGTACGTTCAGCGTCGTGGCATGGTAGACTCGCTGCGGGTAGCCATCGGCACGGGCGCATGCCTTCGACGTGAAAGGGGACGTCATGGACGAACGACTCTGGAGTTGGGATCCTGAGATCGCAGCGGCAATCGCGGGTGAAGAGTGCCGTCAGGCAGGCACTATTGAACTCATCGCCTCTGAGAACTTCACCAGCCCAGCGGTTATGGCCGCGGTCGGAACCGTCCTCACCAACAAATATGCCGAAGGCTACCCAGGACGCCGCTATTATGGTGGATGTGAATGGGTTGATCGCGTAGAAACCATCGCAATCGAACGTGCAAAGCAGCTCTTCGGAGCCGCACACGTCAACGTTCAACCGCACTCGGGCGCACAAGCCAATATGGCGGCGATGCTCGCCGTGCTCTCCCCGGGAGACCGGATTCTGAGTCTCAGTCTGCAACAGGGTGGGCATCTCAGCCATGGCGCACCCGTCAACTTCTCTGGCCGCTGGTTCGAGATCCATTTCTATCACCTCCACCCTGAGACTGAGCAACTTGACTATGACCATATTCGAGCGCGAGCGCACGAAGTACAGCCGAAGCTCATCATCTGCGGTTACAGCGCCTATTCGCGCACGATCGATTTTGCGCGCTTTCGCGAGATTGCTGACGAGGTCGGGGCTGTGTTACTTGCCGACATCGCGCACATCGCAGGCATCGTTGCAGTCGGCCTCCATCCAAGCCCGGTTGGCCTCGCTCAGATCGTCACGACAACCACCCACAAGACGCTTCGCGGTCCTCGTGGTGGGATGATCCTCTGTGATGCTGACTATGCCGAAACAATTGATAAAAGCGTCTTCCCTGGCACGCAAGGTGGCCCACTCATGCACATCATCGCAGGCAAAGCTGTTGCTTTCGGAGAAGCGCTCCAGCCGAGCTTTCGGGACTATATCGCCCGGGTACTTGAGAACGCTCGCGTCTTAGCGGAAACACTCCAGGCTGAGGGATTACGCATCGTCTCGGGCGGTACAGACAATCACTTAATGCTTGTTGATTTGCGTCCACTTGGCCTCAGCGGGCGCAAGGCAGAGAAGGCGCTTGATGCCGTGGGGATCACGGTCAACAAGAACGCAATCCCCAATGACCCACGGCCACCGGCTCAGGCAAGCGGGATTCGCCTCGGCACACCGGCGATGACCACGCGCGGATTTGGCCCAGACGAAATGCGCCTCACTGGACAGCTCATTGCGACCGTGCTGCGTAACCCAGATGATACGGCGACACTCGAACGCGTGCGTGGGCAAGTACGCGAACTGGTCGAGCACTTCCCGGTACCGGGTCTGCCGCCACTCAGCAAGATTGTGCACACGATGGAGGCAGCCCAGCTGGGCTTTGCCGGAGAGCTGCGATAGCCGCGAGGAGCGCGGCGATGGTGGAACGAGGACTCATCGCGCTCGCTGTTGGTCTCATTGCAGGGGGAACATCAGCCTTCATAATGCCCTGGCTGATTCACCTCGCCGCGCGGTATGACATCCTCAGCTACCCCACCGAGCCACGCCAAGTACATCGCCGGCCATTGCCACGCATCGGCGGGCCAGGCATCTTCCTTGGCTTTGTGACCGGTCTTGCGCTCTCATTTGTGCTGCCAGTCGAGCGGTTTCCAATTGAGATTGAGCGGATCGCCCTGCTGGTCATCGGGAGCGGGCTCGTCGTTGGCAGCGTCCTCTACGATGATCTCATGGGGCTACGGCCACTACCGAAATTGCTCTGGCAAATTGCTGCGGCTGCAATCATCATCTTGCCGCGACTCCGCGGCCCCGAGCATGGTCTGGTCATTGAGCAGTTTCGCAACCCCTTTGGGGGCATGACAACGTTGCCACTTATTATCGCCGTGCTTTTCACATTCTTCTGGATCGTCGGGATGATGAACACGGTGAACTTCCTCGATGGCCTGGACGGTCTTGCCGGGACAGTCGTCACCATTGCCTGTGTCGTCCTCTTTCTCCACACCTTCTTCCGACCAGCGGGCAACCCGCAATTCACCATCTCCCTTCTGCCGATGGCACTTGGGGCCGCTACCCTTGGTTTTCTTGTCTTCAACTGGCACCCAGCACGGATACTCATGGGTGACAGTGGTGCCATGTTCCTTGGCTACGCGCTCGCTGTTACGGCCATTATCGGTGGGGCAAAGATCGCGACCGCACTCTTGGTCCTCTGGCTGCCGATTCTCGATGTCGCTTGGCTTATCCTCTACCGCCTCCGCCTTGGCCGCTCGCCGATGGCTGCTGATCGTAGCCATCTTCACCATCGGCTCCTCGACCGTGGATGGTCGCAGCGCCAAATTGTTGGCCTGTTCGCCGTGGTCTCAAGCGCGTTTGGCGCTGCAGCGCTGCTCCTTTCCGGCCCACTCGTCAAGCTGCTTGTCCTCAGCGCCGCAGGTATCCTCGGCCTCGTCGCACTCGCTTTGCTCGCACGGCAAACACCGAAAGCAGCAGCGAAAACGGAGCAATCGGTCAACCAGCCAGTGCTTCCGCAACCGCCACGGAGGTCGTAACGATGCCGATCTATGAATATCGGTGCCCACAATGCCGTATGCGATTCAGCACCTTCTATCCATCAATCGCTGCAGCAGAAGCGGCTGGGCCTGCCCAGTGTCCACGCTGCGGCAGCATTGGTGAACGTCGGTTCTCACGTATTGCCGTCCTCCGCACCTCGGCACCACGCGAGCCGGCTGACAGCTGGGACGACGCGACAATGGCTGACGAGCGATGGGATGAGGAAGACGACTTCCCACTGCCCGAGGACGACAATCCACAAGCCCTGGCCCAATGGGCGCGTCAGCTTGCAGCCGAAACTGGCGAGCCGCTTGACCCGCTGCTTGACCAAGCGCTGACTGACCTGGAACGCGGCGCTGACCCTGATACTGTCATGGAACGCCTTGACCGTGCAATGGAAGAAGAAGCAGATCAGGCTGAGACCGAAGAAAGCCATCAAGAGTCGGAGGTCACTGACCTCGAGTAAGCTGGCGCGCTCTGGGTAAAACGACGAACGGAGCGCGAACAAGCCTCATTCTCGTGCGAAGCATGAAGGACGGTGTGATACAAAGCCCAGCGGGGCAGTGTGTGCCTTCCGCTGGGCTTTTGTGCATCTCTCGCACTTACTGCAGCAAGGCATCAAACGGCGGCTGATCGGGGGCTGCACGCCAAAGCCGCGCAAGGAGCACCCAAGGACGCTGAGCAAGCACCAGGCCGATTGCCATACCGCTTGCCAGACCAAGGGCTAACACAAGACTGTAGCGTACCCATGCCTGAAGCCAGAGCCGCCGCAGAGCCTGTCCGCCCACCCGGCTCATTGGATCACCAGCACTTTCGGTGCATGGCTCCAGCGCTCCTCAAGCCGGTAGTACTGGCGTTGTTCGGGCGTGAAGAGATGCACGAGGACCGTGCCATAGTCGAGCACAATCCAGCCCGACTCCGGTTCACCTTCACTGCGCCGGAGTTCAGCGCCAGCTTCACGCAGCGCCTCAACAACGCGCAGACTCAGCGCTCGCAGTTGCCGGGTGTTATCCGCTGTACAGATGACGAAGAGGTCAAAGAACGGAGTGTATTCGTGGAGGTCAAGTACTTGAATATCGGTCGCAAGTGCATCAGCAGCTGCCTCAGCTGCATAGCGGGCCAACGCTGCTGGACTCGCCAGCGTCTCCTGTTCTAGTCGCGCCATGTCCACCTCTCGATTACCAACTGTCCGGCAGCTCCCATGCTGCCAGCGGGTGGGCCTGGTAGGATTCGAACCTACGACCTTGAGGTTATGAGCCCCTTGCTCTACCGCTGAGCTACAGGCCCATCTCGTCGGCTCCCGCGTATCTCATTCTACCGATAGCTGGCGCATGTCGGCAACCAGCCAGTCGGTGCATCAGCTACGTGCTAGGATTGCCTGCGCGGGCAACTGCCCGTGAGAGGAGTTGACGCGGTTCAATGGAGCAAATTCAACACCCTGAGCAACGTGAACCAGCCACTGCGGCTACTGGACCTGCCGAAGGCCACCGCGCCTCACCCAACGGCAAAGAAAAGGCAACTCCGAGCCGCCGGCTCGTCATTCCGACGCCATCACTCGTCGTCCTCATTGGTCCAGCAGGCTCAGGGAAATCGACGTTTGCTCGCACCCACTTTCGCCCAACCGAAGTACTTTCCTCCGACTTTTTCCGCGCGTTACTGACTGACAGTGAAGCGGACCAGTCTGCTAGCCGTGAAGCATTCGCCTTGCTTCATCAAGTGGCAGATGCGCGGCTGCGTCGCGGCAAACTCACGGTCATTGACGCAACAAACACGACAGCTGAATCCCGCGCCCCGCTTCTGGCCCTTGCGCAGGCACACCATCTACCAGCCGTGGCAATCATCTTCGACCTGCCACTGCGGACTTGCCTCGCCTGGGATGCCGCTCGACCAGAGCGTCATGTTGGCGCTGAAGTGATTACCCGGCAACATCAGCAATTACAACGCAATCGCGGGCAGATCTTGCGTGAACCGTTTGCCCTTCGAGAGTGGATTCGCTCGCCTGAAGAGCTTATGCGATGCATTGTCATCCGGCGCCCCTTGGATTGCGACCGCCGGAATCTCCATGGCCCCTTCGACATTATCGGCGATGTCCACGGCTGTCTCCCAGAGTTGCTCACCTTGCTCGACCGGCTTGGGTATCGCGTTGAACAGACAACAGCACGAGATGGCCAGCCCCGCTTCCGCGTCCGCCATCCACATGGGCGCAAGCTTGTCTTTGTCGGTGATTTAACTGATCGCGGGCCTGATAGCCCGAACGTACTCCGCCTTGTGATGGACGCAGTTGAAGAACGCCGAGCCCTGATGGTGATGGGCAACCACGATCGTAAGCTTCAGCGCTATTTAACGGGCCAGGACGTCCTGATTGCGCACGGCTTCGAAATTACCGTCGCGCAATTGGCAACTGAACCGCCTGCATTTCGCGAACGTGTTCGCCGCTTCCTCGCAAAGCTCCCGAACCATCTTGTGCTTGACGGCGGTCGACTTGTCGTAGCACACGCTGGCCTTCCCGAAGAGTATCACGGCCGAAGCTCTCCCGTTGTCCGACGCATTGCACTCTTTGGCGTCACCACTGGGGAACGCGATGCGCAAGGATTGCCAATCCGCGTTAACTGGGCACTGGACTACCGTGGACGTGCCATTGTCGTCTATGGCCACACCCCAGTTGTTACCCCTGTCTGGGTGAATCAAACGATTGACATTGATACTGGTTGCGTTTTCGGCAACGCGCTCACGGCCTTACGCTATCCAGAACTCGAACTTGTCTCTGTTCCTGCCCAGCGCGCCTATGCGACGCCGCCACGCCCCTTGCTCCAACCAGAAGATCTGCTGAAACCGATCCTCCTTCCTTCAGCTGATGAAGAACTTTCTGATGAAGATGCAGCCAACCTCAACGAGCAAGAGCGACCCGCGATTCCTGCGACAGCTGTCCACCAGCAACGAGCGGAATCGCCAGAGTAGCTGCTCGGCATACTGATGTGTTCACCGAGTTAGAAAGGCACTCCACGCGCTACTCCTGCATGACAGCACCGCACACGTATGCCATGAGACGGTCACTTGAACACCATTCCCTGAGACTACACGCCCCAACGAATCATCATACGAGTGCACTTTTCTTCCGGAGGCTTTGCCTGCGACGCACAACATACTGATTGACAGGCGCATTTGGCGCACTACTATCACCCGACTTACTTCTTTACGTAGAATGGGGCTTTGTATGCTGCGAAATGAGGCAGAAAGGGGGTGGGCCATGTAGGGCATGGTGATATGGCAGGCGGCGATCGTGGCTAGCTGAAGATTAGGAGGAAAGCGGATGCAGGATACGTCAACTCCGGCACTATCGCAGCGGCAGCAGCATGTCCTCGTTGGCGTACTCATCGTGTTTGTGTTGGCTGTCATCGGATTAGCCTACGTGAAGTGGTTGCCGTATTACCACAAAGCACATCTCGCTGCAGCAACGGGCAAGCTAGGCAAGTCGATTCTGACTGGTGGAGCGGCAACGCCGCCAGCGCCGTCACTCCATGCCGCACTCGACTACGCTCGTACATACTTCCTCGCAGTCTGGCAAGCGCTCGTGCTTGGCCTCTTGCTCGCAGCATCAATCCAGACATTCCTACCCGTTGATCTCGTCACGCGCTGGATTGGTCGAGCCTGCGCGCGATCGACTCTTCTTGGCGGCGTGTTCGCATTGCCAGGGATGATGTGCTCATGCTGCGTCTCACCAGTCGTCGTTGGCCTACGACGACAAGGGGCCTCAATCGGCAGTGCCGTCGCGTTCTTCCTCGGAAATCCGACGCTCAACCCGGCTGTGCTCGTCTTTCTCGTTTTCACGCTTGGTTGGCAATGGGCACTGCTTCGACTTGTACTCGGCATCCTTCTCGTTTTTGGTGGTGCTGCGCTCGCTGAACGTCTCGCGGGGCCGACACTCGTTCCTCAAGCGATTGCAAATGCCTCACGACCATCGGTTGCCGAGCATGGGAACTGGTTACGACGCTGGGTAGGGAATCTGACCCGGCTCGTGGTGCAGCTTCTGCCCGAGTACCTGATCGTCGTGTTCCTCATGGGACTCGCCCGGGCGTGGCTTTTTCCATCAGCTGGGCCACAGCTCGGCAATTCCCTGCTTGTGATCATTGCCCTTGCCGTTGTCGGAACCTTGTTCGTCATTCCAACAGCTGGCGAGATCCCGATCATCCAGACGATGCTTGCCTTCGGCGTCGGAGCTGGCCCAGCTGGCGCACTGCTCCTCACGCTTGCGCCTCTCAACCTCGCATCACTGCTCATGGTTAGCCAGGCCCTCCCATGGCGTGTCCTCGCCGCATTGACACTCTTGACCATCGGGATGGGAATCCTCGCTGGACTCCTTGCCATCGCACTGCCGCTGCGCTGATCCCAGCCACCCGACCGCTGAGCGAGCTGGTCGGGGAGCTGCCGGGTCGGCAGCACAGCATAATCAGGGCGTCGGGAACGTGCAGGTTCCGACGCCCTGATTTATCAATAGGCCTCCTCTTCGCGCGGAAACCAAGAATACCGAACGAGCCTCACCGCTTATCTTCTCCTATGCCACCTCTTGCGCTTTGATGATCGGAGAGAAGCATCCCCAGGATTTCACAGTTCTCTCTGCATCGTTAAAGGGGCGTGACTTATGACAGGGGCACGGTAGCAAGCGAGCGGCCCATATCACGATGAAAGCAAAGGCCCCGACGATTCCGGGCTGCTTGACGAAGATCCGTTGGCGGTCTTCGCCGCGCGCTCCGAAGATCATCGGGGCTTAGGACTATACTACCACTGTCATGCTTCCCTGTCAAGACCTGTCCCACCGGAATTCATTGCTCTCCCATCCCCGCTCCCCTCGAGAAAATACAGCATAAACTCGAAATAGCGACACGACGATACTGATTCATCCCTCATGAACACCGTTCCTCACGTTGCTCGATCGGGGGATGCGGACGACGCGGCGATACCCCAGCTAACACTTCCTCGACATACCCGAAGCCTTGACTGTTTTTCGCCCCAAGGCCAGCTTCAAGCGCAAGTTGCAGGAGTTGTGGCGGGCCTTCAAGCTTGAAACGTCCGACCCATCCCTCAATCCACGTGCCTTTGTAACATTCAAGCCGCTTCTGCCGCGCCGAGATGCCACCGAGGAGACGAATTCGAACCGGGTGCTCAGCCGTCACCGTTTGGTCAGCGGTGCCATTGTCATCTGACCACCAGCCAAGCACACGCGCTTTCCGCATAAGGTTGCTCACAACGAGTTCTGCAAACTCCTCCTCAAGCGGGTTGAAGTACTCCGTACGGCGCTTTCCGCCCTGCTCGACTGTTCGATAAACCGTGATGGGTGAAAGCGTCTGCACCACGAGTGTTTCACTAAGCTCTGGCAAGGCCTGCGTTGCCACTTCGCGGACAGCAAAATCCAGCGTGCCGAGACGGAGCCGTCCGAATTGCAAGAGACCAGCCGCTACTCCTAAGGCCAGGTTGCGGTCTGGTGAAGCAAACCGAAACCAGATCGGTCCGCTTATCATGACCCCTTCCCCTTTGCGGTACTGCACAGCCCCATACAGTTGGGAAAAAACAAAAAACTTCAGAGGACGTGTACTTGACCAATAGCTGCCGTCATGAAGCGGTTGTCCAATTCGCGCTGGAAGCAAGCGGTAGATGGCGGCTTGCACATATTCTCGATACGTTGTTGGAAGAAGACCTGTTTGCTCCGGCTCGAGATGTACTGTCAGTCGCACCGCATTCCCCCAGTCGAGCATGAACGTGACGCCATACGATGACAAAGCAACTGGTTGTCTGTCAAGGGTAGCAATGACACATCGTCTGGCACGACCGTCAACTGCATCTTGCTGAAGACAAGTCCTCCTGGGACTCCTGCCAGATTCCCCAACCGCGTTTATTGGTCAGCACAACACGGGAAGACAGGTATTCCCGTGTTCATGCTTCCTGTCTTCATGCGCATGCCAAGTGGATCCACCGTATCCTCCTGGGCGCCACGTCCAACGCACAAACTATGCAGAGAAACGGTTCCCACAACGAGGAACGGATAGTGTGTGACAACGCAGAGCATGTGCGGCGCCGCAGTAAGCGTGTTTCGGGAGAAGAGCTGCATCGCAACAACGCGCGAGTGCGTGCTGCAGTCCCGCGGGATATTCGAGAAGCGCGCAAGGACATTCGCATGACGGCCCCGTGCTATTTCACGCTCATGTCAATATGAGAGTAACAGCCTTGCCGCACAACGAGACAACTGGACAGGCAAAAGGGTACACCGTACCGAACGGAACCCTGCCGGAGTCTTGCATCGCCACCGCAGTACGCGCAGCAGCAAAGTGTCGCGAGCGAGAGGAGCTGAGGGACGCGTACCAGCAAACTGATCAGAGCCGCACAGCCGTACCAGAAACCGTTACCATCAACATGTTACTCCCGCCCATGTCAATCGTTTCGTAGTCAATATCAACGCCAATCACGGCATTCGCACCCAGTTGGCGTGCTGCATCAGCCATCTCTTGCAGTGCAATATCGCGGGCACGGCGGAGCTCTTGCTCATATGCTCCGGAGCGACCACCGACAATGTCGCGAATACTCGCAAAGAGATCGCGAAAGATGTTCGCCCCAAGAATCGCTTCGCCAGTGACAATCCCAAGATACTCTTTGACTGGACGTCCTTCGACCATCGTCGTGGTTGTTATCAGAAGATCTTGCATCATGACAACTTCGCCTCTCTTTCGCGGTGAACCCACCACCCGTGCCATCAAGAGGATATCCTGACTTTTCGTGCACGCATAGCGATACATTCGTATCGATGTCGCCAGCTGAAGCGTAACACGAACTAGGCAGGTGGTTCAGCCGGTAGCGAAAAAGCTGGCCGCTGGAGTTGCTCCAGTACTGCATGGGAAGCGATGGGGCGACCAAGGATAGAGGTCACATACGCATGGGCAATTGCTTCAACGTCGTGCCGTAAGCGTTCGCTTGTCCGGCGCTCAAGCAGGGTTGTCCACTGGTGAGGATCCAGCAAAAGCCGTAGCGCTTTGACGACGGGGACCGAAGCCGCCAATGCGCCGGGATACTGTGCCGCGCAATCAGCACAGACGAGTCCACCGAGCGAGGGGACAAAGGCATGGGTCAGGGGTTGAAGTTCGCGGTCGCACGCTAAGCAACGGTACAACTCTGGGCGAAATCCCAGCAGCGTCAAGAGGCACAGTTCGTAGTGTCGCACAATAAAGAACGGATCAGAACTGTGCGCAAGTGCAGCGAGTGTTTCGGCAAGCAAATGAAAGATGGCTGACTGCGGATCAGCTTCACTGGTCAGCGCATCGAGTAACTCCGCGCAGTAGCCAGCATAGGCAACACGCAGCTCACTTTCACGCAAGCCCCGGTGAGGATCAAGCAACATCGCCTGTGCGACTACATCAAGTTCATGACCTTGGGCAAGCACGAGTTGCGTGCGTGCGAACAACTCAAGGTGACCGGCTAACCGGCTACGCGGACGGCGGACGCCGCGCGCTTTGACGCGCAGCTTTCCGCGCTGCAAGGTATAGAGTACGAGGATACGATCAGCCTCACCGAGATCGTAGCGACGAAGGACGATCGCCTCGACTCGGTAAAGCCGATTACGACGCTCATGAAGCGCTGGTGATACACCTGACTCATTCATCAGAGATGCACAGGATGCTCAGGGCTCCGCACGCGAGCAACCATTTCAGCAAACGCCCGGGCTCGCTCGCGAATAGTGCCCCAATCGCGCTCCGCAACTGCCCGCTTGTCAATGAGGTGGCTGCCGACGGCGAGGGCAACAGCACCTGCCTTGAGGAACTCAGGGCCAGTCTCGAGTGTTACACCACCTGAAGGAATAAGCTTGACTTGTGGAAGTGGTGCAAGCACATCCTTGAAATAGGCTGGGCCAGCAAGGCTCGCCGGGTTAACTTTGATAAAGTCGGCCCCATGCTCCCACGCCGTCAGAATTTCTGTGGGAGTAAACGCACCAATCAGACTTGTCACGCTATAGCGCCGACATATCTCGATTGTTTCAAGGCGTAATGTCGGTGTGACAATGAATTCAGCCCCTGCAATCATCGCCTGACGTGCGGTTTCTGCGTCGAGCACAGTTCCCGCACCAACGTGGCAAGCCTCACCAAATTCTCGACGAACTGTTTCGATTGCCCGCCCAGCCTCCCGATTTGTATAGGTAAACTCGAGAACCCGCACCCCACCATCAAGCAACGCTTCCGTCAGTTGGAGTGCACAACTGAGGTCATCAAGTCGGATCACAGCAATTAACCCAGCCTCTTCGATCCAGTGTTGTCCAGTCATGCGTTGTCCCTCCTCGCTCCTTCTCTGTCCAAGCATACGGCGAATTGAGTACCATTCCTAGGGGTGAGACAGCGACGTAGGAGTAGAGGTGTGGCACGACAATTCGGCCTGATCGCCGCTCAAGGCAAGCCCCGGGCAGCACAACTGGCTGCCGCAATCCGAGACTGGCTCAGACGACAACAGATAGCTGTTGTTGGCGAAAGCGAACTTGATCACGCCAGTGTCGACATGTTAGTGACAATTGGGGGCGACGGGCTCATCATGCGTGCCGCACACGTCTACCCCGATATCCCAATTCTTGGCATTAACATGGGCCACGTCGGCTTCCTGGCCATGATTGAGGAAGATCACTGGCAAGAGGCACTTGCTCAAGTCCTGGCTGGTGAGTACGTTGTCCAGGAAAGTCCTACCCTCAGCGCCCACGTCACGCGGGAAGACCACGCTGTAAGCGAGGGGTGGGCGATTAACGATGTCGTTGCGCGTGCAGGGCTCCAGATGATCGAAATTGAACTCTACATCGATGGGCAGTACGTCAACACCTATCCAGGCGACGGCATGATCATCGCAACGCCC
Source organism: Thermorudis peleae (assembly GCF_000744775.1). Lineage (NCBI taxonomy): Bacteria > Pseudomonadati > Thermomicrobiota > Thermomicrobia > Thermorudis > Thermorudis peleae. The sequence goes on along the minus strand of NZ_JQMP01000003.1, from coordinate 887,338 downwards.
CAAGGGAGTACGGCGTACTGCATGGCAGCTGGAGGGCCAGTTCTCAGCGCTGGCGTCAAAGGTTTTGCGGTAACACCAATCTGCGCTCATTCGCCGATTCGAACAACTCTTGTCGTGCCGGAGGAAGCCGTCCTTGAGCTGCTCTTAACGAGCGAGCGTGACACTACCCTCGTCCTTGACGGCCAGCCGCAGTGCAAACTCCAGGCCGGAGACTTAATTACGGTGCAGCGTGGTGTGCATCGCTTTCTTCGCGTCGTTCTCCCGGAGATGAACTTTTACCAGGCGTTTCGCAGCAAGTTCAATTTTCAGATTCGCCCAGACGCACGCCCCTCTCGTCCGCTCAAACTCCGCCACGAGCTTCCCACGAGCCGCCAGTAAATCGCGGGAGGAGACGGGAACTTTTGCGGATGATTTAACAATATTTAGTTAAATTCCGGAGGGTATCATGGCCGTTCCCGCACCCGTCGTCGTTATCGGAGCAGGCATCGGCGGTCTTGCCGCTGCAGCCACACTCGCGCACGCAGGTGTACCACCGCTTGTCCTTGACGCCCATGTCTATCCAGGAGGATGCGCTGCAACCTTTCGCCATCGCGGCTACTGGTTTGATGCCGGCGCAACGCTCGCCAGTGGATTTACAGCCGATGGCCCAATGGCATTGCTCAGCCGCGCAACAGGCATCACCGACTGGCCAGTTGTCCGGCACGAGCCTGCACTCGTCGTGCACCTGCCAGATGGAACCACGGTACCCCGCTGGGGCGACGAGCGTCACTGGCAGACCTATTGTGAAGCATTCGGCCCGTCATCACTCCGTTTCTGGAGATGGCAGGAAGCAACAGCACAGCCGCTTTGGGAGCTTGCGGCGCGCTGCATCCCGTGGCCGCCACAGCGCCTGCAGGATTTCCTGCGTCTTGGGGTCGAGGGTTGGCAACTGATCCAGCACGATTGGAAACGCCTCGGCTTACTTCCCGATGCTTTTCGCACTGTTGCACATCATGTGCCATCCGAGAACAGTCGACTGCGTCAATTTGTTGATGCCCAGCTGCTCATTACCGCTCAAGCAACGAGCAACCGCGTGAACGCGCTCTATGGTGCAGCAGCTCTCGATTTCACCAACCGCGGTGTTGTCGTCGTCCGTGGTGGCGTGGGCGCACTTGCCACGACCCTCTGCGACGCTATCATCCGGCAAGGCGGGCGCGTTATGCTTCGCCACGAAGTCACATCCATTACACAACACAGTGATGAGCAGTTCACGCTGATCACCAATCGTGGGCTTGAGGTAACAACACCTTGCATCATTGCCAACCTCTCACCCTGGAGCCTCGCTCGATTGCTTACGACACCACCGGCAACACTCCACCACATTATTCGCCATCCACCAGAGGGCTGGAGCGCGTTTGTGCTCTATCTTGGTATTGACGAGGACGCAGTTCCCAACGATTTTCCTTTGCATCACCAGATCCTGGTTGACGGCACCTTTGGCGAGGGGCACAGTATCTTCCTTTCCCTCAGCCCATCCTGGGATACAGCACGCGCACCAGCTGGGCAACGCGCGTTAACGGCGAGCACGCACACGCGTTGGGAGCCATGGTGGAACTTACGGCAACATGATCCCGCCGGCTATGCCGCACGTAAACAAGCCTATACCGAGCGCATGCTCGACGGTATTGCTCGCGTACTGCCTACCATTCGCGATGCTATTCGGCTCCTTGTTCCGGGAACTCCCGTCAGCTTCGCTCGCTTCACCCGTCGCCTGTTCGGGTGGGTAGGCGGATTTCCGCAGACCCGCCTCGGCCGCGCTGTTCCACGCCGGCTTGCCCCAAACCTTTGGCTTGTTGGTGATAGCACGTTCCCGGGGCAGTCGATCGCCGCAGCAGCACTCGGAGGGCTTGCTGTTGCGCACGCAATTCTTCAGGAACATGGGCAAGCACTCAACATGAACAAGCATGCCGCGACGATGCGCAATCTCCATGAGGAGGAAGCTGATGTCATCGGTGGCACTTTGGTGGATTCGACGCGATCTTCGACTCACTGATAATGCAGCATTGGCAGCAGCGCTGCGCCATGCTCACCAGGTTATTCCGGTTTTCATCCTTGACCCCATTGCTCACCATGGCCACTCTGTCAGTCAACGACGGCTTGCATTTCTCTACGAGGCACTCCGCAGCCTCGATCGTGCCCTAAGAAAGCGCGGGAGCCGCCTTGTTGTTCGGTATGGGAAACCCGACGACCTCATTCCAGCACTTGTCCGTGAGAGTGGTGCAACAGCAGTCTTTGCCGAAGAAGACTACTCGCCCTATGCCCGACAACGTGATGCACGGGTAGCCAAACACGTTCCCTTACACCTTACCCCCGGTGTGGTGATTCATCCGCCAGAAACCGTGCGCACCGCCGATGACAAGCCCTACACCGTTTTCACGCCGTTTGCGCGAGCATGGCGTGCGCTTCCAAGCCCGTCGCGATCAGCGCTCCTTCCTCCCCCAACCCATCTTCCACCTGTTCCCGATGAGATCACAGGTGATCCGATTCCAATCATCGCGGGATTCGATTGGTCGCACTTCCCACCGAGCGAACAAGCAGCACAGGAACGGTTAGAGCATTTCTGCCACGGAGATGAGGCCCCAATCTTTCGCTATCACCATGAACGGAATTGGTTGGACGGCCGAGGGAGTTCACGACTTTCCCCTTATTTTCGCTTCGGCTTACTCTCTGCCCGCTCTGCGTTTGTCACAGCCATGGAAGCACGCGCGAAGGCCAAAACCGAAGAAGCAAAGCAAGGCGTCGATGCCTGGATCAACGAGCTTATCTGGCGAGAATTTTATGTCAACATTCTTGCGCACTTCCCGCATGTCGTAAAACAGAATTTCCGCCAGGTCTATGACAACTTTCCTTGGGAAAATGATTCGACGCTCTTTGCCGCATGGCGTGAAGGTATGACAGGTTACCCGGTCGTTGATGCCGCGATGCGGCAGTTGCGGGAAGAGGGATGGATCTCAAACCGGGCTCGGATGATCGTCGCATCCTTCTTGGTCAAAGATCTCCTTGTGCACTGGCGCTGGGGAGAGCGATGGTTTTGGGAGCAACTCATTGATGGCGATCCAGCAGCGAACAATGGAGGATGGCAATGGACAGCCGGCACAGGAACGGATGCGGCGCCCTTTTTCCGGATTTTTCATCCCGTCAAGCAAGGAGAGCAGTTTGATCCAGGCGGCCGGTATGTTCGTCGTTGGGTGCCAGCTTTAGCCCACGTTCCCGATCGCTTTATCCATCACCCATGGGATATGCCAGTCGATCTTCAGCGCAAAACTGGTTGTCGCATTGGTGATACGTATCCAGCTCCACTCGTTGACCATGAGCAAGCACGTCAACGAGCACTCCGCTTGCTACAACAGCTACACCGGGACAAGCAAAAGAGAGACGAAGAGCGTTAACGCGACGTGGTGGGCCGAATTTCGCTTGTATCCTCGTCGGCGAGCGAAGTAGCCCGGGGAAGCACTCGCCCGTCTCGATCGCCGAGAACTGCGGGCTCCGATTGATACGACTGATCAAGGGTCGGCTCAGATTCCGCACGGCGCAGCTGCCGCGTAAGCCGACTGAGCCCGGGCAACGCCCATCGGCTCTCTTCGGTAGTTACCAGTGCCTCGGCCTCTTGCTCGTGCCCGCAGTACGGACAAATTGCCCACCGCAAATCGATCAGGCGACCGCAGGCCGAGCAACCATGGCGAATTTGATTCCGGCATGTTGGACAGTAAAGGAAGTCTTCGTGCACGACATGCTGGCAATGCGGACATAAGGCGAAGGTACCCAAATCCTGAAGCAGATACTCTTCCTCCAGGGAACGTTGGTAGACATCTTCAAGCGTTTCCTTCGGACGGAGTAACAGATAGAGCAGCACCCCGGGAACCGAAAACAGAACGACCAACAACGTCGCGAAAATCTGGGCGAGCACACTGCGGGTTCGCGCCTGTACATCCTGGAATGTCCAGACGACTAAGGCAAACCAGAGTGCCAAGTAGTAGGCAATACTGACAGCTAACACGAGGTGCACGGCACGAGCGATAAGCGCTTCCATCTTAGCTTGCCCCCGTTCCCCTTTCTGTCTCCTTATGGTAACCGCACGAGCCGCTCAACGGGGAGAACAAAGACATGCGCGCCACCGACCTGCACCTCAACCGGATTCGGGAGAAAGACTTCACCAGCATCGACGATTGGGAGGAGAGGGTTAACGTACTGCACACGCGAATAGCAATTCGCTTTAATGATACGGATCACCTCTGCCACTGCCTCATCATCAACCCCAATCAGCAACGTGACATTTTGCTCTCGCAAAAACCCACCGGCACTATGCACTTGTGTCGCAGCATACCCACGTTCGTGCAATGCCAGCGTGAGGTTTTCGAGGTCGCGAGCTTGAATGACGGTTACCAGGAGCTTCATATCCGCCCTCTCGCGCCCATCTGCTCACGCTTATGGAGAAATGTCTGTACCGTTGCCCATATCTGTTCAGCAACAATCTCCGGCGGCAACGTCCCGTCAAACACACGCCAGCGTGCCGGCTCAGCATGTGCCGCCCTAAGGTACCACGCACGCACACGTTCGTGAAAGGCCAACGTCTCTTGATCAAAGCGCGAGAGTTGCTCCGCATCCTGATACCGTCGAGCGAGACCAACCTCAACCGGCACATCGATCAAGATGGTGAGATCGGGTAGGAGTCCGTCGAACGCAAAGCGCTGCAGCGCCCAAAGCTGATCAAGATCGAGGCCACGCCCTGCCCCCTGGTATGCCAGTGTTGAATCGATATAACGATCGCAGATGACGATGTGGCCATGCTCAAGCGCTGGACGAATGACGTGTGTCACATGCTCCGCTCGTGCAGCCGTAACCAGCAAGGCCTCGGTTTCAGGGCACAGGGGCCAAGGGGCGTGGAGCAGCAATTCACGGATCTGCTCACCAAGCGGCGTCCCCCCAGGCTCATGCGTCGCGATGACGTGATGCGAGGATGAGCGCAAGCGAGCAGCTAACTCGCGGACCTGCGTGGTTTTTCCACTTCCCTCTGGCCCCTCGACAGTAATGAAGAAACTCACGCACTTGACTCCTCGCGGAAGATTTCGACATGGCGGAATGGTTCGCGCCCACGGCTGCGGGAGCCGAGGTTATAGCGTTCTGCCAGCTGATGCTGGAGACGGCGAATCCACGACGCTTGCGGACGCAACGATGCCCGTGATGTCAGGCCACTGAGCACCTGGTGAATTGCATCTTCTGCCTCAGTCAGTGCACTCTCGACCTCATCCGATTCGCTCGCGGCATGGCCATCATCATCGTGCCATGGCTGCTCTTCTGGCATCAGCGCAAATTGTTCTGGAAAGAGCGACCGGAAGAGATTAGCCATCTGGACTGCGGTATTGCTGCGCAACACATAGACAGGCAGCCCACGTTCCTCCGCCTCACGCACCACCTGCGGCCGCTTGCGGTAGTAATTCTTCAGCGTAAAGACAACATCAGCCTCATCAAGCGAACGAACAAGCGTGGCTGGAACCAGGAGCTGACGAATGACTTCGTCCAGGCGATTACGGCTCACGCCAAAGGGATAGACTCGCAGCAGTTTACGCCCTACTTCGCGCGGTCGAACACGCCCACCACTTTCGGGAACGCGTGTGTCATTTGCTTCCGCCAAGCTGCTCGCCCGCGTTCGGCTACTTACTGGCTGCGGGATCACTGTCGTAGTCTGCGACCAGGGTTGGGTTTGTGCCAACCGGCGGGGGCCTGTAGGCAATTGCCGCTCGCCATACCGTTCACCACCGTAGATCTCTTCATAATGTACCGCATAGGTTCCATCAGGCTTTCGCTCACGAATTTCGATCTTGAGCGGCTGGTTACGCAAGATCGCATCAACACTCGCTGCAACGTCACGATGGATGGCAACACGATTGCGGGTTTGGATTTCAACCAGAATATTGAACGTCGGCGGAGCTTTGCGTTCCAAAATTGACTTCTGTGTCCCCCGCCGCCGCGCCTCTTCGTCACTCAAGGTTACCGACTGAATACCGCCGATAAGATCAGAAAGAGTTGGGTTCATCATGATATTTTCAAGGGTATTGCCGTGGGCAGTGCCAATAAGCTGCACGCCGCGCTCGGCAATGGTCCGAGCTGCTGCTGCTTCAAGTTCTGTGCCGATCTCGTCAATAACGATGACTTCTGGCATGTGGTTCTCAACAGCTTCAATCATCACGGCGTGCTGCAATGTTGGGGTCGGCACCTGCATACGGCGCGCACGGCCAATGCCTGGATGCGGGATGTCACCATCGCCAGCGATCTCGTTACTGGTGTCAACGACGATAACCCGCTTGCGTAAGTCATCGGCAAGCACGCGAGCTGTCTCACGCAGCATCGTTGTCTTACCGACACCAGGTCGTCCGAGCAGCAGGATACTTTGGCCGGTTTCGATCAGATCACGGATGATGCCGACCGTTCCATAAACCGCCCGGCCAATACGGCACGTGAGCCCAACGATTTCCCCCGAGCGACTCCGAATAGCCGAGATGCGGTGCAAGGTTCGCTCGATACCCGCGCGATTATCATCGCCAAAACGCCCGATCCGCTTGGCGACGTAGGCGAGATCTTCGCGCGTCACCTCGCGTTCTGCCAGATAGACTTCTTTGTCCTCAAAGCGAGCTTCGGGACGTCGGCCGAGGTCAAGCACAATCTCGATGAGTTTACTGCGCTCTTCAGGCGTGTTGTAGTGTTCAAGCGCCGTGACAATGTCCGGCGGTAGCACTGCGAGTAGGTCTTCCAGATTATCCGTAATGGTTTGCTCGTAGACCGGTAGTGTGGGCAGCATCTGCGTCATGCTGAACGTCTATACCCCTCCGCAACTAACACCAGGTGTAATGTGAACGTGACTTTGAGAACTGCCGCTGCGGCAGGCCACGGAACACTCCTGGCACGAGCTCAGGCAATTCGCGGAGCACCGGGGCCGCCGCGCGGGGCAATCGTACGCGAGCCATGCGCGTAAGGTAACGGGCTACCCAAACCCGCTCGTCCACTGGGGCAAAGCCAAACCTTCGGAAAGCCTCAGGTAATCCAAGCGCGTCTTCTGGGACAAGCGCAAGGACCAGATCGGTTGGGACTGGTCGAGCACCACGCAAGGCTGCCGAGAGCACATCACCGACCGTATCGGCTGCTGATGGATCGGCAAGCACTTCGACGACATGGACATGGGCCCGAGAGCGTACTTGACAATAGGCGATAACCTCATGTTCGTATGGCAAGACCACTCCCCGTACATGCCAGCCAGCACGCCGCCCAGGCTGCCACGATGCACGGGTACGCGCTTCGGCATAGACGACGGGGCGAGGCGTCACCCGTTCATATAGCCGGAGAATTGCCCAGCCATCATGGACAGCTTGAGGACGCACTGCCGAAGACGGCGCTGCAAGCACCAATGCACCGGCCTGTGCTGCAAAAACGGTGATCCGCCGGAAGGGCAGAAAGCCCGCTTGCTCAAAGAGCGACAGAACCGGACTCTCGCGGGGAATGACTGTATGAACACGTTGCACGCCATACCGCCCAGCAACACGTAGAAATTCTTCGATGAGGAGAAGATATGCCTCGCTGTCATCGGTGTAGGGTTGGAGTAACTGGGTAATCATCCAATGCTCGGGACGCGGATCTTGCTGAACGGCAATCCACCCTGTTCCGAGCGCTGGATGCTCGCTACGAAAGAGGAGGCGATTCCGCCGCACCGGCCACACTGAGCCAAGCGTGAGCGCCCAGAGCGAAAGATTGCCGATCCCATGTGGTACTTCAAGCAAGTCAACGTGCTGGCCACGCATCCAGCGGGCAACATCATGCCAGCGCACGGGCCGAATCTGCACCTCGCCCGAGCTGCGACTTCGCCATCGCCAGAATGCGAGTGGACGCCAGAGCCACATCATCGTTCCTCAACCTCGCGACTAGAGCGCCCGGCGCCCGGCTAACGCACGTCCCAGCGTGACTTCATCGGCATATTCAAGGTCGCCACCAGCTGGCAATCCGCTTGCAGGTCGAGTCACCAAGACGCCCAAAGGAATAAGCTGGCGAGCAAGGTACATCGCCGTCGCGTCTCCTTCAATGTTCGGATTCAACGCCAAGATCACCTCTTGAGGCCGTTCTTGCTGTACCCGTGCAATCAGCTCGCGGATTTTTAGCTGGTCAGGACCAATGCCATCCACCGGAGAGATTGCGCCATGAAGCACATGGTACAGCCCGTGATATTCCCCGGTCCGCTCCAAGGCCAGCACATCAAGCGGATCTTCAACCACGCAAATCACTGAACGCTCACGTTGGGGATCTTGACAAATCGCACATGGGTCGACATCAGTAATGTTAAAACAGACAGAGCAGAGCGAGACTCGCTCTTTCACTTCCATAATGGCCTGGGCAAGTGCAAGCGCTTCTTCACGTGAACCGCGCAGGATGTGATAGGCTAGGCGAGAAGCCGTCTTTGGACCGATCCCTGGCAATTTCGCCAGCTCATCAATGAGCCGGGCAACTGGTTCAACAGTGATTTTCGTTGGACGTGTACGCATCGACAAATCCACTCGCCTCGCGTATTCTCCCCAAAGTATACCAAGAACGGGATTCTGCTGTTCGTTCGAGGTTCCCCCAGCTCTCGGCTCGTATGGGTGGTAGCTTACTCCTCGAGGTGTTGAAGGTACACTTGCCGCCCTCGGGGCCCATCACTAGGACCAACCAAGCCCTCGGCCTCAAGCTGTTCCATCAAGCGGGCAGCACGGTTGTAGCCAATACGGAGGCGCCGCTGCAGCATCGAGGTTGATGCTGACCCATGCTGAAGCACAAGTTGTCGAGCTTGATCGAGTAACGGATCTTCCCGGTTGTCATCCTGCGCATCAGCATCGAGGTTAAGCCACAGTGGGTCATAGCGCGGCTCAGGCACCAACGAGCGCCAATGCTCGACAAGATAGTTGAGGTCGCGATCCTCGATGAATGAGCCTTGAATCCGCTGCGGCCGAGCTGCATCTGGAGCTAAGAAGAGCATATCGCCACGCCCAAGCAAGCGCTCAGCGCCCGGCATATCGAGGATCACGCGGCTATCCGTTTGCGACGTGACGGCGAACGCAATACGTGCCGGCACGTTCGCTTTGATCAAGCCTGTCAACACGTCAACCGAGGGGCGCTGCGTTGCAATCAGGAGATGAATGCCAGTCGCCCGAGCCATTTGTGCTAACCGCACCAGCAAGGTTTCGACCTCATCCGGCGTGGTCAACATGAGATCGGCCAACTCATCAATAATGACCACGAAGTACGGCAATGGTTCAAGCGATGGATCCTCCTCGCGCCGCAGCTGATATCCCTCAAGATTGCGCACACCCAACTGCGCGAAAAGCTGGTAACGCCGTTCCATTTCCTGTAAGACGCGGCGCAGAGCGCCGACTACGAGTGCCATATCGGTGACAACTGGACGCTTAAGATGAGGCACCCCCTCAAACCCCGTCAGCTCAACCATTTTGGGGTCGATGAGAAGCATTTGGAGTTCATCAGGCCGCTTTGTTAGAAGGAAGGTAGCAATGATGCTGTTAATACATACCGATTTGCCGGACCCCGTCGCCCCGGCAATCAGCAGATGCGGCATCTTCGTGAGATCAGCAACGACATACTGGCCATGCACATCTCGCCCGAGTGCAAGCGGGAGCTTAGCGGCGGATTCTTGAAATGCCGCCGATTCCATGGTTTCGCGAAGCCCGACGGTATGAATCTTCGCATTCGGCACTTCAATCCCGACGCGTGCCATGCCTGGCACCGGGGCCTCAATACGAATTGACGGCGCTGCAAGGGCAAGCGCAAGGTCATTCTGTAATTCGGTAATTCGCCGCACCTTCACGCCAGGCCCTGGCTCGAGGGTAAAGAGTGTGACGGCTGGCCCTGGGAAAATTTCGCGTACACGCGCATCAACGCGAAAACTTGTCAGCGTTTCCTGAATGATCGCGGCTTTCCGCTGCAACTCGCTGGGATCGGGAACTCCATAGGCATACAGTTGTAAACGGCTGAGATCAGGCAATGGCAACGACGCAACATCATGGGTAGATTCAGCGGAGGACACAGGAGGCTGAGTGCGTGCCGATTTTCGCCCGCGCGATCGGCCAGTCTCCGGCAACGAAATCACTGGCTGAACGTCCGTGAGCGGTGTCTGACGTTCTCCGTCACGGTTTGGCTTGAACTGCTCGGGGCTTGTCTTCGGCGTCTTCACCTGGTTGACCAGTGCCGAGCGGACAAACAAACCATGTAACCATGCGAGAGAAGTCAGCAGCGCGTGGCCGGTGAAAAAGGCAAGGCCGATGGCTCCGAGAACGAGGGCGAGCATCTCTGCTCCAAGTGATCCGCCGAACAGGCGAAGGAGAGCACCAAGAGCGGCACCAAGATATCCACCAGCCGTGCGCGGGTCAGTACTCGGCTGACGATCGAAGATCACCAGGAGTGCCAGCAGATAGAGCGTTAACCCCAACCCGCGGCGCCGTACAGCAGCGCCATGCTGGTTCAACAGCAATTCCCCAGCCAACCACACCCCAAGGCCAGGAACCACCCACGCACCTTGCCCACACAACAAGCGCAAGCCATCAACGACCCAGATGATTGCTCCGCCAACGGCATGTATTCCAAGGAGGCCAGCCCACAGGAGTACCGTCGCAACGAGGAGGAGGAGCGCAACAGCTTCGCGGATCAAGCGGGCTGGAGCATCCAAAGGGAAAAGCAGACGGCGTAACGCTACCCGCATCCATCGTGCTCGATGGATAACCCTCGTAGCAACACTACTCTGAGGATGTGAAGGACGCTTGGGCTGTTTTGCTTTTGCTTGCCGAGCTCGAGCCTTTGCCGCCATGTACGTTCACCTCGTTCGGACACAGTATAGCCGCTCACCAGCAGCTTGGCGAGCGGCTTCGCCGAGAAGCACGGAGAAAATCTGACACCTCTTCGAGCTAGAAAAGGCGCATTTGTTGCGGCGGTGCAGGCGCCGATTCCTCCTGCTGTTGTGCTTTTCGTACCTCTTCCAAAATCTGCGGCAGCTTCATCATGTCTTGTTCAACCGCGGCCTTTAATGCAGGCTGGTGGAGCGCTGCAGCCGGGTGATACATTGGCACAACGACATAGTCTCCAAAACGACGCGGTTGCCCATGGATTTTGGAAATCTTCTCCGTCGGGAACCAGCGAGCCATGGAGTAGCGGCCAAGCGTGACGATCACCTTTGGGCGAATCGCCGCGATTTGCTCTTCAAGGTAGGGCGCACATGCCACAATCTCGTCGGGAAGCGGATCACGATTGCCAGGTGGGCGGCATTTGACAATGTTGGTGATAAAGACGTCTGAGCGTCTGAGCCCGATACGCTCGAGCAACTCGTTCAAGAACTGGCCAGCGGCTCCAACGAACGGGCGGCCCTGCTTATCTTCATTCCAGCCTGGCGCTTCACCAATGAACATCACCTCAGCATGCGGGTTGCCTTCGCCCGGCACCGCATGCGTTCGCGTCCGCGCAAGCTCGCAGCGGGTGCAGACTTTGACACGCGCAGCAACATCAGCCAGCACCGCCTCCGGTGTCGACTCAGCTTTCTCACTCACGTCATCACCTCACTATCTCCGCCAGACGCCTTGCCCCAATGTCCTCTCAACGCTGTCAGATCATTCTCCAATCGTCAAGGCAAGCCAGCGCTGTGCCGCGCGGATTGCATCGTCAGCTTGTCCAGGATCAGGCATTTCAGCATAGATGCGTACAAGAGGTTCTGTACCAGAGAGACGCACGAGCACCCATCCACCATTGCTGAGGAGAAATTTGACGCCATCAAGAAGCGAAACGCCGGTGACCGATACCCCAGCAAGTTGCTGGGGGTGCTCACTGGTTTGCAGTGCTTGCGCGAGGCGGAGACGCTGTTCGTTGGAAACTAAGACATCGTAGCGCTGGTAATACCACGTGCCAACGAGATGCGCCAACTCGCGAAGTAGGTGCGAAAGGGGCAGCTGGCTTTCCCGTAAGAAGTCAAGCAGCACCAGTGCACAAAAGAGGCCATCACGCTCAGGCATGTGAAGGGCGACAGCAAAACCACCACTCTCTTCACCTGCGAGAATCGCATTATGCTCGAGCATGGCATGCGCAAGATACGGAAAGCCATTTGGGGTTTCAATGACCGAAATGCCGTAGTGTTCGGCAAGTCGATCAAGCATTGCCGTGCCATTGACCGACCGGACAATCGGGCCACGTATTCCCCGCACCTCGAGCAGATAGTAGGCAAGCAACGCAAAAACATACTGGGGAGAAACGACATTGCCCTGCTCGTCAACAACGCCGATGCGATCGCCATCGCCATCAAAGGCAACGCCAATCGTTGCCTTGCCGTCGACTACCGCACGCTTGAGCTTCGCAAGGTTTCGCTCGATAGGTTCCGGGGCCACAATACCGGGAAATAGCGGATTATGCGTCGTATTTAGTTCAATGCACGTTGTCAGATCGCCATTGAGTACCCGGGGAAGCAGTCCAGCCGTCGTGCCAAACATAGCATCGGCGATGACAGTAAATCCCGCACTGCGAATAGCATCCAGCGGTAAACGTTGCGCCAACGCTGCACAATAGTCATCAAGTGGGGCAAGATCGACTGCGGTACCGGGCCGATCAATCGCAATCGTTTCAGCGTCCAACAGATGGGCTTCGATCCGACGATAGAGTTCTGGGGGTGCCGAAGCACCAGCACGGCTTTTGACCTTCACGCCGTTATATCGAAACGGATTGTGCGACGCCGTAATCACCAGCGCCCCATCCGCTTCATATGTCCGCACTGCAAAACTCGCCACCGGCGTTGGCAACGGCTCACGACAAGCAAGGACATCAACACCAGTCTCGCGAAGGCTCAGCTCAACCGCCTGTGCAAATAGATCGGAGGCAAAACGGCGGTCATAGGCAACGACGACACGTGGCGCACGTCCGTGAACCAATTCATGGAGCACGATGGCATAGGCGCGTGCGATACGCCGCATCGTGCTTGTCGTACAGTCATCGGCGATAATACCACGCCATCCATCGGTACCAAAACGAATGGTCGACTGCACGCTCTGCCTGCTCCTCTCGGGCACATACCCCTATCATCGAGGTGTTTCATCCTCAAGCTCAGCGGCTGCCAGTTCATCGTCATCATCAAAAGCTGTAGCAGGCTTACCATCGCCAGCGACAACCGCATCGGGTAACGAGCGACCATGCTGGACAAGTGCGAGCCAATCCGGCGAGGCCGGTAACTGGATAATTGCCGGGCTACCAGCATGAGCAGCAATCCAGCGTTCAAGGATCCAAAACGTATCGAGTTCATCTTGGGCAAGCGGCATTGCTTTTGCGGCGCATCCGCGCTCATATGCGCGCTGGAGCCGAGCCGCCACTTCCTCGTCGGTATCATTGAGCGAGCAATGCACAATGGCCCAGAGCCGTCCATGCAGAATAAGGAGAAACGCTCGGCTCCCTGGATCGACTGAACGCGTAATAACCACGGTTGGAGCACGAGCAGCTGCCGCATCAAGCGTCCGCTGAGCACGGACAAGCAACTCGGCTGAACGCAGCAGATCACGCAGTCGGGCGGCTTGCTCAAAATCCTGTCGTGCAACTGCTGCTGCAATCTGCTGATGGAGACGATCAATCACCCCTTGATTTTCACCACGTAAGAAAGCAATGACCTGTTGGATCATCGTATGGTAGTGTTCGCGATCAGCACGCCCAACACACGGGCCAAGGCAACGTCCGAGCGAAAGCGCTAAACATGGCGATCCATAACTTCGAAGCGTTCGAAAGGACCGCGGACAGGTACGGAGGGGAAACACTTTGTGGAGAAGTTCCACTGTTGCCCTCGCTGCCGTGCTACTGTGAAATGGACCAGCGTAGAACGCTCCGTCATCGTCGCGATAGCGAGTGAGATACACTCGGGGCCAAGGATTACCGAGTTCGACTTTGATGTAGGGATAACGCTCGTGATTGCGTTGTTGCGTATTGTAGGGAGGGGTATAGCGACGAATCAGCTGCGACTCGAGCAGTAACGCAAGCAACTCTGAGCCCGTTTCAATCACCTCAATATCCGCGATCGATTCCAGCAGCCCATCCATTTTCCGCGTATACCCCAGGGGTTGCGAATAGTAGGACGAAAGTCGCCGACGCAAATTCCGTGCCTTGCCGACATAGAGCACGCGGCCTTGCGCATCACGCATGATATAGACACCAGGCCGTTCCGGTGCTTGGGCGAGAAACGAGCGATCGAGTACTGCACGCCCGCGCCCTACTGCCTCAATCGCGGTAACGTAGCCGTATCGCCCGTTCTGGTTCACATGCGAAAGGGACGAGGGAAGTATCGACGTCCAAAGCTTCGCACGGAGCGCAAGATAAAGCTCGGCCGTGGCTTCAGCATCGGCAAGTGCGCGATGTCGCGTCTCCCGTGAGAGCCCGAAAGCACGGCACGCATCGTCGAGGCCCCAACGACCGATGGTCGGCTGAAGCTGACGAACGAGGGGCAACACATCGATCGTCGGATTCGCGAGCGGAGGCCAGCCGGCACGACGGAGCTCGAGATTGAGGAACGCGAGGTCAAATCCGACGTTATACCCGACCAGAACAGCATCTCCAAGGAAAGCCAGGAGTTGCCCAGCAATGCGGCTAAAGATTGGCGCTTCCAAAAGATCAAGGTCGCGAATACCTGTCAATTTTGTAATGTATTGGGGTACGTGCCGTTCGGGATTAATAAGCAGAGAGAAGCGCTCAACTGGCCTTCCATCGTGATAGCGCACCGCTCCAATCTCAATAATTCGCTGCCGTGCTGGGCGTAACCCGGTGGTTTCCACATCAATCGCGATGAAGTCGACAGGGAAATCCAGCTGTTCCTGGATTGGGGAATAACGGAGTGTCCAACGTCCATCCGCTTGCATCACAAGCCGTTCATCACCGCCAAGCACCTGGCGCAGCAGCGGCTGCCAGATCCTCAGGCTGCCAACACTTCCGAAGACATGCGCAATCAAGTCATGTTCACTGACGCAACCGCCCTTGCGCAGCACAAACTCGTAGGCTCGCTGGCGAAGGCGCTCATAGGCGCTTTCTCCCATTTGCGCTCGCTCAACGTCAGCCTCAGTCATACCCTGCTCCAGGTGTACGGACACCCCATCTGTCACCTATACTTGCGGCAGCACAAGGACGTTCAGCGCGCAGGCATGAGGAAGTGAGGAGTCGACTGCGATGCCTGTCCCGCCAGAAATCGTTGCACGAGTCGAAGAGTTGCGAAAACTCATCCATCGATACAACTATGAGTACTACGTCCTCGACCAGCCAAGTGTGAGTGATGCTGAATACGACGCCTTGATGCAAGAATTGCGCCAGCTTGAGGCGCAGTATCCAGAACTCATTACGCCCGATTCACCCACCCAACGCGTCGGCGCTCCTCCTGCCACTGGATTTCAACCTGTTCGTCATGCACTTCCTATGCTCAGCCTCAGCAATGTCTTCACCGAGGCAGAACTGCGTAACTGGGCGGAACGTGTCATGCGCCTCTTGAAAGCCTCCAACCTCGACTTCGTAACAGAACCAAAAGTCGATGGCCTTGCAGTCTCCATCATCTACGAGAACGGAGTCTACACCCGCGGGGCAACGCGCGGGGATGGGTTTGAAGGCGAAGATGTTACGGCGAATATCCGAACAATAAAAAGTGTCCCCTTACGTCTCTATCCTCCGCCGGGTGTGATGCTACCACGCGTGCTCGAAGTGCGTGGCGAAGTCTACATGAACGTTGCTGACTTTGAACGCCTCAATGAGGAAATTGCAAAGCAGAACGAGCAACGCGCCGCAGCAGGCCAGCGCCCGCTGCCTCTTTTCGCAAATCCGCGCAACGCCGCTGCTGGATCGCTGCGCCAGCTCGATTCGCGCATTACCGCAAGTCGCCCGCTGCGCTTCGCTGCCTGGGACATCGGGGTGTGGGAAGGAACAGAACCACCTCGCTACCATCATGAGGCTCTTGACTTCTTACGCCAACTTGGTATCCCTGTCGTCCCCGACTATACGGTTCACCATTCGGTTGATGAAGTTTGGCAGGCCTGCATGCGCTGGCAAGAGCGGCGCGCAAGCCTCCCGTTTGAAGCTGATGGGGTCGTCATTAAGGTCGATGACCGCACAGTGTATGACCAGCTTGGGGTCGTAGGACGCGAACCACGTTGGGCAACAGCCTATAAGTTCCCGGCAATTGAGAAGACGACGGTTATCCGTGGTGTGGAGTGGAGTGTTGGGCGCACGGGTAAGCTTACGCCTGTTGCTCTTCTCGAGCCCGTTGAGATTGGCGGAGCAGTTATTGAGCGCGCCACGCTCCACAACGAAGATGAAATTGCTCGGCTTGGCGTGATGATTGGAGATGCCGTTGTTGTCCAACGACGCGGCGACGTGATCCCTAAAATTACTGCCGTTATCCTTGCACGACGCGATGGAGATGAACAACCAATTACCCCACCAGAACACTGCCCTGTTTGCGGTGCACAGGCAGTTCGGCTCGAAGGCGAAGCTGATCGCTATTGCGTGAACCCCAATTGCCCGGCTCGCTTAAAGGCCTCCATCCAACACTTCGCCTCGCGCAATGCCATGGACATCGAAGGACTTGGCGAAAAGGTTGCGGAACTTTTCGTCGACCTTGGATTGATCCAGAGCCTGCCAGATATCTATTATTTGGATTGGAATCGCATTCGGCAGCTCGAGGGGTTTGGAGCCAAACGCGTTGAAAACCTTCAACGGGCCATTGAGCGGAGCAAAGAACGCCCGCTAGCACGCTTCCTCTACGCGCTCGGTATTCGGCATGTTGGCGAGCGCAATGCACGGATCCTCGCCGAACAGTTCGTCAGCATCGACCGAATTGAGCGCGCAACACTCGAAGAACTCCTCACGCTGCCTGGCTTCGGACCAACGGTTGCCCAAGCGATTGTGACGTTCTTCCAGGAGCCACGGAACCGCGAAATGATCGAACGGTTCCGTGCTGCTGGCGTTCGAATGAGCGAAGAACGAGGCGAAGAGACACGCACGCGTCAAGGTCCACTTGTCGGCAAGACGGTCGTGCTTACCGGCCGGCTACAATCAATGACACGCAGCCAAGCCGAAGAAGCGTTACGGCTTGCTGGTGCCACCGTTACGAGTTCGGTATCACGCAACACTGACTACGTCTTTGCTGGCGAGGATCCCGGCAGCAAATATCAGCGGGCGCAACAACTTGGTGTACCAATTCTTGACGAGGAAGCATTGCTTCAACTGCTGCGTGAATCTGGTATTGATATTCCACAAGAAACAGCTATTTCATAAACTCGACGAGCACGCGCGAGTCGTCAGAGACGACAGCGCGTGCTCGTCAGAGAGCATCGATCACGCTTGCACGGACAACGACGTCCCAGGCTTGACCAGCGGCACGCCTTGACGGCAGAGCGGACACGCTGCAGCTTCCCAACTTGGAATTTCAAGTCGCTCGAGCGCAAGGAATGGAACAGGAAACACCACCGGTGTCGTACTGCGATCGACCAAGACAGCAATGCCAAGTACCTCGACGCCATACGGCTCGAGCGCTGCAAGTGTCTCCCGTACCGATCCGCCGGTGGTCAGGATGTCATCAACCACCATCACTCTCGTGCCAGGATCAAAGGTTGTACCCCGGCGGAAGACGCGACGTGCTGCCCCTTCGCTTTCACGTTCAGCATAAGCAGCAGCAACGCCAAGCTGGCGGGCAACCTCATATGCAAGCAGGATCCCGCCTGTCGTCGGGCCAACGACAACATCGATCTGATCACGCCAGGGTAGGCGCGCAATCAATGCCGCGCAGACAGCTTCAACTAGCCGTGGCTGGCGAAGCAGCGCGAACTTCTCCACATACTGGTCGCTATGCCGGCCAGAAGCCAAGAGAAAATGTCCCTCCTGGAGAGCACCCACCTCTCGCAGGCATGCACGGAGCGAAAACAGTGGATTATTCACCATAAACAGGCTCCTCCTCGGCCGCCGCAACACCCGCGGTGATCCGCTGGCGATACTCCGGCAACGGTAGGACAGAGAATGCAGCGCCGCCCGCAAGTGTCGCTTGAATGAGCGCCCGGGCAGTGTCGATTGACGTGATACAGGGAATGCCACGCTCAACAGCCGCGCGACGAATCTGGAACCCGTCACGAACCATGTGGTCGTCTGGCCCAGGCGTATTGATAACAGCCCGCACTGTGCCATCAAGAATAATGTCAAGCACGTTCGGCGAACCCTCGTTAATACGCTTCGCGACCTGCGCAACCGGTAAGCCCGCCTGCTGTAAGGCCGCCGCCGTTCCAGCAGTGGCGTAAATTGGATGGCCCATGCGAACAAGCTCAGCGACGAGCTCAACGCCAACAGGCTTATCACGATCAGCGAGACTAACAAGCACTCCACAATGAGGCTGGAGCGATAATCCTGCCGCAAGCATTGCCTTGTAGAGGGCAGCGGCGAATGTGCGATCAACGCCCATCGCTTCACCGGTTGACTTCATCTCTGGGCCAAGTGAAACCTCAGCACCTGGCAACTTGGCCATTGAGAACACTGGTGCCTTCACAGCGACAAGTGGTTGTCGAGGCCATAAGCCGCCAACGTATCCCTGATCCCGTAACGATTCGCCGAGCATGATTCGCGTAGCAACCTCAACCATTGGCACACCAGTTACTTTGCTGAGGAAAGGCACCGTTCGACTCGCCCGAGGATTGACTTCGAGGACATAGACCTGACCCTGATGATAGACAAATTGAATATTGATCAATCCGATGGCACCAAGCGCTAGCGCAATCCGCGTGGTGTAGGTCACAAGCGTATTGACTGTCTGCGGGTCAAGGCTCAGTGCTGGATAAACCGCAAAGCTGTCGCCAGAATGGACTCCCGCTCGCTCAATGTGCTCCATGATCCCTGGGATGAGGACAGTTTCACCGTCACAAATCGCATCAACCTCGAGCTCTTTCCCTTCAAGATATTTGTCGATCAAGACTGGGCGGCCACTGGCAAACGCAGCAGTCTCGTGGAGGTATCGTTCGAGCATTTCAGCGCTATAGACAACTTCCATTGCCCGGCCACCAAGGACATAGGATGGCCGTACCAGTACCGGGTAGCCAATTCGCTCGGCGACCGCTAAGGCTTCTTCAAGTGAGGTCACGCCCGCGCCGGGAGGTTCAGGGATACCAAGCTCAGCTAAGAAACGTTCGAAGCGCCGTCGATCCTCCGCAATGTCAATCGTTTCTGCTGAGCTGCCGAGAATCGGCACGCCGTGAGCATCCAGGGGTTGCGCGAGGTTAATGGCAGTTTGTCCACCGAACTGGAGAACAACGGGAGGATAGGTTGCATTTACTCCTCGTTCATGCCGGAGGACTTCGATCACACTCTCTTCGTCAAGCACCTCGATATAGAGCCGATCGGAGGCGTCGAAGTCTGTCGAAACGGTTTCGGGATTATTGTTGATCATAATGGCAGCCACACCACGCTGATGGAGTGCCTGCGCGGATTTGACGCTGCAATAATCGAATTCAATGCCCTGCCCAATACGAATGGGCCCTGAGCCGATGACGACCGCCTTTGGTCCCTCGAGCGGCGGCGCTTCATCTTCCATCTCATAGGTGCTGTAATAATATGGCGTAGCCGCCGCAAACTCCGCCGCACAAGTGTCAACCATTTTATATACCGGGTGAAGGTCGTACTGATCGCGGAGTGTTCGTACTTCGGTTATCGAGCAGCCATTCAATGCGGCAATGGTTTGATCAGCAAAGCCAGCACGCTTGGCCTCCCAGAGGAGCGTTTCCGTGAGCGGCTCCTGGGCTAGTCGACGCTCAAGCGTCACAATGCGACGGAGTGCCCGAGTGAACCACGGATCAATGCCACTGAGCTCGCTAATCTGCTCAGGCTCCCAGCCGCGACGGAGTGCTGCCGTGATTGCCCAAAGTCGCAAGTCATTCGGCCACCGAATCGCTTCTTCCAGCGCGGTTGGATCAGCCCAAGCCGGATGCTCCCACCGCAAATCGCGCTGTTCCGTCTCGAGGCCGCGCACAGCCTTCTGGAGCGCCGCCTCAAAGGAGCGATCAATCGCCATAACCTCCCCAGTCGCCTTCATTTGGCTACTCAGGGTGCGGTCAGCTCGGCTGAACTTATCGAATGGCCAACGCGGAATCTTCACCACGCAATAGTCGAGCGCTGGCTCGAACGAGGCCTTGGTTTGTCCGGTTACAGGGTTAACCAGCTCGTCGAGTGTCCGCCCAAGGGCAATCTTGGCTGACATTCGGGCGATGGGATAGCCTGTTGCCTTTGAAGCGAGCGCAGAGCTCCGGCTAACACGCGGATTGACTTCGATCACGTAGTACTGTGACGACTTTGGATCAAGGGCAAATTGAATGTTGCAGCCCCCCTCAATCCCGAGCCCGCGAATGATCTTGAGCGCGGCCGAACGCAACATCTGGTAATCGCGGTCACTCAACGTCTGGCTTGGCGCAACGACGATACTGTCGCCGGTGTGGACTCCCATGGGGTCAATGTTTTCCATGTTGCAGACAGTGATGCAGGTGTCGTTGCTATCACGCATCACCTCATACTCGAGCTCTTTCCATCCAAGCAGGGAGCGTTCGACCAATACTTGTCCGATGGGACTGGCATTGATCCCACGCCGTACCAGACGTACCAGATCATCCTCGGTCATGGCAATACCGCCACCCGTGCCACCAAGCGTGTAAGCCGGGCGAATAATGAGTGGCAGCGGCACTTTTTTCGCGAATTCCAACGCGTCTTCAACAGAATAGGCAATGGTGCTCTCAACGACAGGCTCACCAATACTGATCAGGAATTCTTTGAAGAGCTGTCGATCCTCAGCTTTCCGAATCGCTTCGAGCGGCGTGCCGAGGAGTCGCACGTTATAGCGTTCAAGAATGCCGGCTTCCGCGAGCTGCACGGCAAGATTCAAGCCTGTCTGCCCACCCAGTGTTGGCAAAAGCCCGTCCGGGCGTTCACGGGCAATGATGCGATGCAGCACGTCGACGTTGAGCGGCTCAATATAGACGACGTCAGCAATATCTTCATCGGTCATAATCGTGGCTGGGTTGGAATTCACCAAGATTGAGCGCACGCCTTCCTCACGCAGCGCTCGCAAGGCCTGGCTTCCTGAGTAGTCAAATTCCGCCGCCTGACCAATGATGATCGGACCAGAGCCGATCACTAACACCGTCTTCACATCAAGGCGTGCCATTGGATTACACCTCCGACGACGTTTGGACAAGCGTTACCGGCTGCCGTGACTGCGCGCGCTCGCGCACTTGAGCAACAAAGGCATCGAAGAGATCCTGGCTATCTTGTGGGCCGGGAGATCCTTCTGGATGGAATTGGATCGACCAGACCGGCAACGAGCGGTGGCGTAACCCTTCGACCGTGCCATCGTTGACATTGACCATCCAGATCTCCCAGCCACCTTCCGTGAGCGTGGGCGTTGGCTCAACGCAGTAACCGTGGTTCTGGGAAGTAATGCGCACTTTGCCAGTGACGAGATCCTTGACTGGATGATTGCCACCGCGATGGCCAAACTTGAGCTTGGTCGTCCGCCCACCGAAGGCCCGCGCGAGCAGTTGATGACCGAGGCAGATTCCTAAAAATGGAGTGCCTGACAGCGCCAGATCGTGCACAGAGCGCAATGCTGCTGCAGCACGAGCCGGATCGCCGGGGCCAGGAGAGACCACAACGCCATCGGGATCAAGCGACAGGATATCCTCGGCGCTCGTTCCGTAGGGCACAACGAACACCTGCATCCCACGCATGACGAGGGATGTGATGATGTACTGCTTAACACCACAGTCAACCAGGACAACCCGTGGGCCATCAGCTGGCCCATAGCGGCGAACTCCGCCGGTCACTGAGGGCACAACGTCTTCGCGATCAGGCGTCCAGGCGCGGCGAGCCAAGGCGACAAGCTCGTCATCACTCCGGCCACGCCGGTCAGAAACTAAAACTGCGCGCATGACACCACGCGTGCGCAAATGCCGTGTCAAGGCACGTGTGTCAACGCCGTAGAGCGCCGGAATACCGTAGCGCTTCAGGTATTCGCCAAAGGTCTCAACAGACTGCCAGTGACTCGGCTCCGAGCAGTATTCGCGCACGACCATCCCGGCAATCCATGGTCGGCGCGATTGATCATGCTCGGGGGCCACACCGTAATTGCCAATCAGGGGATACGTCATGCAGACGATTTGACCGAAAAACGAGGGATCCGTCGCAACTTCCTGATATCCAGTCATCACCGTGGTGAAAACGGCTTCCCCCTCAGCATCACTGTGGGCCCCAAAGGGAATCCCGGGGAAAATCCGCCCATCCTCAAGAACAAGCGCGCCTGGCCAACGCTGCTGAATCGGCATATGCCACCTTCCCATCCACGACTGTCAACACAGCCCGACCTTGAAGGACCATCCCCAACAGGGGGGTATTTGCGCTTCGGGAAGCCAGAACCTCAGGCTTCACCTGCCAGGTAACCATTGGATCGATCACCACGACATCGGCCGGGGCTCCCGGCCTCAAGACACCTCCCGGCAGGCGGAACAGTGTGGCGGGGCGGGTAGCAAAGAGATCAAAGAAGTGGAGCCACGAGAGCACACCACGGTGAATAAGACGCAGCAGCAACGGTAGGGCAAACTCCAACCCGATCATTCCAAACGCTGCACGGGTGAGATCCGAAGGCTTTGCGGCCGCGTGATGAGGAGCATGGTCAGTTGCGAAGCAATCAATCGTGCCGTCAAGAACAGCAGCGAGCAGTGCACGAGCATCCTCTTTACGACGCAGCGGCGGATTAACTTTGGCATGCGGATCAGGCGAAGGGCCAATCTCCACTGTGTCTTCGCCAACAAAGCGCCGCTGTCCAGCGACCCACCAATCGGTCATGAGCAGGTGATGCGGCGTTACTTCAGCGGTGACACGCACTCCTGCCCGCTTGGCAGTACGCACCATCGCCGCAGCACGAGCCGTTGTCACATGCAGGACATGCAACCATCCCCCAGTTTCCCGTGCAAGTTCGAGATCGCGTAGCACAATCAGTTCTTCTGCAAGGGCGGGAATACCTGGCAAGCCTAACGCCCGGGCTGCCTCTCCATCATGCATCACGCCACCACGTGACAGCGTTGGCTCTTCACAGTGCACCATGATCGGCAAGCCAGAGCTAGCCGACCATGCTAAAGCCTGGCGCATGACTGCAGCCGATCGCGTGCTGTCACCATCATCGGAAAAACCGACCGCACCTGCTTCAGCCATGCTCTCAAGATCAGCCAGCACTTCGCCCTTGCGTCCCTGGGAAATCGTCCCGATCGGCATGACGCGAACAGGTAATGATCGTGCTCGGGCGCGGATGTCAGCAATTCGTTCTGCTTGGTCAAGCGGTGGCTCAGTATTGGGCATGCAACAGATCGTCCCAAAACCGCCATGAGCAGCAGCGCACGCCCCTGACTCCAGTGTCTCTTTCTCAGGGAAGCCAGGATCACGCAGATGGACATGGATATCAACGAGCGCTGGCCCAACCACAAGTCCATGGCCGTCGAGCGAAGGGATGCCCTCGGGCACCGGGATGTGCAAGCCATAAGCTTCGAGCCGCCCCTCGCGCACGAGGAGATCGGCAACACCATCCCATCCACGTGCCGGATCAACGACTCGTACTCCGCGAAGATGGAGCGAGAGCTGTGGAGTGCTAAAAAAAAGCCTCTGGATTCGGGCTGAATCCAGAGGCCCTTGCTTCCACATATTGGCTTGGTTCAATTCAAGTTGGTGCATACGTCCTGCCCAGTGTCCGTACATTCCTGCCTCCAGGGCAGTCCTCAAGAGTGTAGCAAAGCTACGGCACAGCGTCAAGCCAACGAACACGGGCACACACGGATCGGCTGTTGAATGCTACGATCTCAGAAGCAATAGGCCGAGGTCTCGCTGTTGTATGACGTGTGTGGTAGAAGAGACAGTTTTGCGGATCGTCCTAGCTGCGTTACACTTCGACCATGAGGAGCAGGCGTCTCATGCCAAGTGGTGAGCCGCGAGCACGGCGGTCCTACCAAACACGGGACAGCAGCACATCCTCCCTGGACGAGCGAGCGCTCCAGGAAGAAATCGCGGTCCATCTCGATGCCCTTCACGAGCTTGGACCAGAGTATCGCGATGCTGTCGCTCAATCGCTGGTTGAAGCGCTCCGTCCGCTGATTCGACAAGAAGTCGAACAGTATGCAGCCAAGATCGTCGAAGAGCATCTACGCCGCCGAACCCGGTGGCAACCCTCGACGTCGCGGAACCCTGCGCTCATTATGACCTTGCTCGTGATGGCTGTTCCCCTCACTGCAATCGCTGCCGGCGTCGCCGGTATCAGCGGAATGCTCGTCCTCTGGACATTCCTCATTCTCATTCTCGTCCTTCATCGCCTTGGGTTGTTGTAGTGGAAGTTCTCTCGCGGAAAAAGCGCAGTAGAGCGGACAGTTTACGCACGCAGGCTGCCGGGGCTCAACTGTCCAGTCTTGAGGTAATGCGTGAGCACGCAGCAACAGCTGCTCAACGAGTGCAAGGGGTAACCCCACGACGTTGCAATAACAACCACGGAAGCAACGAACTGGCCGGAAGAGCGGATCTTGAATGGCATACCCCCCGGCCTTGTCAAATGGCTCCCCACGGGCAATAGCCGCCGCAATTTCGTCATCCTGATAGCAGCGCATCTGTACCCAGGTTCGTGCATGGTCAATCCAGAGGCGTCGTCCGCGCGCTACTGCCACTGCTGTAATCACCCGGTGCCACCGCCCACGAAGCTGGCGCAAGAGTGCCCATGCCTCAGCTTCATCAGCTGGCTTGCCAAGGAGATAGCCGCGATCACAAACGACGGTATCAGCTGCGAGAACAACGGCCTGAGGATAGCGCGCTGCAATCGCTTGCGCTTTCGCCCGCGCCAGTGCACGCGCTACGCGTTCAGGCCGTCGCGTCTGTTCTGGCATTGGCTCAGCAAGATCGGCCGGAGCGACCTCGAAGGGCAACCCGAGCAGCGCAAGCAACTCACGTCGCCGCGGCGATGCCGAAGCAAGGACAAGGTTGGTCACGATTCTGCTAACTCCAATGTTGCAACTGACTCGATATGGTATGTCTGAGGGAACATGTCAACTGGCGTGACGTCACGCAGTATGTAGCCACCATCACACAGACGACGCAAGTCGCGGGCTAACGTCGATGGATCACAGGAGACATAGACAAGACGACGTGGGCGTAATGCCAACACCGCACTCAATGCGCGAGGATGACAGCCAACGCGAGGCGGATCAAGGATAATGGCATCAGGCTGTTCCTCAAGCGAGCCCAGCACATCTTCAACCTTGGCCTGCACATACCGGATATTCGCCGACCCGCTGCAGTTTACTCGTGCATCGCTCACCGCTGATGGCGACTCTTCAATGGCAATGACTTCACGCACAAATGGCGCAAGAAACACTGCAAACGTGCCGACGCCAGCATAGGCATCAACAAGAACCTCATTTCCCGTGAGTGTCAGTCGTTCTCGAACTAAGCGAGCGAGTTGCTCGGCCTGCTTCGTGTTCACTTGAAAAAATGACGAGGCCGAAATACGGAAGCGATGGCCAAGTAGCTCCTCCTCATACCAGGGCTGCCCAGAGGGCACAGTAGGGACCAGCTCATGAAGGTCGGGCTGGACAAGTAGTTGCCCAGTATGCACGCCATATCGCACAACCACCTGATGCTTGACAAAAGCGCGGCCCTGAAGTTGAGCAAGTACAGCATTGATGCGCGGATGCATTAAGAGACACTGGTCGATTTGGATGAATCGCCGTCCAGCCCCTGGTCGTGCAATAAACCCTAGTTTCCCTTCGGGGCCTACGGTAAACCTGGCGTGATTCCGGTAACCGTACGGCTCAGGAGCAGGCACAGTGGGAAAGACTGGAGGATCCACAAACTTTCCAATGCGCCGTAACTGCTCGCTGACAATGTGTTGCTTGTACTCAAGCTGCGCAGCATAGTCAATATGCTGCCACTGACAACCGCCGCAAACGCCGAAGTACGGACACGGCGGTGTCACACGATTGGGGGATGGCTCATGCACTGCAATAACGCGCCCAAGGCTATAGTCGCGCCGCTCCTTCTCAATTGCAACCTCGACCGTTTCCCCAGGAATCCCATATTCCGCAAAGACAACACGACCATCAAGGCGGCCGATGGCTGCCCCCTGAAATGCCATATCGGTAAGCTGTAGGGTAACATGCGATGCTGGTTGATCACTACTCGGCATATGCGCCTCCTTACTCAAGAAGTCTAGTGAGCATGTCCATCCTCCAGCAACCAACGTTTTCCCTCTCATCGTGTACGTGACACGTGCTGAGGAAAGGTCTTGCGGAGTATCCCAACATCGTGTCTAGACAGGCACCACGCCCCTCACCGAATAACAGCAGACTTCGCTGGAGAGCATCGCGACATCGCTATACTCGATCAGCGAGCATGCTGGCAAACGAGAAAGACGGGGCAGAGAAAGCGCCACGTCTTTCTTCGCTAGTCAGACATTGTGCTGTTTTCTTGTAGAGCGTATCGTTAAAGGCGAAGCAAGGCAGACCGCACAGGGGAGGCACACGATGGCGATCGCAACAAAGCACTATACCAATATTCTCTTTGATAGCCAAGATGGCATTGCAATTGTCGCAATGAATCGGCCGGAGAAGCGCAATGCTCTCTCGCTCGAGCACATGCAAGAGCTCACCGACTGCTTCAAGGAGATTGGGCAAGATTCTTCTCTTGCGGTTGTGATCCTCCGCGGCAATGGGCCAGTTTTTTGCTCTGGCCACGACCTGAATGAGATGATCGGTGGCGATGTCCCGACCTATCGCCGGATTTTTACCGTCTGCACGACATTAATGGAAACAATTCAATCAATCCCGCAGCCAGTTATTGCACAAGTGCATGGAGTGGCGACCGCGGCAGGATGCCAGCTCGCGGCAACCTGCGACCTTGTCGTCGCAGCAGAAGATGCCAAGTTCGCCACACCAGGGGTCAAGATTGGACTGTTCTGCTCGACACCGATGGTAGCAATCAGCCGCAACCTACCGCGCAAGAAGATGCTTGAAATGTTGCTCACGGGTGAACCCATCTCAGCACAAGAAGCGTACCAATTTGGGCTTGTTAACCGTGTTGTGCCAGCCGAGCGCCTCGCAGAGGAAACCTGGGCATTGGCACAGAAGATCCGGCAAGCCAGTCCGTTGGTTGTTGGCATTGGGAAGCAGGCCTTCTATCATCAGCTCGAGATGACCCAAGCACAAGCCTACGCCTATGCCCAAGAGGTTATGGCACTGAACGCACTCGCCGCTGATGCACAAGAAGGGATGTGTGCTTTCTTGCAGAAGCGTACACCACAATGGACAGGAGCATAGTCAACCGACGCAGTATGGCATAAAGCGTTGAACGGGACAGTAATGCCAGCGCACATTGCGGTACTCCTTGAAAAAGGGACACGGCGCTTACCAAGTGTTGATGAAATTGATCAGATCATTGCGCGGGATGAAGGATTGCTCTGGCTCGATATTGAGCAACCCACTGAGCATGACATTGCTCTTCTCCAGCGTGAGTTCGGCTTCCATCCCCTTGCTCTTGAAGATGTACAGAAGGCTCATCAGCGGCCGAAACTCGATCGATACGATCACTATTTCTTCTTCGTCTTTTACGCAGTACGCCTAGCAGGAGGGCCTCCTCTACAGTATCAAGAAATTAATTTCTTTATCGGCAAAAATTATCTCGTGACGATTCATCGCGCTCCCTGTCCTGAACTTGCCTCCATCGCCGAGCGATGGCAGCAGCAGGCAGAGATGAACCCGCACCTTTCCCATCTTGCCCTGCTGCTGTATACCATTCTTGACACATTTTTTGATCAATACTTTACTCTTCTTGACCAGTTAGCTGAGCAAGCGGAAGAAATCGAAGAAGCCATTATTGCAAGTGCAAATAATGCTGTCCTCAGTGATCTCTTTCGTCTCCGCAAAACCCTTCTTACCTTGCGGCGAATTCTTGCCCCGGAGCGTGACGCACTCAATGCATTCCTGCGCTTCGATGACAACCTTTTGGTGACGACGCGATGTTGTACTTTCAAGATCTCTATGACCATGTCCTGCGCATTCTTGACACGGTTGATACCTATCGAGATCTGCTGGCGGGCATGCTGGAAGCCCATCTTTCGGTGACCTCAAACCAGCTGAACCAGGTAATGCGCACGCTCACAGCCTGGAGCATCATCTTGATGACACTAGCGCTCATCGCCGGCATTTATGGGATGAACTTCAAGAACATGCCGGAGCTTAACCTTTGGTGGGGATACTACGCGGTCCTTGCCGGCATGGCTGTTCTTGTCATTGGGTTGTTTGCACTTTTCCGCCACATCCGTTGGCTCTGAAAACCAGGCAAGCGTTCTCTGTTTTATCCCCTTGCGCCCTCTGCACACCTCGGCGTACACTCCAACCGCTGGCGCGCATCATTGGTGCGCTCCAGCCAGTGCAGGGACCTCGGAGGAACGGAAGCAATGCACGACGACGGCCCAAGTCCGCGACGTCAGCCGTTCCTACCGGTGGGGCTGGTGAGCTGACCTAGCACATTTCCCTCGATCATCACGCGGCACACCGCCCCTCACTGGTAGGGGCGGCATGTACTCCAAGGGAGCTTCGTGATAAGGAGGTGCCGCGTGATTTCGCGTGTCTGGCCCTTTATCGTCCATCGCCAGCCACTTCGCCACGTCCGCTCAGCATGGTGGATCGATCTGTTGCTCGCCATCATGCTGGTTCTTGGCATCTACGGGATCATCCGGATCGCCGAGCGATGGACGGCTCCGCTCACGCCGACAACAGCAATCAGTCTCTCCCCCTGGGTACTGCCGCAGTATGCACTCTTTTCGCTCTCGCGCATGGCCCTTGCCTATGTACTTGCGCTCTCGTTTAGCCTGCTCTATGCACGGATCGCTGTGGCGAGTAAAGCAACCGAGCGAGTACTCGTACCATTACTCGACATCTTGCAGAGCATTCCCATTCTCTCGTTTATGCCTGGCGTCGTGCTTGCTCTCGTGACGCTCTTCCCACACCGCAGTTTAGGAACGGAACTTGCAGCAATTGTGTTGATTTTCACGAGTCAAGCATGGAATCTTGCCTTTAGCTTTTATCAATCACTGATCACGATTCCGCAAGATTTCCGTGAAGTCGCTCGGCTTTTCCGACTAACGCCATGGGAGCGCTTCACACGGCTTGAGCTTCCATTCGGCCTCATTCCCCTGCTGTGGAATTCAATGATGAGCTGGGCTGGTGGCTGGTTCTTTCTTATGGCATCGGAGCAATTCACTCTTGGGCAGCAAAGTTTCCTGCTTCCTGGCCTGGGTGCCTATCTCAAGGTTGCAGCTGACCGAGGTGACCTCCATGCACTTGGACTCGGCTTGCTCGCACTCATTATTGTGATTGTCCTCCTCGACCAGTTTCTCTGGCGCCCCCTGTTAGCATGGGCCGACCGCTTCAAGGTTGAACAAACGACCGGCTTAGTCACGCCATCATCATGGGTGCTTGAAATTCTGCAGCGCTCGCTTCTTCTCACGTGGGCACGTGACCACCTCGTTGCCCCAACTGCTCGCTCTCTTGACCGGCTCATGAACCGGATCTTTGCCGGCGAGCCATCTCCAGCTTCAAGCGATGCTATTTCACCGCCAGGCACAGTATGGCGATGGACATTCGCTACCTTCGCCGGTCTCGGTATACTACTCCTCATCGGCTGGGGAGTGCGTGCAGCAGGCCACCTCTTGATTGCGCTTCCAGTAACAGCGTGGGCAACGATTGCACAGGATGCTGGGCTCTCATTCCTGCGCGTTGCTGCTTCTCTGCTGATTGCAGTCATCTGGACTGTTCCAGTGGGCGTTGCCGTTGGATTAAGTCCACGATGGGCCCCAAAGATTCAGCCAATCGTCCAAATGGTTGCCTCAATTCCCGCAACCGCCCTCTTTCCAGCCTTACTCCTGCTCTTGCTCCATCTCCCTGGAGGTCTTGACGTCGCTGCTATCGCATTGATGTTGCTCGGCACGCAGTGGTACGTGCTCTTCAACGTCATTGCCGGTGCCATGGCCATTCCGAATGATTTGAAAGAGGCCGCAGCAATTTATCACCTGACTGGCTGGCACCGCTGGCGCATTCTGATTCTGCCGGCTATTTTCCCTTTCCTCATTACTGGACTGATTACGGCAGCTGGTGGTGCGTGGAACGCCACAATCGTCGCTGAGTATGTCACTTTTCAGGACCAGGTCTATCAGACATCAGGGCTCGGCGCACTGATTGCTGCGAGCGCGAATGCAGGGAACTACCCCGAACTCTTCGCTGCAACACTCACCATGGCAGTCGTTGTCGTCCTGCTGAATCGTGCATTTTGGCGCAGGCTCTACCGCCTGGCAGCAACACGCTTCCGACTGGATTAACCAGAAAGGAGAAGCACGATGGTACAGACCGTGCCAGTTCGCCGTCCGACCAACGAGGCCCCTGTTCTGTTACGAGCACAGGACGTGACGAAGTACTACGGGCAGGATGGCAACCGTATTCTTGTGCTTGACCGTATTACGCTCGACTTACGAGCTGGAGAATTTGTTGCTCTGCTTGGCCCATCCGGGTCAGGAAAGTCAACGTTGCTGCGTATCCTCGCAGGCCTCATCCCGCCGTCCAGCGGGCGCGTGCTCCTCCATGGCCAACCCCTGCAAGGTGTGAATCCGAACGTGGCAATGGTTTTCCAGTCGTTCGCTCTCTACCCATGGCTGACGGTCCTCCAAAACGTCGAGCTTGGGCTCCTCCACAAACATTTACCGGAAGCTGAGCGACGAGCACGTGCATTGGCGATTATCGATCTTATCGGGCTTGATGGATTCGAGCACGCGTATCCGCGTGAGCTTTCTGGAGGGATGAAGCAGCGGGTCGGGTTTGCCCGTGCGCTTGTCGGAGAACCAGAGATCCTCTTTATGGACGAACCATTTTCAGCGCTGGATGTCCTCGTTGCAGAAAACCTTCGCCATGAACTGCTTGACCTCTGGCTTGCTCGAAAGATCCCCACGCAGGCAATCCTGATGGTCACCCACAACATCGATGAGGCGGTCAGTATGGCCGATCGGTTACTAATCTTTAGCGCAAACCCGGGGAGAATTCGGGTCGAACTCCCGGGTCTTCCCGTTGCTGAGCGTCTCGCCAAGGGAGAAGCGCATGCACAACTTGTCGACACCATTTACCGCATTATGACGAATCCGCACGAGGATATTACCGCATTGCTCCCACAGGCTCGCGTGCTGCAGACTGCCGAAGTTCCCACCTATCAGATGCTCCCTCATGTGAGCATTGGAGAATTGACTGGCTTTATTGAACGTCTGGCCGCTCTTGGTGGGCGGGAAGATCTCTACGAACTCGCGCGTGAGTTACAGCTTGAGGTCGACGAGTTGTTGCCACTTGTTGAAGCAGCTGACCTGCTCGATTTCGTCGAAGTACTTGAGGGTGACGTTACGCTCACACCAGTCGGCTCAGCCTTTGCTGAAGCGGACGTCCTTGAGAAGAAAGCGATTTTCCGCCGTCAAGCACTCGACCGCATCGAATTGATTCGTGAGATTGTGACGGCGCTGCGCAGCTTACCACGGCATCGGCTTGCCGAGGAACCCTTCATTCAGCGGCTCGAAGAGACCTTCAGTCCTGTTGAGGCACGACGGCAACTCGATACGGCAATCGACTGGGGGCGATACGCTGAGCTCTTTGCATACGATGACCACGCAGGCATTCTCTACCTTGAACAAAACGGTGACGCCGAGGCGACACATTGACGCTGCATGCCGGCTGCCTGATACTGCCTGGTGGGAACAGGGAAGGAGGTTTGCGATGCCAATCGTTTTTGGGGCTGTGGCACCGCATGGGTTCCCAATTATTCCAGCACTGAGCGACGATGCGGAAGGTGCGCTGCACACACGTGCAGCGATGGAAGAGCTTGGGCGTCGCTGCGCTGCGTCACATCCTGATGTGCTTGTCGTTGCAACACCGCACGGTGTCCGTGTGGAAGGGCATATCTGCCTTGCTAATACGGCTCGCGGCGCTGGCACTTTGTGGTGGCATGATCGCAAGATCGAGATGAACGTGCCCGTCGATGGCCAGTTAACCGACCGGATCGCGCAGCGCGCGACTGCCGCGGGTGTACCGATCGCTCTTGCTGGTTTTGCAGGCAATCGCCGTGATCAGAGCGTCATTCCTCTTGACTGGGGGGTCATAACACCGCTTTGGTTTCTTGGCTATGGCCAAGATATGCCTGGTTACGGGAATGTGCTTGCCCCAACGCCAGAGCATGATCCAGGGCCACCAGTTGTGATTGTGACTCCCTCACGCGCGTTACCGCGTACAGCAATGATCACCTTTGGTGAAGCGGTGGCTGAAGCTGTTGAGGCCGACGGGCGACGAGTGGCCTTCATCGCTTCGTGCGATTGGGCACATACCCATCGCGCAGATGGCCCCTACGGCTTCCATCCCGATGCAGCGCGTGTCGACCAGGCTGTGGTTGAAGCCTTACAGGCAAATGACCTGGAACGCTTGCTTGACCTTTCTGATGAGGAAGTAGCCAATGCCGCCATTGACGGATTATGGCAAACACTCATGCTTGCTGGCGTTATGCGACGAGTTCCAATGCACGGCACCGTGCTGAGCTATGAAGCACCACGATACTATGGGATGATTGTGGCGCCTTTCGAACTCCGGTGACAGGTAGGGAAACGCCAGCTGGCCGGGGTTAGAACTCCCCGGCCAACTGGCTGGTACGAGCCATTAGTCCATTGGTATTGTCGGTAAGAGCTGTGGCGGCTTGCGTACGCGTGTCGCTTGCTCGAACGCATAGGCCAGTCGAATGAGTGTCGGTTCGCTAAAGGCGCGTCCCATAAAGGTTAACCCCACTGGCAACCCAAAGGCATAGCCAGCCGGAACTGTAATCAACGGATACCCCGCGATTGCAGCTGGAGACGAACTTGCTCCTAAGAAATGGTCACCATTGATCAAGTCAATGGTCCAAGCCGGGCTCCCAGTGGGCGCCACGAGAGCATCAAGCCGGTACTTGTCCATGACCGCATCGATACCATCCCGCCCCCCAAGGCGTCGCTCCTCAGCCAGAGCCTGCTGATAAGCTGGGTCGGTCAGTGGTCCCTTTTCCTGAGCCATGAGGAACAACTCTTGCCCAAACCACTTTAACTCCTGGTCAGCATGTTCTTCATTAAAGCGGATGAGATCTTCAAGCGTTTTCATGGGGAAATCGGGCCCTAAGCGCGCAAGATAGGCAGCGATATCATGTTTGAACTCATAGAGGAGCACAGTGAGCTCTGCATCACTCGTAGCAATCTGCTGCGCGGTAGGAATATCAGCTGGGTCAATGATTTCAGCTCCAAGGTCACGCATAACTTGAATCGCTTCTTCAATGACGGCGTCAGCTGCTGGGCTATAGCCAAAGAACGTCTGCCGCGCCACACCAATACGAGCACCTTTGAGTCCTTGGGGATCAAGATATCGGGTATAGTCCTGCGGCGCATGTCCCGCACTTGCCGCAGTCGCAGGATCTTGCGGATCCGGCCCAGCGATAATGCTGAGCACGGCAGCAGCGTCAGCAACGGTGCGACAAATCGGCCCGACAGTATCCTGACTATGAGCAATCGGGATGACACCATTGCGGCTAACAAGCCCAACGGTTGGCTTGAGACCGACGACCCCGCAGATTGACGATGGGCAAACGATTGATCCATCTGTTTCGGTGCCAATCGAGATCGCTGCCAGGTTCGCTGAAACCGCTTGGGCCGAACCCGAACTCGAGCCACAGGGATTGCGGTCAAGTGCATACGGATTACGCCCCTGGCCACCACGGGCACTCCAACCACTCGAGGAACGGATGCTCCGGAAGTTTGCCCACTCACTCATGTTAGCCTTACCGAGGATGACTGCGCCTGCAGCCCGGAGCCGTGCTGCGACAGTCGAGTCAGCTGGTGGCTTTGCGCCAACCAGTGCGAGGGAACCAGCTGTCGTCGAGAGCTTATCCGCCGTATCCAGGTTGTCTTTCAGTAAGACAGGAATGCCATGGAGCGGACTCCGCGGCCCTTTCTCGCGCAATTCCTTGTCAAGCGCTGCAGCTATTGCTTCGGCATCGGGGTTGACTTCGATTACCGCGTTGAGGAGCGGATTCAGCTCAGCAATCCGTGCAAGATACACCTGGGTCAGGCCATAGGCCGAAACCTTGCCTTGGTCTAATGCAGCTCGGAGATCGGCAACGGTGGCCTCTTCCAAATTTGCTAGGGTCACTTCACGGGGCTTCGCGTTGGCTCCAACTCCGAATCCGCGCCATAGGGCAAGCTGGGTAGCGATTGTACTCGCGAATGCTCCCTTGATGAGCGTTCGCCTTGTCATACGAGAGTACGGCAGCAGTTGCTCTGACATTCTTGTCCCCTTCCTGCTTTGTTGCAGCCACCAGCTATGATGGGGGTAGAGTACGGCCGCTCAGCTGTAGCCGTCAAGAAGGGATCAACCATGCAGCCGTGGCAGTATCACTGCAGCCGTTGCGAAACCACTGAGCAGCTCACAACGCGTGCATGGTGCTGTCCTACCTGTGGTGCAGCATGGGGACTTACACATCCAACTTCAACGCCCGTATCAGTCGTCTCCAGCCCTGGCGAGGGCACCTTATGGCGTTATGCTTCGGTGTTGCCTGTACCCGCTGTCAATGCTATTTCCTTGGGTGAAGGGCAAACGCCACTTGTCGCTGGCGAACTTGCTGGTCATCCTGTCTGGTTCAAACTCGATTTCTTGCAGCCAACCGGTTCATTCAAGGACCGGGGCGCAAGTGTCGTGGTAAGCCTTGCGAAACATCTTGGTGTTGAGACGCTGATTGTCGATTCGTCGGGTAATGCTGCCGCAGCGTTTGCCGCGTACTGCGCTGCTGCCGGCATGACATGTCACATCTTCGCGCCAGCATCAACATCGTCGGCAAAACTTGCCCAGACGCGTGCCTATGGAGCCATGATCACGCTTGTCGAAGGATCACGCGAAGCTGCCGCCACGGCCGCGCAACATGCCGCCGAAGAACCTGGCACATTGTACGCGAGCCATAACTGGCATCCCTTGTTCGTCGAAGGCACCAAGACGTGGCTCCTTGAAACGTGGGAACAGCTTGGGAGACGCATGCCAGCGATATGTTTTCTGCCGGTTGGAGGTGGGAGTCTCCTTGCCGGGGCCTGGCGCGCTGCGGAAGACCTCGGTGTAGTGCCACCTTACCTCGTTGCAGCTCAGCCAGCCGCCTGCGCGCCACTCGTCCAGGCACTGGTAGCGAACGCGCAAGAGGTTACCCCAGTATCTCCCGGCCCAACCCTCGCAGAAGGCGCCCGAATCGGCAATCCACCGCGCGGTCAGCAGTTGCTTACGATCTTACGAGCTAGCCACGGCTGGGCTGAAGCAGTAACCGAAGCATCACTTGTTGCTGCACTGCGTCTGCTCTGGCGCCAGGGACTCTTTGTTGAGCCGACAGCAGCGCTCGGTGCTGCAGCGTTTTGTCAAGTAGTTGCGCGTGGCATCCCTTTGCCGGACGGCCCAATTGTTATTGTCCTGACCGGAAGTGGTCTCAAAGCTCCGGATATTGTCCAAACGCTCTTGACTGAAGCGCAGTAAGTCTTCGTCGTGTTGGCATCCGGCCGTGAGCGCGCTAGGATACCAGCGCGCCCAGCGGGCGTCCGGAAAGGGTGTACAGGGGCAGTGCAACAGCAGGCATCTCGGTCGTTCAATCGACACCTCCTTGCAGCTGTCTATCTTCCGACCGCCCTGCTCGCCTTTGGGCAAGGAGCAATGGTGCCGATCCTACCGCTTTATGCTCGGCATTTCAGCGCAAGTTACAGCCTCGCAGGGTTGGCAGTCTCGGCAGCTTGGATCGGCACACTGCTCATGGACGTCCCTGTTGGACTTCTTTTGCCAAGGATTGGTCATCGCCGCGCCATGGTCATTGGATGCGGACTCTTTGCCGCCGGGACAATTGCGCTGGCCTTTGCCCAGAGTGCACCAGAGTTAATCATCGATCGTCTTCTTGCAGGTATCGGCACTGCCTTCTGGGGACTGTCACGGCATGCCTATATTGCGCAGGCAGTTCCAGTCGAGTCCCGTGGGCGGGTTATCTCGGTATTTGGCGGGATTAATCGGCTGGGATGGTTCGTTGGTCCAGCCGTTGGTGGGTTCGTCGGCCGCGACTTTGGCCTCGGCACAGCTATTCTTGTTGCCGGCATACTTGCTCTCGGGGCGACTGGCTTTGCAATTGCCGTGCCCGAACTGCCCAACCTGCGTCCGGCTCCTGGAGCTCATCGCTTATCGTTGGCAGTGATTAGCGAAATCATCCAGCTGCGCTGGCGCGAGTTGCTCACCGCTGGCACTGCACAGATTTTTGCCCAGATGATCCGCCAAGCACGCTACATCGTTATCCCACTCTATGGGAGAGATATTCTCGGCCTCGATGCCGCTCAGGTCGGCGTCATTATTAGCGCATCCTCCTTCCTCGACATGTCACTTTTTATCCCAGCCGGCATGATCATGGACCGTTGGGGAAGGAAAGCGGCTGCAATCCCGTCATTCCTGCTCCTCGGCCTTGGCATGGGGCTTATCCCCTTCACCACCAGCTACTGGACCCTCTGTGCAGCTGGCCTTCTGATCGGCTTTGGTAACGGCATTGGCTCCGGCACAATGATGACCCTTGGTGCTGATCTCGCACCCGAAGGCCGGACAGGAGAGTTCCTCGGCATCTGGCGGTTAATCGGTGATAGCGGGCAAGCCCTTTCACCCCTTGCCGTTGGTTTGATCGCCGACCTTATCGGGATTACCTTGACTTCTGGGGCAACTGCCTTCCTTGGTCTCTTCGCTGCGAGCACACTGGGCTTCTTCGTCCAGGAAACGCGCTGGGCTCAATCACGCAGCACACCTCCAGCCGAACCATTGCCCGCTTGTCATGGAGCAAGCAGGCTGGCACAATCTCCCCTGCCGTCGACGACCCGAAAGCGCGAGACGGGTCGCTGAGCAAGGTGTAAGGAGGCAGCGTAGCATGCCGGTCAATAGCCGGTACGAACTCTATGCCGCGCGTTACCCAGTGCTCCCGCTGCGTCAAGCTGTCATCTTCCCACATACAATTGTGACCTTGCTTGTTGGTAAGCCACGATCAATTCAGGCCCTTGAAGCCGCAGCTTCCTACGACGGCCATCTCATCGTCGTTGGATTACGTGACGCTGACTGCGATGATCCTGGACCTGATGACATCTTTGAGGTTGGAACCCTCGTGCGTATCCTCGCGCAGGAACCACGAACGAGTGGTGGTTACGAAGTTCGACTCGAAGGCCAGCAACGCGTTCACTTGCTCCATCTTGATACCCAACATGGCTATCTCCTCGCACGTGCTGAGCCATTAGCCGAGCCCCAACCGCCGCCTCGCGAAGCTGCAGCACAGCTACGATACCTCCGCACACTGCTTGACCGGTATCGTGCTGCAGGAGGACACCTCAGCGACGATATGCTGTCAATCCTCGAAAACGCTGAGGATTTACATGTCCTCACGGACATGCTCGCCTCGCACATCGTCCGCGATATGCCAACGCGGCAACGCCTCCTTGAATTACTCGATCCACTTGCACGAATTGAACAACTTGCGATCCTTCTTGCCGGCGAAGTCGAAATCAGCGAGCTTGAGCAACGCATTAAAGACCGCGTTCGAGAACAAATCGACCGGAGTCAACGGGAGTTCTATCTCCGCGAACAACTGAAGGTCATCTACCACGAACTCTCTGGCAGCACCGAGAGTGAAGCTGACACACTCCGTCAACGCATCCAAGAGCGATCGCTGCCCAATGACGTTGCTGAACGCCTCCTCCGTGAAGTTGACCGCCTTGAGCATATGCCAAACGCTTCATCTGAAGGCGCCATTGTGCGCACCTACATCGAAACACTCCTGGCATTGCCATGGAATGAAGAAACCACTGACAATCTCGATCTGGAGCACGCCCAAGCCGTACTTGAGCGCGAGCACTATGGGCTCGAGCATGTGAAGGAACGCATTCTCGAATTTCTTGCTGTTCGCAAGTTGACCGCCGGTCGACCGCCCACGCAGGCAACAGTTCTCTGCTTTGTCGGACCACCAGGTGTTGGCAAGACGAGTCTGGGTCGATCAATCGCCCAGGCGCTTGGTCGCGCGTTTGCCCGCGTCAGCCTCGGCGGGGTCCGTGATGAAGCAGAAATTCGAGGTCATCGCCGGACGTACATCGGGGCCTATCCCGGACGAATCATCACAGCGATGCGACGCGCGGGAACCATCAACCCGGTTATCGTGCTCGACGAGATTGACAAGCTGGCGTCTGATTACCGTGGCGACCCGGCAGCAGCATTACTCGAAGTCCTTGATCCCGAGCAGAACCAGCACTTTACCGACCATTACCTTGATGTCCCCTATGACCTCTCGCGTGTTCTCTTTATTGCTACAGCCAACACCCTGGCAACTGTGCCACGTGCGCTTCGCGACCGCCTTGAAGTGATCGAGATCGAAGGCTACACCGAAGAAGAGAAACGCGAGATTGGCCGTCGCCATTTGCTACCACGCCAACTTGCCGCCCATGGACTGTCTTCTGATGCCATTGAATTCCCGGAACCGCTTTGGCCGATCCTCATTCGCGGCTACACCTACGAGGCTGGTGTCCGAGAACTTGACCGGCAATTAGCCGCGCTCTGTCGCAAAGTGGCACGGGAAACAGTCCAACAAGGGCAGACACGAGTACGCCTGACCAAGCGCCGCTTATTTGCCTATCTGGGGCCGCCGCGCTACGACCCGGCGCAGTTTGACCGTGAACCACAGATTGGCGTCGCTCTCGGGCTTGGCACGACAGCAGTCGGGGGGGTACTTCTCCCGGTTGAAGTAGCCGTTATGCCTGGGAAAGGACGGCTGCAGGTCACAGGGCAAGCTGGCGAGGTGATGCAAGAATCTGCTCGTGCAGCGTTAAGTTTTATTCGATCACGAGCCACTAGCCTTGCGATTCCACCTGAACGCTTTGAGCAGAGTGATATTCATATCCACCTCCCAGAAGGAGCGCAGCCAAAGGACGGCCCTTCAGCCGGCATTACCATGGCAATTGCCATGATCTCGGCCTTCACTGAACGTCCCGTGCGTGCCGATATGGCGTTGACTGGAGAAATTACGCTGCGCGGCAGGATTTTGCCAATTGGAGGGCTGCGGGAAAAAGTGCTTGCTGCCCAGCGTGCAGGCATTCGCCACATTGTGGCTCCTGCCGAGAATGCACGCGAGCTCCCACGTCTTCCTGCCTCGGTCGTCCATACTTTAACGTTCCATTGGGTTCGAACAATGGATGAAGTGATCGCACTCGCCCTCTTACCCATGCAGCCACACGACGTCCTAGCGGATACAGAACTCGCGGGCAAGGTAGAAACACCACTGATTCCGCCGCAGTCGCTGGAAGACGATATCCCTGTGGAAGTCCAGGAGTGATGCTGGGGCACACGATTACTGTGTGCCCCAGCATCACCATACAGTGCTTTAGGCTTGAGGGAAGCGTCCACTCGCAAGAAGCTCGTCAAGGACACCCGCATCGGCCAGTTGCTGGCGAACAGCGGCAAGATCACGGCGCTGAGCGGGGAACGCCTCGTCCTCGCTCAAGCGCACAACCAAGCGGGCAGCGAGCATTGCGGCAAGTTGTACACCACGCAGTGAAAGCTTGTCGAGCGTATCAGCTTCCGTATGCCCCCAACCGCGGCCAATCATTCCAGCGGTCGCATCACGGCTGACGAGTGTGCCATTGGGAATACCGTGAACAGCAAATGGGAAATGGTCAGAATGCGCGTTGAGATCGTCACGAACGCCAAAGGGATAGGCGAGTTGTTGTCCAAGTTGCTGGAAATAGGGGACTAATTCTGCCCATCCAGAAAGGCGAAGCTCCTCCTGGCCACCGAGGCCGCGACCAGCGCCATCCAAATTGAGCATGAAGCGAATATGCTCCTGCGCATGGTGCTCGATGTGATACCACGAGCCGAATAATCCCAGTTCTTCAGCACCAAAGCAGAGAATGCGCA
This sequence comes from Thermorudis peleae, assembly GCF_000744775.1. Lineage (NCBI taxonomy): Bacteria > Pseudomonadati > Thermomicrobiota > Thermomicrobia > Thermorudis > Thermorudis peleae. The sequence continues at coordinate 847,193 of NZ_JQMP01000003.1, read as the reverse complement.
CTGTGCGCTGGAGCTGACCACGGAGCGGCGCGAGGACACGCCCAACCTCAAGGCCCACGACCGCTCCGGCGGCATCATCAGTTGCTCCTTGCGAAATGTCGTGTCCATCATAGTGGCCGCCGACAAGAATCAGTTCATCCGCCTTTGTGGTGCCTGGGATTTCGCCGATGACGTTGTACGATACACTGTCTCTGGTACGATTCTGCGTTTCCAGCCGCAAACGAACCGTGCCCTGCTTGGCAAGACGACGCAACAGCATCCCGGTTTCGTAACTCAGCCCTAACCCTGGAATGGGCGCCTCAGCCTCATCTGCCCGGACGCCACGTGGTCCGCGTCCACGCAACCCGCCAGTGATATGGAGCTGGCCCGGGTTCTGATTAACGAACAAACACGCAATTGCGCCACGTTCAATCGCCCACCCAAATTTATCGATGCGATGGCTCTTCCGCTCTCCCGGGCGATTCGTTTCTGCATCAGTCAACACAATCCGCCCCGGGATAACATCACGGCACCGTTCAAAATCAGGCAACTCACCTTCACCAACGTCAACGACCTCACCTTCAATCGCTGCTGAAGGGCAGTACGGCATAGCGATCGCTGGGAGCATGCGCTGGAACGGCTCAACGAGGATCAAAGTACAAGGACCACGTTCCCACGTTGCGATCGGAAATTCCTCAAGCTGGACATGAGCAAGCCCATAGGCCTCCATCTTCTGCTTCAGAAACTCCGCAGCAGCATGTTCCTGCGAACTGCCAGCAAAACGATGCCCGAGGACATCGCAGAGGTAAACAAGATTTTTCCATGGCTCATCTGATACCCAGATCGCTCCAGCAATCTCCCGATCGATCGCTTGGAGTCGCTCAGCATCACTCACGATGAAGACTCTCCCTCCTGTTTAAGCCGTTTCCTAGGCATTGCCCGGCCGCGGCGTGCCCCATTTTGCTGATCAAGGAATGCCTCAACCCGGGCACGCCGCGGCAATGCTGGAATCGCTCCACGCCTTGTTGTTGTCAACGCGCCAGCAGCATTGGCAAAGCGCATGATGGTTTCAATATCCTCTGGCATCCACGGTTCGGCATGCTCTAAGAGGCCGACAAGCAACCCAGCCACGAAGCCATCACCGGCGCCTGTCGTGTCAACAACCCGTTGCACACGAAACCCGGGCACATCTCCTTGATGTGTATCGGTGTAATATCGGCAGCCAGCCGCTCCACGCGTGACAACGACGAGCCGTAAGCTACTGTGCCAAAGTGAGCGTACAGCTTGATCGACGTCGTCAAATCCTGGCGCCAAAAACGCGAGCTCTTCTTCGCTGACTTTGATGACATGGGCAAGCGCCCACCCAGCGCGAATACCACTGCGCGCTGCCTCAATAGACGGCCAGAGCGCGAGCCGCAGGTTTGGGTCATAGGAAACCAGCACATTGTTCGCCCGCGCGTGCGCTACTGCGGCCAATGTTGCAGAGCGGGCTGGATCAGTAATAAGCGAAATTGAGCCAAAATGGAAAATCCGTGCCGATGCGATAAGATCAAGCGGAAGATCGTCTGACCGCCATAGCATGTCAGCGCTGGGTTGCCCATAAAAGAGAAAATCGCGTTCTCCGTCTTCACGGAGGCTAACGAACGCAAGTGCAGTTCGCGCCTCTGTTGTAAAGCGCAACCCGCTGATATCAACACCAGACTGCGCTAAGACGTGAGCAAGAAAATGCCCGAATTCATCATCGCCTACTTGTCCAAGGAAGGCTGCACGACGGCCGAGGCGCGCAACACCAACGGCGACATTGGCCGGTGCACCCCCGGGCATTCGCCGAAACAATGATGACTCCGCCAGTGTTCCCTGGCGGAGCGCAACGAAATCAATTAAGGCTTCACCGCAGGTAACGACATCAACCACAAATGCTAACCCTTGACCGCTCCTGCCGTTAGCCCTGCTATGATCCGACGCTGGAAGATCAATGTCAAGACGATGAGCGGGATAGTGACAACGACTGTTGCGGCCATCATCTGCCCCCAGGGAATTTCAAATCCGCCCGATGTTTGCGGCGAGAAGTAGAAGATGGCCAGCGTCACTGTGCGCTTATCAGGCGTCTGGGTAAAGGAGAGTGCAAACAGGAACTCGTTCCATGCTGCAATAAACGCGAGTAATCCAGTCGTAACGAGTCCCGGAGCGGAGAGCGGCAGGAGAATGCGATAGAACGTCTGAAATGGTGAAGCGCCATCAACATACGCTGCTTCTTCCAAATCTTTTGGCAGCTGCCGGAAGAAGCTCATCAGCACCCAGACCGTGAACGGCAGCGTAAAGATAAGATAGCTGTAGACCAAAGCCTTCAGCTGGTTATACAGACCAAATTGCGTGATAATGGTATATAACCCACCCAACACTGAGATTGACGGGAACATGGTCATCGATAAGATGATATACCGCATGAGAGCGCGTCCCCGGAAGACAAAACGCCCGAGCGCATACGCTCCCATTGATCCAATCACGAGCGAGAGCAGTGTAACACTACCAGCGACAATTGCAGAGTTGAGCAATGCACGGCGGAACTGTCCACTAGCAAAAACTTGACGATAGTTCTCAAGCGTTGGGTGCGATGGCCAGTAAACAACTGGAGTCTTGAACTGAACAGAGTTCGGCACAATCGACGAACGAATTGCCCAGTAGAACGGGAAAACAAGGTAGATGATAATCACGAGAAGCAAGAGGTAGAAGAGCACGCGTGAGACTCGGTACTGCCACGTCCGACTCATGATTGCTCGACTCCCAACGTGGTCACATACGCCACCACGAAAATGCCGATAATCACGAAGATCAGCACACTGATCGCCGAGCCATAGCCGACGTCACTGAACGCCACAATGTTGTTCTGGGCATAGACGGCCATTGTCGTCATATCAGCGCGCGCTCCGAAGAGCACGTAAAACACGTCGAATACACGTAATGCATCTAACGTTCGAAAGATTAAGGCAACGACAATTGCAGGACGTAACAGCGGCAACGTGACGGTGAAGAATTGCCGGACTTTGCTGGCCCCATCAACCGTTGCTGCTTCATAGAGTTCGTCTGGAATAACCTGCAACCCGGCTAGTAAGAGCAGGGCAACAAATGGCGTGGTCTTCCAGATGTCAATAGAGGTAACCGCGAAGAGCGCAGTATCGGGCCGGGCAAGCCACGCAATGTTCTGATGGATCAGCCCGACGCGCTTCAGCAGGTCATTAACCACACCAAAAATGTCGTTATACATCCATTTCCACATCTGTGATGAGAGGACGGTCGGGATGGCCCATGGAACCAACATTGCGGCCCGCATGGGGCCACGACCAGGAAAGCGCGAGTTGACAACTAATGCAATCAGCAAGCCGAGCAGGAATTCGAAGAAGACCGTGATAATTGTGAATTCGATCGTCACCCAGACAGCATGCCACCACGCTCCATCAGAGAGCAAAAATCGATAATTTTTCAAGCCAATAATATGCGTTGCTTCAACACTTCCGAGGCGCTTATCAGTCAGGCTGTAGATAATCGTTTGTACAAGCGGAACCAATGCAACGAGCAAGACGACTACCAGAGACGGCAGAAGAAAGAGCCACGCGAGGCGAGCTTGGCGCTGAGCAAGGGTCAGCCCTCGCCCGCGTTGCAACGACGGAACAGGTCGGGCCCCCACGGCGGTACGCTGACTCATTGCTGCCTCCTCTCAACCAGAGCGTTCGAGGAAGCCCCGCCACGACTCACCGCATGGCTTAGCTGATGAGTCGCTGCAGTTGCTGGGCCACTTGCGGCAGGACTTGGGCAGCATCGCTGCCGTTCAAGATCTGATTCACGCCCTGGAAGATGATGGTCGATACCTGGTTATACTTCTCCCCAGTCTCACGAGATGGTCGCGTCACGCGGACAACGTCTTGCAAACTCTGCAGGAACGGCATGGCTTTCAGCACCTGTGGATCAGCCGCGACGCTCGGAATGGTTGGAACAAAGCTACCCACGACCGCGCGATAGGTCTGCACTTGTGGGCTTGTCATATAGCGAACGAACTCAATAGAAGCCTCCTTATTCTTCGAGTAGGCGGAGACTCCGAGTTGCCACCCACCGACGGTACCAACGTGCTTGTTCCCAGGTTGAGCTGGCAAGGGAGCAACATCGAACTTCCCCTTGATCGGCGAGTCCGACCCGCCCGCCAGCGAATAGGCGTAGGGCCAGTTGCGCATAAACGCAGCATTGCCGCCCTGGAACACTTGCCGCGCATCTTCTTCCTGATACGTCGTCACACCGCGGGGTGCAATGGTTCCGACCCACCCTCGCACTTTATTCAGGATCGCAACAGCATTCGGATTATTGATCGTCACCTTGCCATTCTCGATAAAGGTACCGCCGCCGCTTGAGGCCAGCCATTCAAGGGCATCACAGGTTAAACCCTCGTAGGCATTGCCCTGGAAGACGAACCCCACAAAATTTGCATTACTGCCCTTCTCTCCATCCATGATCTTCTTTGCGTATTGCTCAAGATCATCCCATGTTTCTGGAGGTTTGCTAAAGCCATATTTCTCCAGTAAGTCCTTGCGGTAATAGAGCATGCCGAAGTCACCAAACCAGGGAATGCAGGTCAGCTTACCATTCACCGTATTGTTCTCGACGATGGTGGGATAGAACTGTTTGATCTCGTTAGCGAAGGCCTGGCTCAAATCGAGCAGGTGAGGAGCAAACGCACCAGGCCAGATCACATCAAGCATCATGACATCAACGTCAGCTGACTTGGCCGAGAAGAAGCGCTGATACGTAGCATAGTTTTCAGTTGCACTCTGGGGCTTTGGTACGACGTTGATCTTGATCCCCGTCGCCTCAGAGAACTTCTTGGCAAGGATCTGGTCAAGTTCCGCACCAATGCCAACGGAATCACCATAGTAAGTAATTTGCTGGTTGCTGTACTTCTTGGCCTGGTCAGCGTTAAAGACTGCGGGTGGATTGTCTTTTGTATAGGTGACTGCTGTTCCGGTTGTGATCACTGTCGGCGTAGCACCTGCCATGCCGCTCGTCGGTGTCATGCCACCAGCCGTCGGGCTTGCCGCAGCCTTGGTCGCTGTCGGCTGCGCAGCCGGTGCCTGCGTTGGTGTTGGCGTCGCGCCACCGCCTCCGCATGCCGCCAGGAGCGCGGAGACCGCTGGAGCACTTGCGCCAACAATGATCCCCTTCAGGATTTGTCGACGGGAGAATCGCTGGTGTAACTGCCTCTCGAAACTCACGCGATTGTGCCAACTCATACCACACCCTCCATCACGTGCCTCACAACCAAACACAGACGATGGAGACACATCGCACGCGAATGTGTCGCGTATCACGCCCCCTTACCTCTGCGTTCTGGCTCTTGAAGCTCAACATAGCGGAATCCCACGTATAGCCTAACCTGAGTCCTGAGGTTTGTCAACATACATGCAGAAACAAGAAGGATCCCAAGTCGAGCTGATCAGCAAAGAGTTTGGCAGGAGTCAAGAGAGTGATGTTAGCTGCACAACCACACCCTCATGAGGTCGCAAGAAGCATTTGCCAGCACGCATTGCATCTCCCTCGCGGTCAAGTTCGGTTGAAAGGACGACGCTCCCCTGGAGAGGAAAACGGAATTGCACGGTCTGTTGCATGCCGGAGAAATTTAAGACAATTGCGAAATGACGGTTGTCAAGGCTCCGTCGATAGGCGAGAACCTGTTCTGTGACGGTAAGTGGCACATACTCACCGATAACAAGCGCTGGCTCAGCGCGACGCAGTTCGAGCAAGCGCCGGTACAGCGAGAGTAGCGATCGCTGGTCAGCACGCTGCTGCGCAACATTGCGCTCGCGATAGTCAGGCGCAACAGGGAGCCAAGGCTCACCCGTGGTAAACCCAGCATGAGGAGTCGCGTCCCACTGCATCGGTGTGCGCGCTGGATCACGGCTGAATTGCCGACCGAGCGTAAACGCAATCGGGTCTTGCAACCGCTCGGCAGGAATGGCGACATCGACCATTCCAATCTCTTCTCCATAATAAATAGTTGAGGTACCACGTAACGTTAAAAGCAACATCGCAGCCACACGCGCCTGCTCCACGCCAACGCGGCTTGCTAGTCGAGGCCGGTCGTGGTTTCCCAGCACCCAACTGGGCCAACCATGATCAGGAACCAGCGCCTCATATGTATCAACCGCTGCTGCAATCTCGCGCGGATCCCAGGGAAGTTGCAAGAGCGCAAAGTTGTAGGGCAAGTGCAGCTCTGGGGCATGCGGACAGCCAAAATAGTCAACCAGGCGTCCGGGCGGCAAGTAGATTTCTCCGATCAACACGCGTGCATCATACTGGTCAACCACCGCCCGAAGTTCAGCGAGAATAGGGTGAATTGCCGGCAAATCTGATGTGTAGACCGGAAGAAGTCGCTGATGTGGATATTCCGCGTCAGGACGGTAGTATGGATTCGGGGGATTGTCACGCAACAGGGGATCTTTCATGAGAAACCAAATCGCGTCGAGCCGAAAACCGGCCACCCCACGATCAAGCCAAAAGCGGATAACGTCATACATTGCCTGGCGCACAGCGGGGTTGCGCCAGTTAAGGTCAGGCTGCTCGCGCAAAAAAGTGTGGAGGTAATACTGGCCTGTTGCTTCATCCCATTCCCATGCACTCCCGCCAAACACGCTGAGCCAGTTATTTGGCGGTCCGCCATCTGGAGCTGGATCACACCAGATATACCAATCACGCTGCGGATGCGTACGGCTTGAACGCGCCGCCTGAAACCATGGGTGTTGATCAGAGGTATGGTTTGGCACAAGATCGAGGATAACACGCAGGCCACGCGCTTGTGCGGCGGCGATAAGCTCGTCGAAATCTTGAAGGGTCCCAAATCGGGGATCAACATCAGTGTAGTCGCTGATGTCATAGCCGAAGTCAGCCATTGGCGAGGGGAAGAACGGCGAGATCCAAATTGCATCAACACCAAGCCAGGCTAAGTAGTCCAATCGCTGCAGGATTCCGCGTAAATCCCCGATTCCGTCGCTATTCGTATCCTGAAACGATCGTGGGTAAATCTGATAGATCACTGCCCCTTGCCACCAGGGACGTGTTTGCCCTGCCACGACGTCGATACTCCTTCCCCCTTGTCATGCAGCTTCGTGCTTTCCCGCCGTTCTCTCTACTTCCACCCCATGCATGCAGATTCCAATGCATACGCAGTTGGCCCGGCAGAAGTTATGTCAACACTTCTCAACAATGCGCTATGCCGATACTGCCGTCTCACCACGCAATAGTCTGTAGAACCCTCTCAGCCCTGCAGTCGAAGGCTCTTCCGCCTGGATGATCCCTTCGGCTTCATGCCTGCCCGGCCCGCGCGCGCAAGTGTGCCAACGCGGCTTGCAGATTGGGTAAATCCCGTGGCTGCGCAACACGCTCGCGGTAGGTCACAATTCCTTGCGGATCAATGATGACCACGCCACGATCAGGTACCTCGCGGTAACCGATGAGCTCATCAAGGAGCATGTCATAGGTGCGGGCGACAGTTTTCTCCCAATCGCTCAGTTGCGGGAACGGCAGACCAAGCTCACGCCCCCAGGCAGCCTGAGCAAAATGGCTATCAGCGCTAATCCCGTAAATTTCGGCCTGGAGTTCGCGGAATTCAGTGTAATGGTCCCGAAACTGGACCATCTCGTTCGTTCAGCCACCAGAAAAGGCAAAATGGTAAAACACCAGGACAACAGTATGCTGGCCGAGTACTGCTGAGAGTTGGACGGGGGTACCAAGGGTGCTCGGCAAGGTAAAGTCTGGTGCACGCTCTCCGATTTGTACTCCCATCGGTCACTCCACTCCTTCCTGATCTTGCACACTCCATGCCTGCAAGTGGTAGCATAGCGAGGCGCTGGCATTCGCGCCAGCATCGCGCCTGTGTGTTACAGAACAACACCAAAGTGCCGCCAGAGGCTTGCTCAGGAAGAGGGGACACCCGTGCAACTCTACAACTCGCTGACTGGTCAACTTGAACCGTTTGCTCCGGCCGATGGACGAACGGTGCGGATGTACGTCTGCGGCGTCACCCCCTACGATACAACCCACATGGGACATGCGATGACCTACCTCGTCTTCGACGTCCTCAATCGTCTCTGCCAGCATCTTGGGTGGCGTGTGCGCTACGTCCAAAACGTGACGGACATTGATGATGACATCCTGCGCAAGGCACGCGAAGTCGGCGAGCCCTGGGATCGCCTTGGAGATCGCTATATTCGCCAATTTCAAGAAGATCTCAATGGACTCAATGTGCTCTGGCCATCTGTCTTTCCCCGTGCGACTGAAGAAATCCCGTTTATGATTGCGATCATTCAACAGTTGCTTGACCAGGGCATGGCATATGTCCGTGAGGGCAATGTGTATTTCCGCGTTACCAGTGATCCTGACTATGGCCACCTCTGTTGTTACGACCGGGAGACAATGATCAAGCTTTCAGCCGAGCGGGGCGCCGATCCGACTGATCCACGGAAAGACGACCCGCTCGATTTTCTTCTCTGGCAGGCTGCGCAGCCTGGTGAGCCAACGTGGGACAGCCCGTGGGGACCAGGACGTCCTGGCTGGCATATTGAATGTAGCGCGATGGCCCTAAAATACCTTGGGGCTCAGATCGATGTGCACGGCGGCGGCCATGACTTGATTTTCCCCCATCATGAAAGCGAGATTGCTCAGTCAGAAGGCTACACCGGCAGTCAGCCGTTTAGCCGGTTCTGGGTACATGTCGCCATGGTCGAATACCAAGGTGAGAAGATGAGCAAATCGCTGGGGAACCTTGTTCTTGTTCGCGATGTCCTACGCCGGCACAGTGGAGATGCTATTCGTCTCTACCTCTTGAGTCATCATTACCGTACTCCATTCGCCTATGAGGATGACGGACCAGCTCGCTTTGAGCCACTTGTCGCCCGGCTGAGGCAAGCAGTCGAAGCACCGAGCGGACAACACGCTCCCCTTGACTCAAGGTCTTTCACTGAGCGTGCGCTCCAAGCGCTTCAACACGACCTTGATACACCACGAGCAATTACTACGCTCGACGAATTTGCTCAAGCCATTTTGGATGCGAGCGCAGCGGGCCGGGATATTCGTGAGGCACAACAGGCACTTCGCGAACTCGGGACTGTCCTTGGTCTTACGGTTACGCGCTAATGCTTGACACGACGAGAAGGCAGTGTCACACTCGGCAATGCAAGGCGGCCGGAAGACAGGGAAGGAGGTAGTGGCCGTGCACGAGCTGTTCCCGATTGCTGCAGGAGTTCTGGTGGGCATTCTGGCGTGGCGTATCGCGTCGCCACGGCTTCGCGCACTCACTGTTGTTGTCCTGAGTGTGATCTTCGGAACACTTGCGAGCGCGATCAGTGGCGAACTGGCGATTAGCTGGGAGTTTCTCCTCATTGATATGCCGTTGGTTTTCCTTTCAGCAGCCGCAACTGCTGTCTTACTCCTGCGCTGGCGACCAGTCCATCAAACTGAACGGCGCTAGGGATTTCGAGTTTTCAGGGGCTGGAGGCGACCGCGGTATTGTGGCTGCCTCCGGCTTCTGTTTTTCTCACCTTCTCGCTCCCTCCTTATCTAGGACCTGCGTCTCCTGTGTTTGTGACAAACGCGCTATCGGCAACCTCCCGGTCGTTCTCTATGCTTGGGTACAAGCGACGGGAGCTTCGTTGGTTGCGATGGCGCGTCCATTGAATAGTCGCGTGACACGACAACGCGAACAACTCGCGCAGACGTTGTTGCGACTTTGTCAGGTCGTTGACCTTTTTGCCGAGGCGACCGGTACACCATCAACGCTTTCATCCCGTCAGCGCCTGGCGCTCGCGATTCTGGCAGCCAGTGGACCGCTCCGTCTCACCCAGCTCGCACAGCGGCTTGGCGTCTCCTTACCAACAGCGGCACATACGGTTGCCACCCTTGAGCAACAAGGATTCGTCTGTCGCGAGCGAGATCCCCACGATCGGCGAGCTGTCCTTGTCGCGATTACGCCAGAGGGAGAAGCAGCCCTTGACGCAAATGACCGACGTAGCGCGGTCATCCAGCAGGCAATCATCGCCCTTACCGATGAAGAGCTAGACGAACTCACCCGTGGGCTCACACTACTCTTAACGGCTTTACTGCAGCGTCTTGCTGGCCTCACCACGACGCCACAACCGGCGAAGACGACCTCACCCCACCGACGTCGCCATATTTCGGCAGCATAATCAATAATCTGATAGAAGGAAGGAACTGCAGCGGGTATACGCCAAGCGCGCGTTGAGTCGGCTGTGTTGCGGATGTTCCCAGGCCAAAGCGGCAAGAATAGCGTTCTCACATGACAGGAACGGCGAATTGACAAAATAACAGTCTTCCAGTATACTGCTAGGTGGGAGTGACGGTTCGGTTGGGCGCAGGCAGGAGGTGTCGCATGACAGCAGCGCCGAGCGCAGCGCGAGAGCGGGTACAGGCAGTTGCGGAGCGCCTTTTCGCCGAGCGCGGGTATAAAGCGGTGACGCTTCGCGACATCGCCCAAGAGCTTGGCATTCGGCAAGCATCGCTGTACTACCACTTCCCCGGTGGTAAAGAAGAGTTATATGTCACGGTTACGAGGCATGCGCTTGAGCGCCACCGCGAAGGAATTGAGCAGGCTATCCGGAGCGGCGGGGATAGCCTTGCTGGACAGTTACGCGCGGTTGCTGAATGGCTCCTGCAACATCCTCCACTCGACCTCGTCCGTATGGTCCAGGCCGATATGCCGGCGATTTCTGCTGACCATTCAAAGGAACTCCTCCAGTTGGCGCGCGAAGCCTTGCTGCGCCCGCTCGAGAACCTCTTTGCCGAAGCACGCGCGCGCGGCGAAACCAAGCGCAGCGATGATCGGCTCTTGGCCGCGCTCTTCCTCTCGATGGCTGACGGCATTCAAGTTGGCGCACGCTTTGCCGAGAGCGAAGCACGCACCTATCTCGACGAAGCGCTCGACACATTCCTTCACGGCGTGTTGTCACGCTAGCCACGCACCGGGCAGGCTGGCGTTTTCCATTATCCCTTCGAAAACGTCAGCTTGCCCGGTATCTGTCTCTCCACGACTAGGAAGTCATCGCACAGCGTGTTCAACGAAAACATCCGTATAACATTACAGCGTGCATACGACACAACGAGCCAGAGTTGACAGCTGATGACCATATCGCTCACTTGCGCGGCAGTTTGCTGGGCACTATACTTGGAAGTGATAGAGGGATTCTATGAATAATTAGGTAGATTCATGGAGCGGGCAAGCGGCGGCAGGGGCACCTCGATCGAGACGCCAGTCTTGTGGACGAAGGCAGACGAGTTGTCTTCGAAGCCATACCGTGCAGTTCCCTCTTTCGATCGACTCATGGCCCAGCACGCGAAAACGTTTACCTTCGCCACATACTTCTTGCCAATGCCTTCTCGCTTTCATACTATCACACTTTACGCCTTCTTCCGTACACTCGATGATCTTGTCGATGCACAGCCACTTGACCAGTCTGCACGTCAAGCGGCGCAGGAAGAACTGGCTGCCTGGCGATCGTGGTTTCAGACCTCCCCCCGCTGTATTGCACCACGAGAACCACTTGGTAGTATGCTCGACACACTCATCCAGCAGTATGCGCTTCCCGTGGCACCCTTTCTTGATTTTCTCGATGGTCTTGAGTATGACCTTGGCCCGGTCTTTCTTCCTTCGTTTGCGGCACTACGCAAGTACTGTTACCAAGTTGCTGGAACAGTCGGAATCATCATGGCATGTGTGCTCGGCGCGCGCAGCGCAGCCGCATTGCAAGCAGCCGAGCACCTCGGCATTGCCATGCAGCTCACGAATATCCTGCGTGACCTCGGAGAAGATCTTCGCCATAATCGTATCTACCTTCCCCAAGATGAACTGCACCGCTTCGGCCTTGATCCTGTGACAATACGGTCCTGGGCAGTCTCCGGCCAAGGGCCAGATGACCGTTTACGCGCGCTCCTTCAGTTCCACCGCGTACGTGCTGAAAGTTACTACATGCTTGGGCTACGGGGAGTGCCATACTTGCCGCTTCGGTCGCGGTTCGCTATCGTGCTCGCTGCACGTCTCTACCGTCGCATCCTTGATCGCATTGAAGCACGTGGCTACGACACCTTACGTGGCCGCGCCGCGACGAGTTTTGACGAGAAGCTCAGTGAAGCACTGATTGTCGCTGTTCTGATGCTCTGGGAACACGTCCGAAATCGTTATATGGGAGGATAACAGCGATGACCTCCGTTTCGGCCTTGCAGCCTGAGACGTTCTTTGCTGATCCAGTGCATGACCCGTTTGTCCTCGGAGACGGCCCAATTGGATTACTCATGCTGCACGGCTTTATGGGCACACCAGCCGAGTTTCGTCCTCTCGCGCATGAAATCATCCAGACTGGCCAGATCACATGCTACGCGCCACTTCTGCCAGGCTTTGGACGCCAGGTGAACCGGCTGCCACAGCAACGGGCGGCAGATTGGATCACCGCAGCGCAGAATGCATGGCGAGAGATTCGCCACCGGCATCCAACTGCCATCCTCCTCGGCTACTCTATGGGTGGCGCGCTTGCGATACTCACTGCTGCCGACATCTTGCCGACTCGGCTCATTTTGCTTGCCCCGTTCTCACGTCTGCTGCCCGGCGACTGGCGTGCTCGTCTCCTGCCGCTCATTCGGTGGATCGTGCCGAGTATCCGACCTTTCGCTCAGATGGATTTTGACGACCCAGAAACGCGGCGCTTCTTTGCTGAGAGCATGCCAGGCTTAAACATCGATGATCCAACAGTCCGTGAAGGACTGCGCAATGTACGCTTCCCGCTCGCCGTGCTCGATGAGTTACGTAAAGTTGGACTCCAGGCACTCCGCGCCGCCTCCCGTATCTCGTGCCCGACTCTTGTCATTCAAGGCACACTCGATACAACAGTGCCTCCAGCGACGACGCGGGCGCTCGTCCAGCGCATGCCTGCTCCGGTCGTCTGGCATGACCTCCCAACTGACCACACTTTGCTGGCCCCTGATCGCCCCTTCTGGGCAGAACTGGTCACGCTGATTCAATGCTTCGCGGTTGGAGAACTGACATGATGCGCAGCTCAACGTTGCCACGCATGCTTGCGCTCGCACAAAGCGCTGCTGGCCTTGCTGTTGCCAGCAAGCTCCTGCGAGCTACACGACGTCGAATCATCCCCGCCACAACCAAGCCGCAAGAGGCCTGTGTCACCGTTATTGTTCCGGTGCTGAATGAGCAAGCACGCCTTTCTTTGTGCCTTGAAGGAGCGATCCAACAGGGGCCGAGTGTCACGGAAATTCTCGTTATCGATGGCGGATCCACTGATCGAACACGCGACCTCATTGCCGCCTATGCTGCACGCGATCGACGAGTACGGCTGGTTGATGCTGCTCCCATTCCCCAAGACTGGAATGGGAAAGCCTGGGGACTTGAACAGGGATGGCGGGCCAGCAATCCCCACAACCAGTGGATCCTTTGCCTTGATGCCGATGTCTGTCCGGCAGCCAACCTGACTGATGCGCTTGTGTCCTTTGCACTGGCTGAACACTTATCTGTACTCAGCGTGGCAACGCAGCAAGTTCTCCCTGCAGATCCACTTGCTGGCCTTCTACACCCCGCTTTTCTCACCACGTTAATCTATCGCCTCGGTCCGCCAGGGAACATCACAACGAACTGGGTCGAAGCACAAGCCAATGGCCAATGCATGCTGATTCATCGAAATGTTCTTGAGATCCTCGGTGGCTTCACGCCTGTGGCACACTCCCGTTGCGAAGATGTTACCTTCGCTCGTCTTGCTGCCCAGCATGGCATTGCAGTTGGTTTTTTCGAGACCGCTGGCCTCATTTGGGCACGGATGCATCGTAACGGCAACGATGTCTGGCACAACTGGCCGCGGTCTCTCACCTTGCGTGATACGCTGAGCGGCTGGCGCGTGTGGCGCGACCTACTGGTTGTCACGCTCACGCAAGCTGTTCCATTACCATTGCTGCTGGGCCTTCGATTTTGTCAAAAGCGACCGTCAGCGCTCACGCTTGTCAACGGGATCCTCCTTGCCATTCGCCTGGGCACGTTGTGGGGAGCACGTACCGCCTACCGAACACGTCCCTGGACTTACTGGCTTAGCCCACTTTGCGACCCTGTGGTCACAGGACGGCTTTGGCACAGTGCATTACAGCGCAAACATCTCTGGCGCGGGCGCATACTCGAAGGGAGCGTCTAATGCGACTCGTACGGCTGTGCTTTGTCGGCCATCTTCTGGCTCTGACGTTTGGGCTTGGCGGCTTGCTTATCGCCCTGCGCTCGCCTGACCTTTGGAGCCACAACCCACTGGCACTTCGCGTCTATGCCTTCGGCATGCACTATGGCGGTAGCCTCCATATCCTTTTCGGCATGCTGACCATGTTGCTCTTTGGGCTGTATGCACTCGGCGCCCGGCGCACGTTGACCTTCTTTGTAGCGACGGTGGTGATTTCACTAAGCTCTGAACTCATTGGCACGAGCACAGGTTGGCCATTCGGTAACTACGCGTATACCAGTGGATTGGGGTTCAAAATCCTGGGACGCGTACCATTTACGATTCCACTTTCGTGGTTCTACATGGGCTTTGCCTCGTACTTGCTTGCCTCACGCCTCCTCCTGCGACTCCGTTCACGGACAACGCTCTGGCCATCGGTACTGCTTGGAGCGTATTTCCTCGTCGTTTGGGATCTTGTGCTTGATCCAGCAATGGCGCACCCAGCACTTACCGCACGGTTCTGGGTGTGGGAGCGGCACGGCCCGTATTTCGGCATGCCTATTCAAAACTTCGCCGGATGGGCTGCGACTGCCGTGTTATTCATGGCAGTCAGTCGTTGGCTCTGGCGGAGCAATCTCACGCATGCAGAGCTGCAGAGCCTCATTCCACTTGGGATCTACCTTGCCAATATTGCCTTTGCCTCTGCATTGAGCATCAGCGTTCACCTGTGGATGCCAGTTGTGCTCGCTCTCGTCCTTGGCGTACTCCCAGCAATCCTCGGCACGCTCTGGCCTACTCATCCCGATACGCCAGACGGAATACAACGAGCTGCGCGACGTGCTCAGCGCACCACGGCAGAATCCCCCGCTATACCAGTGACCGAGCGCGTGGCTCGAATTTTGCTTCAATTTGCCAGTCGTTTTGTGTCAAGCCGTCTTGATGTTCATGTCTCGGGCTGGGAACACGTTCCAACAAGAGGCCCGGTGATTCTTGCCTGCCGTCATTACCATCACCTGTACGATGCGACACTCCTGATGGCCACAAGCCCGAGGCCACTCAGTTTCCTTGTCGCACTCGATTGGGCTACCACGCCTCGTTTGCGTTGGATTATGGAACAACTCTGTGCATGTGCTGGCTGGCCCGTTGTCTTGCGAGTTGAACGACTGGAACAAGGCCAGAGTGCCTACCAGCTCTCTGAGCGCTCAGCACGCGTTCTTCGTGGGGTTCGCGATGCTCTGCAACGGCTGTGCGCTGGAGAGGCACTTGTTGTCTTCCCCGAAGGTTTTCCAAATATTGATCCCCACTGGACGCCAAAACGGGATAACCAGGACTACCTTCCTTTCCGCCCTGGCTTCGTCTGGCTGGCCCAGCGTGCCGCTCACATCAACAAGCAACCCATTCCTATCGTGCCGGTCGGTCTCGCCTACACATTCGATCAACGATGGCATGTCTCCCTCAACATCGGCGAGCCGATTTTCGTCTCTGACCGTGACGACCGTGAGCAGGTTCGTGCCATGATCGAGGCACAGGTTCATGCTCTTTCAACGCCAATGCCAACGTTGGCCATCAAGCCCAGGCAGCAACTCGGTCAAGGAGAAGCATAATGCACCGTGTCATTGTCATCGGCGCAGGCATCGGCGGCATTGCCGCAGCGATCCGGCTCCAAGCAGCTGGCTACCACGTCTTGCTCGTTGAGGGACGTGATCAGCCTGGTGGGCGAGCGGGTGCCCTGCAACTTGGACAATATCGCTTCGATATGGGGCCAACCCTGATCACTGCCCCAGACCTTCTTCGCGAGCTTTGGGCACTCACTGATCGCGAACTTGAGCGTGACGTGGTCTTATCACCGCTTTCGCCGTTTTATCGCATCGTCTTCGCTGATGGACGCACCTTCGACTACTGGGGTGATCCTGAACGGGATGAAACGGAGATCGCGCGCATCGCTCCATCTGACGTCAAGGGCTATCGCGCGTTCTTGCACGCGACACGCCGTATCTATCAGCGAGCTTTTGCAGAACTTGCTGGAGAGCCGTTTGATCACTTCACCACGTTTCTCCGTATTGTGCCAGAACTGCTTCAGCTGCGCGCCCACGAAAGCGTCTATCGCTTTGCAAGTCGCTATTTCCAATCACCGGAACTCCGGATCGTTTTTTCCTTCCATCCGCTCTTCATTGGTGGCAATCCGCTACGAGCCAGCGCGATCTACAGCATTGTGCCCTACCTTGAGCGACAAGGCGGTGTCTGGTTTGCCCACGGGGGCATTCGGGCACTCGTGCAAGCAATGGTCGAACGTTTTCAGGCACTTGGCGGCGAAATGCTGCTCAATGCACCCGTCAGGCAGATTATCGTACGCAACGGCCGTATCCATGGTGTGCAGCTTGCGGATACCACAGCAATTCCCGCTGACATTGTTGTTGCCAATAGCGATGTAACGAAAACGTGGCTCCAGCTTATTCCGCCCGATGCGCGTCCGTGGTGGACATGGCGCTTACCACGCCTTCGCTATTCTATGAGCTGCTTCCTGCTTTATCTCGGTTTGAAGCATCGTTTTCCGCAACTGGAGCGCCATACGATTATGATGCCCGGGGACTATACAGGCCTCTTAGCCCAACTCTTTGATGGCACCACGCAGTTAAGCGAGCTTGCGTTCTATCTGCATGCCCCGGCGACCACTGACCCATCCTTTGCTCCTGCCGGGCAGGAAAGCCTCTATATCCTTGTTCCAGTACCACATCTGGGGCACCTGCCTCTTGACTGGGCCGCTGAAGCCCCGGCATTTCGTGCTCGTATTCTAACGACACTTGAGTATGTTTATGGGCTTCAGGGGATTGCCAACGCCATCATGACCGAAGCACAGTTCACGCCGACTGACTTCGCCACCCAGCTTCAAAGCTGGCATGGCGCAGCGTTCTCCATTGAACCGACGCTCACCCAATCCGCCTATTTCCGTCCACATAACCGGGCACGCACAATTCAAGGCTTGTACTTTGTCGGTGCTGGTACCCATCCCGGAGCTGGGATTCCCGGCGTCCTCCTTTCGGCAGCGATTACTAGCCGTCTCGTCCAGCAGGATTGGCCTGCGCCACGATCGTTCCGCCTTTCATCTCCTCTTCCGACCGGCAGTCAGCGGGCATACGGAAAGTGAGTTGAACCATGACTGAGCAGACGCTTCATCATCAGCATCCGGCAACGACACCCCTCGATCGACGTATCGTCCTGGCACCGGTGTTTGGGTATTGCTGGGGTGTGCGACGGACGTTGGCCTTACTTGAGCGTGCCGCTTCTCAAGGGCCGTTGGCTACCGTCGGCGACGTTATTCATAATCCTCAGGTCGTTGCAGCATTACGTTCCCGAGGAATCGAACCAGTGGGTAGCGTTGCCGAAGCAGCAGCACGAGGCTTCCAGCGCATTGCAACGACCGCGCATGGCGCTGGCCCTGGCCGCGCCCAGGCAGCGCAGCAAGCCGGCCTCGAGCACATCGATCTAACCTGCCCACTTGTCACCCGTGTCCAACGACTGGCTGCCAAGCTGGTCGAACAAGGCTACTATCTCGTCGTCTATGGCGACGCGCTGCATCCCGAAGTTCGCGGGATTCTCGCTTGGGCCGGAACCAGCCGAGCGTGTGCTGCACTTGCTCCCGAAGCAGTACCGTGGCTTACGAATAACCATATTCCCCATAAAGTGGCAATTATCAGCCAAACCACGAAAACAGCCGACGGGTTCGCCACATTTGCCAAGCGAGTTGTCGGACCAGTGATCGCTACTGGCGGGGAAGTACGTGTTGTCAACACGATTTGCCAACCGACACGTGATCGACAGGACGCGATTACTCATCTCGCCGAGCAAGGCGTTGAGCTCGTTCTGGTTGTTGGCGGTCGCAAAAGCTCGAATACGGCTCGACTTGTTGAAGTCGCGCAGCAGCTCGGGCTTACCGCTACGCGTATTGAACAGGCTGATGAAATCGTCCCAGCGCTTCTCGGCGATGCACGCATCATCGGTATTACCGCTGGGGCATCAACGCCTGATTATGTCATTACCGCTGTCATTGACCGGCTTGCAGCGTTTGGCTACGCGCGTCCAGTCTGGCCCTCACAGCATGATATCGGCGAGATCGACGATGAAATGGCATCTCTGACTTAGGACTTACGCTAGTCGCTTGAGCATCCATAGCCCAGCACACCGTTGTAGACTGATACCAACAGCATCCAGGCAAGCTGCATCGCGCCGCTTGCTTGGCACCGATAATTCGCCTTGACATGAAAGGGGCAGGCGAAGTGAGCATCCAGGCAGCGAGCACGGCAACGATGCCGGCGGTCGACGCCGACACGCTGCACACGCTTGAGCAGGAACTACGGTGGCGTCTTGATGGCGAGGTTCGATTCGACCTTTACAGCCGCATGCTGTATAGCACCGACGCAAGTAACTACCAGATCGAACCTTATGGCGTAGTTATCCCAAAGACCTACGACGATGTTCGGGGAACGCTTGAGCTTGCAGCGAAATATGGTGTCCCGGTCATTCCCCGCGGCGGTGGGAGTGGTCTCGCCGGACAAGCCGTCGGCCGCGCACTCATTATTGATTTCTCCAAATATCTGAATCAGATTATCGACCTTGACACAACGAGCCACCGTGTCCGTGTCCAACCTGGCATTGTCTTGGCGCAACTCAACGCCAAGCTGCGTCGCCATGGGCTGATGTTTGGTCCTGATCCATCCAGCGGCGATCGAGCAACAATCGGCGGTGTTGTGGCGAACAATTCATCGGGCGCTCACTCAATCCTCTACGGCATGACGAGTGATCATGTTATCGACGCACACGTCCTTCTCGCCGATGGTCATGAGCTCACGCTCCGTGAACTTTCTGACGAAGACCTGCAGCACCGTGCGCGCCTGTCCACCCGAGAGGGACAACTCCTCCGCGACTTGCTTGCGCTCCGAGAGCGCTATGGTGAAGCAATCGTCCGCGATTACCCTCGGCACTGGCGTCGGGCGAGTGGCTACAGCTTGAAGGAGTTAATCGCCGAACGCTTCAATCCCGCTCGACTGCTTGCCAGTTCAGAAGGAACGCTTGCGGTTGGGTTGGAGTACACGCTCAACCTCGTCCCACGTCCTAAGCAGACAGGGCTTGTCTTACTCCAATTCGACGATCTTGTTGCGGCGATGGCGCTCGTTCCTCGCATGCTGGAATGTGAACCATCAGCAATTGAGCTGATGGACGGCATGCTTATTTCCCTCACCCGGCAACAACCAGGCTACGCACAGAAGATTGCCTTCATTACTGGCAACGCACAGGCAGTCCTTGTTGTCGAATTTTATGGTGAATCGGATGCTGAGCTGCAGGATAAAGCACAACGTCTACTCCATCATCTCGCGGGGGTCACCTTCGCCGAGGAGCCGCTCGTCATTCTTGATCCTGGGCGCCAGGCCGATGTCTGGGCAGTTCGCAAAGCAGGCCTGGGCCTTCTGATGAGCGTTCGGGGCGATGCAAAGCCGATACCCTGTATCGAAGATGTCTCAGTTCCTGTTGAACACCTCGCAGAGTATGTGGCGGAAATCAACCGCCTTGTCGCCGAGCATGGCACCAAGGCCGCCTTCTATGCACATGCGAGCGCTGGTTGTTTGCACGTTCGCCCGCTTATTAACCTTAAGACGCTTCAAGGCGTCCAGGCCATGCGCGCCATTACCGAAGGCGCAGCCGAACTTGCTGTGCGCTTTGGCGGAGTGATGAGTGGCGAACATGGCGATGGCCTCGCGCGTGGCGAGTTAAATCCTCGGCTCTTCGGCCCGACGCTCTACCAGTGTATGAAAGAATTGAAGGCCACCTTTGATCCCCAGAATCTCCTCAATCCGGGGAAGATCGTTGACTGCCCGCCGATGACTGAGAACCTGCGCTACGGCCCTGATTACCACACCATTGACATCAAGACGCACCTGAGCTTTGAACGAGAAGGCGGGTTTGCTCGAGCAATTGAAATGTGCAATGGTGCAGCGGTCTGTCGCAAACTGGGTAGCGGGACCATGTGCCCCTCGTACATGGCGACTCGCGACGAACGTGATACGACGCGAGCCCGGGCCAACGCGCTTCGCAATGCCCTTGCAGGTCGCGTGCTTACTCCCCAGCATTTCACGGATAAGCGCACCTATGAAGTGCTCGATCTTTGCCTGTCTTGCAAAGCCTGCAAGACTGAGTGTCCTTCCAGCGTGGACATGGCGAAGATCAAAACCGAATTCCTGGCGCACTACTACGCCGAGCATGGCACACCATTGCGCGCCCGTCTCTTCGGCAATATTCACGCGCTAAACAAGCTTGGCGCACCGGTGGCGCCCATTGCGAACCTGGTGCTCCATAGCCCACTTGGCAATCTCGGCAAGCGGCTGATTGGCGTTCATCCCGCACGGTCACTGCCACATCTTGCTCGGCAACCATTTGACGCGTGGTTCCGCAACGTCCATATACCACGCGGTGATGGTACTCGCGGCCCAGTCGTCTATTTCCATGACACCTTTACTACATACAACTATCCGGAAATCGGCCGAGCGGCAGTTGCTGTCCTTGAGACAGCGGGCTATCGTGTCATCCTTGTCGAGCGCCGCGCCTGCTGCGGCCGGCCGATGCTCTCCAAGGGATTAGTTGAGCAGGCACGCACCAATGCACGCAAGAACGTTGCGCTTCTTGCGCCATACGCCCGAGCCGGTATCCCGATTGTTGGCACTGAGCCAAGCTGCATTCTCACGTTTCGCGATGAATACCGCGATCTTTTGCCAAATTCGCCAGATGTTGAACTCATTGCAAGCCAGAGCTTTATGATTGATGAATTTCTTGCGCGTGAACTGCAGCACGGGGTGCAGCTACCCTGGAAAGCAGAAGCTGGCCCACACGTCCTATTCCATGGGCATTGTCACCAGAAGGCACTTATTGGAGTTGGACCAACGCTGCAGGTGCTGCGCGCAGCAGGGTGCACGGTCGAGGAAAGCGGCGCAGGTTGCTGTGGCATGGCTGGCTCATTTGGCTATGAAACAGAACATTATGAGATCTCTCGCAAGATTGGAGCAGAGCGACTCTTCCCGAAAGTTGCAGCACAAGCACCAGACACCGTAATCGCTGTCGCTGGTGTTTCCTGCCGAGAGCAAATTGCGCACTTTACTGGACGCCGCCCAGTACACGTTGTTGAGGTCCTTGCGAGTCGTCTCGAGCCAGCTGTCCAATCAGCCGCAGAGCCTACGGGGGTGGCGCTTGCGGCCGAATAACCGAGCGGCCGAACATAGTCGAGGGCGGGGAGAACTCCCCGCCCTCGCTACTTTACACGCTGAAGGAGCACGTTGCTAGGCATCGACACGGGCGAGATAGCGCTCCCGCATGCGTCGCGCGGCCTCAACCATATTCGTCAGTGAGGGCCAGACCTCTTCGGGCCGACGCGTCTTTAACCCACAGTCAGGGTTGACCCAAAGCTGGCGAGGATCCAGAATCTCGGCAGCACGGAGGAGCAACGATTCAATCTCATCAACACTTGGCACGCGTGCTGAGTGCACGTCATAGACGCCGGGGCCAATTTGACGTGGGTAGCGATAATCCTGAAACGCACGCAGCAATTCTCCCTGGCTTCGACTATTTTCGATTGAAATCACGTCCGCATCCAACGCATCAATAGCTGCAATGATGTCGTTAAACTCGCTGTAGCACATGTGAGAGTGAATTTGTGTTTCATCCCGCACACCTGAAGATGCAAGACGAAACGCCTTCACGGCCCAATCAAGGTAGTCATCCCAATCCTTCCGCCGTAGCGGCAACCCCTCACGGAGCGCCGGCTCATCGATTTGAATAACCTGGATTCCCGCAGCTTCAAGATCACGTACCTCATCGCGGAGCGCCAGCGCAATCTGATAGGCAACTTCGCGTCGTGGCAAATCTTCCCGGACAAACGACCAGTTGAGAATCGTTACTGGCCCAGTCAGCATACCTTTCACTGGCTTTGCCGTGAGCGATTGTGCATAGCGACTGACGTCGACCGTCATCGGCTTAGGGCGATAGATATCGCCAAAGATAATGGGTGGGCGCACAGCACGACTGCCATAGGACTGCACCCAGGCATGTTCCGTTAAGACAAACCCGGCAAGTTGCTCCGCGAAGTACTCGACCATATCACTCCGTTCAAACTCGCCATGTACGAGTACATCGAGGCCGATTTCTTCCTGCCGGCGAATCACGTCGGCAATGCGCTCGCGAATAAACTGCCAGTACGCTTCATCGCTTAACTTCCCACTGCGCCAGCGCGCACGAGCGGTCCGCACATCTTGTGTCTGTGGGAAACTGCCAATTGTTGTCGTGGGGAAGAGGGGCAGTTGAAGACGTGCCTGCTGGAGTGGTGCACGCACGTTATATGGCGAGCGACGGCGAAAATCATCCTCGCTCAAGGCAGCGATACGCTCTCGTGTTGGCCGGTGGTAGAGCTGGCTGGCATCAAGACCAAGGCGGAAATACTCGGCGTTTGCTTCAAGCTCAGCTAGAATCGCTGACCGGCCCTCATTGATCCCACGTGTTAAGATCACGACCTCTTCTAGCCGTTGTTCAGCAAACGCGAGGAGTGCACGCACGTTTTCCGGCAAGTGCTCCTCGAGTCGCACATCGTGTGGAACGTGGAGCAGGGAACACGACGGTTGTACCCAGAGCAGAGCAGGATCAACGTGCTCAGCTAGCTCCTCCAGCAACTCCAGTGCTTCAACCAAATTCGTTCGCCAGATATTGCGACCATTGACCACACCAGCCCCGAGGACTTTCCCGGCAGGGAATCCGTGCTCATTGAGCAGTGAAAGATTCTCTGTCCCACGAACAAAGTCAAGGCCAATCCCTTCAATGGGCAAGGCTGTCACAAGGTGCCAACTCTCAACATCGAGACTGCCAAAGTAGGTTTGCACGAGAAGCTTTGGACGATGAGAGAGTGATCCAAGCATTCGATAGGCTTGTCGGACAAGGGCCAGCTCCTCGGCAGTACGATCCTGGACGAGGACGGGCTCATCAACTTGCACCCACTCGGCGCCTGCATCTGCCAGGCGCTCGAGGACGCGTGCATAGATGGGTAGAAGTGCAGCAAGGTGATCAGCGAGCGGTCG
Organism: Thermorudis peleae; assembly: GCF_000744775.1. Taxonomy (NCBI): domain Bacteria; kingdom Pseudomonadati; phylum Thermomicrobiota; class Thermomicrobia; genus Thermorudis; species Thermorudis peleae. The sequence goes on along the minus strand of NZ_JQMP01000003.1, from coordinate 823,855 downwards.
TGAATGATGCTTCCCGAGCAGAAGCAAGGAGACCGGGCCAAGCAGCACAGGCTTTGCTGCACGGCCAAGCATCGTTGTCGCTTCGACAAATTCATCAAACGGCTTCGTGCTCGCCAGTGCAGGCTCAGGTCCCTGAAATTCAGGGACGAGGTAGTGATAGTTCGTATCGAACCACTTCGTGAGTTCAAGCGCTGGAATACCTTCGGCTCCCCGTGCCATGGCAAAGTAGGTTGACAAACTCACCGTTTCCTCACGCGGGCCAAAACGCTCGGGAACAAGTCCAACCAGGCAAATAGCGTCGAGAACGTGGTCATAGAAGCTGAAATCATTGCAGGGAATCAAGTCAATGCCAGCCTGTTGCTGCACCTGCCACATCGCTCGGCGGATTGCCCGGCCCGTCTCTACCAGCTGCGCTTCATCAAGGGTCCCTGCCCAAAAGCCTTCAAGAGCACGTTTGAGCTCCCGGCGCTTGCCAAGGCGTGGATAGCCAAGAGTCGAACTTTGTGCCATGCTGCACCCCCATACACAATGTGCCCTCCACAGAACCGTGGAGGGCACTACCAGCCAATATCCTCACGTCCTTAGACGCGCATCGTGCGGAAACTTTCCGCCGGCATTGGCACCTGGCGCGATCGCGCTGGTTGCCGGGTTTCGTCGGGCCGTTCCCTCCACCACTCGGAATGCGCGTCATCAGCGCATAATGTTCTGGCTCACGATACCACGACCTGCCTCAACCGTCAATCAACTCGCCGCGCAACGAGGCTAAACAACTGCGGGATGGGCGGAACATGGGATGGCGGATACCAGCGCTCCTCGCGCAACACCATTCCAGATCGTAGCGCGTAGGGGCATCCTGCGTACTCAGTAAACTGCTCGATCTGCAGTCCAGCCCCAAGCACCGCTGAGAGAATATCGCCAATCCCCCAGGCAAATTCATATGCCGGCCGACCATTCTTCCACGTTTGTGTAGGAACCTGTCCAGTACGCAAGGTCTCCTCAAAACCGATATAGTCACCCACACCATCGGGATTCTCGAGGAGGGACGACGAACCAAACCCAGCATAGGGATAGCACACCTGCCAATCATCGTCGAACATTCCAAGCACAGGATGGAAATCGATTGCAATAAGCCGACCATTTGGAGTAAGCACGCCAGCGACGCCCTGTGCCCATGCGCGGAGGTCAGGCAGCCAGCAAAACACTCCATAGGAAACAAAGACAGCATCGAACTGCTGCCCATTGTGTTGCGCCTGCGGTAGCCAGTCATACACATCAGCACGGACAAACGTGGCAGGAATGCCAAGACGTTGGCGCAATTCCTCCGCAGTCGCAATTGCCGTGTCACTTATATCGACGCCGACAACCTCTGCACCAAGAAGCGCAAGGCTCAACGTGTCGACACCGTCATTGCATTGAAGATGGGCAATCCGTTTACCCGAAACATCTCCGAGCAGTGCGCGTTTTTCAGCGTGGAGCGTACCAATACCCGAGCGAAGTTGCTCTTGCAGCGTGGCCTTATGTTGCTGATGCACCAAGGTCGCCGCATTCCACGAGCGACGGTTCGCCTCGCGTATCGTTTTCCACTGTTCGCTTTCGTGCATCCCTTATCTCACTCGATTCCGTGTGCGCTTTACCGTTCAGCGACAGAGACTGCTTCATTCGAGCCCTGATTCGCACCGGCCTGTCCAGCTCGGCGCTCCTCAGCTACGAGCTGCCGGATCATGCGAGCGATCTCCGGCGGCATGATATAGACGCGTCGGCCAACCCCTTCGTCACCGCCAGCGCGAAACTCGAGCGGTTCCCGCTTATGCTCAAAGCGGCGCATTGCATGGCCTACTGAGCTGAGTCGTCCGCCAATGACACGAGCGGGCAAACCTAGCGCCTGCTCGAGGTCGGTCATCGGATAGCCCTCAGGACGTTTCGCAATTTCGGCAAGAATTTGCCGAGCCCCGCCCTTCAATCGACTCCAAAACTGCTGAAACTCCTCGAACGTCCAGCTTTCTTCCTCGCCTGAAGACCGCGGCTGTTCCACGGTCTCTTCTGCTTCAATTCCGCCACTTGCCATCCCAGCCAGACGTTGCAACACCGCTTGAATTGCTTCAATTTCTTGAGAATCGCCTTCAATCGTAATGACGATCCGTGCCATCGACTATTCCTCCAAAAGAGGCCGAGAACTACCCCCACAGCACTAGCATCAAAGTATAGAGGATATAAGCATTGTTGCAAAGCTTATACTCGAAAGTACCTTTTACCTACTTCACAAATCACTTTCGACACTATCCCTGCCATGATATACCCTCGCGTGCAAAGAGCCCCTGCGCTCCACCACCACGCGCGGCAAGGATGCCAGCTGGCGCAAAGTAGGCGAAGGAAAAGACTGCCTGCTCACCAGCATGCTTGCCAGGCAACGGCATGAGCCGCGCCGTTAACGGCTTATCGAGCGTCACCGCAAGCGTTGCCATGTCGAGGACAAGGCCACGGAGCTCGGCTGCCGTAATGTCACCTGGGAGCGGCACAACATCCAAACCGAGTCCGCAAACCGCCGACCAGACCAAGAGATCGGATACGCCATACCGCCCTTCGGCAGCACGTTTGGCCAGCACACTATCTTCAAGAACGGGTAGCATCAGCCCACAAAAACCTGTTTTGGGCAATGGCACACGTTTCAGCACACGAGTAATCAGTGCCGCAACGAAGAGGGTACCCGGCGATCCGAACCAGTCGACGCCCAATCGTTCGAACGCTGCCGCAATGCTTCGGTCGTCACGCGGAAACGGAGCAAGCGAGATATCGATGCCAGCAAATGGCACTCCGGTGGCGCGAGCAAGCGCCTCTGCCGCCTCAACAACACGCCGCCCTTCGGTTGTCACCTGTTCAAGGAGCCGCGCTTCAGCATCGTTGAGCGTACTCGCTTGGGAAAAAGCGTCAACAGCGAGATCGGCAGCTTCCCATGCAACGGCAAACCGCGGCGAAGCATCAGGCTCATGATAGCCGGCTGGGAAGAAGGGAATTCCCGCTGGACAATTTGCCAAAGCAGCGAATCGAACATTCCCAAAACCGTCAGGTGTTCGCTCGGCAAGGGTTCGTATCACCGTAACCGCTGCTGCAATCGCTTCCAGTGAAATCGTTCCACCACGCTCGGCAACGATAACTGAGCCGAACGCTGTCTCGACATTGACAAGCGCTTCAATAAGCAGAGGGATCCAGTCAAGATGTGCTGCATCGACCGGCCCAAGTGAAACGTAATCAAAGCCAAGAATGCCAGCAACACGAGCAAGCGCTTGCGCATATTCCACTGTATTCTCACGTGTCAAGCCCGTAACCGCAGCCAATGGCTGACAAGCCAAGCGCATTCCTTGAACTGGCAGACTTGCTCGCGCAAAGTAGGTATGCGCCTGTGCGAGAAACGGGCCAAGTTGCTCAGGTAACGCAAGCACGCCATGATCAAATGCCGCCGATGCCCCGACCGTTACCGATCGCACTTGCATGATCACGACCCCTTTCGCTCTTCTTCAGCCACAGCATAGCGCGCTTTACCAGGCAAGCCGCTATACTGCCAGCAGCAGAAAGGGGTCGCGAGAGTGGTAGCGCCATTACCGTCACAGATCGCAGAACGCATCGCTCACTTTCCCGGTCAAATTTCCCTTGCCGCAAGCGACCTTGATCGTGACTGGCACCTTGCCTTTCGCGCAGACAACACGGTCCCTTCTGCCAGCGTCATTAAGCTGCTTATCCTCGCCGAACTGTATCGCCAGGCATCGCGCGGTGCACTGTCACTCGAGGCGCAGGTCGCGATTGAGCAGGAGCATGTAGTCGAGGGCAGCGGTGTCCTACGTTGGCTCAGCTTCGGCCTTCGCTTTACCGTGCGCGATCTTGCCACTTTGATGATCATCGTCAGCGACAACATTGCATCAAACCGACTCATTGATATCCTTGGCTTTGCAGCGATCAATCACCTAGCAGCCCAGCTTGGACTCCAGCAGACATCGCTACGCCGCCCATTTTGGGGACGCGCCGCACGTGCCGATGAGCCGGAGAATACGATGAGCGCACGTGACGCCGTAGCCTTACTGCGCGCACTTGAGTGCGGCATGATTGTTCCTGAAGGACCACTGCTCGACGAGGTTCGGACAATTCTTCGCGCGCAGCAGTTTCAAGAATGTATTCCGGCCTGTCTCCCACCCTCAGTTGTGGTGGGCAACAAAACCGGGAGCCTACCTGGCATTGCACATGATGCCGCGATCATCTGGGCGCCCCAGGGGCGCCTTGCTCTCGCGATCTTCACCACGGGACTGACTGATGAACATCGTGGCCGTTGTGAGATTAGTGAGATTGCACGAGCCTGCTACAACGCATGGATAGCCGAACTTTATGGTGAAGGAAACGAGAGAGGAAGGTAAGGGACCATGTCAATCACTCTGCTGCCGCTAGTTCAGCGTGCGCTGGTGATTGGAGCACATCCCGATGATTCAGAATTCTTCTGCGCCGGCACCGTTGCCCAATGGGTTGCGCAAGGCGTTACTGTTGGGTATATCGTGGTTACTTCAGGCGATAAAGGTCAACCCGACGATTGGCATGATCCGCGTCCTTTTCCACGGGTCCGCGAAGATGAGCAACGAGCAGCCGCAGCAATACTCGGAGTCCAGGATGTGACATTTCTCCGATGGCCAGACGGAGAGGTGTTCGATACCCTCGAATTGCGCGAACGTCTAACAGCAGAAATTCGTCGCTTTCGCCCTGATGTCGTGCTGACCCATGACCCATTCACGCGCCTCTACCGCCAGCATCCGGACCACCGTGCAACGGGAGCGGCAGCGCTGGCTGCTGCATTCCCCGCAAGTCGTCTTGGAACGTTCTTCCCCAATCACCTCGCAGCAGGCTTACAGCCCCATATAGTCCGCTGGGCCATGCTTTTTGGCTCTGATCAACCGAATACATTCGTTGACATTCACGAGGTATTCCCCAAGAAACTGGAAGCGCTTCGCTGCCACGTGAGTCAACTTGGCGCTTTCCCTGGTGGCCTCGAACAGCGGATCCGACTGCGTGCGCAGGAAGCCGGCCGCACTGCGGGGCTCGACCTTGCCGAAGCGTTCGTCCTTGTCGAGCTCGAGTAGGTGGCGAGGTACGCCATGGGTGACCAGCAAGGCATTGCTCTGTTTAGGATAGACCAAGCATGAAACAGTGTTGAGTGCAGTATTGACAATAGCAACCAACATTCCCACCACACCATACTTACTTTGCGAGCAGGAACAGGATCCTCTCTTTATATCACACCTTTCGTATCAACATCTGAAAAGGCTTATTTAGCAATGAGGTATCAGTGAAAAAGGCCGCTTCATAGAGTACAATGGGCAATGGCAATAGGGATGAGGAGCTGATCAATGCGACGCACACATGAACGAACCGATTGCCCAATCGCGCGCGCGGCGCAGCTCCTTGGCGACCATTGGACACTCTTGATCGTCCGCGACCTTGCGCAAGGATGCAAGCGCTTTCACGAACTCCAGCGGTCAACAGGGATGAGTCCTACCGTGCTCTCTGATCGACTACGCCATCTTGAGGCTGCTGGGCTGATCTCACGTCGCCAGTACATGGAAATTCCGCCGCGTGTGGAGTACTCACTCACCGAAATGGGGAAGGCTGCATTGCCTGTTATCGAACAACTGCGGCTTTTTGGCGAGACGTGGTTACGAGAAGACCATTCGTCAGTTGATAGTAGCCATACTGACGATAGCTAGCCTGGTCCACAAGGAGGATCAGGCATGCGGATCGTGTCACTGTTGCCGAGTACAACAGAACTGTGCGCAGCCCTTGGTCTTCTTGATAGCCTTGTTGGCGTTACCCATGAATGTGATTACCCGCCTGCTGTGCGCACGCTTCCCCATGTTACCCGGAGCTTGCTTCCAGAAGGGCTGGATCATGCAGCCATCGACCGGGCGGTGCGAGAACGTGTTGCAGCCGGGCAACCACTCTATGCGCTCGATTGGGAACTGATCGCAGCGCTTGAACCCGACCTTATCCTTACCCAGGCGCTTTGTCCTGTTTGCGCAGTGGCATACGATGATGTCTGCATGCTCGCAGCCACGCTTCCAAGCCAGCCAGACGTTCTGGCAGTCGAGCCACACACGCTTGACGATGTCGTAGCATCACTCCAAACAGTCGGAGCAATAACTGGTCGGGCAACCTGCGCATCAGCAGTCGCTGCTGCTCTCAGCCAGCGTATCGCGTGGATCACAAAACAGTGTGCGGCCCAACCGCATCGTCCACGTGTTGTGTGCCTAGAGTGGCTTGACCCGCCATTCATCGCTGGGCACTGGGTTCCTGAGATGGTCGAGCGTGCCGGTGGCATCGACGTACTTGGCCTGCATGGGCAGCCCTCATTCGCCGTCAATTGGGAGACTATTGCTGACGCCGACCCAGACATCCTCATCGTCATGCCATGCGGCTACGATGCTCATGCGAGTGCTGAACTTGCACAGTCCTACTGGCCTGTCCTTGAACATGCCGCACCGCGCGCAACACAGATGGGCCACGTCTACGCAGTCGATGCCTCAAGCTACTTCAGTCGTCCTGGTCCTCGTCTCGTCACTGGGCTCGCGTTGCTCGCCCATCTTCTCCACCCTACTGTGCTCTCAACCCCATCTGATGGGCACTCTGCTATTGCCGTCTTTGAAAATACGCTGGAACAGGTGCCGTGAAAGAAATCCGTCTTCTCCTGCCGTTCCTGCTCCTCGCAGCAAGCGTGATTGGTTTTCTCGCGTTTCTCTACCCCTTTGTTCTGCCGCTGCTCGGAGTTACATCGGTTCCCAATGGACGCAGCGTCGAGGTGCCATTACTCTTCGCCGCCCTTGCCACGTGTGCCTTATTGCTGCTCTTGCTACTGTTCCAAGAGCAGACGATTCAGCGAGGACAATCACGCGCACTCGGCTTACTTGCCGTCCTGATTGCCTTTGACGCAGCACTCCGACTACTTCCGAGCCTCCTGGGCGCATCACCAATTTTTTTGCTCATTATCGTCACGGGCTACGTCTTCGGCTCGGCCTATGGCTTCGTCATGGGAGCAATGACCCTCGCGCTGTCGGCCATCATTACAGGAGGCATCGGCCCCTGGCTTCCCTTCCAGATGTTAACAGCAGGCTGGGTGGGCATGACGGCCAGCTGGTTGCCAAAGTGGCGCGGTACTGCCCAACGGCTTGCTCTTACCCTGTTCGGGAGTATCTGGGGATTCCTCTTTGGCGCAATCATGAACTTGTGGTTCTGGCCATTTGCTGCACCTGGCCTTTCCGATACTGCAGGGCTTTACTGGCACCCTGGCATGTCGCTCTCGGAGACTCTGCAGACCTATTGGAAATTTTATCTTACGACGTCACTCGTGTTTGACGGCACACGCGCCTTGGGTAACGCGCTCCTGGTCTTTACCCTTGGGCCAGCGATTGTTAACGTGATGCAACGCTATCGCGATCGCTTTATCTGGCAACCCTGGGCAGCCGAGGAGCACCAACGCACTCCCCAGACAGATATGCCATCAGAAATAGTTAGATAGCTCCTTGCTCTCGAAGCGAGGCGATCAGATCAGCACTATACCCAAGCTCACTGAGCACCTCGTCCGTATGCTCACCAAGAAGCGGCGGATGACGGCGAATGCGTGCTGGAGTATCTGAGAAACGATACGGGAAGCCTGTTTGATCAACTTCGCCAAGGGTGGGGTGTGGCACACGTTGATGGAGTGCGAGATGCTGGACTTGCGGATCAGCAAAGACTTCTGGCACGGTGTAGATTGGCCCACACGGAACTGAGGCAGCATCGAGTCGTTCAATGATTTCAGCGGTAGAAAGCTGTGTCAACACTGTCTCCAGCTCTGCGACAAGCTCAGGGAGACGTGTGATACGGCCGGCATTGTCTTTGAATCGAGGATCTTCAAGCAAACGCTCAAGCCCAAGAGCACGACAGAGGCGGGCAAAGATACCATCATTACCAGCGGCAATGTTGACATAGCCATCCTTCGACCGAAATGTCTGGTATGGCGCAACAATAGGATGAGCATTACCAGTGCGCTTAGGCGCCTCATGCGTCGCAAAATAAATTGCTGCCTGATACGTCAGTAAGGCAACTTGTCCACCGAGCATTGACGTGTCGATGTATTGCCCTTTGCCGGTGCGTTCTCGATAGAAGAGTGCCGCAACGATGGCATAGGCAGCAAACATGCCCGCTGCGAGATCAGCAATCGGCACCCCAAAACGGGTTGGCTCTCCGTCCGGGAACCCCGTGACACTCATCAAGCCGGACATACCTTGCACGATGAGGTCATACGCGGTTCGCTCACGGCCTGGGCCAGTTTGGCCAAATCCCGAGATTGAACAATAGATTATATCTGGTCGGCGCGCACATACGGCATCGTAGCCAAACCCCAGTCGCTCCATCGTCCCAGGGCTAAAGTTCTCAACAAGGACATCGGCGCTTTCGATAAGCCGCCAGGCAATTTCTTGCCCTGCTGGATGCTTGAGGTCAAGCGTTATGCTTCGCTTATTGCGATTCACGGAGAGATAATAGGCACTAATGCCATCGACGAACGGAGGACCCCAGTCACGCGTGTCATCGCCTTTGCCAGGACGCTCAATCTTGACAACATCAGCGCCCAGGTCACCGAGCAGCATCGTGCAATACGGCCCAGACATCACTCGCGTGAAATCCGCAACACGAACACCCTCGAGCAGGGCGGCCATTGCTCCCCCTTCACAGACGTCCCTTGCACCTAGGGGTACTGTAGCATGGAAATGTGCTGGTGAAACCGCCGACTGTCACTTAGCGACGCTCAGCGGTTGGCCGCGGCACAAGTCCATGCGAGATTGCGTAGATGACGGCCTGCGTACGGTCACGCACGCCAAGCTTTTGGAAGAGTGCTGAGAGGCTGTTTTTGACCGTACTCTCGGCAAGATTAAGCTGCTCGGCAATTTGTCGGTTACTATACCCTTGACTTAAGAGCCGCAGCATTGCTAATTCACGATCGCTCAGTTGCTGACGGCCAACCGGAGTACGACTCAACAAACGCTGGTATTCGCGCATGAGCACTGGAGCAAGCGCAGGATCAATTGCCGAACCGCCTTCAGCAGCAACGTGGATTGCGCGAAGTAATTCTTCCGCTTTCGTACTCTTCACGAGATAACTCTTCGCTCCAGCACGAATAGCATGGATAACGTATTCATCGTCTTGATACATCGTCAGCATAATCACATGGGTATTCGGAAAGTGCTGAGCAATATATTCCGTCGCTCGAATACCGTCTAACCCGGGCATGCTGATGTCCATCAGCACGACGTCTGGCCGTAACGCTTTGACCTGTTCAATCGCTTCCTGACCATTGGCAGCTTCACCGACAACGGCAATGTGATCGTCAGTCTCAATGAGCTGGCGAAGCCCCTCACGAAAGAGATCATGGTCATCGGCGATGAGCACACGGATCACTCGTTCAGTTCCCATGGTGTCCTCTCTCGTGCGCTTCTCCTACCACGCCCCACGCGCTTGGTCTTATTCCACGAGTACGTAGCGTCGCTGACAACCCCCAAAAAGTCCTACTCTGGCAATGGTGGAAATCGTTCTTCAGACGCCGCTGGCGAGCCAAACCGCGTTGTTCGTCGCTTTGGTAACACGAGCTGAATGACTGTGCCAGCCTGAGCAACACTTGCCACCTGCATCACGCCACCCAGCAGCGTCACACGCTCACGCAACGCTACCAGGGGCAAGGACTGTTCACCCCCCTGCCCCTGAGGCGCTATCGGAGCATCATCAGCAATAGTAACCATGACCTTCTCGCCGAGGCCTTCGCGTACACGCACAATTACCCGGCGAATGCCCGCTGGCTGCCGCACACGCTCAATCGCTTCTTGCACGACCCGATAGATCGCCGTTTCAAGTTCAGGATTAAGGCGTTCATTGAGCTGAAGATCAAGCGTACCGGTTATGCCGCGATCGCTCAGCTTCGCGAGGTACTCACGCAACGCCGCTTCGAGGCCGAGGTGATCAAGCGTGACTGGCCGAAGCTGGAAGACAGCTTCACGAAGGAGCGCAATATGCTCCGCAAGCATATCACGCACTTGGCGAAGTTGGCCGACCGCATCACCAAGTAACTGCTCTTCCGCTTGGCGGATAATAAGCTCGATGCGATACAGGCAGGTTGCGAGCCCTTGCAACGTTTGATTATGAATGGTATCGACAAGACGTTTCCGTTCTTCTTCTTGATAGGCAAGAAGCTGAGCGAGAAGCGAAGCGCGTGCATCCCCAGCCCGCTGCATTGTCTCGAGCGTGCGAAGAGACTGGGCTGCTTGTGCCGCCCATTGTGCTGCTCCTTGGAGAAACCACTCCTCATCAGATGAAAACGGTGTACCAGGACGCTGAACGAGTAACACAACGCGCTGCGTTGCTTGTACTGCAGGAACCAGCAAAGTTTCTGGTACAACACTCAAACCGAGCGCAGCGAGTTCTGCAGGCAAGCGGAAGAAACGACTCACTCCACGAAGGACACGCTGGTTCTGCACTGCCTCGCTGACACTATCACCATCGATCTGGCTGGCAACCGGTCCAAGCAACCGCTCACCAACGGCGCCATACCACATGATCTGACCGTTAGACACAATCCCCAGCAAACTGGTCACCACGTTGAGGTCAGCCCGAAGTGCTTCAGCAATGAGTCGACCGATATCACTCAGCGACGTTGCTTGGACGAGTGCCATCGCCAGCCGAAGCAACGCTTCACGAAGGGCCCGCGCACGCTCAGCCTGCTCCAGCTGCCAGCCCAGTGCAAGAAGTGGAACCATCGCGTTAAGCACTCGCTCAACACGCGCACGGTCTGCCTCAGAAAAGACCTGCGGGACAGACCGAAGGAGCAGGACAAACCCAAGTAGTTCGTTGCTATCACCCCAAATTGGCGCGACGATGCCACTTTGTAGCTGCAGCATCATGGCATGCCGGCCAAAGGCACGAATCAAGGCCACTAAATCTAGGAGAGAAGCAGGGGCCTTCATCCATTCCTGTACCAAGGGAGCGTCAAGATTGAGCGGCAACACACTCAACGCTTCAGCCCCAGGACGTGATCCTGCGACGACGCTTCCCTGCAGCTGACCAGAAGTCCCAGAGGGCACGTAGACAAGACCGATATCTGCCTGGAGGAGTTCACGCAACTCCGCACCCAGGCGCTGCAGACCGACCGCCAGTACGCTCGATTGGGATGGAGTCAAGTTTGCTGATTGCGGTTGCCGATTCGACAGTTGCGGTGACTCTGATGATGCAGCACGAAGCGTGCGCGCAATCGCCGCAGCGATGGGCTGAAGAATCGCGTGCTCAGGAGTATGGGGTGACGGCGGAGCTGAAGACCAACCAATTTCGAGCAACCCAACGACATTGTTATCGATCAGCAAAGGATACGAGAGCAGCCACTGAATCCCGAATGCCCGTAACTGCGTCACCCTCGCCTGGGGCAATGCAGGAGGAGCATTACTGGTGAGCTCGACGAGGTGAGGCTGACGCTCCATCTGGCGCTCAAGAGGCAGATCGTGAGATGGCCAGTGATGAACTGCTGGAACGGAAGGATTGGTACTGATCGCCACGATCTGTACTTGGTCAGAGGGCAGAAATTGGTAAACGACAGCAACCTCGGCTTGCATAATAAGCCGAGCAGCGTCTGCTAACTCTTGGAGCCGAGGCATTGGCGAGAATGTGCTCATCGAGAACAGGTTACCATTCTCGATCTCCTCTATCGCCTCCTGAAACTGGCGCAGTGTTTCTGCGCCCATCTTGTTCACCCACCCATCGATCCCCAGCGTCGCTGCAGCCATTCCATGGCCCTATTCTTACCATTCGTCCCAGCAAGAGATTTGGATAGCCCCCACCAGTCCTATTTCCGGTTGAGACACCGGTCAATGCCTGGGCCAGCCCTTGCCTGATGGGTAGAATCAGCAGCCGGAAAGAGGCGAACGATGACGGCACTGACAGTAACCTTTCTTGGAACTGGCACATCAAACGGTATCCCGGTGATCGGCTGCGACTGCGCTGTCTGTCATTCGACGGATCCGCGCGATCGACGGACACGCAGCTCCATTACCGTGCACGTTGGCGATCGGGTTATCTTGATCGATACTGCTCCTGAACTCCGACTACAAGCCCTAGCCGTTGGACTCCGACGCGTTGATGCTGTTCTCTTCACACATGCGCATGCTGACCACGTTGCAGGATTTGACGACCTCCGCCAGTTCAATTACCTTGCACAATCACACCTGCCTGTTTATGCCGCACCTGATACAGCGCGAGAACTTCGCCAGCGTTTCGGCTATGCCTTTGAAGACCAATTCCCCTTTTACGGCGGCAAGCCCGATCTCATTTTGCACGAAATTACCGGACCATTCGAGTTATTCGGGCAAGAGATTATCCCTATTCCCGTGCCACATGGACGTTGGACTGTCCTCGGATTCCGCTTTGGCCCCTTTGCATACATTACCGACGCCGCAACCGTGCCGGAATCAGCCCTTGCAGCGCTTCAAGGTGTCCAGGTACTGGTGTTGAATGCACTGCGTGCCCGTCGACATCCAACCCACTTGAGCATTGACGAGGCGCTTGCGGTTGTCGAGCGTCTCAAGCCACAACAGGCATACTTCACACACATGAGCCATGAGGTCTCGCATGCTGCGGTCAGTTCCATACTCCCTCCGAATGTGGCATTAGCCTATGATGGGTTAACAATTACTGTTGGGGAAGCGCGGCGGGCAGCAGAGTGAGAGACCAGGGTAACCGAAGGGATAGAATGATGGAGTACGCTCAACGCCGCGCTTCGCAACGACGGACTTGGCAAAAGTGGAATATTCGCTTTCTTCTCCCCCTTGTCATTGGCCTGCTCGGCATTTGGCCAGTGCAGCCAAGTCGAGCGCAAGACTTTGCCGCACCGGCATTTGTGGCTCGCTGGGCACGGACTGATCGTCCAATCCAGACTGGTGCAGTTGTCCGCACCTGGCTCTGGGGACCGAGTCCATTTACACCGGCCCTGTATGAGCGTTATCGCGAGGCACCCGGTGGAGTGCGGCTTGTCCAGTATTTCGACAAGGGGCGAATGGAACTCACCTATCCGAATAGTGACCCGACTGCACCGTGGTATGTGACTGGTGGCCTGCTGACACGTGAACTGATCAGCGGACGAATTCAGGTCGGTGACAGCACCTTCTTCGACACCGGGTCAGGTGCGACGGTGCCAATTGCCGGCGACCCAGACACTCCGTTTCCTACATACGCTGATTTCGCCGCACTGGTTGATCATAGCCAGCCTAAGCGCACCGGACTCGCTGCGACAGCGGCCCTTACCCCAAGCGGATTAACGCAATATACGGATGCTGCCCAGGACCCAAACGCGCAATTCGTGCAATACATTACCTACCGTGGCCCATCAGGGCAAACCGTTGGCTATAACATCCCACGTGCCTTCTGGACATTCATGACACAGAGTGGGGTAGCTGAACAAGATGGACAATTGGTAACAGCGTCTCCACTGTTTGACTGGCTGTTCGTGCTTGGGTACCCCATCGCCGACCCTGTTTGGGCACAAGTTCGACTGCGGGGTGAGCCGACCTGGGTGCTTATTCAGCCATTCGAACGACGCGTCCTCACCTATACTCCAACCAATCCAGCCGGATGGCAAGTCGAGATGGGCAATGTTGGCCAGCATTATTATCGTTGGCGCTATCAATTCACCCCACCAACCACGCTGGCGCCGGGCGCTGCATACTACGGTTTACAACCAGGCTCTCGGTGGACCTATACGACGACTGCCGGTACACAGGAAAAATGGGAAACGCGTGATCCCTCCGTCAGTTTCATCGCTGGCTCTACATTGATTCCTCGTCGGGAAACAGACACACAGGGGACACGCGTTACGTATTGGGCAATTACCAATCGTGGGGTGTTCTTCACTGGCTATGACCGCCTTGATCAAAATGGGACCGTCACCGAAACAACCATGTTTTGGCCAGCACTTCGGTTTCTCTCAGTGCTCGACCTCAGTGAAGGTGTGCAATGGACAGTCACCGCAACTGCTCTTTCCACCGATGCACCACCCCGTCCCGCGAGCCTCCACGTCGAGGTTCAGGAAAATGAACTTGTGAGCACAACGTATGGACTGGTACCAGCGTGGCGGCTTCGCATGACGATGCAAGGGGTACTGCCCGAAAATGCGACATCACCCCAAACGTTAACTATCTGGTTTAGTCCGGGTATCGGCATTGTGCAGTGGACAAGCGATGCCCTTGCTGTTCAATTAGTCAGTTTCCAACCTGGCGACTAACCAGGACGCGGAACGTTTCCGCTGCTCATTCGTTATTCCAATATGGAAAGAGGAAACGGTGCGGCATGGTCGCATGAGCCGCACCGTTTCGCCTCAGGCAATCAGTGACAATGAAGGGAGCAAGCAAGCCCAATGGGACGTACACGGCGCTGGTCTCGCCTGGTTGGATTGGTTGGAACGGTAAGCGCCTTCCTGTTGAGCTTGATGCCGCTTCCTTTACAGCCCCCAGCCCAAGCAGCCCCCTGGCAAACACCAACAATCTATTTCCCGCAAACAGGTCATCACCTCAGCGGTGATTTTTTACAAGCCTGGCTCAGCCATGGTGGTTTAATGATCTTTGGTTATCCAATTTCCGAGCCAATGACGCAAGATGGCATGACTGTCCAATACTTCGAACGTGCGCGTTTTGAGTATCACCCCGAGAATCGGGGTACACCCTATGTCGTCCTCGCAACGCTTCTCGGTAATTGGGCAACCGCAAACCGGAAGAATGAGGATCCCTTCAAGCCCCTGCCGCCCCAAGCAGCTGATTGGTTTAAGAACGATCCCGACCGCACCTTCTTCCCGGCAACCGGGCATACGATTGCCTATGGATTCCGGCGCTACTGGCTCCTCCATGGCGGGCTGTATACTTTCGGCTACCCAATTTCTGAGGAATTCTCTGAGCGCAATCCTGATACCGGGCAGGTCTATACGGTGCAATACTTCGAGCGTGCCCGGTTTGAATACCATCCCGAAAATCGCGGCACAGAGTACGAAGTCCTGCTTGGGCGACTGGGAGCTCAATATGCAGCCTCCCAAGGGATCAATACGGCCCCCGTGCCCCAGGCTTCTGGGAGTATCACCGCCTATCCTGGCTTACTTGATCCTCGCTGGTCCCGCGCCGTCAGCAACGATGACGGCACACTGTTTGGCGCTGTTGTGGCTGATGAATTGCTGATTCGCTCGGCTCCACAGACGAGCGCTCCAGTTGTCGGCTCAACATACAAGCGTTACCCGGTACCAATTCGTGGAATCGTTACTGGCGATAGCGTGAACGGGTTGAATGTCTGGTATGACCTTGGCGGGGGCCGCTATGTCGCAGCGGCTTGGGTTGAGCCACTCACTCCGCCAGAACCACCACAGTTCTTTGATGGACATTGGGTTGATGTCAGTCTCACAGCTTTCTATGCGATTGCGTATGACGGCTACCGTCCGG
The DNA here is from genome assembly GCF_000744775.1 of Thermorudis peleae. Classification (NCBI taxonomy): domain Bacteria; kingdom Pseudomonadati; phylum Thermomicrobiota; class Thermomicrobia; genus Thermorudis; species Thermorudis peleae. The sequence goes on along the minus strand of NZ_JQMP01000003.1, from coordinate 808,340 downwards.
TTTATGCAGCAATTATCACGGCTGGAAAAGACCAGGCTACACCAACTGGCATATTCCATATCCTCTACCGAGTCCAGAACGAGACGATGGATTCAGCCACCATTGGTATCCCACCGGGCAGTCCGGGGTACTATCATCTTGAAAACGTGCTCTACACGCAGTACTTCAAACCGGGGGGATATGCCATCCACGGCAACTATTGGACTCCGCCTTCGCAATTTGGCGGCTTTAGCAGCCACGGGTGTGTTGGACTCATGAATAGCGATGCCGAATGGTTCTGGAATTTCTTGAACATCGGCTCGACAGTCAGCATTCACTACTAAGTAGCATGTCTCCTGTAGCGCCTTGTGTTTGAGAACCTCGGGGCGTGATATTGCTTGGGTGAAGAGTCTCCGAATAATTCCCCGTGTTACGATGCTCGTGACAAAGGGGTACCTTGGGAAAAGGAGCACGCAATGGGCACAATGATTACGTTCCCAAGCAATGGTGGAGAAACACCCGGGTATCTTGCGTTGCCGAGCACAACGCCTGCGCCGGGTATCGTTGTTATCCAGGAGTGGTGGGGGCTTGAGCCACACATTCGGGATGTGACCGATCGCTTCGCCGCTGAAGGCTTTGTCGCACTCGCCCCTGACCTCTACCACGGCAAAGTTGCGACCGAACCGGATGAAGCGCGCAAACTCGCGATGGAACTTGAATATGACCGGGCAGTCGCTGAGATCATTGCTGCTGCCCGCTATCTCTTGAGCCGTGCCGAAGTCCGCGGCCCCAAGGTTGGCGTGGTTGGCTTTTGTATGGGTGGTGGGTTGTCGCTTCTTTCCGCATGCCGCAGCGATCTGTTTGGGGCAGCGGTGGTTTTCTACGGCCGTAATCCTAATCCAATTGAGCAAGTACGTTCGCTCACCTGCCCCTTGCTCGGCTTGTATGGAGAGGCGGATCAAGGTATTCCGCCCACTGAAGTGGAGCGGCTCCGCCAAGCATTGCAGGAAGCCGGCAAACAGTTCGAACTCCACATCTATCCCAACGCACCGCACGCCTTTTTCAACGATACCCGAGCCAGCTACCGCCCCGAGGCAGCTATCGATGCGTGGCGTCGGACGCTCGCATTCTTCCGCCAGCATCTGAAGACAGCGTGAATCATGCGACCGATCGACGAAACAAACGTGGGCTGCCAATTCAGACAGCCCACGTTGCTTTGCTTCTCAGATGGTGCGCTTCATTGCCCAGATGGCGTTGACCACGCTAGCGTTCCAAGATAAGCCGCCAGCTTCTCACGCGCTGCCGCAAGCCGCTCGAGTGAGCGCTCACGGCCAAGGACGCGGAGCGTCTCAAACAAGCCGGGTGAGACCGTGCGGCCAGTAACAGCAACGCGGATAGGCATAAAGAGCTGGCCAGCCTTCAAGCCAAGTTCCTCTGCTAATCCCCGCAGGCGCGCTTCAAGGTCTGTTTCACTCGTAAAATCGGCACCTTCAAGCGTGGCCATTGCCCGCTCGAGTGCCTGGAGTACCTGAGCTGGCTCTGTCTTCTTGGGAACAAGTAATGATGGATCATAGTCCTCTACATCGGTAAAGAAGAAACGGGTAAGGTCCGGCGCCTCAGCCAGTGTCTTGAGCCGGTCTTTCACAAGGGCAAGGACCTCACGTGCGTAGGCAAAAGCAGGGCTTGCCGGATCGCTTGCCTCAGGCGGAAGCAACCCCGCCTCCTGCAGGAAGGGAATGCATCGTGCCGTTAACTCATCCAGTGTCAGCACGTGATTAATGTAGTACTGATTCATCCAGGCCAGCTTCTCGAAGTTGAAGCGGGCTGGATGTGGGTTCACATCTTCAAGCCGGAACTTCTCAAGCAATTCCTCCCGACTAAAGATTTCCTGTTTGTCATCATACGCCCACCCGAGCAATGCCAGATAATTCACCATTGCCTCAGGCAGATATCCTTGCCGTTTAAACTCAAGCACGCTCGTTGCGCCATGACGCTTACTGAGCTTGCCCTTGCCATCCGGACTCAGGATTACCGGCAAGTGACAGAGCACCGGCATCTCCCATCCAAAAGCGCGATAGAGCTGTGCATGCAGTGGCGCACTTGGGATCCATTCCTCAGCCCGGAGAATATGTGTGATCTGCATGAAATGGTCATCAACGACATTTGCCAGGTGATAGGTTGGGAAACCATCCGACTTGAGGAGCACGAGATCTTGCAAGACGCGGTTATCGTAGGCAATTTCCCCACGGAGTAAATCGACGATAACGGTTTCGCCCTCGAGCGGCATCTTAAAGCGAATGACGGCTTGCTCGCCACGTTCGAGGCGCTCAGCGACCTCTTCAGGAGGAAGCCAACGGCAGTGACGGTCATACCCGGGTGGCTCACCGCGGGCTAACCGCTCCTTCCGCACCTGTTCGAGACGCTCAGGTGTGCAGAAGCAGTAGTAGGCATAGCCGTGATCGACGAGCCACCTTGCATGCTGCTGATACAGCTCCAGCCGCTGGCTCTGAATATAGGGGCCATAGGGCCCACCGACATCTGGGCCTTCATCCCACTCAAGCCCGAGCCAGCGCAACGACTCAAGAATGCCAGCGATGCTTTGCCCGACGAGACGAGCTTGATCGGTATCTTCAATCCGCAAGATGAATGCCCCGCCATGCTGGCGGGCAAAGAGCCAATTGAAGAGCGCCGTCCGCGCACCGCCGACATGGAGCTCGCCGGTCGGGCTCGGCGCAAAGCGCACACGTACCGCTGTCTGTGTCATCGTTTGCACGCTCCAGTTTCGTCGCCTGGGCCAAAGTGCTGCCCTGCGTTCATCAAGTATGGCACAGGGGCGGACAAGAACCGGACCGCCCATCGTCTGTGTACGAATCTCCCACGCTCTTTGCCCAGCAGGGCGTGACAGAGCGAGCATCGCAGACGCAGACTAATAATGAAACAATAATCTGTTTGTACCAAAGTCTAGCAGATCTACGCTCGATAAGTCAACGGCCGCAAGAACGAGCATCCAGGGGGAAGCACAGCACTGCACGACGGAATCAAGGGATTGCTGCTTTCCTTTATCAACTACCAACAACATACAGCCACCGCTTTCACCGTACATCTCCCAGCCACCTGCCCACGTGACAGCTAATGAATTCTGCGTTATACGCCTACTGAATCGCAGGAAACAAATGAAGGAAGTGGAGGTACAGTGATGCGTAAGAGACACCGCACGATCCTCGATGCTACTGTCAGGGAAACGTAGCGACTGGGGTAATACAACGTTCTACATGGATTCAGCGACGACGGTCTGGCCAAGCGTTCAGCCCTACAATAGCATCGATACCGCGACACTGGTAGTAATCCTCAGAGGACGAGGATATGTTTGGTAAGGTATTCCATTGGCTCTGGCTGTTCGGATTGCTTAGCTTGCTCGTTGGATGTTGGGGCGCACGTTCATCAACGCAACTAGCATCACCGACACCACCGCCGTCGCAAACCAGGCTCATTGCAACACCATCAGTTGCTCTTCCAACACTGGCCACCACAACTACCCTGCCTACTCTTTCCCCAGTCACACCCCCAACACAGGCCAGCCAGGGGAGCATGCTTGGATGCCAGGTCGCGCGACCAACAACATGGGATACCGTGATTGACAAAGGTACGCTGACACTCCCCGCCGAGGTCACTCGTGACGCACCTGGGCCCCACTTCCGCTTCGGTCTGTTGAGCAGCGACGGGCACCGCTGGTTTGGCACACTCAAAAGCACTGACTGGTCGGGGCTGGTGACTGGACGCGTTGGCGAATCGAGTTATCACCGAATTTATCAGATTGGTTCGTCAGTAGAGGAGCTTGGCATCCTTGTCGCGAACGAGCGGTGGCTCATCTTCAGCTGGGCGAAGGATGCCACTTGGGGAGAGTGGCGCTTGTTTGCCTGGGATGCCCAGAACAACCAGCTCCTTGAACTCAGCCATAACCAACCAGGAGATACCATTCCCGGATGGCTGATCCTTCCAGCCTTATCTAAAGACAAGATAGCCTGGGTGCAAGGCGGACTCACCACCACATCTCCAGAGAGTAACCAAACGTTTCATTCGACCTTGCACCTCTACGACCTTTCCGCCCGTGTCGATCACGTGCTCCCAACGATGCGCGCGATTTACCCAGTGGTATTCTGGGGCAACGAGTTACTCTGGATGGAATGGGAACAATTTTCCCTCCAGTCACCCGAAAATCGGCGGGCCAAGATCGCAATGGCTGATGCGCTAACCGGGGAACTCGAACCACCGCCAGCACCACTCATCGCCCACCAACAGGAAATCGCTTACCTTGCAGCCAGCCCAACGCTCCTTGCCTGGACGGATACCCATACACTCTGGATTTGGCACCCGGGCGATGCTGAGGCACAAGCAGTCTATCGGCAACCTGAACCGACCAACAGCCATGCCATTCAGTTCCTGACGATTGCTGGACCACTGATCGCATGGACGCCGCCTTCCCCTCCGCCGATGATCTTTGACACGCGAAGTGGCAGCGCGACGCAGTTGAACGGCTGGGCGGCTGGACTCGAAAATAACCGCGTTCTGATTGCGACCTTCGCAACGACGACGGCAACGAAGCCAGGCAGCACGGATCCGCTCCTTGGCATTCCCGTGCCTGGCCCATCGGACATCCCACACATCGTCGATCTCAGCGCCTTACCGCCATTGCCAGCTTGCCAGGGAAACAAGGGCTCGATATGACGAAGCCGTCAGTAGAACGGAAGGGCAACACCAGCGAGAGACAGCACTAGCCTGTCAGACAGTCGGGAGGATCGTCAGCCAACGCCTCACGCAGTTCGTCGGTGGTCGCTTGGGCATTGCCCCACTTACTCACCACAATGCCAGCGGCAACTTGCGAAAGGGCAAGCGCTGCAACCGGGTCGGCCCCAGCAGTAAGGGCAGCAGTGAACACGGCAATCACGGTGTCGCCAGCGCCAGTCACATCAAAGACCTGTCGACGGACTCTTGGCGGCTGCTCAAGATAGCGTCCATCGCTCGTGACCAAGGCAGCTCCAGCTGGCCCAAGCGTGACAACCAGCAAAGCGCAGTTGAGATTCTCGCGCAGAGCGTGCAGATGAACCTCGCGGAGCGATGGTGTACTGAGCGCAACGCCAAGGTAATGCTCCGCCTCTGCTTGATTACACTTGACAACCGTGCATCCGTGAAATTGGTCAAGCCGCCCTTGCGAGTCAACCGTGACGACCTGGTTTGCAGCACGCGCAGCTTCGACGATGGCGGGCTCAATCACGCCACTCCGGTAGTCCGAAAGCAAGATGGCATCAACCATAGGGCCGTGCTGAGCAATAACATCGATCATCTGCTGTGTAATGTGAGGGGGCACGGGGCGTCGATCCTGACGGTCAATACGAGCAATTTGCTGGGGGAACACGTTATATGGTCCCTCGGCAACAACGCGCGTCTTGCACGTTGTTGGACGATCAGGATCAACAAGGACACCACTTGGATCGACGCCACGATCAGCGAGCAACTGCACAAGTTGTCGACCAGCATCATCATTGCCAACGACGCCAACCTGCCATGTCTTCACGCCAAGGGCAGCTAGCGCAAGAGCAGGTGCGGCACCTCCTCCTGGACGGACCTCCTGTCGACGCTCTTCGAGGACGAGAATCGGGGCTTCCCGTGATACCCGCGTTGGCTCACCAAACAGATAGACATCCAGACAGAGATCACCAACGACGAGAATGCGAAGAGTACGAATCCGTTCAAGCAATACCTGCCAGCTGACCATTGCTCCCCTCATCGAAAGCGCACGTATGGAATCAGCACTGCAAGGGCAACAAAGACGAGGTCAGGAATTGGCTGAAGCCGCAGAATGCTAAGCAGACCAGGATCGTCTCGTATGAAGACACCAAGACGATAGGCTAAAACGATCCGGGAAAACGCCACACCGAGCAACACACAACCGATCCCAATGGTCAGAAGATCACGTCCACGTCCCTCATCGGTCACCCAGGCAATCGCTTCGGCAACCCCAAAGCCGAGCAAGAGGGCACAGTAGAACCCCCAGTCGGGGAAACGCCCCCAGATAAAGCCAGCGAGCAGGGCAACCAGCACGCCAACAAGTATGGCGCGCAGGTCATAGCCGAACTCTCGCCTTGCGAAGGTACCGAGCCGCACACCAGCACACTCCGGGCAGCGATAACCTACCGGTGTTTCAACCATACAACGAGGACAAATTGGCTTCCCGCAGCGGTTACAGCGCAAAGTCGTCAGGACATCAGGGTGCCGAGCGCACGGCCGCTCTTCAATACCAGTCATTCAGGTAACATTCCCTTCTTCAGCACGCGGCGTCGTGCCGCTTCAACAAGCACAAGTGTGGCAAAGCGAGGTAGGGCAAGTTGGCGACGCCAACGCCATGGCTGGCGCAAGAGGCGATAGAGCCATTCAAAGCCGAATTGTCGGACAAAAGCAGGCGGCAACGGCACAACACCAGCAAGGTAGTCGAATGTTCCACCAACGCCAAGGGCAACAACAACACCATAGGCCTCTAACAACGCACGATGACGCGCGATCCAGCGCTCTTGTGCTGGAGCGCCATACGCTACAAGCAGCACAGTCGGGCGCATACGCGCAATCATCTCGAGCGCAGCTGGCGCATCAGCATCTGCTGGCGAACCTGCAAAACAGCCAACGACCTGGCAGGTCGGGAAACGCTGCCGGAGCACCTGTGCTGCACGGTCAGCGACGCCTGGAGCGGCCCCTAGGAGAAAGAGGCGAAGTCGCGGCTCGCTCGCCCGCGCCAATGCTTGCGTTATCTCAACTCCTGTTGCACGCCCACGCAATGGAGTACCAAGCAAGCGAGCTGCCAACAGAATGCCAATCCCATCCGGTGTGACAAGATCAGCATGACGGACCACGCTGCGGAAGTCGGGGAAACGCCGAGCAGTCATGACCATCTCAGGATTCAGGGTCACAATGTGATGCAGACGGTCAGCCTCCTCGTGAAGCCAGTAGCGAGTGAGCCGCACGACATCATCGACAAGGACGTCATGGACTGGAAGGCCAAGGATAACGGCTGCCGGCCGAAGACGATCTCCCCTGTCCAAGTACCAATTGCACGCTGATGGCATGTATGACCTCTTCCGCCGCAACGCCCCAGAACGACGCGGCTCGACGGGACACTCTCAGCGTGATAGGATACCGTTATGGACTCGCCGAAGGTACGGCAGGCTCGCAACATTGCCTGGTTGTCCTGCCATATCTCCAAGACGAAGGACAACGCACACACTCGACACATTTCCCCAGGGGAAGGGACTACGATGACGAAGCGACCACCTGAAGAACAACGAGTCAAGCGGCTTCTCGAAATGGCATTTCGGCTCATGCAGCGTCGTTGGAAGCGTGCCGAACTCGCAGAGCACTTTGGGGTCAGCGAGCGTCAAATTCAGAACGATATCTTGATGCTCCGGCAATGGCTCGAGATCGAGCACACGCGCGAGGGATACCGCGTGAAACGGCCACCAGCTTTACAAGCGATCTCGCTGCCAGCCGATGAAGCGCTTGCACTGATCCTTGCAACGAAGATTGCTCTTCGTTCCCTTGGGATGCCGAGTGAACCACTCCGTCGAGCATTGGAGCGTCTTGTAAGCTTACTACCAACCCCTCTCGGGCGAGTTGTCGAAAGCACGATGTTCACCACACTCGCCAGCACGGCCGAAAATGTGGCACGCCGTGAGCAACTGCTCCGGCAGATTGAAGGAGCGATTCTCAATGGCTGGGTGGTTGAGCTCGAGTATGCGGCTGCATCACGGCAGGGTACCGTAACCCGACGTAAAGTTGATCCCTACGCGCTTGTACCACATTACCGCTCATGGCATCTCATTGGCTGGTGCCATACGCGCAACGCCGTTCGTACCTTTAAGCTCGATCGGATGAAGCGGCTGGTCGTGACACGCGAGCCATTGAGTCGTCCACCAACAATCGACGTCGGGGAATACTTGCGAAGCATGTGGGGCATCATGGAGGGACGTAATCAGCCGAAACACCATGTCGAGCTCATCTTCTCCCAGCAAGCAGCGCCTTGGGTTGAGGAAGAGCACTGGCACCACACGCAGCAGTGCCAGCGCTTACCCGATGGACGACTCCGTTTCACCGTCACAGTGCCGATCACTCCTGATTTCTGCCGCTGGGTATTTCACTACGGAACAGAGGTTGAAGTTGTTGCTCCCGAAGAACTCCGCCAGTGGATTATTGAGCAAGCCCAAGGGATCCTTGCACGCTACCACGCACCGTCGCTCCCCCAGCGAGAGCTCCTTCTCTCTCCATCGCGTGCTGCTCGCGTGTCCTAGTGATCAGGTACATCCTGGCGACAACTGATTAATCAACGCATGTCAGCGCGCGGTTCAGACCGGCAAAACCCTCATCGTGCGTTGTGCCAACGAGACAATCAGCACAATGACAACGAGAAGGATGGGGTTCTCCTGTGGTGGCCACTAGCGCCGTTATCGTGCCATCAAGACACTGCCCGTGGCTCTCCACTTGGGAACAGCCACGGGCAATGAAATTCGACGGTGTTTCCCTTGTCCGTAGACAGCTACTGCTCGCGGAGCAGTGGTGCAAGTGAGGCGGAGGGTTGCAGTGCCACCAGCCCAGCTTCAGTGAGCAAGCGGTTGAGTTGCGGAAGCACTTGCTCGATCCAGAACCGAAGACGAGCGCACTCGGCATCGATCTGACGCGCAAGTTCCTCATAAACTGCACGCTCAGCAGCCGTCGGCCGATCATCGGCGCTTTCAATAAAGCTGGTCAGGGCAGCGAGACGAGCATTGAGCTTCCAAGGACGTTGCCGTGGATCATCGAGGTGAGGTTCGATAAGCGCCTCTTCGATGGATCGGAGCTGGGCATCCTGCCGCGCAAGTTCCGTCGCGACCTCGTGCAGTTCCTCACGCTGCACTGCACGGCTCCGCCATTCGGCTAGCTGACGCCGAAGATTGCGGATCATGTTCACCGCATCGTGGGCCTGTGAAACCTTGTCACGCACGTGAAGCAAGAGCTGGAACTGCTCGGCAAGGTCAGCATCAGATACCGTGAGACGAGGATCTTTTCGGATAACAAACGGCTGTGTCCAACTCCGCTCACCAATCGTTAATTTCGCGGTATATGTCCCAGGTAAAACACGCGGACCACGAAGATAGCCCTCGATCTCCTTATCGCCGAGAGCACGGCGAGCGCCCTCAACGCGGAGATCCCAGACAAACGTATGGAACCCTGGCGTCTTCTCAAGGCGCACTTCAGGCGTCGGCTTTTTCTCGGCTGGAAGATCAGGAAGTGGATCTGGAGCTAGCTCACTGGAGAATCGCCGTAAAACGTTTCCGGCTTCATCCAGGATAGTAAATTCGACCGGAGCCGCTGGCTCTTCCCGCAAGAAGTAGACAAAGCGCACACCATCCGGCGGATTCTGTCCTGCATCGAGAGGTATCACCTGCTTCACGCCAGTTGGCAGTTCAGCTGTCCGCACAGCGAAGATCCAGGGACCAGCCCAGAGATAACTCACCTTCCCAGCAACTGCGTCGCCAAAGCCTGTGTATGTCTTGAGTCGAACGGTCGCTTTGGGACGGAAGAGGGAGGCTGGTTCCGTCGCATAGCGTTGCGGGTCAAACTGCCGAAGCGGCTCGAGGTCATCAAGAATCCAGATGCTCCGTCCATGCGTCGCGATGACGAGCTCGTCATCGACAACCAGGAGATCATAGACCGGCACAACGGGCAGCCCACCGAGACGAGTCCAGTGCCCTCCACCATCGAGCGAAACCCAGACTCCTGTTTCAGTGCCAAGGTAGAGTACGTCGGAACGCTTTAGATCAACCCGCAGAACGCGTGTGATCTCATCAGTGGGCAAGTCACCGTTGATGGACAACCACGTCTGCCCGAAATCCTGTGTGACGAACAGCAGTGGCCGAACATCGTCGAGACGATAGCGGTGAGCGACAAGATAACAGGTTGCTGGGTCATGCGGCGAAGGTTCTAAGCAACTCACGGTTGCCCATTCGGGCAGATCCGGTGGTGTCACGTTTTGCCACGTTACGCCACCATCACGCGAGACATGCACCAACCCGTCGTCAGAACCAGCCCAAAGCACCTGTGGATCATGGGGCGACTCCGCGAAGGCAAAGATCGTGCAGTAGACTTCTGCTCCGGTATTGTCCTTGGTAATCGGGCCACCAGAGGGCTTGAGCTTTTCGGGGTCATTACGGGTAAGGTCAGGACTTATGATATCCCAGGTATAGCCGAGATCACGTGATCGATGGACAACGTTCGAGCAGACGTAAAGCACAGTAGGATTATGAGTTGAAAAGCAGATCGGGAACGTCCACTGAAACCGATATTTGAGGCTCTCGGCGCCTTCAGCCATGCCCATTTCTTCAGGCCACACCGTGATGTTCCGCTGCTCACCGGTGCGGCGATTGTAGCGAATCAGCCGGCCATTCCCTTCACCACTGCCAATAGCACCACCGACGACAATATCGGGATCGTCAGGCTTGACTGCGAGCGCACCGCTTTCGCCACCACCGGGCTCAAACCACTCGGTTGGCGTAATTGCCCCGATAATCGAACGACTCGGTAGAGCAATAGCCGTATTATCTTGTTGCGATCCATAGATCCAGTAAGGGAAGCGTGTATCAACGGCAATCCGATAGAGTTGTGCGGTCGGTTGGTTCATCTGGGTTGACCATGTCCGTCCACCATCGAAGCTAATACACGCGCCTCCATCGTTACCGTTTATCATGCGCAATGGGTTACGGGGATCGATCCAGTGATCATGGTGGTCGCCATGGGGGGTTGGCATTTCAACAAAGGTGACGCCACCATCGATGGACTTCCAGAGTTTGAGACCGAGCACCCAGAGCGTATCTGGATCCTGTGGATCAGCACACAGATGGTGAAAGTACCAGGCACGCCAACGTAAGTCGCCCTTCTCACAGACCCGGTGCCACGTCTCCCCATAGTCTTCAGAGCGAAATAGCGCGCCGTCCTCGGCCTCGATCAACGCCCACAGTCGCCCTGGCTGCGCTGAAGTCGCTAGCCCGATTCGTCCGAGCATACCTTTGGGCAAACCGGGACGGCGCGTAAGTTCCTCCCAGGTCGTACCACCATCGGTCGAACGAAAGATGCCGCTGCCAGGGCCACCACTGACGAGTTCCCAGGGACGCCGAATCGCTTGCCACAAGGCTGCATAGAGAATCCGTGGGTTCTGTGGATCCATAACGAGATCAATCGCTCCGGTGTGTTCATCGCGAAAAAGCACGCGTTCCCACGACTGGCCACCATCACGTGACCGGAAAATACCGCGCTCAGGATTTGGTCCATGCGCATGCCCAAACGCAGCGACGTAGACAAGATCGGGATTTGTTGGATGAACACGAATTTTGGCAATATGCCGGCTATCCTCAAGACCACTATGCTGCCATGTCCGGCCGCCGTCCGTACTCTTATACACACCATTGCCAGGGGAGACGTTACCGCGGATACATGCTTCGCCTGTGCCAACGTAGATCACATTTGGATCAGCGTGGCTTACGGCAAGCGCGCCGACCGATGCGCGCTGGAAGTAGCCATCAGAGATACATTCCCATAGCATGCCACCGTTCGTCGTCTTCCAAACGCCACCCGCGCAAGCCCCAAAGTAAAACGTCATGGGATCAAACGGATGGCCAGCGACAGCAACGACACGGCCACCCCGATGGGGCCCAATTAACCGCGGTTGCAATGCCCGTGTCAGGGCTGTGATCGGATGCGTTTCTTGCATACGGCTTTCCTCACCCCAATAAACACACTTGCCAACAGGGTATCTTCACACAGAAATGACGAGCTCGCTATGGAACATCAGCACCTTCATGTGGCAAGTGAAGCCAGGATGCGAGCACAGGGCTGACAAACTCTTCAGCAAGAATGTCCATATAAATCACGTCGTAGTACCGCTGCCCAATACGGTGCGACTGGCGCAAACGTCCCACTGGACGAAAGCCAAGGCGTTCATAAAGCCGATAGGCTCGCTCGTTATAGGCGATGCAACGTAAGAAGACCATGCGCAGACCGAGAATCGTGAACGCGTAGTCAAGAAGGAGGCTAATCGCCTCCGTTGCATAGCCCTGTCCCCACTCTGTTCGTTCGCCAATCATGACACCAAGTTCAGCATTGCGATCGGGCCAGTTTATGTCGTGCAGCCCAACGGTGCCAATCGGCTGGTCGCCTTCACGGGTATAGACCGCAAAGACGACATGATTCGGATCGCGGCGTATGTGCTCAATCCATTCCGCTTCATCTTGAACCATGAAAGGAATACGTCGCACGTTTGACAAGGTTATCGAGACCGCAAGGTCATTGAGCCAACGCGCAAAGACCTGCGCGTGCTCAGGGCGCATTGGACCGAGATAAACCCGCTGACCTGGCACAATCACCTCTGGAGATTCGTGCATCACCGTTCCTCCCATACCTGAGCGTTCGCTATACTTGATGCAGCATACTACGGCTTGGAAACAGCCGCCGGGAGTTGCCCGGCGCTTGTTGTGTGGAGAACAATGGCGAAGATTCTGGTTGCTCTTTCAGGTGGCGTCGATAGCGCGGTTACGGCTCTGCTCCTCAAGCGTGCTGGGTGGGAGCCGATTGGTATACACCTGCGCTTATATGAGACCAATCCCGATTCACTTGAAGAAGGCGTTTGCTGCGGTGATCTTGCGGCAGCAGATGCCCGAATGGTTGCTGCTCAGCTCGGTATTCCATTCTACGTGCGTGATTTGCGGGATCGGTTCGCTGAACATGTTGTTGCGCCAACACTTGCATATTACGCTCGCGCTGAGACTCCCAACCCTTGTGTTCTCTGCAACCATCAGGTCCGGATCCCAGCGCTACTCGAGCTTGCAGAACAGCTCGATATTCCCGCAGTTGCAACCGGACACTATGTGCGCAAGATTTGGTACGGAAATGGCTGGCGCTTGGCCGAAGCCCGTGATCCACAGCGCGATCAGTCTTACGTGCTCTACCGGCTTACGCCTGAGCAACTCGCGCGACTGGAATTCCCAATGGGCGAACTTGACAAAGAGACTGTTCGCAACATCGCGCGCGAAGCAGGGCTGTACGTTGCAGAAAAGCGCTCATCGGTCGATCTTTGCTTTGCCAAGACCTATGGTGGGATCGGTCAGCTCGTTGCCGCGACCTATCCTGAAGCCGGAGAGCCAGGTCCCGTGGTCGACGAACAGGGACGCATTGTTGGGGAGCATCCCGGCACCGCGTTCCTGACAGTTGGTCAGCGGCGGGGCCTTCGCTGGTATGAGCAAACGCCAGAACGCCAATACATCGCCGAGATTGACCCACAGCGCAAGCTGGCGCGAGTCGCACCACGGACGCGCTTACTGACTGTCGCTGTCCGCCTCGCCGATCCGATTTGGCATGACCCCTTGCCCGAACAGGTTGAGGCACGCATCCGATACCAGGCTCCGCGCTATCCTGCGACCTGTGATGGAACCTGGGTACGCTTCTTGGAGCCGGCTCCGCCGCTTGCCCGTGGGCAGGCTGTTGTTCTCTACGATGGAGACCGTGTCCTTGGCGGGGGCACTGCAGCCGAGGTTGTCCGCGTGAAAGACCTGGTCGACGCAATGCCCTTGTCGCCGCAGGCTAGGCTATGGACTGTCCACGAGCAGCGCGACGCCAGTCGCCGCTCTTTCCACCGCGCTTCTCTTCAAGCTGAATATCGCTGATGACCATGCCACGATCAACGGCCTTCAGCATATCGTAGATGGTCAACGCCGCAATACTGACTGCAGTCAGGGCTTCCATTTCAACGCCAGTTTTTCCTACCGTCTCAACGTGCGCCTGAATGCGCACAGCATTACGCTCGGGATCAAGCTCAAAATCAACAGCAACCTTTGTTAGCATCAAGGGGTGGCAGAGCGGGATCAGTTCGGCGGTGCGCTTGGCTGCCATAATGCCAGCCACGCGGGCAACTCCAAGAACATCACCTTTCGGCACAGTGCCATCAGCAATGCGCTGGAGGGTTTCGGGCTGCATGTATACAGCAGCGGACGCGATCGCAATCCGGTGAGTTTCATCTTTTGCACCGATGTCGACCATCCGTGCATTGCCGCGTTCATCAAGATGCGTCAAGTCACTCATCGCTCGCCTCTTCTCGATGAAGATGGGTATTCGCTCGGCGTAAACGTGGATAGGCATAGACCAGTTTACCAAGCTGACTCGTGTTGGTAACCATCACACCAAGCAGGATCAGGAGACCACCAAGCAGCACGAAAGGCGTCAGCTGTTCGCCGAGCACGAGTCGTGCACTGAGAACCCCGAAGAACGGGGTAAGATAAATGTATACAGCCAGCTGTACAGGTGTCAGGATGCGGAGCGCTCGATACCACAGGGTAAATGCGAGCGCAAGCGCTAGCACGGCACTGATGAAAAGCGCCAACCAACCAACGGCCGGAAATGCGCGGAGAGCATAGTGCAGGTGTCGACTAACGAGAACAACTGGAGCAAGCGGAAGTGCACCAAGCATGACCACACTCGCGGTTAATTCGAGCGGAGCATAGCGCGCCACAAGCGGTTTGCTGAGCACGGTATAAAACGCCCAAGAGAGTGGAGCAAGAAGCGTGAGGAGGGCGCCATAGACGTTCGCGCCGTTGAAGTGGGCGCCTGGGCTACCGAAACGGAGGATAATCAGAAATCCTAGGAAAGCAATGCCAATCCCAAGTCGCTTTGGCCACGTAATCGCCTCCCCAATGAGCAGGCGAGAGACAACGGCGGTGAAGATCGGATTCAGCGAGACGATGAGGCTTGCTACCGCTGCCGGAATCAGCCGTGATCCCATTGCTAACGCGAGCGTGTTCGCTGGTAAGCCCAGCAAACTCACAAGCACAAGCCGTGGCCAATCAGAGCGAGCAATCATTGGACGTTCGCGACGAATCATCAGGAGAACCAGGAAACAACATGCTGCGAGAACAAGGCGCAGCGCGGTCATCTCTACCGGCGTTACCAATTGGACAAGCGTTTTCACAGCAACAAAGTTTGCGCCCCAACTCGCGATAACCAGGAGCAGCGCGGCATGAATGCTAAGCGATTGTCTACTCACGCTCTCTTGCATTCGTGCCGCGCTTTTCACCACGCCACGCCTCAACCCGGAATGCTCGGCTTCCGCCCTTATTGTCCGTTACAAACCTCATCGATTGCTTCGCTAACCGCGTTCAGCAAGAAATCCGCTTCTTCACGTGTCAACGTCAGCGGCGGCGCCATGACCACGCCATCGCCAGTGCAGCGAACGATGACGCCCCGCTTGCGGGTTGCCTCCTGGAGCTTATCGCCGAGGCGGAAATCAGCTGGAAACTTCGCCTTCGTCTCCTTATCAGCTACCAATTCAATCAGCAGCATAAGTCCTTTGCCACGAACATTCCCAACATATGGCCGATCAAGTAACGTGCCAAACTGCTCAAGAAGATACCGGCCGATCTCTCCGGCGTTTTCGGGCAGACGCTCATTGAGAAGAATGTCAATATTACGAAGCGCTACGGCACACGCAACGGGATGGCCAGAATAGGTGAAGCCATGCATGAACATACGATCAGGGCTTGACAAGACATCGAAGATGGCATCCGTAACCCCAACTCCGCCAAGCGGCACATAGCCAGAGGTAATCCCTTTCGCGAATGAGACAATGTCAGGGATCACTCCGTACTGTTGCATCCCAAAGAGTGTTCCGGTACGCCCAAACCCGGTAATGACCTCATCGTAGATGAGCAAGATATCGTGTCGCCGCAACACCTCCGCAATAGCTGGCCAATACCCTTCAGGCGGGACAACCACACCGCCAGCCCCTTGTACCGGTTCACCGATGAATGCGGCAATCGTCTCAGCTCCTTCACGGGCGATGGTTTCTTCAAGCTCACGGACAAGCGATTGGACAAAATCCTCGTCGCTCATACCGTGAGCAAAGCGGTACGCATAGGGAGCGGTTAAATGAATAAAGCCCGGGGGCCGTGGCCCGAACCCCTCCCAATAGGCTGGTACGCCAGTAGCCGAGAGCGCCCCCATTGCAATACCGTGATAGGCCATTTGGCGGCTAAGAATCTTTATCTTCTCTGGCTTACCACGGAGCCACCAGTAGTAGCGAGCGATCTTGATAGCGGTCTCATTCGACTCGGCACCGCCTGAGGTGAACTGAAAATGATTGATGGGGTCGGGGAAAAGTTCTGCCAGCCGGGCAGCTAGCTCAATCGTCGGAGGACTTGCCAAGCCAAAGAAGGTTGGGACGAAAGCGATTTGTTCCATCTGCGCCTTGGCAGCCTCCGCAAGTTCACGCCGCCCATGACCAATATTCACATTCCACAGCCCAGCAAATCCGTCGAGATACCGCTTTCCTTCCGCATCCCACACCCAGGCTCCTTCACCACGCACAAGCACCAGTGGGCCATAATGACGAATCTGGTGTAAATTCGATACAGGATGGAGATGATATGCCTGATCCTTGCGGATCAGTTCGGCCGCATTCCACGTTTGTATTGCCATGAAAGCCTCCTCGTCCAACCAATCCTCGATGGATTGTGGCGGATTTCTCGCCAGATGTCGAGAGGAGACGAAGGACACCTCTAGGAAAAACGGCTTGCTGTCGAAAGGACAAAGAGGGGATAGGCATCACTGCCATGTCCATGCTATGATCTAGACTAGACACCATGTACCAGACAGCAGGTAATCCGCTACGGCAATCATCTGGGTAGGCCCAGGAGACGACAGGGGAAACGGCAATGGGGTCGCCCAATGTGTCATCAGAGTACCCTCCAGCCCAAGAATCAGGAGAGCCAGAATCGCTTACCCCGGCACAACAACTCCTTGAGCTCGTTGCTGAGCGGCTGGTAGAAACTGTCCATGTCAACATGGCAAGCTTCTTTGTCTACGACGAGAGTGGCCAACGCACGATCTACGCCGCTTGGGCCGGCGTCCATCCAGAGAACATCGTGCTCCCGCGGCGGGCATTCGTCGAATTCGCTCCGGAAGATGTCAAGGCGGAGATTGAGATTCGACAAACCAAACGTCCATTGCACTGCACGACGCCTGAAGATTACGACCGTTACCCACCGGTGAATCCAGTCCTTCGTCGGCTTGGTCGTGAAGGAGCGCTGACCAGCCTCGCCGTCCCGCTGCTTTGGGAAGACACCGTCATCGGCGTCGTGTATCTCTGGCGATGGGATCCGCCCAAGCCGTTTACGCCGGAGGAGCAGGCACTGGCTGAAGAGTTAGCGCAACTTGCCATCGTCGCTATCCAATTCAACCGACTCTACGACGCAGAACGGATTCAGCGAGAACAACTCCACACCCTCCTCGAAATTAGCCAAGTTGTCGCAGGCATGGGAAGCCTCGAGAGCATCCTCCCGGTGGTTACGCATGCCCTGAAGCGAACGCTCAGTGCTGATGCAGCCATCCTCGCAATTTACGATGAAGTTGGCTTTCGGCTCCTTGATTATCACAGTGAAGGCCTAACTGATGAAGGCGCAGTCCTAATCCAACAAGCCCTTCAGCAGCACCCAATTCGGACCCTGCCACGGGATCTTTTCCCGTCAACTGCTCACAGCGAAATCACACTTGAGACGTTGGCAAACATTCTTGGGCCCAATCATGCCATCCTCCAGCGAGCGCACGCGCTTGAAACATCGCGCATTTTGATGCTGCCGGTGGTCGATCGTGAAATGCACCTTGGCATCTTCTTCGCCTGGCGTTACCGGGACGAGACGGGCTTTGCACCGAGTGCCGTGGCTACTGCTGAAGCTATCGTTCGGACAGTCGCCGGAGCAATTACGCGAGCGCGCCTCCAGGAACGCACCGAGCAACACGTAGCTGAGCTTGAAGCCCTTTGGGCGCTCAGTCAAACGATCCATGGCAGTACGAGTATGAGCGAGGCGCTGGACCTCGTGGCAACGGTGATTCGGCGCTTTATCTCCTTCGATGCCGCCATTGTCGCTGAGCCAGATATTGAGCAGAAAGAGTTTCTTCGCGTCACCTGGGCATGGGGAGTTAGCGCTCGCCCGGAGAGAGGCCGTCTCGGGAGAACGATTCCCATTGCACACAGTCTGGCTGGGCAAGTGTATCGAACAGGAAAAGCCGTCAATGTTGCTGATGCACACGCTGATCCACGGACATACGCTGGTGAAGGTGGCTTCAAACTCCATGCGGTACTCATTGAACCACTGCTTGAGGAAGGCACAGTTGTTGGCATCTTTGGTATTGGAAGGAGTGAACCTCAACCGTTTTCTTCGGAAGAAGCACGACTCTTTGCCGTGCTAGCTCAAGAGGCGAGCACAGCTTTAGCGCTCCTGAAAGCACGCGCAGGGCTCGAGCAACGCGAACGAGCGCAACGGTTTCTCGCCGAACTTGGTGAACTGTTACTCCAATACCGCGATCCAGCCACTTTCTTGCCTGCAGCAGTACGGCGCGCGGCGGGAGTACTCGGTGAAGCTGTCGCTTGTTACCTCTGGAGTCCGGCGAACGGGAATATTGAGCAACTCTACAGCGCTCATGCTGACCCTCACCGGAGTCAAGTCGTCCACGAGATTCTTCACCAGCTTGATCTCAAGACGCTTCGGATCCTCCTCAGCGATACTGAAGGAACAGCCATCCTGCGTCGCGGTGCCACTACTGTGTCAGCAGCATTGCAACCACTGGTTGAACAGCTTTTGGAGGCGGCTGGTGCTGAACTGCTGATTGGAGTGCCATTACGCCAACAAGACCATCAAGTTGGCTTACTCATGAGCTTTTGCACAGCGGCGGGACCAGACGTCACCCTGACGCTGAGCCGCTTGCTTCGAACCGCTGCCGATCGTCTCAGTACCGCGCTTGACCGCTGGCAATCTGAGCAAGCGCGCGATGCGTTACTGCGTACTTCACAGGCATTGATGCGCCAATTTCGTCTTGCCGACGCGCTCGAAGCGATTACAACCGAACTGCAGCGGGTTCTGCCCTACGACCGCTTCATCGTCTATATTGCTGAACCAGAAGCGCAACAGTTACGTCCCTGGCGATATTCTCATCACTATGAGTCGCTGTTCGCCCAAACGCCAACGATCCCCTATGGCAGCGGCATCACTGGGCTCGTCGCCCTCACTCATCGGGCTGAACTTGTCAACGACGCTCGCAACGATCCGCGCGTGCTTTTCCCACCAGAAACTGAGCCAGACCTCACCTTGAGTTTAATGGTTGGACCGCTGGTCGCCGATGACGAACTCCTCGGCGTGTTACTCATTGGTCGTCCAGGGCGCAATCAATTCAACTCTTACGAATTCACGCTCTTCCAACTCTTTGCCAACCAAGCCGCACTTGCCTTGCGCGAAGCGCAGCAACGGGAACGTGAGCGACAACTCTACTTGTCCTCAGTCCAAGCACTGGCTGCTACAGTCGACGCCAAAGATCCCTACACGCACAACCACTCGCGCAATGTTGCTCGCTATGCACGGATGATCGCAGAAACACTTGGGTGCAGCCCTGATGAAGTTGAGCAGATTGAACTTGCCGGCTTACTCCATGACATTGGCAAAATTGGCATTCCTGACCACCTCCTGACGAAGCCGGGCAAATTGACACCGGAAGAATGGGCGGTAATGCAGACTCATGCAGAACGGGGAGCAGTTATTCTCGCAACCCACCCAGCACTTGCCCCAATTGTGCCGCTCGTTCGGCATCACCATGAGCGCTGGGACGGCCATGGCTATCCGGATGGCCTCAAAGGCGAAGACATTCCACTCGGCGCAGCGATTATCGGTCTAGCCGATGCCTTCGACACAATGACCAGTGATCGCCCCTATCGCAAAGCGATGCCCGTAGAAGAGGCAATCGCCGAAATTCGCCGCTGCAGTGGCACCCAATTCCATCCGCGTGTTGTTGCTGCATTCCTCCAAGTCTTTACTGAACGCTCTCTGGTTAGTGAAGGAGAAGCTGTACCGACCCCTCCACACTCGCTCGTGTCACTATCTGAGCTCACGGTGCTGCATACGATTGGTGAGCGCCTTGAGGATGTCCGAGACTTTCACAGTCTCGCCCGCATTATCGACGAAAGCCTTTCAACGTCGTTAAGTGGAAACGCTGTCAATATCTTTCTCTATGACCAGCTAGCTGATGCCCTTGTTCTTCGCTATTCACGAGCAGCTCCGGAGCAAGTTGGTCAGATTGTACTTCCCCGCAAGCACGGCATGAGTTGGCAGGCATTTACGACACGTCAGCCAGTCGTCGTCAATGACGCTGAACATGACCCGCGCGTCGTGCGATTCTTGCCGAATACCAAGACCATGCTTGCTGCGCCATTGCTTGATAGCGAACAACCGATCGGTGTCATCACGGTTGTCCGCACAACCCCCGAGCCCTTCACGGATCAGGATGCAGCGATCCTTGCAACAATTGGTCGGCGGGTTGGACCCCTCGTCGCACGACTTGCGACAACGACACGTGAGCAGCACCCTTCCCATCGTTAAAGCAACCGAAGGTGAGCAAAGCCAGTGATCAAGAAGCCGAGGAAGAACACCGGTTGGTGCACAAGATAGATGACCAAGGTATGCCGGCCAAGCCAGGCCAGGGCACGAACCCAGTGCTTCCCTTCAAGAGCGGGCAATGGCCAACGACGCTGTCCATGAGGATACAGAGTATTCCCAAGCGCAATGCCGAGCAACATCACGCCAAACCATGGGAAGAGCGGCCGATAATCAAAGGACGTGTATCCCTCAGGCACGAAGCCAAAGGGTAATCCCCAGTAGAGATGCGCAGGCACAATCTGCTGGCTGAGCCAACGTCCCAACAGCATAGCGAGCACCGCAAACACGACATTGAGCCAACGTAACGGCAAAAACGGCCCAGCCAACATGATCGACACCCCGATGAGATGCAAGATGCCAAAGTGCACGGTTTCGGCTGGATCAACGAACCATGTTGCCACAGTCACGAGCATTCCATATCCGAGAATGCGCATACCGCGTCTGATCAGATGCGGCCAGTAGCTCCCCGTATGCCGCTGAAGCCAGCGCGCGCGGCTGAGCGTCAATGACAGGCCAGCAAGTCCAACAAACATCGTAGCAATCAGGTCGGCAAAAACCGCCCAGCGGCCCTCCCCAACCTTGTACGGAATATGCACAAAATAGCGCAAGTCATACATGAAGTGATAAAAAAGCATCAGACAGAGTGCAATTCCCCGCAGTACATCAACTTCCCAGAATCGGTCTGTTTGAGCTGATGCAATTGCACGGAAACTCAGTGCGCGTGACGTCGTCATCGACTGCACATACTCCTTTTTACTCCTGCTACCTATCTACTCGTGACCTCTCCCGTCTTTGCACGATCATACGCCGATTCCGCATCGCTGTCGCTCCAAGCACTGGGTGGTACACTGCCAACCAGGAAAGCGATGAGTAAGGAGGAGGATGACGATGAGTTTTCCGGTGCGTTTTGGTATTGGCACTGGGAACCGCCGTCCGTTTCCTGAATTAGTTCAACAATGGCAATGGCTCGAAGCACTCGGATTTGACTCCCTCTGGGTTGTTGATCATTTTATGGCTGGTGATAACGAAGATACGCCTTATTATGAGGCATGGACACTGATCGCTGCTTTGTCGATGCATACCCAGCGGGTGCGTTTCGGTGTGATGGTAAGCGGAAACACCTATCGTAATCCCGGCTTACTTGCCAAAATGGCGATTACGATTGATCATGCAAGCAATGGTCGCCTGGAGCTTGGTCTGGGCAGCGGCTGGTGGGAACGCGAGCACCGGGCCTACAGCTTTCCTTTCCCAAGTACAGCTGAACGCATCGCCATGCTTGAAGAAGCAATACAAGTCATTGACAGTCTTATGACCAAGCCACGAACGACCTTCCATGGGATGTTCTATCACTTCGAGGATGCCCCGTGCTGGCCGAAACCAATTCAACAGCCACGGATCCCTCTGACTATCGGCGCATTTAAGCCTCGGATGCTTCGGCTTGCAGCGCGCTACGCTGACACATGGAATACACGCGCGGAGCCTGAGGAAGCCCCAGCGCTTGCTGCGGCCATGCGCGCTGCGCTGCACGACGTCGGCCGTGATCCAGCAACGCTCCGCTTCTCGCTCTTTGCTTGGCGCCCGGCATTTGCTTCTGTCGAACAGTTTACTCAGGTTGCTCAGGCCTACCTGAACGCTGGATTCACTGACATCATCTTCCCAATGCCGCCAGAAGAACACTGGCCTATTCTTGAGCGTTGTGCCCGTGACATCATCCCGTTGCTGCGCGAGCGTGCTGCTCGACAACAGCAGCGATAGAGCGCCGTGGCATACTTCGTTCGGGAAAGCATGAAGGGGGAATTGGGCACATGGTACGTGCAGCAGAGCTGTGGAATGAGGCGATGACCCCGGACGAATATCTCCAGCAGATGACAAAGAATCGCGAGCGCTTCGAGGCAAACATCACACGGACGCGTATTATGCCTGGTGACTGGGCAGCTTTTGGCCAAGAACCTCTCCACATTCTCGTGCTTACTGAAGATTGGTGCAGTGACTCGGCACAATTCGTCCCAATGGTCATACGGCTCTCCCAGCTCGTTCCGACTGTTGAGGTTCGCATTTTGCGGCGTGACGAGCACAAGGATCTTGCAGAGCAGTACCAGCGCAAGGATGGCTATCAACCCATTCCCGTCTTTATCCTGCTCGACGCTGAATTTCAAGAACTGGGCGCATTGCTCGAGCGTCCAGAGCGAGCAACCCAGGAAATGACAGAAGAAACGCGGCGCTTTTTGGCCGAACATCCAGATCTCCCCGGAGCAAACCGGATGATCGATCGCATGCCAGAAGAAACACGCCAAGCAGTCAAAGCGCATATTGCTGCATGGCGCGATGAACAGTTTGACCGGTGGACCCGCTACCTGATCGAGGATCTCGCCGAAATTGCGAAGTCAGCCAAGTTGCGTGTAGCCTAATACAGCGTATACCGAAGTAGACAGCGAGAAGGAGCTATCATGAGCGAACATCACGATCCCCTCGCCACT
The DNA here is from genome assembly GCF_000744775.1 of Thermorudis peleae. Classification (NCBI taxonomy): domain Bacteria; kingdom Pseudomonadati; phylum Thermomicrobiota; class Thermomicrobia; genus Thermorudis; species Thermorudis peleae. The sequence goes on along the minus strand of NZ_JQMP01000003.1, from coordinate 785,344 downwards.
GGCGTTCACCAGACGACGTATAAGCAGCCCGGTGGCTATGAACCGACCGAAGCAACTGAAGCTGTTCGCACGCGTGTAGACCGTGTCGAAGGGCAGACCGTCGTTCTGCACCAGAGTACAGCCGGGCTTGTTACCTCCGAGCGACTAACGGCTGAGCAGTCGGCGTTCAGTACAGTTGAGGCACGCAGTGCACAACTCTCACAAAGCGCTGTTCAGCGGCTTGATGCCGAGCGAGCCGTTGCCGAACATAGTCGCATCCTGGCCGCAAGTGCGGGCAGCGTGCGCTTGGTCAAAAGCCAAGCGATCCTTGTCAAGGCTGATCATGCGCAAATTGAGGGTGGACGCATATTCTGGTTTATTGGCCGGTCAGACGGACCAGTGACAGCTACGTTGACACCAAGCAGTGCCGCGATTCTTGGTGCAGCATTTGGCATTGGGCTTACGTTAGCCAGTGCACTTCTTCGTCTGATCCGTGGACAGGAAGGGTAGGAAATGGCCCTGAGCGCAGCGCGAGTTGTCAAGACATTGGTTAGCAGCGTACTTGGCATCGCAGCCGGAGCAGCCGTCGCGGCAGCACTCTCCTCGGAACGCGCGCGTGAGCTTGAGCAGCGCCTCCGCCAGCGTTGGCAAGAAGCTCAGCAAGCAGCGCGAGAAGCGGAAGCGCAAACTGAACGGGAATTGTGGGAGCAATTCCGGCAAACAACTGGAATCACATCAAAGAATGGCACGAGTGCGCCCTCAGTTCCTCACCGTTAGCGTTCAACTAAGACAGCATACGCGCGCACTGGTGTCGCTGTTCCGGCGACAATCGGCAACGGCGCTGCATGGAAGCGAAATCCGCGTTGCGGCAATTGATCGATATGGCAGAGGTTTTCAACAATCGGGATTGAGGCAGCAAGCAGGATACTATGGGCGGGTCGGCTTGGATCCTTGACATCATCGATGTTCCACGTATCAATGCCAACCAGGACAGCACCAGCTGACACGAGGGCTTGTGCCGCCTCAGCCGTCAGAAAAGGCCCAGGTTCGAGATAGTCAGACTTTCCCCACCGCGTATCCCACCCTGTAAGAATGAGCACAGCGCAACCGACAAGGTCATATTCGGCAAATACTTCTGCATCAATTGCACGCTGGCTCCCAGCACACCGCCCGCGAACATCGACAACAACACCAGGTAAGTCAACTGCTCGATCCAACGGTAATGTTGCCAAATCAGCGCCGTCAGCATAGCGATGGAACGGCGCATCAAGATAGGTCCCGGTATTGCCAGCCAAGACATACCGGCTGATGAGGAAGCTGACGCCAGGAGCATACCGCGAGGCAGATTCTTCACGAGAAAGCAAGGCCGTAATTTCCGGAGCTGGTAAGCCTGGAAACATCGGGATCGACGAGTCAATCGGATGAGATAAATCGACAATGCGTCGCGGCATCGTATCCCCCTTCATTTCCCCGCACTACACCGTAGCATAGGCGGCACGCCCTGGTTGCTCAACACGCAAATGCTCCCATTCTGCTTCAACACTTCTCCTCGATTGTCTTTTCCACAACGCTGCCATAACGCCAGAAGCGTTTCCGAGGCATGCTCATGTTCGCAGTAGGATTTGACCTTGGAAATACGCAGACGCTGTGAGTCAGCTACGTTGCTTGTACGGTGATAAGGAGGAGACGATGTGGCACCTACAGATTCCGGCTTGGGAGATCGCTGTTCGTAGTCTTTTGATCTACTTTGCGCTCCTTCTTGGATTGCGTCTCTTCGGTAAACGGCAAGTCGGGCAGTTCACACTTTTTGACCTTGCCCTTGTGTTGCTTGTAGCAAACGCTGTGCAACCAGCAATGACTGGCCCGGACAGCTCACTGACTGGCGGGCTCATCATCATTGCGGTGTTGCTTCTGGCAAATTGGGTTGTCAGTCGCCTCCTGTTCCTCGCCCCACCGCTTCGCCATGTTTTGGAACCAACGCCAACCATCCTCGCGCAAAATGGCAAATGGATCCCAAGTGCCTTAGCACGAGAAGGCATCGATCAGGAAGAAGCTGAGATGGCCATCCGCGAACACGAGCTGAGTGACGTCAGCGAGACACAACTCGTGGTCCTTGAACCAGACGGCTCAATCAGTGTTGTTCCAAAGGATGCAACAGTCTACACAAGCCAACGTCGACGACGCCGTTATCGCCGTCACCCCTAATAACAGCAAAATATCCAGTCCTAGACGTCTAGGACTGGATACATCGCCGATAGACGATATACAGCGCGTTAGAAGATCGCCTGCTCCGTTTGTGGATCAAAGGCGTGCATATGCTGCGTATTGACACGCACCTTGACCACATCACCAGGTGTGATGTGCACGCGTGGTTCGGCTTGCGCGACCAACGTTGTGCCGCGCGGCCCGCGAAGGTGGACCAGCGTCTCAGACCCGAGTGGCTCGACGATCTCCACCGGTAGGTGAATCACGGGCAATTCCGGATGATCGGTCTCATCACCGGCCAAGACACGCATATCCTCCGGCCGAATACCGACCAGCACTTCGCGATTGGTATAGTCAGCCAAGCGGTTGCGCTTGTCTGCGGGCACTTCGAGTGTCAGCTCATCCGTCGTGAAGGCAAGCGTGCCATTCATTGACGACACGTGTGCCGGATAGATATTCATCGCTGGACTACCAATAAACGTCGCAACGAAGAGATTGGCTGGATGCTCGTAGAGGTTTTCCGGCGTATCAAGCTGCTGCAACACGCCCTGGTTCATCACCGCGATGCGGTGGCCCATGGTCATCGCTTCAACCTGGTCATGGGTCACGTAAATGGTCGTAACACCGAGGCGTCGCTGGAGCTTAATCAGCTCGCCACGCGTCTGAACGCGCAGTTTCGCATCGAGGTTTGAAAGCGGCTCATCCATCAAGAAGACTTGTGGCTCGCGTACAATAGCTCGTCCAAGGGCAACCCGCTGGCGCTGGCCACCGGAGAGCTGGCGCGGCTTGCGATTCAGCAATTCCTGAATACCCAGCATCTCCGCGACTTCTTTTACCCGCCGATCGATCTCCTGCTTCGGCACCTTGCGCAGTTTCAGGCCGAAGGCCATGTTGTCATAGACAGTCATGTGCGGGTAGAGCGCGTAGTTCTGGAAGACCATCGCGATGTCACGGTCTTTGGGGGGAACATTGGTGACAACGCGGTCGCCGATGATGATGTCACCACTTGTCACTTCCTCAAGACCGGCAAGACAGCGCAACGCCGTTGTCTTGCCACATCCTGACGGGCCAACGAGCACAAGAAATTCGCCATCACGGATCTCGATGAAGAGGTCATTGACAGCAGTGACACCATCGAAGCGCTTGGTCACATGGTCATAGATCACTTGCGCCATGTATCAGCCCTCCACCTGGAACCTGTCACCTGTGTTATCCCTGATCCCCTGAAAACTGTCAAGACCTAGTATGCCAGAGTCTGTCAAGGCTGTCACCATATCACCCTTTCACAGCTCCAGCAGTCAACCCCGAGATATAGTTGTCGACGAAGAACATATACACAATCGCAACTGGCACCGATCCGAGAATCGCCGATGCCATAAGCGGCCCCCAGAAGAAGACATCCGAGCGGATGAGGTCACTAACTGTACCGACCGGGATGGTCTTCATATTCCCGCTCCCCATGAAAACGAGTGCATAGAGAAACTCATTCCACGAAAGCGTAAAGGAGAAAATGCCCGCCGAGAGCACCCCAGGCAATGCGAGCGGCAAGATCACGCGCCACATGGCTTGAAAACGGCTGGCTCCATCGATCATAGCGCATTCCTCTAGCTCCCGTGGAATCGTGCGGAAATAGCCCATCAACAACCAGCTGGCAAAGGGGATGAGAAATGTCGGGTAGGTAAGGATCAGCGCCCAGTAGCGGTTATACAAGCCAAATCGGGCTACTACCTGGCTCAACGGGATAAAGAGCAACGTTGGTGGAATTAGATACGCCAAGAAGACCGCTGTCCCAAAGAAATTGCCACCACGGAAACGGAAACGGCCAAGCGCGTAGCCCATCAAAATACTTGAAACAAGCGAGATAAAGGTTGCGCCAAAGGTCACGACAATCGTGTTCCATGCCCACCTGGGGAACGCCGTCTGCTCAAAGAGATAGCGATAATGACTGAGCGTTGCCTTCGTGAGGAAAAACGGATTTAAGTCGGTGTTGAAGAGCTGACTGTCAGGTTTTAGTGATACGACGAGCATCCAGTAGAACGGAAAAAGCAAAAAAACCGTGAACAGAAGAAGTGGAACGTACAAGAAGAGCAATCGCTGTGAGAAGCGGTTACTCCCAACCACGCTTACGCCTCCTCAGAACGGACATAGCGGAGCAACAGCGCCGATAGCACAACGAGAATGGGGAACATGTACAGCGAAACCGCTGCACCTTGTCCAAGTTGCCCTGCCGAAATACCGATTTGCCAGGTATACGTCCCAAAGACATGCGTTGAGTTCGCAGGGCCACCCTTGGTGAGCACGTAAATCAGCTGGAAGTCACCGAACGTCCAGATGATGGAGAATAGAGTTGTAATCACGATGACACCACGGATCACCGGCAACGTGACAGCAAAGAAACGCTGAAGCGTGCCAGCACCCTCAATTGCAGCAGCCTCATGCAACTCCTGTGGCACCGCCTGGAGACCTGCCAAAATTGCCACAGCGAAGAACGGAATACCGCGCCAGATATTTGCAACACAGAGCGAAGCAAGCGCGCTCCAATGCGATCCAAGAAAGTTAATGTTTGCGTGAATAAGCCCCAGATGCTTCAGCACCCACGAGAACGGGCTGAATACAGGGTCATACAGCATCAACCACGCCAGGCTGCTCAGTGCCGTTGGAACAATCCAGGGCAGCAGGAGTGCCGCGCGTAGTACATTGCGCAAGCGAAACGACTGGTTCAGCAGGAGCGCAAGCAGGAGCCCGAGCAGCAACTTAAACGGCACGGTAATAAATCCGTAGATGAAAGTATTCAAGACGGTCAAATGAAAAACGCTATCGTGGAGCAGGTCTCGGTAGTTTTGCAAGCCAACAAAACTACCACCTGGGAGACCAACCATGCGGTCGGTCAACGAGATCCAGAGCCCCAAGAAGAAGGGATAGCTCATGAAAAGCAAGAGGATAAGCCATCCAGGGCTCATGAAGAGATAGGCCAGAACAGGTTCACGCTCGAGCCACATCCGGACCCTAGCGCGGAATGATAGTGGCGCAGCACGGGCAAGCGACCGAGCCGGAGCAGTGGTCATGCCTCACCTCCCTGAAGAACAACGTGAGGATCAAACGCAAAATAGAAATGCGCATGATGGGCACAGCCTGGATTAAATGCGGCTCCACAGAATGGACAATGGTACTTGCTCTGAAGATAGCAACGAATCGTCAACACATGATAGCAGACGCCACAGAGAATGGCTGGCTCATCAAGAGCCTCAACGGGCCAGCGCAGTGCAGGATGATCTGCAGTCTCCTCGTGACAAAAAAAGCATGGATAGAAACGCCCACAGCAGGGGAACTTAATCGCCACAACATCTGTCGGCCCATGATAGTGGACACATCGCGTTTGATTGTCAACAGGGTGCCCGTAGACGACTGGACATTGCTCACTCGCTGCCTGGCTCCTTGCCAAGCTTCAAACTCCTCTCGTCACCCTTCTCGCTGGTATGAGAACTGGGCAGAGAGGGGAAACTCCCTCTCTGCCCACTAGTGTTCTATTGCCCATAAATACGCTGGAGTTGGTCAGCTCCCCACTTGATTGCACTCGCGGCGTCGCCGGATTGAATCGCTCGGGCAAAGGTATCAATAACGATATACCGAGCTGAGACCTCGGCCGCTTTCTGATTACCCCAGCCCGCGTAACCGAGATTTCGCCCATACTTCCCGACTTCGGCATACGCCTTCAGTTTGGGATCTGAAGTGTAGTAGGGATCGTTAATATACAGCGGCGTTGGCGCAAGGTTATAGCCCTGCTGGGCAGCAAGCCAGGCACGGAACTGCTCAGGCTGCATCCACCATTCAAGAAACGCTTTTGCCCCTTCAATATTCTTGGAGTACTTCATAATCCCCATTGATTGGCTACCAAGGTTATTAAATCGCCCAGCCGGTCCCTTTGGGTAAATCCAATGGTTAATATCCTGGGCGAGTGACGGATTATCTTTCAACGCTGCCAGGTAAATACTGCTTCCATTAAAGGTCCACGAAATTTGGCCAGCCAAAAAGGCGCGGTTATTCGTCGAGTCGTCCCAGGAAAGGCCAGATTCATCAAATGCGTCTTTCCACGCCTGGATAAGCAACTTCATCCCATCGACAAACTGGGGGACATTGAAGGCAACCGTTTTGCCATCTTCTTTGACTTCCATCGCCCCATACGCCCACATGAAGGGATAGCAGAACGATGGCGGATCACCAGGACTATGGCCAAAGGCCTGCCCTAAGGGCTTGCCCATTGCCTTGAGTTTCTTGCCAACCTTGAACAGATCCTCCCATGTATCCGGGAAGTTATTCACCGGGTCATCAATCCCTGCTTGTTTGAAGAGAGAGATCCGATACACCTGCGCGCTCGTGGAGGTACCGATCGGCACACTCAGCCATCGGCCATCAACGCTCGCGCTCTTCAATACCCAATCGAAGTATCCTCCCTGACTCTTGCCAAGCTTATCAGCGAAGTCATGCACATCAACTAGGCTATTGGCATAGAGCGAGGGCCAGGTCGGCCACAGGTGGACGATATCAGGTCCTGCACCGGCCTGAACGGCCGCGCTGATTTTCGGCTGGAGATCAGGCCAGTTCACGAAGTCAACCGAAACCTCAACGTTATTCTCTTTCCCCCATTGTTGCAGTTGGTTCTTGAAGAGATCTTGCCCAGCCGGAACAAAGTAGGATGCCTGAAGGATGCTCAGCTTCGTTCCCTTCAGCACTGCTGGCGCACTAGTTGGCGTTGCCGCTGCAGCTTGGCTCGTGGCAGCAGCAGTTGGGCTCGCAGCGCCGCTTGCCTTTGTCGCTGCCGCTGTCGGCGAGGGAGCCGCAGCTGGCGCTGACGTTGGCGTCGCGCTTCCACCGCCACAGGCTGCAAGCAATGCACTCAACGCCGGAGCTGAAAGGCCAAGTGCCGCAGCCCGACGTAGCAACTGACGCCGTGAAAGCTGTGCTGGTTGCCCAGACCACCATCCACGCTGCTCTTGTTTCGCCATAGCTCCTCCTCATCCACCTCTCATCGTAATCATCGTGAGCCAAAACCACTGTATTGCACGGTTTGCTGCCGCTCTCAGCGTCCTTTCGTCGATTTTGCCCCCTTTCGGTCGTTTTCGGTATAGATACAGTGGGGCAACTGCATGATTGCTACCATTGGCTGCTCTCCCCACCCTCACGATGCGACAGCGGTAGGGTAAGCGCAATGCCATGAGATTGTCAAGCCCTCAGGCGATCATACAGGAACCTGCCAGCTCTATACGCGAGGAGAAAGCACGCACACTGGCACTCGACAAAGGAGAGACGTGATGACATTTGATACGCGGGACATTCGCGTCGGCATGGACGTTTACACGCGTGACGGCCGCTATCTTGGCACAGTACGGCGCCTCGAGCCAGGTTCAGCTCAACCAGTTCAACGCGTTGCAACACAGGCGCCTCGGTCGTCGCCTGCAAGCATGATTTCTGGCGAACTCCTCGGCCCGATGCCAACCTCGCCACTCGGTAACCCAGGCCCAACAACGCAAACGCCACGATATGCCTTCGGGACAATACCAGATGAAGCTGAACCCTTGGTTGCAGGAGCGTTTTGGGTAGGAAAGCTGCCCGTTCCGATCGGCTGGTGTCGCTTTTCAATCGACGACGTGCTCACTGTTACCCTTGAACGCGTCATCCTTCGCCAACAGGCGAGCGACCTTGAATCTCGACGCGCCGATTAGGAGGTGGGAGATGGCCCAAAAGCACAGCGACATGAAGCAGCAGCCGGTCATGCGGCTGGTCGACAGACCGACCAGTCAACTCAGTAATACGATGTAAGCGATAGCCGACAGTGTTGCGATGCACGCCAAGGCGTGCCGCAACTTCGCCTGCGCTGCCGTAAGTAAGATAGGCTTCGAGTGTTTCGAGTAACTCGGCGTTGCGATTCCCGCGCACAGCCAAGCGTCCAAGTACTGCTTGGCGAAAACGCTCTGCAGCCGGATGGCCCCACAGGGCATAGAGCAAGCTGTAGAGGCCTGTCTCCTCGACAACATGGAAGCGCAAGACACCCCCAGGCAAAGCGCCTGAGTGCCAGAGGGCAAGGAGATACTGTGCTTGACGCAATCCTGCTGCCACATCACGCAGTGAAGCAACAGGTTCACTCAACGCAACTGCCCAGCGTGCTCCATCACGGTGAGGGACACGACGAAGTGCGCTCGCAAGGTCATCCACCACACCAGCTTCACTGACGAACGCAACGCTTTGCTCAAACCGTACCAGTCGATCTTCTCCCACCTGGCGCAACAACACATGCTCGACGTCATGCAGGCCGGCAGTTCCAGCAGCGAGGCCAACGATAATTGAGCGATCGACATCAAGTCTGAGTCGCTGGGCAACAGCTGCAAGTGCTTGCTCGCCATGCACTTTGCCTTCAAGCAATTCCCGAAGTCCCGGCACTGCGCGCGCATCGCGGGTAGCAACACGAGCAAGCAAACTCGTACACACCCCAGCCGTGAGCGAAAGCGTGAGGCGATCTTGTTCCGTTGTCGCCTCAGGTGAGGCGAGGATGAGATAGAGCGGGCGACGATCCGGCAATATGGTTGTGGCAACCGCTTCTCCTTCTGACAATCCCAGCCGCGTTACTGCTGGGTATGGATGAATCCGCAACAACTGATGCGCTGGCAATGGCTCGAGCAATCCGCCGCTCTGTGCCACAACCTGCCCTTCAGCATCCTGGAGTAGGAGGCTGCGGCCGCTCGCGCTCGATGCTGCCCGCAGGACTGCTGCAATGTCACCGCTCACAGCGACACGGGAGAGATCACGTGACAGTTGGCTTGAAAGCCGAAAGAGTGCACTACGTTGCTCAGTAAGCAGACGGTTCAGGGTGGCATCGAAGTCGAACGGGAGGGGACCAGGGAAGAGCAGAAGCGGGAACGTTACCACGAGCTGTTCGCGTAACCCGGCCTCGGTGACGAGCGCTGCGATCGGCGCACGTTCAAGCGCACGCACCAATGCATCGCGACTTGTCGCACCAGCGGATTCAATCTCTGTCAATACACGCTGGGAAAGAATAACCAACTCGTCGCCACGCAAGGGCGGCAGGTGTGGTGGGACAGCACGAACAGCGACTGCCCACGAAATTGGGCGATCGAGCACTGGGTCAACTGGTTGATCACGTGGAACAACAAGCTGAAGCCGCCGATCCCAGCGGCAAAGATCGCGTATCAAGATGTCCGACACGTCTCACCCCTTGGCCATCGCGCCGGCTTTCTTTTGCAGGGAAGTATACTAAGCAAGCATTACCATCCAATTATGAAAAATGGCATGATTGGATGGTGAGGGGATCGCCAGAATTGGCTCTTTTCTTGCCTGGTAGCGTGAGACTACGCTAAGTAAATGGGGCATCCAAAGGAGGATTGGATGCGACTGACGCTTGATCGCACAAGCTCTATTCCGTTTTACCGGCAGATTGCCGAGCAACTTCGCGAGCAGATTCGTTCCGGCGAACTCCCACCGGGCACACGGCTCCCTCCAGAGCGCCGTTTAGCGGCAATGCTCGGCGTCAACCGGACTACGGTCGTGAGTGCCTATCGCGAACTCGCGGCTGAAGGCTTGATTGTCGGCCACGTTGGCCGCGGCACGATCGTTGCTGAACCACAGCCTTCGCCACAACCACTTGGCTCGTCGGTTGCCTGGGCTCAATTTTTTACGCCAATTACGACAGTTATGCGTGATCCATTGCTCTATGACACGATGGTTGTATCGGCCCGACCGGATGTCATCAGCTTTGCTACCGGCGCTCCTGCTCCTGAGTTCTACCCAGTGGAGACCGTTCGTGCCCTGCTCGACGAGGCATTGCACCACGAGGGCCAATCACTCCTCCAGTACTGTCCTACTGAGGGATACCCGCCACTCCGTGAAGCTATCGCGCAATACCTGCGTCAGCATGGTGCCAGAACGACCGCCGCGCACGTCCTCGTCGTCTCGGGCTCGCAGCAAGGGCTCTACTTACTCGCCCGCGCCTTGCTCGAACCTGGCGACGTCGTTGCTGTTGAATCGCCGACCTATCTCGGCGCCCTCCACGTCTTCCGAGCAATTGGTGCACGCTTCTTGCCAATACCTGTGGACCGCCACGGGATGCATGTCAGCGTGCTCGAAGATATGGTGCAGCGTCGTCGTCCTAAGCTCATCTACACCCTTCCAACGTTCCAAAATCCGACTGGTACAACCCTTTCCCTCGAGCGACGGCAACGGCTCCTTGATATAGCTATTCGGTATCAGATTCCCATCATCGAGGATGATCCCTACAGCATGCTGCGCTACGAGGGACCAGCACTGCCATCACTGCTCTCTCTTGATACCGCTGGCATTGTGATCTACCTCAGTACTGTCTCAAAGGTGCTCTTCCCGGGTTTTCGTATCGGCTGGGTTGTTGGTCCACAGCCGGTCATTGAACGCCTCAGCACCTTGAAACAACTCGTCGACCTTGACACCAACGCGCTCGCCCAATGGGCTGTTTGGGCTTTCCTCACTCGTGGTCTGCTCGACCAGCATATCGAGCGTCTCCGCCAAACCTACCCAGTACGGCGAGATCGTATGCTCAGCGCGCTGGAGGCATATGCCGCTGACGTCTTGGCCTGGGAACGGCCTGGAGGTGGACTTTACCTTTGGTGTCAGCTGCAGGACGGGTTGCGAGCGCGCGACCTCCTCCCAGAGGCGGCGCGACACGGGGTTGCATTCACACCGGGAGAAAGTTGCTTTCCCGATGGAGGAGGCGCCGAGTTCCTCCGGCTGAACTTCACCTATCCCAATCCAGATCAGATAGAGGAAGGCATCAAACGACTTGCTCAGGCCATTCACACGTTACGCGCGAACCGATTCGGACGCGATCGCACGGCCGTGCTCGCTCGACCACTGGTTTAGGAGAGGCAAGAACAGTGCAGAAAGGAGGAAGACAGCATGAGCGTGACACCAAATGGCCACGGTGAAAAGGCAACCTGGAAGACAAAGGTTGGCCTTGCCCAAATGCTCAAAGGTGGCGTGATTATGGATGTGGTCACGCCTGATCAGGCCAAGCTTGCCGAAGAAGCTGGCGCAGTTGCCGTCATGGCCTTGGAGCGAGTGCCAGCTGACATTCGCCGTGAAGGCGGCGTTGCACGGATGAGTGATCCCGAATTGATTTTGCGCATTAAAGAAGCGGTAACGATCCCAGTCATGGCCAAGGTGCGCATTGGCCACTTCGTCGAGGCTCAAATCCTTGAGGCGCTGGGGATCGACTTCATCGACGAAAGCGAAGTGCTGACTCCAGCCGACGACCGTTACCACATTGATAAGCACCCGTTCCGCACACCATTCGTTTGCGGTGCCCGAGACTTAGGTGAAGCCCTGCGCCGCATTGGTGAAGGTGCCGCGATGATTCGGAGCAAGGGAGAGGCTGGCACGGGCAATATTGTCGAAGCGGTACGTCACCTGCGCGAAATTATTGACGGTATCCGCCGCTTGCAGGCAATGCCTCATGAGGAGCTCATGACAGCTTCCAAAGAACTCGGCGCCCCCTACGAAATCGTTCGCGAAGTAGCGGAGACTGGCTGGTTACCAGTGCCACTTTTCTGCGCCGGCGGTGTCGCAACTCCTGCCGATGCCGCACTTGTGATGCAACTTGGAGCTGAAGGGGTCTTCGTCGGATCGGGCATCTTCAAGTCAGAGAATCCCTTCAAGCGCGCCCGAGCGATCGTTGAGGCCGTCACGCACTATCGCGATCCCAAGATTCTTGCCGAAGTGAGCCGAGGCTTAGGCGAGCCAATGCGTGGCGTCGATCTCGCCGCGATCCCTGCCGAGCAACGTCTTGCACCGCGAGGCTGGTAAAGGAGTACAGCGATGGAACCAACCATCGGGGTTCTTGCGTTGCAGGGCGACTTCAAGGAACACCTTGCGGTACTCGAGCGGCTTGGTGTCGCAGCTCGAGAGGTGAGACTCCCGCACCATCTTGATGGTCTCGCTGGACTTATCATCCCTGGCGGTGAAAGCACAACAATCGGTCGGCTCATCGAGCGCTTTGCTCTGCGTGACAAGCTGCTCGAGTGTATTCAGAGCGGCATGCCGGTCTGGGGCACATGCGCTGGCATGATCGTCCTGGCCCGCGACGTTGATGCTGAAACACGTGCCCGCACGCAGCCGCTGCTTGGCGTGCTCGACATCGTGGTCCGACGCAATGCCTTTGGACCACAACCCGAGAGTTTCGAGGTCGACCTTGCTATCCCTGTCCTTGGTCCCCAACCGTTCCGGGCGGTCTTCATTCGCGCCCCAATCGTCTCATGGATTGGGCCAAATGTTGAGCCATTAGCGCAACTCGCTGACGGTACAGTTGTTGCCGTACGGCAAGGCAATATCATCGGCACCGCGTTCCATCCTGAGCTTGCCGAAGATGATCGATTCCATGCCTGGTTCTGCGCACTCGCGCGAGCTTTCGTTGCGCGCACTGAACCAGCAACGACCCTATAGCACCACCCGCTTTATCCTTCTCACCCCCTCCAGCCACAAGGGCCGGCGACGTTGCACCGGCCCTTGTGCTTTCCCATGTTGTACAGAACACACCTCGATTGCATACAAACACCAGTTAGAGATCGTGAAAGACGAACAACGTGGAAGCCATGCGGACTATCGGAGGTTATCACCCAAAAGCACGAAAGCCGATCCGGCGACGGTGCACCAGAATGCTTTGCATGATGCCAAGGCTAGCAAATAGCGTCCAGAGTGAGCTGCCACCATAGCTAACAAACGGCAGGGGTAGGCCAGTCACCGGCATAATACCAACATTCATTCCCATATTGACAAATGCCTGGAAAAAGATCATGACTGTCACGCCAATCGCCAGGAGGTGCGCGAAGCGATCAGCGGCAACTTCAGCGACATGAATCAGCCGCCAAAGCAGCAAACCATAGGCCACAATCAAGGCCAGTGCACCAACAAAACCGAACATACCCATGGCGTGGGCGAAGATGAAATCTGTTGTTCGAACACGTAGCAACCCGAGCTGGCTCTGCATGCTGCCAGCCAATCCATTCCCGAGCAGTCCGCCCGTCCCAATCGTAATTTGCGCTTGAATGATATTGAACCCAGCACCAAAGTAATCGCGTTCAGGGTGGAATGAAATGAGGAGTCGCTGCCGCATGTAGTCATGCAAAACGTAGCGCCAGGCAAACAGTGCAACGGCAGGAGAGGCAAGGAGAAGCGCAAATACATATCGCTTGCGCACCGGTGAGACCAAAATAAGGGCAAGCCAGATCGCTGCAAAAACACCGGCCGTGCCGAGGTCAGGCTGCTGGTAGACAAGCCCCATTGGAATCGCAACGAGCACACCGGAGAGGACAAACCAGGTGAACCGGTGCATCTCCTCCCAGTGATCAGCCAAGAGCGTTGCAAGCGCAATCAAAACCCCAAGTTTGGCTGGCTCAGACGGTTGAAGACTAACCGGCCCAATATCAATCCAACGAACTGAACCACCGATGTTCGTGCCGATAAAGTCAACAAGTGCTAACAAGAAAAGAGACACTGCATAAATCACCCAGGCCAGCGATTTAATGTAGCGGTAATCAAGCCAGGTCAGACCAAGTAAAAGTGGCAAGCCAACCAGTGCGTAGAGCGCTTGACGGACGGCCAGACTGCCAAGCCGCAGTGGACCAGCTCCTTCAGCACTCCAGATAACGACAATCCCGAAGCCAACCAGGACTGCCGTTGTCACGAGAAGATAAAGATCCAGCCCCGCCCAACGTCGCGCAGCACGTTGCCCGTTTTGCCCAATCCAAATCGCGTCCAATTGGCTCCCTTTCCGGTACCAGGGTGCAAGACCGTATCCACTACTCAGTTGTGGCACAGACTAGGTCATAGCGCCAAATCGATCCGGGCGGAATGGGAGGATTGCTGGATCAAGCTGACCTGTGCGAACAAAGCGAGCGACTGCTTCACCAACAGCCGGAGCCAAAGCAAAACCATGACCACAGAAACCACAGGCATAAACGAAACCTGCCACGTTGGGATCGGGGCCCACCACCGGCACCCCATCAGGAGTAAATCCTTCAATACCAGCCCATGCACGACGAAGCGGTATCTGAGCAACTGGCGGGTAGATTGCGCAAGCGTCTCGCGCACTACCCTGAAGGCTTGCTGGCAAGAGGACACTTCGAGACCCTACGACGAGGCCAGGCCAGCCTCCGCCAATGAGATAGGATCCATCAGCAAGCTGCTTAAAGCTAAGACGCCGGTTCAACGCACCTAACACCGGTAACGGGCGCTGGGGCGCAGGAAAAGTCACGAGCATTTGCAACGCGCGCGGGGCAACATTGAGTACCCGCCCGGCAAGCCTGGCAAGGTGTGCACTCCAAGCTCCCGCAGCATTGATAATCCAGTTGCAAGCGAGCGACCCGAATGGAGTGTCAACACCAACAACGCGGCTGGCTACTTGCCGAATACCCGTGACCCGACAGCCAACGATGATGCGAGCGCCCAAACGGCGAGCAGCCTGCGCGAATGCAACCGTCGCCAACGCGGGCACAGCCTGTCCATCATCAGGCGTCCAACTTCCACCGACGACATGCGGAGCAACCCCTGGCGCAAGGGTCTGGACGTCAGCTGCGTCGACCAAGCGAGCGTCGATGCCATCCATTCGCTCGCGCTCACAGCGCTCAGCGAGTATCGCAAGTTCTTGTGACGACTCAGCGAGAGTAAGATGACCGCAGCGGGAAAATCCTGTTGGATATCCCAACTCTTCAGCAAGCGACGGCCAACGCGCAACTGCCTGCCTTGCCAAAGGCAACTCGCGGGGATCACGGCCTTGCTGGCGCACACCACCAGCGCTTGCCCCAGATGCTCCACGGGCAAGCGTCCCTGCTTCAAGCAAAAGGGTATCGACGCCCGAGCGCGCCAGTTCATACGCAATTGCACAGCCAATGATCCCACCACCGATGACGACAACATCGACGGCACGGGGTAATGCTTCAGCCATTGGGGCCTACCGCCAAGCGCGTTCCGCCCAGCTCACACACAATCTGCTGTAGAGCACTTAGAACGCGATCAATATGGGCGCGTGTAATGGCGTAGTGCGTAACGAAACGAATCTGCTGCGCGCCAAAGACACTACACCGGATGCCCGCATCGCGTAGAGCTGCAGCAACGGCCTCAGCCGACAGCGGCGGCTCAAGGGTACAGAAGACGATATTGGTCTGCACCGTTTCAAGATCAACAACAAAGCCCGGGAGCAGTGCGAGCCCCTCAGCGAGGTATCGCGCTGTCGCATGGTCTTCCGGCAATCGATCGATCATCTGCTCAAGGGCAACGAGACCAGCAGCTGCAAGAACACCCGCTTGCCGCATGGCGCCCCCAAGCAGCTTGCGTTTTTGCCGTGCACGCTCGATCACCTCTGCAGATCCGCAGACCATTGAACCGACTGGGACGGCAAGCCCTTTTGAAAGACAAAACATGACAGTATCAGCATCCTGTGCAAGCTCTGCTGCAGGGACGCCAAGGGCAGCAGCCGCGTTAAAGATGCGCGAGCCATCAAGATGAACGGGGATGCCATGCGCATGCGCAAGGGCACAGAGTTGTCGAGTTAACTCGACGGAGAGCACTGTTCCACCACAGAGGTTATGCGTATTCTCAAGCATCAGGAGGCCAGTACGCGGAAAATGAATATTCGGCGGACGTATAGCAGATTCAACGTCACGAGGATTGAGACCCCCGAAACGATCATTGGGTACTGGCCGGTACGGATGGCCACCGATAACAGCGGCGCTACCAACCTCGTAGACATAAGCATGCGAGCGATCACCAAGGATGATCTCAGTACCGTATTCGGTCAAGGCAAGAATGCTCACAAGATTTCCCATTGTGCCACTTGGTACGAAGAGCGCGGCTTCCTTGCCAAGGATCTCAGCCGCGCGCTCCTCAAGCCGAATGACCGTGGGATCTTCATGCGAGTTGTCATCGCCCACTTCAGCCTCTGCCATCGCCCGCCGCATTGCTGGCGTTGGCGGTGCAGCCCAGTCACCGCGCAGGTCAATCACGTCCGTCACGCTTTCCTTCGTCCCTTCTAGCTCAGCACTCACGCTTTCGTTGAGAGTCTACCGTGCGTTGTCGGCTTCAGTATCATCAGGCAACACTTGAATCGAGAATGGGAAGTGCAAGGAGTCATTGGATGCTTCGCTGGTTCCGTCGTCGCCATGAGCCAACACAACCAGACCAACGACCATCGCCATCTCACGATGGTGATGCTGAGCAAGCATATATCCGCGAAGCAGAGCGCCGTCGGCTGCGCCGGCTGCTCCAGCAGCAGGCAGAGCTACAGTACGATCGTGAGCAAGCGCTTGAAGCACAGAAACCATCGAATCGGTGGACAGTGCGCGCTGCTGAACTTGAAGCAGCGATCGCCCAAGTCGAAGCTGATATCAAGCAGTGGGACCAGCCCCAACGTGCACCTTCTCCTCCGCCCGAGTTACCGCCCGTGCCGATTCAGCTGATTGCATGTGACACGACAGCGCCGGCAACGCTCACACTCGTGATTGGCACAATACCATGTACGTGGCACGAGGCGATTGACTGGGCAGAGCGTGGTCACCAGCTCGCGCCAGCCCAACTCGTCCGTGATGAGGTCGATCTCTCGCCGCTGTTTCCAACGGATCTCACCGAAGATCAGCGCACAACACTGAGCGAACGACTGCTCACAAGTCTTGATTTGCTGGCAACTGCAGTGCTGCAAGCCATCCGCGAGCAGCAGCCCATCGATCTCCCAACGCTGTCATCGCTGGTCCGGCCTTGCCCGGTCTGTGGAGGATGGCGTGATCTCCACGATCACTGCCCAACTTGCCTAACGCGTGAACGGCATCGGCAGCAGTTGGTCAGTGAACTTCGGCGGTTACGGAAAGAGCGCGATGCCGTATTATCCGACATGGCACGGACACGAGATCGGCTGCCAATTATTGAGCGTCAACTTCGTGAAATTGAAACGGATATCGCAGCATTACAAGCCAAAGGCGTCACCCTTGAGAACTAACGCGTACTGCCCTTACACTGTGTACAATCCGAATGGAACGCCCGTGTCCACATGGCCACGGGATTGTTGCTGTGCACGAGTATCTGCGAGTTGGTGAGGGCAGGCACAGTGGCGAAGCAACTTGGCATCGACCTGGGCACGGCAAACGTCCTTGTCTATGTCCGTGGCCGTGGGATCGTGATTAACGAGCCATCAGTCGTTGCCATTTCGGCGAAGGATGGAAAAGTCAAAGCGGTTGGCATTGAAGCCCGTAACATGCTTGGCCGTGAGCCGCGCGACACGATCGAAGTGGTGCGGCCAATGCGGAACGGTGTCATCGCCGATTATGTCGTTACGCAAGAAATGCTCCGCTACTTTATTAATAAGACAGTAGGTCGCTTCTCGCTTGTTCGGCCCGAGGTCATGATTTCTGTTCCGGCTGGCGTCACAAGCGTCGAACGTCGAGCAGTCCGTGACGCCGCCTTAAACGCTGGAGCCCGGCGAGCATACCTCATTAGTGAGCCGTTAGCCGCTGCTATCGGAGCAAAAGTCCCTGTTGCCGACCCTAGCGGGAACATGGTCATCAATATTGGCGGTGGCACAACTGAAGTTGCTGTCATTTCCCTCAACGGCATTGTCGTTGCAGAATCAATTCGCATCGGTGGAAACCATTTTGATGACGCCATCGCGGCGTACATCAAGCGGAAGCACAACCTGCGCATCGGCGAGCGAACCGCTGAGGAAATCAAGATTGCGATTGGCTCAGCCCTCCCAGTTGAAGAGGATCTCTCGATCGAGGTACGCGGACGCGACGAGGTAGCCGGGTTACCACGTACGATCCCGATTCACGCGAACGAAATCGTGGAGGCGATTACTGAGCCACTCGAAGCGATTATTGGGGCAGTCCGCTCAGTGCTTGAGAAGACCCCGCCCGAGCTTGCCTCAGACATTATCGATAAGGGCATGGTACTCACCGGTGGTGGGGCGCTCCTCCGCAATCTTGACCGTCTCCTCACCGAGGTTACAGGGGTGCCCTGCTATGTTGCAGACGATCCGATGAGCTGTGTTGCCATTGGCACTGGTCTGGCCCTGGAGTATTTCGACGTCATCCGCGACAGCCTTGAGGAACTCTGATCCGCAGGTAACAGGAATGTATACTAAGGGGTAAGCGGCGCAGCGCTCGTGACGAGTGCGAGCTGGCAGACGCCAGAGCATATCGTTATGAGCCTTGTGCGGCCTGAGGGAACGGCACAGAAGAAAAACGAGGCGGCGCTATGTTGCGACTGTCAACGTCGGAGCAAGCGTCGGATGCCGAGCCCGATGGCCAGCTGCGATTTGGGTGCCCAATGCTACGCCGATCGACTGTTGTAATGAAAGGGCGTCAACTCGTTACCATGCGATGTGCACTTGGTTATGCCATCGCCACAGATGAGGACTACCACCGCTGCCGGGCTACGGAAAGCCCGCTCCAGTGCTGGAACCACACTTCGGGGGGCAATGGGCGAGTTGCCTAGAGCAGCTGGCCGGACGGCGACCGTCCGGCGCAGAATAGAACTGAGTTCGATGGAGGAACTGAGGCGGGATATCCCGCCTCAGTAATCCTTTCTCCTGCCTTTGCCGCAACAGAACAGGACTCAAACACCAAGTGCTTTGGACTACCCCCGAGTTGGTCGAGCCAGGTTCTCAAAGAACAGTGCTGGTTACGAAGCCGTCGGTACCTCAGCTGGGAAGCTGGCGTTTGTGTAGACCTCTTGAATATCATCGAGATCTTCAAGTGCCTCAAGCAACTTCAGCGCGCTTTGAGCTTGCGCGCCTTCTAACTCGACCGTCGTCTGTGGTACGCGTTGGATATCAGCCTGCCGGATCGTCAATCCAGCAGCCTGCAACTTCTCAACAACGTCGCTGAGCACCTCGGGATCGGTCGTAATGATCAGTGTCTCATCCTCAACCTCAACGTCGCGCGCACCAGCATCGATTGCCAGCAAGCCAACCTCATCTGGATCACGTCCATCAAGCGGAACAACAATCTGACCAACTGTGTCAAATTGCCACGCAACACTGCCTGTCTCACCCAGGGAGCCACCATACCGTGAAAAGGTATGGCGAACTTCCGATGCCGTCCGGTTGCGGTTGTCAGTCAGCGCGATGGCCATAATGGCAATGCCACCCGGACCATACCCTTCGTAGACGATCGTCTCGTACTGGTTCCCACCGCCGGCAGCGCCAGTTGCCTTCGCAATCGCGTTTTCGATGTTCTCTTTTGGCATCCCCTCTCGCCTGGCACGCTCAATCGCCATGCGCAGCCGGGGATTCGCATCGGGATTCGGCCCACCTTCACGGACCGCGACTTGAATTTCACGCGAGAGCTTGCTGAAGATCTGCCCTTTCCGGAAATCAGCAACTGCCTTCTGCCGTTTAATTTGCGCCCACTTTGAATGCCCTGCCATAGCGCTCCACTCCTTCTTCGTGCACTGTCGCATTGCTCCACAGGAATCGCCAGCACAAGGTCATTCACGATGGCGCCCCTACATGGTCACGCCAGGGGGAAGGTTACTCCTGCAGAGCACCTTCACGACATTATCAGGAATAATTGTAGTCGTGTTTACACTCGCACGTGTGTGCACCGCATGGCTTAGTGAGAGAAACGCCCACGAGAGCGAAGCCCATCAGCACGGGATGGTCGAACTAGCTTACCGCGTAGTCGAGTATGCTCAAGTGCTCGTAAGACCTGCTCTGCAACATCAGCTGGCACGTCGACTGTGCTCTGTTGCTCATCGATCTGAATACGCCCGATTACCCGCCCAGGAATTCGCGCCTCGTTCGCAATTGCCCCAACAATATCGCCAGGGGCAACGCCATCACGACGGCCAACAGCGAGTACAAGGCGCACCATTGGTATTGCTCGCTCATTCGCTGTGCGTGGCGAACGCCGGTTAACAGCTGACCGCTCAACAGGCACCATGAATTGGGCGTCGTCAATTGCATCCCCGCCAAGGTCACGCTCACGCTCATTCATAAGGAGTTGAACGGCAGCAGCAGCGAGCGTTTCGGGATTAGCCTTCCCTTGCACGCTCGCAATGAACGAATAGGCACTGGCATCAGGACCAGATGCAAGCACTGACTCAAGCGCTTCCCGAAGCTTGGCCCACTGCCGTTCAATCACTTGCGTACGGCTCGGCACGCGCCCTCGCTCGAGCGATTGGCTAATCGTCCGCTCAATCTCTCGAATCATTCGGCGCTCGCGTGGCGTGACGAGCGTGATCGCTGTCCCAGGAGCACCAGCCCGACCAGTCCGGCCGATCCGATGGACATAGCTCTCAGGATCTTGCGGAATATCGTAGTTGATAACGTGAGTGACCTGCGGAATATCGAGCCCGCGTGCCGCAAGATCCGTAGCGACAAGGAGTACCGCCTTACCAGCACGGAAACGCGCCATGACACGATCACGCTGCGCTTGTGTCAGATCCCCATGAATCGCCTCAGCGTCTTCACCGCGTGCCTGTAACGCCTGCGCAAGCGTATCCGCCCCGCTCTTCGTGCGACAGAAAATGATCGCCGACGTCGGTTGCTCAAAAGCCAGCACGCGCTGAAGCGCTGCCAGCTTAGCCGATTCAGGCACTTCATAGACGATCTGGCGAATGTGCGGGACAGTAATGTGCTCTGGGGCAATGGTTACCCGAACAGGATCATGGAGATAGCGATGAGCAAGTTGAGCAACCCGCTCAGGGATCGTTGCGGAAAACAATCCGGTTTGCCGTGTGGCTGGTGTTTGGTCGAGAATCCATTCGACGTCCTCGATAAAGCCCATATTGAGCATCTCATCGGCCTCATCGAGGATCACCATGCGCACGTCCTCGAGCTGCAGAGTCTCGCGTCGCAGATGATCAATAATGCGTCCCGGAGTACCAACGACGATGTCAGCGCCATCCCGAAGGGCACGAATTTGTCGCTCAATAGGCTGACCACCATATACCGGAACCACCCGTGCCCCTGTGTAACGTCCAAGCTGTTGGAACACTGCCGTGACCTGCAGTGCCAGTTCTCGCGTCGGCGTGAGGATAAGTGCTTGTACCCTATGCTCAAGCGGATGACGTTGGTGCAGGATTGGCAGCGCAAACGCTGCCGTCTTACCTGTCCCGGTCTGCGCCTGCACGATCACATCGCGACCAGACAAAACAATCGGAATAACCCGTGCTTGGACGGGCATTGGTGCAGAAAAGCCGGCTTCCTGCACCGCACGAAGTAATTCAGGTGAGAGGCCAAGGTCAGCAAAAGTCAGCTCTTCGACCTTCGCTGTTGTTGTTTGATCAGCGATCACTGCGATTGCCATCAATGAGGAACCCCAATATCTACCACCCGGCTGAAACACAAGAAAAGACGGTCGCTGCAGCCGGCTTTCAGCGACCGCCGCACCCATTGACTATACCACAGTCGAGCGCATGCTTGCGCTGGAGACGATGCAGGCGCACAATCAAGCTAGCCACAGGGAAATGGAGGAATACCGGATGTCAGAGCAACAGACATTGCACGCGCAGCACATTGTCTGGCGACCAAGCGAAGCCGAGTACGCGCGTAGTCGGCTCGTCCGCTTCATGAAAGAGCAGCAGATCGCTGATATCACCACTCTTCGCGAACGAGCTGCCGTTGATCCTGTCTGGTACTGGGAGGCGATGGTCAAGCATCTCGAGCTGACATGGCTACGGCCGTATGATCAAATTCTCGACCTGCGTCGTGGCAAACCCTGGGCACAATGGTTTGTTGACGCCCAATACAACTACGTCATCGATGCAGTGGACAAACACGCAAGGAGCAATGCAGCAGAGCGGCCAGCAGTTATCTGGGAAGGCGATGATGGAGCAACACGGACGCTGACATTTCGCGCACTTGCTGAGCAGGTTAATCGCCTTGCCTCAGCCTTGCGTCATCTTGGAATTGGGCCAGGCGACCGGATCGGCATCTTCCTGCCAATGCTTCCGGAAACCGTCATTGCGACACTCGCCTGCAGTCGCATTGGCGCGATCTTCATCCCACTCTTCTCTGGTTTTGGATCTGAAGCCGTCGCAACACGCCTCCGCGATGGCGAAGCTGTTGCGCTCATTACGGCTGATGGTTTTCTCCGTCGCGGTCGGACAATTAGCCTCAAGGCAACGGCCGATGAGGCCTGTGCTGAGGTCCCAACTGTACGCCACTGCATTGTCGTGCAACGAACTGGCGAATCAATTCCCTGGACGACTGGGCGTGATCACTGGTGGCATGACCTGGTTGCTGATGCTGATTCCACATGTCCCGTTGAGCCAACCAATGCCGATACTCCGTACATGATCATCTACACGTCGGGAACAACTGGGAAACCAAAGGGCACCGTTCACGTGCATGCTGGCTTCCCTGTTAAGGCGGCACACGATATGGCCGTGTGCTTCGATATTCAGCCAGACGATCGTCTCTGCTGGTTGACCGATCTTGGCTGGATGATGGGGCCCTGGGCCATTGCTGGCACGCTCCTGCTTGGGGCCACACTCGTCATCTACGAAGGGACACCGGATTGGCCGCAGCCTGACCGCGTGTGGCGGCTGGTATCACGCCATGCCATCAGCGTCCTCGGCTTAACTCCAACGGTCGTCCGTGCCTTGATGCCTCACGGGGATCACTGGCCCCAGCAGCATGCGATGCCCTCACTCCGAGCGTTTGGATCAACCGGCGAACCGTGGAATCCTGCCCCCTGGGAGTGGCTTTTCCGGGTTGTTGGCCAGGAGCGCCGACCAATTCTCAACTATTCGGGTGGAACTGAGATTAGTGGCGGCATTCTCGGCTGCACCATGATTGAGCCGCAGAAACCCTGCGCCTTTAGTGGTCCAGTACCAGGCATGGCGGCTGACGTCGTTGATGAACAAGGTAATCCCGTTCGCGGATCCGTCGGCGAACTTGTTATTCGGCAGCCTTGGGTGGGGATGACACAAGGATTCTGGCGCGATCCTGACCGCTACCTTGCGACATACTGGTCGCGCTGGCCTGATCTCTGGGACCATGGAGACTGGGCACTGATTGACGAAGACGGCTTCTGGTACATCCTCGGACGCTCCGATGACACGATCAAAGCGGCGGGCAAGCGCATTGGGCCAGCGGAAGTGGAATCCGCCGCGGTTGCACACCCAGCTGTTCAAGAAGCGGCTGCCATTGGCGTGCCAGACCCGGTCAAAGGCGAAGCCATTGTTGTCTTCGCCATGCTTCGCCCAGGAATACCGGCAAATCCGTCCTTAGCTGCCGAGATCCAGGATACTATCGCTGCGCGGCTGGGGCGACCATTACGACCAGAGCGCGTCCTCTTCGTCCCTGATTTGCCGCGGACGCGTAACGCAAAGCTTATGCGACGGGTCATTCGGGCTGCCTATCTTGGCCGCGATCCTGGCGATCTCTCAGCACTTGAGAATCCAGCAGCTGTTCAGGCCATTGCCGAGGCTGCACGAAACGGAACACGTTCGTAGCCGCGCAGTGAATGTGATGCGTCGCCAGAGCCATTGCATTTTGCCAGAGCAATGGCTCTGGCGTTCGCTGGGATGCAGGTGTTGCCAGGGCTCTATTACATTCGCTACACTGACAGAGGCAGCGGTGTAGGGATAGATGCCTTCGTATGTTCCTAGATCGAGAATGGGAGCAACGAAACGCCGAGGATGAACTTCCGCAAGTTTGGAAGTTGGGAATTCCTGTCGGCGAATGGTGGATTGAGCGGCTGTTGGTACAGGCACGATGGGTAACCGTTGTCTCAAGCCTTTCGCTCTTACTCCTCAGACCAACAGTGCACTGGATCTGGCCACTCTTGCTCGCGGCCTACTATGGGATCGGCAATGGTATTGTTCACGCGCTCATTGCCCCACCGAAGACCTTCCAAGACTGGAAAATTGGACGCACGCTGGCAATTTGCATTGATTGGCTTGGCGCCTGCTTCGCGCTCCTGCTCTTTGACGCCTCACTGACAATTGGCACAACACTCTTTATCCTCCTCATCGGAGTAACCAGCCTCCGTTCATGCACCTTTGGCGCACTTGGAGCAACATTTGCCAGTGGGCTCGTTCTCCTTGTCTGTGCACTCCACATTTGGCTGATCCATGATGTTCCCTGGAACCGGCTTTTCCCATTTCTTGCTGGAAGTCTGGTCACGCTGGCCGTCGCCGGAACAACGTTCGGCTTGATTGCCCGGGGACTACGTCGACCGCTTGCAACGCTTGTCCCTGCGTCGGAGAAGATTTCAGAGGATCACGCAGTCGCTCCTTCTTCTGGGGATGCCAAAGAACCGCTCCTCGCTGATCGACGGGCAGTCTGCTGGTTAACTGATCGCGAGCTTGAGGTCCTTGTTCTTCTTGCGGAGCCAAAGCTCACGTATGCGGATATTGCGTCGCAGCTTGATCCACCAGTCTCGGTGCATACAGTAAAGACCCACGTTCGACGCATTGCCGAGAAGCTTGGCTCGGAACGTACCCGTGACGAGGTCGTTGCAGCGGCACGGCGTCGAGGGATTCTGCATCCAGAACAACCGATACTTATTGCACCAATGGTACCTCGTATTGAGCAGCCGGAAATACCATTGGAAAACCGCTGAAGACAGCACCAGAAGCGCCCGGAGGGTGTGTTTGCTCGTTGCCGACTTGTGCTTCGATCAATCAGTCCGGTGACATTGTCCCCTGCCTCACTTCCGTTGTCAGACCAATACGCAGCACCGAGATTGCCATTCAGTTTAAGCGTGTGCCACATCCCGACGCTACGTGCCTGCCTGCATCTATACCAGCGTAGTGACTGTAAGGCAAACAGGCGAAAAGGGTTCGCCTGTTGAGCAGCCCCACTGGCTCGCTTTCATGATCAAGCTGCCCCAAAACCTGAGGGGTGACAAAAATTCCCACCCACGGTTGACAAAAATTCCTCCCTGCACCCTCTTCCCGGCCTGACCGTCGTGATCTATGACTAGAAGTGAAGGCAGTACAGTACGCTGCCACGCAAAAGAGATACGTCCATAACGGTGCACACACCATCCCGTCACTCCCTATACCGCGCTCGCGCCGAGCGGTTACTCTTAATCGCTCGGCGCGAGTCCTTCTATCTGGCGACCCAACATGCTCTTCGGCTGTTGGGCTGTACGCCTACGACAACCCCATGCT
This sequence comes from Thermorudis peleae, assembly GCF_000744775.1. Classification (NCBI taxonomy): domain Bacteria; kingdom Pseudomonadati; phylum Thermomicrobiota; class Thermomicrobia; genus Thermorudis; species Thermorudis peleae. Next base: position 760,012 of record NZ_JQMP01000003.1, on the reverse strand, counting down.
AGTGACGTACGCTATCATTGAGAGCCGGCTTCCAGTTGCCGGCGAGCAGATGTCGTGCAAGTGCCTGCCACCATGATCACGAGACGGTCAGGCACGGCAGACGGGAGGGTAACCATCATGTCGAACCCCTTACGAGAGCTCAGCACGTATGGCCAAAGCTTCTGGCTCGACTTCCTGAGTCGTTCACTCATTACCTCTGGAGAACTCGCCCGCCTTATCGAAGAGGATGGACTACGCGGCGTTACATCCAATCCAACAATCTTTGATAAGGCGATTTCGAGTAGCGAAGAATACGACGACGAGATTGCAGAACTCGCTGCAAAAGGGCTCTCGAGTGCTGCAATCTTTGAAGAACTCGCGGTGCACGACGTACAAAAGGCCTGCGACCTCTTCCGTCTCGTGTATGAAGCTTCCGGCGGGGAAGATGGGTTCGTCTCCCTTGAGCTCCCGCCAGACCTGGCATATGACACCGAGCGCTCAATTGCCGAAGCAAAACGACTGTTTGCGAAAATTGACCGTCCCAATGTCATGATTAAAGTGCCGGGAACACCGGAAGGCATTCCAGCCATCGAACAACTTATTGCCGAAGGCGTCAATGTCAACATTACCCTGCTCTTCAGCCTTGAGAACTACGAGCAGGTGATGGAAGCATATCTCCGCGGCATTGAACGCCGGCTTGAAGCTGGCCTGGCAGTCGACCACATCGCCTCAGTCGCGAGCTTCTTTGTTAGCCGTATCGACACAGAAGTTGACCGCCGCATTGACGAGCTACTCAAGCAAGAGACGGATCCTGAACGGCGTGAAAAACTCGGCTGGCTGAAGGGCAAAGTGGCTGTCGCGAACGCGAAGCTTGCCTATCAGCGCTTCAAGCGTGTTTTCCTCAATGGTGAACGTTTTGCTCGGCTTCAAAAGCAGGGAGCGCGCATCCAGCGTGTCCTCTGGGCAAGCACCAGCACGAAGAACCCTGCGTACAGCGATGTGCTCTATGTTGAGACCTTGATTGGGCCGTATACCGTCCAAACCATGGCTCCTGTCACGGTTGAGGCGTTCCGCGACCATGGTCGCGTGCGGGCAACGGTCGAAGAGGGCGTTGAGGAAGCGGAGCAAGTTTTGCGCACCTTAGCGGACGTTGGCATTGACTACACTGAGGTAACCAACCTACTGCAACGCCAAGGGGTCGAACTCTTCCAGCAGTCCTATAACGATGTCCTCAAGCGGATCGATGAAAAGCGGCGTACCCTTGCTGCAGTGATTGAAAGGAGGGCCGGTCAGCTTGGCCCTTTTGAACCAACGGTCACGGCTCAAGCTGAGCGGCTGGTCAACGAACGGTTTATCGAGCGACTTTGGGCCAAGGATCCAAGCTTGTGGAGCGCTGATCCAGCAACACAGGCCAAGATTGCTCAACGCCTTGGGTGGCTAACCGTTCATGAGACCATGCTCGCCAGCCTACACGAGCTTGAGGCAGTGGCCAGCGACATTCAATCTGCGGGGTTCCAGCACGCTGTTCTGCTTGGCATGGGTGGGAGTAGCCTCGCTCCAGAAGTGCTGCAACGCGTCTTCGGGAATGCCGAAGGGTTCCCGGAGCTGCGCGTTCTCGATACCACACATCCTGACATTATTGCCCGACTTCAGGATGAAGTTGATCTAGACAAGACACTCTTCATCGTGAGTTCAAAGTCAGGAACCACTGTCGAAACACTCAGCCAATACGCATACTGGTACGAGATCATACGGTCACGGCGTGGCGCTGCAGCCGGAGATCAGTTCATCGCCATTACCGATCCAGGAACACCACTTGAACGGCTTGCACGAGACCACCAGTTTCGCAGAGTTTTCCTCAATCCTCCCGATATTGGCGGCCGTTACTCCGCCTTGTCGTTCTTTGGGCTGGTGCCAGGAGCAGCCATCGGGCTGCCACTCAAAGCGTTACTTGAGCCAGCCGCTCGAATGGCCGAGCAGTTGCAGCGAAATAGTGTGGAGAATCCCGGCTTGTGGCTTGGGGCTGCCCTTGGGGCATTGGGTACCGCTGGCCGGGACAAAGTGACGATGCTCACCGAGCCAGCGATTACGAGTCTTGGTGACTGGCTTGAGCAGCTGCTAGCGGAAAGCACCGGCAAGGACGGTACAGGCCTGCTGCCGGTTATTCATGAACCGCACCAAGCACCGAATCAGTACGGGACAGATCGGCTCTTTGTCGGTATTGACCTTGCACTGCAACCACATGTCGAGAGTGACGCACTGCTCTTAGCGCTTGAGACACTCGGGCACCCTGTCGTGCGCTGCCGCCTCTGGAACACGTGGGACCTTGGAGCAGAATTCCTCCGTTGGGAAGTTGCAACGGCCGTCGCAGGGGCTATTCTCGGGATTAATCCTTTTGATGAGCCAAACGTGCAAGAAAGCAAAGATCGGACAAACGCACTCCTCAAAACCTTCACCAAGACGGGTGAGCTTCCTGAGCCACCAGTCCTTGCAACTGCAAACGGCATACGAATATACGGCGAGTTTGATACGACCAGTGCGGAAGCAGCCGTTGCGGCTTTCTGCAGCAGTGTCCACCTGGGGGATTACCTTGCGTTACTCGCCTTCACGGACACGCGTCCAGAAATAAGCTGGCGACTCCAGGAAACTCGCCGACTGCTCCAGCGCCTCGGAGTAGCAACGACACTTGGCTATGGACCACGCTACCTCCACTCGATCGGGCAGTTCTATAAGGGCGGGACACCAAATGGGGCGTTCCTTATGGTGCTCATTGAGCCCGCGCACGATCTTCCGATCCCTGGCTCACCCTACACGTTCAAGACGCTCTTCAAAGCCCAGGCCTTTGGCGATTACGCTGCGCTGATTAGCCGGAAACGCCCTGTGCTCCTGCTCCACATCCCGGCCGATGAAGCAGAACGTGGCTTGGACTGGCTGCTCCAGCAACTGGCCGTTGCTGGAACACGTTAAATCTGAGGACAGAACAGGAGAACACATCATGGAACTCGCAATTGTTGGACTAGGGCGAATGGGTGGCAATATGGTTCGGCGGCTTCTCCAGGGCGGACACCGTGTCATCGCCCACAACCGCAGCCCTGAGCCAATTCGTGAAGCCGAAGCGGCAGGCGCAATTGGGGCATATACCCCCGAAGAGGTCGTCCATCATCTGCAGCCACCACGCGTCATTTGGATCATGGTGCCGGCCGGAGATCCAACCGAGCATATGATTGAGACATTCCGGCCCTTGCTTAGTCCAGGAGATATTCTCATCGATGGCGGAAACTCTTACTGGAAGGACTCCGTTCGCCGCGCTGAGCGCTTACGCCAGGATGGCATCCGCTTCCTCGACGTGGGCACAAGCGGCGGGATTTGGGGCCTGGAATACGGCTATTGTCTCATGATTGGTGGTGACGAAGAAGCCTTCAAGCTCGTTGAGCCAGCCTTTCAGACCCTGGCTCCACAAGACGGTTACCGCTACGTAGGGCCAAGCGGCGCTGGGCATTTCGCCAAGATGGTCCATAACGGCATCGAGTACGGGATGCTCCAAGCGTATGGCGAAGGGTTCGAAATTTTGAAGGCCTCGCCATACCAGTACGACCTGGCAGCACTCGCTAAGCTCTGGAACCATGGTAGTGTGATCCGCTCATGGCTCCTTGAGCTTGCCGAGCGCGCCTTCCAGAACGACCCTGAACTCAGCACGATCCGAGGGTATGTCGAAGATTCAGGTGAAGGGCGATGGACTGTGTTAACTGCCATCGAAGAAGATGTGCCGGCGCCAGTGATTACGCTCTCCTTGCAGATGCGCTTCCGCTCACGGCAAGACGATTCCTTTGCAGCAAAAGTGATCGCCGCGCTCCGGCACGAATTTGGTGGTCACGCAGTTCAGAAGGAATCTTCGTCACAAGCGGAAACGTAGGCCCGGGAGGACAGCGACGATGACTGCACTTGCAACCAATCCGCTGCGCGAAGGGCTGCGACTTGAACGGATTCCTGATCCTTGCGTCATGGTTATCTTTGGCGCATCCGGCGACCTTACCCACCGAAAGCTCGTTCCTGCACTCTACAACTTAGCGTATGACGGCTTACTGCCACCTGGATTCAGCATCGTTGGCTTTGCCCGACGACCAATGAGCGACGAGGAATTTCGAGCTGACCTTCGCGCCTCAGTCGAGCGGTTTTCTCGTCGTAAGCCAATTGACGAAGATGTGTGGGAGAGTTTTGCGCAAGGCATCCGCTACTTCGCTGCCGATTTTACTAATCGGTCAGCTTTCCCAAAGCTCGGCGACCTGCTTGCAACACTCGATCGCGAGCGCGGTACCGGGGGTAACCGGATCTTCTACCTCGCAGTCCCTCCGGACAGCTATGAGCTGATTGTTGAGCAGCTTGCCGAAGCCGGACTGAACCAACCAACAAACGCCTCAGCATGGGTACGGCTTGTCGTCGAGAAGCCCTTCGGGCACGATCTTGAAAGTGCCGTAAAGCTCAACAACTTCCTCTTGCAGTACTTTCGTGAGGAGCAGATCTTTCGCATTGACCATTATCTCGGTAAGGAAACCGTTCAAAATATCCTGGTCTTTCGCTTCGCAAATGGCATTTTCGAGCCGATTTGGAATCGCAACTATATTGACCACGTCCAGATCACCGTTGCTGAAAGCATTGGCATCGAGGGGCGTGGTGGTTACTACGATCGCGCTGGGGCGCTGCGCGATATGGTGCAGAACCATATGATGCAGCTCCTGAGTATTATCGCGATGGAGCCACCCATTGCCTTTGAAGCCGACCCGATCCGCGATGAAAAGGTTAAGGCGCTACGGGCAATCCGGCCAATTCGTCCAGAAGACGTTGCCGAGCAAACAGTCCGTGGGCAATATGGTCCTGGCTTTATTGGCGGCCGGCCAGTTCCAGGATATCGGCAAGAGCCACGCGTCAACCCGCACTCAGTTACTGAGACGTATGTCGCTCTCAAGCTTTTTATCGACAACTGGCGATGGGTTGACGTGCCATTTTATCTCCGCACAGGCAAACGGCTCCCACGCCGTGTTACCGAGATCGCCATTCAGTTTAAGCGTGTGCCTCATCCGCTCTTCAAAGGCATCGCTCAAGCTGGCGTCGAGCCGAACGTGTTGATTATCCGCATCCAGCCAGATGAGGGTATCGCACTGAACATTGCAGCGAAGGTCCCAGGGCCACAGGTGCGTGTTCGCACGGTGAACATGGGATTCCTCTATGGAACGAGCTTCCTTGTCCAGGCGCCTGACGCGTACGAACGCCTGTTACTCGACTGTATGCTCGGTGATTCGACGCTCTTTACACGGCGTGACGAAACCGAAGCGGCTTGGCTGCCAATCACCCAAATCTTGAAAGGGTGGGCAGAGATGCCTTCACCGGAGTTCCCCAATTATGACGCTGGTACCTGGGGGCCGCCGGAAGCCGACGAGTTTATCGCGCGCGACGGTCGCCGATGGCGCCGCCCGTAGAATAGCGAAAGGCGGGCAGCGATGGCCAAGATTGAGACAAGTCGACCTCTGCCGCGAGGCCATGGGCCATTCATCGATGTAGAGACGATCGAACGGGAACTTGCTGAGCTATGGCAAACGCCAAGTGCTTTCGATGCACGCGGCGCGGCAGTGACGCTGAGTCGCACCAGTGTACTAACACTCTTCGTGTTCGTTACTGGAGACACGCAAGCCGCTGAGGCGCGCGAATGGATCAGCCAACTCTCGACCCAGCATCCATCGCGTGTCGTCCTGTTGATCATGCCTGAAGGTAGCGAAATCGAAACTGAGCAAGACGCACAGGTCAGCATTCAGTGCCATCTCGAAGGCGGCGAGCGCTTTGCCCCCTGCTGGGAACAGATTACCATTACCCTGAACCAAACGAGTCTTGAAGCACTTTCGAGTATCATCATTCCGCTTGCACTACCCGATCTGCCCTCATTCCTCTGGTGGTATGCCTCGCCGCCTGTCCGTGACCGAGCATTTCGTCGCGTCTGTCAGGCTGTTGATCGGGTCATTCTCGACTCAGTAAACTTTGGGCAACCGCTAGCTGACTTCCTCGCCCTGAGTGCTGTTCTGCCAGAGCTCAGCCGACGAGAGACCGTTCTCTCCGACCTCAATTGGTCACGCTTAGCGCCATGGCAGGAAATGACAGCCCGAACCTTCGACCTCCCGCAGTACCAGTGGGCCCTTGACGCATTAACCGATGTCCAAGTAACGATTGGCCATACACCCGAAAAGCCAGCAAATCCCCTGCAAGCTATCCTCTACCTCGGATGGCTCAGTAACCGCCTCAACTGGCAACTCACCGAGGCCAGTGGAACAGAGGACCGCTGGACGCTTGAAGTACGTGGGCCAGACGATCGGCCAATCCACTGGGAGCTCCTCTGCACGCGCTGCGAGCAAGCGATGAGCGGACACCTCTTGACCGTTCAATTCCGAGCACAACAACGAGGTGAACAGATTCGCTTCGCGATTACACGCAGCGAAGAGCGCCAAACGATGGTCAAGCTTCATTTAATCGATCACCGGCAACAAGAAATGCACTACGCATTTCACCACGCACACCTTGACCCCCAACGCCTGCTCCTTCGTGAGCTACAGAGCTTTAGCCCAGATCCACTCTATGCCGAGGCAGTGCATGAAGCAGAACAGTTCGCTCGTGCCCTCCAACGCTGGCTCAATTAGCTGGAAGAAGGAGGAGCTGTGGACATCGTTTTGCTTGACGATCCAACAACACTGACAGAAGAAGCTGCACGACGCATTGCCAATGCCATTCACCAGTGCCTTGCTGAGCAACCCTGGTGTGCCGTCGCACTCTCGGGCGGATCAACCCCTCGACCGGTTTATCAACGGCTGGCTCAGTCACCATATCGTGAGCAGATCGATTGGGCACGTGTCCATTGGTTTTGGGGTGACGAACGGGCGGTTCCCCCCGATCATCCGGACAGCAATTACCGCATGGCATATGAGGCCATGCTTGCTCATGTCCCGGTTCCTTCTGAGAACATTCACCGTATTCCTGCCGAAAAGGGCGCCGAGGCTGCTGCCGAAGCCTATGAGCGTGAGCTGCAACGCGTCTTTCAGCTCCAGCCGGGGGCAGTGCCACGCTTTGACCTTTTGCTGCTCGGCGTTGGAGCCGATGGGCACATTGCGTCACTTTTCCCCAATACCACGGCCCTAGCCGTCCGTGATCGGCTTGTTATCGCAAATTCCGTTCCCCAGCTTAACACTCAGCGCATTACGTTGACCGTGCCCGTCCTTCTGGCCGCTCGAACGATCTTCATCCTGGTGAGTGGCCAGGACAAAGCAGAGGCTGTTGCGCGGGCAATTGAAGGGAACGATGACTGGACGACAACTCCTGCACAATTGCTCCGCGCAGCACAAGGAGACGTGATCTGGTTCCTTGATCGCGCAGCTGCGCAGCGCTTACAGAAAGGGCAATGACATCGTTGTAAGCTCTGGGAAGCCGTATGCTGCTGGAGCGAGAGCCCGCGTCTGTTACGTAGAGAATTATCCAGAAAATCCCTACCCTGGCAGCACATTCTTGGAGTAGGATTGATCACGAGCGCAAGGGAGTGAAGGTCGAACCAGGAGGCAAAAGACCATGTTTGAGGGATTGCTTCAGCCAGCGCACCTGATTCTGATCCTGATCATCGTGCTCATTCTCTTCGGACCGGGCAAGCTCCCCGAGATCGGCTCAGCGATTGGGCGCAGCATCCGGGAGTTCCGCCACAGCGTTCGCGAGGAAGTCGGAGACGCGAATCAACAAGCCCACGTCACGGTAACAGAGCAATCGCAGGACGCTCAAGTTCGCTAGTTTGCATGCGGGCAGCGTTATCCTTAACCCTTCCTGCCCGCGTATGTCACAAGCAGGAAGGGCTGTGTATCACCTCAGCAGGTCTAAAGAGTATTGGGTTGTTGGAAACTGAGTAGCTGCGTCACGAGGTCAGTGAGACGCTGGTAGTGCGTACCGTCCCAGTAGATATGGCCGCACAGAATACACTGCCAGCACTGATGGGCGTACGCGCGTGATCGTGGCGGTAGGCGATGCCCTACCGCCTCTTTTGGAATTTCACGGAGCATGCCATTACAACGGAGACAGCGGGTAAAGGGTTGCGCACTGTTCCAAAGGTCAAAGCGAAGCAGAACTTCGCGAACTTGCTCACGCGGCTCTTGCGATCGAACAAAATACCCATGTGTCACTATCCGTCGCTTGAGAAGTTCACGATCGCGTGTGAGCAAGATGCGATGCTCTGCTGCAGCTTGCGCTGCAAGTGTTGAATCATCACTATCGCGCTGATAGGCAGTGTCAAAACCTAACAAGCGAAGATAGGCAACCATTCGTCCCAAATGGACATCGGCAACGAAGCGCGGGACACGCAGTGGTTTCGGCCGTAAGCGTGTCACCGTGGAAATGTCGAGTGTTTCAAAGACAGGATAAACACTAATATAGTCTCCGTCGCCTGGCCGATAGGAAAAGTCTACAGATTGGCCATTCACAAGAATCAAATCAACCTCTGTATGTGGAATGCCAAGCCCCTCCAAGAGATCTTTCACCGTTGTTGGTGACGACAGCGCAACCGGTATAGCCTGTTGGCGCATCTCGACTGGCAGAAAATCATTCAGCTCAGCATAACAACGGACGGTAACGTTCCCAAAAGGCGATACGTTCGATACCCGTTGCAGTGCTGGCATACAGAACTTTCCTGACCACACTCCTCGGCTGTTTCATCTATCATGATACTGGCGGCTGAACCCGCCTGTGATGGTGGCAGTATGGAAACAATGCCAACGTGGCTCCCTGCGCTGAATACTGGGCTGATCGCAATCAGTGGTTTGGCGGCACTCACTGGCTACTTCTGTATCCGGCGCCGTAACATCACAGCTCACAAATGGGCGATGTTGACAGCGCTTACCTTTGCTGCCCTCTTTCTCCTCGTCTATCTCACGCGCGCAGCGCTCTATGGCGGTGCCCATTATGCAGGACATGGTCTGAGCCGAGTGGTCTACTTTGTGATCTTGATCTCACACTCGATTCTCGCCGCGGCACTCGGGCCACTTGCGCTGGTGACCGCATATCGCGCCCTCACGCGACAGTTTCGTCGCCACCGACGCATTGCACGCTTCACGCTACCGATTTGGCTTTACGTCGCCGTCACTGGCTGGATCATTTACGTCATGCTTTATGGGTTATAAGTGTTAAAGGCAGGATAGGCAATGACGGGAACGTTGACGACCACACAACCGCGGCACTCCACCACAGCCGAGCCAGCCGTTGTTGTACGCGATCTTGTGAAACGCTATGGTGACCGCATTGCGGTAAATCGGCTCAGCTTCACTATCATGCGCGGGGAAGTATTCGCTCTGCTTGGGCCGAATGGCGCAGGGAAGACAACGACGATTGAAATCCTCGAAGGGTATCGGGCTGCTGATGGCGGCGAGGTTCGCGTCCTCGGGCTTGACCCACAACGTGACAGCGCTGAATTGCGTCAGCGTATTGGAGTGATGCTCCAAGAATCAGGGCTTTACCCCCGAGCGACTCCGATTGAACTGCTTCAGCTCTTCCACAGTTTCTATCGTAATCCAGAAGATCCTTGGGAACTCATTCGCCTTGTTGGTCTTGAAGAAGTTGCACGGACGCGTTTCCGGCAACTTTCCGGCGGCCAGCAGCGACGATTAGCACTGGCGATTGCCTTGATTGGCAAACCTGAGTTGCTCTTCCTCGACGAACCGACGACTGGCATGGACCCTCAAGCACGCCGGCTGACGTGGAACATTATCTCGGAGCTACGCGAGCGCGGCATTACGATAGTGCTCACTACTCACTTTATGGAGGAAGCTGAGCGACTTGCCGACCGTGTCGCCATTATTGACCATGGGCAACTCATTGCATTGGCAACGCCGGCAGAATTAACCCGGGCAAGCACGGACACCGTGCAATTTAGCGGTCCGGCTGGTCTTGACCTCCAGCAGATTCAGCGCTTGCCCTCCGTTCGCTCAGTCATCGAGCAAGAACCGGGACATTATGTCGCTCAAGCATCTGATCCCGCAGCGTTGCTTGCTGAGCTCACCGCGTGGGCGCGCGATCATGCTATCTTGCTCACTGAACTTCGCGTCGGTCATGCCTCGCTTGAAGATGTCTTCCTCAGCCTCACTGGCCACGAGCTACGGGAGTAAACGACGATGCGCGCACTCCTTGCCCAGACCCAAATGGAACTACGTCTTTTGTTGCGCCAGGGAGAGTCCGTCTTAATCACAATGGTCGTTCCTCTTGCGCTTCTCGTGTTCTTTGGTGCCCTGGGTGTCAAACCGCCAGGCTATGCCCGCCCAATCGATTTCCTTCTACCGGGCATGCTTGCCCTTGCCGTGATGTCTGCAGGTCTGGTTAGCCTCAGCATTCGGACAGCATATGAGCGAGCATACGGGGTATTAAAGCGTCTTGGGAGCACGCCACTTGGACGTCCCCGCCTCTTGGCTGCCAAGGTGTTGTCTGTAATCGTCGTTGAGGTTGTCGAGATCGCCCTGCTGCTCCTCGTTGCAGCGTGGCTCTATCACTGGCGTCCAGCCGGCTCAGCCCTTTGGGCCATTGTGGTACTCCTGATTGGGACAGCAACATTCAGCAGTATCGGGCTCCTGCTCGCTGGTACACTGCGGGCCGAGACGACCCTCGCCTTAGCGAATGGCCTCTACTTGCTTCTTCTCCTTGTCGGTGGAGTTGTCTGGCCGGTGGAACGACTCCCCCGTCCTCTCGAACTGGTCGGGCTTGTTCTGCCCTCCAATGCCCTTGCCTCAGCTTTACGTGCAAGCTTGGGGGCCAGTGGTCCATCCCCAATCTTCGGCCTGGTGAGCTTACTGCTGTGGTGCGGAATCGCGCTGGTCTGTGCCGTGCGCACCTTCCGTTGGGAGTAACGCTGCATTGTCGTCAAGCATAACCAAGGTTTCGAGCGGACAACGACGAAGCAACGCAAGGTCAGCAGTCGGTAGCGGCCGCGGCACAGCCTTAAGCATCCGTGCATCGTAGCGAAAGGCAATCTGCTGCTCTGGGTCAACAATCAGACGCCCTGAACCGAACGTTGCCCCAGTGAGGGCTTGGAGGGCATCTACAAGGTGCCCAAGCGCCGGTTGATTGCCAACAACAAGCTGCAAGCGCTCGTCTTTCGGACGAACCTGCCAGCATGTTGCAACATACTGCACGAGGCGCGCTGCAACGACGACCGCTGGGCAGCGTTCACCATGGAAATTCGCCGCTTCAGCTTCAAACTCACTGAGCCACTCAGGAGTCATGACGTCAAATGAAAAGCGATCTCGGGAACTTCGTGCCGCAAAGATGCAGTCGATGCTTGGCGAGTATCGCTTGAGATCAACTACCGGCGTTCCGTCAATCAGATCAAGCGGGTCAACGTGCAAAACGCCATCATGGACTGTAATCAGACGGGTGGCTGTCAATGCAAGCGGATTGGGACGCGCAACGGAACGGAGGCCGAACACCCCGCGCTGGCGACGCTCAGGATCATATCCAGGGCGAACAACTTGCAGGCGTTGCCGGTCAGATGCTGTAAACCAACCGATCACCCAAATGTGGGTATTCTCCTCGATATGCAGAAGACCATCGCGATACGCCGGAAAGATTTCAATTTCTGCTGGTACCCCACCGGCTGGCATGAGGCGACGATCGGTAATTGGCGAATGAACAACACCAATTGGATGAAGCACAAGCTCTTCCTGCATGTTTCTTCCACTACTTTCGATTCTGTTATGACTGCACAACCCGGACAGTGATGGTATGTAAGCCTGTTGCCCCATCAGGGAGCGGCGGACGAGGCTTCGCGTCCTGTGGGGATCCTGTGCCATCCCACGCCCGGACAACTATCCGATACGCCCCAACCGTACGTGGTTGCCAGTACATGCGCCAGCGCACCCATGTCAACGGTGACAACGGTGGTTCAAGCATTGCAGGAGCCCAGCTTTCCCCACCATCCAGTGAGACTTCAACGCGCGAAATTCCTCGTTCACCGGCAAACGCGATGCCGCCAATCAGCACCTTGCCGCCAAGAGGAATACGTTCACCATTATGAGGCACATCAATCCGTGACATAGTCTGGACAATCGCACTGTCACTCCACCCACGCTCTTGCCAGTACCCCTTGAAGTCATACGGAACGAGTTCAATCGCTGTGAGCCACTTGACGTTCTTCATCCCATAAATATTTGGGACGATGATCCGCGCAGGGAAACCATGCTCCGTTGGTAACGGTTCGCCATTCAGCGCATAGACAAGAAGCGTAGTCGGCTGCAATGCTTTCATGAGTGGAATCGAATCGCTGTAGCCATCAGCCGCATGAAAGACGACATCGACAACGTCAGGCAACGGTTGGACTTCCTGCAAGAGATCAGCAAGACGAATCCCCGTCCACTGGCCAGTACTGATGAGGTCACCGCCAACGTCGTTGCTAATGCATTCGAGTGTTGTTGTCAAGGATAGCGCTGGCCTTGCCTTGAGCTCGGTATAGTGAAGCGTCAGAGGATGGGCAACATGGCCAGTAACGGTGAGTTGCCAGGAGGAAGGATCGACCTTGGGATCGACGAAATTCTTTGAGACAACGTAGAAATCCGCCGTTGGAGTGAGCGCTGGGGTCAACCCTTGTGCGTCAGTCACAGGAGCGCGGCTGGAACGTGCAAAGAGTTGTCCAGCAAATCGGAGCGCATACCCAGCGGCTACGAGGCCAAGCAGTCCATAGGCACCGAGCCGAAGAAAGCGACGACGTTCGGAGACCGAGACTGTCTGATCGGAGCCAGGAGTCACGCCACTCATGACAATGACAGCAAAGCTCAATGCGCCAATAAGAAACGCAAGGCTTGTCCAAAGAGGCCCAGCTTGAGCACTGCGGCCAACGATCCCAACACCACCCAGGGGAGCAAGAACCACTGCGTGGGCAAGCCAAAAGAGTGCCATCATCCCAACAGCAACCGTGATTTGCCGCACATTTCGTGCGAGAAGCTGCTGGGCAAGGAGAGCAACCAAACCACCGATAAGCCCATAGCCAATCAGGATCAGCAAGAAGACCAAGGGTTTAGCCGCCGCTTCCAGCGCGCCAAGAAGTGCTGCAAAAATTGAGAGCGGGAGAAGTGCCGTGATCCGATCCGTAAGCAACTGGGCCGGCGACGGCGTTTGCCAGAGTTGAGCCAGCACGATCACGACCAGTGCACCGATCATGCTGCCAAGTGCACCGACCAAGAAGGGTATCCATCGCTGCCGTTTCGTCATCACACGCTGTCCTCTACAACGCTGTCCCTGATAGCTATACGACGGACTCCCGTCACCTGGTTCGTCACCTGGCATGCTCACTCGCGCTGCTTGAGCCCAATGTGACGAAAGAAAGTCGTGAGATCAAAGCGATCAAGAGCAGCACGATAGAGCTCTCGCCCATCACGTTCGGCGCGGATATCTCGTGTCCCAATCCAAACCTCCAACCCGGGCAGATCGGGATGCACCAAGCTAACTAATGCGCTACTACCGTAGCCACGACGAAACCCGTGTTGCTCGAGCACCGCGATAAGCCTCTCCACCGTGTCAGTGGGCATCTAACTCTCCTTTCGCCGCTACTGGCCATATAAAGGCGGCATGTGAGTGGTGGATCACACTCCGTACAATATGATCACGGCGGTACGCCGGAGCAGGGCAAGAAAGGCAACGCCAATGGCTGAACATTCGACTGTTCCAGAGATTACAACAGAGTTTAGCGAAATTGACCTACGCTGTCCTCGATGCCACATTAGCTGGCAAGCACCGGTTGCTCGTCGCGTTAATGTGGCAACTCATCCAGACGCCCGCCTAGGCATCCTCTTAAAAACCATGCATCGGGCAGTGTGCCCAAGTTGCCATACCGTGCGCGAGATCGACACGATTTTCGACTATTATGACCCACAGCGAAAGCTCGTTGTTCAAGTACGACCAGCTTGGGAAATCCATGCTGGAGGCGGCGAGGAGTGGTATTGGGCGCGCTATGAAGATCTGGTCTTGAAATACGCGGACTACGATGTCAAAGTTGATGTTGTCTTCGGCTTCGATGAGATGATTGAGAAGTATCTCGGTGGGGCGGCCGCTGTCGAAGAAGCAAAGCGTGAATGGGCAGCACGCACAAAGCGGCAACAGGCACAAGAAGCCAACGCGCCGGAAACAGCATCAGACCGGAAGGAGACAGAATGAGCCGCTGGCTACCGGTTCCGATCGAACCACACGCTCCTGAAGTCGCATCAGATCAGGTCCATATTACCCGACCAGCATCATCGTTCCTGCCATACGCGTCACGAGCACTTGACGCGCTCAACACGCTTGCAGAGCTTGCGCGGCTCAGCAGAAACGTTCGCCACCGCCGGTCAACTGATCCAACAACGCCGTCACCTCAGCCCCTTGCGTGCTCCTATGAACTCGTCGTGACGATGCGCAATCGGCAGGGACAACACGTGACAATTCACGAGCGTCAGACAGTTATCGTGAACCATGCCCAGTCGCCTGAATCAAACAACCGGGCGTTGCTCGGTTGGCGTCCGGGATGGCGCACCCTCGGACTCGCCGGGATGCTGCTAGTGCTTGGCCTCACCCGTGCCGGAAGAGGAGAACGACACGGATAGTGGCCACCACAATCCCGCTGACCAACGAGCGTTATTCTTCCTCTTCTTCTGCGCGAGACGCCGCCGGGCGATCGCCAAGCTCTTCCGCCAACGCTTCCTCGCCTGGCACCTCGGCTTCCTCAACCGTCTCCTCTTCGACGACAACAACGACCTCGTCTGGGTCGGTTACAAGCTCAACTCCAGCTGGCAGCGGAATTTCGCCAGCATGGATGACAAGCCGATCCGGATTCAATACGCTCAAGTCCACTTCGATCTGGGTTGGGACATTTTGCGGAAGCGCCCGAACCTCGAGCTCTGCTCGCGGATACGCAACGACACCAACAACGTCTGGTGGCAGCGCCCCAACACCGACCACTGGTACCGTCACCACGACCGGTCGCTGGAGGTCAGGAGCATAGAATTCGACATTCTGGACTTCGCGCGAAACTGGATGGACCGCAACCTCACGAATGAAGACTGAATACACCTGTCCATCAAGCAGAATATCAACCAACGACGTCGTACCGGCCCGATGGTAGACCTGGGCAAACGCTCGTGCATCAACCGTGATCGGCAGTGGCTGTGCAACGACTGGGCCATAGAGCACTGCTGGCGTCTGTCCTTGGCGGCGAAGACGCTTGACCTTCTTGCCAACAATGGTCCGCACTGTTGCTTGCAGCGTTGGATGTTCTGCCATGTGCTCCCTCCCGGAAACCCCTTGCGCATTCTCCATCTTCGCGCGTGCACCGCGCACTCAAGCCAGAGGGGTAGGGTAGCACGCTCCGCCCCGGTTCGGCAACATGGATCTGGCCTTCGGCGGATAAAACATGGTAGGTCGACTTCGTCACGTGTAAGCGAAGTCGACCTACCGGAAGCCTAGCGAACAAGCAAGAGCATGGGGTGCTCAAGCAAATGCTTGACTGTGCTCAGGAACCGCGCAGCCTCTGCGCCATCGGCTACGCGATGGTCAATCGACAGCGTTAAGCGAACACGCTGGACAGGGACAAGCTCGTCACCATGATAGACCGGCTCACGCACAATACTCCCAACGGCAAGAATTGCCGCTTGGGGTGGATTAATAACAGCGGTGAAGTGCTCAACCAGGCCGAACATCCCGAGATTACTAATGGTGAAGGTGCCGCCTTGGTATTCCTCCGGCCGTAGCTCACCTGTCCGAGCCCGGTTAATCAGGTCCTTGCTCACCCGCGCAATCTCGCCAAGCGGCTTGTGATCGGCATCAATGATAATGGGAGTCAGTAAGCCGTCCTCAAGAGCAACCGCGATGCCAATATCGATCCGCCGATAGACACGAAGTTGCGTCCCAGCATAGCTTGCATTCAGGCGCGGATGTTCTCGCAAGGCCAAGGCACAAGCCTTGACGAGCAGATCTGTGACAGAGACTTTCTCTTCGTCATCAACCTGCGCATTAATCTGCTGCCGGAGCGCCAGTGCAGCATCCAATTCGACAATAGTGGTGACGAAGAAATGCGGTGCCTGCTGGAAACTTTCGGCCATGCGTCGTGCGATGGTCTGACGCATGCGTGTGAGGTCGATGACCTCGAAGGGCGGCAACCCGGGTACTGGCTCTGGAGTGGCTGGCGCAGCTGTTGGTGCACTGGGCGCAACTGCGGGCGCCGCTGGGGCAGCAGGCGCTTCCTGCGGCGCGGCGGGCTGCGCAGCTGGCGCTTGCGCTGCAGCCGGCCGAGCAATCAAGGCGAGGATATCCTCTTTAATAATCCGTCCACCTGGACCGCTGCCACGGACTGTACTGAGGTCAATACCATGCTCGGCCGCCAGACGTCGTACCAGCGGCGAAGCGCGTACCCGCTCACCAGGGGCCCGCTCAGCCACCGCGGTCGTTAGCCCCACATCCTGGCTCTGCGGTCCAGGCACAGCCGCCGTATCTGGCGCCGCTGCCTTACCATCAGCTTGCGTACTCGTCGAGGTTGCCGCCGGTGTCTCCTCAACCGATTCACCTGGTTCGCCAATCAGTGCAATTGGTTGCCCGACGGGGACGACATCGCCCTCTTTTGCCAGCAACTTCAGCAGGACACCACTTTCAAAGGATTCAATCTCAAGATTGACCTTATCTGTCTCGATTTCAGCAATCGGCTCGCCCCGCTCTACTCGATCACCTTCGTGCTTCAGCCAGCGCAGGAGCGTCCCTTCGCTCATGTCATAGCCCATGCGGGGCATTGGGATCGGCTTGGCCATAGTGCTCCTCTCCGTTCCTTCTGCGTTGCCCCGATTTAGCGAGCACCCGTGCCGACAACTGCTGGAGCCGGCTGCTGCTGATAGAGCACCTGGCGCACAGCTTCAACAACCCGAGCTTTATTGGGCACAACAAGCTGCTCGAGGTTACGTGCATAAGGCATAGGAACCTCGAGTGCTGCAACGCGTGCTACTGGCGCATCAAGATAATCGAATGCACGCTCTTGTACGGCTGCAGCGATCTCGGCTCCAACCCCAAGTGTTCGCCACCCATCCTCAACGACGACCAGCCGATTCGTCTTCTGCACTGACTGGACAATCGTCTCGATATCGAGCGGGCGAATGGCACGCAAGTCAATCACTTCGCATTCAATGCCTTCACGCGCGAGGTCTTCGGCCGCACCCAGGGCGAGATAGTAGTCGCGCCCCCAGGAGACAATCGTGCAGTCCGTACCTTCGCGACGGACCTCTGCGCCTTCAAGCGGCTGCAGGTAATCCTCATCATCGGGCACTTGTCCACGATTGCGATAAATCAGCGTGTGCTCGATGAAGATAACAGGGTCATTGCCACGGATAGCCGCCTTGAGCATACCCTTGGCATCCTTCGGCACAGAAGGCATCACGACTCGCAAGCCAGGCACATGCGCAAACCAATTCTCAAACGTCTGCGAATGTGTTGCACCAAGTTGACCAAAGCCCGACGTTGTGCGGACAACCACCGGCGCCGTAAACTGGCCATTGAACATGTAGTAGATCTTCGCCAGGTGGTTCACAATTTGATCCATGGCGAGCAGGGCGAAGTTAATTGTCATCAACTCGACGACCGGCCGCAACCCACCGATAGCTGCCCCAACTCCCAAGCCAACGATGGCCAGCTCAGAAATCGGTGTGTCGCGAACCCGGTCAGGCCCAAACTCTTGCAGGAAGCCTTTCGTCACAGCATATGAGCCGCCGTAGTACCCGATATCTTCTCCCATGAGGAAAACACGCTCATCGCGCAGCATCTCCTCGCGCAGCGCTTCGCGGATTGCATCGCGGTAGGTAATCTCACGTACGCCCATTGTTGCGTCGCCCCTCCTGCTAGCGAACGGTAATGGGATCGGCGTAAACGTAATCAAAGAGGGTATCAGGCGCTGGTGCCGGGCTTTCGTCGGCGAAGCGCACTGCTTCAGCGATCTGCTGGGCAACCGCCTCATCGATCGCGTTTAACTCATCTTCTGTCGCGACTTGCCGCTCGAGCAGCTTCGCTCGGAAGAGCACGATAGGATCGCGCTGACGGCGAAAATCTTCGACTTCTTCTTTCGTTCGATAGAGCTCGGCGTCGGCCATCGAATGGCCGCGGAAACGGTAGGTGAGCGCCTCTAGAAAATAGGGCCCCTTGCCGCTCCGGCAGTGCTCAAGTGCACGCTTTGTGGCTTCATAGACCGCGAGCACGTCCTGCCCATCAACCTGCTCAGCCGGGATATCGTAGGCGCAAGCCTTGCGGTACATCTCACGGACAGCCGAAGCGTACTGCACAGCCGTGCCCATACCGTAGAGATTGTTCTCACAAATGAAGAGCACTGGCAGTTTCCAGAGAGCCGCGAAGTTCAGCGATTCATGGAATGCGCCGTTGTTGGTTGCCCCATCGCCAAAGAAGGCCAGTGCAACAGCATCCTGCTTCTGGTAAGCACTGGCGAGGCCAAGGCCAACCGCAATGGGGAGCAAGCCAGCAACAATCGCATAGCCGCCCCAGAATCGCTTACTCGCATCAGCAAAGTGCATTGAGCCACCACGGCCACCGACGACACCATCGGCACGCCCAAATAGCTCAGCCATGCAACGCTTCGGGTCAAGCCCAAGCGCAAGCGCATAACCGTGGTCACGATAATGGGTCAGCACATGGTCTTGGGGAGCCTTGGCGTGAAGCGCACCAACCGCAACAGCTTCTTCACCAATGTACAGGTGAAGGAAGCCTGCGATCTTACCGAGGGTATACTGCTCAGCAGCAGCTTCCTCGAAGCGACGGATGAGGACCATCCGTCGGTAGAGCTCAAGCAACTCGCTCTTGGGCAGAGAGAGCTCGAGCGAGCGCCCGTCAACCGTACTGGTCATGCCCGCCTCCTACTTCTGCCGCTCGGTATTCCCACCAGCAGCATTCTGCGTCCTGAAAGCCGGTTGGCAACGTCGCCTACACCGGCGTCATTGCCCAGTTCTGAGCGCGCTGGCTCGCTGGGCACCGGACCAGCGCGGCACAGTATCCGGCGGGCTCAGGGGTTGTCCTCCTATCCCCTTGCCCCGCTGATCATCATGGCAAGCTTATCATACTCCTGGCCCAAGCTTATAGCCGATGCGCCGGAGGAAGCTCAGCCGCTCTTGCTGATGCTCTTCGGTTTCAACACCAAGCGGCTTGAGCCCATCGGCAACGCCGAGGACAGCACGAGCCTCGCCAAGATCAGCCAAAATGACCTCAACCGGATTTGCCGTTGCACAATAGATGGTGCAAACCTCGGCAACGGAGCGAACCGCAGGCAAGACATTAATTGGATAGGCATTGCCAAGCATGATTAAGAAACAGTGACCAGCGGCAATGTTGAGGACATTCCGGCGCGCCAGCTCGGTTAATTCAGGATCACTGCCTGTCCAACGCACTAACCGTGGTCCAGATGACTCGCTAAAAGCGAGGCCAAACTTGATCCCTGGGACACTTGTGACTAAGGCCTCATGAAGGTCTTCGACCGTTTTGATAAAGTGCGCTTGGCCAAAGATGATATTGACATCGGCTGGCTTCTCGATCATAACCCGCACAAGCTCGATTGCCATCACGCCCTCCTCATCCACTCTTCCCTGGTACTAAGACTGCGCGTCCTTTGACTCGGCCAGCGAGTAGATCACGAAGTGCAAGATTGACTTGCTCAAGCGGATAGTAGCTAACCGTCAGTTGTATCTTCCCTTCAGCCGCGAGCGTGATCAGTTCGAGCAATTCGCTATACGTACCAACAAGGTTGCCAATAATCGCTTTCTCCTCTGCAATGAGCTCAATCGCTGGTATCTGAACCGTACCCCCATAGCCGATGACAAAGTAAGCGCCGGCTCGTCGTGTCATGGCTAATCCCTGTGCAATTGCCTCGCCCTCTCCAACGAAGTCGAGGACAACTTCAGCACCATGACCGTCGGTCAGCGCTCGCACATGCTCAACCGGATCATCGTCGCCAGCTTTCACGGTATGTTCAGCCCCCAGCTCACGAGCAAGCCCCAGGGCAACATCCGATCGATCAACAACGATAATCCGAACCGGGCTGAGCAAACGCAGCACTTGGAACGCAATATGTCCGAGGCCACCGAATCCGATGATAACGGCAGTCTGGCCTGGTGCGAGCCGACGAGCTGCACGCTTGGCAGCATGATACGCCGTCAACCCAGCATCCGCATGTGGCGCAACCGCCCTGGGTTGCAGGTTATCCGGCAACCTTACAACGCTCCGCTCTTTTGTCAGCAGATACTCAGCGAAGCCACCATCGCGTGAAATACCGGGGAATTGACTGTGTTCGCAGTGCATATCATCGCCCCGACGACATGCCGGGCATAGTCCATCAGTGATCAATGGGTGAACAATGACTGGGTCACCAGGGCGAACACTCCGCACGGCTGAGCCGACGGCTTCAACATAGCCAGCATTCTCATGACCAAGGATGTACGGCAACACCACACCTGATCGCTCACGCCAGAGACCTTCAATAATGTGCAGATCTGTCCGACAAACACCAGCACCATCGATCCGGACAAGGACGTCGTCCGGCTCCTGGATAGCTGGATCAGGCACTTGCTCGAGCACCAGAAAGTCCGGCCCTCGCATTTCCGGATCGTACTGGTGGAGCCGTGCTGCCAGCATGTCTTCCCCCTTCACCATACCCCATTTCTGTGTGCTGCCTCATCCTAGCACGGCTAGTTGGCAATGCCTACTCAGTGCGTTATGCTCGTCTGCTCACCTGGTGAGCCCGCCGTATGGCGTCGAGGAGCAAAAGGAGACAAGGAAGCGTGAGCGCAAATCTGAGCATGCAAACAAACATGAACATGGAAGAGTTACAGGAAACCGCTGCACTGGGCCAGCGCCGAGCAAAGATCGTGGCGACGATCGGTCCGGCCTCATGGGAAGACGAAATACTGACCCAACTGATTACTGCCGGTGTCAATGTTGTTCGCGTCAATGCGGCACACAACGCACCGGAAGAACGCGCACCCATCGTTGGTCGTATCCGCACCGTCGCCGCTCGAACTGGTCAGCATGTCGCAATTTTGCAAGATCTTGCCGGTTGGAAACCTCGCACTGGACCATTAGCAGATGACACACCAGTCACGCTCACCCGTGGGACGACGGTCCGCCTCGTTTGTGGCAACGCCCCACTCTCGGCTGAGCAGGTATCGGTCGACGATGAGCAACTCTTTGCCCAAATTGAACCAGGGCAGCGTGTGCTGATCGCTGACGGACTCATTGAGCTGCGCGTTGAGGCACGAGAGGGAACGGTCTTCCGCGCCCGGGTTGTTCGGGGCGGAGCACTCCGTGGCAAGCAAGGTATTACCATTCCTGGTGTGCTTGGTCGCCCCTTCAAACTTAGCGATCGAGACCGTGCTGATATTGCCTTCGCAGCAGAACACGAACTTGAGTATCTTGGTGTGAGTTTTGTGACCAAGCCCGAAGACCTCGACCTGGTTCGACAAGAGCTGGAACGTGTTGGGGGGCGGGCGAAGCTTGTCGCAAAGATTGAACGGCCAGAAGCGTTAGAGCGAATTGACACCATTGTTCGTCATGCCGATGCCATTATGGTGGCACGAGGAGATCTGGGCGTGCAGCTTCCGCCAGAACTTGTGCCGATCGCCCAGAAACGCGTCATTGCGGCGGCCCGAGCATGTGGGTTGCCGGTGATTATCGCGACACAAATGCTTGAATCAATGGTGAACCAGCCGATTCCAACACGAGCAGAAGTCAGCGATGTCGCGAACGCAGTACTCGAAGGCGTCGATGCCTTAATGCTCAGCGCTGAGACGGCAACTGGCCATTATCCCGTCGAAGCCGTTGAGATGATGCATCGGATTATCGTGACAATCGAGCAACATTTTGCTCCTGCTCGTGCAACGGCGGCTGAGGGACCAACGACAATTGCAGCGACCATCGCACGTGCCGCAACCGATATTGCCCGACGATGGGAACAGGTGAAAGCCATTGGGGCAATCACGCGTTCGGGCTTCACTGCACGTGAAGTGGCCCGCGAGCGCCCACCAGTGCCAATTTTCGGACTAACACCTGATCCATTCGTCGCGCGGCAACTTGCTCTTGTTTGGGGCGTTACTCCCCTCGTCGTCACCTATGCTGACACAACAGAAGCACTCATGGATGGGGTTGCAGCGCAACTAGCAGCATCACGCTTGGTCAAAGAAGGCGATCACGTCGTCTTTACCGGCAGCCTGCGCTACTTTCCTGAGCCTGGACACACTGATTCGCTTCATTTACGGCGGCTCTAGCAGGCACATGGGTTAACTCTGGTTTCGCACATCGACGTGCGCGCTTGGTTCGCGTGGTGCAACGACGAGGATGTCAATGTCATGGGCAAGGCGAAGTAACTTCTCAACGGTTGAGCCGTGTAGCAATCGGTGAAGCCAGCCGTGACGAGAATGACCAATGATGATGCTATCGACGTTGCGCTCACGTGCCACGTCGACCAGCGTCTTCGCCACATCCTCGCCAGGTATGCGAAGGACCTCAGCCCCGAGGTCTTCAGCAAAACGGAGATTCTCTTCGAGCTGACGCTTCACCTCGGGCGGAGCATGTGCCCAGTCTGGTGTCTCAACGAAGACAACCAGCAGATCGGACTGACTACGTTGTGCACGACGCCAACCACGCCGGATTAAATGCTGTGCCCGCGGATGAGCATCAACCGCAACCATGACACGTTCGCCCGCTGGCCAAACGGTGTCAACATCATGCTGGTGCATGTACGTCTGCAAATCGTGTTCAACCCGGCTTGCAAGCTTACGCAGAGCAAGTTCGCGGAGCGCTGTCAGATTCCCTTCGCGGAAAAACTGCCGTAATGCGAGCTGGGCGCGCTCCGGCGGGTAAACTTCGCCTTCACGCAGCCGTTGCCGCAGGACTTGGGGGGTTACATCGACAAGGACGACTTCATCAGCCTTATCAACCACATCGTCAGGAACACGTTCACGAACTACAACCCCGGTAATGCTTTCGACGATATCCGCCAGGCTCTCGATATGCTGGATGTTGAGTGTGCTGAGCACACTGACACCATGCTCGAGCAACTCCTCAACATCCTGCCAGCGCTTCGCATGCCGGGTGCAATCTGGAACATTAGTATGGGCAAGCTCATCCACGAGAACGACCGCCGGTCGCCGCAGGAGAACGGCATCAAGATCCATCTCCTCAACAATGACACCGCGGTACTGGCAGCGCTTGCGTGGAATAATCGGCAACCCTTCGAGCAGCGCTGCTGTCTTCGGGCGACCATACGTCTCAACAAAGGCGATCGCAACATCGATACCCTGTTCACGCAACCGGTGAAGTTCTTGGAGCGCGGCATACGTCTTGCCAACTCCCGGTGCCATCCCCAAGTAAATGCGGTGAAATCCTCGGGCTCCGGAACCCGGTTCACGACGTAGCTGGGCAAGCAACGCATCGGGATCAGGGCGACTAGATTCAGGCAACTCGTTCATTGAGCCATTCCCTGATCGAGTGCACGATTCAACTCGAGTACATTGACACGTGGCTCACCAAGGATGCCAAACCATGGTCGCCTTGCAAGCCGCTCAACGAGGCTTTTTACCGCATCATCCGGCAAGCCACGGGCAGTGGCTACTCGATGCACCTGGAGGAGTGCGTTGGCAAGGCTAATGTCAGGATCAAGGCCACTCCCTGAAGCTGTGACCGCATCGACAGGCACCGGCGTGTCAGGTGCAAGGCCGTTTTCTTGCCGATAGGCATTTGCCCGTTCCTGAACGGTGCTGATGAACTGCTGATTTGTCGGCCCTAGATTCGACGCCCCTGACTGTGTTGGATCGTAGCCATTGCCGGCGGCTGACGGACGAGGGTGAAAATAGCGTGGATCTGTAAATTGCTGGCCCAGCAGGGTCGAGCCAATCACACGTCCCTGGCTATCACGAAGCAGGCTTCCCTCAGCCTGTCGCGGGAAGAGCGTCTGGGCAATTCCCGTGACGAATAGCGGATAGACCACCCCCGTCAGAACTGTAAAGACCACCAACAGCACAATTGCCGGCCGAAGTTGCGCTCGGAGTTGCATTGTTCTACTCCCCAACACACTATGCCAATCCAAGTGCCACGATCAGGAGATCAATAAGCTTAATCCCGATAAACGGGGCAATGACGCCGCCAAGTCCATAAATCAAGAGATTACGGCGCAGCAACACGGCAGCTGGAGCAGGACGATAGGCAACACCACGCATGGCAAGCGGAATCAAGGCCGGGATGATGAGGGCATTAAAGATGACCGCTGAAAGGATGGCACTTTGCGGATTTGCCAAGTGCATGATGTTCAACTGCCCAAGCTCTGGATAGGTTGTGACGAAAATCGCGGGGATGATCGCGAAATACTTCGCAACATCATTCGCAATGGAAAACGTGGTAATCGCTCCGCGAGTAATCAGCAGTTGCTTGCCGATAACGACTAATTCGATTAGTTTGCTCGGATTTGAATCAAGATCAATGAGATTAGCCGCTTCTTTCGCTGCTGCAGTGCCAGAGGCCATCGCGAGTGCGACATCGGCTTGGGCAAGCGCCGGGGCGTCATTGGTGCCGTCGCCTGTCATCGCCACAATGTGCCCTTCAGCCTGGAATTGTCGGATGAGGCGGATCTTATCTTCAGGCTTGGCTTCGGCGACAAAGTCATCAACGCCGGCTTCTTTGGCGATAGTCGCAGCCGTTACAGGATTATCGCCTGTCACCATGACCGTGCGGATACCCATGCGCCGCAATTCATCGAAACGCTGGCGCAAACCTGGCTTGACAGTGTCTTTCAACTCAACGACGCCAACAATCCGACCATCAAGGAGAAGTCCCAGTGGCGTACTCCCACGCCGAGCAATCTGATCGACATGCTCCTGGAGATCAGCAGGAACCGGCTCGTGACTTTGCGCGATAACAGCATCGATTGCACCCTTGAGATACGTATGCCCACCCTGCCGAATTCCGCTCAGCCGCGTCTCAGCACTAAACGGAATGATTTCAGCGTCCGGCAGAAGTCCTGGTTCTGGTGGTGCACCAAGCTGTTCCGCTAAAGCAAGCAGGCTCCGCCCCTCGGGTGTTTCATCAGCGAGGCTGGACTGGCGTGCAACAATGAGCGCGTCAAGTCGTGAGGCATCACCCACAGGAATAATCTCAGCAGCCAGCCGATTGCCATAGGTAATTGTGCCAGTCTTGTCGAGCAGCAAAACGTCAACATCACCCGCCGTCTCCACTGCTCGTCCCGAGAGCGCGAGCACATTGAAGCGAAGCACTCGATCCATACCAGCAATGCCAATGGCAGCTAACAGGCCGCCAATCGTCGTCGGGATCAAGCAGACTAAGAGCGCGACAAGGACGATCACGGAGACAAGCATCCCAGAATAGGCGGCAAAAGCATCGAGACTTGCGACGACAAGCAAGAAGATAATGGTTAATCCAGCGAGCAGTAGCGCTAAAGCGAGCTCATTTGGCGTCCGTTGTCGCCGTGCCCCTTCAACAAGTGCAATCATTCGATCAAGGAATGTCTCACCAGGATCAGCAGTTACGCGAATCTTTAGCCAATCGCTGACGACCTGAGTTCCCCCAATGACCGTTGACCGCGTATCCGTTCCCGGTTCCTTTAAAACAGGGGCAGACTCTCCTGTCACTGCCGCTTCATTGACATAGGCGATGCCTTCGATGACCTCTCCGTCGGTCGGGATGATTTCCCCTTCACGCACGAGGACCAGGTCGCCCTTGCGTAGCTGCGTAGCCAGCACCATCTCCTCAGTGCCATTGCGGAGCAAACGCGCTGGCGTATCCGTCCGCGTCGCGCGCAATGTATCAGCACGCGCACGACCATTGGCTTCAGCAAGCGCATCGGCAAAATTGGCAAAGTAGACGGTTAGCCAGAGCCAAAGACTGACCTGAAGCCCAAATCCAAACGGTCGCCCAGAGAGGCCATCAACAATCGCAAGGAACGTCGTCAGGACTGAGCCGATCTCGACGACGAACATGACCGGATTGCGCGCCACTTCACGCGGATGAAGGCGTCGGAATGCATCCTTCGCAGCACGCCGGAGAAGCGGACCAGCCCACCAGCGTTGCCCTCGCAGTCGTTGCTCGGCAAGGGCTTTGAGCGCATCGGTTTCAGGCGTGCGGACAGCCGGCGGCGTGAGGCCACGCGCTGGCACAGCGTCTCGCGCAACAACGGCCCGTGGTACACGATTTGTCTCTTCTGGCTTCTTCGCCATCATCGCTTCCCAATACCTCTTCCTAGTCTCAGAACACCCGGCCAGCAACAAGCAGCAGGTGCTCGACAATCGGCCCAAGCGCAAGTCCTGGCAAATACGTCAGCCCACCGACAATGAGAATCACGCCGATTAAGGTCGCGACGAATAAGGGGGTATGGGTTGGCATAGTACCCAGGCTTGGTGGCACACGCTTTTTTGCAGCGAGCGAACCGGCCAATGCAAGCACGAGCACAATGCCAGGGAATCGCCCAAACAGCATGGCAAGTGCAGTGGTAAGTAACGCAAACGTTGCCGCAGCGTTGTAGCCGCCGAAAGCAGAGCCATTATTGCCGGTTGTTGAGCTATAGGCGTAGAGCAACTCGCTGAAGCCATGAGGGCCTGGGTTGCCAGCTAGCGCTCGCCCGGCCGGTAACGCGCTTGCCAATCCAGTGAACACAAGGATGCTGGCAGCGGAGACAAGAATATAGAGTGCGACGAGTTTGATCTCATATGGCCCAATCTTCTTTCCGAGATATTCCGGGGTGCGTCCAACCATTAAGCCAGCGATAAAGACCGTAGTCAGGACAAAGACGAGCATGCCGTAAAGACCACTACCAACACCGCCGAAGATGATTTCGCCCAGCTGCATGTTAAACATTGGCACGAGACCAGCGAGTGGCAAATAGCTGTCATGCGCACTGTTGACAGCGCCGCAGGAAACTGCCGTTGTGACGACGGCAAACAGCGACGAGCCGGGAATACCAAACCGGACTTCTTTCCCTTCAAAATTGCCCCCTGGTTGCAGTATTGAGGCATGCTGGTCAACACCGAACCGTGCGAGGAGCGGATTGCCGCCCTGCTCAACCACCGTCACCACGGCAACACCAAGAGCGAGAACGACTGCCATGGCTGCCCAGATCGCCCAGCCTTGACGGCGATCTTTGACCCAATATCCGAAGGTAATCGGCAAGGCTGCTGGGATCGCAAGCATGAACAGAATCTCAGCGAGATTGGTCAGCGGCGTTGGATTCTCGTACGGGTGCGCAGAATTTGCATTAAAGTAGCCACCACCATTTGTGCCCAGCATTTTGATGGCTTCTTGGCTTGCAACAGGACCGCGCGGAATAACTTGCTGCGCGCCTTCAAGCGTGGTCGCCGTCACCGGACCATGCAACGTTTGCGGTACGCCTTGCCAAACCAGGAAAATTGCACCAACAAGGGCAAGTGGCAGGAGAACGTACAGTGTTGCACGGGTAAGATCCACCCACACGTTCCCAACTGCCTGTGTCGATTGGCGTGCTAACCCGCGCGCCAAGGCGAGCGCAGCGACAATTCCCGTCGCAGCAGAGAGGAAATTCTGCACCGCAAGCCCGGCCATTTGCGTGAAGATGCTCATCGTGCTCTCGCCTGCATAGGCTTGCCAATTGGTATTGGTGACGAACGAGACAGCGGTATTCCAGGCCACGAGCGGACTCACAGGCCCTAGGTCTTGCGGGTTCAACGGAAGCCATGCTTGTAAGCGTTGAATGCCATACAGCAGCAGGAGACCAAAAAGATTGAAGAGCAAGAGTCCAGCGGCATAGGCCGTCCACCGCTGCTCACGCGCCGGGTCCACGCCGGCAAGCCGATAGCATGCCCGCTCAACTGGCCCAAGCACTCGCGCGAAGGGGGGCCGTTCGGTATCAAAGACGCGGGCCATGTACCACCCTAATGCAATACTGATGCCGATAAGTACAAGCGTAAAGAGCGCAAAATACCCAAGCGTATGGACGATCATTGCGTCCGACGTCCTCCCTCCGCCCAAACCTCCAGTGTCAGCGTCTTTCCTTGAAGAAAGGGATGAAACACAAGCCCGTAGCATGCTGCGATTTCTGCAGCTTCCTGAACCACAGCCTGTGTCGCCATCTCCGTCGCAAGCGTGACGCTCAAAGTCCCATGGTGGATGGCAGAGGATCTGTCCCCTACCGTAGCGCAGAGTGCGCGGAAGGCAGCATGCCATTGCGGTTGCTCGCGCTGTCGTTGCCGACCACGACGATGTGGGGCAAATTGATGTGTCACACCATGAGTACCCATTGTTCAAAACCGTTCTGGCCACAGGAGGGCAATGAGCAGGTAGATCAACAGGCCAATGGCTACGAGACCACTCACAACCGTTGCCCAATCCATCCCTTAGCCCCTCCCTTCTGTGGGTGTGCCAAGTCGTTCACAGGCCACAATGAGGGCAAACATCGCCACAAAGAAGAGAAGGCTGCCGATCACAATCACCAGATCACGCATCAGCTGCCACTTCTCCACCTGCTTCATCGCTTCCTGTAATGAGGCGAATGAGTGCGTCCAGCGGAAATGGTTTCGGCAAGCAGGCGTATGGCTGAAACTCGGTCATCCGTCGCTGTGACAGTGGCCCACCGGTCAGGACGATGATTGGGAGAGTACGCCCGGTGGCCTGAAGTTCTCGGACTAAATCCCAGCCAGTACGGCCAGGCAAGCCGATATCAAGAACAAGTACGTCTGGATGCCACGCTGCCAGTACCGCTTGCGCTTCTTCAACAGACTGGGCAAGACGAGCTGTCACGCCACGGTGCTCGAGATTGCGCGCGATGACTCGCGCAAGAGCAGGATCATCTTCGACAATGAGCACATGACGAAAGCGCGGCTGGAAGACACGCTGCGCACTCAATGGCCACTCCTCTCTGCTGAGCTTCCCCTAAGCCCACCAGGGGGAAGCATGAAACACCGTTGCTCAATAGGTCCTCAACGACCTTCGGGGAAATCCTCAACAAATGCTCAACGTGGTATTGAGCTGAACCCCCAAAGGAATCTAGTCGGGAATGACAAACCGGTAGCCGACGCCTGGCTCAGTGCGAAGATGCGTTGGTTGCTGGGGATCTGGTTCAAGCTTTTTCCGCAGGCGCGCAATGTAGACGTGGAGATAATGGTCAGCCCCGGAAAACTCTGGTCCCCAAACATGCTCAAGGAGATACCGATCGGTTAAGGGTTTATTTGGATGGGTAAGAAAAACTTTGAGGAGTTCCCACTCGGTAGGAGTCAGGCGAATTTCTCGCCCGTTCACAAACACCTGGCGATGCTCAAGATCAACCGTTATCGCACCAGCCTGAATAACCGGAGCAGATCCGTGAGCTGGCCGAGCTGCGTGTCGCAAGGCAACACGAATACGTGCCAGTAACTCAGCAACACCAAAAGGCTTGGTCACATAGTCGTCTGCTCCAAGATCAAGTGCTTGAACTTTCACCGCCTCGGCCTCACGGACAGAGAGAACGACGATCGGCGTTGTCGCATACTGCCGCAATTCACGAATCACAGTGAGGCCATCGATATCCGGCAACCCGAGATCGAGGATAATGAGATCAGGATGCCAACGAGCTGCTTTGATGAGTGCTTCCTGCCCACGTTCAGCAGTCTCAACAGCGTACCCATGCCTGTTCAGCGTCACGGTTAAGACGCGGCGGATTGCTGGCTCATCATCAACAACAAGAATGCGAGCGCCCGGCTGACCTGTCATGTGGTTCGCTCCTCCACGGAAGCTACAGAGGCAGCAATCGGCAGCGTCATGGCAAAGCGCGCCCCTCCTTCTCGCCGGTTTTCAGCCCGAATCGTCCCTCCATGGGCCTGAACAAGTTGCCGCGCAATAGCAAGGCCGAGGCCAGTCCCTTGTGGGCGTGCACCATCCCCACCCTGCCCAGCCCGATAAAACGGGGCGAAGAGATATGGTAAGGCATCCTCGGGAATGCCAGGACCCTCATCTTCAACGAGCACTTCAACCGACCCATTCGACAGCCTGGCCCGCACCGTGACCGTACTGCCGGGTGGGCTATATTTCGCAGCATTTTCGAGCAAGTTGACCAGTACTTGCTCAATTTTCAGCGCATCGACAGCAACCGGCGGCAAGGTTTCTGGGATCTCGACCACAACGTGATGCTGAGATAAACGAGGGCCAACGCGTTTCAACGCGGCGTCTACCAATGTTCGTATTGCATGTGGTCGCCGGTCAAGCTGGAGCTTACCTGCCTCAATCCGCGAAAGGTCGAGCAAGTTGCGTACCAGTTGGTCAAGCCGTTGTCCTTCCTCAAGAATTGTCTCCAGTAATTCACGCTGCTCTTCGGGCGACCAATCGATATCACGCTGGAGCAAGCTCTCAGCAGCAGCAATGATTGAGGCAAGTGGGGTGCGTAAATCATGAGAAACAGCATTTAGCAGCGCCGTTTTGAGCTCGTCTGTCCGGCGTAGTACTTCTGCTTCCGTCGCTTCACGGCGCAACCGCTCGCGTTCCAAGGCAACGCTGAGCTGCGCAGCAACAGCAAGCAAAAGCCGGTTCTCCTCAGGCGTAAACTCTAACTCGCGTCCAGCATTGACAAGGACAAGCGCGCCAATTCGTCGCCCCCCAGACCGCAACGGCACCTGGTAGCGCGCGGGAACGCGCATCTGGTGCCGGCGACCACGCGGGCCAAGCACGCTAACCCATCGCCCGGGAGTAGTTGACGAACGCGCAGTTCCTTCCTGCAGGACATGAGTTTGCCCCTCGTCCATGCGAAAGACATTCGATGGGACGGAATGCCCAACTACAACGCGTATTGGCGAAAGACCTGGCTGATTCACTAGGATGCCCACCGTGTCCACCCGGAAGAGCTCCCGCAAACGCTCCGCTACTGCATGCAAGGCATCGTTGAGATCAGGCTGCTGCATCATCCCCGAAACTTCGAACAGCAGAGCAGCTTCGCGTTCGCGCGCCCGGGCTTCTTCGGCCCGTCGGCGCTGACCTGCAGCAAGTTGCCCAGTAATCAACGCGGTAAGTAAGAACATGAAGAGGGCAACCCACTCAGCAGGATCAGCAATTGTAATAGAATAGACAGGGTCAACAAAGAAGAAATCGTACGCCAAAAATGCTGCGATTGACGCAACAACAGCCGGACCACGCCCATAGAAGCTTGCAGCCACAAGTACAGCGATCAAGTACAAAACGGAGAGGTTGGCAATAGCAAGCCATGCCCGAACGACAGCAATGACGAACGTGATCAGCGCAACCCCACCAAGGCCAACGGCATAGCCTCGCCAAGATTGCCGAATATCCCGACGGGCTCTATTCCAGAGATGATCAACTCGAAGAGCATCCATTTTCGTGCCCTGATCAAGACACAGTCTGTCTTACAAGTATGGCACTGAGGCGAAGCATGAATGGGGAAGATTACGCCTGAGCGTGGCGACCGGCAATCACGAGAAGCAACGCCGCACCAGCGCACGCCACTGCTAGTCCGTTGAAGAGAGCAGGGCCATGCACATAGCCGGGGAGCATACCACCAAGAATCGCACCGAGCGAGCCAACACCATTCACAACCCCAACAGCCGCACTGGCATCGCTGTTCGCCGCACCACGTTCAGCTGCGGCAACGCCAGTTAATAGCGACTCCGAACCGTAAAATGCTAACCCAATTGCGAAGAAGCCGAGCGCAACTGCAAGAACTTGAGCTGTTTGCGCGATGAAGGGCAAAATCAGCAGGAGTACAGCACAGAGCAGCAATCCAGTTATCACAACTGGGCGCCGTCTCCCTTGCCGATCAGAAAGTATGCCGGCAACCACTGGGGCCGCAAGTCCAGCAAGGCTAAATGCCGCCGCCACGAAGGTAGCCACGACTGGCCCTTGTCGCAACCATTCGGCAGCCATCACCGGTCCCCAGAATTGAATGGCATAGAGTGCAGGCTTCGCCAAAAAGTCAGCCAGCGCAAGGACTTGCACGTCCCGATCACGCAGCGCAGCCAGCATTGCCCGGCCTGCTGGTTGTTTCACTGTCAGGGATGACTCTGTGGAAGCACCATGCTCACTCGTCGCAAACCAGTAGAGGGCAGCAACACAGAGCGCTACTCCAGCCGCAACAAGAAACGCAGCACGCCAGGTTGCAAACACGGAATACGCGAACCAACCTAATAACGGCGGCGCAATCAATCCCCCCGCTACATAGCTCGTGCTGAGGACACCGAATGCCGTGCCGCGCGCGGTTGCCGGCACGCGACGTACGACATCCAAACAGAGAACTGGCCAACCAGTCGATTGGGCAATGCCTTGGATTGTCATGGCAACCAGAAAGATTGACAATGTCTGTGCTTTCGCCATCAGCCCAGCGGCTCCAGCGGCAAGCACAAGGCCAGCCGGCACAAGGATGCGAGGCCCAAGTCGCACCCCAGCAGCGCCCCAGATGAATTGCCCCAGGGCGTAGAGCGTCAGAAATAGCCCATCGAGCACACCCATCGCAGCACGAGACAGTGGCGCAGCTGGATCGCCCAACAGGCCAAGCTTTGCAACGGCGAACGCTAATCGGGGAAAGTAATACGTTAGGTACGCGATCCAACTCAGGGCTAATGCCCGCCGCCAGCCAAGCACCGTCTGCCGGTGCGTGACAGGCGCTGTACCCGCCATCGCTGCCCCTTCCGGTACAGCCCGCTAGTGTTCTATCTTACCGGCTGTGTTCAGTCAGCGTAAGAGGCAGGCGACTGTGGCTTCAAGGCTTCTCAGGCCTGCGCCCGCGGATCAAGAGCATCGCGGAGGCCGTCGCCAACAAGATTGAACGCAAGAATCGTTAGCGACAGTGCCAACCCTGGCGCGATCGAGAAGAAGGGCGCATCACTTAGGTAGACGACTCCATCGCGAATCATTTGCCCCCAGCTGGGCGTCGGTGGACTAACACCCAGCCCAATAAAGCTCAGGCTGGCCTCGAGACGGATCGCAGCGGCAGTCCAAAGACTGCCGAGGACAAGCAACTCCCCCAACGTATTTGGCAAAACGTGACGAAGTAATACTCGTAGTTCAGAAGCTCCCAGCGCTCGCGCCGCAAGCACAAAATCTCGCTCGCCAACCGCAAGCGCTTGCCCATGGGCAATACGCGCGAAACGTGGCGTGATCGTCAGCGCAATCGCAATGATAAGCTTGATGAGCCCCTGGCCAAGCACCGCCATAATCAACAAGCCCGTAATAAGATCAGGGAATGCAAGCAAAATGTCAACCAACCGCATTAGCCAGGTTTCAGTTTGTCCACGGCGAAACCCGGCAACAACGCCGATTAATGTCCCGAGCACGCCAGCGAGCAAGACCGAGAAGACGCCGATCAAGAAGGCAATCCGTGCCCCATACAGGACGCGTGAGAGGATATCGCGGCCAAAGTCGTCAGTCCCTAAGGGGAAAGCACTCGATGGCCCGCTCAAACGGTGCACGGGATCTTGGACAAGCGGATCATGTGGTGCAAGGGCTGGTGCCGCAAGCGCAATAGCCAACAAAACAGCGACCAGCACTAACCCAATGACCGCTGTACGGTTTCGCGCAAACGCCCGGAGCCGACGATATTGACGTGATGGTTCTCGTGCGATGACAAGCTGTCCAGTCGCAGCCATTAGCGATACCGAATCCGGGGGTCCACTACCCCATATAACAGGTCAACCGCAAGGTTAATCAGCACGATGAGCAATGCGTAGACGGTCATAATCGCCTGAAGCAGGGTGTAGTCACGCTGCTTCGTTGCCCCAATCATCAAGCGTCCGAGTCCTGGACGGGAAAAGACCTCCTCCGTGAGCACTGTCCCGCCAATTAGTGAAATCGCTGTGAGCCCCACGAGCGAGAGCAACGGCACAAGCGCTGTACGTAGTGCATGGCGCAGGAGGACGCGTCGCTCGGGGAGGCCTTTGGCCCGAGCGACGCGAACATAATCCTCACTGAGAACGTTGAGCATTGCGGAACGCGTTAACCGCATGATGTAGGCCGATTCAATGAGCCCGAGCGTTAGGGCCGGCAAGACAAGCGCACGCAAATTCGCTGTCGGCTGTGAAAATGGTGCTGCTCCCACTGCAGGGAATAGTCGCACTTTCACGGCTAAAGCAAAGATGAGCAGTACACCAAGATAAAACGCTGGTAGCGAAAGCCCAACGAGCGACACAATGCGTCCAACATAGTCAACGACAGTATTGCGCCGCACCGCCGTGACAACACCGAGCGGCACACCAATCAGGATCGCCAATACCAGTCCTGCGGTCGCAAGCTCCAGCGTATACGGAAACACTTGGCGAATCTGCAAAACCGTCGGCTGCCCATTAATCAATGAGCGACCAAAATCCCCATGTGCAAGACCAGTTAAATAGTCGAGATATTGTGCCCAGATCGGCTTATTCAGCCCCATGCGCTCACGTAACGTCTGAATAGCCTGCTGCGACGCTTGCTCACCCAACACAGCCGTGGCCGGATCACCTGGCGCCACCCGAACGATCACGAAAATGATCGTCAGCACAGCCCACACGGTCGGAATCGCAAAAAGCAGCCGGCGGATAATGTAACGGAGCATACTGTGCCCCTATACCGCAGCGACCCTAGCGCTTTACCGTCGTCTGCTCAGTAAATGACGGGTAGAGATTCAGAACCGCCTTGAGCGGATGCCCATAATCAACCGCCTTCGAGCGGCCGACAACCTGGTTCGCAAAGCACAGCGGGTACGCCACGCAATCCTGCAGAATCTTAATATTGGCCTGCTTCCAAAGCTGGGCTTGCTTGTTGGGATCTTGCTCCGTCCGCGCCTGGAGGATCAAGTCATCAATTTTGTCATAGTGCGAGAAGTTCGTGATCGGACTCTTGCCAGTGACGACAATTGAGCTGGAGAGATAGAACTGAGTCAGAATCACGTCAGCATTGGGCCGGAATGCGACGTAGACCACGATTGGGTTCTTATCTTGTCGGATCAGACTATGATAGGTTGAATGATCAACAACGTTCAGCTTTAACTGAATCCCAATTGCGGCCAGTTCCTGCTGGAGTACCTCGAATGTCTTGCGATAGTCTTCACGCTCCGAAGTAACACATTCTAACGTGAGATTCGAGACCCCAGCTGATTGGAGGAGTTGCTTCGCCTTGTTGACATCTTTGCCATAGAGCACTCCAGCCGCTTGTGCCTCGTCCTTGGTCAACCCTCCTGGCATCAACTGCGCCGGCACTGCCGAGTAGACGAGCTCAGCGACTGGCGGCCCGCCGAAGACTCCAGCATGTGCGTCACGGTCAATGGCATAGAAGATCGCTTGCCGTACGCGGAGATCATCGAGCGGCGGCTTGGACATGTTCAGGTGAATGACAATTGACTCACCAACGCCAAAGACGTCGGCCTGCAGATTCTGCTCTTGATTAATTCGCTTGACCCAGGTGGAATCGGGGATGCCACTAATGACATCCATCTCACCGGTGCGGAGCGCAAGCTCGCGGCTCGATGCATCAGGCATGAAACGAATAAGCACCCCAGCTAGCTTCGGGGCACCACGGAAGTATTTATCGTTGGCAACGAGCTCCATCTGCCCTTTCGGCGTATAGCTCTTGAGCTGGAAGGGCCCAGTGCCAACCGGTGTTGTCTTCATCGCATCGAGGCCGAGGGCTTCGACCGCCTTCTTGCTCATGATAAAGCCGCCCTGATAGTTAGCGATCTTGGGATAAAACAATGTCTTCGAGAGCGGCTGATCAAGAATGAACTTAACCGTGTAGTCGTCGACTTTCTGAACCGTAATCCCTTGATAATCGCCGGAATAGCCTGACCGCTTGGCGTCAGCGGCCTTTTGGAACGAGAAGACAACGTCGTCGGCCGTTACCTCATACGCATCGGTCTTGGGGCTGGGGTGCCACATCACCCCTTTGCGGATCTTGACAACCCAGACCTGCTTACCGTTCTCCATCTGCGGCTCGGGTAACACCTCGGCAAGATCGGGCTCAAATTCATCGCTCGATCCAGGCTTATACCGAATCAGTCCGTTGTAGACCATATCGACAATATTGCGGTCCTGCGTTGCAGCCGAATAGTGCGGATCGACTGTCTGAATATCGGCAGCATAGACGCCATAGCGGAGAGTGGGCCGGTTGGCTGCTGGAGCTGCTGTCGTTGGTGTGCCAGTGGTCGCAGCAGGGGTATTCCCTGTCGTACCGCCGCTTGGCGCCTGCGTTGCCGCACCGCCCGAAGCCATCGTCGGAGTTGCCTGGCTCCCACCACCGCCGCCACACGCAGCCAGTAGACCTGTCACGGCAGCACTGGCCCCAAAGGCAGCAACACGTCGCAAAAGATCTCGCCGTGTGAGGGCTGCGGTAAACGCCGCACTCGCCTTATCGTGCATATCCTGCCCACTCCTTCCTCACGTGCTCCTGTTCCCACGGGCTAGCATGGAAGCTCAAAATCTGCGGTAAGCCTAATCAGGCGATAATGCGCTGTCAAGCTCTCATGACTCATCAGATTATCCACCACGTGCTCATGTCTGTTGTTGGCACCGAAAATCACACGACCTTATGGCCACGTGATGCAACTCCAGGGCCATCGATGCCCACCTGATGCGCACGCTGGATGAGAAGGCTGCACCAGGGAAGCGCTATTGCCGAGCACTGACCATCCGCTCTCCAGCCTGCAAGCGCACGGTCAGCTCATAGAGTGCTTGCAGCAGATCGGCAATCAGCTGACGGGCCGTCGGATCAATGAGACGGCCTTCGGCATCGAAACGCTCGGCTGCTTGCGCGACGAGTACTTCCGGTCGAGTAACCGTATACGCTTCAAGATAGGCAAGAACCTGGCGTAAATGCAGCTGCGCACGCACTGTTCCCATAAGGCCAGTTGATGCCCCCATAATGGCAACTGGCTTCCCCCGGAAGGGATTGTCGCCCGGTGGACGTGAAACCCAGTCAAGCGCATTCTTCAACACGCCAGGGATCGACCAATTATGTTCAGGCGTGGCAATGAGCACGGCATCAGCCCGGCGCACAGCCTCTTTCATGGCGCGAACTGGTTCCGGTAAGCCAGCCCGTTCAACGTCTTGGTTGTACAGCGGGATGCCATGCAGGTCAAAGATCTCAAGCGTTGCATCAGCGGGCAAAAGCGATGCAGCCACATCAAGGAGGCGGCGATTGTAGGAACCTTGACGCAAACTTCCGGCAATGCCCAGGATCTTCACCGGCATTGAACACCCTTCCCAGTCTATCCCGTTGCTCACCGCCAAGAGAAAGTAGTACGGCGGAATGACCGCCGTACTCCACCACTCTGGTTCGCGAAGGATTCTAGCAAAGCGTTCAACTCTACTGGAGTAAGCGCAGAAATTCTTCGCGTGTCTCGCGTGAGTCACGGAAGACGCCTAGCATCGCACTGGTCGTGGTTTGCGAATGCTGCTTTTCAACTCCCCGCATCATCATGCAGAGGTGGACCCCTTCGATCACAACGCCGACACCGCGCGGCTGAAGAACGTGCTGGATAGCCTCAGCAATTTGCACCGTTAGCCGTTCCTGCACCTGAAGTCGGCGCGCAAACATGTCAGTTATTCGCGCAAATTTACTGAGACCAAGAATCTTCCCATCTGGAATGTAGCCAATATGTACTTTGCCAAAGAATGGAAGGAGATGATGCTCACACATCGAATAAAACTCGATCCCTTTGACGACAACCATCGCACTGTCTTCTGCTTGAAAAATCGCCCCATTGACAATGGCATCCAAGTCTTGGCGATAGCCACGGGTGAGGAATGCCCAGGCTTTCGCCATCCGTTCTGGGGTCTTCTGCAGCCCTTCACGCTCAGGATCTTCACCGAGGAGCTCGAGCCACTCGCGAGCAAGCGCTTGCAATCGCTCGATATCACACGTTGTCGCGAATGCAAGACCAGTGTCCTCAATCTCAATGATCTGATCGTTCCGCATTAGCTAACCCCTCTCGGAATAACAAATTATTGATAGAATAGGGCCGCGTTCCGCTTGCTTGCTGTCTTGTTACCCACACATTCCTTTCTCCAGGGAATACGATGAAAACCGCTGAAGCGTTTGAGAATTGGTCGGACCGCCCTGCTCTCTTACTCCATATCGCTACGCGAGTGTGCATGCGCTTTCGCGCCGAATTGCCGCTTAGCAGTACGGTTTTGACACAGCTTTGCGATGGCCACAGTAAACTTGACGCGTTGACATTGGCATTACCGGCTTATGCTCCCGCCCAGAACAACCACCTGGGAACATCCCCTCCGAGCACAAGCCTCATTGCTACTGAGTATAGCGAAGCATTGCCCAATAGTCCGCACTGCTCTATTCCGCCGCGGTACGCCGCTCTTGGAGATAGCGCTCTAGTAAGACACGCGTATAGCTGTTCATCGGATACGTGAGTGCAGCTTCGGGAAGAACCCAGGCCCAATCGACAATTTCCTCATTCGGCGTCACCTTCTCCATGGTTGTCGAGGCAATGTAATTGAGCAAGAGAAAATGCATCGGCTCACGAAACTGGGGATCAAAAATCGCTTCTTGAACCAGGAGCAGCCTGATTGTGTCCAGTTCGAGCCCGACTTCTTCCCGGGTTTCGCGCCGGAGGGCATCCTCAAGCCGCTCGCCCCACTGGACTTTGCCACCAGGGATGCCCCAAAGGCCTCGCCACTTGGTCGTCCGCACAAGTAAGATACGTGCTGAGGGGCCTTGAATTAACGCAGCGACCGTTGGGATTGGATAGCGCAGCGAATCCGAAAGATGCGCCATAGATAAACCAGCCCTAAGTACGGTCCTTGCGCCAGAACAAACGAGAGAAACCCTCGTGGGCGATGACGCGCCACAAACCATCCCAGCCAGCAATATTGCGTCGTGAGACCAAAATTCACCACTGCGATAAGGACCGATCGGTCCCACCAATGCAACGCTAGCCTCGCGCGCTCTTCTGGCGAAACATGGCGCGTTATCCATGCAAAACTTTGCTGTTCAATCCAGCGAATAAGCTGATCCTGCGGTGCAAAGAAGTACTGGTAGAGATGTCCGAGGACCCGTGCCACGCCATGTTCGGGTTCAGGCAACGCTGGCCGGAAGCGTTCACCACGCACGTGTCGGTAGCAATACTCGACGTTGAAATCCCACGAGAGCACGAGCGTAAACCAGCCAAACGCCAGGAGCGCTTGCCACGGTGCACGGGTCCGGCGACCAAGTGCCCAGAACAACGCAGCGTTAGCGACGAAATCGGCCTCTGTATCGAGATACCGGCCAAGTGCGCTCTCCTCGCCCCGTAGCCGCGCAAGTTGTCCGTCAACGTTATCCAAGAGGGTTTTCACTTGCAGGAGCAGTGCTGCAGGCAGGTCGGCATGTGCCACAATACAGCGTGCAGCAACCATGCCAAGCGCTGTATGGGCGAGCACAATGTGGGGTGGCTTCACCCGCGTTGGCAGAAGCGCACGGGCAAGCACATACCCCAACGGGCGAAAGATGAGGAGGTTGACGCCCTCATGAACCGGCCGCGCCTTGACACTGCGCCAAAATGCGTTCGTATTAACACGCGGCGAGTGTATCAGGAGCCCACGCCGCACAACTGCTTGCCACGTCACTCCGCCACTTGCCCATCACACTTACCCAGTCATCTTCCAGAGGGTAATCCGGCTTGCACGGCATTGCAAGCAATGGTTGGCCTTTTGTACAGCCCCTTTGGCATCGATTTCAGCATCAAGAACCTGCTTGACAAGGCGCAAAGGCCCCCACTAGAATGGGGAGAAATTCCAGTTGGTTTTGTAGCAGCCTCCCCGACGCGACTCCGCTACAACACCCTCCTACTCCGGGTATTGCCGAGGGGTCGGCTTCTGCAAGATCAGCGAGGGCACTGCAGTGCCGAGTACCAAAGGATTCGGTCTATTAGACAGCCGAGGTAGGAGGTAGATCATGAAGGTTTTCATCCTCGACAACGGCACACTCGACCTTGACTACGCCTGGCTCTATCACATTCCTCACCCAGCCACCGTTGATAATCAACATCCACCTGCTGAATGGGTAACGATTCCTACCTACACAGTCTTAATTGAGCATCCACAACTTGGCTGGGTTCTCTACGATGCAACCTGTCACCCGGAATGGGAGAAGCGTTGGCCAAAGGAACTCCAACCTATCTTTCCCTACCGAGCAACGGATCGCCAACTCCTCCCAGCACAACTCGACCAACTTGGTCTCAAGATGAGCGACATTGATATTATTATCATTTCGCACTTACATCTTGATCACTGCGGCTGCCTTGATTTCTTCCGTGGAACCAAGGCTGGAAGTCGGGGAATCATTGTGCACGAGGATGAACTCGCGCATGCATTGAAAGTGACCCATGTTGGCCCAGTTGATTTCTCTGGTGCGTATGTCAAAGGAGAGTTCGAGTTACCAGGAATTAACTATGAACTTATGGTTGGCCATCATCTCGAGCTTGCTCCGGACTTACACCTCTATCACTGGCCTGGCCATACACCGGGATTAATTGGCATGGTGGCCCATACCCAGCACTCCGGCACATTCATCTTCACGTCTGACGCCATCTATCTTGAGCGCAATCTCAAAGAATGGCACCTCTCCGGCATCGTATATGATACAGTCGCATACTTCCGCTCAATGTATGAGATCAAACAACTCGCCCGTAAATATAACGCGGTGATTGGCTATGGCCATGACATGGACAAGTTCCGAGAACTGAAGAAAGCACCAGAATACTACGAGTAATGCGCAGTGCACATGAAAGGTAGGCACTCATATGCCACGGGACTCGCTCTTGCCGACCGAAACAGTTATTGCCGTTGACGCTGTGCCCATCCGTTTTGGGATCGGTGCCACACTCGAATTGGGTTACGAGCTGAACCGACTCGGCATCCGGCGCGCGCTCCTCGTGACGGATCGGAACTTGCGCCAGTTTGGCTTCGTCGATCGAGTTGAGCAGGTCATTCGTGACGCTGGTGTTGAACTCGAAATATATGATGCTGTCCATGTTGAGCCAACCGACCGCTCGCTCAATGACGCGATCGCCTTTGCCCGTCGAGTCCAGCCAGAAGCATTTATTTCGCTTGGTGGAGGCAGCACGATTGACACGGCGAAGGCGATGAACTTGTTCAGCACCCATCCTGGAGAGTTAATGGACTACATCAACAAGCCGATCGGACAAGGGAAGCCCGTTCCCGGTCCACTCAAACCGCACATCGCGCTCCCAACCACTGCTGGGACCGGCAGTGAGACAACCGCAGTCATCGTGTTGGACCTGTTGCAACAGAAGGTGAAAACGGGAATTTCCCACCGCTACATTCGCCCAAGTCTTGCCATTATTGATCCACTGAATACCCTCTCCTGCCCACCAATGGTAACCGCCTGCGCTGGCTTCGACGTCCTGTGCCATGCGATCGAGTCCTATACCGCCAAGCCATACCATGTTCGGCCAGCCGTAACGAATCCTGCTGAACGTCCCGCGTATATTGGCTCAAATCCAGTCGCCGATCTCTGGAGTGCGCAAGCAATTCGCTGGGGAGCGCAGTACTTACGCCGCGCTGTCTATAATCCGCTCGACGTCGAAGCGCGGAGCTACATGCTTTTAGCCAGCACCTTTGCCGGCATTGGATTCGGCAATGCTGGCGTGCATATTCCACACGCCATGGCCTATCCAGTAGCTGGCATGGTGCGCGACTACTTCCCACCGGACTACAACGTTGATGAGCCGATTGTGCCCCACGGACTCTCCGTCATTATTAACGCGCCCGCAGCATTCCGGTTTACCGCGCCAGCGTGGCCTGAGCGCCACGCTGAGGTCGCAGCGATGCTTGGCATAAACACTGCAGGCATGCCGGTTCGCGCTGCCGCAGAAGCCGTTGCTGACTATATCCAACAATTGATGCAAGACCTTGGCATCCCCAATGGACTTGAGGCGCTCGGTTACAGTGAACGCGACATTGAAGGACTCGTTGACGGCACCTTGAAACAGCAACGCTTGCTCGTGAACTCACCACGCCCAGTTGATGGCAAGGCGCTAGAGCAGATCTTTCGGAACGCTCTGCGCTACTGGTAACTGCTTGACAGCGTTTCTCTTCCTCAGTCAAACTGAAGGCGGCGCCGTGATAGGCGCATGGTTTGGTGACTGATCGGTTCGCGAGACGGCGGCAGGTGCGAGAGCGGTGGGGACATGACGCCCTCTCGTCCACATGGGGGAACTCCGGTGCAAATCCGGGGCTGTGCCGCAACTGTGACGTCGCATGAGAGCGACGAAGCCAGGTCTACCGCTGCCGCCGTGTCCGACCTGCCTCGAGCGAAGGGGGGAGGACGCAGATGTGCCGCTCTATCCCACAGCACTGAACAATCCCCACGATAACTTTCAGAACGAGCATATTGTCGAACACTGCACAAGCCTCGTGCGGCAGTGACCATATGGTAGTGCGATGATTGGGAAGGGGAAGATCGTGCTTGGCCAACGTTGGCGACCTTTGTCTGCTCTTATCCTGGCACTCACGTTTCTTCTCGCGCCGGCCCTTACTGTCCACGCTGATACGCTGGCCTCTGCGACAACTGGAGTCCGTGCAGTTCGGTGGCTCCTGACCCAGCAGAAGGATGACGGGGGCTTTCCCGGCTTGAAAGGACAA
Organism: Thermorudis peleae; assembly: GCF_000744775.1. Taxonomy (NCBI): domain Bacteria; kingdom Pseudomonadati; phylum Thermomicrobiota; class Thermomicrobia; genus Thermorudis; species Thermorudis peleae. The sequence goes on along the minus strand of NZ_JQMP01000003.1, from coordinate 717,401 downwards.
AGTGATCCAAGCACCACCAGTGATGTCGTGCTCGCACTCGCCTCTTTCGGGATTGACCCAGCCAGTGTTACGCGTAATCAAAAGTCCCCGCTTGACTTCCTTGCGGCGCAAGCCACAAACTACGCCAACACCGTTGGCGGAGCAGCAAAACTTGCACTTGCCGTTATCGCAAGTGGCCAGTCCCCACGTTCTTTTGGCGGGCTTGATCTTATTCGCCAAATTACGCAAGCCTACGATCCAAAGACGGGGCTCTACTCTTCGCAGCTCTTTGCAGATGCCTATGCACTTCTGGCCCTTGCAGCAGCCAAAGTCGAGATCCCACAGCAAGCGGTTCAGGGACTCATCGCACATCAGGGAGCAGACGGCAGTTGGGCATGGGATGGAAGCACTGATGCTGGCGCCGGGGATAGCAACACAACCGCAATCGTGCTGCAGGCGTTGCGTGCAGCGGGCGTTGCCGCAAATGACCCGGTAATCGTCAAGGGGCTTGGGTATCTTCACACCGTCCAGCAACCCGATGGTTCTTTTGGTTATCAGCCCGGGCAGGACGGTGACGCCAACTCAACGGCATTAGCTATCCAGGCGACCCTCGCCGCTGGGCAACATCCCGAAAGCAACGATTGGCATAACGCCTCGGCAGCACTGCTCCGCTTTGCCAATGCCGACGGAGCGTTTCGCTGGCGGAATGACAGTCCCGACGACAATCTCCTCGCGACCGTCCAAGCACTTCCTGCCCTGGCTGCCGTTCCGTTCCCGTTCATGCTCCAAAGCGCCTCAGTTGTCGCTCGACAGGATGAAATTCAAGATAGCCTCGATTGCGATTTCTTTGCCGAGACCCACCACAACCTCTGTGGCGCCTTCCGAACAACCTGGCAACAAGCTGGGGGGTTGCCAAACCTTGGCTACCCACTGACACGTCCATACTATGACGCCCAACGGGGAGCTGTGGTTCAGTGGTTCGAGCGAGCTCGGCTTGAGTGGCACCCCGACATGCAAGGCCAGCCGATGATCCTCCTCGGGCGCCTCGGAGCTGAATGGGCAGCAACCCATGCCCATGGCCCGGCATTCCAGCAGACACCACAATCGACAAATCCTGCCTGCCGCTATTTCCCGGAGACACACCACAACGTGTGCAATGGCTTCCGGGCCTACTGGGAGCAATTCGGCGGGCTTGCAGTCTTTGGTTATCCGCTGAGCGAGGAGTACACCGAGAACGGGGTGGTGGTTCAGGTCTTCGAGCGGGCCCGCTTCGAGTGGCATCCCGGTGCCTGGCCAACGCGGTATGACGTACTCCTCACACGTCTTGGTGCTGAACAACTTGGAGTGTCCTAGTCGAGGGAACGGTGAGGGTCGATCACCCGGTGCACAATCGTCACCGACGGGTATTCCGAGGTCAGCGACATCGTCGCTGGCCTCTCGCCCTCATCTTCACGCTCCTTCTTTGGCCAATTGCACTGCTGACGGCCAGCGCCGATCGACCAAACGGCGCTGGCCTCGTCATTCGTCATGGCGACGGCCACATCGAAATGCACTACGTTGAGTTTACGGAACCAGAGATCACAGGGCTCGACCTTTTGCAACGGGCTGGGGTACCGATCACGATTGCAACCTACCCTGGCCTTGGCGCTGCTGTCTGCGCGATTAACCAAGAAGGATGCCCAGCCGAGAACTGCTTCTGCAAAAGCTATAGTAACCCTGCGTACTTTTGGCATTACTACCGCTTAACACCCGAGGGCACATGGATACTGCAGACGGTGGGGGCATCGAATCGCAAGATCCACGACGGCGATGTCGATGGTTGGTCGTGGACAGCAGGTGCTAGCGGCTTGCCGGCAACGTCAATCGATGCTATTGCAGCGCAGGCCGGCGTCCAACGCCACACGCAGCCAACGGCAGGGCCATCGCCACTACCTCCAACGCCACCCCCTGCGCTTCCTTCTCAAGCACAAGCGACCGTGATACCAACGCGCCCTTCGACCCCAACCGTGCCCCCCACCGTACCGCCTTCAGCAGCAACATCACCGCCGACCATGGCTTCAACACCACAACCAGCAACGCCTTCACCACCGGCGATCATGCCATCACCTCCGTTAGGTTCGCCCTCCCCTTCTGCTCTCCCATCGCCAACGACGATTCCAGCAAGTGCCGTACCTTCGCCATTCTCAACCCTCGCGCAGCCGACTGTGCTGGCTACGCCGATCGTCAGCAATGGGCCGAGCGTCGGATCTGCCCCACCACTATCACAGCGGCCAGGACGCGAGCAGCATCGACTGGCCATGTACAGCATCTATGGAGCACTCGTCATCGCCATCATCGGGTTGATGGGCTGGACAATTTGGCGGCGGCACATCAAGCCACAACGGGGGAGAGAATGAATGCGCTGACTTGGCTCCTCTGGGCAGGCGCAGCCTTGACCTTGATTTCATCAACACGGAACCCCTGGTATTTGGGGATAACGGTGTTGAGTGTACTCGCTGTGCAACTCTCGGTTGCTTCGTGGAGCGCAGTCCGGCAATCGCTCGTGATCAGCAGCACGCTCAGTGTGGTCAGTGTGCTCTTTAATGTCCTCACCGCTCATATTGGAGACAGGGTCATGCTGCAACTGCCCGCATCATGGCCAATTGTCGGTGGGCCACTTACGCTCAACGCATTGGTGTACGGCTTGTGCACTGCGCTTGCCCTAACGACGGCTATTATCGTTGGGATAACCGTATATGCAGCGCTCGACGGCTTCGAAATCCTTCGTCTTATTCCCCCAGGATTCAGTTCAGTGGCGGTTGCCGTTGCCCTTGCTGGAACGATTTTCCCCTCCGCTGTTCGGGCTTTTCACGACATCCGCGAGGCGCAAACTATTCGTGGGATTCCAAGCACCCAGAGCATTCGGCTTAGCTGGTTGCTTTCAAGCATGCTGCACCATGGATTCACCTATGCGCTCGCACTTGCGGAAACCCTTGAATGCCGCGGATACGGCCGCATGCGACCAAGTTGGAAAGAATATAGTGCCCTCGGTTGCCTGCTCTGTGGAACGCTTGGGCTTATCCTTGGGCTTCTCGGCACCAACGGCGTCGTAACAGGCATTGCCGTTGGCCTCGTTTTGCTTGGCCTCAGCCTCTTTGTCATCCTCATTTGGCCGCGTATCCTGCAGCTTCCATGGGACCGCCCGCATCGTCTCAGTCTTGCCATGACTATCCTGAGCCTTAGCATTCTCTGGGGCACACTTCTGCTGCAGCCACAAATACTCCAATACTCTACCTATCCAACACTGACTCTTCCCCCACTCGCCCTGTATCCGACTCTTGCAGCTGCTTTGCTTGCGCTTCCAACACTCACCATAGGAACGTGATATGGCAATCATTGAACTTCGTTCAGTGCGCTATTGCTATCCAGGGAGCAGCACGCCAGCGTTGACGATTCCAAACTGGACGGTCGACGAAGGCGAATTTGTGGTGATCGCAGGCCGATCGGGGGCTGGGAAATCAACGTTGTTGCGGACACTCAATGGCCTCATCCCTCACTTCACCGGTGGCACTTTCGGAGGATCAGTTTATGTCGCTGGCCGTGATACAAAGACCATACGTCCAGCCCAACTGAGCCATCTCGTGGGATTTCTCGCTCAAGATCCTGAAACGCAAGTAGTCGTCGACCGGGTTGCAGAAGAACTGCAATTTGCCTTGGAAAGTCTTGGCTTTAGTCCCCAGGCTGCACGACTCCGAACTGAGGAAGCACTTGACATTCTTGGGATTAGTGCACTGCATGGTCGCCGCATTCACACGCTTTCTGGCGGAGAACGACAGCGTGTAGCATTAGCCGTTGCCCTCGCGACACGCCCAACGATCTTGGCACTTGACGAGCCAACATCCCAGCTTGACCCCTGGGCGGCAGAGTCGCTGCTGAGCGTCTTAACCCAGCTGACGAGCGATCTCGGGTTAACGCTTGTCCTGACTGAACATCGGCTTGAGCGTGTCCTCGGCAACTGTACTCGCCTTGTCATCATGGCAGATGGTCAGATCGTCCATGATGGCGAGCCACGCAGTATCGCTCCGCTGCTCCCATACCCACCGCCACTTATCCAGCTTGGCATGGCACTTGACTGGCGGCCACTGCCGTTAACTGTTCGTGAAGCACGCCAACACGTACGTGCCAAGCCGATGACACTCTCCAAGCGGGTAATACGCCAAGCTCCGCGGGAACCTGGGATTCGTGTTGAGCGCCTTAGCGTCCAGTTTGCGTCAGGCAGTTGGGGGCTGCGAGCATGCACACTCCATTGTCCGCACGGAGCGGTCACGGCTATTCTCGGCCGGAACGGGGCAGGCAAGACAACACTGCTCCGGGCAATCCGCGGTCTTATCAGGCCACGCGAAGGTCGGATATGGCTCGGTGATCGTGACATTACGAAAGTCCCTGTGGAAGAGCGCACACGCTGGATGGGCTACGTGCCTCAACTACCGAGCACGCTCTTCCTTACTGAACGTGTTGAGGAAGAACTGTGCACCAGTCTTGACACGAACGCGGCTTCACGCGCAGCTCGACTGCAGGACCTGCTCCATGCATTTCAGCTCACTGCTGTTGCGGCTAAACACCCGTATGACCTTAGTGTTGGCGAGCAACAACGTCTTGCTCTCGCGATTGCTGTCGCACACGATCCGCCTGTGCTCCTCCTTGACGAACCAACGCGAGGACTTGATCCGGAATTCAAGCACGTGCTTGCACAACATCTCCGCGCTCTGGCAGAGGAAGGAAAAACTGTCATACTTACCTCGCACGACTGTGAACTCATTGCCCTGTGTGCTGATTGGGTGGTACTCCTCGCCGAGGGTGAGGTGATCGCAGAAGGGGAGCCTTCCGTGGTTTTCGATGGGACACTTGCCTATAGCACGCAAATCAACCGGGTCTTTGGGCAAGGACTTTTAACCGTTCGAGACGTGCTTGCGTCGCTTGCCGCCGACGCGGCGGTCAATGCCTGACTGCGCTGTTCATCTATTGTTCATTCTCATGCTATTGCGCGACGATTCTGCTGGCCGTATACTCAGCATGCTATCGGTCGGCTCAAGCTGGAACACCAAGACATAAGAGGTGAAGTGGAGAACCGCGTGAAACTTCTGATCGCGATCGTTCAGAGTGAAGACGCTGAGAAACTCATGGACGAACTGGTCGCCGAGGGCTTACGAATGACCCGCATCACGAGTGCTGGCGCGCTACTTCGTCGTGATAACGTTAGCCTATTCCTTGGCGTCGAAGATGACCAGGTGAACCGCACCCTCGCAATTATTCGGCGAACCTGCCGCCGCCGTAAGGAGATCGTCGTCCCCTATGTCCCGGCAGTTGAACCAGGTCTCTTATACTTGCCAGAGAACTTCGAAGTTGAAGTTGGTGGCGCAATCATCTTCACACTCCCAGTCGAGCGGATCGAGCGCATCAGTGGCCCCGTTAGTTGACATTGCAGCACCGCTGGAGTACCATAAGACAGAACATTCTTTCGCCGAAAGGCGCTGGTGATCAGGAAGGCAGGCATCCATGGCAGATCGACAGAAGGCTCTCGAGCTCGCCATTTCACAGATTGAGCGACAGTACGGCAAAGGCGCCATTATGCGCCTAGGTGAAGATACGAGCAAACTCCAGGTCGAGGTCATCCCAACGGGAGCAATCGCCCTTGACCTCGCACTCGGCGTTGGTGGTATTCCACGTGGACGCATTACTGAAGTCTATGGCCCAGAGTCAAGCGGGAAGACGACGCTTGCCCTCAGCGTCATTGCCCAAGCCCAGAAACTTGGCGGTGTTGCCGCCTATATTGACGCTGAGCATGCCTTCGACCCGATTTATGCCGAGCGCCTTGGTGTTGATCTCGACAGTCTGCTTATTGCTCAGCCCGATACGGGCGAGCAAGCGCTTGAGATTACCGAAACTCTCGTGCGGAGTGGCGCAGTCGACGTTGTCGTGATCGACTCGGTCGCCGCGCTCGTCCCACGAGCAGAGATCGAAGGCGAGATGGGTGACGCGCACGTTGGACTCCAAGCTCGGCTCATGAGCCAGGCACTCCGCAAGCTAACCAGCGCGATTAACCGCTCGAAGACTGCCGTCATCTTTATTAACCAACTCCGGATGAAGATCGGTGTCATGTACGGCAATCCCGAGACGACGACGGGAGGAATGGCCCTCAAATTCTACGCTTCAGTTCGTCTTGATATTCGCAAGGTCGACGTTATTAAGGAAGGCCAAGACACCGTTGGCATGCGCGTGCGCGTCAAGGTCGTCAAGAATAAGGTCGCACCGCCCTTCCGTCAGGCTGAATTCGACATTATGTACAACGAAGGCATCTCAGTTGTAGGAAACGTCTTGGACGTCGCCACAGACCTCGGGATTATCCGCAAGAGCGGTGCATGGTACTACCTGGGGGACGAGCGGCTTGGGCAAGGCCGAGAGAACGCGAAGGCCTTCCTTAAGGCTAATCCCAGCGTACTTCAGGAAATCGAACAGCGAATTCGCCAGGCCGCGCCGGAACTCCGGCATCGGATTCACTACGATGGTAGCGGCGAAGAGACGCCAGCACCAACACCCGCTGAGCCACTTGATGACGACGAAGAGTCCGCGCTGCTGCCAGGATTATTCCGTGATCTCTAGCGCTCATGCGGGCCGATTGGATCACTTGGAGCATCCATGGAACAACCGGTTCTCTGCGCTGAGCACCTGACGAAACGCTACGGTCAGCGCTTCGCTGTGCAGGATGTCACATTCACGTTGCGCGCTGGTGAGCTTGTTGGCCTACTTGGCCCGAATGGTGCTGGAAAAACGACGACGCTGTCGATGCTGGCGGGACTTGTTCAGCCGACGAGCGGTGAAATTCGGCTCTTTGGCCAGAAGCTTGATACCCCAGCTGGGCAGGTAGCACTTCGCCGCGTGGGGATTATGCCTGAAGCAGCTGTCTTCTATCCATACTTAAGCGGAGAAGACAACCTCGCCGTCCTCGCCCGTACGTATAACGTTGACCCGCGCGTCATCCCGAGTCTTTGTGAGCGTGTTGGGCTGAGCGAACACAGCCGTCGGCCAGCCAAAAGCTACTCCCAAGGCATGCGGCAAATGCTCTCGCTTGCTAGCGCACTGCTTGGCGACCCCGACATCCTGCTCCTCGATGAGCCAACAAACGGGCTGGATCCGCTGGGCCAACAGCGGATCCACGCCTTGCTCAAAGAACTGGTCGAAAACGGCAAGACCATTCTCCTCTCGAGTCACCTCCTGCCGGATGTTGAGACGCTCTGTGACCGGGTCATCATCATCGCACGTGGTCGTGTTGTCGCAGATGGGCCGCTATCAGCGTTGCTCCAGCACACAAGCTGTATCCGGTTACGAACCACGGATGATCATCGCGCGCGAGCCCTCTTGACGAGCCCAGGGCGTCCAGCGTGGATTGCCGGCATCGAGGAGCGTGAGAATGCTTTCGTTATCTACGCAGATCCAGCTCATGCCGGTGAGCTGAGCGCCATGCTCGCGAAGCAGGATATCTACCCTGTGGAATTGGTGCCTCAGCGTGAGAGCCTGCGTGATATCTTCGCTGAGCTGGTTGGGGCTTCCTCCACACAAACAGAGGAGCATGTCGCATGAGCGGCTTATTGGCCGCAGAGCTTTATAAACTTAGCCGCCGCCCAATGACCTGGATTGCGCTTGGCATTATCCTCTTCCTTTTCGTTGCCGTTCGCATCCTGTTGTTTGTCGCAACCTCAGCTACGTCGCCCCAAGGTACGGGGGATGCAACACCCGGAGTCTCCATCCAGGTATCACAGAGCGATCAAAACGCTACGACATCCCTGCAGGATGTCGTGAAAGAAGCGGTCACCTTACCTGGTGGCTTGAGCGATGGGATCAATTTCCTCAGTGGGCTCGGCATTTTCGCTTTAGTCGTTGTTGCTGCGAGCATGACGGGAAATGAATTTAGCTGGGGCACAATTGGTCTACTGGCTAGCCGTGGAACAGCACGCTGGAAAATTGCTACGGCAAAACTCCTCGGGCTTATGATGATTACCATCCTTTGGCTCATCGTCATTTTTCTAGCCGCAGTTGTGTTGTCAGCTATCGGTTCGGCCATCTATCATCAAGCTACTCTGGGCAGTTGGCTAACCGGTCGATTTGTCCTCACCGTCCTCCTCAGTCTTGGCCGCGCATTCTTGGCACTCTTGCCGTATGTCACCGCTACCGTTGCAATTGGCCTTCTCCTGCGGTCATCGGCAGTCACGATGGGCTGTGTCTTAGGCTATCTCTTCGCTGAGCAAATTGCAGTACCAGTTATCAGTCAAGTCTTGCCCGCGACACACGGGTTCCTCCACCGCTTGCTTACGCTCGTCCAAGAAGTCCTGATCGGCGGCAATGCATCAGTCATGCGCACGCTTAACACGCAACAGCTAGCTAGCAGCACCCAACTCCTGGCGAGTAGTACCACTGAACACCTGCATCCATACCGGGCAGCTGGCATCCTCATCGCTTACACCCTCTTCTTCTGCATTCTCGCGATCCTCGCGTTGCAAAAACGGGATCTTGCTCCACGAGCCTCAGCCAGCTAAATCCAGGGGGATATTTTCCGAGCGCGGGCGACAAGGTGGTGCTCGACCGGGAGCGTACCAGCAGGAACACAGTGGCAAGCCAAGGCATGCAGCGATAACAGCCCGGCTCCCCGATAAGACAGATTCAAGGGGAGAGGAGCTAACCAATTCAAATCGCGGGTTCCACAACGTCACACAACGAAGCAAACAAGCAACGAAGTGAACACGGCCGATGGGCCAGGTGCGTTGCGCTGCAGTATTGTCGCGTGCAGCGCTCTCACGCTTCCACCGGCACTAAAACAAACCCGCTACCAGCATTGACAGCGCACGGTAGCGGGTTAATGGGATGATTCTTACGGTACAGAACGAATCAGGAGCCGACGCGGCGGGCGGTATAGAAGCGCGGCCCCCAGTAACCATCCCACATGTCGCTAATTGTCACTCCAGTACTTTCATTTTCGGCATGAATGAACTTGCCGTTCCCAATGTAAATCCCTGCGTGGGAGAGGCCCCATTGGTACGTATTCTGGAAGAAGACGAGATCGCCTGGCTGCAAGTTCTTTGGATCAACATACACACCACTCACTGCCTGGGAGAAGATGCTGCGTGGGAATCCACCTCCCAGCACCTTGTTTACCACATAGTAGACAAATCCAGAGCAGTCAAACCCAGCCGGCGTCGTGCCCCCCCAAACATATGGAGCACCAAGATACTTCATTGCAGTAGCCACAATCGCCTGGCCTACGTTCGAGGCAGCTGGAGCAGCCGACGCGCCCGCCTGTGCAGTATTGGCAGCGGCAGGCTGCGCTTGCGGCTGTGATGGCTGCTTGTCGGTTGGCTTGAGATAAGCGCCGTTGACCCAGCCTTTCACACCTTGATAGTCAACTTGCCACCACGCATTCCCTTGATCATCCGTCTTTGGTCCACCAAGGACTGCCATCACCGCACCTTCTGGTGCAACTGTTACGATGCTCGCTGAGTACCCTGCACCAGAGCGCACATTGACGCCCTGACCATCAGTGTTGGCGACCTCAGCATTGCCTCCGGCGTGAAGGGTTGGGCCAGCTTGCTGCACTTGGGCAACGGTTCCCTGGCTCTGCTTAACTACCAGGAAGGCGGCTGATGCATAGCCGGTCTGCCCGCTGTAACTCAGCTGCGCCCAAGCATTCCCATCGCCATCTTGCACTGTATCGCCAACAACACGAGCAGTTGCGCCTTCGGGCATGATCGTCAGCACAGTCGATGAAAGGCTTGGCTTGTCACGCAACCGGAGGCCTGTCCCATCAGTCCCATAGATAGCAACGGTATCGCCCTTAGCTGGCAATGCCCGAACAAGGTAGGTGCTGATAATCCATCCGGAAACCTGGTCACTTTGCACCTTATACCACTTCGATCCATCACCAGCTGCCACAGGGCCATCGATGACCAGGACACGAGCGCCTTCTGGGAGGGTGCCAAGCTTGTCCGCGTCCGTGCCTGGCTTCGCGCGCACATTCACCCCATCGCCGTTGGTTTGACTCACAGTTCCAACGGCACCAGGAACTGGTGTGTTCTCGGCGAAAACTGGAGTAGTACTAGCCAGCAGTACGAGCGTGAGGAGCGAGAACGTCCACGTCGACCGGCGCACTAATCTCGCCAACCCCAATGCTCTCCCCTTCCCGTCGTCCTGTACCCGTCCCCCATCCTAAGAGCTGCACTGTGGCAGGCAACAGGAACCCACCTACATGCAGCCGCGCAGGAGCTTTCTCCCCACTACCTTCCTGCGCTCACACGCAGACTAGCACGCTTTTCCCCATCTGTCAACCACCGACCCTTTAGGAAACGCGTCCCGATCGAAACAAGGCCGTTGGTGGGCACTTGCACGGGACCATATGCCCAATACACGCGTTTACCACTGTACCCGCACTGGAAGCCCGCGAGCAGCAAGATACTGCTTTGCTTCCGCAATTGTGTGCTGGCGGAAGTGAAACAGCGAAGCTGCAAGCACGGCCTGTGCGCCACCTAGAGCGATCGCCTGATAGAGATCTTCAAGACTCCCCGCCCCACCAGAGGCAATGACCGGAATGGAAACGGCTTTCGTTACCGCCTGCAGTAAGGCAAGGTCATATCCACGCTTTGTCCCATCGGCATCCATGCTCGTCAGCAGAATCTCTCCAGCCCCTAACTGCGCCCCGCGCCGTGCCCATTCGACAGCATCGAATCCAGTTGGTCGACGTCCACCGTGCGTGTAAACTTCCCACCCACCGTCCTTGCGGCGACGGGCATCAATGGCAAGGACAACGCATTGACTACCAAAACGGGCTGCGCACCGCTCAATCAACGTTGGGTCAGCAACCGCTGCGCTGTTGACACTTACCTTGTCTGCTCCAGCCCGAAGCAGACGATACATGTCATCTTCTGTGCGCACGCCGCCGCCAACCGTCAGGGGGATGAACACTTCCCGGGCAGTACGCCGCACGACGTCAACCATCGTCTCTCGGTTGTCGCTCGTGGCAGTAATGTCGAGGAAGACGAGTTCATCGGCTCCCTCAGCATCATAGCGTGCAGCAAGTTCAACCGGATCACCTGCATCACGAAGATCGACAAACTGGACGCCTTTGACAACGCGTCCGTCCGTCACATCAAGGCAAGGGATAACACGGTATTTCAACATCCTTAGCTAGTCCTGTACCGCTTTTTCTTTCTCAGCTTGTTTACGTGCCTCAAGCACCGCATCGAGCTCTTGCTGGGCCTGTTCAAGGCGCAGTCGAGCACGCTGTTCGTGAAGACGCCAGAGTTCGCTCCGGAGTTGACGGTCGATTTCCCGAAGTTCTTCGAGCCGAAGCTCAAACAGATCGAGACGATAGGCAAGATTGCGATCTTCAGCGCCCAACGCTTCGAGCTGGGCCAGAAGGTAAGCATGACGTTGCTCAGCGAGCGCGCTTACATCGCGCAGATGAGCTTCAAGCTGCTGGCGCAACTCCTCAAGCCGCTCGCTCACGAGCGTATGACGCTCAAGAGCGCGTTCCTCAACTTGAGGAATACGCTGGCGTATCTGCTCGATTTGCCCCGCAAGCTCTTCGATTTGCGGGTCGAATCCCTTGATTGACTCAGCAACTTCCTCAATACGTGCTTGCGCCACCTGTTGGCGCGCATGCAACTCTTTCAATTCTTGTTGGATCTTCTCAATTCCTTGCATGCCTTCAGCAACGCGGCGACGAGCTTCCTGGTCAACAATCCGTATGTTGTCCTGTGTCCGAGCAACTTCACGATCAATCCGCTGGACTTCAGCCGAGAGGGTGTCGAGCGCCGTCCGCACCGACTGACTGATGGCATGGAGCCGCTCGATATGACCAGAGAGATGATCGATCAGGACACGGAGTTCGTCGTACCGGCGGGTATCTTGGCCTGCCTCATCGCGTTGCCGACGTAGCGCCTCGGCAAGTTCAGCAACATGGGCTTGCAGAGCACGCACTGGTCGTGTTGCCTCATCAAGTCGTGTTGCAAGCTCAACCAGCTGTTGGCGCATGCGAGCATCTTCCAGTTGGCGAGCTTGCGCCGCTTGGCCGATATCCCGGCGAACTTGCTCGAGCCCTTGACGTACCTCAGCAAGCTCTGCATCACTCGCGGTCTGCTTCTCTTCAAGTCGAAGCTGACGACTCGCCAGCTCGCGCAAGAGCTGACGCAACTCATCGAGCTGAGTCTGCAATGCATAATGCTTCAGCTCTTCACGCTGCCGCCGATCGTCATCACGCGGCATGCTCGTGAGCCGATCACGCCGATCTGAGGTCGTCACAGCGCCTCCGCTTCTTCCTGCTCCGTCCCTCGCTGAGGTTCGATGACCCAGTCTGTCGGAGACTGTAAGACAATGGTGCCATCATAGATGGCTCGGCCGACAATGGCCCCTTCCACCCCAGGAATGGTGGCCAAACGCTCAAGATCTTGCCGGGTGGCAATCCCGCCGGAGGCGATGACCTGAACACCAGTATGAGCAAGAGCCATAATGCCATCAACATCAGGGCCGCTTAGCATACCGTCTCGGGCAGTATCGGTATAGATGACGTGTCGAACGCCAAACTCGCGTAGCTGGCTGACGAATTCCAGCGCAGTTACAGCACGCTCTTCAAGCCAACCGCGGACAACAACGGAGCCATTCCGCGCATCAACGCTAACGAGAATGCGCTCTGGGCCCCATCGCTCGAGTGCTGCTTGAAGCAGCGCTGGTTGGTCGAGTGCAGCCGTGCCAAGAATCGCTCGTGCGACCCCGACAGCAAACGCAGCTTCGAGGTCTGCCATGGTTCGCAGACCGCCGCCAACCTGAACAGGGCAATCCACACAAGCGATCATCGCGCGAATGAGGTCCAACTGCATAGGGCGACCAGCAATCGCACCATCAAGATCGACAACATGCAGCAGTGGCGCACCGCACTCCGCCCAGTGCCGAGCCACGTCGACAGGATCATCGCCATAGACTCGTTCGCGAGCAAAATCCCCCTGGACTAAGCGCACGCATCTGCCTGCGCGGAGATCAATGGCTGGAATGATAATCATGTCCGTACCCCAAGCTGCGTTGGCGATGCATGCCGTTGCACAATCAAGACAAAGTTTTCAAGCAGGCGTAATCCCCAACGTCCACTCTTCTCAGGATGGAATTGCGTCCCCATGACCATACCACGAGCAAGGACACTCGGGAACGTGACGCCATAGTCGGTGGTACCTGCAATCCACGAGGCGTCGACAGGATCAACATAGTACGAATGGACAAAGTAGAAGTCGGCTTCATCGGGAATACCGGCAAAGATCGGGTGATCCTGCCGTTGCTTAACTGTGTTCCATCCCATATGAGGAATCACTTGTTCCCTTGGCAACTGCCGGACAACACCGGGGACGATACCCAGGCACTGGTGCTCGCCACCCTCATAGCTTCGCTCGAGCAACACTTGCAGCCCCATGCAGATCCCAAGGTAAGGCTTGCCCTGCTGAATGCTGTCACACAATACGGGCACGAGCCCAAGCGATGTCAGATGGTGCATTGTGTCGGCTGCCGCACCGACGCCAGGGACAATGACCCCGTCTGCTTTGGCAATCGTTTGCGCATCATGCGTTACCGTCACTGATGCACCAATGCGTTCCAGCGCATTGACAACACTTGCGAGGTTGCCTGCACCGTAATCAACAACAGCAATCATCTCACACTATCCAATGCTATTGGGCTCGTCGAGAGCCTGTAGCGTAGCAACGACGCTTGCGGCCAACGCAGCGAGATTGTACCCGCCTTCAAGCACGAGCACGAGCCTCCCAGCGCACAGTGTATCCGCCCAACGACGGACACGAGCTGCCATGGCGGCAAATCCTTGTTCCGTCACACGCATATCAGCAAGCGGGTCCTGCCAATGGGCATCATACCCTGCAGACACAAGGAGCAACTCGGGACGATAGTCAAGCAACCGCGGTTCAATCGTTTCATCAAAGAGCGCGAGATAGCGGGCATCCCCTGTTCCTGGCAGCAGTGGCAGGTTCAGCGTGAATCCAAGTCCCTCTCCACGCCCCGTCTCGCTGGCACGTCCAGTACCGGGGTAAAGCGGCCATTGGTGGAGCGAGATGAACAGCACACGATCGGTATCGTAAAAGGCTGCTTGCGTGCCATTACCGTGATGCACATCCCAGTCGAGAATCGCCACGCGTTGAAGCCTGTAGGCATGCAGGGCATGCCAGGCTGCAATAGCGATGTTGTTAAACAAGCAGAACCCCATCCCACGTCCTGGTTCGGCATGATGCCCAGGAGGGCGAACGAAGGCAAAGACACGCGGTGCTTGCCCAGCCATTACTGCATCGACTGCCTGAACCGCAGCCCCAGCAGCTAAGAGCGCAACTGGATAGGAAACTGGACAGACGACCGTATCCGCATCAAGCCAGCCGCCGCCAAGGAGCGCGAGACGCTCGACCATGGAGACATACTCAGGCCGGTGAATCGCTGTCACCAACTCAAGCGAGGCAGGTTGTGGCTCCCACACCGGCCGGTCTGCGAGCATGCCAGCCTGTTGCAGTCCCTGACGGATTGCTATAAGGCGGGAAGGCGATTCAGGATGATCGCCGGTTTCGTGTCGAAGAAAATCGTCAGAGAGGATAAGCGCTGTGCGGTCAGTCATCGTGCGGATCCTGCTGGTGTTGGGCAGCAGCGAGCACTGCTAACATTTCCTGGTGAATCTGGCCGTTCGACGCAACACACACAAGGTCACCAAGACGGTAGGGTTCTCCTGCTTCGTTCGTAACCATCCCACCGGCTTCGCGGACAAGCAGCACGCCAGCTGCTGTATCCCAGGGAGATAGCTCGCGCTCCCAAAACCCGTCAAAGCGGCCAGCAGCGACGTAGCATAAGTCAATGGCTGCTGTCCCATCGCGGCGAATTGCTCGCGCTACATCGATGAAATGAACAAAATCACGAACTGCTTGCCGGCGGCGCTCAGCATCATACGGGAACCCGGTTGCGAGAAGAGACCGGCGAAGGACATGTTCAGTTGAGACATAGAGTCGTTGGCCGTTCAAGTAGGCACCATGCCCTCGCTCGGCAACAAAGAGTTCATCGAGCATCGGTTGATAGACGACGCCAATGTATGGCTCACCTTCGCAAAGCCAAGCAATCGAGACAGCAAACATCGGATATCCATGAGCAAAATTCGTCGTCCCGTCGAGAGGATCAACAACCCATGTATATGGTGCGCGCAACACCTCAGCAGATGTTGGCTGCTCCTCACTTAAGATGGCATGTTCAGGAAATTCTTCGCGGATACGATGAAGAATGAGCCGTTCACTCGCGAGATCGACATCGGTGACGAGGTTAATCTCACCCTTATAGCGGATCGCCTGCACATGCCCGAGCCGTTCACGCAGTAATCGGCCGGCTTCCAATGCAAGCTCAATCGCCAAACTTCGCGGTGAAACAACCACACATGGTCCTTCCATTAGGCTGCTGTAACCGCGGTGCGTGTCACCAGCGGGAGATCAGCTTGCACATCAAGATCAAGCCCAGCAGTAATGCCTCGACGGTAGAGGAAGTATCCGGCCCCAGCAATCATGGCAGCATTGTCAGTACAGAGGATCGGTGGCGGATACCGGACGGGCACAGTCACTGCTGCCCGCAACCGTTCGCGAAGCAGGGCATTGGCCGCCACCCCACCGGCTAACAGGACCATCGCGACACCGTAATCCTGTGCGGCTCGTGCCGTTTTTTCCACCAAGACATCAACAATCGCTTCCTGATATTCGGCTGCGAGGTCCGCAACTGGGAGGCCAGGCAGATACTCCGGTGGCTGATATTCTGGGAACGGCTGCTGAGCCGTCGGCTTGCGGCTCGGACGCGCGGCGCTCGGCTTGCGGTACTGCTCGACAGATCGCAGGAGGGCTGTTTTCAGCCCGCTAAAGCTAAAGTCGTAGCGGTCACCAAGCCATGCGCGTGGCAGCGGGTAGCGCCCTGGTCGCCCCTCGGCTGCAGCCCGCTGAATCGCCGGACCGCCGGGGAACCCCAAGCCAAGTACGCGAGCCCCCTTATCAAAAGCTTCGCCCACTGCATCATCAAGGGTGCGCCCAAGCAAGGTGTATTCTCCGTGATTACGCATCAGGACAAGCTCAGTATGTCCGCCAGAAACGATCAGGCAAAGTGCAGGGAACACTGGAGGTTCGACTTCGGGCTGACCGGGCAACGTGAGCCAGTTGGCGTAGATATGTCCTTCAAGATGGTTCACCGGAATGAGCGGCTTTTCCCAGACATAGGCAAGCGTCTTCGCCACGTTGACACCTACGAGCAGCGAGCCAGCGAGACCCGGTCCATACGTCACCGCTACGGCATCGATAGCCGCTGGCTCGAGCTCAGCCTGTTCGAAGGCGAGTTGGAGCGTTGGAATAATCGTCGTAATATGACGGCGAGAAGCCAATTCTGGCACAACGCCACCATAGCGCTGGTGCAACTCGACCTGTGAACGGATAACGTTCGAGAGTACCCATCGCCCATCACGAACGATGGCAACCGAGGTCTCGTCACACGACGTTTCAATGCCGAGGATGTTCATGGCACTTGCTCCAGGACAGCGATCCGTTCAGTGGACAGCCGGCTCATCAACTGTTCACGCAAGGCGAGCAACGTTGCACGATAAGCAGGATCGCGAAGAGAGGGGGACGTCATAATATAGGCATCTTCACCATTATCGCTGTAGTAGTGACGGCGAAGCCCTTGTCGCGTCAATCCATACTTCTCGTACAGTCGCTGAGCAGTCACGTTGGAAACACGGACTTCCAACGTCACAAATTCAGCATTACGGCGTACAGCCTCACTAACGAGGGTCAGGAATAACACTTCCCCTAACCCTAGTCCCCGGTGTTCCGGCGCTACCGCAATCGTTGTGACATGCGCCTCACCGTAGATGATCCACATCCCTGCGAAACCGACAATCGGTTGAGTCGTTGGGCGCGACGGCCGCAGGAGCCGTGGTAAAAGAGCGAGTGGGCCTCGCGGTTCTGCTTCCGGTTCCGCGAATGACACATCCCCTGTCACGTGACGCAAGACGATATAGAAGTTCCGTTCAGGCTCGCGCAGCTCGCGGTAATACGCTGACTGCGGCCATGGATTGGTAAAACACCGCCGTTCCAACTCTGAGACGGCTGGGACATCATCACTTTGCATGGGAGCAAGGATGTAGGTGCGTTCCTGCGGTACCTCTTCCGGTACAGGGCTCTGGGCGGGAACTTTCACGCTTGTTGCTCCACATTCCAGCCACTTAGTAGCTCTCTGGTAATTCTACTGAAGGAATCGGCTCGCTACCGCCTGCATGGACGTAAATCGGCTCAAGTGTTTCCAAGGGATCATGCTCTGCCCGTTGCCAGCGCTGAAAAGCAAGCTCAGCAAGCCAAGCGGGCCGCAGCGTTCGCTGGCTCGAGGGCGGCAGGACAACCCGCGGATTCTTGGCAAGCGTCTCAGCATCGCTGGGCTCGAGCGTGCCAACCAAGACCGTTAGCTCAGTTAGGTCTTCTGCAAGCTGCTCGCCACGCACTGTCCGCAGCCAACTTGCACGGACCCAGGCCTGCCCTTGACGGCGATAGTCAGTGTAGACATAGCGTCGCCGGCCAGCCGGGACAAATGCGCGAATGGGACGTCGATAGGCAGTAAACGGGTACGCGAGCGCATCGAGAGTCATGATACCGATTAAGGGGAGATGAAGGCTGTAGCAGAGTGCTTTGGCCACGCTTAAGCCAACACGTAGACCGTTGAAGCCGCCCGGCCCAATTGATACTGCCACTGCACCAAGTTGTCGCACTGTCCGTTGGTTAATACGGAGCAGGTGGTCAATTTCCGCAAGCAAGGTCGCCGTCTGATTACGCCCGGCTTGCCACGTGATTTCGCTGAGCCAGTGCCCATCATAGAGTGCGATTCCAGCTTGTTCTGTTGCAGTGTCAATCGCTAGCAGTGGTTGAGCGCCGCCGTCCACCAGCTACCTCCTGTCGCACCTGGTCGACCAGCCGCTGGTAACGCTGGCCGTTGGGATAAAACATCAACCGCCGCTTTGTCTCGGCGATGAACTCTAGCCGAATAAGTAGATGATCATCGAAGAGATCCGTTGAGGCGTGCTCAGGCCACTCAATAACCACAATCCCTTGGGGATCGGCTAAATAATCCTCAATGCCGAATGTGAGTAACTCGCTTGGCTTCTCCAAGCGATAGAGATCAATGTGGTAGAGCCGCACTGGGCGTCCATCAGGTAATAAACCAGCATGCTCCATCGCGAGGATAAACGTGGGACTTTGCACATAGTCGCCAACCTTCAGGCCACGGGCAATGCCCTGCACCAGCGTCGTCTTACCACTGCCCAGTGAACCACTAAGCAGATAGAGATCACCAGGTTCAGCAAAACGCGCCAGATGCGTCCCCAGACGGCGCGTCTGATCAGGACTATGGCTAATCAGGTCGAGAGCAGGCATTCGTTCCATGCTCAACTCACTCTCTCGGCACTATGCCGCAAGTGGAGGACGATAACTGTGCCATGGCTTGGCACGCTCAAACGCACGCGCCACACGCAGCACGGTGAGATCATCACGCCATCGGCCAACAATCTGTAGACCGACCGGTAGTCCATCAGCGGTAAACCCGCAGGGTACCGAGGCGGCAGGCTGCCCCGTGAAATTAAACGGATAAGTGAATGGTGTCCAATGCAAGAAGGTTGTCGGCTGCCCAGCAATATGCCCTGGATGATCAGCGCCGGCTTCAAAGGCTGCGACTGGCGTCGTTGGCGAAAGTAGGATGTCGTAGGGCTCTGTCAAGCGGCGAAGGCGATCAGCATAGGCAGAGCGTTCTGCATATGCCACAGCAAGGTCAACGCCAGAGAAGCGCTGCGCATGATCAATCAGGCGCACGATACCAGGATCAAGGAGCGCGCGATCCTCAGGAGGCCGATTGTGCACTGCAGCGGCCATTGCTGTTGACCAGATTACCTCCAAGACCTCGTAAGGATCTTCTAGCGGCTGCGGCGCTGTCTCGACACTGATGCCAAGATCGGCGAGGAGACGGACAGCATCTTCGACAATGCGCAGGACTTCTGGATCAACCGGCAACGGTCCAATGCGCGGCACCCATAATGCCCGCAACCCAGCAACGCTTCCCTCGAGCGAAGCAAGATAATCAATTCCCGTTGCATTTAGCGAATTCCGATCACGTGGGTCAGGACCAGCCATGACGTTGAGCAACAACGCAGCATCTGCAACCGTCCGCGCCATTGGTCCAACATGAGCAAGGGATTCTACAGCACTTGGCGGGTAGTAGGGCACAAGGCCAAATGACGGCTTTACGCCAACGACCCCGCAAAATGACGCGGGAATACGTACTGAGCCAGCCCCATCAGTCCCTTGAGCCAATGGGCCTAATCCCGCAGCAAGCGCTGCCGCTGCGCCACCGCTTGAACCGCCCGCTGTCTTACCGGGTTTCCATGGATTCTGCGTTGAGCCAATGAGACGGTTCGTTGAATCACCCTTCCAGCCTAATTCTGGGGTGTTCGTCTTCCCAAGGAGAATTGCTCCAGCAGCCAGCACTCGTTCAACGACTGGTGCATCCTCCTCTGGAATCCAGTCTTTCCAGAGGAGCGAACCGCGGGTCGTTCGGATGCCCTTGGTTGGTGTGACATCCTTAATCGAGATAGGAATACCAAGTAATGGTGGTGTCGTATGGCCCGTCGCATACGCCACTTCTGCGCGTTGTGCCTGCTTGAGAGCAAGGTCAGCTGTCACGGTAATGAACGCCTTGAGGCGAGGATTGACCTGATCAATCCGTTCCAGCACCGCCCGCGTGACTTCAACCGGCGAGAGGGACCGGCGCTGATACTCTTGCCGCAGCTCAAGCGCTGAGAGATAGAAAAGATCATCAGCCATCTCGCACTCCGTTCTATCAGCTTCTGCTCCCCTGCGCATGCTAGCACGATTCAGGCTGACGAGAAGTGGCTGTACCCGCGAGCAATCACCGGTTCAACACGGCCGAGGACGTTACGAACGAACAGCTGCGGTTCTTCTTCACCACACGGGATCACTTCACCAATACGATACGGCGGCCGCAAGCCAGCCCGAGCAAAAACCGTGCAGACGCGCTCAAAGATTGGCGGCGGAGCAGTAAAGAGCAATTCATAGTCCTCACCAGTGCGCAGCGCGACGTCCTGCCAGTCATCGAATGCCCACTTCACCGCGTTCGGAATTGGAATCGCGAAGAGATCAACAACAGCCGACACATGGCTTTGCTGGCACATCTTAGGCAAATCGCCAAACAAGCCGTCGCTGATATCCATAGCCGCACGGACACCACACCGGCGCAAGAGTAACCCTTCGCGCACTCGGGGACAGGGACGGTTATACGCCTCTTGCATGACCGGCGAACCATCGAGCAGGCGTAAATCGCGCTCATAAACCCGCAAGCCAGCGGCAGCTAAGCCAAGCGGACCGGTGACGCCGATCCAGTCACCCGGCTGAGCAGCACTGCGCGTTAGCAGTCCTTGCGGATCATTCGGGCCATCACCAATGACTGTCACCGTGATGGTAACAGCCTGAGGTGACGACGAGAGATCACCCCCAACAATCTCAACACGAAAACGGTCAGCAAGGCGGCGCATCCCGCGGTAAAACGCCATGATCTCCTGATCGCGTTCACTGCCACGCAGCCCAAGCGCAACAAGCGCCAACCAGGGGCGCGCTCCCATCGCAGCAAGATCACTGAGATTCACAGCGAGCGCCTTATGCCCAAGGGATTCCCAGTCAGTCCAGTCCAAACGAAAGTGGACACGTTCCACAAGCGTATCAGAAGAGACAACTAGCCATCGATGTGGTCGCGGCTCCCACACAGCTGCATCGTCGCCAATACCAAGCTTGAGTCGCAAGGACGGCTGAGGACGTTCAGCAACCCGGGCAATCTGTTCAAGAAGTGCGAATTCCCCAATGTCACGTAACGGGCGCCCGCCTAACGACATGCGTGTCGCTCCTCCCCTGATCTCTGTCGCACGCACTTGTTCCACGCACATAGCGCAGCCTGATAGACACCAAAGGTCTCGCGTGCCGTCCGTTCCCAGGTAAACTGGGCGGCCCGTACGATACCTCGAGCAGCGAGATCGGCACGTAGTGACGGGGCCGTCGCTAACTGCCACAGCCCTTGCGCGATTGCCTCGATATCATACGGATCAACGAGATACGCAGCATCACCCGCAACTTCAGCCATGGCCGTCCCAGCTGATGTTAGGACTGGCGTGCCACATGCCATTGCCTCAAGTACTGGCAACCCAAAGCCTTCATAGATTGAGGGATAGACAAAGACCGTTGCGGCACTATACCACAGCGGCAACTCTTCCGCTGGCACATAGCCAACAGCGCGAACTGCCGAATGCAACCCTAACGCTTGCAGGTGTTGAAAGATTTCCGAGTCCTGCCATCCGCGCGCTCCAACAAGGACAAGAGGCCAGCCAAGCTTGGTAGCGATCTGCGCAAAAGCCTTGATGAGGCGAACAAGATTTTTGCGTGGTTGCAATGTGCCAACATAGAGGAAGAAGTGCTCGGGCAGCGCAAAACGCTCACGCAAGGCAGCCAGCGCCACAGGATCACGAACAGGCTGAAAACGCGAATCTACGCCATTCGGCACAACAACGACGCGGCTCGGATGCAGCCGAAAACGCGCGAGCAATGCCTGGCGTGTCTGCTCAGAAACAGCAATCACCCGGGTAGCCTGGTGCACGGAAAGAGCAGTAAAGATCGTCAGATAGGAGCGTTTGATGGCAGGATACGTCGCCGGTTCAATCAAGAATGCGAGATCATGCACAGTCACCACTGATGGCTGTGGACTAAGCAGCGGCAGAACGTTAACCGGAGCATGAAGGATATCGACGTGGTCTCGGCGTGTCTGTAGCGGCGCAACAGCTTGCTCCCATACAATCCGGACCGGCGGCGTATGAGTGGGCAATGGTGTTACCCGTACTGTCACATGATCAGAAAAGTTCTGCGGAGCACGTCGCCATGTGTCAGCACTGGTGTAGAGCACCAGCTGCAGCGTAGGGTCAACGTGCGGGAGGGTTCGCACAAGAGCCTCAATATAGCGGCTCACTCCCGCCTGGCGATATCCGGGGCGAAAGCTCAGCAGATGGCCGAGCAAGCCTACCCGCACGCCACCTCCTCTCGTGCCCGATTGTAACGATTTATTCCCTTCTATCGCAGGGACACCAGCTGCCGACTATACTTGCAGCTATTGTGAGTATCGGGCAGGATGTTGCGGTGAATGGAGGCACACCGAGAACACATGCATGACACAATCAATACCCAGGAAATCCTTGAGCAATTTGCCGTCTTCTACCCCTTCCAGTTCGACCCATTTCAAGTCGAAGCAATTGAAGCATTCTTGCAGGGCGACTCCGTGATGGTCGCTGCCCCGACAGGTACGGGCAAGACCGTTGTTGCGGAATTCGGCGTTTATGAATCATTCCGGCGTGGCAGTCGCGTGATGTACACCACGCCGATTAAAGCCCTCAGTAACCAGAAGTTCCGTGACCTCCGTGCCATCTACGGCAACAATGTTGGCCTGCTCACGGGAGATGTGACAGAAAACCCCGACGCTATGATCTTGGTCATGACGACCGAGGTCTTGCGCAACATGATGCTCCAGACACCATGGGAACTCGACAATGTCGAGTGCATCATCTTCGATGAAATTCACTACCTCGCCGATCCTGAACGCGGCACAACCTGGGAAGAAGCAATCATCCTCTGCCCGGAGCACATTCAGCTCATCTGCCTTTCTGCTACGGTTTCCAATGCGCAAGAGATTGCTGATTGGATCAGCCGCACACACCGGCCAATTCGCCTCATTGTGCACAATGAGCGGGCAGTTCCGCTTGCACTCTACTATTATTACGACAAGAAGCTTCGTCTCGTGATTGACCACCACGGTCATCAGGTGGCTGACTATTCCCACCTTGGAGGCGAAATCCGTCGTCAGATAGCACGTGGCGGGCTCACCCTTGAGCTCCGTCGAGAAGCGGAAGAGGCTGAGCCGCCACCCTGGGAGATTGTCCAAGCACTTGCCGCAGAGGACATGCTGCCAGCCATTTACTTCCTCTTTAGCCGCCGCGACTGCGAAGACTACGCCCAGCGGCTTGCGATGATGCGCGTGCGGCTCGTCCGCGACGACGCAACACGGGAACAGATTGAGCAGACTATCAGCCACTTCCTGACACGATTGCGTCCAGAAGACCAAGAACTTACTCAAGTTCAGACGATTTTGGACCTCGCACGCCAAGGTATTGGCTTTCATCATGCTGGACTCTTGCCAATCTTGAAGCAACTCGTCGAGGTTCTCTTCAGCCAAGGATTAATGAAGGTTGTCTTCGCGACCGACACGCTCGCACTGGGTGTGAACATGCCAGCGCGCACGGTCGTTATCGGCCGGATGACGAAGTGGGATGGGCGTCGTCGCCGGCTCCTCACCCCAAACGAATTTCAGCAGATGGCTGGACGAGCTGGCCGACGCGGCATGGATGAACGCGGCAATGTCGTCGTTCCATATAGCCCCTGGATTAGCTTCAAAGATATGCTGGCAGTCGCAACTGGTGAACTCGAGCCGGTACGCAGCGCCTTTACGGTACGCTACAACACGGTCCTGAACCTCTGGGATCCACCTCATGGGGATCGTGTTCGCCATCTCCTGCTCGAAAGCCTCGCACAGTACCAGGCAGCGCAACGGGTACGTCAGCTGGAAGACGATATTGTGGCGGTTGGGCAACAAATCGAGGCTGTACCACGTGGCTGTTTGCTTGGTCTCGACGGCGATGAATTGCTCTACGAGTACCGTAATCTCGTTGCCTCAGTCAACGCACTGCGCAGCCGTGAGCGACGACTTACCCAAGAACGGAAAGCACTTGAACTCGAACTGGATGAGCGTCCGTGGACCGAGCCTGGCCGGCCGCTCCTCCGTCGTGCACTCAAGACATTAGCTCCCGGAACCCCACTGCACACCCGAGACTATGGTTGGACGATCTTCCTTGGTCGCGGCAGTGGTAGCGGGATCGCCCTTGTGTTAACGCGTAATCACGCGGTTGCCGAATTAACGGAGTATCGCCAGATCGACTATCTCCCAAGCGGCATTGAGCCATTGCCTGTGCCAGAACCATTGCAGCAACTTGGGCAAGCCTATGCTGATGTTCGTGAGCTCGTTCCAGAGGCAGAACTTCAGCAATTGTGGGAGATGCTCCAACAGCGTAATTTGCCCGACCTTGACGATGCCCTTGCAGCACACCGCGCAGCACTGGAAGCTCGATATGCGCACCAACGCAGACGTATCGAGGAGCAACTTCACGAGACGCGTTCTGAGCTCACCACGCTCATGCGTGCACGGCATCAACATCCATGCCATCAGTGCCCGCGTCGGAAGGAACACCAGGGCTATCTTATGACAATCGCAAGCCTTGAGCGGCATCGCGCAGAACTCGAGCGACAGCTTAGCCAAGAGCTCGCGAATGAGGAGCGGCGGGTTCGTGAACTGATTCGCGGGATTCGCAAAGTGCTCGAGCACTTCGATTATCTCCACCGGGGATACCCAACAGCCAAGGCCGACACGCTTGCCGAAGTTTTCGATACGAACGGGCTAATTATCTGCGAAATGATTGATCGTGACTTCTTCCGGAACCTTGACGCGGCTGACACTGCTGAAGTGCTTTCGTGGTTCGCCTTTGATCGCGATGCCCGCTTTGCTAACAGTTTTGTCCTGCCGAGCCGCCTCGTTTTACTCCGCCGGCGTCTTGAAGGACTCGAGCAGGAGATTTTTGAACTCGAGCGCCGGAATGGTCTCTTTCTTTCAACGGGGCATAGTGCGGGCTTCTACGGCGCCATGCGGGCATGGTGCCATGGCCAAACAATGGCGCAGATCCTCGAGCAGATTGAGCTGAGTGAAGGCGACCTGGTTATGACGTTTAACAAGACCCTGGATTTAATGCGCCAAGTCCGTGAGATGCTCGCTCGCGTCATGCCTGAGCATCCACTGCGCACAACGCTGGAAGAGGCTGAAGCACTTGTCCGGCGTGATATCGTGGAACAATCACTGCTCATTGGGTTGCTGCCAATGACCGAGCAATCAAATGAAGCGAATTAAGCAGCATTCATAAGCAACTGAGCCCAGGAAGCAAGAAATTGGTCGCGATTTGGCCCCACGCTCACTGGCCGTTCAAAGACGTGCTCAACCGCTGACAACAGTGGTGGGAGCACTTCAGCGAACTGCACGGACCGGCCAAGCTCACGAGCGAGTGAAGTCACGCCGCGACCTCGAATGCCACAGGGAATCATGTAGGTAAAGTAGCGCAAATCCGGATCCACATTGAGTGCCGTGCCGTGATAGGTTACCCCATGATGCACCGCAATACCAAGCGCGGCAATCTTGGCATCACCAACCCAAACGCCAGGATATGCTGGGTCAATATGGCCCGTAATGCCAAAGGCAGCGATCGTCTCAATCACCACGCGCTCAAGACGCTCAACAAAGCGCCGAACGCGTCGTTCCTCGGGACCGAGTGCCATGATGAAGTACAGAACAAGTTGCCCCGGCCCGTGAAACGTAATATCGCCACCACGATCAACGGTGACACAAACAGCCCCGAGCCGTTGAAGGGCCTGCGCATCGAGCAGGAGATTGTCCCAACTTCCACCTTTGCCGATGGTATACGTGGGAGGATGTTCCACGAGTAAGAGCAGGTCAGACACGTCCCCACGACGTCGCGCCGCAGCAAGCGCACGTTGCAGTTGCCAGCATGGGAGATACGGCATGTGTCCGAGGTGAACAACGGTAATCGGTGTGACGTCGCTCTGCATGCTTGCTTGTCGCATCGCCTAATCGCTGCTCGTGCAACACTCCAGCGCTAACGTACGGCTCCAGCTGACGACTGCGCCATTCGAGCGCGATACGACTCGACCTGCTCGGCTGCTCGATACGACGAACGGACAAGCGGCCCTGATTCAACGTGACCGAAACCGAGCTGATAGCCGATATCACGCAACTCAGCGAATTCCTCAAGGGTGTAGTAACGATCAAGCGGATAATGCCGCGGTGTCGGTGGAAGATACTGACCAATCGTCAAGATGCCAACATCGCATGCTCGGAGATCACGCATAACCTCAACGAGTTCCTCTTTTGTCTCACCCATGCCAACGATCAATCCAGACTTGGTGATGATGGCAGGATTCATGCGCTTTACCTGACGGAACAGTTCGAGGCTAACCTCATAGTTATCCCACGGCTGGACACGACGATAGAGCCGCGGAACAGTCTCAATATTGTGTGCAATGACATCCGGACCGGCCTCAACAACCTCGCGCAGCGCATCCCAGTTACCTTGGAAGTCAGGGATGAGCACTTCAATACCACAGTCGGGAATGCGTTGACGAATCTGCCGAATGGTCTCGGCGAAGATATGCGCTCCGCCATCAGGAAGGTCATCGCGGTCAACCGAGGTAATAACCGCGAAATGCAAACCCATTGCTTCGACAGCCTCTGCAACGCGCCGCGGTTCGTCTGGGTCAAGCGTGCTGCTGCGTGCCCACTTGACATTGCAGAATCGACAGGCACGCGTACAGTGATCACCGAGGATCATGAGCGTTGCGGTCCGCTGATTCCAGCACTCATAGATATTCGGACAACGCGCTTCCTCACAGACTGTATGGAGTGCGCGTCCATGGACAATCCGCTTGAGATCCAGATAATCCTCTCCATACTGCCGATTGATCTTGAACCACTCGGGCTTACGCTGCAGAAGAATCGGCTGAATCACGCGCGCCATTGAGACCGCTACCCTTTCTCATCCTAGCCGGGCTGCATCGGATGACTACTCTGCTCCTATTGAACCACGTGAGCCTGGAATCTCTTCCCACCATCTCACTGCTCTGGAGGCAAAGCATCTTCCGCCGTCAGGCCGATGCCGTGGGCAACCGTCCCCATCGCGCTGAAAAACCCTAACACACCAAGAGCTTCCACTAGTTGCGCATCGGTTACTCCAAGACGGCGGAGACGAGCAGTATGAATCCGGACGCCGAAGGCGTTATGCGTCAAGATCACTGCAGCCCAGGCTAGCCACTCTTTGAGTACTGCATCAAGCTCGCCGGTGTCCATCACTTGTCCGCGAAACGTGACAAGTGCATCCAACACGGTCGGATTCTGAGCAACGGATTGATAGATAGCAGGAACGGTGCCGGAACCAAAAGTTCTGGCAATCCGCTCAAACGCTTGTTGTACCGTTACGTTGGCCTCCGCAGGTGTAACCGGCGGGATGTTGCGCCCCTTGTCTGCCATTAGGCCACTCCATTCTCAGTCTCATCCTGATTCGTAAGGGTAAGCACCATCATCTGATGCTCGATATGGGCCATAAAGAACCGACGGCCAACGGGTACGAACCCAAGCTTCCGATAGAACTCCAACGCATGCGTCTGCGCATTCAGCGTGACATAGCGGGCACCCTGCTGACGGCTCCAGTCGATGAGAAAGACCATGATTGCACGGCCAACCCCTAGCTGGCGATATGGCTTTCGTACTGCCACCCATGCGATCTGTGCCTCATCACCGAACAGCGTGACCCGCCCTGTTCCAACCGGGACCCCATCGACCGCCGCGAGAACATTGAGACTAAATCGATCATCAGGATCGTCACGCACAAAACGCGTTAACTGCTGTTCACGATGGAAAACTTCATCACGGATTGCATAGACAGCTTCGAGGTCCGTTGTCGTTGTTACAGGAGCAACATGAATACGATGGGGGTGCGCCGCTTCCTCAAGTGCTGTCATACCAGCGCTCCTGTTCGAAGGCGATGAAAGGCTGTTTCTATCCGTGCCTGCTGTTCAGCAAGCCATGCCCGCCACGTTTGCACGTGCTCACGGGCACGGGCAAGGGCCGCCGCGACATGTGATGGGCCAGTGCCCCCAGGAATTTCGCGAGCCAGAACCGCGTCTCGCGCCGTCAGGGGAGGACGAGACGTTACGAGCACGGGATGGAACTGCGCCCATTCACCCGGTTCAAGCGTCGCGAAGGTTTTCCCATGTTCAATGCAATACGCAACAAGTCGCCCAACAATGGCATGGGCCTCACGGAACGGAATGCCACAACGGACAAGGTGGTCAGCCAAGTCGGTCGCTACAGTAAAGCTCTCCTCAGCGGCTTGAGCCATACGTTCACGGTTGATCGTCAGTGTCCGAAGCGCAGGGGGGAGGACAGCGAGAATAAGCTGAACAGTGTCAACGGCATCAAAGACACCTTCTTTGTCTTCTTGTAGATCCTTGTTATAGGCCAGTGGTAAGCCCTTCAGCACGGTGAGCATTGATTGAAGATGGCCAAAAACCCGGCCGGTCTTTGCGCGAATCAGCTCAGCGACATCCGGATTCTTTTTCTGGGGCATGATACTGCTGCCGGTTGCAAAGGCATCAGCAAACTCGATGAAGCCGAACTCAGCCGTCGACCAGAGCACAAGTTCATCGGCAAGCCGGGAGAGGTGGACGAGGATTATGCTGAGATCAGCTAAGAACTCAACGGCGAAATCACGGTCAGCGACGGCATCGAGGCTGTTCTCGCAAATACCATCCATCGCCAAGAGGGTTGCAACATACTCACGATCGATAGGATACGTTACACCCGCAAGAGCCCCAGCACCGAGAGGAGAGCGATTGACCCGCGCATACAACTCCCGAAGACGATCTGCATCCCGTAGCAACATTACGACGTAAGCATGGAAGTGATGGCTCAGGAGAATCGGCTGGGCACGCTGGAGATGGGTATAGCCCGGAACAATCGTCTCGCGCTCGCGCTCTGCAAGGTCAAGAAGCGCCTCACAGACATCGGCAAGCCCGCGCCCAAGCGCCAGGATCGCGTCGCGGATCCACAGACGAAAATCGAGCGCCACTTGATCGTTCCGACTCCTCGCAGTGTGCAGCCGACCAGCGACTGGACCGAGGAGTTCATGCAGACGCCGTTCAACGCTCAGGTGAATATCCTCATCGGCAAGCCGAAACTCAAACGTTCCCGCCTCAATTTCTGCTAAGACCTGCCGAAGGCCATCCACAATAGCAAGCGCATCGTCACGGGAGACAATGCCCCGCCGTGCGAGCATGGCAACATGAGCAACCGAACCGAGAATATCGTGCACCGCAAGACGCTGATCAAACGGCAAGGACGCATTAAGCTGATCAACCAGTGCATCAGTTGAGGCGTGAAAGCGCCCACCCCAGAGCTTTGTTGAACCGCGTTCCATTCCCACCACCGAACGATACTACCGCCAGTTAGCCGCGTTGTGCGGAAACCGATGCCGCATCCGCGACTTTCTCCTCAAGCGGCACACCAAGAGCATCGACCAGAACGACGTGATGCAGGACAGGGGCGAAAGACTGTTGGCCATCGTAATACAGCACAGTCTCCAGTGCCGCAATTGCAACTTCAAGCATTGAACGATCTGGCTCAGCGGTCGTCAAGCGCTGCAACGCCATGCTTGGCCAGGTCAACCAGCGCACAACCCGGTGATGGTACTGCGATGCTGTCCACTTAATGAACTCATACGCGAGAGCGGCAATCACCGGAACGAGGGCAATCCGAGATACAACACGCCAGAATAATGGGGGGCGGCCAAGGAGAGCAAAGACTAGCACGGCAATCAGCATCACAATTAACAAAAAGCCCGTTCCGCAGCGCGGATGTAACAGGCTGAACGGTCGCACGTTGTCCGGCTCAAGTGGCACGTGTGCTTCATAGGCATGGATTGTTTTATGTTCCGCACCGTGATAGCGAAAGACGCGACGAACGTCAGGGGTGCGCGCAATAAGCACAAGGTAGAGCAGCAAAATGCCAAGTCGGATTATTCCCTCGATGAGGTTACTTACGAGCGCACTGGAAATCCAGCGGTCAACCAGGCTGACCAACCCAAGCGGCAGGAGGAAGAAGAGCGCAAGCGAAAATGCCAGTGAGATAGCAACAGTACCCCATAGCCAGGGGCGAATATTCTCTCCTTGACTGCTTGTCTCGGCAGCACCCTGACCAAGCTCAGCACGGGCAAGAGCCTGGGCCGAGAAGACAAGGGCTCGAATGCCAAGGACAAGCGTATCCCACAGCACAAAGACGCCACGTACCAACGGCAAGCGCCGCACACGCAACTGCCAGTGGCTGAGCGCAATTGGCTCATACCAGACAGCAATCGTGTCAGAAGGCAGTCGAACCGCCACTGCCATGCCTCGCCGGCCGCGCATCATGACCCCTTCTAGCACGGCCTGGCCGCCATATGCCCACTGTTCTGCCATGGCTTCTGCCCTCTGTCCTCACGCCGCCTTTGGGCTGATTCTACCAGACCGCTCCGGTTGCTCATTGTCGCACGTGACGCAAGCATGTTACGCTACAGACAAAGTACTGGACGGCGACCTGTGGAGAGGCAAAGGGTGCTATGCTCCAAGTTGAGCCATTGATCTTTGAGCTCAGCAAGCCAGGACGTCGGGGCGTTTCGGTTCCTGAGTGCGATGTGCCAGAACAGGAGATCCCTTCTGAACTCTGCCGAGAGCAACTCCCCCTCCCCGAAGTGAGCGAAATCGACGTCGTCCGACACTTCACCCGGTTATCGCAGTTCAATCACGCGGTCGATATTAATTTTTATCCACTTGGCTCATGCACCATGAAGTACAACCCCAAGATCAATGAGGTGTTGGCACGACTCCCAGGATTTGCTGCGATTCATCCCTTGCAAGACCCACGGACAGTTCAAGGTATCCTGGCCTTGATGTATCGGCTCCAGAACTATCTTGCCGAGATTGCAGGCTTTGACGCTGTTTCCCTCCAGCCTGCCGCTGGAGCACATGGTGAGTTGACCGGCATCCTGATTGCGCGCGCCTATTTCGATAGCATCGGCGATCACGGCCGCACAACGGTCCTCATTCCTGATTCCGCTCACGGCACAAACCCCGCTACTGCAGCAATGGCCGGTTACAAAGTCGTTGAGGTGAAGTCAGACGCACGCGGCAATGTCGACCTTGATGAGCTACGCCGCCTTGCGGGGCCGGACACGGCCGCACTGATGATCACGAATCCTAACACGCTCGGTTTATGGGATGAGCATATTGACGAGATCGTTGCCATCATCCACGGCGTTGGTGGGCTCGTCTACAACGACGGTGCCAATTTCAATGCCCTGCTGGGTATTGCAAAGCCCGGCGAACTTGGCGTCGACATTATGCACTTTAACCTGCACAAGACCTTTTCGACACCCCATGGCGGTGGTGGTCCAGGCTCAGGCGCCGTTGGCGTGAAGGCCCATCTTGCCAAATTCCTGCCTGGGCCAATCGTCGTGCGCCATGAGGGCAGTGACCCAGAATACACATGGGAGTGGCCAGCTGCTTCAATCGGCAAGATTCATGGGTTCCACGGCAATGTTGGCATGCACGTACGAGCCTATACCTACATCCGTATGAATGGCGCTGACGGTCTACGGCAGGTGAGCGAAGACGCGGTCCTCGCCGCCAACTATCTCATGGCACGACTCCGCGAACGTTATGACGTTGCCTACGACCGGCCATGCATGCACGAGTTTGTCCTTTCAGCTACCCGACAGAAGCAACATGGCGTGCGGGCGATGGATATCGCGAAGCGACTGCTTGACTTCGGCCTGCATCCACCGACCGTCTATTTCCCGCTGATCGTCCCTGAAGCACTCATGATCGAGCCGACAGAAACCGAAAGCCTCGAAACACTCAACGCGTTCGTTGATGCCATGCTGCAGATTGCTGACGAGGCCGAGCACAATCCAGAACTTGTCCAGCACGCGCCGCATCGCACGTTTTACAAGCGCCTCGACGAAGTACGTGCTAACCGAGAGCTGAACCTGCGATGGGAGCCACAGACTCGCGAGGCGGTTGCCGCATCATCCTAGGTCGACCAGTAGCTCGTCAACCGATGTCACAACCTGGTACAGTTACGATTGGTCGGAAAATGAAGGAAAGGAAGTGCGATGGCGGGGAAAGTTACTGCACAACAGTTGATCGAGGGATTAAACAAAGATCTTGCTGGCGAACTGCAGGCTATCACGATGTACATCCACTATGCTGCGTCATGCACCGGTCTCGATCGGCTTGAGCTCGCCGAGTTTTTCGAGAAAGAGATTCAGGACGAATTGCGGCACGCGCTCTTCCTTGCCAACAAGATTGTCGCCCTTGGCGGTACACCAACCGATGAAGCATTGCCTGTCCCCAAGGCGCAGACGAATCAGGAGATGGTAGAGCGCGTTCTTCAAGCCGAGGTCGAGACAATCCAGCGCTATGTTGAGCGCATGAAGCAAGCAGAGGACTTCGGCGATTACGGCCTTTCGAATGATATCCAAGAAATCATCTCTGACGAGACACGACACAAGGAAGAGGCCGAAAAGCTCCTTCGCGGAGCCTAACCGTTATCCTATGCAAAATCCCCCGGGAGGCGAGACTGCCGCCTGGGGGGATTTTCTTTCTGCATCCCTACACCGAACTTGCTACGTTGCTGACGTCGCCGTGCGCTGCAGTGCCTCTTGTGCACGCGCAAGCGCCTCAGAAAACTTCTGCTGTTCAACGGCAAGCGTCAGGTCACCACGCGTGCGTTCGAGAACGCCGCGAACCATATCGGTTGTGCGCCGCAAGCCATTGGTCACAGCATCAGGATAGTCGACCTGCACAAGCATGCCATAGATTTCGTCCATGATTGCCAATGCTTGCTCGGCACGAGCGAGTTCGCCAAGACGAATGCAGTCAAGGATGTAGCGCCGCAGTTCTCCCGCAGCTTCACCAAGTGCATTCAAGTAGACTGCTGGCTCAACTCCAAGCGCTTCCGGGGTCGGTACCGGATCGCCAGCAATCAGCGCAGCGGTGATGTGAGCCTCGGCATATTCCTTATACGCGTCTTGCACATACCCTGACCAATAGAGGGCAGGGAAAGCTTGGAGATCAGCCGTCAGTGCATCCTTTAAATTCCCCGCCTCTGCGAGAAGTGACCGGGCAACATCCCGTTCACCACGGTGGGTAGCGCGCACCGCATTCGCACTCAGCCGTGTGATTTGTCGTGTCACCGCAA
The DNA here is from genome assembly GCF_000744775.1 of Thermorudis peleae. Lineage (NCBI taxonomy): Bacteria > Pseudomonadati > Thermomicrobiota > Thermomicrobia > Thermorudis > Thermorudis peleae. The sequence goes on along the minus strand of NZ_JQMP01000003.1, from coordinate 684,293 downwards.
GCGCACGCTCACGTGCGTCGTTGAGAAGGTCCAGTTGACTGATCAGCGTTTCAGCGATGTGAACAATCGCTGCCCGTTGTTGTTCCATGCACTCCTCCATGCGGTTGGACTATGCAGTCGGAAGCATGACTAGTATCGATGAGCACACCAGCCTGACGGAAAATGCGGCGCAATATCACAATGGTCGAAGCATACGTCGAATCCATGCCGTAATACGACAAGCCGCGAGCGCCAAGCGTGTGCGCCCGACTATAGGGCGTATCCGAAGCGTAGTGAATCAGCCCAAGGTCGAATGGCACAGCCGTCAAGTTGACCTGCTCGCCAGTGCCGTAACGTGTCAGGAAGAGATCCTCGTAGAGTGCGCTGAGATACGGGCCAGCTTCCATCTCAACTACCGTAAAGTTCTCGCGATAGAAGAAGTCGAGGTATCCGCGGTTTTGCAAAAATGTGCCAAAGACGGTTACAGCACGCTGGTGGTCAAGAGCTGAGCCATAAATCAAATATGGTCGAAGGTCAGCAGCACTAAAACAGTTCCGTAACCAGTATGTATTCCCACTATGCTCATCATAGACGACGTCCGATAGCATGACGTCGCCAATCCGTGCGTTCAGTGTTGCCGCTTTGCCAAGGATATAGACACCAACAAGCCGCTCAGTGCTGGCAACGATCTGGTGGAGAAGATGATACGCCCCCATACCAAGAGGATAGTTAATGTTCAGGATCACCGCTTGGCAATGCGCAAGTCGATCGAGAGAGAGTTGGCCGAGGCGAGGATCAAAGTCCTCAGGAGAGAGTTGCGAAAGCGTGATGATCTGCACCCCAACATCAACAGGGCCTTCAGGGTTAATCGTGACGATACCACGTTCTGCTTCTTCGCGATTCCGCGCTTCTCGTTCCTCAGGATGGGCAGCAAAATAAAGTCGCGCGGTGTAGTACAACAAATTGTCCCAATTGCTGCGGCTCTGCCCCGCTCGAAAACGTTCGAGTTCAGGGTAGAGTTCAGGATGACGAGTCTGCTCAATAAAGCGCACGAGCGCATCTTGGCGACGACGCGCAGTTCCCGACAGCACATTTGCAATGCTGTGCATGTTGGAAGAAACAAAGAAGAGCGGCCGATCCATCAACTGATGTTCAAGCAAATATCGCTCAATCGGCGTCCACCAGGTACGGGCAGCACGGGTATAGCCCGCATAACCGCCTGGCAGCAACTGGATTGTGAGTCGCTTCCGCTGCTCAGCCGCGAACGCGAGAATTGCCCAGAACTGCTCTCCCCACGCCTGAGCAAGTCTCCCCCAATCATAGGCTGATAATCCAAGTGCTTCACGCAGTCGCTCGTCTGCCTCACGCTGTGCGTTGGCCTGCGTTTGTGTCACCTGGCGCACGATGTCCCGTAGTACAGGATTCTCCTCAAACATACGGTGCAACTTATTCCACTCGATCTGCCAGGCGACGATGGTTGGGACAACATCATCGAGGTCAGAAGACGAGCTGACGAAGGCTGCGAGGACTCCCTGATCGTTCGTATACCAGCGACGCCGACGACCAGGTGCGGTAACCTGTCGCCAACTGAGTATGTCGCGATAGCCATGCCGAGCGAAACTCGCAACCGACTGGCCAAACAGAATGTGCTCAACCCAAACAATTTCTCGGGGAAGGCGAAGCGTACTATAGAGAAACGCCCCGGCATCAATATCAGGTTCATTCGCACCCTGATGGAGCAACGGGGCACTCTGAAGATGTGCTGGAATAAGTGTGGCAACCGGAACGGGACCTGACGTACGGAGAAGCGTCAAATACGTCTGGACGTAGAGATCAACCTCGCGCTTACCAGGTAGCTCCGTCTGCCTCGCGTTGTCCACCCGCGTCTCTCCGTTGCGATACTAAACAGGAGCGGCCTACTTCCGCCCAGGGCGAACAACAAAGAACCAATAGGGCAAGAACGCCAGAACATTGAAGAGCGCGATAATCGCCGCCCAGCGGATCTTTGCCGCAGTGGTAAACGAGGGACGAGACACGATATCAGTCAGGGCAACCGCGAGTGCAAACCAGGTGAGAAGAAACGATGGTAAGATTGGCAAGAGCACGACAACAAAGGGAAGATGCGCGAAAAGCCGGCCGACAATCACGAAAGCCAGATATGCCAAGAATACGAGCGTCGCTGTCGGCAACACCCACGTCTGCGTTGTCAACAGCGAAGCTCGCGTTGAACTTGTTGGCGTTGTTCGTGCTTCAGCGTTCGGCGTGATCACCCAATCTTCTTCCGACCCTGAGCGACCGAGCAAGAAGGCAGAAGCGTGACAAGGTATGGGGTTAGAGAAGAACCTGCCCCTTCTTCGCCAGCTTGGCCAGCTTGCGACGGCGGCGATGCTCTGCCTTGCGAATCTTCGCTCGGCGCTGCTCACTCTTACTTACATAGTGACGCTTTGCGCGGTAGTCGCGCAGAACGCCTGACTTCTGCAGTTCCTTCGTGAAGCGCTTGAGTAGCGCCTCAAAGCTCTCGTTCTCGCGAAGTTCGACATGTACCGACTTCGCCACTGCTGTTCACGCCCCCTCTACGCACGTGTGCATACGTTCCGTGCTCGACCCGACAGGCCAGCCCGTCGGACTCGCGAGAAGAAAGTATACCACGCAATGCCGCACAGACGAAAAACTCCCATAGTCACGGAGACTCTCCTAAGATTATACATTTCAGGCAGTACTAATCGCTCTGGACGGTGGAACGGCATCGACCTTCGAGAAAGCACAAGGAGTGTGTACGAATGCCAGCAAAGCTCTATATCTGGCTTGACAGAGATCCACTCAGTCAACCGCCAGACTACGAGATTGACGACATTCCAGGCCGCGCTGACCTCGCCATTCTTGCTGAGGCAGTCGCAGCAGGCAAGCTTGGTTCGCTGCTGCCAACGAAGCTTGCACTCTCACGCCATGCTCGCCCGGAGACCCCAGCAGGCTACCGGCGGATTGACGTCCGAAAACTGCTCCGCGATTATCGCATTCCGTATCGCACACGCTATCAACTGATCATGACAACATCAACAGCTGATCACACTCCACAACGCCAGACGCATTCGCCCTCTACAGCTCACCGTACGGACTAGTCATAGACACGAATCAGAATATCAGTTGGGTTAAACGCATTGCTGGCATTTTGATCCTGCGGACACGGTGTGATCGCCACAACGACGTCCATTAATGCGCGAAGCAGAACGTAATCATTCGGTTCAGAAAGGGGCTCACGGATTTCAAGGCGGCCGCGCGCCTTGAACCCAACATGCATAAACCAGTTGACCGGGTCAGGAAGGCTCTCAACGGTCAATCCGTGTTCACGCAGGGCAGCAAGGAGATTATCATGGCAGTTCGGGTGGTCAACAAGCCCATAGTCTTCGAGATACTTCCGCTGATCACAAGCCGGGAGCAGAATATCGTGTCGTCCGACCGTATCCTCGACAACAACGAACATCGGATTGCGCCGATTGCTGACCAACACCATGCCTTGCTCGAGCATCAGCGTGTTGTTGACAGCCCTTGTCTGGGTGCAAGAGAGATACTCAGTCTGATCGTGAGCAGCAAACGCAACCATGGTAGCGACCTGCTTGCCCTCAAGGTCAGTAATTTGCAAAAGCTGCCCGCTCGTCATCGGAAACGCCATTGGGGCAGACGGGCGTAGCTGTGCCGCTCGCCGCGGAATGCGGCCAAACAGAATATGCTCCGTTGAAATCACGGTCATGCATCTGCCTCCTGCGCTTGACGTCGTGTCGCCGCCAGGACCGCAAGTATTTCGAAGATGAGATTCGCCGCGATAAGAGCGGTTATACCAGCAGGATCATGTGCTGGCAGGACTTCAACAAGATCACAGGCGACAAGCTTAAGTCCAACGAGGCCGCGGAGCAATTCCTGTGCCTCGCGACTAGTAAATCCGCCAATTTCTGGCGTACCAGTGCCAGGCGCAAAACTTGGATCAACGAAATCAATATCGAACGATAGGAACACCGGGCCGTCCGCCACCCGACGATGGATCGCCTGCACGACAGCGGCGATGCCCTCACGTCGCACGTCATCCGTTGTCCACACTTCAAAGCCGAGGTCTCGCGACTGATCCAGATCCTCAGGCCCATAGAGCGAACCACGCATGCCGACCTGAATCACGCGGCGAGGATCGAGCAAGCCCTCTTCGACAGCACGGCGAAACGGCGTGCCGTGAGTGTACTTCTGCCCCCAGTACTCATCCCAGGTATCAGTGTGAGAGTCGAATTGCACCATCCCCACCGGGCCATAGCGTTCTGCCACAGCCCGCAGTTCGGCTAGCGCAATTGAATGATCACCGCCGATGCAGATCGGCACAACGCCAGCAGCAAGGATAGGGCGCAAGCCATCGACAATGCGGTCATAGCTTGCCTCGATAAAGCCCGGGACAACTGGGACATCGCCATAGTCAACCACGGACAGTACATCGTACACATTGACGTTGAGTGCAGGGTGGTACACCCGCAACATCGCTGACATCTCGCGGACTGCCGCCGGCCCAAACCGCGCTCCAACGCGGTACGTCACGCCTGTATCAAACGGCACACCAACAATGGCAACATCAACACCAGCAAGATCGCGCGTATGCGGCAAGCGTGCGAAGGTTCGAATTCCGCTAAACCGTGGGCTCTCCAACCCGCTGACCGGAGCATAACCACGTGGCATACCTTGGCTGCTCCTCTCTTTACACTCCCTGTTCCCAACGACGTATGACCAAGCAGGCATTCTGCCCACCAAGACCAAATGAGTTTTTCAGTGCAATGCGAATCGATGCTGGACGAGCGACATTTGGCACATAGTCGAGGTCGCAGTCAGGATCCGGATGCTCATAGTTAATAGTCGGGGGCAGGATTTGATCGCGGAGCGCAAGGATCGTCACAATGGTTTCAACCGCGCCTGCAGCTCCCATGAGATGACCAAGCATCGACTTAGGCGCACTGACAGGAATTCGTTCCGCATGTTCGCCAAGCGCTCGCTTAATCGCCAGCGTTTCCGCTTTATCGCCTAAAGGCGTACTTGCAGCATGCGCATTAATGTAGTCAACCTGATCTGGCGTTACGCCAGCGTCAGCGAGGGCGGCACGAATAGCGCGAGCCGCCCCTTCTCCTTCCGGTTCGGGGGCAATCGGGTGATAGCCATCATTACTCGAAGCATAGCCAAGGACTTCGGCATAGATGCGCGCGCCACGCGCCTGTGCATGCTCAAGCGACTCAAGGACGAGCATGCCGGCCCCTTCACTCACCACAAACCCGTTGCGCGTCGCATCAAACGGCCGGCTCGCACGCTCTGGGCATGCATTATCGGGCGAAGCCGCCCGCTGGACGGCAAAGCTTGCAAGAAACAGGGGAAACACCGCGTATTCTGTGCCGCCGGCTAGCGCAAGATCCGCCTGCCCACGCCGAATTGCAATCACCGCCTCGCCGATCGCCTGCGCGCCAGTGGCACAGGCTGTGGAAACAGTCAAGCTTGGGCCAAGAAACCGAAATGCCTGAGCAATGTGATAGGCGGGCATGTTATGCGGAAAGGTTGTCATGAAATGCGGACTGACGCGCATCAGTCCGCGACGCGTTGCGGCATCCTGCGCTTCAATAATCGTGGCCATGCCGCCAGCGCCGGTGCCAACGACGACAGCCGCGCGCGCTGGATCAAAGCCGCCCTGGTCAAGCCCAGCGTCCTGCAGCGCCATCCCTGCCGCATGGACAGCATACTGACTAAAGATTGCCATCTGCCGGGCAGTTTTCGGATCAACCCAATCGCCAAAAACGAAACCGCGAACTTCGCCGGCGATCTGCACTGGAAGATCAGCGGGGTCAAACCGCGAGATCCGCTGAATGCCCGACTGGCCAGCACGTACCCGTTGCCAGGTTTCCTCTGCCGTCAATCCAAGCGGCGTAACTGCTCCCAGTCCAGTGACGACCACGCGTCGCGGATGCCGCTCACCGCTTACTGGTCGGCCACACTGCGGGCAAAAGCGCGCATCAGCTGGTAATCGTGCTCCACACTCGTGACAGTTCACGTTGCCCCCCACACCGCATCACCCGGAGCCACACTCTCAGTGTGATGCTAACAGAAGCGTGCTGGCAACGCAGGAGCAGATGAAGGGACTAACTCCGACGCAGCATGAGGACCGGCCGACGCGGCTTGCGCACAGCCTCAATCGAAAGCCGCCCCGCCGCACGGCGAGCTGCATCACGAAACGCTTGCGCCGTTGGCGACTCTGGTGCCGCAAGCACAATTGGCTGCCCAGTATCGCCACCTTCACGCACCAGTGGATCGATCGGGATTTCACCAAGCAAGGGGACATCATACCGCTCGGCAGTTCGTCGCCCCCCGCCCGTCCCGAAAATATCGGAGCGCTCACCACAGTGTGGGCAGATAAAGTAGCTCATGTTCTCGACAATGCCAAGCACCGGCGTCTTCACTTCTCGGAACATCTGCAGACCTTTAATGGCATCGGCCAGAGCGACATCCTGTGGCGTCGTCACAATAATCGCCCCAGACAGCGGAATCTGTTGCACGAGCGTGAGCTGAACATCACCTGTCCCCGGTGGCAGATCGATAACCAGGTAGTCGAGCTCACCCCACACAACGTCGTGGAGAAATTGGCGCACAAGCTGGGAAACCAGCGGCCCACGCCAAATCAGCGCCTTTTCGGGATCGAGAATGAAACCAACCGACATTATCCGTAAGCCATAGGCTTCGACCGGGAGAATCTTGTCATTCTCGAGCATCGGGCGGGCCCGGGTACCCATCATCAACGGGATGCTTGGCCCATAGACATCGGCATCGAGCAACCCCACGCTCGCACCGTCTTGCGCGAGGGCAACAGCGATGTTAACCGCGACAGTCGATTTCCCAACACCGCCCTTACCGCTCGCAACGGCAATCGTATTCTTCACCCCAGGAATCGGCTGGCGATCGGGCATTCCCGTCCCAGCAGCGCGAACCCGAGCGCCGAAGGTCACTTCGACCTGCTGCACGCCCGGTAACTGCTCAATCGCCGCGTGCACGTCGCGCTGAATCTGGGCCCGGAGCGGACACGCGGGCGTGGTCAGTTCAACGTGCACCCGCACGCACCCTTGATCAATCTGCACATCTTTCACCATACCGAGGTCGACGATGCTGCGACGCAGCTCTGGATCATAGACTGGCCGCAAGGCCTCAATCACTTGCTCGCGTGTCAGCTCCGTCATCGCTGCTGCCTCTCTTCTGCGCGATCCATCAACTTTCCGAACCCAATAGTATCGAAATACCTTTGCCCCGTCTATCTCGGCAATGAAGTTTCCTCTATGGAGACCCCCTACGCACACGCCGGAAAAGCTGCGTGTTCCACGAAAACAGGGCAAGACTGAGAAGGCCGAGCATGCCAGCAATTACGGCTCCATCCTGTGCCTGGCGGAAAGAGAGCGGCAACATGGGAACAAAGGGGATGAGCCGACACAGCACTGCCCCTTGCGAGAGTCCGAGCAACACCCAACTGGCTGCCTGAGATCGCAAACGGACTCCAAGGAACCCTGGCAAGAGGTGCGAGCCAACGGCCAACACCAGTGTCACAAGATACCCCAAACCAACAAGATGCCACTCGAGCATCATTGGCGCGGGACGGAAATGAAACCCGTGCCAGAGTAATATCCCGCCGGCGAGTGCAAGCCAAGCATGAGCACAGAGCAACAGCCAATGCAATGGATCGCGATACCACAGACGCCCAGCACGGGGGAGTTGGCGTCGCGGTTCGCAGAGCCGCAGCCCAACGAGGCCCACAAGCATGCCACCCCCAATGAGTCCCTGACCACCCCATACCCACCAGCCGCCTTGCCAAAGACCAAGGATGCGGCAGGCCAGCCCTAGGAGAACCAAGCCGACACTCACAGCCACCCAGCGCTCACGCGGCCGTTGGAGCTGGAAAAACAGCGGGAAGAGGCGTGTCGCCATCACAAGCGCGATCGGGACGACAAAACCTTCAAGCAGTAGGGCAGTTTCTATGATGTCCAGCCGCGCAGGGAGAGCACCCGCATCATTTATGTGCAAGAATCCCCACGCGAGCACAGCAACTGCAAGCAGAAGGGCCAAGGAGGCAAGTGCAACCGTGACCGTAAACAGGCGAGAGGCAGTCTTCCCCGCCGGCGGTGCTTGGCGCAAAAGCCAGCCAACAGTAAGCACTGCTGCGCTTCCCCCGATGAGCAAGAAACCTCCAGCGAGCACGTGCAGCCATGCGCTCCACTGATGCATCCATCCAACGGAAAGCAGCAGGACGCCGACGATGCGGAAAAGAAGCCCAACGACAAACCCGACGAGTGCAATGTGTTGCAGCAGTGTCGGTGGAGAGGCGACACCCCGTAAACGCGGGAAGAAGTGAAACAAGACACCAAGCGTGAAAAGCCCGAGAAAGCCAATCAGCTGGAGTTCGCCATGCAACTGCGCAAGAGTAAGCGCAAGTGACACAGAAGCGGGCTGCTGCTCCAACAAGGCTGTGAAACTCCCCAGGAGAAAGCCAGTGGCGATTGCGAGCACGAGAGCACTTCGGGTGTAGGAACGCCAGAGCGATTGAACTGTCCTGTCGCGGGTGTGAGCGTGATGCTGAAACAGCGCCGTCTTCCTCATCCGTAGCCATGCTCGGTTGCTAGAATCATCCCGATAGATGTATTGCCGGGGTGAAGGGAGCAATGCAGTGACAGCACTATGTGCCAAGTTACTGGCACAGTACCAGCAGGCTGCAGCATACCTCAACGGATTAATTCAAGGCCCCCCTTCCCCACCCCCTGGAGCAACGCCTGAGCAAATTCGGGCTCGCGCTCAGGCCCGCTTGGCTCGCCTTCGTCGCTTCCTCGAGTTCCTTGGGCGACCACACGATTCATACCCGACCGTTCACGTTACTGGCACATCCGGAAAAGGCTCAACTGCTACCTTCATTGCAAGCATCCTAACCGCTGCTGGTTATCATGTTGGCTTGCACACCTCACCCTACCTCCAAGTCGAGACTGAGAAGCTCCAGCTTGACCGCGCCCTGTTACCAGCCGACCGCTTTGCGCGATACGTCGCCGAACTCGATCAAGCCATCCAACGATGGAATGCCAGAGGCGAAGAGCGACTAACCTATGGGGAATGTTGGACTGCACTCACATTCCTGGCCTTTGCCGAAGAGCGCGTCGACATCGCGGTGATTGAAGTTGGTGTTGGCGGCCGCTTTGATCTGACCAACGTCATCATGCCGGAAGTTGCAGTAATTACCTCAGTCGGGCTAGATCACGTGCGCACGCTTGGTCCAACGATTCGCGATATTGCCTGGCATAAAGCGGGTATCTTGAAACCTGGCCGTCCAGGAGTGACAACTGTTACCGATCCAGAACTGCTGGAGATTATTCGTCGAGAAGCTGAGACCGTCGGCGCCCCACTCGATATCGTTCAGCCTGAGCACGACTATGCCCTGTTGCGTTGTGACGCGACAGGAACATGGCTCCTTGATTATCGGCGCAAGACTGTGTTCCAACTAGGCTTACTCGGTAAGTTCCAGATACCAAACGCAGCTGCTGCATTGGCCGCAGTGGAAAAACTTGGCCATCTACCGCGTGGACCAATTACCACAGACGTTGTCCGTCGTGGCCTGGCTGAAGCACGCATTCCTGGTCGATTTGAAATTGTGCAAACGAGCCCGACAGTGATCCTCGACGGCGCACACAATCCAGACAAAATGCGCGGGCTACTGGAGAGCCTTGCCTGCCTGCCTCAACCATCGCGCCGCATCCTCGTCTTTGGTGTATTGGAGGGGCACGATGCACTGACGATGGCACGCTTGCTTGCGCCACATATCACCATGGCCATTGTGACGACACCACAAGCTCTTGAACGTCCAGCGGCAGACCCAGCTGCCCTTGCGGGCTGCTTTGCTGACGCCCAGGTTCCCGTGCAGATCGTTCCGCTTCCGCAGGATGCCATCGCCCAAGCGCTTGCCCTCGCAGCCCCCGATGATCAGATCATTGTGACTGGCTCACTCTATCTCGTCGGTCAAGTGCGTGAGCGCTGGTATCCACATGAGGCAATGATCTGTGCTGCGACTCCGTGGCCAGCACCAGCGGTCACCCAGGCACCGTGCTCATAACGCGGCAACCCAAGTTGTGCGTCTTGCCCTAGACACAATGCAGCAAAGCGCTTAAGATATGACCTGTCGTTCCAGGCAAGACTGGAAGTACTCGAACGGCAGGCTTGTTCGTTCGGGGCAACATCGAATACACACAAACGTCAGGCGCAGGCTGCTGGGTAGCTGAGGGAGAGGAGTGAGCGCTTGGAGCGCCCAGTCGATGTCGAGCTCTGCGATGTGACCAAAGTGTTTGATCAACATGTAAAGGCCGTTGACCACGTTTCGCTACAAATCTACCAGGGCGAGTTCTTCTCCCTACTTGGCCCATCAGGATGTGGTAAGACAACGACACTGCGGATGATTGCCGGATTCGAGCTTCCAACCAGTGGCGACATCTTGATTGAAGGGCGCGTCGTTGGGAACACGCCGCCATTCAAGCGTAATGTCAACACCGTATTTCAAAACTACGCCCTTTTTCCTCACATGACAGTCGAGGAAAACGTTGCGTTTGGCTTGCGAATGAAAGGCGTACCCCGTGACGAAATTCGCCAGCGAGTACGCGAAGCGCTGCACCTTGTACGCCTCAGTGGCTTCGAAAATCGCTATCCGCGTCAACTCTCTGGTGGGCAGCAACAACGCGTTGCGCTTGCCCGGGCATTGGTGAACCGACCACGGGTTCTTCTCCTCGATGAGCCGCTTGGAGCCCTTGACCTTAAACTTCGCAAGGATATGCAGCTTGAACTCAAACGCTTGCAGGAAACGGTCGGTATCACATTTCTGTACGTCACGCACGATCAGGAAGAAGCGCTTACCATGTCTGATCGCATCGCCGTCATGAACGCAGGGCGCGTTCTCCAAGTTGGAACACCGCTTGAAATTTACGAACGTCCAGCCAACCGCTTCGTCGCCGACTTTATCGGCGAATCAAACTTCCTCGAAGGGCAAGTGACACGCATTGAGCGCGACACCGCGACCGTCGTTATTAGCGACCGGTTCCCAGTTTTGGCGCAAACGCACCACGGCATCCAGCCTGGGCAACGTGTCACGGTTGCCATTCGCCCGGAAAAGATTCGCCTCTGCATTCCCACGAGCGACAGCCAGAACGAGGCTGGAGCACTCACAGGGACGGTTCAGGACATCGTCTATATCGGCACTGACACGCATTACCTTGTCCGCATCGATGACCATACAGCCATCCGAGTCCGCGTCCAGAACGCCCAAAACCGCCTCGACAGTCCAGATTCCGTTCGCCGCGGCACATGGGTAGTCTTGCGTTGGGCACCAGAGGCAGCACGGCTACTTACTGAATAGGGGGATGCCGCTATGGCGCTTGCCGAAGAGGCTCGTCAGAAAGCCGTCCAGGCAAAACCGCGTCTTACTGAAACAATCGGAGAAGTACTGCGCCGCCGCCCGCTTCTGCAACTGAGCGTTATTCTCAGCCCAGGCATCCTGTGGCTTACGCTCTTCTTCCTCTTCCCACTCTGCATTGTGCTCGCCTACAGCTTTGCAACGCGCGGGACATATGGCCAAATCGTCTGGCACTTCACCCTTGAAAATTACCGACGGTTCTTCGATTGGCTCTATATCCGCACTTTCCTTCTTTCGATCTGGCTTTCGGTCCTCGCTACGGTGATCTGCCTCATGATTGGCTATCCATTTGCATTTGTCATGGCACGAGCACCACGCCGCTGGCGCAACGCGCTGATGCTTCTGGTTATGATCCCCTTCTGGACAAACTTCCTGGTACGCACCTACGCGATTATGTTTCTGCTCCGGAACGAGGGCCTCATCAACACCGCCTTGCAGTGGCTGGGAATCATCAACCGTCCAATCCCGATGCTGTTTACTCCCTTTGCGGTTGTGCTGGGTCTGGTCTATGGCTACTTGCCGTTTATGATCTTGCCCATTTACGCCTCGATTGAAAAATTTGATTTTACTCTTGCTGAAGCTGCTCAAGACCTCGGAGCCAATGCATGGCGAGTGTTCCGAGAAATCCTCTGGCCATTGACACTGCCAGGAACGATCGCTGGGTCAATCCTGGTCTTCATCCCCTCAGTTGGCACATTCGTCACCTCTGATCTCCTAGGGGGCGGCAAAGTCGTGATGATCGGCAATCTTATCCAGCAACAATTCCTCACGGTTCGCCACTGGCCATTTGGCTCTGCAATCTCGCTGATCCTGATGGCAATCGTCCTGATCGCGACGCTGATTTACTTCCGCTCCGGAGAGGAACGGCCTATATGAGCAGCACCTCGATGCCCCGGCCAATAACAGCACTGGTGAAGCCACGACGGCACATCTCGCTTGGCTGGATCATGCTCGACCTTAACGTTGTGCTTACCTTTCTCTTTCTCTACGCACCGATCATCGTGCTCATCGTGTTCAGTTTCAACGATTCGCGCCAGCAGCAAGTTTGGGTCGGTTTCACACTCGACTGGTATCAGCAGATGCTACAGGACGATCGAATTCTCGAGGCAGCTAAAAACAGCATTGTGATCGCAACAATTTCGACGATTGTCTCAACGATCATTGGCACGATGACGGCGTTAGCGCTTGACCGGTATCGCTTTCGCCTCAAGACGACGGTCGAGGGTGCGCTCTATTTGCCAATCATTGTTCCTGAGATCGTTATGGCAATCTCGCTCCTCGTCTTCTTCAACCAGGTCTTCCGCTGGTTGGATGACCTCGTTGGACTTACCCTGAAGTTTGGCCTTGGCACGATCACGATTGCACACATTGCGTTTTCGTTTCCCTTCGTTGCCGTTGTCGTACGTGCTCGCCTAGCCGACTTCGACCGCACACTCGAGCAAGCTGCCCAGGACCTCGGAGCCAATGAATGGCAGGTACTTCGCCATATTACCCTTCCATTACTGATGCCCGGCATCATTGCGGGAGCACTGCTCGCCTTCACCCTCTCAATCGATGATTTCGTCATTACTTTCTTCAATGCAGGCATTGGTGCAACCACGTTGCCACTCGAAATCTATGGCAGAATCCGCCGCACGATTACCCCTGAAGTCAACGCAATTTCGGCAGTGCTGCTTCTCGCCTCGATTACGCTCGTCCTCGGATCGCTACTTCTCCAACGGCGACGCTGATTTCCTCGTGCAAGCAGGCATATCAGAAGGCTGAACGCGGGCAAGAGAAGGATAAAGGAGGTCGGAGATGACACGGAGTGCGGCAATCGCGCGGCTCCTTCGCCAATGGCAGACTGGGCGCATGACCCGTCGTGAACTGATTAGCCGGCTCACTGCCCTTGGCCTGAGCATGTCAGCAATCACTGCGCTGCTCAGCGCCTGTGGCGGCTCCTCGTCGTCGAACCAGAGCAACAGCGCAAGCGGAACCCAAAGCACCGAGGCAACCGCCAAACCAAGTCCGATTGCCAGAGGAATCCCAGATTATGTCGACAAAACCAAACTAGCCAAAGAACTCAACTTCTTCAATTGGTCAGATTACATTGAACCAGGATTGTTAGATGAATTCGAGCGCATCTTTGGTGTCAAGGTAACCCAGGACACGTATGACAGTAACGAAGACCTCCTCGCCAAGCTGCAAGGAGGTGCAACGGGGTATGACGTCATCGTCCCGTCTGATTACACCGTCAGCATTTTGATCAAGCTCAACATGCTCGAACCACTTGATTACTCCGTGATTAAAAGCATTTCCAATATCGATCCGAATAACCTCAAGCCGTATTACGATCCAGAAAACAAGTACAGTGTGCCCTATATGTGGGGCACATCCGGCTTCGGCTATAACACGGAGGCAATCAAGCAAGAGCTTTCGAGCTGGAAAGACGTTTTCGAGCCACAGCCTGCCTTGCAGAAAAAGATCGTCATGCTGAACGATGAGCGCGAGGTCATTGGCGCAGCACTGATGTATCTCGGCTATTCAATCAATGAAACCAGCGACGAAGCCTTAGCGAAAGCAAAGAGCGTGCTCATGCAGCAGAAACCAGCAGTGCTTGCCTATACCAGCAACAACCAAACTGACTTACTCGTTTCCGGCGAAGCGCTACTCGCGCATCTTTGGACAGGAAATTACATTCAAGCCCATAACCAAAAGAGCACGATCACCTATGTTATCCCGAAGGAAGGCTGTACAGTCTGGCAAGACAATCTTTGCGTACTCAAGAGCGCGCCGCATAAGTACACTGCCATGGTATTCATCGATTTCCTCAACTGGCCAGAGGTCAACGGGCGCAATACGAACTACATTGGCTACGCTAGCCCGAACAAAGCTGCACGAGAGCAAAAGCTCATTGATGAGAGCATGCTGAACGACCCGAAGGTCTACCCACCACAGGACGTTTGGCAACGTCTGCAATGGATCAAAGACATCGGTGAGGCAACCCAAAAGTTCGACCGACTCTGGACCGAAGTAAAGACAGCGTAATACTGCGCTTCACCTCAACAGCGCGTCGCCAGGACACAACAGAGCAATCCCAACAGCGTGGGCCGCGGTTGAACCGCGGCCCACCGGATGACGTCCTCGCGACGTTGTCATTCGCCCTGCACAATGCTCGCCTCTGGCTCCCTCGGGCTTTCGTTTCCCTCGGCGGCACAGGGGAGTGCAGCACTCACCGTGTCTCAACCGGCTGGCGCTCAAGGCCAAGGTCGCTGGCAATCGCTTTCATCGCGTCAAGAACGATTTGAATATGCTCGTCGAGTGGCACTCCGAGCGCTGCTGCCGCCTCTTCAATCTCTTTGCGGTTCACTGCGGCGGCGAATTCCTTCTGCTTCCACTTCTTCTTCACACTTGGCAGCTCAACATCGAGAATGCTCTTCGTGGGCCGAACGAGGGCAACCGCCACGAGGAATCCCGTTAGTTCATCAACCGCAACCAGCGTCTTTTCCAGTGGGGTTTCCGGATACACTCCCGTCACTTCACTCGCATGGGCAAGGATGGCACGAATGACGACCTCCGGATACCCTCGCTCACGGAGAATTCGCGAACCGACGACCGGATGCCCCTCCTGGCTAATATCGGGATAACGCTCGTAGTCGAAATCATGGAGGAGACCAACAAGGCCCCAGAGTTCCGGATCCTCGCCAAAGCGGCGAGCGTACGCCATCATTGCTGCCTCAACGGCCAGCATATGGCGAATCAGATGGGGTGCCGTAGTGTATTCCGTTACGAGTTGCCACGCCTCGTGGCGCGTCGGCAAACGCTGCTCACTCACCGTTGCCCACCTCCCTTAGCCAACTTGAGCAGCAGAGCGTCGGCCCTCACTGGTTCCGTGTTCGCGTACGTGATGGTGCGCTGTCAGCATCTAAAAAGGCACTGATCGCCCGGGCCCAGCGATTTGTCTTCCCACCAGGCTTCGTGCCAGCAGCACGCACTGCTGCAGCCATCGCCTTGTTCAAGGGAACAGTGCGCGTTGCTGACGTTGTCTTACGCGTTGCTGGTGCAGGGGAAGCTTTTGCCGTGCCTCCGGTCGAAGCAGTAGTCTGCGGAGGAGTTCGTTGGGGTGCGCGCGCCGTGACCTGAGGGTGAGCAGAAGTCGCCGGCCGGGCGGCTCGCGGGCGGACTGTCCCAGCGAACCCAACGCGCAACGCTCGAATCGCCCGGGTGATAGGGTCACGCGCTGGTTGGAGCGGCCCACCACGTCGCTTCCAGCGGTAGTGACTGAGCCACATCCCGGCAAAGCCACCGAGATAGGCAACAACAGCACCTGGACCGTCAGGACGGGCCGAGAGAATGTCAATGCCACCAACATCGGTAATCCAGATGATCGCCGCGGTAATCAGATAACCAACACTCCATGCCACGGTTTCATTGAATGCCTGATCAAAGCGCCGGCAGAGCCGCCAGGCCATCAGATACACAAGTGGAATGAGCAGCCACATCGGGATCCATCACTTCCATACTTCACCACCATGCGTCCTCTCTTAAGCCTAGTCGATTCCTGCCTTAGCGTACCAGTATCAGGCTCGAGAAGACGGCAAGCGTGGCTCACCCGTTTCAATGGGCACATCATCGCGATTGCCCCACTCTGCCCAGCTTCCTTCATACACGCGCACATTGTGAAACCCCGCGAGCATCAATGCTAACGCCGCATGAGCCGCACGCACGCCACCCTGACAATACGTGATGACTGGCGTTTCAGGGGTAATGCCGAGCATTGCATAACGCTCACGAATCACGTCGGGCGAGAGGAAGCGTCGGTCGCCATCCCAATTGAGGTTGTCCTGCCAGAAGCAATGTAACGCGCCGGGAATATGACCACCGTGAGCTGCCCGAATCTCTTCACCCGTATATTCAGTCAGCCGACGAACATCGAGCAGGGCAGTGTCACCAGCTTCAATCGCGCGCCGCACATCGTCGAGCGTTGCCAAGAGACGCGTATCAATCTCACCAGAAAGCGTAAACCGCGCTGGGGCAACTGTGGGCACATCGGTACTTATCGGCCGCCCTTCCGCGGCCCAGGCAGTCCAGCCTCCTTCGAGAATCCGTACGCGATCGCCGCGGCCATAGCACGTCAAGACGAGCCAGAGCCGCGCAGGGAAGTGCCCACCTTCATCATCGTACGCTACAATGAGATGCTCATCGCCAACGCCATGTGCCCCGAGCGCATCCGCAACCTGTTGCGGGGGAGCCATCGTGAATTCAATCGGATTCGACAGGTCATTGAGTGCTTGATACCAGTCGAAGAAGATTGCGCCCAGAATATGTCCACGCGCGTATTCGGCACGCGGATCACGCCCATCGAAGTAATAGCGGCAATCAAGAATGCGGATAGCTGGATCGTCAAGATGGTGAGCGAGCCAATCTGTCGAAACAAGCACAGCCTCACGCTCAAGTAGCATATATGACATCCTCTCGCGAGCTCGTTCGCCGTTCATTGCCGCATCGTATCATGCGCAACGCCGTTTCGTATTACTGCGGTTGCTGACGACGCCAGTGTAAATAGTGCGCATAGCGTACAAGTTCCCCCTGCTCGGCCTCAGTGAGCAGCGGAAGTATTTCACGAAGTTCTGGATGCAAGTGATAGTGTGAATCGCTCGAACGATCCAGGAGCGAGGCCAACTCGCGAAGGAGTACGGCAAGCGAAACACCATAGGCACGAGCAAGATGCTCGAGGACATCGACTGACGGAGCCTTTCGCGCACGCTCCAGTTCACTCAGATACGGGATCGACAAACCTGAGCGCTCGCTTACCTCACGCAGCGACCAGCCGCGTTCACCACGCCACCGTGTGAGCAGGTGTGCCAACGCTTGAATGAGTGGAGAAACAGCCTGACTATTCACACACCAAGCACCTGAATGACGACATTCCGTTGCCGCGGATGCGTATCAAAATCGATTAGCACAATGCGCTGCCATGTCCCGAGCAAGAGTGCGCGATCGGCAAAGGGGACAGTGACAGAGGGCCCAAGGACGAGCGCTCGCAGGTGACTATGAGCATTGTCGTCAAAATTCAACGCATTGTGGCGATACCGTTCGTGTTCCGGAGCAAGCCGCTCGGCAACAAGCCGCACATCTTCGATCAGGCCCGGTTCACACTCGCTGACTGTCACTGCCGCGGTTGAATGGGCAACAAACACGGTGATGATCCCATCAGTCAGGCCGCTTTCGGCAAGCGCTGCTTGGGCCTGCGGGGTAAGATCAAGCATTTGATCATGCCCGCGTGTTGCGATTTGAATACGCTTCGTATAGACCTGCCCCATCCTCGGCCCGCTTTCAGGGTTCGTGTCTGTTGATCGACAACATTACGTTAGTCGTCGTGCTTCCCAAGTTCAAGGAAAAGGCCAGGCGCTTCTTCAGAGGCGGCAACTGAGACATAGTCAGGATATTTCTTCTCACCCGCGCGAATGGGCACATCAACAACATTTTCGCGCGGCGGGATGGGGCACGTCCAACGGTCGTTATACGCACAGTATGGGTTGTAGGCCATATTGAAATCGACAACAAGCTTGCCGTCCGGCATTTCTTGTGGATCAAGGTAGCGACCAACATCGTACGTCTCACTACCAGCTGTCGCATCACGGAAGGGCAAGAAATATCGTCCTCGGCCAACCTCTCGGAAGACGGTCAACTCAACCGGCTTCCCTTCAATCTCTACGCGAATTTTCCCTGCGGGGATGAATGCCTTCGGCTCCCCTGTCGTCGTACCAAGATAGACGGGCTCTTTCGAACCAGACTCTCGATCCAGCTCGACAACGAAGCGCAGTGCGGGATTCACTGGATAGTACACCAGGCCAGTAAACCGCTCGCGCTGCTCAGGCAGCAGCGGCGAATTGGGATGAGAACGGAAAAACTCATCCCGCCGCCTGCGATAATCAGCAATCCGCTGCTGGTAGACCTGCTCTTCCTGCTGCATCGATTGCTCCTTGTGCACCTCGTACGTTGCCACTGGCACAAGCATACCAAGCATGTCGATCAGGACTCGAAAAAGCAAAGGCCGGCTTCTCAAAGCCGGCCTCCGGTCTCTTGGGCCGTCACCGCGGATAGTGACAGACTAAGCTGTAACCCCCGCGGTGACGCCCGGACGTTCGCTACTACTCATGCCGGGCATCACCCCCTTTCACCCTACTCGGTCATATTCAGACCGACCACGCTGAGCGTATCATGCCCCAATCTGCCCGTCAAGATAAGCACTTCTCTTTTCACAACTCCTCGAGCCAAAAACGGCGTACCGACGGGCAAAGCGTTCTGCTCACCGACTGCTGGGAGTCGGAATGATCAACACCTGACCAACCTGGATCGTATTGGGATCTGTCAGGTGATTAGCAGCCGCCAAATCTTGGGCACTAACATGAAACCGGGCAGCAATGGTAAACAAGGAATCCCCGGGCTGAACGACATACGTACCAGCAGCCGGTGTACCGCCAGGTCGCGGCGTTGGCGTGCCAGCGGGCGGAAGGGCAGGCCCAGGTGTCGGCGTCACGACTTCAAGCACGGGGATCGGCGTTGGTGTTGGCACTGCTGTTGGCGTTGGCTTGCTTGTATGCACCGGCCAACTGCAACTTGCGAGCACCATTGCAGCAACGCAACTGAGCAGTGCTGCAACCTGTCGGATAGGCATCATCGGTTCAGCCTCAGCCTTGCGTCAACATCTCCACCCAAGGATCATGCTACCGCCAAGAGAGGTCATGCACTGGAGGGCGCTTCACCAAAGAGCCGTTCCTGCAACGCTGCAATCTCCGCACGACGTTGTGCCTCGACATCCGGGTCGAGCACGAACTGAATCTGCAGCACTGAACCATGCCGGACACCGGACGGGAGCAGGGATCGTGGGACAACCAGCTGCTGGCCATCGTCAAACACAAGGACCGCGATAGCCTGCCCGGCAGTATCGATTTCAAAGCGGTCAAGGGTAGCGCGCAACATCGTCATGGTTTACCCCGCTCGGTTTTCACTTGAAGACTCTGGCCATCGGTCAATACTGTTACTGTACCATCCTGGTCAGTCCGGAAGATCGTTGCCCCGGCCGCGCGCAGTCGCGCGATCGCTTCGGGGTGCGGATGGCCATACGCATTGTGCGCGCCAACCGAGATAATGGCGAATTTCGGTGCGACGGCCGCCAAAAACGGCGTTGTGCTTGACGTCCGACTGCCATGATGTGGAACAACGAGCACATTCGCGCGGAGTGCGCCTGCTCCAGCAGCAACCAACGCCGACTCTGCTGGGGCCTCGATGTCAGCTGGCAACAGGACAGCAATATCGTCAAGAACAAGCCGAATAACAACAGCATTGTCATTGTCACTGACTGCGCCATCTTGCTGCATAAGCGGATCGCGCGGCCAGAGTACCTCAACGCGGACTTGCCCAAGAGTGAAGCTCTGTCCTCGCCGAGCACGCTGTACAGGAATGTGCTTCGAAGCGACGAGTTGCAGCGCTTGGAGATACGCATGATTCGTCGTGGGTAAGACAGGATCAAGGAACAACCCAACGGGTATGGCCGATAAGACTGCTGGTATTCCGCCAACGTGATCTTGGTCTGGGTGACTGACGACAAGATAGTCCAAGCGTTGCACGCCATGCTGGCGCAGGAACGGCATAATCACGTTTTGGACATCCGAAGCGCCATTGCCGGCGTCGTACAACAAGGCATGACCATCATCGGTTACGGCAGCGACCGACAGCCCCTGCCCAACATCTAAGACGGCAACCGTGAGTCGTGCCGAGATGGCTGCCGGCTTTGAGAAGGGTTGACAGCCACTGAGAAAAAGCAGCCAGCTGAGCAGCAGTAGAAGCCCATAGCTGGCACGTTGTCTTGGGTACCCGCGCTTCCGCTGAGGCATTAGTTCGCCCTACTGCTAGGCCCGTTACGAAAGCTGACGTGGGCCAGCGCGATGTGCTTCTCGCCAAACAAGATAGGCTCGCTGCAGCGCAGTGATATTGGCAACAATGGCCAAGAGCCAGAGAGCCCAGATTGGACGATTGAGCAGCAAAAAGAGCGCGAGCGTGACGATGCGCTCTGGGCGGGCAAAAATGCCGGCAGTCAGCGCAATACCAGCAGCTTCTGCTCGTGCGCGAGCATAGCTGACCATCAACGAGCCGACAATAGCCGCATAACAGAGCACGATCGGAAGATCGCCATGAGGAACGCGCAAGAAATAGATCAGGATGCCGCCAAACACGACAGCTTCAGAATAGCGATCAATAAACGAATCAAGAAAACCACCAAATAGCGTTATTTTGCCGGTTGCGCGCGCGACTGCCCCATCAAGCATATCGAAGGCTCCAGCGAACAGCGCCAGCAATCCTGCTGCTTGGAGATGACCGAGAGCAAGGACTACCGCAACAGCAAGGTTAAGAAGGAAGCCAAGCACCGTTAGCATATTGGGGGTCAAGCGCCCTCGTGCCAGCACAGCGCCGACATGTTGCAAGTGGGCACGAACGCGGTCTGCGAGAAGATCACTAATCATGACTGCTCACCATCAAATGGGCCACGCAAAAAGGCCGGTAGTCCAGCTGTCCAGCGTTGGGCAGCCCGAACAAGACGCGGAGCAACGCGTGCCCGCACCCGCTCATAGTATTCAAGTGTTTGCTGGGCAATGACTGGCCAAGCAAACTGTTCAGCACGCGCTCGACCAGCTTGCCCAAGCCGTTGCCGCAGTGCCGGATCAGCCAAGAGATGCACAAGCGCGAGAGCAAGGGCTTCCGGATTCTTCCGCTCAACCAACAAGCCCTCAACGCCATGGCGCACGACAAAGCGATACCCACGAATGTCGCTTGCGACGACAGGCCGCCCGCACGCCATGGCCTCAAGCAAGACGATGCCAAAACTCTCCCGGCCGGTCGCTGGCGCGCAGAAGACGTCGCATGCAGTGTAATATCGCGGTCGTTCATCAGCCGAGACCGGCCCAACAAAATGCACGTGCTCAGCAACATTAACCCGTTCAATAAGCCGCCGATAGCGTTCCGGATCTCCAGGGCCAACGACAACGAGCTGGCATGTCGGGAATTCACGACGCACCAGCGCCATCGCCTCAATCAAGTATTTCAGTCCTTTTCGGGACTCGTTGTACCGCCCGACAAACAAAATCGTGGGGCGATCGTACGTCGCAATCGGTGGGACATTGGGATGAAAACGCGTGACATCAATACCATTTGGAATGAGCTCATAGTGAGCGGGGAAATAACGACTGACGAAATCGAGCGCAGCGGGGGATACAGCAATACGACCGTGCAACTTGTTAAAGAAGTAGCCAAGGAATGGTTTGGCATAGAGATAGGCGAGGTGATACGAACGGGCCGCGTGGAACGTGCCAACATTGACCGTCTGGGAATGGAGCAGGACGAGCAACGGCAAGGCTGGGGCAAGGGGCTCATGCAGATGAATGATGTCGAACTGCTCGCGCTGCAGCAATTCCTTCACCTTGCCAGAGACGAAGGGGGAGAGTGTGATTCGCGCGGTTGAACCATTCGCGGGAATTGGCACGGCCGTACCAAGTTTAATGAAATGCCCGTCGTCAGATTCATCTTCCCCCAACGCGCGCGGTGTCAGGATACGTGTTTCATGACCAAGACGACGAAATTGCGCATCAAGGTGCAAAATATGCTCGTTGACACCACCAGGATTGGTGAAGTCGAAGGGAGAAACAAACAAGATCTTCACGCTACCGTCCTTCGACTTCGTCGCCACGCACAGCGGCAATGCCAGGACAGGAGCTGGAGGATGAACTGGCCCATTGTCTTCCTTTCAACAGGCCTTTGGTGGAGTGCTGCAACAGTCTGGATCCTCCTTGCCCCTCCAACTATACGCGGTCAGCATCTTCCACTCTGGCAACCCCTCTTGCAAGACGTTTTCGCCGGAGCGCTGCTTGGCATTGTACTGGGCCACATCGTGCGTTAGCACTCGTCAGTTATCCAGTATGCTCTGCCGATTGCTCGTCCTCAGCCTGTGCTGATTCCGGATGCACGACTGCCTCAGGCACAACGACAACATCTTTACCAAGGGTAATGACATCGCTTATGGCAACAAGTATCTGTCGACCGAAGAGGCTGCGAAGTCCCGTCGGGAGATAGGCAATGACGGTTAACCGACCATCTGCCGGATCAAACTCGCCACCGCTCACTGTGCCAAGGAGCCGTCCATGATCGCTCACAACACGCAGCCGGGTAAATGCGTCAAAGTCGAGCAGATCACGAATCGCCTGCTCATTCGGTTCTGCCTCAAGCACATCAGCATTCGGCAGTAAGACCGCGTCTTGACCAATCTGCTGTACCGCACTGAGTGGTACCTGCATCTTACGCCCGCCGAAGAGCCCACCACTTGCAATCCGCAGGCGGACAATGCGACGCTCCCCGGGGTCAATGTAGAGTTCGGCCACTTCGCCGATCTTTTGCCCGTCTCCAACGGTAATCACTGCAAGGCCACGAAGGGCTTTGAGTTCCACAGGAGATGCCCCTCTCCCTACTGCACTTGCCTCTGGGCACTATCATAATGAGCGAAAGAGACACTGGCTACCCGCTGTTCATACTAGCAGCACGTGGCCGCGAGACAAAAGAATGTAAAGAATGTAAGGATGAGCATGGGACGGGATAAGCGGCAAATCCAGCGACGAACTCCTTACACAAGTCATCCAGTCACGCGGGCAGCAGTCTTCGCCGCAATGCACCGCCGCCGCACGAAACACGGCG
This sequence comes from Thermorudis peleae, assembly GCF_000744775.1. NCBI lineage: Bacteria > Pseudomonadati > Thermomicrobiota > Thermomicrobia > Thermorudis > Thermorudis peleae. The sequence continues at coordinate 661,102 of NZ_JQMP01000003.1, read as the reverse complement.
TACCGTTCCTGCGCCTTGCCCTTGGCCTTCTGCTTGCGCTGCTACTGGGAACCCTCGTCACGACGGGCGTTGCAGCTGGAGCCGCCTTCGCCGGATGGCACTACCTCACCGATGATCTTCCCTCGCCTGAGCAGTTTGAAGCATTGCAGTTCCAAACCACCAAAATTTATGACCGTAACTGGCGTCTCCTTGCTGAGATTTCTGACCCGAATCTCGGCCGACGCACCGTTATTACGTATCAAGAGTTGATGGATCACATCGCTCAGCAACAAAACGATCCAACCAAGCCGCACCGTGCCTGGATTATTGATGCGACAATTGCTGCAGAAGATGCCACGTTTTGGACGAATCCCGGCGTCGATCCACGGGCCATTCTTCGAAGCTTCTTCACCAACATTTCCGGCGATGCGACATCTGGCGCCTCAACAATCACCCAGCAATTAGTGCGACTGCTCTATCCTGAGCGAATTGGCAACGAGCGGACGTATACCCGAAAGTTGCGTGAAGCGATTATGGCAGTTCGCTTCACGCAGCATTACACCAAGCAGCAGATTCTGGAAATGTATCTCAACAACGTGTATTACGGAAACCTGTCGTACGGCATTGATGCAGCATCACAGACCTACTTCAACAAATTTGCCTGGGAGCTGGACTTAGCCGAAGCTTCCATGCTTGCTGGGCTGCCTCAAGCACCAAGCCTCTACGACCCAACGCAAAACTATGACCTTGCGAAAGCGCGGCAACGCTACGTGCTGAATCGTATGGTACAACTCGGCATGATCACTCGAGCTGAAGCCGACGCAGCCTATGCCGAACCACTCTTTCCTCAGCGCGCCAAAGGGCAGTCTATTGAAGCGCCGCACTTCGTGAACTTTGTGCTCGAGCAACTCTCCGAGAAGTACGGGCGTGATGCTGCTTACCGCGGCGGTTTAATGGTGCGCACAACGCTCGACCTTGATATTCAGCACATGGCAGAGCAAGTCGTAGCCCAGCGCATCAAGCAGCTCGCGCCGTATCATGTCAACAATGGTGCCCTCGTCGCCATGCTGCCATGGAGCGGCGAAATTATTGCGATGGTCGGCAGTGCCGACTTCTACAATACGGCAATTGACGGCCAGGTCAACGTCACGACGCAGGAGCGCCAGCCGGGCAGCGCCATCAAACCGATTACGTACCTCACGGCCTTTGAAAAGCTTGGCTGGTATCCAGGAACGATTCTCTTTGATTACGAGAAGACCTGGAAGCTTCCGAGCGGGCCATATACACCACATAACTACACAAATCTTCACTACGGCGCTGTGACGGTTCGAGAAGCACTCGCAAATTCTTTGAACGTGCCTGCTGTTCAAGCAATCGATCAAGTCGGTGTACCGACGATGATTGAGATGGCACACAAGGTTGGCATTCGCACCGGCTTTTGGCGCGATCCTAGCTTCTACGGTCTAGCGATCACCCTTGGTGGAGGAGAAGTCAAGCCGATCGAGCTCACCAATGCCTTCGCAACGATTGCGAATAATGGTCGTTACGTGCCATACACGCCTTTCCTTGAGATCATCGCGCCAGGCAATCAAAAGGTGTACGAACTTGACCGTGCCCATGCGCTCGCCCATGGCGAACAAGTCGTTCGGCCTGAAAGCGCCTACATGATCACGAGTATCTTGAGTGACAATAACGCACGGGCCCTCGTCTTTGGCTTGCGCAACCCGCTTATCCTTCCAGAACTCGGCAATCGACCGGTTGCCGCCAAGACTGGTACAAGTGAGGACGCACGCGACCTCTGGACCGTTGGGTATACCACTGATGTCGTGGTGGGTGTGTGGGTGGGCAATACTGACAACAGTCCAACGCGCGGGCTTGATGGCGTAAGCAGCGCCGCCCTCATCTGGCACGACTTCATGGTTAAAGTCCATCAAGATCCGCAGCTTGCCAAGGCGCTGGCTGCTCCTGATGGCAAACCAATTGCACCAGACTTTGTCCGCCCCTCAGGCATTATTGAAGCCCCAGTCTGTGCTGCAACAGGCAAGCGACCAATACCTGGAGTACGCACGGTTATGGAAGTCATGCCCAAAGATGGTGGGCCACGATTGCGCTGCGACCAAGTCAATGCCTGGGAAGCGCAGGAATTGCGCGCAGCTCTTGCAACACCAAAGGGGATGACAGCGCAAGGACGTTCCCGCGTGCTCGCCTATGCAGCGATGGTGGGACGTGGCGGACCGGTCATTGATACAGAGCGACAACCGACAGCGACGCCACAGGTGAGCCTACCGCTACCGCCTGCCGTAACTCCATCACCAGGCGTGACACCAACACCGTTGCCGGCAATGCCAACGCCCAGTCCACCACGATCGCCAACTCCAACGGCGCCCCCGGGCTCACCAACACCAACGCCATAGCTGCTTTACTCACGTGAGAGGAGAGCCGCCCAAGCACTTGTGCTATACTGCACAAATGGGGTAGAGAGTGAGGAGTGTTGCCCATGCACTACGCGGTTATCGGCCTGCTGTTGATCACAGCGGCAATCATGGGCTCAGTGCTGTTAGTTGTCGGGCATTTTGTCCGTCCATCACGGCCGATTCCGGCAAAGTTGCAGCCATTTGAAAGTGGCGTCCCAGATGTGAAGCCGCCCCGATCACGCTACTCACCACGCTTTTACCTGGTTGCCTTGCTATTCGTCGTCTTTGATGTTGAAGCGCTCTTTCTCTATCCCTGGGCAGCAGCATTTGATGCGCTTCGCCTCTATGGTTACGTTGAAGCAGGCCTCTTCGTCCTTATCCTTCTGCTCGGTCTGCTCTATGAATGGCGGAAAGGAGCCCTCGAATGGGTGTAACCGCCGAGCCGCAAGCAGAACGAAACGTCTTCCTCACGACTGTTGATTGGCTCTTCAACTGGGGACGACGCTCAAGTCTCTGGTGGCTGCAATTCGGCCTAGCCTGTTGTGCAATTGAGATGATCAGCTCGGCTATGCCGCGCTTCGATATGGCCGAGCGCTTTGGCATGCTCTATCGCGCTTCACCACGCCAGGCCGATCTCATGTTTGTCGCTGGCACGGTCACCAAGAAGATGGCGCCGATCGTCCGCCAGCTCTATGACCAAATGGCTGATCCCAAGTGGGTCATTAGCATGGGCAGCTGCGCAAACGTTGGCGGCCCGTTTGACACGTACGCTGTCGTCCAGGGCGTCGATCAGGTGATTCCCGTCGACATCTACGTACCAGGATGCCCGCCCTTGCCAGAATCACTCTACTATGGGGTCCTTGAACTCCAGAACCGCATTATCCGCTACGATACGCTCAAGAAAAAGCACGGGCTTGAGGCCGCTGAGGCGTATCGACAAGAGCAGCGCGAGGCGGCCAAGGCCGCGCTCGGGCCGCGACGCTAGGAGGGATAGAGGCTGATGGAGCAGCAGGAGCACCCCGTGCCAGCTCCAGCGTCGGCCTCACGGGTTCCCTGGCAATGTGGCTGGTGGGGGCCGACTGATCCCGATCAACACCCAGCTGTCCAAGCCATTCGTGAACATTTCCCCGAAGCATTCGTTGAAGCAACGACGTTCCGCGACGAGATGACCATTCGTATTCAGCGAGAAGCCTTGCGTAATGTCGTCGCGTTTCTTCGTGAGAACCCCGCATTACGCTATAACCATCTGACCGATATTACCGCCGTTGACATGCTGTATCTGCGCGAAGCCCCGCGGTTTGACGTGGTTGTTCAGCTCTACTCAATCCCGCGGCGTCAACGTCTGCGCATTAAGTGCGGCGTGGAGGACGGCGAGACGGTGCCGTCACTCGTCCCGATCTTCGCCGGCGCAAACTGGTTTGAGCGCGAAGTGTTTGACATGTTCGGGATCGTTTTTGAGGGACACCCTGACCTCCGCCGTATCCTCTTACCCGAAGACTGGGACGAGGGACACCCGCTACGAAAAGACTATCCACTACGCGGGTATCGTGACTACGTGCAGCCGGGCTATGAGTCTCCTGTGCCGCGGATACACGGGCCATTGCGGAGGCTGTGAACGATGCTGGACTTTTCTCAGCCGACTCCAGTTGTCATTAGCGAGGAGCGGCAGCTTAGCGAGACACGGCGCGAACTTGTGCTCAATATGGGGCCACAGCACCCGAGTACGCACGGCGTGCTGCGCGTTCGCCTGACACTCGAGGGCGAAGTCGTAATCGCCTGTGATCCAGTCATCGGCTACCTGCACCGCGGCGTCGAGAAGCTCGGAGAAACACATCGCTACGCCCAAGTGGTGCCGTGGACTGATCGAACCGACTACGTTGCTGCCCCACTCAATAACTTGGGGTATGTTCTGGCTGTCGAGAAACTTTGCGGACTTGAGGTTCCTGAACGCGCCCAATACTGGCGCATGATCATGGCCGAATTGTCGCGCATTGCCTCGCACCTTGTCTGGCTCGGCACTCACGCACTCGACATTGGGGCGCTCTCGGTTTCGCTCTACACCTTCCGTGACCGCGAGCTCATCCTGGACATTTTTGAGAAGTTCTGCGGGGCGCGGCTCACGACAAACATGATGGAAATTGGCGGATTCTCGCGCGAAATCCCGCCTGACTTGCCGGATATGGTACGAGACTTTATTCGCTACTTCCCCTCAGCCATCCGGCAATACGAAGATTTACTAACCGAAAATCCAATTTGGCTCGCGCGCACGAAAGGGATCGGGGTCATCGAGCCAGAGGTTGCCATCAATTATGGGCTGACGGGAGCCTGCCTGCGAGGATCAGGTGTGAACTATGATGTGCGCAAGGCCAACCCGTACTTGCTCTATGACCGCGTCGAGTTCGACGTTCCTCTTGGCACGCACGGCGACGTCTATGATCGCTACCTTGTGCGTGTCGAAGAGATGCGGCAAGCCATCCGCATCATTGAGCAATGCCTCGAGCAAGTGCCGACTGATGGGCCGCTCATGGCACATGACTCACCCTATGTCATTCCGCCACATAAGAACGTCATGCGCACGGCGGAAGATATGCAGCGGCACTTCATTTGGGTCATCAAAGGGTTCTCGCCGCCAAAGGGCGAGGTCTATCACGCGATTGAGCATTCAAAGGGTGAACAGGGATACTACTTAGTGAGCGACGGATCGCCGATTCCCTATCGTATGCGCATTCGCTCGCCAGACTTTGTCAACCTACAGTCGCTCCCATACATGGCCCAGGGAGCGATGCTCGCTGACGTGGTTGCTCTGATTGGAACGATCGATATCGTGCTCGGCTCGGTCGATCGATAATGCCAGGCAAGGCTACGGCGCCGCGTCGTACCGCAAAGCACCAGTAGCTTGGCGCTGAGGCAAGTAGACAGTGAGGAGCACATGGACTGGATCGGGCTGCTCATCAGCTACATCTTCGGATTCATCGTGCTCAACGTGTTGTTGCTCTGCATGGCCTACATGACGTGGTTTGAGCGGCGTGTGCTGGCTCTCATGCAGCACCGTGTCGGGCCAAACCGCACCGGCCCTTTCGGCCTGCTCCAGCCAATTGCTGACGCAGTCAAGCTGCTGGCCAAAGAAGATATCGTGCCGGCCAATGCTGACCGATTGGTTTTCCTTGTTGCTCCACTGCTCTCGTTCATGCTTGCGCCGCTCGGTGCGCTTGTCATCCCGTTTGGGGACTCTCTTACCCTCTTTGGTCGGACAGTCCATCTCTACGTCACTGACATCAACATCGCGGTGCTCTACTTCCTTGCGCTTGGGTCGGTCGGCGTCTACGGCATTATTCTTGGCGGCTATGCATCAGGGAATCGTTACTCGATCCTCGGCGCCTTACGCTCCACGGCCCAGGTTATTAGCTATGAGCTCGTGCTTGGGCTGTCACTCGTCGGAATTTTCATCCTGACCGGCTCACTGAGCCTGGTTGATATCCTGCGGGAGCAGGAACAGACGTTGACACTTGGGCCGTTGCAACTGCCGAACTGGTTTATCCTGAGCCAGCCTTTGGCGTTTGTGCTTTTTCTCATCGCGGCCGTTGCCGAGACCAATCGTGCGCCTTTTGACCTGCCAGAGGCTGAAACTGAGTTGATCGCCGGCTATATCACTGAATATTCCGGATTCCGTTTCTCGTTCTACTTCTTAGCTGAGTACATTAACATGATCGTGGTTTCCCTCATGGCCTCAACACTCTTCCTTGGAGGTATTGACGGCCCCTTTGCCCGAGGAGTGTGGTGGCTCATCCTCAAAGCGCTCATCTTCCTGTTCTTCTACGTCTGGCTGCGGGCAACACTTCCGCGCTTTCGCTATGACCAGCTGATGGGGCTGGCCTGGAAAGTGCTGCTGCCCTTAGCCCTGCTGAACATCGCGCTTACCGGCTTGGTCCGGCTCTGGGGATTAGGATTGCTCTAATGCTGCAGTGGACACGAGCCGGGAAAAAGGAGGCACGGCAGCAATGAGCATTCAAGTGCTGGTGTTCTATTTGCTTGCAATTGTCTCCATCGGTGCAGCAGCCGGTGTAGTACTTGCCCGAAACCCTGTGCACAGCGCTATCGCGCTAATGGTCACGTTCATTAACGTGGCGGCGATTTATGTGATGCTCCGTGCGGAGTTCCTGGCTGTGGCACAAGTTATTGTCTATACTGGCGCAATCCTCGTCCTTGTGGTTTTCGTGCTTATGCTTGTCCAACAGCAGGATTTGCCGGAGTTTCATGGTGGGCGACCACTGCGCATCGCAACTGGCTTTGTGCTTGGCATCCTGCTACTCGCTGAGGTGTTGGCCGCCATTTTGACACGTTCGCTCCGCGGGCAACCGGGGCCTTGGACACCGGATGCAGTTGCAGCTGTCGGAGGCAACATTCAAGCGATCGGGCGCGAGCTGTACTCGGCATACACGTTACCAATCCAGGTGACAGCAATTGTTTTGCTCATGGCCACGATTGGCGCTATCTTCCTCGCACGTCCAGAGACACTTGCCGAGCGAATAGCCGCAGCACGACGTATTTTCACCATCTCCTTGGGCCACCCCAAAGGAACGGATCTCGGGCCGATTGGCGAGCTACCTGCGCCAAGTCAGGCCGAGCTTAAACCAGCGAGCTTTACGCGGCCCCTTATTCTCGCGAAGTCGGCTGACGAGTTCACCGAGCAGCCGGCATGGGGGGAGGTCGTTCGGCGATGACGCACCTCACGACGGCTCATTTTCTCTTCCTCAGCGCTGCCCTCTTCATTATCGGTATGGTTGGCGTCCTCACACGCCGTAACGTGCTGGTCATCTTTATGTCGATCGAGCTTATGCTCAACGCTGTCAACGTGAGTTTCATTGGCTTTGCCTGGGAACAGCAAGCGTTAACTGGCCAAGTCTTTGCACTCTTCATCATCGCCTTAGCAGCTGCGGAAGCGGTCATCGGACTTGGCATTATTGTGGCACTGAGCCGACGCCTCGATACCGTGGACATCGACGAGGTTCGGCAACTGCGTGAGTAAGGCAGGGGAGTAACGCAATGGCCGGGATTGCCCATTGGCTCTTTGTTATCCCGCTTGCACCACTCATTGCCGCGGTGCTCAATGCTCTCCTCGGGCGCTGGTGGATTCGCAAGCGTGCTCATTGGCTGGCGATCCCAGCTGTTGCAATAAGTTTTGTCCTCAGCCTCTTTGTCCTTGCTGCCGTCTCGGGCAGTGAGGAACCACTGCAACAGACACTCTATACCTGGATCCCCGCAGGTGATTTCCAGATCCCGGTTGCTTTCTCCGTCGACCATCTCGCGGCCATCATGCTTGTCGTCGTTACTGGAGTCAGCCTACTCGTTCATATCTATTCCATTGGCTATATGCACCATGATCCTGGTTATCCACGGTTCTTTGCCTGGCTTCCCTTATTCGTTTTCGCCATGCTCATCCTCGTCATGTCCAACAACTTCCTCCTACTCTTCTTCGGGTGGGAAGGGGTTGGTCTGTGTTCTTATTTGTTGATCGGTTTCTGGTTCCGACGGCGTTCAGCCGCACTCGCTGCCAAGAAAGCCTTCATCGTCAACCGCGTTGGCGACTTTGGCTTCGAGCTGGGTATTATGCTGCTGTTCCTTAAGACTGGTTCCTTGGTCTACCACGATGTCTTCGCCAAGTTGTCATCGCTTAGTCAAGGCACAGTGACGCTGATTGCACTCTTGCTCTTTATGGGGGCAATTGGTAAGTCAGCTCAGGTGCCGCTCTTTGTCTGGTTGCCAGATGCCATGGAAGGGCCGACGCCGGTCTCCGCACTGATCCACGCAGCGACAATGGTGACCGCCGGCATCTTCATGGTAGCACGGGCGCACCCGATCTTCCTGGCTGCCCCCACAGCGATGGAAGTTGTCAGCATCATCGGCGCGTTAACCGCCTTCATCGCTGCTACTATCGCGGTGACACAGTTTGACATTAAACGAGTCATCGCCTACTCGACTGTGAGCCAGCTTGGTTACATGGCGATGGGGCTGGGCGTTGGAGCCTGGAGCGCAGCGATCTTCCATCTCTTTACCCACGCCTTCTTTAAGGCACTGCTCTTCCTCGGATCAGGCAGCATCATGCACGCCCTTGAGGACGAACTTGACATGCGACGTATGGGCGGACTCAAGGCTGTGATGCCGCTGACATACTGGACGTTCGTGATCGGCGCGTTCGCCAACGCTGGGCTTGTGCCGTTCGCCGGATTCTGGAGCAAAGACGAGATCATCGTAGGATCGTGGGTCGGTGGCCATCCCTTCGTCGCAATTGTTGGCCTTGTCACTGCGTTCTTTACCGCACTCTACATGTTCCGCGCTGTCTTCCTAGCCTTCCATGGCGTGCCACGCTATGACCGCCACTTGCACCCGCACGATCCTTCGCTCTCTATGTCACTTCCGCTTCTGATCCTGGCCATAGGCTCACTCATTGCTGGATTCGTTGGCGTGCCGCCGGAACAGGGATGGATTCATCATTTCCTTGAACCAGTCTTCACCGACGCGACACCGCATGAGGCGAGCTTAAGCTTAACGATCGGTTTTGCAGTCATCTCAACACTCGTCGTGCTCGGCGGAATTTGGCTCGCCGCGGCACTCTACCTTCAGCGCAGCTTATCTCCAGAAGCACTTGCCCAACGACTTGGACCGCTCTATCAGCTCGCTGCGCACAAATGGTACTTCGATGAAATTTATGATCGGTTCATTGTGCAGCCTGGTTATGCACTGGCGCGAGGTCTCTGGCGCGGCGTTGATGTGGCGATTATCGATGGCGCGGTCAACGGAATGGCTCGAGTGGTAGCGGCTACGGCTCAAGCCTGGCGACGACTCCAAACGGGGCTGGTTGCAAACTACGCCCTCATCATCGCATTGGGGACGGTTATTATCGTCGGCGTCTACCTGGTGATGGGAAGCACATTGTTCCGGTAGGCGAGCACGAGCAGGGCAGCAGAGGGGCAAACCATGACACAACTGCCGGTGCTGACACTCACAGTTTTCACGCCACTCATTGGCGCACTGATCCTCTTCTTCTGGCCAAACGCGAGCCCGCGCATCACGCGGTGGATCGCGCTCATTGCGACCGCGCTTTCCCTCCTCTTCTCACTGGTCATGGTATTCGGTTTCAACCGCACGGCAAGCGGCATGCAGTTTGTTGAAGAGGTCAACTGGTTGCCAGCGCTTGGCATTGCCTATCGTCTTGGCGTCGACGGTATTAGCGCACCGCTCGTGCTGCTCACGACAGTGCTCAGCCTCATTGGCGTCATCGCCTCATGGGACCCTATCCAACGGCGCGTGCGTGCCTATTACATCGCCTACTTACTGCTCGCTACTGGTATGCTCGGGGTCTTCGTGAGCTTGGACCTTTTCCTGTTCTACATCTTCTGGGAAGTTATGCTCATTCCGATGGCATTGTTGATTGGCATCTGGGGCAGCGGAAACCGCGTTTATGCCGCAGTGAAGTTCTTCCTCTACACCCTAGCCGGTAGCTTGTTGATGCTTGTCGGGATCGTCTCGCTCTACCAAGCCTACTACCAGCAGACCGGCATACGAACGCTCGACATTTTGACGCTGACCCATGCCCATTACGACTCGAGTTTTCAGTTCTGGGCATTCCTCGCGTTCTTTTTCGCCTTCGCTATCAAGGTGCCGATGTGGCCATTCCATACCTGGCTGCCCGATGCCCACACCGAAGCCCCAACCGCTGGCTCACTCTTGCTCGCCGGCGTGTTGCTGAAAATGGGGGGATACGGCTTCTTACGCTTCAACTTGCCGCTCTTTCCAGATGCCACGAAGCGACTTGCCCCCGTCTTGCTTGTCCTGTCAGTTATTGCGATTCTCTACGGCGCACTCATGGCACTCGTTCAGGAAGACTTCAAGCGCCTCATTGCGTATTCATCAGTAAGCCACATGGGGTTTGCTACCCTGGGCATCTTTGCCCTCAATGCACAAGGGCTCTATGGCAGCATGATCGTGATGCTCAGCCATGGTGTTGTCACAGGTGCCCTGTTCTTGATTGTCGGCATCGTCTACGAGCGAGCCCATACTCGTGAGTTACGGGTTTTTGGTGGTCTTGCGCGGAACATGCCGATCTACGCCAGCTTCTTCGGACTGTTCACGTTCGCTTCCCTGGGATTACCGGGGCTCAGCGGCTTCGTCGGTGAGTTCCTCGCGATTCTTGGCGGCTTCCGCTATAATCGCTGGTTTGGAGCCATCGCGTTGCTGGTTGTTATTCTCTCAGCGTGGTACATGCTGCGTGTCTACCAGCGCGTGGCCTTAATTCGGGCACCGGGCGAGCCGCCGGATCCGGATGATCCCGAGCGCCGTACAGCCGAACTTGCGACACAGCCGATCGCTGGTGGAGCTGACACGCAGCACCATGATGCGCCCGACCCACGCACATTCCCTGATGTAACCTGGAAAGAGGCGCTGACGCTCATACCACTAGCTCTCGCGACAATATGGATCGGCATCTATCCCGGCTACTTCCTGCATTGGATGCAGCAAGCGATCACGCAGCTGGCAGCATTGTTCGGCAACATTGGGGTGTAAGGAGCGGAACTGTGCCACTGCAGTTGACGACACCACAATGGGGTTTGCTTGTTCCACCACTCGTTGTGCTTGCCACGATCATCGTCTTGCTCGCGGCTGATCTGTTCCTGCCGCGGACACGTCAGTCCATATTGACCGGTGTTGCGATTGTTGGCCTGACACTGGCATTGCTCTCGCTGGCAACAATTGACTGGACCGCTGGCCAGCGGACCTTCGGCGGGATGTATCGCGCCGATCCCTTCGCCTTCTTTGTGATGCTTATTGCCTTGGCGGCGGGAATCTTAGCCGTGCTCATCTCAGCAGGCTACGTTGAGTCGGGATTTGAACCAGGTGGCATGGCTCTTGCGGAATACCTCTCGCTCCTTCTCTTCTCAATTCTCGGCACGATGATTCTGGGTACAGCCGGTGATCTCCTGATGGTGTTGCTTGGCTTAGAGATGAGCTCTCTGGCCGTCTATACGCTAACGGCCTTTGCACGGCGGCGATCAACTTCGCTGGAGGCAGCGCTGAAGTACTTCCTGCTCGGTGCGTTTGCCACAGCGCTGCTGGTCTATGGCATGGCTTGGACATATGGCCTCACCGGCAGCATCATGCTGGACGACATCGCGGCAGCGTTACAACGTGCGGTGGGCAACGGAGGGCGTGTCGAAGCCTCGGTCCTACTTGCCCTCCTGTTGCTTGCCGTCGGGCTAGGATTCAAAGTCGCTGCAGTGCCATTTCACATGTGGACTCCAGATGCCTACCAAGGAGCACCAACGCCAATATCCGGTTACATGTCCTCGGTACCAAAGCTGGCAGGTTTTGCGGCCATGGCACGCATCTTTGTCGAAGGGCTTGCGCCACTCCGCCAGGAATGGCTCACCCTTATTGCGATCCTGGCCTTGATCACGATGGTCTATGGCAATGTCGTCGCCATCGCGCAGCGCGATATCAAGCGTATGCTCGGATACTCTTCAATCGGGCATACGGGGTACATGCTCGCTGGCCTAGCAGCCTTTACGCGCGTTCAGCCGGGAGACCATAGTGTCGGAAGTCTGCTCTTCTATCTGCTTGCGTATGCCTTCATGAACATTGGTGCATTCGGCGCAGTGGCGTGGCTCCAGGAGCGCGGATATGGCACGACACTCGATGACTTTGCGGGACTTGCCGGGCGCAGCCCGCTCGCTGCCATTGCCATGAGCGTGTTCATGCTCTCCTTGATGGGTCTGCCACCGCTGGTTGGCTTCTATGCCAAGTACTACGTGATTGTAGCGCTGATTGAAGCAAATCTCCTCTGGCTGGCTGTCGCCATTGTCATCATGAGCGCAGTATCAGCATTCTTCTACCTGCGCGTTGTCGCCGTGATGTGGTTTAGCGAGCCGAGTCAGACCTGGCAGGCCGTGCGCACACCGCTGCTTGGCTTAGGTCTTGCCCTCATGGTGCTCGGCAACATTGCACTGGGGATTTTCTCAGGCCCGGTACTGGATCTTGCACAGCGCTGGGTGCAAGCATTTGCCTAGCCAGGTATCATGCCTGACGATGTTCACCACGGCGCGTGCGCCGTCGTGCTGACTGTATCGTTCCGTCAATCGGCAGCTTGCCAGGCTTCCAGTCCTTTTGCCAGACATCGCCACGATCATGCACCCGTTGCAGGACAGCCTGCCACGTAAACTGCTCGGGGCGGATCTGTCCGCCTTCAACCTCTTCCCACGTCAAGGGCGTTGAAACCGGCGCCCCGGGACGCGCACGCAAGGTATAGGGGGCAGCAGTATTCCGAGCAACACTATTTTGCGCAGCATCGAGCGTGATCCGTTCGTCCTCGTCGTGCGTCGCGCCATCGGGCGGCGCAAAGAGCGTTGCATATTCTCGGCTCAGTTCCTCAGCGAGATATGCTACCCACGTGCGAAGCATATCAACGTGATATCGCGGCTCGATCGGTGCCCACAGGTGCAGACCAGAGCCGCCACTCGTCTTCGGCAATGCCGGCACTCCAAGCGAAGCAAGCCGTTGACGTAGGACAAGTGCAGCCTCAATAACCCGATCAAAGCCTGCACGCGGACCGGGATCAAGATCAAAGACGACCCAATCAGGGAATTCAGGACGATCAGCTGGCGCTGCCCAGACATGCACTTCAAGCGCACCACGATTGACGAACCAGAGCAGACCAGCTGCATCATCGATAAGCGGCACGACCCGTTCCGCTTCCTCAGTCACAGGATGATAGTGAGCAGTCCGAATCCAGGCTGGCATTGACTCGGGAGCATTTCGCAGGTAAAAGCCCTGACCGGTAATGCCGTCAGGGAAAAGGCGCAAGACAACGGGATGATTGCGCAGGTAAGGGAGCAAAACAGGGGCTATAGTACGGTAGTACGCAAGCACATCGCGCTTGGTCATACCATCATCCGGCCAAAGCACCTTATCAAGATGCGTCACCGTTAATTCATGGCCGTCAACGTGCCAGGTCTCTTGCCGCTCCTGCTCTCTCGGCATCTTATCCCCTCTGCTCTATCCAGCGTCATCTTCGAGCGTAACAGATGTGCCACCCTTGCGCACAATCAACAGCAACGCCTATGCTGTCCCCACAGGGAATGATCAATAACACTACAGTAGCATTTCAGGAAGGTATCCTGAAAGGGTATTGGGAATGCATGCAGAACACTTTCGCCTGAGGCAGACGACCGCAGCTGATTTCCCTATTATTGCCCGTATGTGGAATGCACACTACGGCGAGCGATATCCTCTTGAGCCATCAGTGCTCGCACAATTAGCCCGCACGCCATGGTATGACCCAGCGCTTGCGTGGATCGCCGAGTATAACGACGATGTTGTGGGAGCCATTGCAGGCAAAGCGCCAACCGTCCCCTGGCTTCCACCGGATCTTGGGTTTCTCAGCTACATCATTGTCGATCCCGCAGTGCAGCGCCGTGGTATCGGCTCGGCGCTCTATACCACGCTCGTTGAGGCAATCCGAGCACGCGGTCGCCGCTGGCTCCTGGTTGGGGGTGATCCTGGCCATCTCGTTCCAGGGATCCCGCTTGAAGCGTCTCTCGCGACCTGGCGCTTCTTCTGCAGCCGCGGTGCGACACTCCGCGAGGTCTTCTTTGACCTGCTCCTCGACTTGCGCCTACCGCTTCCTGGCACACTACCAGAAACAACAACGCTTGAGCCAGTAGACGCAGCGCATCTGCTGCCATTCTTAGCTCGTGTCTTCCCCGGACGCTGGGAAGCGGATATGGAACAGTACCTGCAAGTTGGGGGAACAGTGCTTGGCCTCTGGACAAAGCGCAAGCTCATTGGTTTTGTCGCCGTCTATGTTTCAGGGCAATCGTATCGTGGCCCGAGTCAATATTGGGCCCAGGCCTTGCCAGGACCGGCTGGCGGCATGGGGCCGCTTGGTCTTGCTCCCGAAGCACGCGGCAAAGGACTCGGCATCGCGCTCGTTCGCGGAGCAGCGCAATGGCTGCGAGAGCATGGCTGCACGTTCGCCGTGATCGATTGGACCAAACTTGCTTCATTCTATGGTCGACTCGGCGCACACCTCTGGCGAGCGTATCAATCAGTCGTCCTCCCCTTGCCTGACACACTAGGACACAAGTGAAGGGCGAACGTGGGCACGAACGACACTCGCGAGGCGCTCAACGCCTGGGACAATCTGTTCCTCTGGCAAGGTTGAGAAGCCAAGTCGCATGCTTGGTTGGGGGGTACGCTCCGTAAAGAATGCAGAGCCTGGCACGTAGACAACGCCAGCCTCAGCGCACTTGGGCAAGAGCGCATCAGTGTCTGTATTTTGCGGCAACTCCAACCAGAGGAAAAACCCACCGCCGGGTATCGTCCAACGCGCCCAACCGGTGAGCTGCTCAGCCAAGGCACGTTCAAGCATCTGGCAGCGGCGGCGATAGACTGGACGAACACTCGCGACATGCTCAGTGTACCAGCCCACAGCAAGCAGCCGGGCTATGGAGCGCTGATGCAAACGATCGGCTTGACAGTCAATACTCTCCTTAATATCGGTCAACGTGCCAATCAATTCACGTGGGGCAACGAGCCAGCCGATGCGGAGCCCCGGCGCAATGGACTTCGAGAAGGTTCCGACGAAAAAGACGTCAGGATGATATGCTCGCAGCGGTGGTGGCGGTGGAGCATCAAACCATAGTTCCCCATAGGGATCATCCTCGATGACCGCGACACCATAGTGGTCAGCTAACGCGACAAGTTCAGCCCGTCGTTCAGCGGTCAAGGTCACACCGGTAGGATTCTGAAACGTCGGGACAAGGTAGAGCAGCTTCGGACGTGGCTGACGCGCAAGTGCATCTTCCAGCATATCAAGGCGAATACCGTATTCATCGAGTGGAATAGCTTCGATCTGTACGTCATATGGCTCGAAGACCTGAAGCGCACCGAAATAGGTCGGACCTTCGACGAGCACACGGTCGCCCGGCTCAAGCAACAGCCGCGCCAAGACATCAATTGCTTGCTGGGCGCCATTTGTGATCAGCACTTCTTCAGCCGAGAGGCAGACGCCGCGTTCAGCGAGGAGCCTTGCAATCTGCTCACGCAGTGGTTCATATCCTTGCGGATCGCCATACCAAAGGGCTTCTGGCTCGGCATCCCAAGCGGCGTTCAAGGCAGTAAGGAGTGCAGTCGTTGGCAAACACTCACGCGGTGGTGTGCCACCGGTAAACGCAATCCACTGTGCAGCGTCACCGGGTAGAGCGTCGTAGTCAATACAGACGGACGGGTGAAAACGCTTGGCCCGAGCAGCGACGCGATCAGCCCAGCGGTTCATTGCTCCTCCGGATCAACTACTACGATCTCAAGCCGCTTGTTGGCACGTCCCTTCGAACGCGTGCCAATCACCCGGATGCCCCCAATTTCACGGGTGTTATGGACATGGGTGCCACCATCCGCTTGCAGATCCAGTCCAACGATCTCAACAATCCGAATTTCGCGAAGATCAGGAGGAAGGAGATTGACCTTTGTACGAATCAAGTCCGGAATACGCTCTGCCTCTTCGCGTGACACCGTCCACCATTGCACAGGCAAGCCTCGAGCAATGGCGTCGTTTGCCAACCGCTCGATCCGAGTTACGCGCTCGGGATTAAGATCTTCGAGTTCAAAGTCCATGCGCGCTTTATCAACATCCATGTTGCCGCCCGTGACCAGCGCGCCATACTCGCGGAAGACGACACCACAGAGGACATGGAGCGCAGTGTGGGTACGCATGAGCCGATAGCGGCGATCCCAGTCGATTTCACCCTGAACCTTCGTGCCGACAGGTGGCACCGGTGCATGATCAAGGAGATGAACAACTTCACCAGGAGTGAGACCACGGCGCAGTGATATGACACGCCAAACAGCGTCACCAGCCCGCAGCCAACCAACATCGTGCGGTTGACCACCACCACCGGGGTAGAAGGCCGTCCGATCTAACACGACGCCTTGGTCGGGTGTAACCGCGACCACTGTCGCGTCGAACACACGGAGATAGCTGTCATCGAGATACAGTAACGTAGTCATACCCGGTTCTCCTGCATCTCGTACACTCCCGCTGATCTTAGCGAGCACAACGGTGCCTCTGCAACCTCATTGTTCCAGCATGGGGACGTGGGGCTTCCTCGCTTCATTCATACATGCATTAGGTTCTTCTTGCCCGAACTCGCAATCGGGAAATGCACGCAGGACTGCGTGTGCAGACAAGGTCAGCACTGCACGTCGATAGGCAAGACACGAGCGAGGCAGCGCTTGTGAGCAGGCAATGCTCTGCACAGCTGGCTATGGTGCCTGTGCAAGTTCTTGCTGGGCACGCTGTAGTAACGCCACGACTTCATCGTCGTCAAGCTGTCGGAAGTCTTCGTACCACGCGCCGACGCCGTCAAGGGGATCAGGGGTCAGCAGGACAACGAGGTCATCGACCTGCGGAGCGAGTTGCTCGACGGCCTGGGGTGGGGCCACTGGCAGGGCAGCGATGAGGCGAGCCGGATGCTGCTCTTTGACCGCAGCAATCGCGCCGAGCATGGTAAAGCCGGTTGCGACGCCATCATCGACGATAATGGCCGTGCGACCTGTGAGATCAGGTAACGGGCGGCCACCCCGGTAGCGCTGTCGGCGTCGCATGAGTTCAGCGCTGAGCTCTCGGACAGCACGAGCAATGTAGTCAGGTGTTGCAATACCCAGTTCCAGCTCCTGGCGATTCACTGAGACGAATCCATTCTCTGCAACGACGCCAATGGCATATTCGGGGTTGAACGGCGCACCGATTTTGCGGGTCAGAATCACATCAAGGGGCAACTGCAGTATGCGAGCAATTTCATAGCCGACAAGCACACCGCCGCGCGGCAGCGCCAGGACGATACCACGCTCGATCGGCAATTCACGTAAACGTTCGGCTAAGCGTTGGCCTGCTTCGGCACGGTCCCGAAACCGCTGTGGCTCGTTCATCCACGCCCCCACCCCACCGCTGCTGCCACGGCCGGCTCCACGCTTGTCTCTACCCAATGGGGTCTATTGTAGACGATAGAGCCGCCTTGGTCGACGAACGGCTGCATTTTGTGCAGAATTTGCCAAGCGCTCAGTATGATTGAGTAGCCGCCTTGTGCGTGCAAGCCAAGCGGCCAGCCAGGGCGATCAATGAGATAAGGGAGTCATCGGGCAGGCCGATGGGACAAAGGGGCAGACATTCAATGGCAAAGCCGCGACTACGCATCATCCCCTTGGGCGGCGTTGGCGAAATTGGCAAAAGCTTAACAGTGTATGAGTATCGCGGCGAGATGGTCCTTATCGACGCCGGTGCCAAGTTCCCTGAAGAAGAGCTACGTGGTATCGACCTGATCATCCCTGATGTACGGTATATCAAAGAACGCCTCTCGAAACTCCGTGGTCTGCTCTTGACCCACGGTCACGAAGACCACATCGGCGGTGTGCCCTTCCTCCTCAACGAGCTGGCAAGCGCTGCACCAATTCGCATTTACGGCTCAGAGTTTGCCATTGCCTATGCGCGAGCAAAAGTTGAAGAACTTGGCAATCCTAAGCTAGCAAAGTTTGATGTCGTGCGCCCCCATACACGTTACCGGCTGGGGAAATATTTCGAAGCCGAGTTCATTCCGGTAACCCACAGCATCCCTGGCAGCTATGCCATTGCGTTACATACGCCGCTCGGCTGGGTCATTCATACAGGCGATTATAAATTTGATCCAACCCCACCACTTGGCCCAACGACTGATGAGGAACGGCTCCGCGAGATCGGGCGTGAGGGCGTTCTCGTGCTGCTCTCCGATGCCGTTCGCGTCGAACGACCAGGACACACCCCATCCGAGGCAGTGGTCAGTGAAGCACTTGATCGTATTATCGGCCAAGCTCCGGGACGTGTGGTTTTAACGACGTTTGCGTCCAACATAACGCGGATCGATCAGGCGATTCGTGCTGCGCACCGGCATGGTCGCAAAGTGGCAATTTCAGGCCGCAGCATGGAACAGAGCACACGTATCGCCATGGAACTTGGCTACCTCAAGCCGCCCGACGGCGTGATTGTGCCGCTCGACGTCGCGATGGCACTCCCCCCAAGACAGGTGATGCTCCTTACGACCGGGAGCCAAGGGGAGGCAACAGCTGCCCTCGCTCGGATTGCCAGTGGCGACCACCCCCACATTCATCTTGCAGAAGGCGACACGGTCATCTTCTCAGCGACACCGATCCCTGGCAACGAAGAGACCGTGAGCCAGACAATTGATGCCCTCTTCCGTCGCGGTGTGCGCGTTATTTATCCGGAAATCGAGCCAATGGTCCATGTCTCAGGTCATGCGAGCCGCGAAGAGCTCAAGCTGATGCTCCGGCTCGTACGGCCACGGTTCTGTGTACCGATCCACGGTGAGTACCGACACCTTGCCCTTTACCGAGAGCTGGCTATGGAGCTCGGCTATCCACCTGAGAGGATCATCATCCCCGAACTTGGTAGCGTGCTTACCTTCGGCCGCGATGACGCACGACGCGAGGGCACTGTCGACACTGGGCCAATTCTCGTTGATTTCGTGACGAGCCAGCATGCGATTCTGCGGCGCCGAGATGAAATTGCTACGAGTGGCGTGATCATTGCAACCTTTGTGATCGATCGCGAGACTGGCAAGCTGATTGCCGGACCGGAAGTAACTGCCCAGGGGCTCAACGGCCAGATCAGTCCAGAGGTACTCGCCAAGGTCACCGAGGATTTCCGCCGCTTCCTCCAGCGGCAGAAGGGCGGGTTTAGCCACGGCTATCTTGTCAGCCGGACGAAGCATGTCCTCGGCCGCCAGCTCTATCGCCGAGCAAAAACCCGCCCACTTATCCTGCCAATTATCAGTGAGCTTTAGCGCATCTCAGCAATACCGACGGCGATCGCCGCAAACAGCACAACAGCGAGCGCAGACAAGGCGTTTGCCTCACCACGTCCCATTCGCCGCCGCAATGGCGTTGTGAGCCCTAACGCCAGCAGTGCCACGATGCCACTCAGTGGATGGACCCAAGAAATCGACTGCGGAGCCCGGATGTAGAGCGTGACGCCAAGGATTACCTGCAGAACCAGGAGAGTATGGGCAATGCCGAGCACCCACATCGGCAGGCCACCCTGCTGGCGTCGTACATACGAGCCGAGGGCGATGAGGAGATAAATCACAACGAGCGCCTGCCCAAGCATCCCATGGATCGTCAATATCGTTGACACAATACCCCCTTAGCTTCCCTTTCCCTCATCCTACCAGATAGCAGCCCAACCTGCTGCACTTTCTAGCCAGCTGCACTGGAAGTGGCATGCTGGTAGATCTGGCGAGTCGTTATAGTGGAGAGCATAGAGGCTTTGGGCGCGGTCCCAGCGAGCCACCAGCCAAGTATCCCGACCATCCCATTGACAAGGAGCGCAAGTGGATAGGGGAGCCGCCACACCGTATCGCGGCGGAACAATGGCGCGCCACCAGTACTTACGTCACGAAGAAGATGGCTGCTCAAGCCTAAAAATGCACCGAGGCCAAGCCCGCGCCATGGCCTGATCAACGCCACGACACTCGAGGCAAGGAGAATAGTTGCCAGAGAGTGTGTCGGGGGACGAGACGGCATCGTCATGCAATCCGTGAGTCGCAGTGACCGTGCAGCGGCAACATGGTCAAGGTCAATAGCAACACCACCGAGCACGGCAGCGACGAGGAATCGTGAGGGATCAGGAACACGATAGGCAGCTGGCAACGCAGTGGCAAACGCTGTCGCAGCATGGCAACAGCCGTCAGCCAGAGCACGCTGTGGACTTGGGTCGGGAGCACGTTGCCATACCCAGTGACATGCCGCTGCAATACCACTGGCTACTGCTACGAGCGCTACGGTATGCCAGTTCGCCTCCTGTCGCGCCCTCGTTGCATTTCGCCGCCACTGATCCATTCTGGCTCACCTCCACGGGCCAGCCGCTTATAAGCCCTTAAGCATACGTTGTCGCGACAGAACACAAAAACCATGGCATCCTTAATCGCCGGTGTGCGTTCGCGTGCACGGAGTGCGCGAGGAGGAGCAAGGGAAGCATGAGTCAACAGCCACGCGCGGTCGTCTTGCTCTCGGGAGGGCTTGACAGCACAACAGCAGCCTATCTGGCCCGTGCGCAAGGATTCGCCCTCTATGCCCTCTCCTTCCTTTATGGTCAGCGTCACCAACGCGAGCTGCAATCGGCCCAAGCGGTTGCCCAGGCTTTGGATGTCGTTGAACACCGGCTTGTCTCGATCGATCTTGCTCAGTGGGGTGGTTCATCGCTTGTTGGTGCTGGGCCCATTCCCACTCAGCCGAGTCAAGGGATCCCCTCAACCTGGGTACCAGCGCGCAATCTTATCTTCCTGGCCATTGCCTCGGGATACGCTGAGGCAATTGGGGCCAGTGCGATCTTCATTGGAGTGAGTCAGGTTGACTACTCAGGTTATCCCGACTGCCGAGCCGAATTTCTTGAGGCGTACCAGCGTGCGGCTGATCTCGCAAGCAAACAGTTCGTTGAAACCGGGCAGCGCATTTCCGTCATTGCACCGTTTCTCTACATCCCAAAGGCGGGCATCATTCGGCTTGGTCTTGCCCTGGGCGTAGACTATGGCCTAACGTGGTCATGCTACCAGGGAGGGACAACGCCGTGTCAGCAATGCGACGCTTGCCGGCTCCGCGCAGCCGCATTCGCTGAGGTAGGAATTCCCGACCCACTGCTTGCGCGTCAGTCAGAGCAAGCGTAATACGCGGCCAATCGAAGGACAGGGGTAATGGCAGTACAACTTGTCTTAATCGGTCTTCCCCAGAGTGGTAAGACAACGGTCTTCAATGCACTGACCGGTGCAGACGCACCAACGGGCGGGTTTAGTGATCTCGAGTCTGAGCCGAACCTGGCCACGGTCAAAGTTCCCGATCCGCGACTCGACGTGCTTACCCGAATGTTCAACCCGCGTCGTACCGTTCCAGCTGAGGTCCAGTACTATGACGTTGCCGGGCTAGCCAAAGGGATCCATGAACGGGGATTGAGCGGGCGGCTGTTGAGCTATTTGAGCCAGGCAAGTGCGCTCGTGCACGTCGTGCGTGCATTCGATGATCCAGCAGTACCCCATCCCGAAGGGTCAGTTGACCCGCTGCGGGATATCGAGACCATGAATATGGAGCTGGCCTTTGCCGACCTTGCGGTCATTGAAAAGCGCCTGCAACGCATTGCGTCAATGATCCCAAAGCTGCGTGGCAGTGAACGTGAGGCGCATGAACGTGAGCAGGCAGTACTGCAGCGGCTCCACCAAGCGCTCACTGACGGCACGCCCATCCGTGCAGTTCCCCTTGAGCCAGACGAAGAGAAACTGCTCCGCGGCTTCGGGTTCCTGACAGCCAAACCACTCCTCATTCTCCTGAACCTTGGCGAAGAGCAACTTGGTGCCGCTGCCGAAGCACTCCTCAGTGCGACCGTCGAGCGTTTCAGCGGGCCACATGTTGCAGTCGACGCACTCCCGGGCAAACTCGAAGCTGAACTTGCCCAACTCTCGCCCGAAGAAGCTGAGCAGTTTATGAGCGAGCTGGGCATTCGCGAACCAGGACGCAACCGCGTTATCCGCACATCCTACGCGCTCCTCGGGTTGATCTCGTTCTTCACCGTCGGAGAAGATGAGGTGCGAGCGTGGACAATCCGTCGGGGCATGACTGCCGTCGAGGCAGCTGGCGCAATCCATTCGGATCTGCAGCAAGGCTTTATCCGCGCAGAAGTCGTGAGCTATGACGACCTCGTTGCAACCGGCGGACTTGCTGAAGCTCGGCGCGCTGGGCTACTGCGCCTTGAAGGGAAGCACTATGTCGTCCAAGACGGCGACATTCTGCACATCCTCTTCAATGTCTAACAAGTAACGCGGCAGGGTTCTATGGCCCTCGCGTCCATTGCCCAGGCTAGCCCTCTGCTCTCTCGCTGGTTCCTCGCCAGCATCACAGCTTTCTGGTTGCTCGTGATCGTCGGCTGCTGGCTTCGTGGTGGGCGCTGGCGCGCAGTTGCCACCGAGCTTGCGACGCTTGGCCTGCTCGGCATCTTTCATGTGCTCTTCTTCTGGCGCCTGCTCCTAACACCAGCCTTCGTGCCGAATGGTGGAGGCGACCTTGCCTCGTTCACTTTTCCACTGCACGCCTATAACGCACGGGTGGTCCAATCTGGCGAGTTTCCACTGTGGAATCCGACGCTGTTTTCTGGTATGCCCCAGCTGGCGAATTACCAAGCTGGCCTACTCTATCCTCTGAATTGGGTTGCCTACCTCATTGCCAGACCGTTTACGTACCAGGCCGTGGAGACACTCGTTTTCGTCCATTACTTCATCGTTAGCCTCGGTGGGTATACCGTTGCCCGGCTGAGTTTGCACTTGCGTCGTATAGCGGCACTGGGCGCTGGCATCGGGTGTGCCTTCAGTGGCTTCTTCGTTGCCCACCTGGGCCACTACTCGATGATCGCGGCATGCGCGTGGATCCCATGGATTTGGCTTGGTCTTGAGCGACTAACCGTTCGATCACAATGGTATTGGGCTGTCCTCACTGCACTCGCAGTCGCGCTCCTCGGAACAGCAGGGCATCAGCAGAGCGTGCTCTACGGCCTGTTGGCTTCTGCCGCTTGGTGGCTTGCCGTCCTCTGTGCCACACATTGGATGGATCTTGGTACGGCTTGGCAAGCGCTCCAGCGCGAGCCTATTCCATGGTTACAGCTCTGGCAGGCAGTTCGGCCTGTGCTTATCAGCACGCTCCGGATTGCATTCACTATAGCTTGCGGCCTTGCACTCGCCGCCCCGGCGGTGCTCCCCTCGCTCGAGCTAGCACGCCGCTCAGTGCGCGCTGGTGGGCTGAGCTATGATGATGCATCGGCTTTCAGCTTTGAACCCGTAATGCTCGCCCATTTCCTCCTGCCGCACATCTTTGGCAGCAACCCTACGAACTACTGGGGGCCTTTCAGCACAACTGAGACTTGGGGCTATCCTGGCATCATTGCTCTGGCTTTCGCCGCCCTCGGGCTCATCCTCAGTCGCCATTGGCAACGCTGGTTCTTCGCCGCGTTGGGAGCCATCGCGCTGCTCCACGCGCTTGGGCCCAGCAGTGCGCTCCACGGCTGGGTGTACCGCTTCGTTCCATTTGACAACTTACTCCGCGCTCCTGCCCGCACTCTCCTCTATGTCGACTTCGCCGTGGCATTCCTGGCCGCGCTTGGGCTCGATGCATTGCTTTGTCCACTATGCTCTTGGGACGCTGTACGCGTGATTCTCCGTCGGGGTATCTTCATTCTTGTCGGTGGGATCATCTTTATTCTTGGGATTGCACTCCCGGTGCTCTACAACACGCTTCTCTCACGAGACATCCCCCCACGTATCCTCATCGCAATCGACGATCTCAATGTGCTTCTGCTGCTGCTTGGTCTCCTTGCAGCTCTGTTTTGGGCTTGGTACAGGCAGATCTTGACAAGCTCCTTGCTTGGGCTTGTGAGCCTCGGATTGCTCTTCTTTGATCTCGCAACCGCTCAAGCAGGCTTTAACCCTACAAGCAACGACATCCTTAGCGGTTACCGACACCCAGAAGTCGTGTCTTTCCTCCGGCAGCACGGTGCTGCAAGCGGTCAGTTCCGCATCGAGTCGGCTGCGGCTCCCTTGCAACCAAGCGCTGCAGCCGTGTTTGGCTTCGAGGATGCCAGTGGACTCTTCGATCCCATGCAGCCAGCTGCGTATGCCCGCGTACTTGATACGCTGCGAAACCATCGCGACTGGCCAGCATATGACTTGCTCAATGTCCGGTACCTGATCACACGTGCCGATGTGATACCGCCAAGCACACGCTTCCACCGCGTGCTGACCACCACCGATGGACTGGCCATTTGGGAAGACACGACAGCCTTGCCACGCGCTTGGCTGAGTAGCCAAGCTGAGGTCGTGCCTGTCGACCACGCGCTTGATCGGGTGCTCACAGCCACCTTTGATCCACGGACGAAGCTCTACCTCAGCGGGCCTGCACTCCCAGCTGCTGATCCCAACGCACAGGGCACGATCAGCCTTGCGCAGGATGGGCCAAACCGCATTCACCTTACGGTAACAACCTCTGCACCTGTCTATCTCGTGCTCGCGGTAACAGCTGACCCAGGGTGGCATGCGACGATTGACGGGCAGGCTGCTCCAATCGCACTCGCCGATGGTATCTACCAGGCACTCTGGCTTCCTGCCGGTCAACACACGGTCACGTTCGCATATTGGCCACCCCTCCTGACTGCAGGACTGATCACCGCTGCAGCTGGCACGTTAGGGTTGCTGGCCTTCGCGTTCTTGCCACGTCTTACCCGTCAACGAACGCATCGAACACCCCGTCGAGCGCTCGCACCAGTCACTCGCTCACCTCAATAAAGAATGGGCAAGATCTTGGCCGCCACAAGCAACGTCATGCTGACCGGTCCCGTGCGCCATACCGTCGCACTAAGCGAGCTGGATCAAAAGGATGAAGGTCGACGGTCGGTGTTGCGCCGAGAATACACTCAGCCATCACCACACCAGTGATCGTGCTCAGCAAGACACCGTTTCGCGCATGTCCCGCTGCAATCCAGACGTTCCGCCAGCCCGGCAGCTGCCCGAGCAGGGGCAAGCCATCACTTGCGAGTGGCCGCAACCCAGCCAGCGCTTCAAGGAACACGGCATGCTCAAGCGCCGGCACCGTATCCGTCGCGAAAGTGGCGAGCGACCGCACACCAGCCCCCGTCGGCCGACGATCAAACGTCGCTGCCTCTTCCGTTGAGCCAATCGCGACAGTTCCATCAGCTTTCTGTGCAATGTACAGCTCGCCACGATAAAGCGAATGCCGCAAGCGAAGTTCTCGTGCTTCAAATCGAAGGAGTTGCCCCCGAAGTGGCCCAACTGGCACATCGACACCGAAGAGTCGCGGGCCAAGCACGCCACACCATGCACCAGCAGCAAGGACAACCCGCTCCACTGCTATGCGTCCAGCCGAGGTATCGATTCCGACAACCTGGTCACCATGAGCCTCGACACCAGTAACTTCTGTCCCCTCAAGGATACGTCCGCCACCAAGTACAAGCGCGCGGGCATACGCCTGGACAAGACGCGGACTCAGCACTTGCCATTCAAAAGGAGCAAGCACTGCCCCGCGAAAGAGCGGGGAAACCGCTGGTTCAAGCTCCCGTAGCTCATACTGGTCAACCCATCGGCAGCGTGCATCATAGGCCTGCAAGGTTGGGAGCCAGGCACGTAACGCCGCTTCTTCATCTGCAGTCATAGCCAAGTAGAGCGCACCAGTAGGACGCAGCTCAGGATCGACACCGCTCCGCTCGCGAAGATCAGCAACGAGATCAGGGAAGCGGGCCAAGCTCGCCATGCCGAGACTGCTCAAAGGATCATCAAGACGTCCAGTTCCTGGAATCGAGAGCAAGCCAGCATAGGCGATCATCGCCTGCCCGCCCATCTGCCCCCGCTCGAGCACCACAACATCGTGCACACCTCGTGTCAAGAGCTGGAACGCGATCGCGAGACCCGTAATCCCTCCGCCGATCACCGCGACTGTTGCACGCGCCGCTGTCATACCATCCACTCCTTTCTTACGGCAGCATACCCCACAGCTGGCTCCACACACTTGCCCTTGACATGATCGGTATCCTTGCAGGTGCGAGGAGGTGACGTTGCATGGACATCGCGCTCACGGACGAGCAGCGGCGCGCGCTTGAGCAACTCGCTGACAAGCTTTACCAGACTCAACCAGCGATCGCTTTCACGGGAGCAGGAATCTCAACCGAGTCTGGCATTCCTGACTATCGTGGGCCGAACGGTCTTTGGTCAAAGCACAACCCCACAAAATTCCGCGACTTTCTTCGTGACCCAGAGATTCGCCGTGTTTACTGGAATCGTCGTCGCGCGCGTTACCCGGTACTGTGCCAAGCCCGTCCCAATGTTGGGCACCTCGTCCTCGCGCGCCTTCAGCAAGCCGGTCTGTTGCAAGAGATCATCACTCAGAACATTGATGGGTTGCATCAAGCTGCAGGCTCTCCGCCTGACTCGGTCATTGAGCTGCATGGCACGGCCCACGAAATCCGCTGCCTTGATTGCGGTGCGCGCTGGCCAGCGGCAGATTTTGACCCAGGTCCGCCAGATACTATTCCGGTTTGTCCACACTGTGGCGGCATTGTCAAAGAGGCAACAGTCTCATTCGGTGAGCCACTGGACAAGGCGGAACTCAACCGAGCCCTGCGTCTAGCCCAGAGTTCTGCCCTCATGCTTGTGATCGGCACATCACTCAGCGTGTATCCAGCAGCCTATGTCCCACGACGAGCACTTCAGCACGGGGCACTTGTTGCAGTCATCAACAACGAACCGACGCCGCTCGATGCACAGGCTACCATTGTTGTCCACAGTAGTGCCGGTGCCGCACTGGAATACCTGGCCTCACTCCTCCTCGCACCGCAATCCACCGCGTTCGCTTAGCTATCATCTCGCGGCAGCATGACCACGCCATGCCGTGCCGCTGGGCCACACTGCAGGTTTACCGCAACCGGCAAGCTTGCAATATGACAGGGATACGTTTCGATATGGACAGCGAGCGCGGTAACAGTACCGCCAAATCCCTGCGGCCCAATGCCAAGACGATTGATCGCATCCAGTAATTCTCGCTCGAGCGCGGCAAGTTCGGGATCCGGGTTTTGGCTACCGATCTCACGCAGCAAGGCATGCTTGGCGAGCTTGCCAACTGCGTCAAACGTGCCGCCGATCCCTACCCCAACAATAACCGGCGGACAGGCATTAGGCCCTGCGCGTTGCACAGTGTCGACGACGAAGCGCTTCACACCATCCCAACCATCGGCTGGTGTGAGCATCGCAAGCCGACTCATGTTCTCGGCGCCGCCGCCCTTGGCAAACACTTCCAACCGAATGCGATCTCCTGGTACCAACCGTGTATGGATCACAGCAGGCGTGTTATCACCAGTATTCCGCCGATCACCAATTGGCCGTTGCACCATTGATGGGCGTAATAGCCCAGAGGTGTAGGCATCATGGACACCAGCAAGAATCGCCTCTTCAAATCCGCCGCCAACGATATGGACGTCTTGCCCGACCTCGGCAAAGACAACGACCGTTCCTGTATCTTGGCACATCGGTAAGCGGTCCTGTACAGCAATATCCATGTTCTCCAAGAGCTGTAGCAGTACCCGTCGGCCAATGGGCGAGCGTTCTTGCTTCGCTGCATGAGCAAAAGCCCGGCGAACGTCGCTTCGCGCCACGACACAGAGCTCAAGACAAAGATCACGGATTGCATCACGAATCGTCACGACGTTGATCTCACGCATGTTCCGCTTCCGTCATCTGGAGGAGTGGTCGACGGAGGTGAGCGAGGAACTCCGTCAGTTCTGCGAGTTGGTCGCCAGCCCACACGCCAGCAGCCCGCAGCGCAGCGATCTTCGCACTTGGCCGTCCTTGTGCCGCTCGGATGACTGCCGCCGCATGGCCAAATGGCGTCCCTTCAGGCAACTGTTCCGTAAAGCGTCCCGCGATGAGCGCAAACACCGGCTTAGGCGGGCGTACAGCGGCATACCAGGCAGCAACGTCCTCTTCAAACTGCGTGCCAGGCTCGCCAAAGAGAACGATAGCCGTCGTCTCAGGATCAGCCATAAACTGCGGCAACAGCGCAGCAGGAGGCATGCCGATGCAGGCGTCGCCACCAACGCTCACAGCAGTGCTTACCCCAAATCCAGCGCGCTTTACCATCAACGCGAGCTCGGCTGTCATTCCACCACTGCGCGAGATGATGCCAATTGAGCCGGGGACAAATACGCGCTCCGGGTATTCCCCACCAATCGCCCCAACTTTCACACGTTCCCCTGGACAGATCACCCCCACAGAGTTCGGGCCAATCAGCGTTGCCCCGGCCTCCCGCACTGCAGCCAGCATCTGGGCTGCATCGTGCAGCGGAACTCGTTCTGTTGCTACCACGAGCAATCGGAGCCCATGCGTTAATGCTTCAAGGACGGCATCAAGGACAGCAAGTGGTGGCACACTAATCAGCGTTGCGTTCGGTTGTGTCGCAGCAACGGCCTCAGCCACCGTGTCGAAAACCGGCACTCCGGCAACTGCCATGCCGCTACGCCCCGGCGTTACCCCAGCGACAACTGCTGTGCCGTAGCGCAGCATGTGCGCGGTGACCATTTGCCCTTCGCGCCCTGTAATGCCTTGGACAAGCAACCGCGTTTGCCGATCGAACAACACCGCCATGCGCTATCCTGCCTCATGCAGCAAACTGACCATTAGCGCCGCTGCTTCGTCAAGCGAGACATCCTCTCCAAGCCAACGAACCCCAGCTTGCTCGAAGATGGCACGCCCAACTCCATCATGCAATCCAACCTCCCGGGCAACGACCGGGAATGCTGGCGGGAGTTTCCCCGTCGCTTGGAGCGCAGCAACCACACCCCGTGCAATGACATCGATTTGTGTGTTATTCGTCACATTATGAGCGACAAAGAGACCACGCACACCGGGTTTTTCAAGTACGACACGAGCGAGACCAGCAACTTTGCGTTCAGTGGGGTTGCCACCAAGCTCAGCGTAGTTCGCTGGTTTCCCGCCAGCGCGTACCAATGCATCGAAGAGTAAGAGGCTGGCTCCGCCTCCACCACAGAGGAAACCAATATCGCCCCCATCAAGCTCGAGATAGCGAGCGGATCCCCGATACGGCTCCTCCTGGTTGAGTCGCTCAACAGCTTGTTCACGGGGTGTTAGCGGGCGCCACGGTAAGCCGTGCACCACGCGTTCGGCGATCCCAGGCTGGCGAACAAGCGCCGCATCATCGACAACAAGCACTGCCCCTGCAGCAAAGACGTGCTGTTGGTCAGTCACAATGAGGGGGTTCAGCTCAAGCAAGAGCGCATCGAGGTCGAAAAAGGCCGCAAGTGCGCGTTGGGTGACGCCAGCTAATGTTGGTAGGAGAGCACTCGGCGCTCCAGCCCGCTTCCATAACTCACGTGCGCGAAAGGCCGGAAGTGGAGCAAACGGCGCCTGAATTGTTATCCGGGCCAGGCGCTCGGAAGCCGACGCGGGGTCAATCTCAATGCCACCACTGCAACTCGCCAAGACGATCACATCCGCGGTGACTTCGTTAAAGAAGGCCGCCAGGTAATACTCGGCCGTCGCGGGAAGCCAGGCTTCAACACGCACCTGATCGACCGTAAAGCCACCGATCGACTGCCCAAGCAATGCCTCTGTTGCCTTCTCAGCATCGACAGGATCAGCACACCGTCGCACGGCGCCAGCCTTGGCCCGGTGGCCAACTGGCACTAACGCCTTAACGGCAACAGGGCCACTAAGTGAGTGAGCAATGGCCGCCGCTTCAGCCGGCGTGCTGGCGGCGTCACCAGTCGGGACTGGTACTCCCCGAGCTGCAAGCAACACTTTCGCGTCGTGCTCGAGCAACCGTGCCATGATTGGCTTCCCTCTTAGGGGCGGAGCATACGCCGCACCATGTCCATTACGGACCGAACCGGCTGGTCTTCTTCAAGAGCCAACACCTTGTCTGCCAAAAGTGCGGCTTGCGAACCAAGCCGCTCCGTCAGCAACACGCATACCTTGGCGCGCAATTCGTCATCAGAGAGAGGGTTCCCTGGCATGCCTTTCGGCACCACAACCTGGGCTTCAAGCACGGAACCATCGGTGAGCCAGATACGCACACGCGCAGGCCACGTCTGTG
This sequence comes from Thermorudis peleae, assembly GCF_000744775.1. NCBI lineage: Bacteria > Pseudomonadati > Thermomicrobiota > Thermomicrobia > Thermorudis > Thermorudis peleae. The sequence continues at coordinate 630,965 of NZ_JQMP01000003.1, read as the reverse complement.
GATAGGCTGCTGTCATTGCCGGATCTGCTCGCACCGCAACACAACGACGCAGGGCAGCGACCTCAGGGGCCATGACCCGTTCTGATTGAAACTGGGCAAGTCCTGCCTGTCCATCGCATAGCGCCACAGCCACAGCATGCTGCAAGCTGAATTTGGCTTCATGCTCAGTCACTGGTTCAGGGCAATCAGTGATATCGAGGGCAACTTGGTACGTTTCGACGTCAATCCGATCAATCGGTCGGCCTTCAAGCTGGGGTCGCAGCATCAACGCCGCATCAATAGCCGTATGGGTATGGCCACAGCAGGCATGGCGCTTGTAGCCATTGTCCACAATCATGAACTGTTGTCCAAGACCAATGGTGAGGAAATCGGGATTGACATCCTCAGCCATAGCCGCAAAGAAGCCTCGAGGCCCTTCAAGAATCCGACGGGCTCCCCGTATCCCTGATTGGGCAAGACTGGCTGCGAGCACGCCATCATGCGCTGCTTTGCCTGCGTGGAGCGGCTTTGATTGCGCGCTATCGTCAAGGAACGCCCATAAGCCGCTCGCAAAGGTTCCAGCTGTTCCAAGCGCATTGACAAGCTGGGTGGCACTGAGGCCCCAAACGACACTGGCAGCGGTGGCTGCGCCAAAAACGCCGCAGGTCGCAGTCGGATGCCAGAAGCGATAGTGACCAGGATTCACCGCGCATGCTAAGCGAATCGCGACATCGTAGCCAGCAACAATTGCGGCAAGGAGTTGGCCGCAGGAGACATCAGCTTGCTCAGCAGCGGCAAGCGCTGCGGCAATAACCGGAGCACCAGCATGGATCGTGCCGCCTTGATGCAAATCATCGAGTTCAAGGACATGTGCCGCAACGCCATTGGCAAGTGCCGCACCGAGCGCGCTACTGCAATCGCCTGTGGCAAGCACCGTCGCTGTCTCGCCAGGCATTTGCTGGGTGACCAATGCACTTACCGCTCGGGCAATGGGATGCGTACCGCCAGCAATTGCAACAGCGAGGTGATCGAGCAGCGCACGGCGTGCCTCATGGAGCACAACCTCAGGCAGCGCCGCTCGGGTGAGACCCTCGATAGTAGCAGCAAGACGTTCCGTCAGACTGGCTATGTGTCCAGCAGGCTGGTCAAGCGCAGGACCGAAATGCAAGGTCTTCGTCGGTTCTCTCCTTTTCGTGCTCAGGATGTCCAAACGCCGGCAGCATACCGCGCTGCAACGGCGCCACAGTAGCCGCAGCGTGCCTCAATCCCGCCGGTCGTCCGGCGCAAACGGACACGCGTCATGTCAGGGTGATCAGCACCGCACCGTGGGCAGACGACTGGCTCCCAGGCATCACGTGCGGCCTCCATGCTCTCAGGCCGGCCACGGGGGCGCTTGCCCCGCACCTCCATGACATCCACATCGTCATCAAAGTCCTCTGGGTAACCGCGCATCCGTCGCATTGGCGGAAACCTCACGCCTCCTAGAACAATACCCTCTCCTGACACCTGCAACCCTTGGTTGCTGTAGTGATAGCAGCCGACGGAGAATTGAGCAAGAGGGGAGCACGTGAATATGATGGCAAACGATGCGAGAACCACCTGCACTGACCAAGCCGCACTGCTGACGATCCTTCACGTTCTGAGTGAACAGCAGCACTCGGCTGCGGATACAGCGTCCGCGAGCGCTGCCTTGCACGATCCAGAAATCCGTCGCGCACTCCGGCGTGCACTGCCATCCCTACCGCCCGACCAAGCAGCGGCTGTAGCAAGGCAACTCCTTGCGTGGCGAGAAGACTTTATGACAACACAGCGGGATTTCTCAACCTGGTACGTCGTGTCATCACTCGATCGAGAAACACTGCTCGCCAATGCTGACTGGCTGCTTGCGAGCAACGCTGCTCTTGCACTCTGGGAGCGCACGGCTGCAGATCCTGCACATCTGCGGATAATCACAGCACGCGCAGTGCAGCACGACGTACCATCAGTGCGTGAAACCGCCCTCGTCCTGTTGTTCCTTGAACCAGCAAGTCCCTTCCGCCTGCCTCAGGAGGACGCCGAGCAACTCCTTGTACAAGCGCTCGATGATAGCGATCCTGCGCTGCGTGGACTTGCTGCAACGATTGCGCAGGAATATGCACCGGCATTGCTTGTCTCACGACTGGAACAAGGACTCATTGATGCAGAGAGCCAGGGCATGCGAGCAGCGTGCTGGGCTCTCACTTTTCTGCTTGATACGGAGCGCGCTCGTGAGCAAGCCGCCTCTTTGCTCGGCGATCGAGATGCGCCGGTAAGCGTACGTGTAAGTGCGCTTGAAGCCCTTGCCCAACACCTTACGACAGCGGAAATCGCGCCCATTCTTGCTATGCTTGTCAACGATCCTTGTCAATTCGTGGCAGAAGCGGCTGCCGAGATTCTCTGGCAACTTCATCGGCACCCGCTTCCTGCGCAGGCCGCGCTCACGAGCCCTTACCCAGCTGTGCGTGCCATTGGCCAGCGGCTGCTCGATCCACGCCGTGGCTCGCCAGCCGCTGGCGGTAGTCGTCCTGGAGCTCCAGTTTAGTGATCTTCCTGATGCGCACGGCGATAGGCGCTTCGCCGTAAGGCCTCTGCGGCCTCTTCGCCGACCCGACGGAGTGGCAGCTGCATTGTTCGTGCAGTCAGTACAAGTCGGCAGAGAAACTCGAGTGTCTCCATCCGCCGCAACGCGTCCGCAGGCGTTGCCCCGACTGTGACTGCGCCATGGTTCTCCAACAGCGCAACGGAACCCGCTTCACCAAGCAGTTCCGCTGTCTTCAGCCCAAGCGCATCAGTGCCAGGCTGAATGTAGGGCACACGAACGACCTGGCCAAGATAGAGCATTGACTCAGGTGTTACATCTGTCGGTAACGGCAGATCGAGACAAGCAGCCAATGTCGCCCAGAACGGCGAGAGATGCAGCACCGCCTTGACATCGGGGCGTCGCTGGTAAATGCGCCGGTGAAGCTGAATCTCGCTGGAAGCACGCGGCGGCTCGCCAGGCTCACCGTCAAGGTCACAAACAACAAATGAAGATGCCTGGAGCTGGTCGAGCGTTGTCCCACTGGCGGTGATGAGGAAGGTTGTTGCGTCAAGCCGAGCGCTGATATTGCCACTCGTACCCCAGACAAGCCCGCGAGCCGCCGCTAGCCGTCCGACCGTGATCAGTGCTGAACGGCATGAAGCCAGGTCAGCCATAGGAGCCCCTCACGCTATGCAGCACGCGCCGCGAGCGCTTGGCGAACGAGATCGGCAACTTGCGTTGGCCGCTCAGCAACGCGGACGCCAGCAGCTTCGAGCGCTGCAACTTTTTCAACAGCTGTGCCCTGTCCGCCAGCAATGATTGCGCCCGCATGCCCCATGCGCTTCCCTGGGGGCGCTGTACGCCCAGCAATAAAGCCAACGACAGGCTTCGTCACATGGTCATGAATAAACGCCGCGGCCGTTTCTTCATCAGTCCCGCCGATTTCTCCAATCAGCACAATCGCCTCAGTCTGCGGATCAGCTTCGAAGAGCTCGAGGACATCAACGAAGGAGGTACCAATAATGGGATCACCGCCAATACCAACAGCCGTCGACTGACCGAGGCCAGCTTGGGTGAGCGCCCAGACGACTTCATAGGTTAAGGTTCCACTTCGAGAGACAATGCCAACCGGCCCAGGTCGGTGAATATAGCCAGGCATGATCCCTAGCTTAGCTTGCCCTGGTGTAATCAACCCCGGGCAGTTTGGGCCGATTAGTCTCGTACCATGGCGGCGCGCATAGTGATAGAGCTTGAGGGTGTCGAGCACAGGGATGCCCTCCGTGATACAAACGACGAGCGGAATTCCGGCATCAATCGCCTCATAGACAGCGTCAGGAGCGAAGGGAGCAGGCACATACACGATCGAAGCGTTCGGCTGCGTAGCCGCGACAGCCTGCGCGACGGTGTCAAAGACCGGCACCCCATGCACCGTACGCCCGCCGGCTCCGGGCGTCACACCAGCAACAATTTTCGTGCCATATTCCAGCATTTGGCTCGTATGGAATGAGCCTTCTCGGCCAGTAATGCCCTGGACTAACACACGGGTCTCTGCATCGACCAAGATGCTCACGCGCTCACCCCTTTCGCCGCGGCTACCACCTTTTGCGCCGCCTCATCCATGGACTCGACAACGGTGAGGCCTGCTGCCTCTAACAAGCGGCGCCCTTCTTCCTGGTTTGTGCCAACAAGACGAATGACGAGCGGCACTCGAACAGGGACAACCTTCAAGGCGTCAAGAATGCCTTGTGCCACAACATCGCCCCGTGTAATACCACCGAAGATGTTGATCAGCACGGCTTTGACCTTGGGATCAGCGAGCACAAGGCGGAACGCAGTGGCTACCCGCTCAGCACTCGCTCCACCACCAACATCGAGGAAGTTCGCTGGCGTGCCACCGTAGAGCTTGATCGCATCCATCGTTGCCATTGCAAGGCCAGCGCCGTTGACGACACAGCCAATTTCACCATCAAGAGCAACGAAGCTCACGCCAGCTGCACGCGCCTCGCGCTCCCGTGGATCCTCTGCTTGCGTGTCCCGCAGCGCTTCATACTCACGGTGCCGGAAGAGCGCATTATCATCAACAACAATCTTGGTGTCGAGCGCAAGCCATGACCCAGTGTCAGTCAACACCAGAGGATTAATTTCAGCGAGCGAGGCATCGAGCTCACTGTATGCGGAAAAGAGTTGCCGCGCAATTGTCGCGAAGCCACGCACCTGGTCTGGAGTGAGGCCAAGGGCAAAGCCCAGGCGGCGTGCTTGATAGTCGTGCAGACCGAGGAACGGATCAGCATACTCTCGCACAATCTTTTCCGGCGTCTGGCGAGCAACCTCCTCAATATCAACGCCCCCCGCACTGCTCGCCATGACGACAACCGAACGCGCGCCCCGGTCAAGCACAACGCCAAGGTAGTATTCATGGACATAGCGAACCGCGGGGGCAACCAAAACCCGGTGAACGGTCCGGCCGCGGATGTCCATACCAAGGATCTGGCTCGCCACAGTTGCAGCTTCGTCCGGATCATTGGCAAGTTTGATACCACCTGCCTTGCCACGCCCACCAGCATGCACTTGTGCCTTCACCACCACGCGGCCACCAAGTTGCTGGGCAGCGTCACGCACCTGCTCGGGTGTCTCGCAGACAATCCCTCTGTTAACGGGAATGCCGTAGCGGCTCAGTAACTCTGCCGCTTGATACTCATGGAGATCCACCCCCGTGCACCCCTTTCCTGGAACGTTTCCCTAAATGCGAATCATAGCACTGGCGCCAACGCTGGGGCTTTCCCTTCGCCATACTGACATGCTCTGTGGTATACCAACCAATAAGCGCGTGATGGTGCGAAAGGGAAGGAGAGAATGACATGCGCGAGGATCGTGGTGGGTTTCTGGTCGGTTTCCTGAGTGGATTGGCTGCTGGTATCCTCCTTGCACTGTTTCTCAGCCCCAAGTCGGGGAGGGAGATCCGCAGCGAACTGAAGCAGCGCGTGCAGCCGGTGAAAGAGCAGGCGGAAACCTTGACAAATCAAATCCGCGAGCGCGCTCAGTCCACGCTGCAACAAGTGCCAACCGTTGGGCAGCGCCTGCAGGAAGCCGCGACTGACGCGGCGGAGCGAGCAGAGCAGACACTGCGCGACGTCGCGGAGCGCACTGAGCAAGCTGCTCGCGATACTGCCGATGCTGCTCGCAAGCAGGTGGAGAAAGCAACCGACCAGCACGCCTAGCGAAGCCGAGCGGCTTGAAAGGAGATCGGAATGCTACGGCAGGCGCGCACCGCGCTCAAGTATCTAGCGCTCGGCTTAGCCATCGGGTTGCTGGTTGCACCACGCTCAGGAGCCGAGACTCGACGACTCTTGCTTGGTCGGGTCTGGCAGACAGTCGAGGAACGCTGGCAACAGATGCACTCGGCGTCAGCAAGCTAGACGCACGAGTGCACCGAGCCACAACGCAGCAACTTCTCTGTGAAGAGCATAGCCTGATCTTAGCAGGAATATCCTGCTAGGATCAGGGAAACAATTGAGGGGCGCAAGTAGGCCGGGGGGTGAGGGGGAGATGCTGCCGATTCGCGATGACAACAGTGGACGCCAGAGCTTTCCCATCGTCAACGTCACGCTCATCCTCATCAATGTCCTTGTCTTCATTTACCAACTGAGTCTCGCTGCACAGTCTCCTCGAAAACTGGAGCACTTCATCCTGGCCTACGGCGCAACCCCCTATGAACTCACCCATGGCCAGGATCTTGCGCCCCATGTCGGGTTCCCTATCTACCTTACTGTCATCACCGCAATGTTCCTGCACAGTGGATGGCTGCATATTCTTGGGAACATGTGGTATCTCTGGATTTTCGGTGACAATGTTGAAGATTCAATGGGGCATCTCCGTTATCTCATCTTTTACCTGCTCGGTGGTATTGCGGCTGCACTCACCCAAACACTTGCGGCCCCCGACAGTCGCGTGCCAATGATTGGCGCAAGTGGAGCGATTAGCGCTGTCATGGGTGCTTACCTCGTTCTCTATCCCGGTGGGCTGATTCGCACCCTTACGTTTCTCGGTTGGATCCCTCTGCTCTTCTACATGCCCGCCCTGATCTGGATCGGTATCTGGTTCATCTTGCAGCTCTTCTCAGGCCTTGCTTCGCTGGGCGTTGAGACCATGGCAACCGGCGGCGTGGCCTATTGGGCTCACATTGGCGGTTTCATCGCAGGCATGATCCTCGTGTGGATCTTCCGCGATCCCGACCGCGTGCGGCGCCAACGCCTGGCACGTAGCATGAATCGGGCCTTCCAGCGCGTCACACGCGGGGTGTAAGCACGCAAGCATTGACAGCGTTGGCACCAGACGCTAAGCTTGAGGGATGTGGACGGCAACGTCCACGTTTTGTTCAGCATCGAACGAGGAGAGCCGTGGTGTACGCGATCGTCCAAACAGGTGGAAAGCAATACCGCGTCCAGGCTGGAGACGTACTTGATGTTGAGAAGCTCGAAGCTGAGCCTGGGAGCGAAGTCACCCTCGAGCAAGTCCTCCTTGTTGGTGGTGAGGGTGGCGCGCAGGTCGGGCGGCCGTATGTTCCTGGCGCTCGAGTCATCGCTGAAGTCGTCGATCAGATCAAAGGGCCAAAGCTGATCGTCTTCAAGATGAAGCCAAAGACCCGCTACCGCCGCAAGAATGGGCATCGGCAGCGCCTGACCCGGCTGAAGATCAAAGAGATTCAGGCATAAACACGGAGGGACAACGCCATGGCACATAAGAAGGGTGGCGGAAGCACGCGCAACGGGCGCGACAGCGCTGGCAAGCGCCTCGGGCCCAAGCGCTTTGACGGTCAGTTCGTCCGTGCGGGCAACATTCTGGTGCGGCAGCGCGGGACACGCTTCCACCCAGGCACGAACGTCGGGATGGGTCGCGATTTTACCCTCTTCGCGCTCATCGACGGCTATGTGAAGTACGAGTGGATCAATCGAGAAAAGCGCCGCGTCAGCGTTTATCCCGAGAGGGTTGTCGCCCAGCCTGCTCAGGTCGCGGCGCAGGGAGCGGGAGCATGAAGAAGGACATCCATCCAAAGTTCTACCCGCAGGCAACAGTTGTCTGCTCCTGTGGTAACACCTGGGTCACCGGCTCGACAAAGCCAATGATCCGGATTGAGCTCTGCCCTCGCTGCCACCCGTTCTACACCGGTGAGCAAAAGATCGTCGATACCGGCGGGCAAGTCGAGCGGTTTATGCGCAAGCTCGAGCGAGCGCAAGCGGAGCAGCCACGAAAGAAGAAGCAGGAGCGGCGTCAGCGCCGACTGAGCCAGCGCATGCAACTCGAACGCGAGGCATTGCTGACAGCGCCCGACGAAGAGGCGACATCAAGCGAAGCCGAGCGCTAGGGACGAATGGGCTGATTCACAGACGGCTATGTCTGGGGTATACTGAAGATGCATCCGGGGCGAGGAAAGCTCCGGCCGCTCAGTGAAAACGCTGGGCGGAACAGGGAGGAGAGTGCGATGACCAGAATGCCATCTGTGTCGCCGCGCCCCGAGGATCAGGCCGCCGAGCGCGAGCTTGCGCAAGCAGGGTTCACACCCGAGCAGATTGCCCGGCTTCGCGAGCTCCGAGATATGTACCCGTACATTGAGTACATGGACTCGCGCAAGCAGTGGAACCGCTTGCGCTTCGTGAAATGGCTCTACGCTGAAGGCAAGATCCCGCGGTAAGCATCGCGAACAGAGCAAACCTCACGACAGCGCTGGAGCAGTCCAGCGCTGTCGCGCTTTTCCTTGGTATGCTTCCCCCTAGGCATATGAAATCACACTCAGTACACTACGCGTGGAGGTTGCAGCGGCAACGGCGCCGCCCAGCAGGTCAATGCGTGACCAGCAGAAAGGATGGAATGTCACATGACCTATGTCATTGCAGAGCCATGCATCGGTGTGAAAGATGCCTCCTGCGTGGAGGTCTGCCCAGTTGACTGCATTCACTCGGACGATGAAGCCGACCAGTACTTCATTAATCCAAATGAATGCATCGACTGTGGTGTGTGCGCAGAAGTTTGCCCGGTCGAGGCGATCTTCTTTGAAGAGGACTTGCCCGAGAAGTGGGCCCACTATCTCGTTAAGAACCGCGAGTACTACGAGAAGCGCGGGTAAGGCTCTCCCCCTTTCATAGCCTACATTCCCCGAAAGCCATCGTGCGCTTTCGGGGATTCTTTCGTTCCTGCCGTTCTACAAGCCCCCACTTTCTCAACGCAAACGGGGGCAATCCGAGCAATAGTTTTCTTCTTTTGCAGATCCCTGTGACAGTCAGGCAACCACCCCCACCCAAAAGCATGCGCAGCTCCCTGACCTTTTCTTCATGAACTAGCGCAGCGCCACCTCCGTACACTCGAATAAGAGAACGACCAACCAATCCATCACATGGGCCCATGTGGCAATGGCGGTCGGCTCTCAGTGCAATGGCTGTCATCATGGAGGTGCCGCGATGAGACGCCACTCCCTCTGGTTACGCCTAGCCATGTGCTGGCTTGCGTTGACGCTCGTTCTTCCACTCTGGACAGCTCATGACCCTGTCCAGGCTGCTGATTTTGCTGATCCGACCATGCGATTGCTATGGGAGCGCTACGACCTCCCCGTCTCCTCCCATACCGCAACCAACCGCTCATGGCTCTGGGGCCCAGGGCCAAATACGCCAGGGCTTTACGAACCCTACACCGAGAGCCCCGGAGGCAAACGCCTCGTTCAGTATTTCGACAAAAGTCGCATGGAGATTAGCCTGACCGATGTCACCGATCCCAATAGCCCTTGGTACATCACGAACGGACTCCTCAGCGAAGAGCTGATTCTTGGGCGTATTCAGGTTGGCAACGCTCAATTCCTCGATCGTTGCGATGGTGCCCATATTTCCGTCGTTGGTGATCCTGACAATGCCTGGCCAACCTATGCCGATCTACGCAACCTTATTAATACGAGTGGTACGGGCGCTCCCCAACAAACTGGTTCTTACGCAATGACCGTGCTCAATCCAGACGGGACACGAGGTACCTATCCAGGCGGACAGAGCGCCGACCTCGAGTATGTCTACTACGACACGACACTTGGTCATAATATCCCTCGGGCATTCTGGGATTTCATGAACCACGAAGGAATCATCTACAACAACGGCAACTATCAAACGCAAACTCCATGGTTCAACTGGATTTACGTGATGGGCTATCCAATCTCTGAGCCCTACTGGGTGCAGGCCAAGGTAGCTGGTACGCAACAGTGGGTGATGTTTCAGGTCTTTGAACGCCGGGTGCTAACCTACACACCGTCCAACCCTGATCCCTGGAAAGTCGAGATGGGCAACATCGGTCAGCACTATTATCGATGGCGTTACGACGGGGTGGGCGCCGTTGCCTGTCCAGCACCAGGCTCAGGCGGATCTGGTGGCGCGGGCAGCAATACCGGCGGCACCAGTGGTGGAGGTGGTACCTCGGGAGGCAGCGGTGGTAGCACCGGTAGTGGCACGAGCGGCGGTACTGGCGGGAACAGTGGCGGGAATACCGGAAGCGGAGGCACCGGCGGTTCGTCAGGAGGAAGCACTGGAACCGGTAGTGGCACTGGCGGATCCGGTGGTTCAAGTGGTGGCAACGGTGGGACCGGTGGATCTAGTGGATCTGGTGGTTCAAGTGGTGGAAACGGTGGGCCTGGCGGATCTGGCGGTTCGGGTGGTTCCTCGGGTGGAAGTAGCCCAACGCCGACGGTGACACCGACGCCTGGTGGTGGCTCCGGCAGCGGCGGTGGCGCCGGTGGTGGCGGCACCGGGGGTGGTGGCACACCAACGCCAACACCGACTCCGACGCCAACACCGACTCCGACGCCAACACCAACAGTAACCCCACCTGCTACACCAACCCCAACACCGACACCAACCTGCCCGGCAGCCCCAACCTTGAACGTGACCTCGCCAAGTGAAGGAGCGACCATCGCTATCCTCGTGCTCGGTGGAATCCCAATCAGCGGTACAGCAAGCGATCGGTGCGGCGTGTCCCGCGTCACCTACGAAATCGTGACAAGCCGCGGTACGACTGGCGAGATCACGATCAAGACGCTCACTCCGCCACAACCCTCTGTTCAATTCTCAACATCGGCCAGCGTGCCTGGGAATCTCCTGCCAGGGGTAGGGCTATTGCAGGTGAATGTCACTGTCATTATCCGTGCCTATGATGCAAACAACCACGTGACGATGGTGAGCCGCCACGTTATTGTGCTGCTCAACCTCCTCTCCTAAACACGCTCATCCCCTTCCCCCGAAGAAGGCCGGACCCGGGTGGGTCCGGCCTTCGCTTTGCTCTCAACTATCGCGCCACAGACACCCCTACTGGGCAATGCCCGACATGGTTGTCACGGAACCAGCGCCTTCGGGCTGACGTCGCAGTGAGGCTGCAACGTCGGCCGCAGCCTCGGCAGCAGCCTGGAGCGTTTGGGCAACATCATCAGCCGTGTGAACAGCCGAGAGGAACCACCGCTCCAGATGATACGGATGGAAATAGACACCACGCTCCAGCATTGCGCGGTGGAAGCGATCAAAGAGATCGATACTGGCGTAAGCGTGGGCATCACGATAGTTGCGAATCCGATCAAGAGCAGGAGCATCGTGCTTCGCAAAGAAGATATGCCATACCGGCCCAATCCCCTGGACGATGCAGCGCAGGCCAGCGGCCTCACACGCTTCCTGCAACCCCTGACGAAGCTGCTCCCCAAAGCCATCGAGGATAGCCCAGATTGCCTCGCGCTGCTCGCGGATGCGTGTCAGCACAGCCTTCGCCGCAGCCAGCGCGAGGACATTCGCGGTATATGTTCCACCATGCATGACCTGGTTGGTCGCTTCCAATGCCATGACGTCAGCCGAGCCACCAAAAGCAGCAATCGGGAAACCTCCGCCAAGCGCCTTGGCAAAGGTGGCAAGATCAGGGATAACACCGAACCGTTCTTGTGCCCCACCAGGAGCAAGCCGAAAGCCGGTGATCACCTCGTCGAAAATTAATAGCGCTCCATAGGCCTTGGTAATCTCTCGCAAGAACTCCAGATAGCCAGGCTCGGGAAGGATAACGCCACTATTGCACTGCACCGGCTCAACGAGCACTGCCGCAATGTCTGATCCATGCTCTGCGAAGAGACGTTCGAGTCCTTCGCGATCATTGTATTGGGCAATGAGGAGTGCGTCACCATACACAGCCGGGATGCCGCGAGAGCCTGGAATTGGCGTTGGAGAGTACGGACGAATCGTTGGTTGCCAGACATCGGGATGGCTCGACCAGAAGTGCGTGTCAGCCCAGCCGTGATAGCCGCCTTCCATCTGCACGATTTTCGTACGGCCAGTGTACGCGCGGGCAAGGCGGGCAGCAGCCATTGTTGCTTCGGTGCCGGAGTTGGCGAACCGGAGGAGCTCAACGCCTGGTACAAGCTCGGTAATCAGCTCGCCAACTTCGGCATCGAGCTCGTAGGGAAACGTCGAGAGGGTACCATAGTGCGCAACCGCTTCCATTACCGCCTCAATGAGCCACTGCGGACGATGCCCAAAGAGGAGCGGCCCATAACCAAGCGAATAGTCGATGTACTCATTTCCATCGACATCCCAGAAATGTGAGCCCTCGCCATGATCGAAGCAGAGTTCAAGACCTTTCTTCAGCCGGGCATAGGAGCTTTCGCCCCCCGCGATCGTCCGCGCAATGCGTGCAAAGAGTTCCTGGCTGCGGGCAAAACGCGACGTGCCCGACAGCGACGTGCCGGTATACATACAACCTCCTAGGGTAAACCGTTTGGCTGCACTGACGGGGCAGCCGCTCCCGGATAACTCCAGTATAGGAGAGCGCTGCCCCGTCGTGAAGAGGAGCTAGGCAACGCGCTCGAGAACCGCAGGGTCAATAGCTGGTGGCGGCGCCGCTGGCCGTGCAAACAGGAACCCTTGCACCAGTGCAGCACCATGGTCGCGCAGCCAGAAGAAGTCGTGCAAGCGTTCAACGCCCTCAGCAATGACCGTAATGCCAAGCTCATGGCCAAGCTCGATAATCTTGTTCAGGATGGTTGCCTTCACGTGATCATCAGCGACACCGTGGACAAGCTGGCGATCAATTTTCAGAAAATCTGGGCGCAGCACGCTCAGCCAGCTTAGGCCGGAATAGCCTGAGCCGATATCATCAAGCGCAACGCGGAAGCCAAATGCACGATAGGCTTGCAATACAGCCTGGACATGTTCCAGATCATCGAGTTCTTCGGCTTCAATAACCTCGAACACAACGGACGCTGGATTCAATCCAGCATCATGAGCGGCCTTCACTGTTGTCATTAAGCATGCCGCAGGATCGTACACCGCTGTCGGCGTGAAATTGATGAAGAGTAAGCCAGACAAATGATGACGCTTCGCCTCGCGAATCGCGCACGTGCGGCCAGCAACATCAAGAGCTGTCATGAGACCGGCGTCGCGGGCTGCCGAAAGAATCATACCGGCCGGGAGCAAGCTGCCATCTTCATGAACACCACGTAGGAGCGCTTCATAGCCGATGATTTCGCTTGGGCGATCAGCCCGGACAATAGGCTGAAAGACACTGGTGAGCCGATGTTCAGCGAGCAACGTGCGCAGCCAAATGCCCTGCGCATAGGCCGTCGCTTGGCGCAGTGAGCGGATATTGGGCACGTCGGCAAGTTGGAGTGACGGCTCGCGAGCAACAAGGACGCGGGTATGCTCGGCCTCTTCACGCGTCACAGCGCGCAGCAGGTGCTGCAAGAGATCGGCAGGCGTCTGCGTATCACCGAGGGTTACGATCATCCCAGCATCGACCTCGTGCACTGCACAACCAGTATCGACACATGCACGACGGAGTTTCGTTGCTGCATGCATATTGACAGGCCAGATAAAAAGATACCGTCCTTCAGAAGGCGCGGCCGAAACGTTGGCTTGGCAGACGCACGTACCACGTGATCTGCACCCCTCAGTCATTCCTGCGCAGTCCCTTCGCTGACAATAAGTACGACCACTCTAATCGATAAGCCCACAGGTATTTGTCGACACACAACATCTTTCTCTGAAGGTGTGATGCCGTATGCTCACACCACCGTGCCAGATCCGGTAGGATTGCAGGGAAAGTGAAGGAGCAGAACAATGGCAGCATTCGATTGGGGCCCGGTCCGAGCGCCAGATTTTCCCAACGGTCTCCGCTGGTTTAACACGACACGACCAGTCACCTTGGCAGACATTCGTGGCAAAGTCGTCATCCTCGACTTCTGGACTTACTGTTGAATTAACTGCTTGCATCTCCTTTCCCAGTTGGGGAAAGTCGAGCATGAGTTTGCCAATGAGGTTATCGTCATCGGCGTACATTCGCCAAAGTTTCCTGCTGAACACGACGATGAGAACGTCCGGCAAGCAGTCCGACGCTACGGCATCACCCATCCCGTCGTCAACGACCCACAACTGCGGCTCTGGCGGCAGTACGGCGTCAATGCGTGGCCAACGATCGCGATTCTCGATCCACGCGGCTACGTTGTCGGCGCACAAGCTGGTGAAGTGCCAGCAGACCGTCTTGCCGCCGTTTTACGCCGGTTAATCCGCGAGTATGATGCACAAGGACTCATCGATCGCCAGCCGCGTGACTGGCTTCAGCCAGAGCCACAGCCAGACAGCTTGTTGGCATTTCCGGGCAAAGTCTTTTTCGATTCGGTACATCAGCGCCTCTTCATTGCTGATACTGGACACCATCGGATTGTCGTCACCGACCCCACAGGGCACGTCCAGCAGATGATTGGCAGCGGCATCGCTGGATTCAATGACGGTACCGTTGAAACCGCGGCGTTCTCACATCCCTATGGGCTTGTCGTACAGGATCAGACACTCTACGTCGCGGACACCGGCAACCATGCAATCCGACGCGTCGACCTGGACCACGGCACTGTCGAAACCATCGCGGGGGCTGGCCAGCTTGGATTCACCTATGCAAGCGCTGGCCCTGCCCGTGAACGCGATTTGCGGAGCCCATGGGCCTTAGCGTTGGATGGAACAACACTTTACATCGCAATGGCTGGCATGCACCAGATTTGGGCACTTGATCTCGTCAGTGGCATGCTCCGCCCCTACGCTGGCTCGGGCATGGAAGGCATCCAAGGTGGGCCGCTGGAACGGGCGTGGTTTGCTCAACCAAGCGGGCTTACCCTTGGTAACAATGTGCTCTACGTAGCAGATAGTGAAGCGAGCGCAATTCGGGCTGTTGATCTGCCCCGGGTTGGGAAAGCACCCCGTGACCTGCTCGTTCACCGGCTCGTCGGCGTCGGTCTGTTTGATTTCGGCGACCGGGATGGCACTGGTGACGCGGTGCGGCTGCAACATCCGCTTGACGTAGCCTGGCAGGCTGGCACGCTCTACGTTGCCGATAGCTATAACAACAAGATTAAACGGCTCGACCCGATAACGCGGGAATGCCGAAGCTGGCTCGGCACCGGCCAGCCAGGACTGCAGGACGGCCCGGCTGACAACGCAACATTCTGGGAACCCGGCGGGCTGGCTGTCGGCAACGGCGTACTCTACATCGCTGACACGAATAATCACGCGATCCGGACGGTCCACCTCCAAACTGGCATAGTCCAGACCCTTGTACTCAGGTAGCCGCACGCATGCTATGATCGTGCGCGAGCATTGCGTCGGCTCACGACACATATTGACGTCAGACGTTTGGAGGGCACATGAAGCCAAAGGTTATACAAGCATTCGACCGGTTCTCGCGTTGGACTGCATGGGCCATGGGACACCCGGTGGCCTTCATTGCTGCTCTGTTCGGCATCGTCATTTGGGCGGTAAGTGGACCCATCTTCCACTTCAGCGACACCTGGCAACTCGTAGTTAATACAGCTACATCAGTGCTCACCTTTCTGATGGTCTTCCTCATTCAGAACGCAGTCAATCGCGATAGCGTGGCAGTGCAACTCAAACTTGACGAGCTTATTCGCGCCCTCGAAGGAGCACGCAACAGCATGCTCCGGATTGAAGACCTCAGCGAGGAAGATCTTGCGCAACTGCGCGCATACTTTGATCATCTCGTTTCACGGGACACGCCTCCACCGCCGGCTCCCGAAGCCTAATCGCTGCATCGCCCATCATGATCATTGCAAGTGATACCCTCAGGGGGTATAATCCCTAGAGGAGTATCACACGTACGCATCGGCGTGCATGGAGGATACGATGGACAGCATGCCACCTGAACACAGCGAGCATTCTGTGAAGCGAGTCGATTCGTATCGCCAGGACAAAGCACGCATTCTTGCCCGTTTACGCCGTATCGAAGGGCAAGTGCGAGGCATTCAACGCATGATCGAAGAAGATCGCTACTGTGTTGACGTCTTAACTCAGCTCTCTTCGGTCATTGCCGCAGCTCGCAGCATCGGCTTGCTCCTCCTGGAAGACCACATCCGCGGCTGCTTGCTAACCGCTGCACCAGAAGAGCGCGAGATGCTCATCCAGGAGCTGACGGAGGCCGTTGAGCGATTTACCCAGAGTGTGAGCTAACGATGAACACGACGGAAACGCGCGACCGAATACCTGAACAACAAACAGGATCACCAGCAGAGGCAGTGCTCGCCATTGAAGGAATGACGTGCGCTTCGTGTGTCCGTCGGGTTGAACGTGCGCTGAGCAAGCTACCAGGCGTAGCACAGGCATCGGTCAACCTTGCGACGGAACAAGCTCGCGTTGTCTTTGATCCCACAGCAGTAGACGAAGCGGCCCTCGTGCAGCAAGTCGAAGCAGCAGGCTACGGCGCGCGGGTGTTGGAGGTACACAACACTGACCAACACAGTGACGCCGGAGAGGCGCATGCTGCGATCGTGACACTTGCGATCGAGGGTATGACCTGCGCTTCCTGTGTGCGACGCGTCGAACGGGCGTTACAGCGCGTGCCGGGCGTTGCCGAGGCAACCGTCAACCTCGCAACTGAGCAAGCCCAAGTACACTATGATCCCACCCAGGCTACGATCGATGCGATGCTCCGCGCGGTGGAAGCTGCGGGCTATCACGCGCAGGTCGTTGATGAACCAAGTGGAACGGAAGCAGCAGCCGAAACAGAAGGATCGAACGATCAACAGCTTGCGCGCCTGCGTCGTGATTTGCTCCTCAGCGCCATCCTGACAGTTCCTGTTGCCGTACTCAACATGTTCTTCATGCACTGGCCAGGTGTTGACCTCGTCCTCCTGGCCCTGTCGTTGCCAGTGTGGGCATACGCTGGTTGGCGCTTCCATGCTACGGCACTGAAGAACCTGCGGCATGGCCAGTTCACGATGGACACGCTGGTGAGCTTAGGCACGACAGCGGCATTTTTCTACTCAGCATGGAACACGATCCTGCCACGTCTCACCGCCTCGCGACTCCACCATCAGGCGAGTATGCAGCTGTACTATGACACGGCAACGGTGATCATTACCTTGATTCTGCTGGGGCGCTACCTGGAGCGGCGCGCTCGTGGACAAACGTCAGCTGCAGTCAGTGCACTGGTACGGCTGCAACCGAGCACGGCACATGTTATCCGCGGCGGGCGAGAGGTCGACATACCAGCGAGTGCGGTCCGGCCGGGTGACCTCGTCATTGTGCGGCCAGGCGAGCGGATCCCGGTTGACGGCATTGTTGTCGAAGGTCGCTCTGCCGTTGATGAAAGCGCGATGACCGGTGAAAGCATCCCCGTTGAGGAAGCGCCGGGCAGCCAGGTCCTTGGTGGCACCGTGAACACGACAGGGACGTTTACTCTTCGGGCAACGCGGGTCGGCGCTGAGACGACACTTGCTCAAATTATCCGGCTCGTGCGGCAGGCGCAGGGGTCAAAGGCACCGATCCAGTCTCTGGCTGATCGCGTGGCCAGCGTCTTTGTCCCAGTTGTTATGGCCGTCGCTGCCGTGACATTCGTCGGCTGGTACTTCGCCACCGGCACGGTTGGCCAAGCATTGCTCCCCGCTGTCGCTGTGCTCGTTATTGCTTGCCCGTGTGCAATGGGCCTTGCAACCCCAACGGCGATCATCGTCGCAACTGGTACTGGTGCGAGTCACGGTGTGCTGATCAAAGGTGGTGAGGCACTTGAGCGGGCCGCTCAGCTCACGACGCTCGTACTCGACAAGACCGGCACGGTGACGAACGGCAAACCTGAAGTGACAGACGTGGTGCCGCTCGCCGAGCTGGACGAGGCATCTGTGTTGAAACTAGCAGCGCTGGCGGAATCCCGCAGTGAGCACCCGCTTGGTCGGGCCATCGTCGCCGCGGCACAAGCCCGTGGGCTTGAGCTAGACGGGACGGTTACCAATGTCCAAGCTGAACCGGGCCTTGGCATTCAGGCCACGATCGAGGGCGCGCCAGTGCTAGTTGGTAATGCACGATTTTTAGCGTCGCAGGGCATTGCGCTCGGCGAAGCGCAGGCGATCGTCGCCAAGCTGGCTGCCGAGGGGAAGACCGCGGTCCTTGTCGCGCGCTCTCACCAAGTCGTGGGAGTCCTCGCCCTGGCTGACACCCTCAAGCCGGGCAGCCGTGAGGCTGTCGAGGCACTTCGTGCTCTGGGACTTTCCCTTGTGCTGGTAACCGGTGACACCACAGCGACGGCCAAGGCTATTGCATCCCAACTCGGGATCGACCGCGTGATCGCGGAAGTGCTACCTCAGCAGAAGGCCGAGATCGTACGAACGCTCCAAGCACAAGGTGAACGTGTCGGCATGGTTGGCGACGGGATTAACGATGCCCCGGCGCTTGCACAAGCCGACGTTGGAATCGCGATAGGGACTGGGACGGACATCGCAATTGAAAGCGGCGACATCGTCCTGATCGGCGGCGACGTGCGCGGCGTAGTCACCGCGCTAACGTTAGCGCGGCGCACGCTGCGGACGATTCGCTGGAACCTCTTCTGGGCATTCGCGTACAATGTCATTCTTATCCCGGTTGCTGCAGTCGGGCTACTGAACCCGATGCTTGCTGCTGGTGCTATGGCCTTCAGTTCAGTCTTCGTCGTCACCAATTCGCTGCGCTTACGGAGTCTTTCAGCAACGCACTGTGGCACTGCTCCAAGCACCCACCTACAACCCCGCACGTCCTAAACCGTCGATGTCAAGCCATCTCGACACCATGGCCAACCTGCCACACTGTGACAGGTTGGCCAGCAGCACCATTGGCCCTTCGCAGCAAATCCGCTGAAGACGAGCGAAAGCCCGCCTCGGATTATGTCTCCTTGCCTCCCTGGCAACCCTTGCCGCTTCCTTGACGCCTGACTAGACTAGGGGATGACCACAAGATGCAGGGGCAAACAGCGAGAAACACTCAGCATCTTGTGGCCCGGCCGGGAGCGAGTGCCGGGAAGTCCGGTGCAAATCCGGCGCTGCCCCGCAGCGGTGAGCGGGGACGAACGCCGCAGCGAGGCGTCACCCCAGGCGCACTCGCGTGTCACTGGCGGAAACTCCGCTGGGAAGACGCGGCAAGTAGGGTGATCCGCAAGCCCGAAGACCGACTCGCTCCCCTCTGGCTGCGATTGCGTCTCGCGGGTGGGCGCAATGCAGCGTGCCGCAGATGACCGCACTGTCGGTCGTGGAGGCTCGCGACAACACGGATGCCGTCGCCGTGTGGGCATGCGCATTCCCGGGAACACACGGCGTGGTGTGACCATCGGCATCACGTCACCCGCCTGAACTCACACTGAAGGGAGGACACCATGGTTGCAGAACTCCGCGCACCTGCATCGCTGGCGACGTCGTTGCACACTGAGGCCGTACCATCAGCTGCGTGGCTCGAACAGCGCATTCTTGACTCCCTCCAGCGCCTGCCAGAAGAGCCTGAAGCACAGGCTGACGCCGCGCGAGCGTTGCTGGCGAAGATCGCATTGGAGATTGCTGGGCAGCCACACCTTGCCTACCGTGACTACTTTCCGACGTATGTACGGTACGGCGTCGAAGTCGGTGCGCTTGATCCAGCCCTACTTGACTACGACCTTGAGTTGCTAGCGCAAGCCATTGTCCCGGAACGGGATGCCCTTCTGAGCTACGTTGCACTGGCAACACTGGCTGATCGCTATCTTGTGCGTCATCCCGAAACGCGGCAGCTTCTTGAAGCCCCGCAAGCGCTCTGGATGCGGGTAGCCATGGGTTTGGCGTTGCGCGAACCACGCGGGGAACGTGAGCAGTGGGCGCTCCGCTGGTATAAGCTGATGAGTACGCTGCACTACGTACCGAGCACGCCAACGCTCTTCAATGCCGGCACACCGCATCACCAATTGGCTTCCTGCTACCTCGCTGAAGTCGAAGACAGTCTGGAAAGCATCCTCAGTTCGGCACACGAATTTGGGATGCTCGCCAAATATGCGGGTGGGATCGGCACGGCAGTAAGCAAGATTCGCGCGGTTGGCTCACCGGTCAAGGGCATCAACGGTACGAGTGGTGGCCTGATTCCCTTCCTCCACCTCTATGACGCACTGCTTGCCTCAGTGAGCCAAGGTGGACGGCGACGCGGCACCATGTGTGTTTATCTCGAGCCGTGGCACCTGGAAGTCGAAGCCTTCCTCGACCTACGGCGCAATGCTGGCGATCCCTATCGACGCACACCGTCGCTCAACACTGCGCTATGGATCCCCGATGAATTCTTCCGACGTGTCGAGGCTGATGCCGACTGGTACCTCTTCGACCCGGCTGTTGCGCCCGAACTCCCCGAGTTGTTCGGCGAAGCATTCAGCGCGCGCTACCGCACCCTCTGCCAACAGGCTGCGAACGGCGAGCTACCGCGCCGCGCCTGGCGGCGCCTGCCAGCTCGCGAACTTTGGCTGCAGATACTCGCCAGCCTCATGGAAACCGGCCATCCCTGGATCACGTTCAAGGACACGGCAAACCATCGCGCTATGTTGGCCGGCATGATCCACTCAAGCAATCTTTGCACCGAAATCTTCTTGCCAACAAGTCACGAGGAGGTTGCCGTTTGCAACCTCGGCAGTGTGAACCTCGCACGCCACCTGCGAGCCGACGGCACGATGGACTGGGATCAACTGGCTCACACAGTGCGACTTGCCATGCGAGCGTTGGACAATGTGATCGATCTCAACCTCTATCCCTCACCACGAGCCGAAGCGAGCAATCTGCGGAATCGACCAGTTGGGCTGGGGATGATGGGCTTTGCTGAAGTGTTAGCCCGGCAAGGGCTGTCGTACAACGCCCCAGCAGCAGCTGAACTCGCCGATCAGCTCGCTGAGTTCGTGAGTTACCACGCGATTTTGGCTAGTCACGAACTCGCAGGCGAGCGCGGGAGCTTCCCAACCTTCGCCCAGAGCCGCTGGGCACGCGGACAAGTGCCGATTGACACCATCGCCGAACTCGATGAGCGACGCGAGCAGCCGATCGCGGTCGATCGCACCATGCGGCTGGACTGGGACGTTGTTCGGGAACGCGTGCGACGTGGGATGCGGAATGGCGCGGTGATGGCTATTGCCCCAACGGCAACGATTGCCTTGATCGCAGGGACCACACCAAGTCTCGACCCGTATTACAGCAATGTGTTCAGCCGGCAGACGCTCTCGGGCAAGTTCCTTGAAATTAACCCAGTGCTGGTGGAGAGCTTGCGTCAGCGCGGGTTATGGACCGCACTCGTGCCCCGACTCATCGAAGCCCGTGGCGACCTACGGCAGATTCCCGAATGCCCGCCAGATCTCGTCGACCGCTTCCCCACTGCCTACCAGATCACGCCCGAAGCCTACATTGAGGTTGCGGCACGCGTCCAGAAGTGGGTTGACATGGGTGTAAGCCGCAACCTGTACCACCATGCCGACCGCCCTGGACAGCTGAGCGAGGTCTATCTCACAGCATGGCGCAAAGGTCTCAAGAGCACCTATTACTGCTTCGTCCAGCCACGCATGCAGGCAGAACAGTCGACGGTTGCGGTGAACAAGGCACGGCGACGCCCACAGTGGGTGCAACTCGCTGAGCAAGACGTGCTAGCACAGAACAGCATGCATAGCGCAAATGGCGCCCATTGCAGCCTCGACGGCACGTGCGAGAGCTGCCAGTAGCCCCGGCAAAGTGATGAACACAGACGCGGAAGAAGGAGGCAACAGCAATGGCAGAAGCACCAGCGCGCTCACTCCTTGGTGGTGATCCACTCGCTGCCGTTGAGCTTTTCCCTCTACGATATCCCTGGGCGTATGCTCATGTACAACAAGCCAAACATAATACCTGGTTCCCGGAGGAAGTCCCGCTCCATGATGACGTGCGTGACTGGCACGAGCGACTCAGCGATGAAGAGCGACGAGCGGTCGAGATGTTCTTGGGCTTCTTCAATCCCATGGAATCGCTCGTTACGACGAACCTGCTCCTCTCGCTCTACCGGCCAATCACGGCACCGGAAGTACGGCTCTACCTCGCGCGCCAGGCCTGGGAAGAAGCGAACCACACTATGGCATTTGAATATGTCATCAAGACGTTGCCAGTCGACCGAGCGCGGGTCTTCGCGCTTCATACCGATCACCCCGATGTCGCTGCCAAGGAGGCGTTCCAGCGTCGGCTAATCGAAGGATGGCTTGTTGAGCCGGACATTTCGACAGTCGAAGGTGTGCAGCGATTGTGCCATAACCTCATCGGTTTCTTCGTTGTGCTGGAAGGAATTTTCTTCTATTCAGGCTTTGCGCTGGCACTGGCCTTCCGACAGCGAAACCTGCTACGCGGGCTGTGCAGTATCGTCGATTGGGTGTTGAAGGACGAGAGCCTGCATCTTTCGTTCGGCATCCACCTGATCACAACATTACTCGAAGAGCATCCAGAGATTATGACGCCAGCATTTGCACAAACCGTCCAGCAGCTCATTCTCGAGGCAGTGGAACTCGAAGAGCGGTATAACCGCGCAGTCCTGCCGCAGCCGATCATCGGGCTCAGCGCCGACGCGCTCAACGGCTACGTTCGTTACGTGGCTGACCGGCGTCTCGAGGAACTCGGGCTCCCGGCCGCGTTTGGCAATCCTAACCCACTCAAGTGGATGGCCACCCAGCTTGATGTACCAGAACTGGTCAACTTCTTCGAGGCACGCAACGTGCACTATGAAGTTGGCCGTGAGCGCAGTTAGCCATACACCATGCGCACCGGCGCCGGGGCGGCAGTACTGGTCAGCCCCGGCGCCGATCTCATTCCTGCATGGTCGAGCGTCAGCGACAACGGCTGGCTATTCGGACGAGGGCGTAACAGCCAACCCTGATTCAATCAGATACTTGCGATACTGGTCACGCAAAGCAGCCTTCAGGAATTTGCCGGTCGAGGTCTTCGGAATCTCAGGGACGAAGATGAAGGCATCCGGCAACCACCAGCGTGGGAACTGCTGTTCAAGGAACGCGCGCAACTCTTCCGGAGTAGCGTGCTGGCCTTCCTTGAGCACCACCAGCGCGATCGGCCGCTCGAGCCACTTGGGATGCTCGGCCGGCACGACAGCAGCTTCGGCAACTGCGGGATGCGCCATGAGTGCATTCTCAAGACGCACTGAGCTGATCCACTCGCCACCGGACTTGACCACATCCTTCGCCCGATCCTGGATTTCAACCCAGCCCTCGGGATCGATCGTCGCAATGTCGCCTGTGCGCAACCATCCATCCTCAGTAAAGGAGCTAGCACCTTCAGGGTAGTTGTAGTACGCGCTGGCAACCCATGGAGCGCGCACCTCCAGCTCACCCATGGTCTTGCCATCCCACGGAGCAATACCGTTCTCATTGCGAATGCGCACTTCAAAGAAGGGCAACGGTCGACCAGCCTTCGCGCGATAGCGATACTGCTCATCGAGTGGCCGTTCAAGCAACTCCTTCGTTTGCCCAACGAGCAAGCCAATCGGCGTTGTCTCGGTCATGCCCCAGCCAGTGTAGACATGAATCCCATGCCGTTCCTGGAACCCCCGAATCATGGCCTCGGGCGCGGCCTGACCACCCGATGTAATAGCTCGCAAGCTTGAGAGGTCATACTCGCCAGGATGCTTGTCAAGGAACTGCAGCAAGCCGAGCCAGATCGTTGGCACACCAGCGGTGAACGTGACACGCTCCTGATGGATCAACTCAGCCAAGCTCTGGGGATCGAGGTGAGGACCTGGGAAGACCTGCTTGGCACCGAGCATGGTAGCTGTGAAGGGCATCCCCCAGGCATTCACATGGAACATTGGCACAACGGGCATTAACACATCTGATTCTGAGAGAGCAGTACAGTCAGGCAAGGCACTGACCAGCGAATGGAGCACAATGGCACGGTGCGAGTAGAGAACGCCCTTTGGCCGCCCGGTCGTGCCCGAGGTATAACACATGGCTGCAGCTTGCCACTCGTTCAACTCACGATAGGTGAACGCATTGGGGTCTTCAGCTGCGAGCAACTGCTCATAGTCGAGCATTCCCTCGGGCACTGGGCCAGCGGCGCCGACGACAATGACATGCTCAGGTTGAACGCGGTCGCGCACGCGCTCGAAAACCGGCAACAAGATTTGGTCAACTAAGATCACGCGATCTTCGGCGTGATTGATGATATAGGCTAAGTCGTCGGGCGGCAGGCGTAGGTTAAGGGTATGCAGCACCGCACCCGTCGCTGGGATACCGAAGTAGGCTTCGAGATGCTGATGATGGTTCCAACAGAGTGTCGCAACTCGATCACCCTCCTGGACACCAAGGCGTTGCAGTGCAAGCGCAAGTTGCTTTGTGCGGCGCGCCATATCGGCGTAGGTATAGCGGAATAGCTCCTTGTTGGGGAGCCGGGTGACGATTTCCTTATGGGGGAAGAATGTTTCGGCTCGTCGAAGCATGGCAGGAAGGGTGAGTTGATAGTCCATCATGAGTCCGCGTAACATTGCCAGGCTCCTCTCCAACGGTTGCGTGCTCTCAGTGTTCCGCAAGCGCACCGCGCGCCACACTAGAAGGCTGGCACACCCGCAGCGGCTGTCGCTGCTGCGATTGCCGCTTTGGCAAGCTCCCGCACGATAATGTTGCGCTGGATCTCGCTTGTACCCTCGTAGATTTGCAAGAGCTTGGTGTCGCGGAAAATCTTCTCGATCGGGTAATCGATGCTGTAACTGTTCCCACCAAAGATTTGCATTGCCTCCGTTGCGGCCCACATTGCACTATCAGCAGCGAACGCCTTCGCAAGGGCAGCCTCGAGCGTATTGCGCTGCCCTTGGTCAGCAAGCCAGGCAGCGTGATAGGTGAGCCACCGAGCGGCATTGAGACGGATTTGCATCTCCGCAATCTTATGACCAACAGCCTGATGTTGGATGATCGGCTGGCCCATCGTGCGCCGCTGGAGGGCATATCGCAGCGATTCATCGAGGCAACGCTGGATCACACCAACACCAAATGCCGCGACCATCGGACGGGTGCGGTCAAAGACTTTCATCGCGATCAGGAAGCCATCGCCCTCGTTCCCGAGACGGTTTTCAGCAGGCACCACGACATCAGTAAAGGTAATCTCGCCATTCTGCACGGCACGCTGACCGAATTTGTGCAACTTGCGCACTTCAATACCAGGCGTATCCCGCTCGACAATGAAGGCACTGATACCCCGATGGCCAGCCGATGGATCAGTCTTGGCAAAGACCACCATGAAGTTTGCGTGCGGGGCATTGCCAATCCAGCGCTTTACGCCGTTAATGACATAGTGGTCGCCACGGCGTTCAGCACGGGTCGTCATACTGGCAACGTCAGATCCCGCATCGGGCTCCGTGACAGCATAGCTTGCATATTCGCCTTGGGTTAAGCGAGGCAACCAGCGGCGCTTCTGTTCCTCCGTGCCAGCGATGATGATCGGTTCAGCCGCCAGGCCGTTCATGCCGAGCGCCGTCGCCATGCCTGGGCATGCCCAAGCGAACTGCTCGCTGACGATCGCAACGTCAAGCGCGCCAAGGCCTGGGCCACCATATTCACGCGGGATGCCAAGTTCTGTCAGCCCTTCAGCACGAGCACGAAGGATCACTTCGTGCGGATGGGCCTCTTCGCGGTCATATTTGGCAGCGACTGGCAAAATCTCCCGTTCGGCAAAGGCTCGAGCGCGATCACGAAGCGCTTGCTGTTCCGGTGTCAACTGGAAATCCATGGCAACCCTTCCTTTCCTTGCGCGCACTACCGTGAGGCCTTGCCATTGGCAAAGACTTCAAAGATGCCCGCGGCACCCATTCCACCGCCAATGCACATCGTGACCATGCCGTAGCCACCACCTTCACGGCGGAGAGCATGGACAAGCGTCGCCGTCAGCTTCGCACCAGTCGCGCCGAGTGGATGGCCGAGCGCGATTGCCCCGCCTTGGATATTGAGACGCTCGCGTGGCAATTCCGCTTCCTTAATGACAGCGAGCACCTGGGCAGCAAAGGCTTCGTTCAGCTCAATACGTTTGAGGTCATCAAGATCAATGCCAGCACGCGCAAGCGCCTTCGGGATTGCCCGGGCAGGACCAATGCCCATAATGTCTGGATCAACGCCAGCCACCGCGAAGGTAACGAAGCGCGCAAGTGGTTGCAGGCCATGGGCTTCGGCAAATTCGCGGCTGGCGAGGACAACGGCAGCCGCGCCATCAGAATAGGGGCTAGAGTTACCAGCAGTGACCGTGCCATTGACCTTGAAGGCTGGCCGCAGGGCCGCTAGCTTTTCAAGTGACGTATCAGGTCGAATCGTTTCATCACGGGTAAACCAGCGGGTCTGGCCATCGCCATCCGTGCCAACTGGAATCGGCACGATTTCGTCATCGAAGAGGCCAGCATCCCACGCCTGCGCTGCTTTGCGATGGCTCTCAAGCGCGTACGCATCTTGCTCTTCCCGAGGGATGCCCCAGCGCTCAGCAACGCGCTCCGCAGTGAAGCCCATGCCGATGTACGCCTCGGTAAGCTCAGGGTGAATGCGCGTATGGTAGCCCGACATCGGCATCTGGCTCATCATCTCAACGCCGCCAGCAAGAACAAGGTCAGCCATACCAGTCATAATCGACTGGGCCGCCATCGCAATGGTCTGTAGTCCACTTGAGCAGAATCGATTGACTGTGGCACCTGGGACACTTGTCGGGAAACCGGCGCGCAAGATGGAGAGCCGAGCAACATTGAGCCCCTGAGAGGCCTCGGGCATGGCGCAACCCCAGAGCACATCGTCGAGCTTGCCAGGATCAACACCAGCACGTTCGACTGCTGCACGCATAACCGCAGCTGACAAATCAACCGGGTGGACATGGGCAAGTGCGCCATCTGGCTTGCCGCGGGCCACCGGGCTCCGGACTGCACTCAAAATGACTGCTTCACGCATGGTTCGTGCCGCCTCTCTAGTTTCGCAACGGCTTGCCATTTTCGAGCATATAGACAATGCGCTCCTGCGTCTTCGCTGTGCCAAGTAAGCGCAGGAACGCCTCACGCTCGAGATCAAGTACCGTCTGTTCCGGAACAGTTCGGGCCGGCCCTTCGCCACCCGAAAGGATGAGGGCGAGTTGCTCGCCAATGAAGGCATCATGCTCGCTAATTTGGTTCGCCTCGCGCGCTGCCCAGATCGCGTAACGCAGATTGCCAAGCGCTTCATTGCCCAGAACCTGGATGGGGCCAGGCACTGGTGGAACATAGCTTGGCGCGAGGAGCAGGACACGCGCTTTGGCATCGGCGATAAGGCGATCACGGTTGATCGTAATCCCGTCACTCGGCCGCAGATAGCCCAAGCTACGGGCCTCAAACGCGCTGCCGCTTACGCGAGCAAAGGCAATGAGGTTGAACGCACGGCGAACAGCCTCAAAGGGATCAGCCTGCTCATACGGTTGCAGTTCCTCGCTGAAGCGCCGGAGCAGGGCCGTCGTGCCACCGCCAGCCGGGATGAGCCCAACGCCCGTCTCAACGAGACCAATCGCCAGTTCTGCTGCAGCCTGCACATGATCGGCATAGAGCGCCATTTCAGCACCGCCGCCCAGCGTCATGCCGAAAGCGGCTACAACAACGGGGAAGGGCGCATCACGCAGCCCTGTCGTCATGCGCTGGAAGCGACGCACGGCTTGATCAAGCATGTCCCATTGCCCTGCCTTGGCCAGCGTCAGAATTTCAACCAAGTTCGCGCCAGCGGAGAAGACACGGGGATCTTCGTTGCCGATGACTAAGCCAGCGTAACCCCGCTCAACGATAAAGTCGATAGCGCGTTCAATCATCGTTAACACGCCATCGCCCAGCGTGTTCTGCTTACTGCGGAATTCAAGGAGCACCACGCCATCGCCGAGATCAAGGAGTGCGGCATCGGGCGAGGCAAGTAACTCCCGCTGCTCTTCTTTGATGAAGCGCAGTGAGATTTGCCCAGGCGGCGGTGTAACCGGCTTGCGGCCACCGTCGAGCGTGAGCACCAGGCGTGTACCGTTCTGACGCTGGTAGAAGGCAGGACCAGCCTGCTGCAGCAACGGCGGCTCGTCCAGCCCGTGCTCACCGAGCAGGTGCCGAACAGTATCAAGCCCAAGCGCATCCATGGTGGCAAACGGCCCAAGTTCCCAGCCAAAGCCCCACTCAAGCGCGCGGTCGATATCAACGAGATCATAGGCAATCTCAGGAGCTCGCATCAGCGTATAGTGGAACGTCCGAGCGAGCAGCGCGCGTAGGAAGGGGCCATAGTTGCCTGGCAACTGCAATGCACCGCGTAGACGCTCTGGCAAGGGCTGGCGCAGCAAGGCTTTCACTTCTGGCGTCGCCAGCTCCTGACGCGGACGATATTCACCGGTCTTCCAGTCAAGCGTGAAAATCGCCCGGCCTTCGCGACGATAAAAGCCCGCGCCAGTCTTTTCGCCTAGCCGACCTTGCCGTGCCATCTCATGCACCCAGTCAGGCAACGCAAAATCGTCGCCCGTCGTTGCCCCGAGTTCGCCGGCAACATGCTGGAGGATATCGAGACCAGTCAGGTCAGTAGTGCGGAACGTGGCCGAGCGTGGTCGCCCGAGGAGTGGTCCTGTCAGGCCATCAACCTCATCGACCGTTAGATCAAACTGCTCCATGAGCCGCAAGGCCTGCACCATGCCATAGACGCCCAATCGGTTCGCAATAAAGCCCGGCGTATCCTTGGCCCGCACAACGCCCTTGCCGAGTATGTAGTCGGCAAAGTGCGCCATCGTCTCAACGACTTCCGGATCAGTCTCAGGCAGCGGGATGATTTCCAACAGGTGCAGGTAGCGCGGCGGATTGAAGAAGTGCGTGCCAAGGAAGCGGCGTCGGAAAGCTTCGCCGCGTCCCTCGGCCAAGATGTGGATCGGAATACCGGAGGTATTCGAGGAAACGATCGCCTTAGGATGCACGATTGACTCAAGCTTGGCGAACAGCGCTTGCTTCGGCTCGGGTTGCTCAATGATTGCCTCAACAATCCAGTCACACTCAGCGAGGCGTGGCAGATCGTCATCGATCGTTCCCAGAGTGATGAGCGCAGCACGAGCGGGGTCATAAAACGCTGGGGGCCGCGCCTCTAATGCTCGACGCAGCCCCCGTTGGACGACTTCAAGCCGTTGGCCAGTCCCGGGCACATCAAGCAGGACAACCGGGATGCCGACCGAGGCAACCAGCGCAGCGATGCCGCTGCCCATTGTGCCCGCGCCGACAACCCCAACGCGCCTGATCCGCATTCGCTTCCCCTTACTACCGCATACCTCGCCGTTAGCAGCAGGCGAGTATCGCGGGCTAACCCGAACTCCATTGCACGCTCATCCAAACGCAGTCTATTACAACGGTAGCGCGTGGCCTGACTGTTGTCAAGGTTGATGGCATCTTCTTTTTTTGGACTGCAACCTGGCCAAGCCTTGACAAGTCTTGTGCAGCTAGCGAGACTCGCGTCGAGAGGATTGCGGGAATGTGATATGGATGAAGCGGGAAACCTGAGCGTTATTCCAGGCGTCGAACGGCTTAAGGCAGAAGGTTGGCCACTCAGGCATGGCGCTCGGGTTGGGCTCCTCACCAACCCGACCGGCGTTGACCGACAGCTACGGAGTACTGTCGAGCGGTTACGCGCCAGCGACTGGGTCAAGCTCGTTGTGCTCTTTGGTCCGGAACACGGGGTGTGGGGTGATCGGCAAGCAGGTGAGCCGGTACCACACACCACTGACCCCCACACTGGCCTGCCCGTCTATAGCCTGTATGGTGAGCAACGGGCGCCAACGCCAGCTATGCTAGAAGGCCTCGATGCCATCATCGTCGATCTGCAAGATGTGGGAGCCCGGTTCTATACCTACCCGAGCACACTCTTTGCCCTCCAGGCAGCCGCAGCCCAGGCTGGCGTACCAGTTGTTGTCCTTGATCGGCCGAATCCGCTCGGTGGCGCGATTGAAGGGCCACGACTCGATCCATCGCTGCGCTCGTTCGTCGGCATTTTCCCACTGCCGATTCGACATGGTCTGACACTCGGGGAACTTGCTCGACTCTTTGCCCAACAGGCAGAGTGGCCCGAGCCGATCATTGTGCCAGTCGCTCATTGGCGGCGAAGCCAGCGCTTCGACCAGACTGGCCTGCCGTGGGTCCCGCCTTCACCAAACCTGCCCACGCTGACGGCAACATTCCTCTACCCTGGGACGTGTCTCCTCGAGGCAACGAACTGTTCAGAGGGGCGCGGCACCACGCTGCCATTTCAGCTGGTTGGTGCCCCTTGGATCGACCCCTTTGTTCTCGCGGAGACTGTAAACGCAGCGGGGCTGCCAGGCTTGCGGGCTCGTCCGGCTTACTTCATCCCTCAGTGGAGCAAACACGCCGGAACACGTTGTGGTGGCGTGCAACTGCACGTGCTCGACCCCGCAGCACTGCAGCCAGTCCGTTTAGGGATCACGCTCCTGGCAGCGTTACGAGCGCAAAATCCTGACGCATTCTCCTGGCGCCAATGGGAAGATGGCCGCGTTGTCATCGATCTGTTAGCTGGCACGCCACAACTACGGCAGGCACTGGAAGCGGGCGTGCCCCCTGACGCGATTGCTGCGAGCTGGAAAGAAGACGAACAGGCCTTTGCCGCCGAGCGTGCGTCTGTCAGCCTCTATCCAGACTGATAGAAAGGGAGTACGATGCCGCCTGATGCAGAGCGAATGCAGGCAATGCTAACAGAAGCGGTGAACCCAACCACCCATGATCTTGATCTGCGCCCTGCTGAGGAGATCGTCACAACCATTTTGAACGAAGAAGCCCGTGTCGCAGAGGCAGTTGCGCGACAAGCCGGTAAAATTGCTGCGCTCGCCGAGATCGTCGCAGCACGACTTGCTCGTGGCGGACGTCTCATCTATGTCGGTGCTGGAACATCTGGCCGACTTGGCGCACTCGACGCGGCAGAATTACCGCCGACCTACCGTGTCGATCCTGCCCAAGTATGCGCCTTGATCGCGGGCGGGCCAGCCGCCCTTACCCAGGCCGTTGAGGCCGCCGAGGACGACGCAGAGCAAGGTGCGCGTGACATTGCAGCACGCGAGGTCACGGCAGGCGACGTCGTTGTGGGTATCAGCGCCAGCGGCCGTACGCCATACGTGATCGGTGCCGTTGATGCAGCACGGGCGCGCGGGGCATTCACCGCTGGGTTAACCTGTAACCATCCGAGTCAACTCGCTGAGCACGTCGATCTTACCATCGCTGTGATCGTTGGCCCGGAGGTCATCGCTGGCTCCACCAGGATGAAAGCCGGCACAGCTCAGAAACTGACGCTCAACGCGCTCAGTACGACCGCGATGATCTTGCTCGGTAAGACCTACGGCAACTTGATGGTCGATTTACTCCCGACGAACCAGAAGCTTTGGCAGCGTGCGACGAGAATCGTTGCCCAGGCAACTGGTTTGGACGAAACCAGCGCACGAGAGCTCTTGGAGCGAGCCAACGGTGAGGCGAAAACCGCAATTGTCATGGCACTGGCTGGCGTCGACGCACCTGAAGCTCGGCGGCGCCTCGCCCAGAGTGGTGGACGCATTCGTCGCGCCCTGGAGTTGACATCACCATGAGCCAGCTCATTCTTGGGATTGACGGAGGCGGTAGCAAAACCGTTGCATTGGTCGGTGACGCAACTGGTCACGTGCGGGGCCGCGGCAATGCCGGGAGGGCGAACTATCAGACTGTTGGCCTTGCTGCCGCAGTGACTGCAATTGTGACCGCAACCGAACGAGCGCTCGCCAACGCGGGGTTAGACAATACGGCCTTGCCAGTAGCCGTCGCATGTGTTGCGTTGGCCGGAGTCGATCGACCAGACGATCAGGCACGCGTCACAGCGGCGCTTGAGGCACAGGGATTAGCCCAACGGCTCGTGGTAGTCAACGATGCACTCCCGCTCTTAGCAGCCGGCTGCCCAGATGGCTGGGGAATTGCATTGGTGAGTGGAACCGGCTCGATCTGCTATGGGCGGGCACCTGACGGACGGCTCGCACGCACTGGCGGCTGGGGCTATCTCTTTGGCGACGAAGGGAGCGGCTGTGCCCTCGCGCTTGAGGCGCTGCGGCTCGCCGCACAAACGGCCGACGGGCGGGCACAGGCGACCGACGTGTTGACGGCAGTATTACAGGCGTGGGGGCTGAATACACCAGAGCAGCTCATTACCGCTGTCTATCAAGACGCCCGCGGACGCCCCGACCGTTTAGCCACGCTTGCCCCAGTTGTGCTCGCCCTCGCAGAAGCCGGCAATGACGACGCCCGCCAGCTTGTCAGCACACAGGCACGAGCACTCGCCCGCCACGTTGACGCCGTCGCCGCCCGGTTGAGCCTTCCTGAGCCACCACTGGCCTTGAGCGGTGGATTATTTATCCATCACGCGTGGTGGCGTGAGCAGGCCGTGCAGGCCATCACAATCCCAATCGGGCCAGTCAGCATTGTCACCGAACCAGCAGTCGGGGCACTCCGCCTAGCGCAGACGCTCCTCGAGCGTGACACCAACTCGCAGGTTTACGGCACTACAGGTTCGTCGGCATAGCCAGCCGCTGCCTGCTCGTACCAATCACCACCATAGCAGTCATTAATGACCACTGCCGGAAAGTCGATGACAGTCAGGCGATAGATCGCTTCTGGACCAAGCTCTGGATATGCCAGGCACTCAACCGCCGTAATGCTGCGTGCCAGGAGCGCCCCAGCCCCACCCAGTGCCGCAAAATAGACGGCGCCATAGCGTACGATCGCCTGACGGACAGCAAGGCTGCGTTTGCCCTTGCCAATCATGCCGCGCAATCCCGCAGCCAACAGAGCGGGTGTGAAAGGATCCATCCGGCTACTTGTTGTTGGGCCAGCCGCGCCGATGATCTTGCCCGGCGGCGCAGGTGTAGGCCCGGTGTAGTAGATGACCTGGCCGCGCAGATCAACCGGCAGCGGCTGGCCAGCGTGGAGGGCAGCGGCGAGTCGGCGGTGAGCAGCATCGCGTGCAGTGAGGAGAACCCCACTGATTCGCACCTCGTCACCTGCACGCAACGACTTCACTGTCTCCTCATCGAACGGCGCGGTGATTCGGCGTGGTACCGACATCGCCGCTGCCTCACTCAGCATCTAGCGAGCCAACGCCTCAAGGTAGCGTGTATAGGCGCGGGCCATCATCCGAAAATCCTCAAGGCGATAGGATTCGTTGGGCGCATGTACCCGGTTATCTGGCATACCCCACGCGAAAAAGATCATATCGGCACCGAGTAGACGCTGGAACAGCTCAGCAACCGGAACTGTGCCACCTGTACGCTCAGCAAGCGGCTCTTTCCCATAGAGCTCGCGGAGTACCTGCTTCGCCGTGAGCAACGCCGGGTGATCGCGCCGCACGGCAAAGGGCCGAGCTGAGCCCGGGAAGCGCTTGACAGAGACTTCCGCCCAGGGTGGGCAATGCGTAGTGACATGGCGCTCGATAAGGTCGAGGATCTCCTCTGGATCCTGGTCAGGCACCAAGCGACAGGTAATCTTTACGTGTGCCTCGCAAGGCGTTACAGTCTTTACGCCTTCACCCTGGAACCCGCCCCAAATGCCGTTCAAGTCAAGTGTGGGGCGCGCCCACATCCGCTCGAGCGGACTATATCCCGGCTCCCCCCAAAGAGCCTTGGCACCAACGCGCTCAAGCAATTGTTGCTCGTTGAACGGCACGGCCGCGATCTCCGCACGCTCTTCGGGCGTCAACTCGCGCACCTTATCGTAGAAGCCCGCAATCGCCACCTTGCCTTCTGGGGTATGAAACGTCGCTGCCAGTTGTACGAGCGACTGCACAGCATTCGGAACCGCTGCACCATATTGGCCAGAATGCAGGTCAGTGGCAGCAGTGCGTAGCACCACTTCGCAGGCGCAAAGCCCCTTTGAGGAGAGCGTCACTGACGGCAGATCATAGTCATACATGCCACCGTCGGCTGAAATGACAAAATCACAGGCGAGCTTCTGGCGATGTGCCTCAATTACCGGAGCAAGACTAGGACTGCCAATCTCCTCTTCGCCCTCGAAGAAGAACTTCAGGTTGATGGGCGGCTTCCCCTGGGTGCGCACAAGCGCCTCAACCCCACAGAGTGCAGCGAAGAGATTCCCCTTATCATCGGATGCCCCACGGGCATAAACCCGTCCATTGCGTACCGTCGGTTCAAACGGTGGCGTCTCCCAGAGGTCGAGTGGATCGGGCGGTTGGACGTCATAATGGCCATAGAGCAATGCAGTAGGCTTGGCAGGATCGACCAACCACTCGCCATAGACAACAGGATTACGCTCTGTCGGCAAGAGCTCGACGTGGGGTACCCCAATGTGCCGCAAGCGCTCCGCAACCCACTCCGCCGCGCGCCGCACGTCGTCCTGATGTTGTGGTAGTGCGCTGACGCTGGGGATACGGAGCAAGTCAAAGTAGGCACGTAGCAACTCCTCTTCATGCTCCTGGAGGTACACTTCCGCAGCGCTTGTCATGGATTTACCTTTCCGTTACACTCCGACCAATACCGTATCCGATAGTGTTTTTGGCCGCCGTGCTCCTGCACGGTTCATAGCGAGTATCGCACGAGAATGGAATGTAGTCAGCATGATGACAGAAAGGAGGTGCCAACGATGAGTACACCATCCTAATTCATCATAAGGGGAGTGACGGGCACGTCGTGCACACAAGGTGTCTCAGTACCAGGGACAGGAACACCAGGGTTCTCGCACTCTGCTATGTACTAGAACGGCGAAGGTGTGCGGCTGATCGAACAAGGGAGGGGATTTATGACACGGCGTGTCCGTTGGTCACTTGTCAGCCTGTTGTTGCTCAGCTTTCTTGTTGCTTTGCCAAGCGCACCAACACAGGCAGCAGCAAGCGGTGGTCTCAATGCCGCTTTTCAGCGCACCTGGAATCGAACCGACCGACCAGTCGCTGCTGGGCGGGCAAACCGGACGTGGATGTGGGGTCCGCAAGCCAACACCCACGTCATCTTTGAACCGTATGCCGAGGGATCAATCCATAACCAGAGCTACAACTATCGCCTGGTGCAATATTTCGACAAAACGCGCATGGAAATTACCGATCAAGGGGCTGACCCAGTAAACCCCTGGTATGTTACGAATGGGCTGCTGGCTAAGGAACTGATTACCGGCAAGGTACAAGTTGGTGACAACCGGTTTCTCGACTTCAGCCCAGCTCAGGTCAACGTCGCGGGCGACGCCAACGATCCGAATGGGCCAACCTATGCGACCTTCAACCGTCTCATGGGCTTCAGCCCAGTTCCAACTGGCTGGGTGATTATCCAAACGGTTGACCGGGCCGGCAATGTCGGCGCTGATCAAGCGCTCGCGCGATATAACGTCACTGCAGCCTACTACGTGCGCGAGACAAACCACACTGTGGCATCGGTCTTCTGGGACTTCATGAACAGCACGGGAACGATTTACTGGGACGGACAGTTCCAGCAGGGGCCACTCTTCTCCAATCCTTTCTACGCGACCGGACTGCCGTTGACTGAAGCCTACTGGACAACGGTATTAGTCGGTGGAGTGCCGAAACGGGTGCTAGTGCAAGTCTTTGAACGGCGGGTCCTGACCTACACGCCAGATAACCCACCCGGCTGGCGTGTCGAAGCGGGCAACGTCGGCCAGCACTATTACACCTGGCGTTACGAGCAACTCGGCCTCGGCCGCTACAGCTACGGCTGGCAAGACACGCAAGGTTACAGTGGAGCACGCGATTCTGAACTCAGCTACCTTGACGCCGTCGTACCAACGATCCTTCAACTGTCCACGATCTTCGACTCGCTGCAGCCGCTTCTGCAGACGCCGAACCTGGGGAGCCAGCACTGGTACGACGACACAACAAGCCGGCTCCAGTACATCCAGGATATCGCTGAAACGTTCCGCTCTATTACACCGCCACCGAGCCTCGGAACCCTCCATAGTCGGCTGACACTGCTGACCGACCACCTCGATAACGGGGCTCGCGCGCTCCGAGCATTCCTTGACACCGGCGATCCTGGCTTTCTCAGAACGGCCGCAGCCGAGTTCGCTGCTGCGATGCAAGTGCTACAAAGTCTCGGCAGCTAGCACAAGTACTAGCACAAGTAGTAGCGACTGCACGGCACACGACGGAAAGGACGCGTTGCCCTATGCACTGCGCACACTGTCAGGCACCAGTGAGCGATGAAGCTCGCTTCTGCCCCCACTGTGGCACGGCCTTGCACCCAGCGGCGGCTCCTGCAACCGGAGACGGGTCGGGCACACCCATCGCAGCGACGACACCGGCTGCAACGCCAGCTCATCTCGCAGATGCGGCACCAGCAGGACAGCCGGTTGACACACCACACGTGGCCCCGGAACCAATGGAGCGCGCCGCCACCTCTAGCAACACAACCGCGTCGCCACCACCTCCACCTGAGCAGACACGGCCGCTCGAAGCGGTGGTGCCAGCATCCGTTCCGGCAGCGCAACCTGCCTGGGCAGCCAGTGAACCGCTGCTCGCAGCGCCTCCACGGCGCACCTGGGGCATCGTGGCCGCGCTGTTGGGTGTGCTCACCACTGTACTCCTGCTGGCACTCGGGATAGGCGCAGCCTATGCAACGACCCAGATCCGGCAGCGCAACACGACGATCAGTACGCTTCAGGGACAGGTGCAGAGCCTCACGGATGCGAATATTGGCTTACAAGACCAAGTGCGGCAGCTCACCAACCAACGTGACCGCCTCACGCAAGAACGCGACCAGGTGACGCAGGAGCGCGACAAGCTGGCCGGGGAAGCAGCGGCCTTGCGCAGCAGCAACGCTGAATTGCAGACCAAAGTGTCGAGCCTACAACAGTCGCTCGACGACCGTAACCGCCAGCTCCAGCAGGCCCAGCAGGAAGCCTCACGCCAGCAGTCGCGAGCAGCTACAGCTGAGCAAGCGGGCACGGTGCTGGCCAAGGTTGTCGTACTGGACAACGAGATTCACAAGGAATTTGGAAACCTGGTCGAGGCGTTCATCGACATGCAAGACGCCTACCGCTACGGCAGCGCCGTTGCCTACCAGCAGGCATCGAGCCGGGCAAACGCCAGTATCCAGCGGTTACGTGAACTTTTCGCCCAGCGGAATGCACTGCTGAACCAGCTTCCCAGCTAAGTCCGGAGGCACTATGCGCTTGGTAACGGCAGGACTCACCGTAGCACTCGTGATTATTGTCGGCGGGCTGGTCGCCGGCGGGCTGCTGCTCAGCCGCGCCTGGGGACCAGCCCCAGCCCCACCGACGCTCGATCCACGTGTCCAACTCACTGTGACACCGTTAGCGACACCGGTTGGCACGCAGACGAGCCCAAACCCCACGCCGAAAGCATCCACGCCCGGTACTACGCCAACGGCTGGGATGACGCCCACAGCGCTGAGCAACTCGACGAACCCAGCCCGATCCGCACTAGCTGGCGTCGTACAGGTGCGGACTCCGAACGGGCAAGGTACTGGCTTTGCCTGGCAGCAGCAGGGAACCACGACACGGATCCTGACGGCCGCGCACGTCATTGCTGACGCTCCCCAAGTGCGCGTGATCACGCCAGACGGGCAGGAACATCCGGCACATGTGTTGCGAGTCAACGAGCATGCCGATGTGGCACTGCTTGAGGCGAACGATACGGGCGGGTTGCGGCCACTTCCCCTGGGCAGCGCTGCCGTGTTAGAGCCAGGTGACCCACTCTACGTGGTGGGCTATGCGTTAGGCGCTGACTTACTCGGCGACCCAACGGTAACGCGTGGGGTGCTGTCGGGCCGACGGGTCATCGACGGGGTAGCCTGTTTGCAAACCGATGCCGCAATGAACCCGGGGAACAGTGGCGGGCCTGTGCTGAACGAACGCGGCGAGGTCGTCGGGATTGCGGCGTGGGGTGTGCGTGAGCGTGCAGGAGTCACGATCCAGGGAGTGAACTTCGCAGTCACGATCGAGCAAGCTCGCGATGCCCTCGGTCTGCCCTAGGCTGCCGGCGTATCCGGGCTGACTTTGCTGCGGCAACGCACAGACAGGCTGGACTGCCAGGCACGGCTCGTCAGAGCACTCGAAGAAGAGGTGGGAATCATGAGCGAACAGACGGTAGCGACGCCACACCGTATCCTCTTTCCACTGGAGACCCTTACACCACTCTTTCTCGGTGGTGCCGACCCACGCGGCCAGCCAGAACTCCGGGCAACGGCCGTACGCGGGGCGTTGCGCTTCTGGCTACGCGCGCTCCTCGGCGGCTGCTACGGGACGGACGATGCGGCACTTGCCAAGATCCGCCGGGTCGAGGCTGAGACATTCGGCGAAGCTGGGGGTGAGAGCAAAGCCGGTGCCTCCAAGATCGTCGTGCGGGTTGCAGGCCGGTCCACCAAGATCGAGAGGTTTGATACTTCACTAGTTGAGATGAAATATTTATTATTCGGCATGCAACAATCTGGCAAATCCCAGCTATCAAGGATGTATTTCGCCCCAGGTTCAACATTTACTCTCGAGCTAGCAGAACGCTTTGGGGTACCCCGCGATATAAGCGGAACTGCGTGGCAAAAAGCTCTGATTGCTACGTGGCTACTGATCCACCTTGGGGGTCTAGGAGCGCGAAGCAGGCGTGCTGCAGGAAGCATCGGGGTTGAATTTCGTCCCACGAGATTACCTGATGGGAGCGTTGGCTATCGCCCAATGTCAATCAACAAG
The DNA here is from genome assembly GCF_000744775.1 of Thermorudis peleae. Classification (NCBI taxonomy): domain Bacteria; kingdom Pseudomonadati; phylum Thermomicrobiota; class Thermomicrobia; genus Thermorudis; species Thermorudis peleae. The sequence goes on along the minus strand of NZ_JQMP01000003.1, from coordinate 592,457 downwards.
CTTCCTCTTCACCTCCTTCCTGAGCTAAATTCAGCCGCTCAACAGGTCGGGCAAAACCTCTCAGAAATTCGGGCTAAATTCGGGGTTAGCGCCGAGTTTTCCACTAGTTTGCCCCGCTGGGAAATTCTCCATCCGTCTTACTGCTTCATCTGGCTGGTTTCATTTAATGGCGAGCGCTCCACCAGTTCATCAGGTATGGTATCACCAGCTACTGCCAAGGAAGACCAACCATGGAAGGTTGCGTTGCGATGCTTTCAGCAATTTCTACTCGATACGCGTGAAGCCTTTGAGTTGCATGATCGTATCGTACTGGGTGCCCCGCTAAAAGCTACACCCGTAGCGAAAGTTAGAAGACCTTCACCCCTCTGCTTTTCAGTAACGCAAACTGTTAAAAGGCAACTCATCGGTGTCGTTACATTATTTAAATCTCAATTGTACAGTGATATCGGATTAGTGAAGATAGAGAAGTTAGAAGACCTACACAAGATCGTTGCCGAAAGCTTGTACAAGAACTTCTCCAACGTTGCGGAGGTACATTATGCCTGACGCACTCCTCCGCTTCACTGTTAGCCCAGTCCAGACGTTCATCGCTGAAGCCCGACGGACAGCTGACCTCTACGCCGGCAGCCGTATCCTGGCCGAGCTGGTCCGGGCTGCTGCCCGCTCACTCCAGGAAGCTGGTGCCGACCTGATCTACCCGGCTAACCTCGATGCCGGTGACCCACCGAATGTCATCGTCGCCCGCGTACCTAGGGAGGATGCCAAGCAACTTGCCCAGCAGGCAACTGCAGCGCTCCAGGCTCGCTGGCAGGCATTCGCCGACGAGGCACTCACCACACTCCGGGGGCTGGTCGATCTCGACGAGAAGCTTGAGCGGCAGTGGCGGTCACAGGTTGCGGATCTCTGGGAAGTCTACTGGGCTGCCGCGCGTATCGAGAACGACGATTATGCAACGGCGTTTGGCCGATCCCAGGCTGGTGTCGCCGCGCTCAAGAAGACGCGCGTCTTCGTCCAGCATGCCGAGGCGGGTGCCAAGGACACGCTCAGCGGCAATCGCGCCGCACTCGCCTGCGACGGCGAAGATCCCCGCGCTTTCTGGCGCAGGGTACGCCGGCATCCTCGCGGTGCGCGGCTTGTCGGCGAGCACGAGCGGCTTGATGCGGTCGGTACAGTGAAGCGCTTCCATGGTGCAAAGACATCGTACCCCTCGGTACCGACGATCACCGCCCGCCCCTTCGCTCGCCGAGCGGCCGTGCAGGCAGCACAAGCCCTCGCGTCGTACCGTGATGCTTTCGAACTCCTCGTGACTGCGTTCGGCGAGCAACCAGATCGGTATCGCCGGACCGGCCTCGCGATCGAAGGCTTTCCCTACGATGGCGCCTTTCTCTACGAGGCAACGCTCGAGTGGCCAGCGCTGGTTGAGGAACTCGGCCTCGACCCGGCTCGAGCTGAGCAGCGACGTACCCAGGTTGACTCGATACTCCGCGACGCACGTGCTCGCCTGGCCAAGCTCTACCAAGTAGTTGGCCATCGTCCGTCACGCTATGTGGCAGTCCTGGTGCTCGACGGCGACTCAATGGGGCAATGGCTGGCCAGCGTGCTGGCCGAAGGTGGCGTCGAGGCCCACCGCGAGGTTAGCCGCGCCCTCACGCACTTCGCCGACGCAGCGGAAAATGTCCTGCAGGCTGCGGCGCCCGACGGTGTCTACGTCTACCGCGGTGGCGACGACGTGGTCGCGTTGGCACCAGCTGAGCAGGCCGTGCCGCTCGCCCTGACGCTTGCCCGCACCTTCTTGGAAAAGACCGGTGGGCGCACTGCATCGGCCGGGATTGCGATCGGACACTGGCTGGAGCCGCTCGGTGACCTTCTCCAGAGTGCTCGCGAGGCAGAGAAGCGAGCCAAACGGCTGCCGGGAAAGAGCGCCATTGCCGTCGAACTCCAGCCGCGTGGGGGCGAGACCATCCGCGTCGTCGCTCGCACGGACCAGCTGGCAGCACTCGACCTGACCGACCTCGTTGACCGTTTTCGCCGCGACGGTGCTGGGAGCCTCTCTGGGCGTCTGCCAACTGACCTGCGGCAGCTTGCCCGTGCCTTCCCGCAGGTCGACGCCGCGTTCCGGGCAGTGCTTGCCCGCGCCGTGAAGCGTCAGGGGGAGTGGCCATCCGGGACGAGCGAAGAGCGTGAGCACCTCGTTGATCGGCTGTACGCCTTCGCGATGAGCTACGACCAACTGCGGGCGAGTCTGCCGGATGAGACCAACACGCACCAGCTCGAACGGGTACCCCCTGGGCCAGCACAGTTGGCCGATTGGCTCGCGCTAGCTCGCTTTCTGGCGAGAGGAGGCGGGGAGTGAAGACGTTGTTCCTAGAGCCACTTGATGTCTGGCTCTTCCGTGATGGCCGTCCATTCACAGCCGGGCAGCAATTCCGCGCAGCAAGCCGTTTCCCACCCAGTCCGCTCGTCATGCAGGGCGCGCTGCGCACCCATCACCTCATCGTGCACAGCCGTGTCCCCGTGTGGGACACATCAGCGGTCGCCGCGACGGTCGGTGGACCAGACGACTGGGGGCCATTGCGCCTGGCCGGGCCGCTCGTTGCGCGCCGGGATGAGACTGGACAACTCGAGGTCCTTCTCGCTCCGCCCGCCGACGCAACTACCCACGGTCGCCAGCTCCAACGCCTCCCAGCCCCGAAGGAGCCACCGGGTTGGTTGCGCATGAACGCACCAACTCCCTTGCTCTTTCCGCTCTGGGAGACGGGCGAGGAAGGATTGGAGAAGGTGAGCCAGCGCATGTGGTTGCGCTTAGCCGCTCTTCCTGCCTACTGTCAGGGCGAGTCAGTATTCGGCGTTCGGCAGGAAACACTCTGGGAAGACGAAGTTCGCATCGGCATCGCCCAGGATTCGTCGCGCCGCACCACACGCGAGGGGCTCTACTACGAAGCGCGCTACGTCCGGCCAGCCCCCGGTGTCGGGTTGCTTGTCTCCTTCACCGGGCTCGACTGGCCTGAGGAAACGGGGGTCCTGGCACTCGGCGGCGAGCGGCGTTCGGCCCGATTCGAGGAGCTCGCCTCGTTCGTCCCACCACCGATACCAGACCCGCTGCCCGAGCGGTTCGTGCTCTACTTCCTCACACCAGCGATCTTCGCTCAAGGCTGGCAACCGTACGATTGGCGCACCGTTTTCGATGGTCAGGTAGAGCTGGTCGCCGCAGCACTCGATCGGTACGAGACGATTGGGGGGTTCGACATCGCGCGGGGGAGCGAACGCCCCGCCCAGCGGGCAGTGCCGGCCGGCAGCGCCTATTACTTCGTCGCCCGCGGTACGGCGCGGCCGCGCTGGTCGAGCGAGTTTCCGTGGTTCACGGTGAGCGATTGGGGCCGAGAGATCGGATTCGGTACAGTAGCGATCGGAGTATGGTGACATGGCTGAAGCGTGTGCGCTGCTCTTTGCCTACTGCGAGACTCCGCTTCATGCCGGAACCGGTCGAGCGCTAGGGACGGTGGACTTGCCGATCCAGCGCGAGCGGATCACCGGCTTTCCGATTGTCCAGGCTTCCAGCGTTAAAGGAGTACTCCGGGCAACAACGCAGACAAATGGTGCGGATGCCGAGCGGCACCGTGCTCTCTTCGGGCCGGATCGACCAGAGGAAGCCTCAAGTCACGCTGGTTGCCTTCAGGTCACTGACCTTCAGATCGTTCTCTTTCCGGTTCGTTCACTGTCCGGTGTCTTCGCATGGACGACGAGTCCCACCGCCCTGGCTCGCCTCGGTCGGCTCGCACAGCTAGCCGGGATCGAGGGGCCAGTCGACCCTACCCGCTTCATTGCCCTGCAGCCGGGCCAGTGCGCCGTTACCAGCAGCAGTGCCTTGCGCGTGCAAGCGGGCCAGCAGACCGGAGTGGTTCTTGAGGAATACAGCTTCACGCTGGTCAGCGAGCTCGCTGATCACGTCTCGGTGCTAGCCGAGTGGCTCACTGCTCACGCCCTGCCTCAGTCGCCGGAATACAGCTGGTGGCGGGAAAATCTTGCCAAGCATCTCTGCGTTCTGGCCGACAATGATTTTCGCGATTTCGTGCTCTATGGAACTGAAATCGAGGCTCACGTGCGCTTGAAGGATGAGACGAAAACAGTCGACCAAGGAGCACTCTGGACCACCGAGGCATTGCCGGCGGAAACACTCCTGGTCGGTCTCTTAGCAGCTACCCGCTCGCGTTACGACAAGATGAATGAGGGCGCCCAGTCGCTCCTCGGCTGGTTGACGGGCAAGCTCGACGGTCGGCGTGTCCGGCTCGGTGGCGATGAGACGACCGGCCGCGGTGCCGTCGCCCTGCGCGTGGCACGGGTTTAAGGGGAGGGGAACAATGAGCCAGCCAGCACATACAACACCACGCCAACAAACGCTTGAGCAGCAACGTGCAGCACGCGCCTGGGAATGCGTGGCAGCGGTCAAGGAGACGAGCTACCCATCAGAATATGGCCAGCTCGCGCGCGAGGCAGCCTCGCTCGTTCAACTGCACGGCCTGGGGCAGACGCTGGCGTTTCTCTTTTCCAAGAAGCCCGAAAAATCTGGGCAGATCAACGCTCATCTCCACCTCGCCCGCGACCTCTCGCGCTGGATAGGGAAGCAAGTCATCGGTCAGGAGCAGGACGATCTTCGCGAGTGGATCGTTTGCCAGGCGAGTGTCGCCGAGTACCGGCGGGCCACGCTGGAAGCCCTCGCCTTTCTTTCCTGGCTCAAGCGGTTCGCCGAAGCCGACCTGGTGAAGGAGTGAGCCGATGCGCGAGCGCCCACGATCCGACCAGCCGCGTGGTAACGGCCGTCCACCGCAACGTGGCAGGGCGCAACATCCTTCGAGTGGCCGCTCCGGCCCACCACGCGAACGCGACCGATCGGCTAACCGCCCCAGCGGCGAGCAAGCTCGGCCGCACCCGCTCCTCCCGTCCGCTACGCGGATGTTCTGGAGCAGCGCGCAAGGCCGGGTGGCGAACCCAGCCCTCCTCTTCGACCGCTTCGCCCCAGAAGCGGCCGTCTTCGGCGACCGTACCGACTCGACACCACGCCGCGACTTCCTGCGCGAGGTCATCGCGGCGGTCGAGCGGCTTGCCAGAAGCGATCTCGCGCAACATGTGCTGGCGCGCTGGGAGGCAATCGTGCGAGCAGCCGGAGCCGAGCCATTTTCTCTCCAACTGGAAAGCCGCCTCGTCACCGGGCTCGGTGCACAGGGACCACTAGAGGCCGGCTTCCGTTTCGACCGCCTCGGATTCCCTGTGCTACCGGGCAGCGGTCTCAAGGGTGTCGCACGTGCCTACGCGCACCTGGTCGAGCAGCGCGACGAGTCGGATCCCGCTTTTCTCGCCGTCTTCAGCCGCGTACCCACGTCGGGGGAAGCGTACGAGGTCGCCCAGGCAGGAGCACTTGTTTTCTTCGATGCCTACCCCGAGCCGGGCTGGCGCCTGGAACTCGACGTGATGACGCCCCACTACCCAGACTACTATCGCGGTGACACCCCGCCGACCCCCTGGCAGAACCCGACCCCGATCACCTTCCTCACTGTCGCACCCGGCACGCGCTACCGGATCGCGATCGGGCTCCGGCAGGATGCGCGCGATCCCGATGGCCGCCTGCGTGCGCTTGCGACAGGCTGGCTGCAAAAGGGACTCGCCCAGCTGGGCTTCGGCGCCAAGACGACCAGCGGCTATGGTGTATTCCACAACGGAGGATGAGTGATGCAACAGTACGTCCGTCGTGTGCTCGTCCTCAACGTGGGGAAACCAATGAACGGAAACGTTGCCGAGCGGCCAGAGGCATTCGCCCTCCGTGAGGCTCACCCTGACTACGTCGTCTTCGTCTGCTCCCAGCCGGGTGAGACCCAGGGGGGAAGCTTTAGCTTCGTCGCCGAGTACGCTACACTAACTGGCCTCTCTCCTGAGCACTACGAGGTACTCACCCTAGCCGATCCCGATGACCTCGTTCGCTGCTACGAGGCGCTCGTCACCTGCTTCGCCGATCTGCGCCGCCGCTTCCCTGATGCGGAACTCCTGGCCGATTACACCGCCGGCACCAAGTCAATGAGCGCAGCACTCGTGCTCGCTGCGTTCGACAGCGAGGGATCGCCCGAGGTGCAGTTGCGTCTCGTGCGTGGGGCACGAGGGCAGCAGGCAACCGTGATTCCCGGCACCGAAAGCTTCGCGCCGGTCTCTGGTATTCATGACATGCGCGCCTATCGGTTCATCGCACTTGCCCGGGCTGCGCTCAAGCGCTTCGACTATGCCGAAGCCGCTGCAGCGCTCGACGAAGCGATGAGGCGCGAGCTCTCCTCGACCTTTCGGAAGCAGATCGAAAAAGCGCGTGATCTCTGCCGGGCCTTTGATGCCTGGGACCGGTACGAGTTGACTACTGCACAGCGCCTCCTCGAGATCTACCGCCGCGATTGGCACAGCTGGCTCCCCGTCCTGGAGGCCATACAGGGAGTGGTAGCAGCCTTTTCATTCCAGAAGCCCTCCGACTGGACACCCGGTCAAACCGCCAACGCCGTCGCTGAACAACTCCGGCAGATCAACGATCCCGTCATTATCATCGTCGACCTCCTGTTCAACGCCGAGCGCCGGGCTGCCCAGGCACGCTACGACGACGCGATCGCCCGGATCTATCGCGCCCTCGAACTCCTCGCCCAACTCCGTCTTGCCATCGGACATGGCATTCTTACGAGCGACGTTGACCTCACCCGTGTACCCGAGCCGCTTCGCACTCGGCTCACCACACGCCGTGAACTCGATCCCGCAACCGGTACCGGCGAGGGGTCAATCCGCCTGGCCCTGACCCAGAGCTGGGAACTCCTTGCTGCCTATCCCGACGAACCACTCGGAGCCTGGTATAGCGCACATGCCGGCAAGGTGCGCGACTTCCTTGCGACGCGCAATTACTCGCTGCTTGCCCATGGACTGACACCCGTCTCAGCTGAGGCCTGGCGAGACAAGGGCAAGCTCGGACTCAAGCTCTGCCAGGAGGCACTGCAAGCGCTGCCTAGCAAAGCGCGGCCGAAGGTCCTACGTCACCAACAGTTCCCAGGGCCGGAGCTGCTTGACCAGGCCTTGGGCCTGGCACAGATAGCACAGGAGCGACAACGTTTATGACCCTGGCTCGCTTGTGCTGCGCAGCCATGTCGCAAGATGCTCGGCAAGCGACTCGGCAACAGATGCTGGGAATCCAAGCTGCCGGAGCCACGGCTCGAGATCTTGCGGAACCGAAAGCACATCTTCACCCCAGCGGAGCCGCTGATGCTCGGCACTATCCCACAGTACCCAAACGCCGTACTGCACGGCCAACCGCTGATCTTGCCTGAGATGGCCCCATGCGCGTAAAGCAAGCGGTTCGCCAATGCGTGCCTGCCGTCGAGCAGTGTGTCGGCAGGTCATGTCTAACGTCACACGTGCGCCATCGCGCGTCACCTGCGCATTGCAATCAACGTTGTTGACTGTCACGTGAAACTGCTTATCCATCACGGCATGCTGGCGATCCACAGGCCGCTCCTTACCATGATGGCTGTCCTCTCCAACTTCCAGCAGTAAGAGCCCTCCTAGGCCGTCGTACCGCTGAAAACACGCGTGCCTGCATCGGTCAGCAGCGCAACCAGCAACGCCTTGTGCAGGTGCAGGCGATTCTCAGCCTGATCGAAGATAACCGACTGTGGCCCATCAGCAACCTCAGCAACGACTTCCTGTCCACGATACATCGGCAAGCAGTGCATGAAAATCGCCTGCGGCCCAGCTGCTGCCATGATCGCTGGCGTAACCTGGTATGGCCGCAAGGCTTCGAGCAATGTCGGGGTCGCCTGTTGTCCCATGCTCACCCAGACATCGGTGTACACGACATCGACGCCGGCCACCGCTTCCCAGGGATCTGCATGGACGGTGATCTGAGCACCAGTCTTTGCAGCAATGGCTTGAGCCCGCGCCAATATCGTCGCATCGGGTGCACACACCGGCGGACAGGCAAGGCGGACGTTGAGTCCGACGAGGGCCCCGGAAAGCGCCAGCGAATGAGCCATGTTGTTGGCACAGCCCAGATAGGCAAGTGTCCGCCCTTCCCAGCCACCAAGATGCTCCTTGATCGTCAGCATATCAGCCAGACCCTGGGTCGGATGAGCAAGGTCAGAGAGCCCGTTGATGACGGGAACCGTGGCATAGGTAGCAAGCTCAACGACGTCGGCATGCTTGAAGACGCGTGCCATGATGACATCAACATAGCGTGAGAGCACGCGGGCCGTATCAGCAATTGTTTCGCCTCGGCCAAGCTGCAAGTCGTTGGTCGAAAGATAGAGTGCATGACCGCCAAGCTGGGCCATGCCAGCTTCAAAGGCAACGCGCGTGCGTGTTGACGGCTTCTGGAAGATCATTGCGAGAGTTTTGCCACGCAGGAGATGATGTTGCGGATGACCAGCCTGATGCTGCGCCTTTAGCTCAGCCGCAAGCGCGATCAGAGCCTGCGCCTGTTCGGGAGCAAGGTCGTCATCCGTCAAGAGATGAAAAACGGTCTTCGCTGAAGATACTGCCATTGGTGCCTCCTCTCAGTACCCACACCCCAGCCTCGCGTCGTCACCGACACGTCAGTGAGCAAGCTGAGCCTGTGCCTGAGCCGGAGGCGCATCCGGCAGCTTCCTTTCCACAATCTCTAGCAAGCGGCTGTTCAGCCGCATGTATTGTTATCGTGACATGTTTTGCCGGCCTTGTCAAGCATGATAGACATGCTTGCTCTCACTGAGGCCATCTCCCAGAATTGCTCAGGCAGAAGACGCGAGCAGAGGAGAGACCATGGCAGGCAGACCCGTGAAGCGACCTCTGCGTTGGGCGATGCTCCTGAGCATCCTCGCCATCGTGTCCTGCTCACACGCTACGTCGCCAACCGCGCTACCGCAGAGCACGCAACTTCCCGCTGTGCCTGCTCATACTGTGCCCGCTCAACCTGCACCAGCATTCCCGACCCCACTGCCTTTGCCTACCCCTACTCCGTTGCAATCGACGAGTACGCCGACGCCACCTCCCACACCAACGCCGAACCTTCCACCAACGGCAACCCCACGTCCTGGCACACCGACGCCGCCACCGGATCCACCACGCATCCCGATCGCGACTCCATTCACTCATCGCGTCGTTGAAAACTTCCTGATTATCCAGCTTGATCCGAATGGAGGCACACAGACGTGGGATCCTTTTGATCTCGCTGCCCGCATTGGCTACACACAGCAACCACCCTGCGCGGCGTTTGGCCTCGCTGTTGCATGGCAGGTCATTCTTCCCTACCCTGTTCCTTCTGACCTCCAGCTCTCCCTCAATGGCACACGCCAGGGGACAACGATGCCGCTCGGCAGCGGGCCAAATGGCATTATCCGAGTTGGCTGCACCACACTTACCATCACCAACCAAAGTCCCTACGTTATCCGCGTGAAACTACGCATTGCTGCTGATGTCTCTCCACCATACTAGGAACAGAGGGGATTGGCAGAAAGTACCTGCTGCTGTGTATCATGAGTGTTCGCCCACTACCGGGCTGATGTACGCGGCAGCTGTCGCAGACTGTCATACTGGTAAGGAAGTGGTGAACGAGCAATGGCACGTGAGAAGATTCCGATTACCCGTGAAGGGCTTGAAGCACTACAGCGGGAATATGAGGACTTGGTCAAGCGGCGCCGACCCGAAATTGCCCGGATTATTCAGGAAGCGCGGGAGCACGGCGATATCCGAGAGAATGCGGCCTATGATGCAGCCAAGCATGACCAGGGCTTTATTGAAGGCCGTATCCGCGAAATTGAAGAGCTGCTCAAACGCGTTGAGGTCATCGAAGAGGATGGAACCGACCGTTCAGTCGTACGCATCGGCTCGACGGTCACCATTGAGATCGATGGTGAAGAAGAGACCTATACCATCGTTGGAGCGGTCGAGGCAAAGCCGTCAGCAGGCCGCATCTCGAACGAGTCGCCGGTCGGCCGGGCGCTGCTTGGCCACCGAGTCGGCGATGTGGTGACAATTGAAGCACCAGCGCGCACCTTTTCCGCACGTATCGTCCGGATTGAGTAACATCCTGCCCCAGGGGCCTTCCCCAACGGTGATTCCTTGCCCCTGGGGCATGCCATACGCTGGAGGGGATAGCAAAGAATGGCACGTGGCACACCAGAGACACTTGCCGCCTATCTTGCTGCACATCATGTCGACGCACAGTTGCTCTATCCTGGTCGCTCAACAGCAACAGTACCAGAAGCAGCGGCAGCACTCGGTGTACCACCAGGCCAGATCATCAAATCGCTCGTGTTCGCAAACAGCAACGGTACACTCGTCCTCGCCGTCGTACCCGGCGATCGACGCGTCGATCCAGCAAAGCTTGCCGCCCTTGTTGGCGGAGAACGACTACGCTTGGCCTCCCCAGCCATAGTCGAACAGGCTACCGGCTACCCCCCGGGAGCAACCCCACCCGTCGGCCACCTTACACCGTTGCCGGTTGTCGTCGATGCCTCACTGCTTGCGCACGCAGTCGTCTACGGCGGCGGAGGCGCAAGCGACGCGATGCTTGCCATTGCCCCCGCCGATATTGTCCGCTTAACCAATGCCCGTGTGGAGGAGATTACCGAGTCACCGCATGCAGAGGGTAGTGCTTAGCGACGCAAATCGCCTCGTCGCTCGAGGAACTCTTCAACTGCTGCTCGCGTCGGCACGGCATCGGGCCCCTGCCCCTGAATACGCAACGCCGCCGCTGCAGCCGCCATGCGACCAGCGAAGCTGACCGGTTCACGATCAGCCCGCAGCAGAAAGAGCACCGACGCAAAGACGTCGCCGGCTCCGACGTCATCAGCCACGGGTACCGCATAGGCTGGTATATCGTAGACACGCCCGCGGTCGATCAGCTGGGCACCATCTGGTCCGCGCGTGATCGCAACGAGCCCACGTCGCGATACCGCCTCAATCTCGTCGCGGGCAAGCGTGTGCTCTTCAGCATTGAGCACAAGCCCATCGATATGGCTCAAGAGCTCCAATGGAAGCCGAAGTGGGGTAAGACGGACCCGTCCAGGAAGCGCCCGCGGCCACTGGCGCATCCAGCCCTGTGGGGTAACACCGAGGTATTCAGGAGTCAAGCGGCCAGCCTGCCGGGGATCGATTTCCTGCGCCACTGGTGCAAGGTGAATAATCCGTGCGGAGCGCCACGTTGGTGGCAGGCCGTTGAGGTCGATCACACCAGCCCATCCGTGCAACGTCTGCTCACGACGGCCAGCAACTGTGCGGTTCGCGAAGACTGTTGCGCTTGTTGCCTCCTGGACGATGATAGCAATTTCACGGGCAAAGCGGGTAAGGTCTTCGAGCACGTTCGGATTGTAGGCACCGAAGTTGCCACGGGTCAGCACGGCAGCGTGCAAGCCAAATCGGGCTGCAGTCAGCGCAGCATAGAGCGCCGTGCCACCAAGAACTTGCCGACCATCAGGCAAGAGGTCAACCGTGACGTGCCCAATGGCCACGTAGTCAGGAGCCGCTGGGTTCCCTGTCGTCATGACTCCTCGCCATGCGTGAGCGCAGCTCAGCCGTCAGCTGGCGCCATCCCACGCGGATAAATCGTCACACGGCGTTGGTCACCCTCCCCGCTACTCCGTGTCGTCACATCAGGATGATTCCGCAGCGCGACGTGGATCACGCGGCGTTCATTCGCAGGCATCGGCTCGAGCGTTACCGGACGCCGTGTGCGAGCAACTTGTCGGGCAACGCGTTGCGCCAGATTAATCAGTGATTCCTCGCGCCGACTACGATACCCTTCAATGTCAAGAATAACCCGCGTCCACTGGGGCAGTCGCCGGTTAACTAAAACGTTCACCAGGTATTGCAACTGGGCCAGATGTTCCCCACGACGCCCAATCAACATCCCAGCACGCGGGCCAAAAATATCAATAAAGACTGTTGGTGGATCGTTCGGTCCCAGCTCGATGATTGATGGGTTATCGACAGCCATAACATCGCACGTGAAGCCCATCGCCGACAGCAACTCACGGACCACTTGCTTGACGAGCGCTTCAGTCTGTGGATCTACACGAGGAGGAGCGGTGCGTGTTGCATTTCCACTATTCGCCAGGACATGGAGTGGCGTGACCCGCACAAGCGCTTCGCCGCCTTCGGCGACATTATCGACAAGGACTTCAACGTGCACTTGCTCACGTGGCAACCCGAGTTGCTCAAGCGCGAGTCGAACAGCATCATCAACAGTTCGTGCCTGAATTTCGACCACCTGCTTCTGTGCCATGCTCGCAGCCCTTCCCCTTGGGCCGGCGCGGCGCGGGTATCTTATTGCTTGCTCGGTGTCGACGACGGCTTCTGCTTCACGGGACGGCTCCGCCGCGGCACAAGAGCGGCTGGGTCAAGGGGAGTAGATGGTGCCGGCTCGCTCCGCTCAGCCTCCCCGCGCGCAGTGGTAGCCGCAGACGCCTGACCCTGCTGGTTTGTCGATGGTGCCACCCCACGCTGCTCTTCAACGCGCCGGATTTGCTTCTCAACTTGCTTATTGATCAAGCCCATGAGCCCGCCGGAACCCTGCCGCGCTTGCTGCTGGTTTCGCTTCGCCGGATCGACGTAGCCAAGCCGCCGGTGCTCAGGCAAATCGGGCAAGAACGGGAACCAATCGAGCATGCCACCCCAGCCAGTAATAAGCCACTGTTGAACGACGGCGTAGATGGCTGACACCACCCAGTAGATCACCGGCCCTGAGGCAAAGTTCCAGCCAAAGGCGACAACCATGAGCGGCATGAACAACATCATCGTGTACATCATCTGCTGTTGGGGGTCCTGCACCTTGCCCTGGCCGGCCGGGCGCGACATGCGGGCTTGGATGAACTGAAACACACCAGCCAGAATCGGCAGGATCTTCAGCGGGTCAGGGCTCGCCAAATTCGGCAGCCACAGAAACCCGTGACTCCACACCCCGGACCCACTCGTTGACAGATTGCGGATCGCAAAGTAGAGCGCAAAGAAGATAGGAATTTGAAGAAGCATCGGTAGACAGCCGGCAGTTGGGCTGACATTGTGCTCTTGATAGAGCTTCATCACTTCAGCCGAATACCGCTGCCGGTCATGACCATATTTCTTCTGCAATTCGCGCAGCTTGGGCTGCATTTCGGCAAGCGCAGCCTGCGAGCGGACTGCCCGGATGGTGAAGGGCAACATGAGGGTGCGTAACAAGATCGTTAACAGGATAATCGCCAGCCCCCCACTGCCGACGAGAATAGCGGTGCGATCAAGCGCAAGCTCGATAAGGTGAACAAACGCATCCCAGATGAACAACCGTGTGCCTCCTGCTTTGTGATGCTTTGCCGCGTTTTATCCCAGCATATCGCTAGGGCACTGGATCATATCCACCACGGGTAAACGGGTTGCAGCGGATAATGCGCCAGACCGCCAGCATACCGCCTTTGATGATACCGTACTTGGCAATCGCCTGATAGCTGTATTCCGAGCACGTTGGTGTATAGCGACAGGCCGCTGGTAAGCCCGGGGAGATCCACCGCTGATAGAATCGGATAAGTACGAGCACAAGACGCGTAAGCATCGAAACGGCCCTCAGGCTGTTATCACTTCGGTCGGCGACGATGCAGCATTGGTTGAGGCCTCGTTCGACTCAATCAGCAGACCGACTCGCTGGACAAGCCCCTCCATGCAGCGAGCAACATCATGATACGTCACCGCCGGGTCAGCCAGCGAGCCGCGCGCAATAAAGACCAGGTCATATCCTTGACGCAGCTGGGGATGAAGCCGACGCACACTCTCGCGAAGCCAGCGCTTGATGCGGTTACGGCGAACGGCTTTGCCGATGCGACGCCCGACCGCCACGCCATAGCGGTTGTGCTCCAGGCCGTTCGGCCGATACGCGAGCACAACGAGCTGCCCGCTCACCGTACGCCCCTGCCGGCGCACTGCAGCGAAGTCAGCCGAACGACGCAGTCGCAGTGCTCGCGCAATCATTCGCCGGGTTGATTAACGAATCGTCGGCTTCTTCTCGTCAGAAACGGTCAGCTTCCACCGCCCCTTCAGCCGCCGCCGCTTGAGGACGAGTCGCCCGCCACGGGTACGCATACGTGCCCGGAAGCCATGCTTCCGCTTGCGGGGGAGCCGTTTGGGCTGGTACGTCCGCTTTGGCATTGTGCCCACCTTCCGTTACCTTGCAAAAAAATGCCCGCGCGGCATCCTTGCCGCCACGGCACGGGAAGTGTACTGTTCTCTCCATCCGAGTGTCAATCGAGCAGATCTATCACCAAACAGGCATAATAAGCTAATCCGCTCTCCGGTAAGTCATCCAGTGACATTCGTACTACCTACCCCTCGTTGTAGACGAGACGTATTGGCTATACTCGCTCTTGGCACCTCATTATCTGGTTACGCTGCACGGGAAGGTGGAGCGGGGGAGATGCGTGAGCGGATAGCTGCAGTGAGTTCACTGCTGCGCAACCGCGATTTCACGATCCTGTGGGTCTCCGATTTGTTGATGACGTTCGGTGATCGCATTCATCGCGTCGCTCTGGCAAACCTCATCTACACTCTTACTGGTTCATTGCTTGACGCTGGCATTGCCTTCATCGCTGCTGGATTGCCCGACCTTGTTCTTGGCCCAGCCGGTGGGGTTCTGATTGACCGGTTCGACCGGCGGCGGCTGATGGTCTTCTCAGACATCGCCCGGGTCATCCCAGTCTTACTCTTGCCGATCGTCGCACCACGAGCGTTTTGGGCCGTCTATCTCTTGCTGTTCGTGATCAACGCCCTCGCGGTGTTCTACCGGCCGGCCAAGCTGGCGGCTATCCCCTCAGTGGTTCCGCCCGAATCGTTAAACCAAGCAAACTCGTTCTCGTCGATGATCGAAAGTGTTGGTGATCTGCTTGGCTATCCCGTTGCCGGCTTCGGTATTGGCTTGCTCACGAAACTGACTGACGCCAATACCGGCCTCCTCATCGCATTTGGCACGACCGCCTTTGTCTATGGGCTCTCGGCCATGCTCCTCAGCCACTTGCGCCTACCAGCAATAGCACAGCACAACATCGAACAGCGTACTGTGGGCGCCCTCATCTACTCGGGCTGGCAGGAACTCCGCGATGGTCTGTACTTTCTACGTCAGCACGCCGTTGTACGAACGAACACGATCATCATGCTGCTTGGACCGCTAAGCGCAGGTATTGCGACCCCGCTGTTGATCGGCTATGCCTGGACAGTCTTTAGCGATGGTACCCGTGCGTATGCACTGCTGAACTTTGGCATTGGCGTGGGCTGCGTGCTCGGTGCCATGGTACTCAGCCTGCGTGAACTGCGTCGGCTCGGCTCACTGGTAATCCTCGGCTTACTGCTAATGGGTGGAGCATTCATCGGCCTTGCGTGGACACATACCCTTTGGACGGCTATCGCGATGATGGCCGTGAGCGGGATCGGCAATATGCTAGTTCTCATCCCGAGCGTAACGATCGTCCACCGCTGCGTCCCTGGCCAGATGCTCGGCAGAATCTTCACCCTGCGTTCTGCGCTGATCTTCGCAGTAACGTTGATCGCCAACGGTATCGGAGGCTGGGTTGGCGACGCACTCGGCGCACGCCTGATACTGGCGGCAACTGGAATTACGTTGCTCGTGAGCGCGCTTCTTGCGGGGGTCGTGCCCGCAAGCCGCGCAGCTGATCAACTGATGACAACACCGCAGGAAGTGTTCGCCCCGGCAGATTCAGCCTAGGCGTTATGACGGCGTGACGTGAAGCATGCCTTGCATGCCGAGTTCACGATGACCTGGGACAGCACAGTAATAGGGATAGTTACCAGGCTGATTGGGAGCCGTGAACTCCAGCTCAACCGTCTTTCCTGGATCGACCATCGCGCTCCAAATAACATTGTCAATGACGAAATTGTGCTGTAAGGAGCCATGATTTTCGAAGCGAATCCGCACGGTCTGCCCAACGTGCGCCGAGAGTGACGCTGGGGTGAAGGCATACTCCGTAGCACGTATGGTCACAAAGTCGCTCGCCTTGCCAGCTTTCCGACAAGCATCAAATGGGGCTGTAACGAGCCAGCTCCCTAACAATGCCATGAGCCCCCGCCACAACACATCCCGCCGTGTCCAGCGCATCACCCGTCCCTTTCCACAGAAGTAACCTGTTGCTAACCGACACATCCGGTATACTGCACCGGCCGAGCGTTGTCCACCAACAGCGCAGCGGGGGGCCGACCTCGCTCCTAACACTTCCCCATGCAGTAACACCGTGCACCGCAGCGCCGTGCATGGTAACACGTACGCTATACTGATTTGTCAGCGTAGTCGGTGGAGGCTGAGCTGAGTGCGATGACCATTCCACTCCCAGAAGAGACGCTTGCAACGACCTGTATCGCCGCTGGTATAACCCTCGCGACAGCTGAATCGTGTACCGGCGGCTATCTCGCGCACCGCATTACGACGATTCCAGGCAGTTCGGCATACTTCCTTGGCGGCGTTGTGTCCTACAGCAACGCGCTCAAGCAGCAGTTGCTTGATGTCCCGGCAGAGATTCTCGAGCGTTTCGGGGCGGTCAGCGCACCATGTGCTGAAGCAATGGCTAAAGGGATTCAGGCTCGAACCGGAGCGACGCTCGGGCTCGCCACAACTGGTATTGCCGGCCCGGGCGGTGCAACGCCGACAAAGCCAGTCGGCCTGGTCTACATCGCCTGTGCGACACCACAGGCAGTGGTTGTCGAGCAGCAACTGTTTTCGGGCGACCGACTGGCGGTGATTGTTCAGGCTGCAAGCGCCGCCCTGGCACTTGCCCTTCGCTGCGCGCAGGAACTTATCCATGATACATCTTCCAGCAACGATTGAGGAAGAAAGGGTGCTGTTCCCCATGGAATATCAGAAGACGATATTGCCAAACGGCGTACGTGTTGTGACAAGTCGCATGAGTCACGTGCGCTCAGCGACGTTAATACTCTACTTCGGTGTTGGTGCACGGCATGAGACCGATCAGCAGGCTGGCATTTCGCATTTCCTCGAGCACATGCTCTTCAAGGGCACGGAGCGCCGACCGGATCCCGTTGAAATCACAGCCGCAATCGAAGGCGTGGGTGGCATGCTCAATGCAGCAACCGACCGGGAGAGCACCAACTACTGGGCCAAGGTACCGAGCGACGCCTTGCCCCAAGCCTTCGACGTCCTGGCCGATATGATCACCAATTCCCGGTTCGATCCACTTGAGCTAGAGAAAGAGCGGCGGGTTATTATCGAAGAAATTCGCGGGATCTACGATACGCCAGATGACTATATCCATGATCTGATCGACACAGCACTCTGGGATGGCCATCCCCTCGGACGGCCGATCATCGGCTCAATCGAGACGGTACAGGGCATTAGTCGGGATGATCTCCAACAGTACTTGACGGCACAATACCGCGCGAATCGGCTGGTCATTGCTGCCGCAGGAGATATCTGGCACGACCAGGTCGTTGAGCTTGCAGCCAAGTACTTTGGCAATCTGCCAACAGGGCCGGAACCAGAGCTTACACCAGCCAGCCCGCGGCCTGATTTACCACAAGCGTTGCTGCTCTCTCGGCCAACCGAGCAGGCACACCTGTGCTTGGGATTGCCCGCGCTCTCCTACCGTGATGAACGGCGTTTTGTGCAGGACATGCTCGATACCATTCTCAGCTCTGGTATGAGTTCGCGGCTCTTCAAAGAAATTCGCGAGCGGCTGGGCTTAGCCTACGAGGTCTATGGCTATTTCCGTTCCTATGCCGATGCCGGACAGTCAGTTGTCTATGCTGGTACAGACGTTGCCCAAGCACCACGAGCAATCGAAGCCATTCAGCGAGAGTTGACAAAGCTACAGGTTGAACCTGTGCCAGAAGATGAGCTTGAACGGGCCAAGGCGTTGCGGCGCGGCCGCATCGTTATGGGGCTCGAAGACAGCCGAGCGGTCGCCAGCTGGATTGGCG
The DNA here is from genome assembly GCF_000744775.1 of Thermorudis peleae. Lineage (NCBI taxonomy): Bacteria > Pseudomonadati > Thermomicrobiota > Thermomicrobia > Thermorudis > Thermorudis peleae. Next base: position 574,508 of record NZ_JQMP01000003.1, on the reverse strand, counting down.
GGCAGGAGCTCGTCTACGGCGAGATTCTCACGCCTGATGAAGTGATCGCTCGTATTGAAGCTGTCACGAGCGAAGCGATTCAAGCGTTAGCAGCAACGCTCTTCCAGCCTGAACACACGGCACTTGCCATCATTGGCCCATATGACGATCCAGCACCATTCCAGGCATTGCTCGCCCATTAGCGCGCGGACGTGCTTTCGACAAGTTGGCGAATCCAGCCGCTTTCACGGCCAATTGTTGTCGTGCCGCCGTGGCCGGGGTAGACGACCGTTTCGGCTGGTAAGGTGAGCAAGCGGCGAAGTGTAGCAATCGTCTGCTCGACACTCGAGCCAGGCAAGTCAACCCGTCCGTAGCCATTCTGGAACAGCGTGTCGCCACAGAAGAGCCAGCCGTGATCAGGCTGATAGAGCGAGAGTTGCTCAGGTGCATGGCCAGGCGTATGGATGACCTGGAACGTCCACGTGCCGAGCGTAAGCGTTTCACCATCACTGAGCGTGCGGTCAGGAGGAGCCGGCTCGATCGTAAACGGCAACTCACCAATCAACGCTCGCGGCTGTTCAAGCCCTGGTACAGCAAGACGGTGGGCGAGGATTGGCGCACCAAGGCGTCGCCGCAACACAGCAGCATCGCCGATGTGGTCCCAATGGGTATGCGTGATCACAAGAGCGATCGCGCGGGCCTGATGCTGTTGTACTGTCTCGACGAGCATGTCAGCAGAACCTGGTGGCGCATCGATGACGAAGGCAAGATGTTGGTCAAGATCTACGATCACATAGCTATTCGTTTCCAAAGGTCCGCTTGGAACCACCGCAACCGTGAGCGTCATCCGTCTCCCTTTCTGCTCAACCGCCTTATAAATCACGATACCGAAAGGCAAGCATCCCCAGCAGCAACATGATCACGGCGTACGCCACGCTGTACTCGACAGCAAGGGCACTCGGTGGTGTAGTCGTGCCAAATGGATTCGGGCCAAGGAAATTGACCGCAATCCGCGGTTGAACAAGGTAGCTGGCCAAGCGCCACATACTGTCACTCGGGATCACAAGCGAGCTGATGATGCCAATACGCCGTAAGACATCGTTGTCAAGTGCCGTGCCGATCTGCTCAACGAGACCACCAGTGATAGCAAGGCCATACAGCATGAAGACAACGACGCCATTCGTAACGGTACTGAGAAGGGTACTGCCCAGAAGCGTCAAGCTGAGCAGAATGACCATGACCAGCAGAATCAGGAGCGTGGCCTGGATGACGTTGGGCGGCGTGTAATGACCAATCCAGCGGGCTGTCAGGATAACAGCCGTCACCATGGCGATGATGTAAACGCCAAGCATGCCGGCAAAGCCAAGGAATTTGCCAAACACAATCTCCCAGCGTCGAATCGGCTTCGGAACAATAGCTTGCAACGTCCCTGCATCGATTTCGCTGGAAACGGTGCCGACAGCCGCGAAGATGGTCATCACCCCAGAGAGGAAGTTGACCGTCCAGAGACCAAGGAGCACCATCGCACTGGCGAAGATCTCGTACGTTCCAATTGTCGGCATACCTCGTGCTGCGCGGCGCGCGACGCGTTCCTGCCAGTCAAGGACGAAAAGGTGGAAGCCCCAGGCATAAAGCACCACAAAGATGACGCTGATCAAGAGGACTCCAAGGACGAGCTTCTTGCGCAACCCTTCGCGAAATGTCAACTGCGCGATGACCAGAGCTTTCATTGCGGTTCGCCCCCCTCGCGGGCGACGATAGCAACAAAGACATCTTCAAGGGATCGCCGTTCAGGCATGACGCCATAGACCGGCACGCCAGCATGGACTAGCAGATCAACAGCGCGAGCGATCGTCGCTTCATCGGGCGCACGCGCCACGACCATCGCTGGCGGCCCAGCATGCACCGCCTCAACCTGGAGTAGTTGGCGCAAGCGCGCAAGCACAGCATCAGGCAACGCGCCCAACCGAAACTCTACCGTCAGTTCTTGATTGAGGAGTGCATCCATTGGCCCCATGGCGACAACACGCCCGTGATTGACGATCGCGACGCGGTCACAGACACTCTCGACCTCGCTGAGCAAATGCGAGTTAAGGAAAACCGTAACCCCTTCGTGTTTCAGCCGCAAGATCAGCTCACGGACATCACGCCGCCCAAGTGGGTCAAGCGCCGATGTCGGCTCGTCAAGAAAAACGACGCGAGGATTGTTCAGCAAGGCTTGAGCGATTCCAATGCGCTGCTGCATGCCCTTGGAGTACGTGCGCACGCGCAGATGCCCGACATCGGCAAGGCCGACAAGCTTGAGCACTTCCGGGATGCGCCGCCGACGCTCCGCACGGCTCATGCCGTAGAGACGACCATGAAAATCGAGCAACTCCTCGCCTCGCAGCCAGTCATGAAAGCGGAACAGTTCTGGCAGGAAGCCAAGCTGCTTACGAGCCTCCAAATCGCCAAGTGGTTTCCCCAGGATTCGCGCCGTGCCACCCGTGGGATGGATCAGCCCCATGAGCATTTTGACAGAGGTGGTCTTGCCAGCGCCATTCGGGCCCAGGAAGCCAAATACTTCGCCTTCTTCAACGCGTAACGTGAGGTCGGCGACGGCGACGCGCTCGCCATACTCCTTGCGTAAGCCGAACGTTTCAATAACCGGTCGTCGAGCAGTCGCCTCTTCCGCTGGTTGTACGGGAGGGGCTGCTGGCGAGGTCTCGACCATAATGCACTCCCTCAATAAGCGCCAATCACGCGTTTCCTGGAACCTCTGCGTCGTCTGGCAACGTGTTCGTTTGCGTGACGCGTTGGTACCAGCTATAGCTCGCCTTGGGAACCCGAATCAGCGTGTCGTAATCAACATAGATCAGTCCAAAGCGCTTGCTGTAACCGAACGCCCACTCGAAGTTATCAAGCAACGACCACACGAAATACCCCCGAAGCGGCACCCCCTCCTCAATCGCCCGGTGGGCCGCAACAAGGTGCTGATGCAAGTATGCGATGCGCTGGGGATCATCGACGCGAGCACGCTCAAGGCGGTCAGGCAACGCCGCGCCGTTTTCGGTGATGTAGATCGCACGTGGCGCGTAGTCGCGATGAATCCGCGTGAGTAACTCGTAGAGGCCATCGGGGACAACGGGCCAACCCATCTCCGTTAGCTGATAGTTTCGCCGCGCGAGTTCCTCAGGTCCAAGCGTTTCGATCCCCAGAGGATGGCGATCATACGAGACGGCCCGAACGAACTGCGGGGCATAGTAATTGACGCCAAGGAAATCGATCGGCACAGCGATGATGCGCAGATCATCGGCTTCAACCCGCGGAGCAAACGGCCCATACGCAGCGACAAGTTCTGCCGGATAGCCCTTCCCAAAGACCGCATCGAGGAAGAATCGGTTCAGTCCCATGTCAGCGAGCTGAGCTGCGCGTACATCTTCCTCAGACGGTGAGGCTGGATGCACAGGCGAAAGATTCAGCGTGATTCCCACCTGGGCGTTGCTCTGGCGCGCACGGATCACCTGAACGGCAAGCCCGTGAGAAAGCAACAAGTGGTGCGCAACTTGGAGTGCCGTCGCAATGTCGCGGATACCCGGCGCATGTTGACCAGTGAAATGACCAATATACGCAACAACCCAGGGCTCATTATGGGTAATCCAGTACTGAACACGGTCGCCGAGGCGTTGGACGACAACGTCGACATAGTTGGCGTAGGCCTCGGTCGTCTCGCGGACAGTCCAGCCACCGCGGTCTTGGAGTGCCTGCGGAAGATCCCAATGATAGAGGGTGACAAACGGCGTAATGCCGTTGGCGAGCAATCCATCGACGAGGCGGTCGTAAAAATCAAGTCCCTTCTGATTGATCTCCCCAGTACCGTAGGGCAGGACGCGCGGCCAGGCAATTGAAAAGCGATAGGCGTTGAGGCCAAGCTCACGCATCAACCAGACGTCTTCGGGCCAGCGGTGATAATGATCATCAGCAATATCGCCAGTATCACCGTTCAGCGTTTTGCCTGGCGTATGGCTAAACGTATCCCAGATTGATGGGCCGCGGCCATCTTCGTTGACCGCCCCTTCGATCTGATATGATGCTGTCGCTGTTCCCCACCGAAAGCCTTCGGGGAATTGTCGCCCTGCCACGATCCGCCCTCCGTCCTTGTTCTCTTCTGCGCGTTCGCCGCGCCTGGTGGCGTACAGCCTGATGATACTGCGTTTTCTCAGTTATGAGGGAAGATCACGAGCATTAAAGATGCTGCGAGCTGCCCGCAGTCGCTCAAGGTCGTCGTCACCCAGATCCGCCGCGGGCGTCGCGGTAGCTGGCGGCTCAGGCTCAACATTAGAAGCGCCGGACGGAGTCGCGTGACCGAGCGCACGGTTTTCCTCGGGGGAAAGGCAGCGAATCTGCACCCGACGGCCGATGTAACGCTCAAGCACTCGGACAATCGCTTCACGCACTTTCGCATCGCGATTGACCATATTGCGATGAAATTCGTGGGGAGAGACGAGGATGAGTTCGTCACCAAGCAGGCGTGCCGGTTCGATGTCGCCGAGACTGGCCGCAGCTTTACTGCTCAATGCCCGCACTTCTCGCCGAATGCGCTGCCAGTTATTGACCAGGCGCTCGATGAGTTCTTCCTCATCAAAATGCTGCTCTGAGGAAGATGACGACACCGTTGGCGAAGCCGTCGCTGGGCGGGCAGGCGGCGAGCTAGGACGCGCCGACGGGACAGGCTGACGGTCCGAGCGTACGCTCGGCACTGCCGCGGCCGGGCGACTCGGGGCTGGAGGCACCTCCTCGTGTGGCAAACTGCTACGACGAGCAGCCGACGGTGCAGGCACGCCAGGCATGGCTGTCACACCATCGAGGCGCAGTGTCGCCTCAACCGCAGCAAGTTCAAGGACAATGAGCGGCTCGATCCCACTACGGGGGAAACTCAGGTCTAGCCCGCTGAAAACACGGAGCAGGGTCGTCCAACCAGCAAGATCAAGTTGTGCAGCCTGGTTTCGTGCTCGCTCGTCAGCGAAGAGTTCAACACCGCCGGCACGAGTATGGAGGAGAAGACGCAAGTAATCCAGCAACTGCCGAGTGAACTGTTGTATGTCGCTGCCATCTTCAGCAACAGCGTTGATGAGTCGCAAAGCTGCTCCAGCGTCCCGAGCGATCAGAGCATCAACGAGGGCAGCAAGCCGCTCGTCTCGGCTCAGGCCAAGCGCGGCACGCACGTGTTCGGCTGTCAACGTCGCTGGGCCATCCGGCGTGTCAGCAAAGAGCCGAACACGCTCCAGTAGCACCAAGGCATCACGCAAACTACCGCTTGCGTGCCGAGCGATCAGCTCAAGCGCCTGCTCATCGGCGACGATGCCCTCCCGTTCACAAACAGTACGCAAGCGGGCGCACATCGCCTCGAGCGGGATACGCCGGAAGTCAAACCGCTGGCAACGCGACGCGACAGTATCAAGCAGTTTGTCAGGCTCAGTTGTCGCGAGAACGAAAACAACATGCGGCGGAGGCTCTTCGAGCGTCTTCAGGAAGGCGTTGCACGCATCACGCGTCAACTGGTGGGCTTCGTCGATAATGTAGAACTTGACGCGGAGCTGAGCTGGTGCATACTTCACTTTCTCGCGTAAGTCGCGAATATCATCGACACCACGGTTTGAAGCGGCGTCAATCTCGATGAGGTCGACAGTCGCACTAGTATTGATCAACTGGCAAGCTTCGCACGTGTTGCATGGCCGCTGCCATGGGTCGGGGTGGAGGCAATTGACCGCTTTGGCCAACAAGCGCGCTGTGCTTGTCTTGCCGGTGCCGCGGGGACCACAGAAGAGATAGGCATGCGCTACCCGGCCATGGGCGATGGCGTTGCGCAGCGTCTGAGCAATCGCCTCTTGGCCAACGAGCTCTCCAGGTGCAAACGATTGCGGGCGATACTTTCGATACAGGGTGTTGGATTGCGCCGCCGGCTGCTGCAGAACGTGTCGATCTTCGGCCATGCTCATCTCACGATCGTCCGCCGGATGGCGGGTACACTCGCTGATGAGGAAGTATAACCGCTGGAGGTGCGCCACGGTGGCAACGCTGTATGTGGTCGGGACACCCATCGGAAACCTCGCCGACATCACGATGCGGGCGCTCGATGTTCTGCGTAGCGTGCCATTAATCGCTGCCGAAGACACGCGGCGCACGCGTATCCTGCTCCAGCACTATGGCATCAACACGCGGCTGGTGAGCTACCACGAGCACAGCCCACCCTCTCGGCTTGCCGAAATTCTCGACGCACTGACCCACCACGACGTCGCCCTTGTGACCGACGCGGGAATGCCCGGCATTGCTGATCCAGGGCAGGAACTGGTCAATGCCGCAGCGGAGAGAGGGTTTCCGGTCGTCCCCATTCCTGGGCCATCAGCACTGACAGCCGCGGTCTCTGTCTCGGGTCTCGTCTCTGACGGCTTCGTGTTCCTTGGCTTCCTGCCTCGCACCGCCCAGGCCCGGCGCGCACGCTTGCGCCAGCTTGCCGCGCTACCCTATCCACTCGTGCTCTACGAGGCGCCACATCGGCTGGCAGCGACACTCGCTGACCTCGCCAACGAACTCGGCGACCGCCCCGTGGTCATTTGTCGTGAACTGACCAAGGTGCACGAGGAGATTACGCGGACAACGCTCCAGCACGCCACAATGCACCTTGCCACCCCGGTCAAGGGCGAATTCGTGCTCGTTATCGGGCTCGCCAATAGCACGCCGGAGCCAAGCGACGACGAGCTTATCTCCCGCCTGCGCGCAGCCCTAGCAGCTGGGCATCCGCCAAGTACGGCCGCAAGACTGATCGCCACCGAAACGGGCCTACCGCGCAACCGGCTGTACCGGCTTGCACTCACACTGCAAGGCCACGGACAAACCGAGTCGTGACATGGCGCGACTCCCCGATTAAGATGAAGAGGGAAACAGTGGTGCACTGTCAGCGCGGGATGGAGAAGAACGTGCACATGGCTATTTCGTCACCATTCGCGTCCCCAAATGATCCTCTCCCGCTGGAAGGTGAGCGGGTCCTTGAGTTTGGCCAGGCAGTCTCGAGCCCGATGTGCGGAATGCTTCTCGGTGACCTCGGCGCCGATGTGATCAAAGTTGAGCCGCCTGAAGGCGACCCAGCACGCGGCTACGGTCCACCGTTTGTTGCCGGCGAGAGCCCCTACTTCCTCTCGGTTAACCGTAATAAGCGCAGCATCGTCCTCGACCTCAAGACCGAGGCAGGTCGGCACATCGCCCGCCAGCTCGCCGAGCAGGCCACAGTGATCATCACCAACTTCCGTCCGGGGGTAATGGACCGGCTCGGCCTCGGTGAAACAACCTTGCGTGAGGTCAATCCAACGTTAATCTTCTGTCAAGTGAGTGGATATGGTCCACGCGGGCCGTATGCACACTTGCCAGCCTTTGACCAGGTTGCCCAAGGCATGTCGGGACTCATGAGCGTCACAGGGACGAAGGAAAGCGGCCCCTTGCGCGTCGGGGTCGCGATTGGCGACATTCTTGCCGCGCTCTTCGCTACCTACGGTATCCTCGGCGCAATTGTTGCCCGGCAGCGGACAGGCAGAGGGCAGCGCGTCGACACGTCGTTGCTCGGTGCAATTATCGGCATCCTAACGTACCAAACCGGCCGCTACCTAGCAGGCGGTGGCGACCCCGAGCCAGCCGGAAACGAGCACCATGTTGCGGCGCCCTACGGAGCATTCCGTGCCAAGGATGGGATGCTGAACATCGCCATTGCGAATGAGCAGATGTGGCGTCGGCTCGCTGAAACCGTCGGCCATCCAGAATGGCTTGATGACCCGCGCTTTGCCACCAACGCCGACCGAGTCGCCAACCGGACTGAACTCAACGCGCTGCTCGAAGCCGCACTCGCGCATGACACCGTCGAGCACTGGTTTGAGCGCCTCAGCGCGGCCGGTGTTGCCTGTGGGCCGATCTGGACAATTGGGCAGGCGCTCGAAAGTGAAGTCGTGCAGCACCTTGGGATTGTTCGACGCGTCCAGCACGACCTTGCCGGCGATATCCCACTCATTGGCCCCGCTGTCGAGCTTTCAGCCACACCCCCAAGTATTCGTCGCCCACCGCCGCTCCTTGCCCAGCATACGCGTGAAGTACTTGAGGAGCTTGGCTACACGGCAGAGGAGATCGCAACGCTCGCCGAACAAGGGGCAGTACGCCTTGGGCCGATTACCAAAGAAACGGCGGTCACATCATGAGCCAACATCTGCTGCTTACGCAAGATGGACCAGTTGCCACCCTCACGCTCAACCGGCCAGAGGCATTGAATGCTATCACGGTGGCGATGTGGACGGCATTGGCCGAGATTACGGCCCAGCTTGCAACTGATCCAACAGTGCGCGTCGTCCTTGTCCGCGGGGCGGGCGATCGAGCCTTCAGTGCGGGCGCAGATATTCACGAGTTTCCAACGCAGCGCAATACCCCCGAGCAAGCAGCTCGGTATGACGACCTGATTCGGCGCGCTCTCTGTGGGATACAGGCTCTACCGCAACCGGTCATCGCCGTCATCCATGGGTTAGCCGTCGGTGGTGGGCTCGAACTCGCAGCCGCCTGCGACGTCCGAATTGCGAGCCAACAGGCAGCCTTTGGACTACCGATTGGGCGGCTTGGAGTGATGCTTGGACTTGAAGAGGCACGGCTGCTCCTCGAGTTGATCGGGCCGGCAGCGTTGAAAGACCTCGTCTACCGAGGCGAACTCATCACGGCCGAAGAAGCGCGCCGCCTTGGGCTTGTCACCCATGTTGTGCCACCAGCCGAGTTGGAGAGCACTGTCCGGATGTACGTACAGCGTCTTCTCGCCCAGGCTCCACACGTCATCGCGGGACTCAAACGGCTGCTACGGCTGGTTGCCAACGGTGCATCCACCGAAGACCCTGCGTACTGGGCACTACTGGTTGAGACGTACGGCAGTGCAGACTATCACGAAGGCGTGCAAGCGTTCATCGAGAAGCGAGCACCAGCCTTCCGCGGCCAGTAACGAGCTTAGTCACCCGCTCCCCGCACCCGAGCCAGCTGTTGTTGCCGCTTCAGCCAGCGGGCCCGAGCCGTATCCGGAATCAGGAAAATAATGGGAATCACGAGCAGAATCAGGGCAGAAAGACCACGGAGAATGACTTCAAGCCCGTGTCCCTGATTCTGGAAGTGCGCCAGTAGCAGCACGATGGTCGCCGTACCCAGCACACCTCCTGTCGAGCGAAACATGCCCCGGAGTCCAATAATGCGGGCCACGGCCTCAGGCATCAGCTCGACCGCCGCATTATTCGATGCCGGCCCGCTGATCCCCACGCCAATGCCGGTGATCCCAACAAGCGCTGAAAGCAGGACGACGTCGCTGACTGGGTGGCCGAAGAGCGTCACATGTTGCCAGCCTTGCGAGGTCAAGAACAGGCCGAGACTGACGAAGAGAATCCCAGCGATCATTGGCACCCGATAGCCAGTACGGATCAAAACGAACGAGCTTATCGTCGAGCACAGCACCATAATGATGGCACGGGGTGTGAGGATAAACCCAGCAGTCGTCTCAGACATGTGATAGACATCGATCGCATAGAGCGGGATAAAGCTAAAAAAGCCAAAGACGAGGGCACCGTAGAGGAAATTATAGATGTTGACCGCAGCGAAGGCACGCTCGCGCAGCAGCCGCAACTCGACCATCGGGTCGGGTGCTCGGCTCTCTTGATAGACAAAGGCAACGAGGGCGAGAATCCCAAGAGCAATCCAGAGGGCAACCTGCCAGCTAAAGACGACCTGGTTCCCCCAGACGGTCATGCCATACATGATCCCCACAATTCCAAGCGCAAACAGGCCCGCCCCCAGAAAGTCAATGCGGTGCTGCCCCGGGGCACGCACGCCGCGCGGAATCAAGACCAAGCCAGCCAGGAGCAAAACCACCCCGATCGGCACGTTGACGAAGAAGATCGAACGCCAGCCAAAGTGATCGATCATCCAGCCACCGACGTTTGGCCCGATGATGCCTCCCAAGGGGAAGACACTCGTGAAGAGGCCAATTGCCGTTGGGCGCCAGCGGTCATCGAAAACATCGCTCACAATGCCTGACGCTGAAGGCAAAAACGCGCCGCCGCCCATCGCCTGAAACACACGGAAGAGAATCAGTAAGTAGACATTGGGGGCAAGAGCACAGAGCAACGAGCTCAGCGTGAAGAGAAAGACGCAGCCCAGAAAGAGCCATTTACGGCCAAGCTCGTCACTAAGCTTGCCGGCCATCGGCATCACGACAGTCTGCGAAAGCTGGTACGCGGTCAATACCCAGCCAAGCCAGACAAGGTTCGTCTTCAGCCCCTCGACCATGGCTGGCAAGCCAACCGCCACAATCGTTGAATCGATACTCGACATGAGCAAGGCAAGCGCGACCACGATAAAAATGAAAATCGACCGCAGGCCAGGCCCTCGGCTTGTCCGCGGTCGATGTCTGGTCATGTCCGCTTGCGCTGCCGTCTCCACCATCAGTAACCATTCCCCTTTCCCAAGCGGCCGTGAAGCGTTCTCAACGGGCAGCTACCCGCCCGTTTTGTGCCTGGCCGCTGCCGGCAGCGGGCAATCGGTAACTTTACGCCGCCCCTCTTCTTCTGACAAGAGATCATCTGATCACCTAGCGAAGGCGTGGCGCGTCGCTTGGTGGCGTTGTGCGATAGCTCTCCAGGCCAAGTACTTGCAGGGCCGCGCGAGCTCCGCTCAAGATGGCACCCTCAATGTAGCCGTACCACACTGGCGAGGTTTCAGTACCAGCCCAGACGATCCGGCCCCAGTTTCGACGCACCATCCGATAGTGCCGCGAAAGAATCCCCGGTCCCATATTGGCAACGTACGCTCCCTCTGACCAAGGTTCGGCTTGCCAGACATGGTCGCGATAGAGCCGGATTGGCGGCAAGGAGCCAAAAGCCGCCTCAAGAAAACGCTGGACAATCGCAGCGCGCTCGTTCATTGAGAGCCAGGAGAGACGACGAGCCGCTGCCCCCTCAAGAAAGCCAACAAGCATCCCAGGACGACCGCTCGGCGGACTGTTATCGAACGCGACACGGACATCCCCATCAGCCGCAACAATCTGGCCTGAGAGGCCACGTTCACGCCAGAAGGCCTCGTCAAAGACAACATGCCATTTAATCACCGCGCCCATCTTCATCTCGTGGGAAAGCACAGCCAGTGATTCTGGCAACTCTGGTGCAAAAGCGATTTTTCGCCACAACGGCGGTGGCACGGCGACAACAACGTAATTGGCATGAACCGTTTCATCAGGTGTGCGAATGAGCACGTCCTGTGGCGAGGCCACGATGGCCTGAACCGGCTGCCCAAGATGGATACGGTTGCCGAGCTTTCCAGCGATGATGCGAGCAAGAGCGTCAGCACCAGAGGCAAACTTCCGTTCCTGTGCTCCACCTCGGACGCTGAGCAGATGCTGGAAGCTCTTGCCACTGTGCATGTAGAACAGACTATAGAGATAGGACAATTCCTCGGGCTCAGCTGAGAACACCGCAGTGATCGCCGTCTCGAGCAACCCGCGCACCACCGGATCACGTGCGTGCCGGTCGAGCCAGTCTCCAAGCGTTTGCCGATCAAGTAACTTCGCGCGACGCCCCGACCAGGGATAGTCGACCGGAATGCGCCGCGCTGCAAGATCAAGCCGCAAGAGAAGCCAGCCAAGCTGGAGTGTGCGCTTCAAGCCAACCGGCGGAATGAGGCCGCGATAGGGACGGGCAGTCCCATCGACCAGCACAAGGTGCCGCCCGCGGGTATAGACCCGCTCGAGCGGCAACTCAAAGCGCCGAGCCAGACGGAGGATACGCTCCTGTCCCGGTCCAACCCACTGGCCGCCAAGGTCGATCACCGGGCTCGTGCCCCCCTCGCTGAGCGGCACCGACCAGACTCGCCCGCCGATTCGGTCACGTGCTTCGAGCACGACGACACGCACGCCGGCTTCCTGGAGCCGCCATGCAGCCGTCAAGCCGGCGTAACCGGCTCCGACTACTGCAACATCGACATCTGCCATGGCACGCCTCCTCCGCCAGTCGCCTCTGTCGTGTCAGTGTAACGCGTGGGCACGGGCAGCGCTTGACAGAAAGGCATAGGCGGAGTACACTGAGAGCGCTGGGCAATGGAGCCCAGCGGAATTGAGAAGCGGCAGGTAACGCCGCTGTTTTTGTGTCTCGTGGAGGGTTTGGTTCGATGGATGCTGGACCGATAGGCAGTACAACCCCCACGAGCTGGTCGGGTGCGGATTTCTAATCTCCTCTTGTCGCATCACCCCTCCGCTCCCGAGCTAGCTCGGGGGGTGTCGCAGTGCACACCAAACATGCAGACGCCCAAAGGAGGGGAGCGATGCGGAATTATATGCGCTATACCATCGTCACCCAAAATGGTCGGCCAGTGATCCGAGCGGTACCAGTTCCGCGCCGGATCGAGGAGTCCTCGCTGCCAACAACAACTGCCCAGGATCAGGCCGAAGAGCAGACAACTGAGGCTACCGCGCCACGACTGCGCCGAATCCGGCGCTTCCGGATCCTCGACATTCGCTAAGCGGTCGTGGCCGGTACGACACTGCAACACAACCCGCATGCATCGCCCCCCCCCGCAGGAAAGTCCTGACGGGGGGCGCGCTGCGTTTATGGACGAACAAGGCTCATGACGCAGTCACTGGCTCAGGCCAGCGCAACTTCGGGATGACATGCTCGCCGTAGGCTTTGATAAAAGCCTCTTGGTTCCGCCCTACATTGTGGACGTAGATCTCCGTAAAGCCGAGATCAATGTAGTGCTGAATCTGTTCCCGATGCTGCTCAAGATCGGCCGAGATGAGCACTCGGTTCTGGAAATGCTCGGGACGCACCAGCCGTGCCATTGCGGCAAAGTCCTCGGGATTGCGGATATCCGCCTTGGGGAAGGCCATACCACCGTTTGGCCACTCGCGCATCGCCTGCTCCAGGGCTTCCTCATCAGTCTCGGCCCAGGAAACGTGGAGCTGCAGTAGGCGCGGCATACGAACCGGATCTTTCCCAGCCGAACGTGCCCCCTTTTCAAAACGACTCAGAAGCTGGCGCAACTTTTCATCAGCTGCGCCGGGAGTCAGGATGCCATCGCACCGCTCGCCAGCACGCTCACTCATGTAGGGACCTGCCGTGCCAACAATCACCGGAGGCGGTGTTTCCGGCATGGTGTATAATCGCGCACTCTCAAGCGTAAAATATCGACCGCTGTACTTGACAACCTTCCCGGTAAAGAGTTGCTGGATCACATCGATTGCCTCAAGCAGTATGCGGATGCGCTCAGGTGCTTCAGGCCAATAGCGCCCAACAATATGCTCGTTCAGCGCCTCGCCTGCCCCCACGCCGAGCCAGAACCGGCCAGGAAACATCGCCTCAAGCGTCGCTGCAGCCTGGGCGATAATGGCTGGATGATAGCGGAACCCAATTGGGGCTGTGACACCGACACCGAAGCGCAGACGCGTGGTCGCCCCAAGTGCACCAAGCCATGACCAGACGAAGCCGCTCTGCCCCTGCTCGGGCGTCCAAGGATGAAAGTGGTCGGAAGCAAGCACGGCGTCAAACCCAGACTGCTCAGCAAGCTGGCTCCAGCGAAGTAAATCACGAGGGTGAAACTGCTCAAAACTTGCACAATACCCGAGGTGTCCCATAGCCCCCTCCTGCCTTGCGATTCTCTCACTGTTGATCTTGCCACTGTTGGCAAGCGGAGGGTACGCCCTTAATCTAGGGCAGCAAGCAGGCCTTCAAGATGCTCAGCGGTATCAACGTCGAACAGATGGATGGTCGGCAAGAGCCAGGTCACAATGTAGCGATCATCCCCATCTTTGTTCTGGCCAAAATAGACCAGCGAAAAACGCCCAACGCCGGTGCGATCCCGAAGCACATCGTGAGCTTCCCGGAGAGCGCGCCGCCACTTGGCCGGAAGTTGGTCAAAGGGCACAGCGCGCCCTACCTGTCCGCGCGCTTGGATCAACTCTGTTGTCAAGCCACTCGAGTGGAACGCCTGTGAGAGCTTGCCAAATCCCCGCTTGCGGAAGAAGGCCAACAACAACTCGCCCGCCGGTAGCGTAAAAAGCAATGTATCCTGCCCCTCCGGTGAGCGATGATAGGCGCGAATCACCCCGCGTCGATCTTCGAGATCGACGCGAATTCGCAAGGTTGCGCCGCGGAGCTCGTCGACAATGCGATGCACGGCATAGGATTCTCCCTCTTCCTCGTACTGCTCACCAGCCTGACGCCGTCCAGCTTCCGCGACAAAAAACGCAGCCTGGCCACCACGGAGTCCTTGCAGCAGATCAAATCCCCACGCCTTTAGGCTTTTCAAACGAACCTCACGCTCTTCCGGAATTGGGCCCCAGATCTCACGAACGAACGTGTTCAGCGCACGCTCATGCTGCAACGCGAGCTGCCGGTTTCCTTCAGCCACGGTATCACCTCCCATCAAATCTACAACTCCTTTAACTGATCCGATTGCGCTTACTTTATACAAGTAAGCGCAAGTTTTCTTAACTATACCACTGCATGCATATGCCGCGCAACAAGTCGCTGCTTGCTACAATGACGCCGGCATGTTAGTACCTACTATAGGGGGCCACAGTATCGTACCGTAAGGCAGGATTGATCGCGGAAGGGCGTATGCGTGATCAAAGAAGGGGAAACCTCAGCTCACCAGCGGCTTCTCACTGCAGCGCTTGAAGCACTGGCCACGTATGGCTACCGCGGCGCAACAACGCGGATCATTGCTGAGACTGCCGGTGTCACAGAACTCACACTCTTCCGGCATTTCGGATCAAAGCAGCACCTGATGCAAGAAGCGCTGCACTACTTTACCCCAACGATCGCCTTACCAGACCCCTCGGACGATGTCGAGCACGACCTGCTCGCACTCGGACAAGCCTACCTTGACCTCATCGCAGCCGACGGTGGATTATTCCTGCGCCTCTTATCAGAACTCCTTCGCCACCCCGAACTGCTTGCAAACCATCCACCAACTGGAATCCTTCAGACGTTTGAACGCGTCATGGCGCTCTTTCGCCATCACCAACAGCATGGTCGACTCACCAAGAGCGAGCCAGCCGAGACGTTGGCCTTAGCCTTCATCGGGCCGCTCATGGCACGGTTCCTCCTCGGCAATATCTTCAGCTTCCACATTCCCCTTGACTTACCACAATACGTACGGGGCTTTCTCACAGGACGTAGCGCAAACAGAGCCTAACAGCTGAGGGGTTGCAGAAGGGAACCAGGCTTGCTAAGGTCACAGTGCAGGGAAGGGCCAGGTCTCGAGGGGGATACCATGACACGCCGGCATACACTGGCAGTCATTCAATGGCTCGCGGCGATGATCCTGAGCCTCGTCGGTGCGTTCGGAGCATTTGGCATTCCAGTCGTCTCGGCAGCAGTCAACACCGACGGATGGGAGTTGGAAGCGGTCGCTTGCCCAAGTGGCGGAGGGCTCGCGGTCGGCGAGTTTGTCGGCGGACCAGCTATCCCACCAAGCGGTTCGGGAAGCCTCGAGATCCGCATCGCCAGCGATGGCAAGGGCTGGTTCCAAGTGCGTTACCCCCAACTGACAAATATCCCGCTCAGCAGCATTACAACACTTCAGTACAGCACCTATGTCGAGACACCAAACACGTCAGCAGCACCGTACTTGACACTCAGCATTGATCTCACGGGCGATGGCACACCCGATGACCAGCTGATCTTCGAACCGTCCCAAAACGGCACGGTGACGTCTCAGACCTGGCAGACCTGGGACGCGCTCAATGGCCTCTGGTGGTCGCCCAACGGCACGGCCGGACTGACCCGCGACCACCCACAACCGCTGAGCACCTACCTTGCACAGAACCCAACTGCCCGGCTCGCCAGTGCCTCTGGGATGCCGAGCCTCATGCTCGCTGCTGGTTGCTTGAGCGGCTATACCTGGAACAATTGGCAGGGATCGATCGACAATGTTACGTTCAGCGGCGGCGGCATTACCACAACCTGGGACTTTGAACCAACCGGCGTGATCAGCACGGCGCCGCCACCGCCGCCACTGGTCGCTGGACCAATACTCAGCACGCTTACCCCCAAGCCATGGACAACCGTCTCACCGGGGAATGTGCAGATCGCCTTCACCGTGGTGAGCCCAAACCCGATTACGGCCGTCACCGCCATACTCGCTACCGGGCCAACAGCGAGCACGAGTCAGCCCTTGACCATGCAAGTCAATGGCCTGGGCACGTTCCAGGCTCAAGCGAGTACGATGCCATCGCTGCAGCCTGGGCTCTATACCGTCCGCGTAACGGTCCAAGACAGCCAGGGGCATGTTCGGCGCACGACTTGGCCCTTCGTCGTCTCAACCAACCTTGGCGATAGCTGGTGGTTCTTGGCTGACGGTACACCACGGCGTGATGTTATCGAGGCAACGCTCCGCAGCCTCGTTGAGGCCTTCCGCTGGCACCTTTACGGTGAGACATGGGACGGCCAATCTCATGCCGATATCCCCACCCATGCCAGCCTGAACCCTGGCGCAATCCACTTCGACGGCTTTGCCCCTGATCGCTATGCAACACTACCCCCAGGCGAGATTCAGCTTGCCATCCACGTCACGGCAGACAGCCCGTTGCGTGACGTCACCCTCTGGCTCAACGGTCAGCCGCTTTCACCAGAGAAGGGCGGGCCAAGTGAGACGAGTCTCGCCATCTTCACCACGCAACCGTTGACAGCGGGTAGCTACGGCCTACGTGCCACCGCAATCGACGCCGCCGGCCACCAACTGACGACGACCTGGAGTTTTATGGTCTCAAACGACCCTGGTGAATCAGCATGGTTCTTTGGCAACGGCACGCTTAAAGCCGCGACAACGACGCGAACACTGAAGGCGTTGGTCGAGGCATTTCGCTGGCATCTCTGGGGCATCTCCTGGGATGGACAACCCCACCCCGATCTACCAACCCATGCGACGACCGTAAGCCCCGCCCAGCCATTACCGACCTGGTTCGATAGCAATGGCCAGCCAAATCCACAAGCGCTCAGCGACACGCTACGTAGCCTAGTCGAAGTCTTCCGTTGGCATTTCTGGGGCGAGAGCTGGGACGGGCAACCGCATCCTGAGGTGCCGACACACGCCAGCTAAGCCCAACACGAGAGCAATCTGTGATAGGCTTCCCCCGGCGCGCAGGCAGTGCGCCGGGGGTCGATATGTGGACGCGTGGAATCTGGCGAGCACTTCTTTCATTTGTCGTGCTTGTACTCCTTAGTAGCTGCGGCACGTCATCGACACAGCGCACACCAGTGTCGTCTGCAGCTCCAACCGTGCCAACCCGTTCGGCAACGACAACGCCGGTGGTACCAAAGCTCACCGTCACACCAAGCGGACTGGTTCTCCAGCCACCGCAGGTCACGTTGTCTGCTCAAGCTGGTGAACAGGCAGGGAATATTGGTTCTTACTTCTGGGTGCATGAGAGCGGCCTGGCTGCGGAGGGCCATGCATCAGGATTCCCAGCACAGCAACCAGCACTAACGCTCCATACTGGTGAGACTGCCCACTTCCGCTTTAGTGGTGGACCAGCTCCGACGCGGTTGACCGTCGCCGCCTATACAAAGGACGAGAACACAAGCACAATCGGCGCAAACAACACGCCCGGATTCGTCATCAAAACGTCGCCGGCGACAACGACAACCCTCCAGATGAGCGGAGACACCGCATCCTGGCTCGTCTCGCTTGCACCAGGGCAATACTACCTTGTGCTTCATGCCGAATGGCCTGCGCCAGCGAAGAACCCGGTTCCTGGACGACAACCCTCAGCCGACTACGCTTTCACGATCACCGTCCAGTAGCGCTTCCCCATACCTCAATTCTTCTCTGCAATGGAAGCGGACGAATTCTCGCCTGAGGCAACCCTGATCCCCTCCGGTTTTCCCGCAAAACTGCGATTCCGTTGCGTTCGCGAGCAATGGAGGCATGGAAGCGCTGGACGAGAGGTGGGAGTGGACTGTCACACTTCACGGGGCAGCGGTGTTATCGTCTATGAGAGGCGCGAGAGGAGTTGGTTAAGCCTCATGGTCGCACGCCACGCGCTATTACCAAACGATTGGGCACTTCTGCGTGCTGCGCAGGATGGCGACGACGAGGCCTTTTCGCGACTGTTCGCCCAGCATTATCCGCTGGTTTTCTCGATCGCACTGCGGATTACTGGCCGGCTAGAAGACGCGGAAGATGTGACTCAAGAGGTGTTCCTTCAGCTCTATCACCGCCCGCCAGCTCGCGACAGTGATGCGGGCATCCGACCATGGCTGGCACGCGTCGCAGCAAACGTGGCACGGAACATGCTTCGCCAACAGCGCCGCCTCGCGGCTCGCACGCAGCGATACGGCCAACTTGAACAGCCGATAGCTGACGAGCCGATCGAACTTGCAATCGCTCGTCGAGAGACAGCTGCATTTGTCCGTCAGTTACTTGACGGCTTGCCGGAGCGCGATCGTTTGCTGCTCAGCTTGCGAGCCGCTGGCCTGAGCTACCGCGAGATCGCCGATGCGCTTGACCTGCGCGAAAGCTCAATTGGCAAACTTCTGGCCCGCGCGGAAGAACGATTTCGCGCTCGGTATGCTGAACTTTCTGGGGAGGAGCTGGCCTAATGCGTCTCTTCCACCGTTGTCCATCCATCGGCACACTCCGCTGTGCGCTTGATCATCCCAATCCCCAGATTAACGCGCATGTGGCAACGTGCCCGCGTTGTGCTGCAGCCATGGCCC
Organism: Thermorudis peleae; assembly: GCF_000744775.1. Taxonomy (NCBI): domain Bacteria; kingdom Pseudomonadati; phylum Thermomicrobiota; class Thermomicrobia; genus Thermorudis; species Thermorudis peleae. The sequence continues at coordinate 555,777 of NZ_JQMP01000003.1, read as the reverse complement.
GCTTGCAACAGAATGCCGCACTGGCGCAGTCGATGCTTGATCAGCTCGCTGCTACTCCCGCGCCTGATCCCGCAGTAATGCTGGCGCAGCTACGCCAGCGACGCACCACACCGGTAACACGCACCCATTGGGGTGGGAAAGGAGAAAGCATAATGGCTCGACGGTTTCGGTCAGCCCGTACGCGGGTTGCCCTCGTTGGCACGGTACTCATTGCTGGGCTCGCACTCCTGGTTACCTTTGTTCCAGTAAGTGCACTTGCGGACGAACTCATTAACCGCTTCCGCGTGCAGCAGTTCGCGGCGATCACAATCCCGATGGACGCCATGAATCAGATCGCCGCTGCGCACAGTGCCCTCACGCCAGAAGAGCAGCAGGCGCTGCAACAGGAACTGGCACAAGTCGCCCAGTTCTCGACAACGCTGAATGAGCAGAGCGTTCACGAAGTCAATTCGCTCGCGGATGCTGCCCGCATCCTTGGTCGTACACCGGCGTCGACCACACAGGTACCAGGCGCACTGGCTGGGGTAACACCACGGATCGGTGTCAGTGATGCTGGCACGGCTATCTTGACGATCAACGTCGCCAAGGCGCAGGAGTTTGCGAGTAAGCTTGGAATTCCGCTCTCATCGCTGCCCAACCCGCAGACGAATCCGACGGTCACTATTACCCTGCACGTACCGGCTGGCGTTGTGCAAGTCTACGAACAAGGCGATCAGAAGCTGGCGATTGGTGAGATGGAAAGTCCGGAACTTGACATTCCGGCTTCGATCGATACGGAGGCACTCCGCGAAGACCTCCTTTCCATCCCAGGGCTGCCGCCGGATGTAGTCGCGCAAATTCGCGCTGTCCATGACTGGCAGCATACCCTGATCATTCCAGTGCCCAGTGGGGCAACGACGCAGCAGGTGACGGTGCACGGTGTGCCTGGCCTACTCATTAGCGGGCCACAAGGGTCGGCAGTACTCTGGCAGCAGAACGGCATTCTTCACGGTGTCGTTGGCACGTTCGACAGCAATACCGTGCTACGCGTTGCTCAATCCGTGCACTAACCCTGCATACCCCCACCCTCCCCAACTCCAGACCCGGTAGCGAGCCGGCCCTCCGGCTCGCTGCTGTTTTTCCCGTGCTACACTCTCCAGCAAAGGAGCGCGGCGGAAGGAGGAGCATGTGCTCAGCCGTGAGATCGTCGATCACATTGCCATGCTGGCTCGCCTCGGCCTCACTGAAGAGGAACGCGAGCGCATGCGCATCCAACTCTCGAGCATCCTTGAACATGTCAGCCGAATCCAAGAGCTCGATACGGAGGCAATTCCCCCGACAGCACAAGTCATTGAGCTCCACGACGTGATGCGCGACGACGTGGTCCAGCCCTCACTACCACAAGCAGCAGTGCTCCAGAACGCTCCAGCTGCCGAAAACGGCTACTTCCGGGTCAATGCGGTGCTCGAGCAGTCATGAGGAGATGAAGGAGGAACCGTGAAGCAGGAGTTGACGCGGCTGACGATCCGCCAGGCGCGGGAATTGCTCGACCGCCGCGAGGTCAGCGCACAAGAGTTGCTCGAGGCCCACCTCGAGCAGATTGCCCAGCTCGAACCGTACCTCCACGCTTTTATCACGGTGACTGCTGACATCGCCCGAGCCCAGGCTGCGCACGCTGATCGCCGCATTGCCGAGGGTGACGTTCTGCCGCTGACTGGCATTCCCATTGCACTGAAAGATGTGCTCTGCACCATTGATGCTCCAACGACGGCTGGCTCGCGCATCCTCGAGGGCTTCCGGTCACCGTACGATGCAACCGTTGTCGCCAAACTGCGCGAGCAGGGTGCCGTGTTTGTGGGCAAGACCAACACTGATGAGTTCGCGATGGGGTCATCGACGGAGAATTCGGCGTATGGCCCAACGCGAAACCCCTGGGACCTTGAGCGGGTACCGGGAGGCTCAAGTGGTGGCTCGGCGGCAGCCGTGGCCGCCCGTGAAGCGATCGTAGCACTCGGGTCAGATACCGGTGGCTCAATTCGTCAGCCAGCAGGCTTCTGTGGCATTGTCGGACTTAAGCCGACGTATGGACGAGTCTCGCGCTACGGGCTCGTTGCGTTCGCGAGCAGTCTTGATCAGATCGGCCCCTTCGGCCGCACTGTCGAAGACGTTGCTATCCTGCTCGGGGCAATCAGCGGGCATGACCCCCACGATTCAACGTCGGTTCCACTGCCCGTCCCGACCTACACTGATTTCTTAACGGGCGATATTCGTGGGCTGCGCATTGGCGTGCTAGAGAATGAGGCCGAGGGAGTCGATCCGGCCGTTACAGCAGCAATCCAGGATGCGCTACGCACCTTGGAGGACCTAGGCGCAACGGTTGAACCGGTTACGCTGCCCCACATATCCTATGCCTTGCCGACGTATTACATCATTGCCCCATCAGAGGCGAGCGCGAACCTCGCGCGTTATGATGGGGTCAAGTATGGCCTCAGCGCCGGCAAGGATACATTGCTCGAGAACTACCTGGAGACGCGCGGCCGTGGATTTGGCCCGGAAGTCAAGCGGCGCATCATGCTTGGCACGTATGCCCTGAGTGCTGGCTACTATGATGCCTACTACGTCAAGGCCCAAAAAGTGCGAACGTTGATCAAACGCGACTTTGATACGGCATTTACCAAGGTCGATGTCATTGCACTGCCAACATCGCCGACGGTTGCCTTCCGGCTCGGTGAGCGTACTGAGGATCCGCTGCAGATGTACTTGGCCGATATTTTCACCATTCCAGCTAATATGGCCGGACTCCCCGGCATCGCTGTTCCCTGTGGGCTGGCACAGGGGTTACCAGTCAGCTTACAGTTCATCGGCAAGGCTTTTGATGAAGCGACAATCCTCCGGGTTGCCCACGCCTATGAGCAGGCAACGTCGTGGCACACCATCGTGCCACCTGTAGTTGCGCAAGTGAAGGGCAGCCAGTAACATGCAGATCGACCGGGGACGGATCCAGGCCTCAGCGCTCATCCTTCTTGCACTCGGTGTGACGCTCTATTTTAGCGTTGCGTTTGGCCAGCAAGCCTGGCGTGCGCGCCAGCTGCAGGCACAAGTGAACGAGCGGCAGCAACAACTAACCACCTTGCAGCACGAGCATGACGCCCTTGCTGCTGAACTTGCTCAGTACTCTGGGCCACAATACCGATCCTATGTTGAGCAGACTGCCCGGCGAGAGCTTGGCCTGGCGTATCCCGGCGAGACAGTCGTCATTGTCCATTGGCAGGACACCGCCACACCAACGCCTACACCAATCGCTGGACCCTCTTCTTCGCCAAACACTACATCACCAAACTGGCGTCGCTGGCTCGAGCTCTTCCACCTGCCGATGCCCTAATTGGCCGTGTTCAGCAGGCCGTGCAGCACAGCGTAAATCGCTGCCTGCGTTCGATCACGGACACCAAGCTTCTCAAAGAGCAAGGAAAGACGATTTTTGACCGTGCTCTCGGCAAGACTGAGCGCCGCAGCAATCTCCTTATTGCTCATACCAGCGGCAACGAGCGCCAAGAACTGGCGCTCACGCGGGGTCAAGCGCACGACAGCGGTTGTCCCGTGAACGGACATGAGCCGCCGCAGTTCTCGCACGACAATGGCAGTCAGCGCTGGACTCAATACCGTACCGCCAGCACAGACTTCCCGCAACGCACTCACCACTTCCGCAAGCGGCGTATCGCGGACAAGGCAGGCATCGGCTCCAGCACCGAGCAATTGAACAACGCTATGCTCATCGGTCGGCACGCCGAAGATAATCGCCCGGACCTGCGGCATCTCCTGTTTGGCGCGCAGAATGACGACCGGCAAGTCAACTCCTGGTAGTTCAGCATCAACTAAGAGAACATGTGGCTGCCACCGCTCCACCATGTCGAGTAGTTGCAGGCCATCACTCAACTCGGCGAGCACCCGCACTTTGGCGGTCACTTCGAGATAATGACGTAACGCCTGACGAAACAATCCGTGCCCGCCGGCGATGATGGCTCGCACACTCGCCCTCTCGGCTGACGATGAACCCACGCGGGCGGCAGAGGGTAGTGTAACGCTCCCTATCATCCCTAACGTCCCCCTCGTGCATCCTAGCGAAACGGTCACGAGTTTCGCTCATTGATTGTCCACCTGCGAGGGCCAATGCTATTATACCACCACATCGGATTGTCAACAACCACTTTTTTCTGATCGTTGCGTGAACTCATCGCCCTTGTTTCCATTGTCGAAACCCGACAAAACGCGGCTAGAGTGAGAAACCCTTGCAACAATCGATGATCTGATGTGACATTGATTGCACTGTCAAAAGGCCTTGCTTCTTTGCCATTTCTTCCGCACTGTCACCCCCCTTGACATCTCGGCCATGCTCACCCACACTCCCAATACGAATAAACGGCACCGCGGCTCCCGGCGCGATAGCCGAATACTCTTAGATGTGCAGTTCCTTTGGCCTAGTGACAGCCGGGAGAAGTGGGCTGGGCGGGACGTGAGTCAGGGGTGGAGCACGACCGCACACAATGGTCTGACGACGCGCTGGTCGCCGCCGTAGTCGCCGGAGACTTCGCGGCGTTCAATCTGCTCGTCGAGCGCTACCAGCGGCTCGTCTACGCTGTTACTCGCCGTGTTGTCCACGATGCTGCCCTCGCGGAGGACGCAACCCAAGAGGCCTTCATTCGTGCCTATCGAGCGCTAGACCGCTACCGTGGGGGAAACTTCCGTGCCTGGCTACTCCGCATTGCCGCGAACTGTGCCATCGACATTGTACGTGCCCAACGCCAACAGCCGACCCAATCACTCGATGCAATGCCCGTGGAACCAACCGGAGCAACGCCACTAGCAGAGACGGCACATCCCGATCCCGAACGCGTTGTCGATCAGGTCAGTCTGCATTCCTTGCTCGAAGCAGCGCTTGCGCAACTCTCCCCGGAACAGCGGCTACTCGTCACCCTCATCGACATTGAAGGTCTAAGCTATGAGGAAGCCAGTGACATCGCTGGCATCCCCGTTGGGACGGTGAAGTCGCGGTTAAGTCGAGCTCGGGCTGCATTACGGTCATGGCTGTGCGCTGATCCAGCCCGCCGGGAACTCTTGACGGCATATGTGCGTTCTCTTCAACAGAAAGAGGCGACGGCTGAGCCAGAGCAATCATAGCGGCGGTTGCTTAGACCGACTGAGGAGGCAGAAGGCGTGCAACGTGGATGGCATCCAAGCGATGAGGAACTCGCAGCCTGGCTTCTCGACGGGGCAGCCGACGAACGCGTGCGTATCCATGCTCAGCACTGTGCCATTTGCCAGCAGACAGCTGCTGAACTCGCGGCAATTGGCCGCGCCCTGCGCTCCTTGCCCGCACCAGCGTTACCGCGCTCCTTCACCCTCACACGTGAGGAACTTGCTCGTCTCCGGCCAGAACCGTGGTATCGCGTCTGGCAACGACTGTTCCGCCGCGTTGCGCTCGTGACGGCGACGGCTTTCGCCCTGCTCTTGTTCGCTGGCGCTTCGCTTGCGCTCCTCCTGCCGCCGGTCATGCTCGCAACACCAACCGCGGCCGCTGCCCCACGTATGTTGCAAGCACAGGCGATCGCATCAAGCGCCGCTGCAACGCCAGCCTCGGGACCAGCGCTGAGCGTTGCTCGCGTTGCCACAGTTCAAGCGACGCCAGCCGAGACGACATTCGAGCAAGCGAGCACCCGACCGGACGTAGCCCCAACAGCCAGCGTAACAATTCGCCCAACACCGCTGCTCTATGACGCCCGCTGGCATTTCTCGTTGCTCGTGCTCGGACTCGCCAGTCTCCTGAGTCTTGGCCTCAGTATTCTGTTGCCAGCTGTTGCCCGTCGTGGGTGAGACAACGCCCATACCCCGACGGCTAAACCACTATGACCGGAAGCAGCAAATGCCGAAGCGGCATGTTCCCAGTTTCGGCAGAGAGGAGGTTGCAATGTCTCGCGAACGACTCATCAGCTTACTCATTGTCGTAGGCGGTCTCGTGGTCATCGGTTCGGGCATGCTGGCACGTGCATGGTTCACCGCCATACCAGGCAAGCCAGTCGCTGCTGAGACAACGGCGCCGACGCATCAGATCAGCGTGACCGGCGAAGGCACAGTTTCAGTCACTCCCGATGTCGCACACCTTGTGCTTGGCGTCGATCTCCGTGGCCCAACGCTTGGACCGATCCAGCAGGAAGCCGCACAGCGGATGCAGGCCATTTTGCAAGCGCTCCAGCAGCATGGAGCACAAGCGGACCGAATCCGTACCGTGACATACACCGTCGCCATTCAGACTGACCAAAGCGGGCACCCGATTGGTTACCAAGTGCGTGATGTGATCGATGTCCCAATCCAGCCGATCGATCAGGCCGGACCAGCACTCGACGCCGCAATCACTGCTGGAGCAACCGTCGTTGAGGGCGTTCGTTTCACTCATGACGATCTCACTGATGCGATGCGTCAAGCACGGGAGCGGGCTGTCCAAGACGCCCAGACCAAAGCCCGGCAACTCGCGACAGCAGCTGGCATAAGCCTTGGTCCCGTCATTTCTCTGACAGAGAACACGGTGACGCCATTGCCAGCAGAAACACGCGTTGCGGCCGGGGCAACGCCGAGCACCCCCTTACCCCCCGGCGAGCTCACGGTTCGGGTGACGGTCAATGTCGTCTATAGCATCCCCTGATCGCTCGTCTCTACGTGCGCCAGAGAGCATCATTAGGTAGACCATCGGTCCACGCTCGGGTGGTCGCATCGTGAGGTAACGAACAACGAGAAGCGGAGCTGGCAGAAAGCACCTGATGATGCGGGCAAAGGCACGGTACACAATCCAAGCGCGGGCGCTCATCTATTGGGGATGGATTGTCCTGGCAGGATTGCTAGCTGGCTGTGGCCAACCGGCATTCGGCGCTTCCCCAACGCCGCCCGCACCGCCATCAGCCTATCCTAACGGCACACTCCTTATTACCGCACCACAACTGGCAGCAGAACTTGGAGATACCCAGCTGCGTCTGCTCGATGCTCGTCCGCTTCACGCGTATAACGCTGGGCACATTCCCGGCGCTCGCCATGCCTGGTGGCAAGACACTATTGAAGTACACAACGATATCTATGGCATGCTCACTGGCGAGCCTGGACGGGCTGCGCTCGTTCAGGCCTGGGGGATTCGTCCCGGGGTGCATGTCGTCGTCTACGATGACCAGGGAGGGCGTGACGCTGCACGAATTCTCTGGGTACTGCACGTGCTGGGGTTCCGAGCCGTGCAAATACTCGATGGTGGCTGGCAAGCCTGGCAGGCAGCTAACCTTCCGACAACCCGCACCGTGCCGCTCTCGTCCTCGGCCGGAGACTGGCCGGTCAGCCAGCTTGACTACCGCGTGCTGATCGGAGCAGAGGACGTGCTCCGTATCGTGCAAACCCACTCGGCGCTCATCATCGATGATCGGACTCCTGCTGAGCGAGACGAAACATGGAACGGCCAGCTTCGCCGTGGACACATTCCGGGGGCAATTCATTGGCCATGGGATCAGCTCTTCACTCCAGGACCAATCCCGTTCATTCGTCCGCCACACGAACTGCAGGCTGAACTAGCCGCTCTCGGTATTACGCCTGACCGACCGATCGTCGTCTACGGGCTAGACGGCCCGCATGCCGCTATTGCTTACCTTGCGTTTACGCTGCTTGGCTACCCTTCAGTACGTGTCTACGATGGATCGTGGGCACAATGGGGAAGCAGCAAGAGCACGATGCCCGTGGAGCTGAGCCAATGACGCATGGACAGGACGATTGCATCACTGCCATGATCGAAGACCCGGCGGGGAGCACGGTTCGCCACGTCCTTGATCCTGAGCATGGCTGGATAACCTACCAGCATCCATACGCCCGGCGCCCCTGGCCAGCAAACTATGGCTTCCTGCCGGGTACCTATAACCCGGCCGATGACGATCCCCTGGACGTGATCGTCCTGGCAGCATCCTCGCTCCCGACAGGAACAACCACGCGTGTCCGCCCGATCGGACTCTTCCGCCGTCCAGATGGCGATCATAAGGTCCTTGCTGTTGTCTGTGACGACCCGGTCTACGGCCATGCCCGGCAACTCGCTGACCTTCCGCCACACGTCATGACAGCAATCGAGGAGTGGTTTGCTGACTGGACCGTTGTCCTTGGGTGGGAAGACGCCTCAGCTACCCGTGCGCTGATCGCCAACGGACAGGCAGCACACTCTGCACGCGCACAACAACGGAGGGATAGCATTCATGGACACTCCTCAGACTGATGCAGTGCGACACCGCCCGTCGCAGCAGGGCGGGCTCCACATCCTCGTAACGGGTGGCGCTGGTTACATCGGCGCGTTTGTCACCCGTGCCTTGCAGGAAGCCGGTCACGACGTCATCGTCTTCGATAATTTGTCACAAGGCCATCGCGCCGCCGTTTGCGCGCCGCTTGTTGTCGGCGACCTCACCAACCCAGCTGATGTGGCAGCACTGTTTGCCCACCACCAATTCGACGCAGTCGTGCATCTGGCTGCGTGTATTTCCGTCGGCGAATCGGTACGGGATCCAGCCAAGTACGTGCGCGTCAACCTCGGCGGTTCGATTCAGCTCCTTGATGCGTGTATCCAGCACGGAGTGCGCTGGATTGTCTTCTCGTCAACATCAGAGGTCTACGGGGAAGCGCAGTACCTCCCCCTTGACGAAGCGCACCCGACGAATCCGAGCAATCCCTACGGAGCAACCAAGCTCGCCGTCGAGCAGATGCTGCACTGGTACGATCAAGCCTATGGCATTCGCTCGATCAGCCTGCGCTACTTTAACGCGGCCGGAGCAGCGCTTGACGGCTCGCTCGGCGAGGACCATCGCCCTGAAGAGCACCTTATCCCCAACGCAATCCGTGGTGCCCTCGGGCTTCAGCCGTTCCAGCTGACCTCTGCCCCAGTTGAGACGCCAGATGGCACAACGATCCGTGACTACGTTCATGTCCTCGATTTGGCTGATGCCCATGTCCGTGCAATTGAGGTGTTACGCGAGGGTCATCCGACGGACGCCATAAACCTGGGCAGCGGCGTCGGCTACTCAACGAAGGAGGTCATCACCACTATTCAACGGCTAACCGGCATTGATTTCCCGGTTGAACGTGGGGAGCCGCGGCCAGGCGAGCCACCGATCAAGTACGCTTCATACGCGAAAGCGGAACGGGTGCTGGGCTGGCGACCACGCTATGACCTCAAGGTGATGATTGAGAGTGCACTTCGCTGGCACCAGCGATTCCCGAACGGCTATCCGGAGTAAGCGCACGCGTGGGAGTACGCCTCAAGCGACTGGTCCTGCACGGGTTCAAGAGCTTTGCCGAGCCGGTTGAATTGGTCTTTGAGCCGGGAATTACCGCGATCGTTGGGCCAAACGGCTCGGGAAAGTCCAACATTGTCGAGGCCATTCGTTGGGTGCTCGGCGAACAAAGTCCGGCCTCCTGGCGAGGACGACGCAGCGATGACGTGATTTTCGCTGGCGGCCAGGGGCGGGCTGCACTTGGCATGGCCGAGGTAAGTTTGACACTTGAACAGGATGACCAGTCGCTCGGGCTGCCGTTTCCTGAGATCACCGTCACCCGTCGCGTCTTCCGTGATGGTGAGCAACAGTATCTGCTCAATGGCACTCGTGTTCGCTTGCGTGACATGCTGCGACTTGCTGCGGCACTCGGAGCAGAGCACGTCATCATCAACCAAGGGCAGGTTGAGGCAGTACTCCAGCAGCGCCCCAGCGAGCGACGCGCGTTGGTTGAGCACGCGGCTGGCTTAAGCGTCGTCCGGGCACGGCAGCAAGAGGCACTACGCGATTTAGCAGACGCTGAAGCGCACGCAGCCCGGCTCGATGACCTCCTGCGCGAGCTTGAACCTCACCTGGCGGCGCTTGCCCAGGCAGCGCAGGCAGCAGAAGAGGCCCGAGCGGCACGCCTTGCCCTCCACGATTGCCTTGAACAGCTCTACGCCTGGCGTTGGCACGAAGTGCAGCAGGCACTCGGCCAACAGACTGCCCGTCTTGTGGATTGCGAACAGGCACTTGCCGCCGCCCAAGCCCAACTGGCCCAGGCAGTCGCCGCTGAGCAGGCCACCCAAGCAGCGGTCCAGGATGCTGAGCACGCAGTTGCCTGCGCGACACAAGCCGCCCAAGCGCAAGCCGAACGGGTGCGGCAACTCCAGCACGAGCATCAGCTTGCGCACGCTCAGGCACAGGCTGTAGCAGTCCGGCTTCATGATCTCACGCGGCAGCAACAGGCATTCAACCACGAAGCGACTGCACTGGAAGAGGAACTCGAGCGGCTTTCTGTGCGACTGCAGCACCTCCAGGCTGAGCGCCAGGCCCTCGAAGAAGAGATCGCCGCTCGCGAACGTCGCGTGGAGACAACCGCGCGTGAACGCAGTCAGTACCAGGCACAACTCCGCCAACTCCAGCATGAGGAGAGCGCGCTCGCTAGAGAACAAGCCGCGCTCGAGGCCACAATCGAGCAGCAGCAACGCACGCTTGCACAACTACGTGAGGAACATGCCCAGTTACACCAGCGTCTGCAAGCGCATGAAGCCGCGCTAGCTGCACATCGACAACAGGCACTGCAGGCTGAGCAAGAGCGTGACGCCGCCGCGGCCCGCGCTGAGCGCGCTACTGCAGCACAAGCAGCGGCTCGCGACCTTCTCGCTACACGCGAAGCCGAGCACACTACAGCACGCCGCCGCGTGCTCGAGATCGAACGCGCGTTAGCCAGCGTACTTGCACGGTTGGAAGCAATCGAACAAGCACGCGCACTCGACGCGACGCGCGCAATACAGACAGTGCTGCAGGCAGCGCAGGCCGGCACGCTTCACGGCATCTACGGAACGCTGAGTACACTCCTCGACGTGCCACCACGCTACGAGCGCGCAATCGAGGCAACACTCGGCGGGCGACTCTCCGACATCGTCGTCGCACGGTGGGCTGACGCTGAAGCCGCTGTAGCCTATCTCAAGCAGACACGAGCTGGTCGAGCAACCTTTCATCCTCTCGACACAATCCGATCATCGACGAGTAGTCTTTCGCCGCTCTTGCTCCGTGAAACGGGCGTGCACGGCATCGCGGCTCACCTTGTCACGTGTGAGCCAGCTGTGCTGCCAGTAGTACAGCTGCTACTTGGCCGAGTGCTGGTCGTCGACAACCTACCAGTAGCCCACCGCCTTCTCGCCCTGCTCCCAGCTGGCTGGACAATGGTGACTTTGGACGGTGATGTGGTACGGAGCAGCGGCAGTGTTACTGGCGGTGCAGCGCGGCGTGAGCGCGGGGTGCTCGCACTCGAACGTGAGCGCCGTGAATGCGAGGCAGCGCGAACGCGGCTCCAAGCCGAGCTTGAAGAAGCCCAAGGTCAGGAGCAAGCCGCCTCCCAGGCGGTGCGCGCTGCGCAGCAAACCCTTGAGCAAGCACGGCGTGCAGCCGATGCTGAAGCGGCAGCCTTGCGCCAGGCTCAACTCGCCGTCGAGCGCGCCCAACAGGAGATCCGTGCTGCCGAAGCAGCACTCGCCCATGATGCCGAGCGGCTTCGCCAGCTGGAACAAGCACTTCACCAGGCTGCTGAGGCCCACGCAATGGCAACAGCACAGCTTGCTTCTGTGTCAACAGCGCTTGCGGAACGTAGCGCCGCCCGGCAACAACTTGAGGCTCAGCTGGCAGCCAGTGATGATGCCGAAGAACGCGCAGCCTTGGCTGCAGCCCAGCGACGACTCGCGGCGTTGACGAGCGCCCTCAATGAAGTCCGGTCGCAGTACGACACCCAGAGCCGACAGCGAGCGCGCGTGCAAGAGCGGCAAGCCGCTCTGGTCGCAGAACGCGAGCAACTGGAGCACGAACAGGCGAAGGCGCTGCAGACTGTGGAGCGCTTGGCGCACGCACTTGCCGAGGCTGAGCGACTCGCTCACGAGGCCCGCGCAGCCCAAATGGCTGCTGAAGAGCGGCTTGCGACAGCCCGAGCGCAAGCGCATGTGCGCGCGAGCGAGCGAGTGGCGGCTGAGCGAGCTGTGGCAGCGGCACAGGCCGCGCTGGAACGTCAGCACGCTGCACTGGAACGAACTCGGGATGCAGCTCGGCACCTGCTTGAACAAGCCACCCTCGAACTCGATGAGCCGGCTGGTACCGAACGGGCGGACATCGAAGCGCGACTTCAGGCCCGCGCTGCGAGCCTGCCCGCGGCACTCGACAGCCGCATGCTTGAACACCAAGCCCGTCACCTCCGCGCCCGCTGGCAACGCCTGCGCCATGCTGAAAGTGAGGCTGCAATTGTCCAGTACCAAGCAGAGAAAGCGCGATACGATCGACTCCGCCGTGAACTGAACGATGTCCGCCAAGCGGCTCAGACGATCCGCGAGACGCTGCGTACGCTCGATCAGCAAATTGCACAGGCGTATCGCCGTACAGTCCGCGCACTTGATCAGGCATTCCGCCAGGCATGTCGTGAGCTGTTCGGCGGCGGCACTGCTCGCCTCATTGACCAGGAGGGGGAGCAAGGGGGCATCGATCTCATCGTCCAACCACCAGGCAAGAAGGTGCGCAGTTTGAGTGCGCTCTCTGGCGGAGAGCGGGCGCTGGCAGCGCTGGCGCTACTCGTCGCAATGCTCCGCGTCCACCCTACCCCCTTCTGCGTCTTCGACGAAGTTGATGCCGCGCTGGACGAGGCCAACGCTGGGCGCGTCAGCTCCTTGCTGCAGCACCTCGCCCAGCAAACGCAACTCATTATCGTCACACACAACCGGGTGACGATTGAGGCTGCGACCATCCTTTACGGTGTTACGATGGGGAGTGACGGGGCCAGCCGCGTTCTCTCACTCCGCCTCCCTACCGACCAGGCAACCAACGCTGCCGATTGAGCACGCTCCTACCACATTACGAGGACAGGATATCCGGCTGCGGCGTAAGCTGGAGCAACGCACGGACATCTGCCGGACTGGCAATCTCCCGGCCACACTCGCGAGCAATACGGACAAGCCGAGCCACAAGTTGCGCATTGCTCTCAGCGAGAACGCGGTAGTGATAGTAGACGTTGTCTTCGAGACCGGTGCGGACATGCCCGCCCATCGCGAGGGCAATGAGATTCATCGGAAGCTGGTGACGGCCGATGGCGCAAACCGACCAGTGGGCACCGGGTGGTAGCTGACGCACCATATGGACGAGCTGGTCAGCCGTGGCTGGTGCACCACCCCGGACGCCAAGCACAAGCTGGAACCAAAACGGTGGCTGGATAAGCCCTCGGTCGATGAGACGACGCGCATTTTCGATGTGGCCGGTGTCGAAGCACTCGATTTCCGGCTTGACGCCATAGGTAAGCATTTCCTGGGCAAGGCGCTCGAGGAACTGCGGCGAATTGACGAAGACACGGTCGTTAAAGTTGAGCGAACCCGCATCGAACGAGGCGATCTCTGGCCGAAGGCGCACCGGCGCAAGACGTTCCTCCTCACTTGCCTGACCAGCACCTCCGCCAGTCGTGAAGTTGAGGACGACATCGCACCCCTGAGCGCGGACAAGCTCACGAACACGAGCGTACCGCTGTGGATCGGAGGTTGGCCGGCCTTCATCGTCGCGCACGTGAATATGGGCGATTGCCGCGCCTTCACGCCAGCTATCGACGACGTGCTGCGCGATCTCCTCTGGTGTTAGCGGGACATAGGGCGTGTGCTGGCGTGTCGTCCAGCTGCCTGTTACGGCAACAGAGATGATCACCTTGTCCATCGTGCACTCCCCTCGACACGATATGCCGCGCGAATCCACCCTCCGGCGTATTATCGCGGGAAGCCGCAGTGAGCAAAAGCCAAGACGGGCTCCTGCCGCACCAGCGCTTTGATGCGCATGGATACAGAGCAAAACACTCTTGACGATATCGCGATATTGTGATATCGTAATAGCGAAAAGCGCGAGGCGCTTCGGTTCAGCGCCGGAAAGGATTCACCAATGTTCCGACTAGGAGCGCTGCTTCGCCGTTTGAGTGGCAACTCTGCCGATTCGCTCTTTGAAGAGTACTACAGCGCCGTCGTCAGCCGCGCTGGCAGCGGGGCCCCGAGTGCTCGGGAGGCCCGGCGAGACTTCGAGGCTGTCAGGCGCGTGCTGACCCGCACGGTGTGGTACTAAGCCCTCCATCTCCAGCAGAACCCATCTCCCTCACTCCGCGTCCGTCCGGGCGCGGAGCGTTCATGTTCAACGCAGTCGTGTCCTTCCACCCCAGCCGAATACAACTGCCCAGCGCATGATATGCCCTGTTCAGCCAGACCACTCCTCCATGTCAGCTCGGCACATCTGACAGGAATACCAGGCGAGACTGTCGATTTGTTTCGCGCTGCAGCACGCCTTGCACCGCAGCGAGGTGACTGCCATAATCCCGACAGCATGCTCAATGGTGTTGTGAGGACGGATGGTGAACAGCCAAGCCGCGGGCAATCCCGAGACACGCTTACCGCGAATCACCGCGTAACAAAGTTGCCAAGCGGCAATGCCGGCTCCCCATTTGATTCACGGCGCATCGTACGGTGGTACACTGACGAAATGCCCGGCGAGCATGCGGAAACGTGACAGCGGACAGATGAGGGATGATAGTCCATGACGGATCAGCACCTCCGTGACATTCTATCTCGCGGACTTTCAGCAGACGATCTTGGTCTGCCAGCGGACCATTTCGAGCGGCTCCTGGCAAACATCGCTGAGGCAATTCGCGCAGCGATTGCCGAGCATGAGCAGCGCGCCCATGCTCGAGCTCCAGAATTTGGCGAAGAAGAGCGCGTTGACGGCACACGCTAACCAGGAGCACGACCATGGCATCCCACCAGGCCAACGGCTTTGCCCAGGCACAGGCCCACATCGAGAAGGCGATCGAGCGCAGGGAGATCGACGGCGCTGGCTTGGCAGTCGTCCACGAAGGCCGGTTGGCCATCGAGTGGTACGCTGGCGAGGCCGCACCAGGCGTGCCAAGCAGCAGCCGGGTGCTTTGGCCGCTTGCTGCCATCTCGAAACTCTACACCGCAGCGACGATCATGGCACTGGTCGAGCGGGGAACATTGACACTCAGCTTGCCAGTCTGCTCGTTGCTCCCAGAACTCGCTGGTGAAGGACGTGAGGCAATCACCCTGCGCCATCTGCTCACCCATACCAGCGGACTGCTCTATGAACCACCTGACATGGAAGCGCTCCTGCTCGCCCAGCAGCCGCTCGACGAACTTGTCGATGCGGCGTTCACCTCCCCACTGCAGTTCCCCCCAGGCAGCCAGTTCGCCTACAGCGACCTCGGCTACGCTGTCGCCGGGCTTGTGGCCGAAGCTGCAACCGGGCAACGCTTTCCGACACTGCTCCGTGAACTCATCCTCGAACCAGCTGGCCTGCGCGAAACGTTCTTCCCACTGCCGCCCGAGGCAGCACCACGGCTTGCACGCGTCGTTGGGGCGCTTGGTGAGGGAACACCCGGGCATATGTATGGCGCGAGCTATGGCTTACGCCTTGGTCATCCCGCCTGGGGTGTCGTCGCGACATTGCCTGACCTTGTCCGCTTTGGCCTACTCTTCACGCCCGAAGCGAGCAGTCGGGTTCTCTCGGCCGCGACCATCTGCACAATGACCACCGACCAGGTACGGCGATTCTTCCGCCCTGACTTGCCATCGTGGGGGCTCGGGTTCGCCATTGGGCAAGGCAGCTTCGGCGAAGGCGATTTGTTCTCGTCAGAGAGCTTTGGCCTAAGTGGCGCAACGGGCTGCGCGTTGTGGTATGACCCACGCGCACGTGTCCTCATCGCCTTTGTCTCCAACCGCCATATGAACGCTGATCGCCTGGTTTTCACACGGCGCCTGAGCGCTGTCCTCAACACGGTCATGGCCGCCTTCAGCTAAACGCAAGTGGCATACTTGCCGCTGGACGCATCGCTCGAAGGGGTAGCGCATGATCGGGTTGATGGTACTCTTCCTCGCCGCTTTCTTGATTGCCGGATTCCTCTTTCTCACTGTTACTGTGGGCATGACCCTGAGCGCGCTTGTCACCCTTGTAACCGCGCCGGGACAACTCTGGCGATTGTTACGCGATCGCCAGTTGCGACAGAACCACGCGCTCGAACACGCCACGATCAACGTACTCGAAGAGCGCTTTGGTCCGTCACAATTGACCGGGTTGGCTCGCCATGACGGCTTCTATATCCGTGGTGCTGTCTCCCCAGCGCTCGTGCTTGACGCAGCGCATGAAGCATTGCAGCGGCTCCAAGCCGGTGAGCGCCGCCTGGCGATTCATCCTCGATGCGGCACGACGTTACTGGCCTCGCAGCTCGTCCTCGCTGTCACGTTTCTGGCCGTTCTCATCATCCTGCACACCCTCAGTATCTGGCCATTTCTTGCCGGACTGCTTGCGGCGATTGTTCTGGGGCCACGGCTCAGCCCCTTCCTCCAGCGCTGGATCACGACCGATGCCCACGTTGACCAACTGACCATTGAAGGCATTGCGTTGCGGAGTGGCCTCGGCTTCGGCTGGACAAGCCTGCTGGTCCCCACACTTTTCGTACGCACAACGACCAAGCCCCTGCGCTTCCAGCAGCCGGCCGACGAAGCCGATATTGTCATCATCACACCGAACCGCGACGTCATCATCGGCGGGCGCTACCGCGTGCATTAGCGCGACAGGATTCCTCCGGCCGGTTACAATCTTCCCTGGCGAGCAGGGGGAGGTATGAGCCGGCCGGTTTTAGTACTTGCGCAGGGGGGCGGAGCAACCGCTGTTATCAACAGCAGTCTGATTGGTGCAGTCGAGGCCGCCCTTAGCAGCCGCCACTTCGCTGCTATACTTGGCGCACGTTACGGCATTGAAGGTGTTCTCCGACAGGATTTCGTCGACTTGAGCGCACAACCTCCAGAGATTCGTCAGGCAGTTGCGCACACTCCTTCGGCAGCACTTGGCACCACCCGCGTACGCCTCTCACCAGAAATGGCTGACATCGCCGTGAGCATCCTGCAGCGTCATCACGTGAGCGCCTTTATCTACATCGGCGGCAATGACTCGGCTGAGACTGCCCTGCGGCTTGCCCGAGCCGCTGAGCGTGCGCACTATCCCCTGCAGGTCGTCGTCGTACCGAAGACCATCGATAACGATCTGCCGGAGACCGACCATTGTCCTGGATATGGCTCCGTGGCACGGTTCTGGGCCTATGCTGCGCGCGACGCCGGGTTGGACACCGCTGCCACGGCCGCGCTCTTCCCCGTCAAACTACTAGAAGTGATGGGGCGGAATGCTGGCTGGATCGCTGCCGCCACCGCCCTGGGCCAAACCACGCCAGACGATCCACCACATCTGATCTTCTTCCCCGAGCGACCACCGCAGAGCCTTGAGGACGCTGTTACTGCCATCCAGCAAGTGCACGCGCAGTATGGTATGGCCGTCGTCGTCGTGCCCGAGACATTACGCGATGCAACCGGCCGACCACTTGGCGGAGCCGAGACGCGCTGGGTCGATCCGTTCGGTCACCCCTATCACCCGAGCCCGGCAGCTGCCCTCGCTCGGGCGGTCGAAACCAAACTGGGACTTCGTGCACGCATCGACCAACCAGGAACCATCGCCCGTATGCTCTCGCTTGCTGTTTCCTCCGTTGACTGGCAGGAAGCCTGGACAGCGGGGGCACATGCCGTGCGCCTGCTAACGGAAGGCGCAACCGAGGTCATGGTAACGCTGAAGCGCATCGCGAATGAGCCGTACACTGTCAGCTTTGGTGCCGTACCGCTTAGTCGTGTGGCTGGGCGTGAGCGGCAACTCCCTGACGCGTTCATCAGTGAAGACGGGCACCGCATCACCCCAGCCTTCCGTCACTACGCCTTGCCGCTGATCGGCGAGCCTCCACCGCCACCTGGCCGATTCATCTAACGATATCGGCGTCCACCGAGCAGCACCTGCGCGCCAAGCGCGATGCCGCCGAGCACACAGCCAATTCCAACTAGCCAGGATAGCAGTCGGGGATTGTTCATAATCAACAGGCCAAGGATGATCAAGAGCGCGGCGAGCACAATGACTAAGATCGGTCGCTCCAGGAGTTCATCGAGATGTAGCATACGTCATTCCTTCCCTGCCACTCTCCACGCGCTTACGCCCGTTGCTGGGCTGGAGTAGAAGGCCGGACGACGGTCGTCTCAATATCGAGCCGCGCTAAGGCTTGGCCCAGCAGATCCTTGACCGCTTCGCGCACCTGTTGCTGCACTGCAGCGGCCATCTCGGGCAGCGAATAATCAGGCCAGATTGCCAGGTTGCAGTGCACGACCAAGCCTTCACCCTTAGCCTGCACCCTGGCTGATGCCCGACGCACTCCAGGGACCCGGGCCGCTTCATGCTCAACCAGCACGCGGAGACTATCCTGGGAAATAGTCACCCGCCCCTGTGGATCTTCAAAGAGCGCAATCGGACGCGGCCGCCGCAGTCCGCGTAGTTCAAGCACCAGCACAATCACCCCGAGGACAACGCCGATTGCGCCGACAATGAGCAGCTTACTGGCAATACCGAGCGCCGCGGGCAAGGCAGCTGCAAGACACGGCGAGAATGGACTGAACAGAGTCACAAGATGCCCGATCCCGAGTGTCGTCAATACCTGTGTTCCTACACTGGCAGCGAGTGCGCCGAGCAACCCCAGCACACCGCCGACAACGAGAACCAGGCCAAGCAGCGTCATGATGATCCGATTGAAGACGTTCATCCTTGCCCCTCAGCCTCCAGATCGGTGATTACAACATCAATCGGCCGCACTGGCAGGGGTATCAGCAACTGCGCCACACCGTTGACCACCTCACGGACCTCGTCAGCTAGGCTGAAAAGAGAACGCGAAGGGTCGTAGCGAGCGACCAGTGCTACCGTGACCTGGACACGGTCAGGAAGGACAGTGACCGCAATACCATCTACCCGTTCACCTGGTCCATAGGTTGCAATCGGACTAAACTGACCAGCATCCAGGCGCACACAGCCAGGCAACAGCACGAGGGCCCCGGCGATCGCCTTCGCAAGCGCGATCGCCGGGTCGATCATTGGCGAGGAGTGCTCCGCCGCCATCGACACTCATGCACCTCGTGATTCAGCAGGCCGCGCAGCTTCCGCAGCAACATCCTCCGGGAAGAAGAGATCCGTAACTTCGATGTTGACTTCACGTACACTCAGACCGGTCAGTCCCTGAATGCGATTCATGATGTTGCGGCGGACAGCCTCAGCAACTTGTGGGATGCTGATGCCATATTCGACGACCATGCGGACGTCAATAACGGCCTCTTGTTCGCCGATATCGACGCGAACGCCAGCGGTGCGCACGTCGCCGGTCACGCGCTGCGTCAGGCCGGCAATCGCGCTGGCGGCGCTATGCGGAACAAGCTCGTGCACACCCGGAATTTCACGAGCGGCAATAGCAGCAATTTTGGCCACGACCGTGTCAGCAATGGTTGTGCGGCCGTTCTCCGTGATGAGCTCGGTCGCCCGCGGGCGAGTAAGCGACGTGCTGCCTGATGTCATCGACGGTACTGAGCTAGCGACACGCTCAACTGCGCTACTCCCCGAACGCTCACCTACACTGCGCTCCTGCGTTGTCGGTCGCTCTGGCCTCTGCTCAACCATCGTCATTCCTCCACACCAACTTACCGCTTTCCCACTCTCTCGAAGGTTGATAAACCAAGAAAACCATAGTCTTTGGAGCGTGTGGTGCTCCCTAAACAGGAGCACCAGGGAATCATCACCATTCGGGAGCAGGAACCAGCTTACGAGAAGCGATCGTGACAGACATACGACGTGATCAGCGGCATGCGAGCAGCCCGGCGACGCAGCGTGACATACCCTTAACGATCGTGGAGTGTCTCGTCAACCTTATCTTTCAGGTCTTTCGCCTTGTCCTTAAGCTCGCCCTTGGCCTTCTCAGCCTTGCCCTCGAGTTGCTCGGCCTTGCCCTCAGCCTCAAGGTCAGGATTATCAGTCCACTCGCCAACCTTCTCCTTGATTTTGCCAGCGATCTCTTTCGCTGTTCCCGAGACTTTCTCTTCAGCACCCATCGGTTGTATCCCTTCACCTTCCTACGTCATGACACCTTTGTGCGCCGCTCGGTTCACGCATGCCGCAATAAGCCAGTCCCCATACTAGAGGTACGGAACGCCTGGATTGGTAGATCACCGACACGCCACGTCACAACGATCACGGCCATACTGGGCAGGACAACACGCCATGATTGCGCGCCTTGAGACACGGTCGTCACGCTTCAGGTTCCGGAACGACCAAGCAGGAGATCGCACAATCCGTCGCTCCCGTGCCACTACCAGAGCCGACGGTCGTTCGCGTCACTGGCATCATGTCAGTGAGCCACCTCATCCCGGCGTCCGCTTGCTACTTATGTCGGCTCCATGCAAGGTTGGATTCTGACAAGGAAAACGGTAGCAGGAAGCTCTTAGGAAATCAAGGCACACAACCACACGTGCCACAACGCACACACCGCACTGTTCACTTTCTGTTCATCTTTTTCTGCTCGGCACCCGAGGCTCCTTCGCTGCTGATGACGAAGAAAAGGGGCAAGGATGAAGGCCAATTCGACTCAGCCCTCAACCTGCCCCCAGTGAAGAGAGCGTGATCTGGCGCGTAGCCACACGTCAGCAGATGCCCCCACTCCCTACCCCCTCTGGGGAAGAGAGGGTTGGAGCACCTCAGCGGTTCCTCTTCTGCCCGGTCCTGATCGGCGCACGAGAGCAACTGAGACAAAGAGCTTTCGAGCTAACTACCCCCAACAGGCGGCGCGGCAACGACGGCCGATTGTGCAAGGACCTGCCCTTTCGCATCAAGCGCACGAACAGCGATCCAGGGCTGGGCAGTATGCGCGGTGATCGCTGTCTCGAATCCTTGCTTGGGAGCCTCACTCACCGGACTGAGTTCTTCCGGCGATGGCCCAGCCACGACCTGCCAGCGCGCTACCGTCGTCGCCCCGTTCCAGCTAGCGTAGACCGTCACCGCGTCTCCTTCACCACGCTCAACAGCGAGGACGGGCGGGTCAGCCGGCTGCGCGTTCCAGATAGAACGAAACGCACGGTACGATGCATTCTGGTCAGGCAAACGGCCATCAAGCACGAGCGTGCCATCGGCCCGATGCTCACTGAAGTAAGGTGCACTTCCCCAACCAATTAACACATTGCCATTATCCAGGACCTGCATGCTCCCCTGACTCTCAGAAAAAACCTTGTCAGGATGCGTGTACTGCCGCACAAGGCTCACCTGCTTGCGCCCCGTGTCCAGCTTGAGCACGATCCCGCGCGACTGGTCATGCACTTTCGTGTCGTTGTTGGCTCCACCATTATCAAAAATGGTCAATGTCCCATCACGGTGCCAACGGATATGGTGTTGATAAGCCGTCTGAACACCTTGACCAAGGGTAAAGCTACTGCGTTTCCCACCAAGTCGCCAGATGACCGCGCCAGTCTTGCGGTCAATCTTGTAGATGGACCAGGTGTAGCGGGCCGAGACGAGCAACGTGTTGTCGCTGAGATCGATATCAACAGCATTGATGTGGAAGAAGTCGTAATGGTTGTTCGGATCCTGTGGCGCAGCAACGTAGCTTTCGTCAAAGCTGACATGGTCGAGCGCATGCCACTCAAAGAGTACTCGCCCAGTGACAATGTCAAGCTCTTGGATCACGCCGTCGACCGCAATTCCCTGGGCAGAACCGCCTGCCGCCGAAAGATCCCACTGCACCGGCTGGTAAATAACGAAGAGCGCCGTGTTCTGCGGGGTGACCTGGAACTCATGGAAATCGCCCGCATAGCCATTGCCTGCCGAAATCTCAACGATTGGGCGATACGCCGTGTCGCGAAGGACGTAGCGCCCGCGACCATAGCCAACGACATGCTGGCCCTCCCACCAGGCAAGCACCGGCTTCCCCTGGTAGGTTTGAATACTGACGTTCTCGATGAATTGGTCGTCGCCCGAAACGGGGAAGAAGCCGACCAGCTCACCTTGCTCGTCTAACACCATCGCGCCACGCTGGCCATACCCTTGGACGCCATCTCCTCCTTTAACGCCAAGGAAGATCAGACCAGGAGCTGTGTTGCCGCTGCGCGTGACCGTGACACGCGGGGGCAGAAGGTCGGGACGCGAGCGGAAATGCCACACGTACTGCGGGTCATCAACAAGTTGCCCAGGCCCGGCTGGTTGGACAGCAACCGGTGTAGCAACCGTAAACTGGAACGATCGGGGTTGGCCGGCGACCTCAATTGCAACGCTCACGTGTTCACCTGGCGTAAATGGCGAACTGGGGACAAAACTCGCCCCAGCGTTGTCGCTGTGTGGCACAAGCGTGCCAAGATGCCCGCCACTCTGGCTGCCCGTGACACTGACAGCAGCAATCGCATCGGGAGTAACACCACGAATCGTAATCTCCGTCTGCGGCATCGCGGTGGCACTGTTCGGCAGCGGGAAAACGGCGAGGCCGGGAATCGCCGGAGTCTCTACCACAGCCGATGCTTCACCGGCCGCGGTGACACGTGCTGTTGGCGACATAACAGCGGCCGGGACTGGCGTCCCGGCCGTGCGACGCACTCCACATGCAGCGAAGAGAGTTGCTCCACTGGTCACAGCAGCGGCATGTAAAAGCGCACGCCGCGTCATTGTCCGCATCATCGTCCCCCTTTCCGTTGCGGCAACGGCCGAGTGCTTACGCGGGCTGGGGCAGGGGCCAGCGGCGCAAACACCAGGCGATCGCCGCCCAAAAAGTTCACCAACGCAGCTACTGCAATGCCGAGCGCCGCCGCCACAAGGTGGGGCAGCACCCGATCAGCAGCCCAAAAGACCAAGAAGTTGAGGCACGCGGTTCCGGCAATCATTGTGTGGAAGGCGAGCCAGCGTGCCACAAGCCCCGAGCCTGTGAGTCTCCGGTCGCGCCAGGTGAACCACTGACTGAGGGCGAAGTTGATTTGGGCAGCGGAGAGGAAAGCCACCAGATCGGCAAGGAACGGATGCAGCCCAGCTCGGGTCAGCCCGGCCAGCAGTCCGAGCTGGACGCTCCCGGCCACCC
Source organism: Thermorudis peleae (assembly GCF_000744775.1). Lineage (NCBI taxonomy): Bacteria > Pseudomonadati > Thermomicrobiota > Thermomicrobia > Thermorudis > Thermorudis peleae. The sequence continues at coordinate 532,755 of NZ_JQMP01000003.1, read as the reverse complement.
CACCAACGATGGCAAACCGAAGTAGTCGATCCACAACCGGTCTTTGCCACACCCCTGCCATAGCGTGGCGCACCCGCGGCTGTGCCGATACCACCAGCCGCAGCAACGGCCGGTGGGCAGTCCCGGCCGCTTGCCACAGCCGCAGTACGGCATCAGGCCCAGCGTGCATCGGCGCAGATCGCGGAATGCGGTTCATTGGAATGCTCTCCTTTTCGTCAAGGTGAGCAGCGGGCAACAGGCGTGACGTTCGAGGTGCCATCACGACCCTCCATCAACCCAGGGTTGAGTTGCTGATTGCGCTAAGCGGCTGGGTGAGATCGTAGACAGTGACACCGCCAACAGTGGTTGAGGCAAAGTGCTCAGCGACCCATGTGGCAATCTCGCGTGCCGTACCACTACGTCCACCTGGGCCACCGAACCCACCACTGGCCAGGAAGTAGTGGATCTTACCCTGTGCAACGAGTTGCTGGAACTCAACCAGCGTCGGGGCAGGATCGGTGCCATTGAAGCCGCCGATGGCCATGATCGGCTCGCCTGTCGCAAGCTCGACACCAGCCGCGTTGTTCGCCCCAACGGTCGCCGCGACCCAGGTATAGCGATCAGCATCGTGCCGAAGCAGATTCACAAGCTCACTCGAGGGAGTGCGTGCATCAAGCAGACCACCCAGTCCGCCGCCAAACCCGCCGGGGTTCCCCATGCCAGCGGGAGGCATGCCTGGCTGGCCAAACCCACCGAAGGTATTGCCGTCGGCCTGTCCAAATCGGCCAAACTGCCCGAAGGCACGGTTTGTTCCTGAGCCAAACTGGCCGTTATTACCGGCAAAGCCTCGCACGTTGGCTTGGCCATTAAACCGGCCAACGTTGCCCTGACCAGGCCCACCGCGGAAGGCAGCCTGCGTCGGCCCAGCTGAGGGCAATGCGCCGGTATGGGGCGTCGCCGCAGTTACAACGGAGTAGGCGGTTGGGCCTGCTAGTGCTACTGCTAGTGCAACCGCAGCCGTGCCAACCGCAAGCGCACGAGGGAGCCGCGGCGTTGCCAGCAACAACCCAACTGCAGCTACAACCCCGCCCCAGAGCACAGCAACGCGCAGCCACGGCAACCAGGCGGGCGTTCGCCCGAGCAGCGTTGCTGCCCACCAAGCCGTCACCCCGATACCAGCAGCAAGCGTGAGCCGAGCAAGCCAGTGGCTGCGTGCCCGCCAGAGCACTGCTGCACCGCTCGCCGCCAACGCGGCCACGGCCGGAGCCAGCGCCACGTTGTAGTACGGGTGGATGATGCCTTGACCAAAACTAAAGACCGCACCGGTCACGAGCAGCCAGCCGCCCCAGAGCATCGCCATCGCCCGGACGCGGTCAGTGCGCGGCGCTCGCCAGCTGACAACTGCGAGGACTACCAGCCCGAGCAATGCCGCAGGCAGCAGCCAAGAGATCTGTCCGCCCATTTCCTGATTAAAGAGGCGGGTGATACCAGTCGGTCCCCAAGCGCCTGGCCCCGGCTGCCCTCGGCCGACAACACTGCCAGCCTCTTGCCCGGTCAGGCGACCAAAGCCGTTGTATCCGAAGATCAGGTTCAGCAGGTCATTATTCTGCGATCCACCAATGTACGGCCGCCATGAGGCCGGTACCAGCTCGACAATCGCCACCCACCAGCCACCAGCGACCAGTCCAGCCACAGCGGCCAGTGCCAACTGGCGTATCCGTGTCCAGAATGGTCGCGGCGCTGCGATGAGATACGCGAGCGCAATACCCGGCACCACTAAGAATGCCTGGAGCATCTTCGTCAGGAAGCCAAGGCCAATGAGCACCGCTGCGAGCACAATCCAGCGCGTGCGGCCATCTTCAAGGCCACGCATCGTGGCATAGGCCGCAGCGACAAGCAGCAAGGTCAGCAACGCATCAGGGTTATTGAAACGGAACATCAGGACGGCAACCGGTGTCAGCGCGAGCATCGCCCCGGCCAGTAGCCCAGCAACGGGCCCAAACCAGCGACGCACGGCCGCCGTCAACAACCCAACGGCCGCCACACCCTCCAGCGCCTCTGGCACCAGGATGCTCCAGGAACTGACGCCGAAGAGCCGTGCTGACAGATCCATGACCCAGAGGGCGAGCGGCGGCTTGTCAACCGTGATGAAGTTAGATGGATCAAAAGAGCCGAAGAAGAATGCCTTCCAGCTCTTCGTTGCTGCCATGACTGCAGCAGAATAGTAGGCGTTTGCCCACCCCGAAGCACCCAGCCCCCAGAGATAGAGGACAGCCGTGGCGGCCAGAAGGAGAAGAAACGCTGGACGTACCCACCAGGCATCTTCACTGGCACGCACCCAGGTGCGCCGGCCAGTCAAGGTGGCTGGCAAGCGGAGTGACGCCGGATGTGCCGTATTCGACACTGAGGTATTCATTCTGTCCTCCACCAACCAAGACACTGTTCATAGTTGCGCTCTACCGTTGCTTGCTCCTCCGTGCGGGAGGGGAACGCCATGCAAACCGTTTTGCCTTTCCCCACTGTGATCAGGAGCCAAGTCCAACGCCTCATGGCACCCGCTTTGCCATGGTTGGCTGTACGCGCCCGGGTCGCGAGTCCAGCCAGCGGACATCCCACCGCACTGGTAGAGCGTGCTGGGTATCGTCCCCAGCACACTTCCGAAGTTTCCGTGCCGTTGGTAACCAGCTTGTAACCGCCGGCCCGTGGCTACGCTCCCGCGAAGGAGCACTTCTGGATGGGGGGGGCAAACGCAACCTCACTGTCTGCCTGCTCCTCGCCCGCCGGATGAAGACACCGGGGAGCACGGCAGTGAACGCGGAGTTGTCACCATGCGACTAAAAATTGAATCGCTCCCTGCCCCAGGGTCTGCTACTGACAAGTAGCCTTCCTGCCCCACAACACTTCTCCCCCAGCAGGAGAGGAGTTGGGAGCAACCGCTGCCTTTGCTATCGTTAGAGCAAGCGCAACAGCGTGTGCTGCTGTGGCCTACTCAAGCGCGGCCATGGCGCAGGAGCACGATTCATGCCATCCAATCGGCCTGAGTTCGATCCAACACTTGACTACTACGCCGTCCTCGATGTCCCTTTCACCGCCACTCGGGACGAGATCACCCGTGCCTATCGCGCCCTCATGCGGCAGTGCCACCCTGACCGTGTCCGTGACCCTGATCAGCGCCGCATCGCCGAAGAGCGTGCGAAACTCATCAACGCCGCCTACGCTGTCCTCTCGCACGAAGCCACCCGCCAGGCCTACGACCAGGCTCGACGTCAGCGGGCAGTCGCCGACCTGCTCTTCCAGCGCTACACCGGCACGACCCCCGGCTGGACCGCCGCGTATACCCGCGCCGCTGCCGCTCGTTCCCGCTCAGCTGACCGCGCCGCTTTCACCCATCTGCTCGTCGTTGCCGTCATCTTCCTGGCCGTTCTCATCCTCGCACTTGTTCTCTCCAGCGCCCTCTTTGAAGCTGCAACCTATGCCCTCTCTGGACTGTGAGTGACCATGTCGTCTCCGAGTGCTCTCCGCGATGCCGTCGCCGCTGCCCTCGCTGCCACGGGCAAAACCTCGCCTCTGCAGATCGATGATCTGGCCGCCCTCGATCAGGTCCACACTGGCGGCCGCCGCCTCACCCTCGCCCTGGCTGAGCAGGCAGCTCTGTCGCCCGGCACACGCGTCCTCGACGTCGGGGGAGGGATTGGCGGTGCGGCACGGCTGCTCGCCGCTCGTGGTTGCTCCGTCCTTGTTGTCGAGCGGTCGGTTGCCTTCTGCCACCTCGGCACTTGGCTCACCAGGCAAGTTGGCCTATCCAGCCAAGTCCATTTCGTCGCTGGCGACGCACAGGCGCTGCCACTCGCCCCGGCCAGTGTCGACGCTGTCTGGCTCCAGCACGTCGCGCTGATCGTGCCTGACAAACCCCGCCTGTTCGCCGAACTCGCCCGCGTGCTACGACCCGGCGGTGTGCTCGCTCTCCACGAGCCAGTCGCTGGTCCGGCTGGCCCACCCCACTTCCCCGCTCCCTGGGCCCAGACCCCCGACGAAAGTGCCCTCGTCTCCGCCCACGCCTTGCGGGCTGGACTTGAAGCCGCTGGCTTCGTTATCCGCACATGGCAGGACGTCACCGCTGAGACCCGCGCCTGGGCCGAGCGTCAGGCCACACGCCCAATCGCCCCGAGCCCGCTCGGCATCCATCTCATCCTCGGGCCAGACACCCCACGCATGCTCGCCAACGTCCGCCGGAGTCTTGCCGAAGACCGCCTGCGCGTCGTCCTCGCTGTCGCCATCCGCTCGCCGCATTCGGCGTAATCTGTCATACTCAGACGGCCGTGCCGAGCGTGGTGCGGGCAAAGAGCGGTTGCGGAAAGGACGGGCCATGGCCATGCTGACCCATCCCACACTGCGGCGTGCAGACATCGTTGTCGTTGGCGCAGGACTCACCGGCTGCTCAGTCGCCTACCAACTTGCTAAGCGTGGACGTCCCCCTTTGGTCCTCGACCTCCGGGGCATCGCTGCTGGCGCCTCAGGCCGCAACGGCGGGATGACTGGCGTTGCCGGTACCCTCCAGCGCCACGCCGGCCGGGCGGTCATTGCGCTCACCCGCGAGAACTTCCGGATGCTGCAAGACGAACTCCCTGGCGAACTCGACGACGACTTCAAGCTCCGCGTCACCGGCAGCCTTGACCTCTTCCTCGATGACACGCAAGCCGCCCGCGCAGCTGCCGAGCAGCCAAGCCTAGACGACCTTGGAATCCACAGCCAACTGCTCGACCGTACCGCTCTACGCGACCTTGTGCCGAGCATCAGTGAGCATGTCGTCGGTGCCCGCCTCCTGACTAAGCGCGGACACCTCTGGCCATTCGCGCTTGTCTGGGCACTTGCGCGCGGAGCCCAGGCCTTTGGCGCGCGGATCGTCGCGCCACTCGCTGTCACCCGCCTGCTGATTACCAACGGCGCAGTCACTGGCGTGGTAACACCTGAGGGCGTCATCGAAACTGGCACCGTGGTGATCGCCACCAACGCGTGGGCCGGGCTCCTCTTGCCTGATCTCCCACCCGGCGCCCTCGTGCCAGCCCGTGGGCAAATTCTTGTTACCGAGCCAGCTCCGCCAATCGTTCCAATGCCCTTTGCCGCCAACGATGATAAAGAGTATGGCCGGCAGACGCCTGACGGCCGTGTGCTCTGCGGCGGCTTTCGCCGGCTGGACGTGCGCACCGGCCTCGGCATCTGGGAGGAACGAACCACGCCGCCAGTGCTGCAGGCCATCGCCGCCCTGCTCGTGCGCCTCTTCCCGGATCTGGCTCGCGTGCGTGTTCGCCGGGCGTGGGCTGGACTCATGGGCTTCACGGCCGATGGACTTCCGCTCATTGGCGCCTATGGCGGCATCGCCGGACTCTACGTTGCCGCGGGGTTCAACGGCGGCGGCTTCTCATGGGGTGCAGCTGTTGGCAAGGCCCTCGCCCAGCTCATCTGCCTTGGCCAGGCAGCCTTCGACCTTGCCCCCTTTGATCCGAACCGCTTTTCCCGTACTGACATTGCCTGGACCAACCCCTTTACCGCTGGCGAGCCTCTCCGCACTCCCAGACAATAGCTCCCATAGCCCTTCGGAGCGGAACAAGAGAAGGAGCGAGCAGACTGATCCCCCGAGAGACCGGTGGGAGAAGGAATAGCATGCTAGGAGAAGACATACAGGACTTGACTGGACGTTGTATCATTGGGAGCCTGTAGAGGGCGTAGCTGTTGTACGCCCCGTATCGGTGGAGCTGCGGCGATGCCGTTTGCACAGGACGAGAGTGAGCTGCCAAGTCCTTCCTCAGGATCATCTTCTTCTGGTGTTACAGTCACTGGTTCACACCCCGGCGATCGTTATGTTCGCTACGTCCCGGCCAATGACCTGCCGCTGAAGCCGGTCGGCGCCCGCTACTACGTCGCAGACGTCACAGCGCCAAAGGAAGGCTTCGGCCGGCTGTTATACCGGCTCGAGCGGGTGCTGATCGGCCGGCAACTGAGCTGGGCCGAGGCCAAGCACGAGCGGCTCAACAAAGTCCGCGCGCTGGCAATTCTCTCCTCCGACGCGATTTCCTCGACAGCCTATGCAACTGAGGAAGCACTACGCATCCTCGTGCTGGCCGGCCTCGTCGGCTACAGCGCCATGCTCTCCGTTGGTATCGCAATCGTCTTGCTGATCGCAATCGTCGCCTTTTCCTACAGCCAGACGATCATGGCTTACCCGGAAGGCGGTGGAACATACCATGTTACGCTCGAAAACCTTGGCAAATACCCTGGATTGGTTGCCGCCTCAGCCCTGTTAATTGACTACACCATGACCGTGGCAGTGAGCATTTCCTCTGGCGTTGCCGCTGTCACATCAGCTTTCCCCTCCCTCTACCCCTATCGGGTTGAGATCGCTGTTGCGGCAATCGCGTTTATCACGCTCGTTAATCTGCGCGGCGTGCGCGAAAGTGGCACCGTCTTCGTACTCCCGACGTATGCGTTTATTGTGAGCATGTACGTGTTATTAGGGCTTGGGTTTGCCGCTTGGCTCGGCATCCTCCCCTTGCACCCGCATCCAGTCCGTTATCCGATGCCGGAGGCAGTGCAACCTCTCACCCTGTTCCTTATCTTGCGGGCCTTCGCCTCCGGAAGCTCAGCACTGACCGGCGTCGAGGCGATCGCCAACGGTATCCCGATCTTCAAGGAGCCGCAAACACGCAATGCGCGGATCACCCTCGTCTGGATGGCGGGGATTCTGGCAACAATCTTCTTTGGCATCCACATCCTGACCTATCACTTCCACCTCGTGCCATCAGACGAAGAAACCATTGTCTCGCAACTGGCCCGCACAGTCGTTGGCGAATCACCGTTCTACTACTTTATCCAGGCAGCAACTGCTGGAATTCTCTTCCTTGCCGCCGAGACAGCCTTCGCCGACTTCCCGCGCTTGTCCTACTTGCTTGCCCGCGACCGCTTCCTGCCACATCACTTCCGGTTCCAGGGAGACCGGCTGGCCTTTAACACTGGCATCCTCGTGCTCGGTGTGTTAACGAGTCTGCTCGTCATTATCAAGCAAGCGAGCGTCACCGCCTTGATCCCGCTCTACGCCGTCGGAGCGTTCTCAGCTTTCACCTTCTCACAGACAGGTATGGTCGTCCACTGGTGGCGCATGCCTGACCGCCATCGTCACATCCACAGCATGGTGATTAACGGAATCGGAGCAGTTGCCACTGGGATAGCGACCATCGTCATCATCATCACCAAGTTCGTCTACGGCGCGTGGATGGTCATCATCATCGTCCCGCTCCTCGTTGCAATGATGGCTGCTATTAATCACCATTATCGTTCGGTCGCTGAGCAGTTGCGCCTGTCGCCGATCGAGCTTCGGCAGCGGACCAAGCGGCCAATCCGCCGGTCCACTACTGCCGTTGTGCCGATTGCTTCCCTCAACCGCGCATCGTACTGGGCCCTCGAGTACGCGCGGATGATTGCCCGAGATGTCACGGCAGTCCATGTAGCGGTTGAGCCTGAGAGTGGCGAGATCCTGCGGAAGCGTTGGGAAGAAGCGGGACTAGACATTCCGCTTGTCATCGTTGAGTCGCCTTACCGCGAGCTCATTGGTCCGCTCGTTGCCGTCATCGAGAAGATTCACCGCGAGAAGGGCTGCCCCTTCCTCACCGTCGTCATTCCGGAATTCGTCCCAGCCCATTGGTGGGAGCGCATTCTCCACACCCAGACAGCATGGCGCCTGCGTCGTGTGCTCTCGCACATTCCGGACATCGCCATTACTGGTGTGCCGTATCACCTGGTGCGCTAGCAGATGCAGCCCGTTGGGCAGCCGGCTTACCCCAAACGAGCGAGGCGATGGTCGTAATGGCGAGGACCAAGATGACCACACCAAGCGAGAGCAGCGTTGGAATGTGGATAAACGCTGACGCGAGCATCTTAATGCCAACGAACGCTAGGATGATGCCCAACCCAAGGCGCAGGTAGACCAGCCGCTCGACGAGTCCGGCAAGCAGGAAGTAAAGCGAGCGCAAACCGAGAATCGCCATCACGTTCGAGGTAAACACCAAGAACGCATCTTGCGTGATGGCAAAAATGGCCGGAATTGAGTCAAGGGCAAAGAGGAGGTCAGTCAGTTCGATCAGCACCAAGACCACAAGCAACGGAGTCGCCATCCGCTGGCCGTTGACGCGAGTCAAGAAATGTTGACCGTGATACTCGCCAGTTACTGGCGCAATGCGCGAGACAAGGCGTATAGCAATATTATTTTCAATATCAACCTCGCGCTCTTCGCGCTGCAGCGCCATGCGAATGCCTGTGATAACCAAGAACGCACCAAAAAGATAGAGCACCCAGTGGAAGGTGGTGATCAGCCAGGATCCGCCCAGGATCATCAGACCACGCATGACAAGAGCGGAGAGAATACCGTAGAACAGCACACGGTGCTGATATTCAGCGGGCACAGCGAAGGCGCTGAAAATTAACACAAAGACGAACATGTTGTCGACGGAGAGCGACAGCTCGATCAGATAGCCGGTGAAGTACTGTAAGCCTGGCTCCGCCCCACCGATGAGCCAGATACCGACACCGAAGGCAAGCGCGAGCCCCACCCAAATGGTCACCCAAATGGCCGCTTCTCGGAAGCCGATGACATGCGAGCGGCGACTGACCAGCCCCAGGTCAAGACCGATCAGCCCGATCACCACAACGAGGAATCCAACCCAACCCCACCACGGCACAGCCATCGCCTACCCCTTTCACTCCTGATACGCCTGCGCCGGGTGGTCAAAGAGAAAACCGCTCAGACGTCCACAGCGCAGGCACAACGCCTACTGCCGTGGTCTCGCCTGAGCGGATCCTGCCTCGGCCGAGGGAATGCTTCCCTGTGCTGACGACCGAGCAGACCGGGCCAACGCCCGGTAGGCTACTCCCCACGTCGTGGGCTGAGTATGCCAAAGAGGATGGCAGAACGCAAGATAATCTTGACGGAGGACGGAACGATCGGCAGGATCAGGGGCAAGTGTGCAGCAGGATAACCATGGAGACGAGAGCGATGTTTGTTGACCTAACCTTCTTCGAAGTCGACGAAGGTATGCAGCATGTCTTTGAGCAAGCCTTCCGTGTTATCGTGCAGCAAGCACGTGAAGCCGAAGGATGTCTTTCTTCAGAACTCGTACGACTCGACGAGGAGTGCCGGTATGTGTGGGTCGAGCGGTGGACAACACGGGAAGCCCACAACAGCTTCAACCAGCGGCTGTTCGGCGACATTCTGCCACGGTTGCCAGACCTTGAACGCGTCGCCCGGCGCTTAGCAGAACGCGACGCCGAAGGCTACGTGGTGTATTGATCCATTGCAACCCTTCTGTCGACTCGCATCGCGTAAGGAATAGGGTTATACGAGACTCCTCTAGCGCTGCTTCACCTGAATACAGGAGCCTGATCAGCAAGACGCGGACACTAATCTGCATTATTCTTCGACTATGTCGTACGGGGAGACGAGTGCCAGACACAAAAGAGGAAAGGGGTCATGCACCACCCATGGTAACCTTAGAAGCGGCAAGGTTGTCCTTGTCGGAGGGTATCTGAATGCTGCTACCGGTACTCCACGCGTGCGCAGTTGGTCGCTCATGGATGGGCTGGTGCTTCGAACCCCCAGCAATTGCGCTGTTGCTCGCGACCGGGATCTCCTACGGCCTTGCCTACCTGGCTGTCCGTGAGCAAGGACGCCAATTTCCCCCCACCCGCCAGGTCATTGCGTTCTTCCTCGGCCTTGCCAGTCTCGCGCTCGCGCTGCTCGGCCCGCTCGACACATGGAACGACGAGAGTCTCACCGAGCACATGCTTCAGCACCTCGTCCTTATCCAAGTCAGCGCGCCACTCCTCATCCTTGGCCGGCCAGTGCAGCTCTTTTTGCGAGCGCTGCCACCTGCCCGCGTCAAGCGCATCCTTCAACTCACCGTCACTCGACCCTGGGTACGCCAAACGCTCAATGCGCTCTTTTCACCGCTCTCAGTCACCGCACTCAATGCTGTGGCCCTCGTCTTCTGGCACATCCCTCGCTTCTATGACGCCACACTTGTCAATACCACTGTCCACGTCATTGAGCACCTTTGCTTCCTTGGCACGGCCTTGCTCTTCTGGTGGGTCATCGTTGAACCAGTGCCACGTCACCACAAAGTCGCGCCGGTGTGGGCCTTGGTTATGACCTTTGTCATTATGGTCGTCGGCATGACCATCGGTGCACTGCTCACGCTTGCACCGCGGCTGGTCTACCCCTTCTATGCTGCAGCCCGTGCCCCCTGGGGCTTGACACCGCTCGACGATCAGCAACTAGCCGGCGTCATCATGTGGGTCGGCGGCGGACTGTACTACACCATCATCTTGCTCCTTCTCCTGGCTCGCTGGCTCCTCGCCGAGGATCGCCACCAAGCTGCCGAGCACCCCACTCCCGCCAACTAGCGCCTTACATTGGCACCAAAGCACCCCCTTCTTTGAGAGTGCAGCAAGAGCACTGCTTGTCCCATCGGGTGAACGGTCGCTAGCGGGATGTGTCCTCCCGCTCACGCCAACGCCGCAGGCCGTGCAACATTACCCGCTCAGCACAACACAAGTCAGCGCCGACCGCCTGCCCAGTTTCGTGTGGCAGCCGGTCGCGCAACCTGCTGCGTCAGGACTGAACGCACTCACGAGTTGTCAAGCCTGTTTGACCGGAGGACCAGAAATCGCCGAGAGCCCCTCTTGCATTCGTGTCGAGACAGCGGCAGCTCCCAGTACAGAGTCGATCACGCGGAAGCAGGAATTGCTCCTGCAGCCCACGCTGGTCCGAGCAGCCGGCCGAGATGCCGTGCCGCCCACTCAAGTAGCGCCTGATCTTCGCTATTGAACGCATCAACAAGTGAACTGTCGATGTCGATTTCGCCAATCACCTGCCCCTCATACCAGATCGGCACGACGATCTCCGATCGGGTATCGAGGAAGCACTGCAGGTAGCGCGGATCAGCGTTAACATCTGGCACCACAATCGTCGCACCCTCAGCTGCCGCTGCGCCACAGATACCCGTGCCAATTGGAATGCGCACATGCTCAGTCGCCTGCGGCCCGTCCCAGGCAGCAAGAATCAGATCAGATCCCTTCACCAGATAGATGCCAACCCAGGTATAGTGTGACACCCGCTGCCGCAAGAGTGTGCACACTGCCTGGCAGAGGGCTGTTGGATCATCTGGCGGTGTGGTGAACAGCTCGGCCAAGGCAATTTCAGTGCGAGTGTACTCCTCCCGCATGCGATCATACGGATGCTGGTCTCGTTCAAAGAACGTTGGCGTGTTCTCAATCATTGGAAGTCCCCTTTCTCCCGCACACGCTAGCTTCCCGGCACAGCTTGCCCAGCCCGCCACTGGAGATAGTCGCGGCCAGCGTTATTGCACTCAATCTGCCAACCTGGTGGGTTACTCGGCGTCTCCGTCAACACCCGCCGCTCAAACGCCTGCACCAAGACCCACTGCTCACGCCCGCCGACCCGCGTCCGAATCCAGTATGGCTCACTCAGCGGATGACCAAGCACACTGAGCCAATCCCAGGGTTGCTGCTGCAGCCAATCCCAGAACACAGCTGCAACATTGACCCCCGTTACTGGATCATACCAAGCGATTGTTGTACTCCCCAATTGAGGATCGTCGCTCACACTTCCATCGCGGTGCAACACGGCCGTAACCGGCTGGCCGACCCGGCTCGGCTGGCTCCGCCCTGGCACCACCGCTGCTAATTGGTGCAAGCTTGCGTAGGTTGGCGCGTCAGGATTCACCGGGGCCGGATCGCCAGCTAACGGCAGCGTTGCCGGAGGCTGCGGCGTAAACGTCGCATCGCCGGTCTGCACAGCACCCAGGATCATGTCACGCACCAACAGCCCCGCTGTGACCTGCCCGTCTCCGTTCAATTCAAGTCGACCTTTGTCAAAATAGACGACCGTACGCTTGCCCCCTGGCGCTTCACGATACGGCTCTTCCTGCACCGCCAAGACATCGGGCCCCCACAGCCATCCCCCTTGACGCATCCCAGTGAACACCCCGGCATCGTCGCGCCACCATCGACCTTGCACCGCTAGCGGCGCCCGCGCCACTCCACCTGGCAACTGATCGGGACGGCTAAGCCCGCCAATACCTAACGACTCACCATCGTTCGTTGCGACGCGGAACGTTCCGGAAATGGTAAACGGCTGCCCATCAACCTGGCCATGCACAACGTAGTGATATGTCCCACCAGGCTGGAGCGGTGCAAGCGCAACAAGAAGCCCCGCCTGGCGACTGAGCCAGCCCGTGCCGGGTTGAAACCGAGTTGGCACCGCCTGGTTGTCGTGAAAGAGCGCCCCGTCGGTGAACGTCACCTGACCCGGGCCAAGATAACTGACCGTAATTGGGTAACCAAGCGGGTAGGACGCCCCGGGGAACGGATCTGGCACCTCGCCGTCGAACGCTGGAGCCACGCCGGTCGCTCCATCCACCGGCCAGACCACCCAAGCTGGCGTCGCCGTTGTCGACCAGCTCGGCGCGCCCATGTCGAACACAACCGCCGAGTTTGTCCCAACCTGCCCCCAACCGAATCCAATGTCTCGAATGCGGGGATCGAGCAGAGGCAACCGATGCTCCACCGTCGCGAGGAACCAATCGAGCGCGTCAGCGACATCCGCCCCGAGCGCAAGGTCCTCAGTTACGACGTCGCCCCCATACCCTTGCGCCTTTGCACGGTCGGCGCTGGTATCGCCAGTGTAGCCAGGCTTACCCGGCTGCTCACGATGCAACCCCAGCCCCGTCAAACTCGGATCACCCTGATTCTGCTGTAGGTACGCAAGATGAGCACGCGCCGCCGCATCAAGCGCCGGATCGCGCTGCAGCGGCGGCGCACCCAACCAGGCCCGATACCAGTTCAGCCGCTGGAGCACAGCCGTAGCGGCGTCATCCGCCCGTGTCGGCGGCGGTGCCTGGGCAAGCGTACTCATGAGCACCATCAACATCACCACAATCCATCGGAATTGCCCAGGACGATCCCCTCGCATCCCCATCGCCCCAATCCCTTCCCTCGCTTGCCTGGAGACAACGCCGGGGGTATGCTGCCACAGCAACACGACACTCGGCAAGGTGCGCGCGCAGGCTCGTCCCATTGTTTTTCGCATCGCCACGCATGGAAGGCGCACAATCCGGTACACTGAACAGCGTAAAGGAAGGCGCTGTGCCGAGTCGCGGAGGAGCCACGGAAAGGAGCACACAGCGATGGGGGTGCTCGCGCTGCTGATTTTGCTTGTTTTGATTGTCGGCATCCTCTTTGGCGTCTATGTCACGCTCAAGCTCGTCGGCGTTGTCTTTACCCTCATCATCGCCGCCATTATCGGCTGGCTCGCTGACCGTATTGTGCCGGGCAATCTTCCCTATGGCTGGCTTGGTGCACTCGCGGCTGGACTACTTGGCAGCTGGCTCGGTGGTTGGCTCCTTGGCAACTTCGGACCACGGATCGCAGGTATCGCCGTCGTGCCAGCACTGGTCGGCGCGATCATCCTTGCGTTTGTAGTCAACATCATTGACAAGCAGACGCGTGGTAGCCGCCTCTAGCATCGGGGGCCCACACAGTGTTCTGCATGCTTGGCTGGGCCATCCATTGGCCTTGGGTAGTCGCCACGCTGCAATTCCCTTCCGTGCTCCCTGAACCACCTGCTCCGGCTGCGCCATCCCACCAGGCTGAAAGGGACGGCTTGTGACAGGGGCAACCCGCGGGTGGCTGAGTCTCAGCTGGCTTGCCGTCCTGAGCGGGTGCTGGTTCATCCTCACGCGTCGGTTCGCCAACCAACAGCCGGCAAGAGTCCACCGATGGCTGCAACTCGTCATCGTGGGCGCCATCACGCTTATCGTCCGAGCTGTCCCCGCGCTGTTGCTCCCCTCCGGCGCAGCCTTTGACACGACGTCCTACGCCATCGTCGGTAGCCTCATTCGCACCGGCCACGATATTTACACCACCCCGCTCGCTCAAGGTCGCCACCCCTATCTGCCCCTCCAGCTCTACGCCTATGCTGCGGCTCATTGGCTTGCGACGACGAAGGGATTACCCTTTGCCCCTTTAACCAAAGCCCCGCCGATTGTGGCCGATGGTATCATCGCGGTGACGCTCACCTGGCTTGGCCAACGCCGTTGGGATAGCTGGCATCTCGGGCTGTGGTATGCCCTCCAGCCCATTGCTATCTACGTCAGCGCCTACCACGGCCAGTTCGACGCCGAACCGGCGCTCGCCGGATTGCTTGCTGGCCTCGCTGGTGAAGCTGGTCATGGCACAGTTGCTGGTCTGTGGCTTGGGCTTGGCATTCTCCTCAAGCTCTGGCCAGCATTCTTCGCTCCGCTGCTTATCTGGCGTCTAACTCGATGGCAAGCCCGCGCCGCCGCAGCATTCAGCATTGCCATCGTCCCCTTGCTCGGCATCGCCTGCTACCGCTGGCTGTTTCCCGGATCATGGAGCGCGGTCATCACCCCAGCTCTCTCGTACGCTGGTGTACCCGGTTGGTGGGGCTATACCGCCCTCCTCCGATTAAGCGCGGTAGCGGCCCAGCACCCGATCGCGGCATTTCTGCAGCCTTGGCAACCAGCCAAACGCCTCGCACAAGCTGCACTCTTCGGGCGCTACGGAACGCTCGTCGCCCTTCTCCTCATCACGCTCTGGCTCATGTGGCGCCGAGCCCCGTTCCTGCACGCACAGCTCACGCTCACGCTCACGTTCTTGGCAACGACCGCCGGATTTGGCGTGCAATATCTCGTCTGGCCGGTCCCGTTTGCGCTCGCCGCCGGCTACCGTCGCCCGCTCCGCGCCTACACCGCCGCGTGCCTCATCCTGCTGCTCGGCGCCAACCTGCTCGGCTTACTCCAGCCCCAACTTCACAGCTTCCCACTCGTGCGCAGCGACGATACGGTTCGCGCACTCGGCATCCCTGCCTGGCTGGTCACACTTGGGTGGACCGTCCATTGTCTGCGCCACCGCGATCACACAGCAGCCAAGATCAGTAGATAAACCGATGGCGTCGAGCAATCTCTTCCGGCGACAGGTCCGCGCATGCCGCTGCTTCTGAGCGTCGTACAGCCAGGTATGACGTCGCCAACGCCGGCCCAAGTGCATCGAGCAGCAACTGGTCACGCTCCAATGCATCCAGCGCCTCATCAAGTGAGCGCGGCAGTGGCGTAATTCCTCGCGCACTGCGCTCAGCCTCTGGCATATCAGCTGGATTGATCATGACTGGCTCCCCTGGATCAAGCCCACGTCGAATGCCGTCCAGTCCTGCCACGACCAGCGCACCGAGGGCAAGATAGGGGTTGCTTGAGAGATCAGCCGGCTTGAACTCCAGGTTGATCGTCCCCGCCAGATCATGCCGATACGGTGATGCAACACGCACCGGCGCCTCTCGGTTATCCGGTCCCCAACAGCGAAAACCAGAACTCCAGGTATTCGGCTGGAGGCGCTGGTAGGAATTTACCGACGGCGTCGTCAATGCCAGCACCGCCGGTAGGTGCTCCAAGATCCCCGCAATAAACTGCCGGCCCATCGCGCTCAACCCCAGCGGCTGGCTCCCATCCCAGAACGCGTTGCGCCCATCTGTCGTCCATGCACTTATATGGATATGGCCGCCATTCCCGGCCTGATCGAGAAACGGCTTCGGCGCAAGCGAGGCGCGCAGTCCATGCGCGTGGGCTGCTGCACGAATCGTCTCCCGCACGAGAATCTGTCGATCAGCCGCAGCAACGAGCGGAGCGTGCTGCACTGAAATTTCATGCTGCCCATGTGCAAGCTCAGGATAGTACTGCTCAGGGATAATCCCCTGAGCCTCCAGCCACGCAAAGAGATCATCAATCACTGCCTGGGCTGCCAGCATGCCAGCCGTCGAAAAGCAGAGTGTCGGATCCAGTGGCGCATCAACCGGCGTAATCAGACTGAATTCGTTCTCAATGCTCGCACGGAACATGAGCCCCATGTCCGCCGCCTGCTGTGTCACACGCTTGAGGAACGAGCGGGGGCACGCCCCCCATGGTTCACCTTCCTGCGTGCAGAGGTCAACCAACAGTGCAGCAGTATGTGGTGCATAGGGCAGCACAACAAACGTTGACGGATCGGGCATCAGCCGAATCTCACCCACCGGCCCCATACCTTCAACCCGCTGTAATTGGTCAAACGCGTTCATCGCTTGCATCGCCACCGTCAGGCCGATTCCCGAGTGCAAGCGCGCCTCGAGCGCCGAGATATGCGTCGCCTTACCACGCACTACCCCACCGTTGTCGCAGTAGAGAAAGCGGATAAGTCGCACTCCTGAGGCGTGGGCACTTGCCATCACCGACGCCGTCATACCCCTCTCCTTTCCCTATTTCCCCTTAACCGATCTCTCGAACAGCGTGCGCTTCACTGATATTCCACCCGATCCGTAAAGGCAAATGCCAAACCTGCCAACTCACATGAACTGCTCCTTGCTCCGCGTAGAATCAGACAGGACAGAGCGCGGCGCAACGCCGTGGGAAGGAGAGGAGATGCGTCAACGGTTGCTTTGGGGATTCACCCTCATCCTCATCGCCAGCCTGACATTGGCCTGTAGCAAAGCCGCACCACCCACACCAACACCAACCCTTGCCGGTACGCCGCTCTCGCTTACTCCTGCGGTGCCGCCATCCCCGACTCCAACACCTGCTCCAGCCCCATCACCAGCCCACGTTGACGTGAGCAAACTCACCCTCATCGATGAATGGCGTGAGAACGCTGTCCCACGCTACCCAGGAGCGCAACGTGGCAGCTTCGAAACGTTTTCCACTCAGGTCAAGAACGGGGGCATCATGCTCTTCCACACCACCGATAGCCCAGAGCAAGTTATCGCGTTTTACCGCGGTGCGCTTACGCTGCTCGGCTGGCAGGAACAGCGAGCCGATGGCCATCAAGTTGTCGCGCGCCGTGGACCAGTTGCCTTAACCGCTGTTGCTACCGGCGGCACTGGCAACACAACGATCATGCTCATCCTGACCGACGCAACCTAACCTTCACGCCGAAACACCAGCCGTACCGTTGCCCCAACGCCGAGCCCTGCGAGCCCTCCAAGCAAGGCGCCCAGCCGCCCCAGATCACTCGGCTGCGCCGGTACACCAAGCAATCCCTGAAAGAGCGCAGCCAGCGGCAGCGGAAACAGCAGCCATCCAATCGCGACTCCGACGAGCAGTGACAGCCCAAGGATGGCCAGTTCTATCAGCGGATCGGTTGGCGTAACACGTGGCGCAGGCTTGGACTCTGGCGATAAGCCAAGGAGCGTGGTGACCGTCTCCTCAGGCAGCGACATCGATGATTGGCCAGTGGGCACCGCCGCTCCACATGCTGGACAGACTCTTGCATCAGCTGGCAGCAGCGCATGACACCATTGGCACCGTGCAGATGCAGCGTGTGGCGATACTGGCGACATTGCTCCGGCTCCTCGTTCTTCTCGCCCAGCTGACTAACACGCATATCATCGGCAACATCTCGGTCGTTGGCAACGCTCTCCAGTAGCATGATGTCAGCACTGCCGCGTACCGCATCGCACACAAAAATATGACCGTCCTGCCTCAGCAATCGTGCTGCAACAGGACGGCCTTGCTGAGATTCAAGCTGCGCGGCTTAGAGCGCGCGTTGGTAGCGCCGAAAGGCGAGCGTCGCCAGGAGGCAGCACACAATCGTAAACACTGCCAACAACGCCAGCCGCGTCAGCACCATCCCACTGTCGGTACCGAGCGCTGCCCCCCGCGCCGCCTCAACAGCCCAGTTCACAGGGTTAATCCGCGCAAGCGCCCGGATCCAGCGCGGCATGAGCGGCGCTGCAATGAACGCTGTCGAGAGGAACGTGAGCGGCATGCTCAAGAAGTTCATGACCGCAATCAACGTCTCTTCCCGTCGTGCCAGGAGACCAACACCACACGACAACGCCCCAATACCCGAAGCTAACAACGCGGCAATCAGCATGACCGAGATCAAACCAAGTGCCCCACCATGGAAGCGTGCCCCTAAAATCAGCCCAAGCGCAAGAATCAGCCCACTTTGTATCAGCACCGTCAGCGCTGTATGGAGCACCCGTGCCGCGATAATTGCGCCACGCGATGCCGGTGTTGCGAGGAGCCGACTCAGCACACCTTGGTCATGGTCATCGATCATCGACATGCCCGCCCAGCCGCCGCCAAAGAATGCAGTCATGATCATGACACCCGGGGTTAAGAACGTGATGTAGGAAGTCGTCTGAAAGCCCGGCAACTCAACAATCCGACGGAAAAGCTGTCCGTAGAGGCCAAGCCAGATGATCGGCTGCACCAGCGACACGGCAATCCAGATCGGTAGTCGTAGCGTCCGCAGGATCTGGCGCCAGGTCAGCTGCCACGTATCCCACAAAAACCAGCTCATCGCCTTACCATCCCTTCGTACCAGCACCAGCGAGCATCTCCGATGCCTCACGTTCGTCTTCGAATCGCCGGCCTGTATGGTGGAGATAGACATCGTCAAGCGATGGACGATGCACCGCCGCCGTCTGGACCGTGATCCCCGCACGCTCCAACGTCGTCACCAGTACAGGCAAGGCGCTTGCGCCGTGAGGCACGCGCGCGATTACCGCTGGACCATCAACAATGACCGTTAGCACCTCTGGCAAGCCTGTAAGCACCGACCGCGCCATCGCTGTCTGCTCGCGACCAACTTCGAGCGTTACCCGATCGCCCTGCAGTTCCGCTTTGAGCTCCTCCGGCGTGCCTTCTGCCACGACGCGTCCATGATCGACAATCGCAAGCCGGTCGCAGAGCCGGTCCGCTTCATCGAGGTAATGCGTCGTCAGCAAGATGGAGATCGACTGCGCCGCACGAAGCTGCAACAAGATTTGCCACAGCGCAGCTCGCGCCTCTGGATCGAGCCCCGTTGTTGGCTCATCGAGGAACACCACAGCTGGCCGGTGAATCAAGCCAATCGCAATATCAAGTCGCCGCCGCATTCCGCCAGAGTAGGTATTCACAATCCGGTCAGCTGCATCAGCCAAACCTAGCCAGGTGAGCAGCTCGTCAGCCCGCTGCCGCGCCTCTCTCGCTGGCAAACGCTCTAGCCGTGCCTGCAACAGCAAGTTCTCCCGTCCAGTCAACCAGCGGTCCACGCCCGATGCCTGAGCAACGTAGCCAATCTGTCGCCGCACCTGTTGCGGCTGCCGCACCACATCAAACCCAGCGATCCGCGCGGTCCCACTATCCGGCAGGGTCAATGTCGCCAAAATCCGCACGGTTGTTGACTTGCCAGCGCCATTGGGCCCAAGCAGTCCAAAAATCTCGCCTCGCTTTACCCGAAACGACAACCCGTCGAGCGCCTGTACACCATTGGCATAGCGCTTGCGCAACCCTTCAACAACGATGACCTCATCCATGCAACACCCCTTCCCAACGCTGCATCGTTGTACCGTCACAGAGCATAGCAATAAAAATGAACAATGTCAAGAAAATAATGAAAAAATGAAATCAGCCAATGAACATCATCCCGCTACGCCAGCAGCGCCGCAGTGTGCTACGCTCATCCTGGGCAATCAGCCTTACCGCTGGCCCACGCAGCTGAACAGGAGGAAGCCATGCGCGCTGTCGCAATTGTCGGTGCCGCCGAGACGAAATTCGGCAAACTCGAGCAATCCTACCGCGAACTCGCTGCCGCCGCCGGACGCGCCGCGCTTGCCGATGCCGGCGCGCGCCCTGAAGACATTCAGGCCCTCTTCCTCGGCAGTTATTCCCCCGGTACCTTCATCCACCAAGAGCATGTTGCGCCACTCGTCGCCGCCGAACTTGGTCTCCCGCACGTACCAGCAACCCGTGTCGAGAATGCCTGCGCCTCGGGCGGCAGCGCATTCATCACCGCGTGCCTCGCTGTCGCCGCTGGCCTCTACGACGTCGTCCTCGTGATCGGCGCCGAGAAGATGACGGCAACGTCCACCGAGGAAACAACGCAAATCCTCGCTGAAGCAGCTGACTGGGAACGCGAGAGTGCCATCGGCCTTACGTTCCCAGGCGTCTTTGCACTCATGGCGCACGCCTACTTCTACCGCTACGGCTACACGCGCGACATCCTTGACGCTGTCGCGATCAAAAACCATCAGAACGCACTCGCGAACCCCTACGCGCAGTTCCACAAGGCCATCACCCGCGATGACATCGCCCGTTCGCCGCTCGTCGCCGATCCACTGACGCTCTACGACTGCTCGCCAATCAGCGATGGCGCTGCCGCCCTCGTGCTTGTCGCTGCCGATGCTGCACACCACTTCGCCAAGCCACCAGTACGCGTCCTCGGCTTTGGCCAAGCGTCGGATAGCCTCGCCCTCTTCGAACGCGCTGAACTCACGACATTGCCCGCAGCCCGCGAGGCTGCCAACCGGGCCTACCGCATGGCCGGCGTCAGCCCACAGGATATCGATGTCGCTGAAGTGCACGACTGCTTTACCATCGCCGAGATCATCGCCACCGAAGACCTTGGCTTCTTTGCACCCGGCGAAGGCGGAGCCGCTGCACTCGCTGGGGCCACCAGCCGTGACGGTCAGATCCCGATCAACCCAAGTGGCGGGCTCAAAGCCAAAGGCCACCCTGTGGGAGCCACTGGTGTCGGCCAACTCGCCGAGCTGGTTTTCCAGCTCCGTGGCGACGCTGGCGATCGCCAGGTGGAAGGTGCCGAAGTCGGACTCGCGCACAACATTGGCGGCTCTGGCGCAACGTGTGTCGTCACCATCCTCGCCAAAGGAGATGGGCGATGACCACATATACCATCCAACCCGGAACCCTTGGTCACGTCGTGAGTTACACGATCATTCGTGTTCCACCAGCGTCCTTTGCTGCCGAGGCCCCCTATGCCCTTGCCATCATCGAGCTTGATGGTGGCCAACGGCTCCTGGGCCGCGTCCTGAACTGGGAACACGGCGACCTTGCCATTGGCGCAACCGTCGAACTGCAGGGCTGGGATCCGAGCCGAGGGCCATTGTTCCGGCTCGTTCACCCCTAGCTCTCGGCGTTCACCCAGTAGGGAGAACCGTAGCGTTCAGCGGCCGGCCAAGCTGTTCGGCCAATGGTCACCCCCTGCGGCGTTACGAGCGTGGGCGACTGGATTATGTCACCTATCTACAAGCGCGACACCAACGAGCGCCAAACCGGCTCGTTTGCCCGGCTGACTGCAACGTCGGCGATCTCGCGCAGATCCACCCAGGCCGTTATGCCTGACCCACCGCACGCTGCAGCGCAGCAAGATCTAGCTTCTTCATCGTCAAGACAGCTTCCATGTGGCGCGTGATACGCTCCAGATCACCACTGGCAAAAACGTCGTGGATCAGCCGAGGGACGATTTGCCAGGAAATGCCATAGCGATCCTTGCACCACCCGCAGGCTTCAGCCTCAGGCACCGCCGAGAGCCGTTCCCAATAGAAGTCGATCTCTTCCTGCGTCTCACATTCGATCATCAACGAGATCGCCTCGTTGAAACTGAAATGGCGATCAGGTCCGCCGTCCATGGCAACAACCCAGGTCTCGCCTAAACGGAAATCGGAATACATCACCATTCCTTCGCTCTGGTTGGCGCTGCCCGCTGGATAGTGAAAGAGCTGACCCGGGCAAGAACCAGGAAACACGGAACGATAAAACTCGCCTGCTTCTTCGGCTTTACCCCGCACCGCCCCCGTGAAGAACAAGCACGGCACGATCACGGGCCGCGGCTCACCCCTCGGGTTGCTGAGGATCAGCTGCCACGAGACGCCATAGCGATCCTGTACCCAGCCATAGCGTTGGCTAAAAGACTGTTCACCAAGTGGCATGAGGACCTGTCCCCCATCACAAAGCACCTCCCAGAGGGCATCGAGATGCTCACGTGCGTGCTCATCTCGCGAGGGGTCAAAGTGCACAAAAAACGAGAGCGACGGGTTCGCCTGAAATGGCCCAGCGCTCATAGCCACAAACGGCTGACCAGCTAGCGTAAAGGCGGCCACGTCCATCGCCTCTGCAGCAGGCACAGGAATACGAGCCGCGTAGCGGATAGACGACTCAGGGAAATGCGCACAGTAAAACTCAGCCGCTTGCCGGGCATTCTGTGTCAGCCAGAGACATGGCACGAGCGTCGGAATCTTCATTGTCAACTCCCCTTTCACGATCGACGACTCCAGAGGTGCCACAAGAACGCAGGTGATGTCCAGGATGCTCGCCCCGATTACCTTCGATACGCTAGAGTTCGGCGTCCTCTAGTGCCAGCGGTGGCCCAAGCAGTTCCATGCCATAGGCGCGCCACAGTTCTGGATCTTGCGGTGGCATCGCGTTATATCGGGTAACCTCCCGGAAGAATTCGACCATGCGGCCCGCTGGCAAGAAGGCAATCAGGATCCGTCCTTGTTGGCCATGCCCAACGTATCCCCAAACATGCGGGACGTTGCGCGGCGCCAACAGCGCGTCGCCGGCACGCAGCACATACTGCGTAGTCCCAACCTCAACGAGGAACTCGCCTTCGAGCGCATAGAACCATTCATCCTGCTGGTCATGCACGTGCCGCCCGGGCCCGCCCCGTTGATGGAAGATGTTTTCGATCACGAGTGGATCATCCGGCCCTTTGGGCAAGACTTTGAACGCAATCCTGCTCACCCCTAAGCCCCACACCGCCCCAAAGGCATCTTCTCCGGCGACAAGGTAGGTCTTGGGGAAACCAAACGCTTCCCCTGCTCGCATGATGCCCCCTCATCAAGGTACACGACATGAACACGGCACCGAATCCGACTGCACCGTAGATCTCGTTCTGGACGAGAGCCGTCTCGCAAGCGTACCCGTTGTCAGCTCGCGACGCAAGGATGTTCCGCCGAAAGCACAATGGCGGACGAGGCAGCAAGACGATAGCCGTGTTGAAGCCTCGCCTCAGGTTACTTCGATCTCAGTGTCAACGCCACACAGCACCCCGGAGAGCGGAGCGGCGAGCACTTGACACCAGCGTAGAGTGTACGTACAATAGAAGCGTACGAGCTGTACGTACACCAAGGACGCGGAAGTGCGCAACCCGCTCCGCAGGAATACAACTCCCTCCCTCCCTGTACCCGGGGCCGTCATCGACGGCCCCGCCCCTTTGTTGAGCGAACGCCGTTCCATTGCCGAGGCTGGTATTCCCGTGCGATGAATGCCATGCCGCAATCCCACACGAATCGCGCATACTGAATTACCAAGGGCACATGCATCAGAAAGGAGCATGGAATGACCTGGTTCGCATCCCATCCTGACGATCAATGGTTTGTCGATGCCTTCGCCGTGCGTGAGCTCATCGCCGAAGCGCGCAAGATCATTGCGCAAGAGCCTGATCCCGCACAACGCGTCGCGCGCCTCCTTCCAGCATTCCAAGCCCTGCTCCGTCAGGAAGGCTGGCTCCCCGACGCCTTCGCGCAGCCCGATATGACAAGTGGCATGGGAAACGGCATCGGCCAGTACCTCCTCTTCCGTGCCGGCGATGGCAGCCTGAGCCTCTTCTCCCTGGTCGTCCCGCCCGGTGCCAGCACGCCCGTGCATGATCACCTGGCCTGGGGCATCGTTGGCCTCTACCGAGGACAACAGCGCGAGGACGTGTTTGCACTTGTCGAAGGCGACCCTGACGCTGGCCACGCACAACTGCAGCGCATCCGCGAGCGCCAAATCAATCCTGGCGAGTGCTATCCCCTCTTGCCGCCCGAAGAAGATATCCACCGCGTGACCACCATCTCGGCTGAACCGTCGGTCTCGATCCACCTCCTCGGCAACGACACTGGCTGCGTCTGGCGTCATCGCTACGATCCTGACCGTGGCACGGTCACCCCGTTCCGATCAGGCTATAGTAACCAGCCATGCGACCGTGATTCAGCACAGTGACCGGCCAGCACGCGGCATCAGACCCAAGCAAAGCAAAAAGGCCAGGCATGGAGCCTGGCCCTTCTGCTGTCCGAGGGGCAGCCACCAGGGGGTGGGCCGCGCCAGACCGTGGCCGAACCGACCTGGCGGGGTGAGGGTCAAGGAGGAGTAGCTCTGCCATGCAGAGCCACTGAGGGGTCGAAAGAGGTGATGCCGGGCCTGATCCAACGGCGGGATCAGGTGGCAGTCCTCGGCCGGAAGCGGCTGACCCTCAGACACGCACTATATTGTCGCACGGTCGCAGTACGACCGCTAGCCGATCTGTTCCAGCTCCTCGGCAATCTGCCGAAGCCGCTGGACGTTGATCGCGTAGTATTTCATCCCGTTGGCCGGCCGGACAGTCACAATACCAGCCGCTTCAAGCATCGCCAGATGTCGCGAAACCGCTGACTGGCTGATGCCCAACTGGCCAACGATCTCCTGGGCGTAGCGCTCGCCACCACGCAACAACTCGATAATCCGCAAGCGTGTTCCATCAGCGAGCGCGCGGAGTCCGGGCAAGAGATCAGGTGAAATCACCGAGCCTTCAGCCGGTTGCGTCGCAGCACTCGTGCGCTGGCAGTTAAAGTAGAGGATCAGCTCAGGCGGGTACAGGATGAACTGCACGAAATTACCAAGATGATAAGATGGACAAAACGTCACCCGCTCGACACGCGGCAGCGCCAGCTGCACTTCCTCCGGCAGACGATGGCCACTCAGCTCCTCGAAGGCAACTGCGACGCTTGAATAGGTCGTCGCCTTCGCCTGCCGCACTGCGCGCTTCATAACCGGCAGAACCCGGGCGAACTCCGCCGCATAGCGCTCCACCCAGAAGCGCTCAAGTAAGCGAATCGTCCGCTCCTTGAGTTGTTCAGGTGCACGCACCAGCGCGACGACCTCATCTAAATCGGCGCGCGTGATGCCGGGCTCAAAGAACGCCCGCCAGGCAGCTGCATCATCCGTGTCCGGCGGTGCCTCCAGGACACCACGGTCCTGATGCACCCGCAGCATCGCCTGAATCGCCATGCTTCGGTAGGCCCACGCGGGCAGGGACCGCAGATGAGCCAGATAGTCATCAAAACTGGCGGCGAGCCGCTCGGGCCGGAACGGATCAAACGACATCAACAGCTCTTCAATGTAGTAGAGCAGCCGCCCCGAAAACCCGAGCAAGGTATCGAGATCGTGCTCCCACGTCGCTCCAAGTGCTTGTCTCGTCTCGACCAGCCAGCGATCAAACCGGCGCGGGTCGGTAGCCCGAAAGACTAAGGAAATCACCGACGTCAGATCGAGCGGCACGGACACCGCAACATCGAGTTTGAGCGCCGGCCGGCCCACCAGTAGCTCGCCCATCCTGCCCTGGCCGGGCCTCCCTCGCTATGACGATATCAGCATAACCGAAAACCCTCACGCTGTCAACCCCTGATCCGCCGGTGTTTCCCCTCCCCACTGCTTGCCACGCGGCCGCCAAACACCCCAACTCGTTCCGCTGATCTCTACTACGCTTGTCCCCTCAACGCAGCCTCAACCGCGCTAACCCGCGTACATCAGCGGCGGCGCCCCATCAACATCGGTCAAGCAGCCCATCGCCACACCGTGTTGCCGGCGAGCCGCCCCGTGAGCGGCGTCCATGCACCCTCCCGCTATCGCAGGATCGACTCCAGGCAAGACCACGCGCCGCTTCACTGCGCACCATTCCCACCCACCACCACAGCGGGCAACCCTGCCCCGCCGACGCTGCCGCACGCACAGCGTTTCCCGCTCAACAAGTGATCGCTTGCTTATCACGCAGCAATTGGGAACATGATGAAGCGAGCAGCCGAAAGTCTGTCAGAACCGCGCCTGCGCCACCACCGGCTCCACGCCGCCCGTGCGCAGTGCTGCCCCTCACGACGTTGACTGCGCCTGCGTGCCCTCATCCACCTCATTCATCTCCGCAAGGAGCCCAAGACTATCCTCCGGCCGCAGATGCACAAACGCGAGCTGCAATCGCCCGGGCGGCGTCCCCAGAACCTCGCGGAAAATCTCCACCGCCGTCCGAGCAAACGCCCGCTTCGCCTCCAGCGACAGCGGCTCCTCTCGCATTGCCACCACCTCAAGCATTGGCATTGCGTTCCACCTCTCCGTTTGGCAAACGCAAACGCAACAATCGACGAGCATTCCCTTCATAAATGCGCTGTTTATCCTCAATCGAAGCAGTGAGATTATCGATCACACGCATCGTTTCCGCCAGGAAAACCTTTCCCCTTGCAAATCGAAGCGGCAGCACCTGTGCACACCACGAGAAGCTCACTCGTCCCCCCGCTAGCGAAACCGAGCAAAAGGCCACGGAGCACCTGCCGCCGGGTTATCGGCCGCATGGTCATCCTCCTCACCCTACAAGCCGACCAAACGAATGCGCACCGGTCTGCTCTGGATCTCCCTTAGCGACGCCCAGTTTGCTGCCAGGGAACCAAAAGTCGGCGAAGCAGATCAACAATCTGCACGCTCACAAACCCCAATACTGCTGTCACAAACAACGTGGCATACAGCGACGAGACCGAGAACGTCTGCCAGGCGCTCCACAAGAGGTAGCCAAGCCCATCGCGCGCCCCCAACATCTCCGCTAGCACCCCTAAAATCAGCCCAGTCCCCACACCCAGTCGCAGCCCCGCCAGCACTAACGGCAGTGCCCCTGGCAAGGCCACTGTCCGAATCACATCCCAGCGGCTGGCACCAAAAGTCGCTGCCACGTCAAAGTAAACCGGGCTAATTGCCAAGACCCCCTCCATAGCGTTGGTGACCGCGAGATAGAACACGCCAATCGCCACCATCGCCACCTTGGATCCCTCACCCAAACCAAAGATCAGCAATAGAAGCGGGAACAACGCACTCTTGGGCAACGGGTAGGTTGCTGCAATGATCGGATCAAGCGTCAGCCGTAGCCAGCGCCACAGCCCCATCGCCAGCCCCAGAAGTACCGCCGGTCCTCCACCAAGCACAGTCCCCAGCAGCACGCGCCACAACGTAATTTTGAGGTGATGGAGCAACACGCCCGTCGTTACCGCCTCCCAGAACGCTCGCACAATCGCCGTCGGCGCCGGAAAGAACCGCTGATCGACCAGACCAAGCCGCGCTGCCACCTCCCAGAGCACGAGCAGCACAATTGGTGACAGGATCTGCACCGCCGCTTCCGTCTTGGCTCCGGCCCGCGGCCGCCGCACCCGCCGCTGGGGCACTGTCATGCCTTCTAGCCGCGCGCTTTCTTCCACCATGGTCTACTCCTCTCGCGGCCCCTGCCGGACCTCCTCAGCAATGAGCTGCCAAATCGCTTCATACAGCTCCCCATAACGCGGGTCCGCCCGCACCCCCACCACATCCCGCGGTCGCGCAAACGGAATCGGCAGGATTTGCTTGACCCTCCCTGGTCGATGTGTCAGGATCAACACTGCATCGCCCAAAGTAATCGCCTCATCGATGCTGTGGGTCACAAACAACACCGTCTTCCGCTGCTCTTCACAAAGGGTCGAGACCTCCTGCTGGAGAATCGTCCGCGTCTGCTCATCCAACGCCGAGAACGGCTCATCCATCAAGAGCACCGCTGGGTCAACCGCAAACGCCCGTGCGATGCTCACCCGCTGCTTCATGCCTCCTGAAAGCTGATGCGGATAGGCGTGTTCGAACGAGCGCAATCCCACCTTCTGAATCCACTGTTCAGCAATCCGTCGCCGTTCCGCTGGCGGCACCCGCCGCAGGCGCAGGCCATAGGCCACGTTCTCCTCTACCGTCATCCAGGGAAACACGGACTGTTCCTGAAAGACCATCGCAAACGGCGGCCAGCCATCTGCACTGGGCTGCCACCAGACTTCTCCAGCATCCGGCCGCTCCAGCCCTGCCAGAATCCGCAACAGGGTTGTCTTCCCTCCGCCACTGGGTCCGACAATCACGAGGAAGGTCCCAGCTGGCACCTCAAAGCTCACCCCATCTAAGGCCTGGACTACTCGCTGGGCTGTCCGGAATGCCTTGCGCACGTCCCGTACCCGTACGGCAATGGCCGGCTGGTGCGCCTCGGTCTGTGCTCGGCTACTTGGCACCTGCAGCCCCATCACACCCTCTTCCTTCGCAGATCGCATCAGCACTACGGTATCGTGTCCAATACATCAACACAACCTTCACGTTCACGATATCGTAACCACAATCACTTCCTTCCTTCGTACAGGATCAGCAGAATTGTTCCTGAAACGGCAAAACGTGCATCGCTCGTCATACACCCGCTGGCGCAGGCTCCTCTCCTGAAGGTTCACTGTGCCCAGTCAGCGCACTGCCGAGGAGCGTCTGTACCCCATCAGTCACCTCTGCACTTGGCGGCCAGACGGAGAGATCAAAAGGATAATCCGATCCCGGTACGATCCGATCAGCCCCAACAACCGAGCGCAGAAAAGCAATCGCCTCAGAGCGCCAGAGCACCGTGTCGTACCAGAACCGCCGAAGATAGGCATGTGGCCGATCCTGCAACTGCGATCGCAGTTGTGGCCAGACCGCATACCCTTGCTCAAACCGCCCAAGTTGATATGGCAAGTAGCCGCCACCATGTGCAAGCAAGATGCGCACCTTGGGATAGCGATCCAGGATACCACCAAAGATGAGATCAACTGCTGCCACTGTCGTTTCCCACGGTACCCCGACAATATTGGGCACTTGTGGACGCCCTAATCGCG
This sequence comes from Thermorudis peleae, assembly GCF_000744775.1. Taxonomy (NCBI): domain Bacteria; kingdom Pseudomonadati; phylum Thermomicrobiota; class Thermomicrobia; genus Thermorudis; species Thermorudis peleae. Next base: position 504,185 of record NZ_JQMP01000003.1, on the reverse strand, counting down.
GATCTGTACTCAGCAGAGGATGGAGAAACACGATCGCGCCAAGCCGATCGGCTTCCTCCCAAAACGGAGCAAACATCGCATCACTCAGCAACCGCCCAGCACAGCCAGGGCCAAGAATGGCCCCGTATAATCCCTGCCCCATCGCCCATGCCAACTCAGTTGCTGCCTGCACTGGATCCTGCAATGGGACTGTTGCAAGTCCAAGGAGCCGTCCCGGAGCCTGCCGGCACCAGGCTACAACCGCATGGTTGTACAGATGGGCAAACTCAGCAGCCACCACTGCCTCAGCATCATAGAGAAACAATTGCGGCACCGGCGAAATCAGGCTGCACCCCACACCAGCTGCCGCTTGTTCATCGAGGAACGCTCGCAGATCCGAAAAGACAGGCTTCAGCGGAAACGGCCAGCGCCCTCCAATCGACAAAATCTCTGTACCATCGGCGCGCTGCTCCCATCGCGCACCCACGACAGCTGCATGCTCACGAAGCCACGCCAAAAGCACCGGCGGGATAACATGCGCATGACAATCAACGAGCACTGCTCTCTACTCCTTCTCTACTCCGTCCACGGGAGTGCACCACGACTCCGTACGCGCCGCACTAAAAACTCCCAGGCAGCATAAATCTGCCGTGGACTGTAGCAATGCTCCCGCTTCGCCCTGGCTTCGTCGTCACTCGACCAACGCTGGAGTGTTCCAGCCGACATTGCAATCAACTGCTTGCGACACGCACGATCAAGCAAGAGCGCCCGGAAGACGGCGGTCGGCACATCAGGCCCAACCGTAACAACACCGTGATGAACCAGAAATACCGCTGAAGCCTCCCCAAGGGTCTCGGCAAGCGCCTGCCCAAGCGCTTCCGTGGTAATCAAGTCGCCAGTCATCGTGAAACGCGGCACATCCGGTGGCACAAAAGCGGTCGCCTCATGAGAGATCGGACGAAGCGGCTCTCCGAGCGCAGCAAACGCCGTTGCATATACCGGATGCGCATGCACCACACTCTGAACATCAGGGCGACGCTTCAAAATTTCCGTATGAATGGGATACTCTGAATGCCGTGGCCGCGTGCCCTCAAGCACGCGGCCATCCCATCCAATCAAGATCACATCCGCGGGGGTCACTTCATCGAATCCAAGACCACTGGCCTTCATCCACACGCCGCGGCCAGCCGGGTCACGTAGCGAAACATGCCCCCAGATAAAGTCGTCCTGCTCCTCAAGCCCAAGCACGCGGCACCCAAGCGCAACCAGCTCTCGAGGATCTTCCAACGCTCGATCCCCTTCCTCTACACCACAAACTCCTCAAGTGTCGAGGGGGCAAAGAGTTCCTCAACCGAAAGGCGCCGACGAATCAAGCCCTGCTCATAGGCGTACCGCACAGCCGTCTCAAGTACATGGCGGTTGCGCGCGACACCATAGGACCAGTACTCTTCGCCAAGCTCCCCAACCGCTGCATCAAGCGCATGATGCAACCAGGGGAGCATCGTCATTACTACGTGCGTCTGCCGAAGATCCTGCCAGGCAAGTTGGCGCGCCTGTTCAAACGCCTCATAGAGATTGCGTGCAACCCACGGATAGCGTGCCAGTACGTCATTGCGAATCACGACAACATGCATGATGGGGAAGATCTTCGTCCGCTGATAGTACGCAGCTTCCACCTCTACCGCATTGGCAAACAAGCGCCTCACCCGTGGCGACCCACGCACAAACGCCGATGGCGCTCGTGGAGCAATGAGCGCATCAAGCGCTCCCTCTTCCAGGAGCGTATTCAACGTTGCTCCCGGCGGAAGAGGATGAAGACGCACCGTCGGTGGCAACTCGAGCGGCAGCTTTTCCTGACGCCCCGTTCGCTCTTCTCCGCCAACATACCATTCGATATCCTCAGGCCGCACTCCATAGTCATCCTGCAGAATGCCCCGCACCCAAAGGCATGCCGTCAGTTGGTATTCCGGCACACCAACCCGTTTGCCAATGAGATCCTGTGGACGTTCAATGCCACTCCCGACATGAACATAAATCGCCGAGTGGCGAAACATGCGCGACGGAAAGACCGGAATCGCCGTGAGTGCTGGTTCGCCACGGTCGCGAGCAATCAAATACGATGAGAGCGAAAACTCCGCGGCATCATATTCCGCAAACCGCGCCATCCGCCAAAACGTTTCTTCCACCACTTGAGGCAAGAGAACAAGATCAATCCCGCGTGGCACCACCCGTCCGTCTAGCAGCGGCACCACGCGATCATAACTGCTTATCGCGAGCGTTATGGTGACCCGATTGCTTCCCGCCACGATTCCAACCCTACTACCCCAAAGGGAAAACACCCGCCGATCCCGGCGGCTGCATCCGCGACACTGCAATCTGCTTCCCACACGGCGGAGAACTTACACCGCTACGCCAAGGTAGGTCGTCTGCACGACCTGATTGGCTTCAAGCTCCGCTGCCGTTCCACGCCAGACAATCTGACCATCCTCAATTACGGCAATCATGTCAGCGACCGCAAGCGTCAACTCGAGATTTTGCTCAGCAAGCAGAATCGCAATGCCATCGCGCTTCAACGTCTGCAAAATTTCACCGACTTGCGCCACAATCCGCGGCGCAAGCCCTTCCGATGGCTCATCGCACAGCAGTAACCGCGGCTGCGTCGCAAGTGCGCGAGCAAATGCAAGCATTTGCTGCTCACCACCGCTCAGCAAGGTCCCGCGGATTTTCCTTCGCTCACGCAGAATCGGGAAAATCTCGTAAATCCGCTCGAGCGTCCACGGAAAACGATCTCCGTGATTCGTTGAGCGCATAGCGACAAGCAAGTTCTCTTCAACACTGAGAGAAGGGAAAATCCGTCGCCCCTGGGGCACAATTGCGATACCTCGTCGAGCAATGAGATGCGGTGTCAACCCAACGATCGATGCCCCATCCCACGCAATATCACCTTGGTAAATTGTCGTCAGCCCCAGGATCGAACGCATTGTCGTGGTCTTCTCTGCACCATTACGGCCGAGAAGGCCAACAATCTGCCCTTGGTTAACCATTAACGAAATCCCCTTCAGGACAACGCTCTCACCGTACCCCGCGACGAGATCATGAATGGTCAGCGTGGACATTGCGCACCGCCCCACCCAAATATGCCGCTCGTGTCTGCGGATCCGAGCGAATCTCCTCTGGCGTCCCTTCTGCGATCACTGCTCCGTGATGCAAGACGGTGATCCGATCAGCAAACGCAAAAATGAGCCGCATCTTATGTTCAACAATCACAACGGTGAGTTCGCGCGGAAGCTGACTTAAGCGCTCGGCAAGGACCGCAACTTCTGCCTCGGTCAACCCAGCTGCTGGCTCATCAAGCAGTAAGACACGCGGCTGACGACTCATCCGCATCGCCAATTCCACCATCCGTTGATAGCCATGCGGCAAATGCCGCACTTCACGATCAGCAACGTCCTGCAATCCCCATAACTCCAACACCTGCTCGACCCGGTCGCGCAAGTACCCATCACGACGCGGCAACACGTGGAATCCCATACTCGCATGCCGCTCACGGAGCAGTGCAAGCTGCAGATTTGACCGCACAGAAAGATCGGGGAACACGCCCGGAAGCTGATTCGTCTTCAACAGCCCATGCTGAACCCGTCGGTGCGGAGGCAGCTTCGTGACATCGACGCCAAATAACTCGATTGTCCCACGCGATGGACGCAGAAACCCCGCGATAATATTCAGCAGCGTCGTCTTCCCCGCCCCATTTGGGCCAATGAGAGCCCGCCGCTCTCCAGCCGACACCGTCATTGACACCTGATCAAGGATCTGGAGCCCACCAATACGCTTGGTAATCTCCGTAACCCGTAACGCTACGCTCATGGCACTCGCTCCTGATGGCTCGTAGCCGATTCAACCGACTGAACAGGTGTCAACGACTTGGCCGCCGACACCAACGGTTGCTGCCCACGTTGCTTGCGACGCACCTGACTGAGCCGCCCTGGCAGCGTTGCAATACCTCCGGGCAGGAAAAGCACGGTCACCACGAAGAGCAACCCCAAGACCAGAAGCCACCGCTGGGTCCATGAACTGACTTCATCCCGCAATAAGATCACTAGCCCAGCTCCAATTGCCGGCCCCCAAAATGATCGGCTCCCACCCAAAATAACCATGACCAGAACTTCAGCTGAAAGCGCAATCCCAAAATAGCTTGTCCCCACAAAGCTGGTGAGGAAGGTATACAAGCCACCAGCAAGCGCTGAGAGAGCCCCGGCAATAATGTAGGCCAAATACTTCAACCACCAAACCGGATGTCCTAAGCCTGCGGCAACGAGCTCATTCTCGCGCACTCCTTGCAAGGCCAGCCCAAAGCCTGAATTCACTAACCACGCAAGGATCGCTATGCCAATCCCAACGCAAACCAAGGAGAAGTAATAAAACGCCGTCGTTCCACGCAAGACGTCACCAACCAACGGCAGGGTCGGCCGTGCAATGCCACCAAGGCCATTGTCACCACCCGTAATTCCCGGCAGAAACCAGGCTACGCCAAACAAGACCTGAGTGAGGGCTAACGTGAGCATCAAGAAATACGTCCCCGTCGACCGCAACACGACAGGCCCCGTCACCAGCGCTAACACCGCACCAGCACCAATTGCGGCAAGAAGCGTCACTGCCGAGTGCAGATTGAAATCCTTTGCCAAAATCGCCACACAGTACCCACCCATACCAAAGAAGGCTGATTGCCCAAGCGAAGCCAGTCCCGTATACCCTAAGAGCAAGTTCGTGCTCATCGCGAAAAGCGCGAAAATCACGATCTCCGTGAGCACGGTCAGGCCATAACTACCAAGAGCCAGAGGCGCTCCAAGCAAGAGCACCCCACAGACGGCTAGTACCAGGGAATGAATAACCTCTCGCCGTTGCATGAACCACCCCTGTCTTACGTTAGATGTATCGACCACGGAAGCCTTGCGGCCGTACAATCAGCACAACGGCCATGATGGCATAGATAATGAAGAAGGATGCTCCCGGCCACCGCATCCGCGCAACTGAATCCAAAATGCCAACAACGAGACTCGCCAAAACCGAACCGGAAATCGACCCAAGTCCACCTAACACGACGACAATCAAGGCCATGAGCAGGACATCTGAGTCTGTCCCTGGCGCAACACCCAGCAACGGCGCTCCCAGCGCCCCGGCAAGGCCCGACAGAAACACTCCGACAGTGAAAATCACAGCAAAAACCACTCGAGTATTAATCCCCAAACACTCACACATTTCGAGATCATCAACACCCGCGCGCACAAAGGCTCCCCAGCGTGTTCGTTCAATCAGCAGCCACAGCACCAGCGCTAAGATAATCCCGATCACAATCAGGCCAACACGGTACAGTGGCACAACCGCTCCCAATACCGAAATCGAGCCCCGCAAACTCGCTGGTGGGCGTAGACGCAGCGGATCGCCACCCCAAATGACCCGGGCAAGATCCTCCACGATATACATCAACCCAATTGTCAAACAAACCTGCAGTAACTCTTGCCGGTGAAGTCGCTGCAGAATCGTCTGCTCAATAGCCAGCCCAATGAGCCCAACCACAACACCGCCGATCAAGACGGCCAACCAGAAACTCATCCCACGGTGCACGATCGAAATCGCAAGATACGCCCCGAGCATGTAAAAGGATCCGCTCGCCAAATTCACGAAGCGCATCAAACCAAAAACAATCGAGAGGCCGACTGCCACTAAAAATAAGAGGCTGGCGTAGGAAATCCCAATCGCTCCAATGCCAATGATCGTCTGCACGCTCGCCTCCCTATCTAGTAGGAGAGATCATCAATGTTGTCGTACTTGTACAGCACGACATTCCCAAGCCCACCGCTCGGCACATGATCAACCTTGCGAATGAAGACGGTGAGCACAACATTCTGTGTTTGAGGATGAAACCGGAATGGTCCAGCCGGACCCGTAAACTGCACATTCTTCAGCGCTTGCAAAAACGCCTCCGTATTTTGGACTCCCCCAGCCGCCTTCACGGCTTCGACAATCACTCGCCCAGCCAAATACCCCTGATAGGCAAATTGATTCGGAATCTTCCCATATTTCTGTTGATAAGCGGTGACAAACGCTTTGTTTTCCGGTGAGTCATACCAGGGAGTGTAATGGAGCGACGTGACAGCCCCAAGTGCTGCATCGCCCTCTTGATCGAGATATGCCTCATCAACCAAGTCGCCAGCGCCGATTAACGGTAGCTGCCCCTTCAACCCAAAATCGTTGTATTGCTGAACAAATCGCACCGCATCAGCACCAGCATAGAACGCCCACACCGCATCCGCCTTCGTTTGCTGAATCCGCTGCAAATACGGCCCAAAATCGGCGGTGTTGAGCGGCGGATACACCTCCGCAACGACTTGCCCGCCTGCCTTTTGAAACGCTGCCTTGACCGCATCAGCCTTCTCATGTCCCGCTTGAAAGTCCGATGCAGTAATGATCAATCGTTTATAGCCAAGATTCTGATAGGCATATGGAGCAAGTGGCCACTCATATTGCCCATTGGCGAACGAGACACGGAAGATGTATGGACTCCGCTGGTTGGGATCACGCGTAATCGCCGCCGCACCAGCATTGGAAATAATCAGGGGTAACTTGCGCTGGGTCACATAATCACGGACAGCAACAGCCACTGGCGTCAGATTGATCCCCGTCAAAATCTGCACCTGATCGCGCTCCGCGAGTTGGTGGACTTTGGTTACCCCCTGATCGGTATTCGTTGCATCGTCCTCGACGACAAGCGTTATCGGGTGCCCTGCCACAACGTTGTTGACTTCATCCAACGCCAGCTTCAGACCATTCAGCATGTTTTGCCCCAGTGAGGCATAGACCCCAGAGAGAGAAGCGACGTAGCCGATCTTAATCGCTGCCCCACCTGCTTGCCCGCCCGGTGTTCCACTCGATGCAGCCGTTGGCGTTGTCCCACCAGCCGGAGAGGGTGTCGCCACAGGACTCGCCACCGCTGCTTTTGTTGGCGTCGGCGATGCCGAGGCTGCCGATTGACCTACCGTTGGTGTCGGTGTCGCACTCCCACTGCACGCGCTCAGCAACCCAGAGAGCGCTGGAACACAGAGAGCAACAACACCCCGTAACACTTGCCGACGAGAAAATCGCACCACTCCGCGGGGCTCGTCCATGACGCCTCCTCACCCACCAGCGAAACACCGCCCAACCAGGCACTCCAGGCATCACCTCAGCATCAGCGCGCTAGCGTTCGACCAGCACGCGCTCCGGAGTCGCATAGGTGTAGAACGATTCAGGCATAGTCGATGCACCAATCCACAGGGTACTGGCGTACAAATCTGATTCGTTTGAGACATCCCAGACGACTGTGTGCCAATCGGGGTCGAAGATCAAATAGCCACTGTCACCGAAGAGCTCAATGCGATTCCCCCCAGGCTCAAAGAGGTAGAGGAACATCCCCTGGGTTGTCCCATGCTTGCCCGGGCCAGCTTCAATCCGAATTCCCCAGTCACGGCAGAGGTCAGCAACATCGTAGAGGTTTTGTGGATAGCCATACCAGTAGGCCACATGGTGCAATCGATTGCCCTGGCCAGTTCCGTCACGCATGATGGCAATCTCATGCACCAACGGGCTTACACTCAGCCAAGAACCAACTTTGCGCCCATCAGCGCCAAGCTTGATCTCGCGCACCTTAAAGCCGAGCTGCTCGCACAAGAACGCCTCGTTTTCCTCAACACTGCTGACAAAGCAGTTCACATGGTCAATCCGTCGCACTGGCACCCCGCGCGACGGACGGCGCTGGGGCCGGTTACGCAGCGGGCTCTGCTGTGAAGCAGGTGCCTGGTAGTACTCCAAGTCCCAAAGTAATTCCATGCGATGGCCATCCGGCAGATGGAAACGATAGGCACGACCTTGACCGAGTTCCCCGTGCTCAAACCATCCATCACCCAATCCAGCGGCCGCCAGTTGCGCAGCCGCCTCATCCAACAGTTGCGGGGCCGAGACGCGCCACCCCACATGTCCTAACCCAGCATGCTCCCATGCCGTGAGCTTTAACGTCCAAAGATAGAAATCCTCATAGGCCCGTAAATAGATCGAGGACCCCTCACGCGCAACCTCGGTCATACCTAAAATCTCGGTAAAAAACCACAAACTCTCTTCAAGCTTTGGCGTTAGCAACTCCACATGCGCAAGCTGAGCTACCGTCGGTAATGTGACGGTTACTGGCATGGCCTTTCGCTCCTCTCCCACGACACCCCCAAACAGATCCCACGACACCCAAACAGAGACACAAAGCCGGCAGGTTATCCACTGCCGGCTTACGACGCGTCCGTTGGCTCCCATACCCAGTGCGGATCTCGCCACCCCTCAAGGTCATACTGCGACAGACACTCGTCAACCAGCGCCTTCCACTCACCCATCAACCCGCGCTGCTGCGCCCAGGCAAGCGGATCAAGATATTTCTGCTCATGGTTCCCCGCGTAATTCAGTTCATACAACCCATGCCGACCACCAAATTCTGAATACACTGCATCCCAAATGAGCTTGTAGAGCTTGCTCCGCTCCTCGGCACTCATGCCCGTTCCACGCAGATACCGATCCAGCAGCGGACGCACTTCTGGATCCTGGAAATCACGGTAGCTCGAGACATTAATGATCGGCGCTCCTCCAAGAATACGCTCGAAAATCTCGCGGATGCGATCCCACGCAAAGTTGGTGTAGACGCGCGCTGCCGCAGCATATTCGAGCCGTGGCACCACTGAGCCACCAAGGCTCGGCTCCGGATCACTCACCATTGCCGTGATCACGGCCCACAAAAGGTGCCGGAGCGCGATTAACTCACCGACAAGAACCTGATTCCCCCGAAAGTCGGCTGTCCCATTGCACTCGAGCCCCTTTTGCAACAAGCCGATCATGAACTCAACTTTGATTGCAAAGCGGATCGTCGTCTGCAAATTGAAGCGATTGAAAAACCCAGAATCCGCGTAGAATTTCTTTGCCTTTTGCACATCGCGATAGACCAGCACATCTTCCCAGGGGATAAATGCATTATCCAAGACTAGGAACGCGTCGTTTTCATCAAATCGGCTTGACAACGGATTATCAAAGGGACTTTCGGCTCGCAATTCATAAGAGGCGCGGGAAATCAGATACTGCCGTGGGTTATCCATGCGCACAAAGAAAACCAGGGCAACATCTTCGTCCCGCCCCTCCTGTAACCGAGCGGCACTGCCACTGTTCACCCCCACAAACGTGGCATGGGTGAGTGCCGACGCAGTTGCAACCTGTTTTGCTCCACTGACGATAATGCCACCATCTGTTTCCTTCACGACATGCATGAACACATCGCGCACTTCGCTCGGTGGCCGGTTGCGGTCAATCGGCGGATCAACGATCACGTGGTTCATAAAGAGCACCTTAGAAGCACACTCTCGATACCAGCGCCGTGCATTATCCCCGAACGGCGCATAGTAATCAGGATCGGCTCCCAGCGTCGCCATAAACGAGGCTTTATATTCCGGCGTTCGGCCCATCCACCCAAAGCTCATGCGCTGCCACAGCGCAATCGCATCAGCTGCTTCCTTTAAATCCTGTGGTGAATAGGCTGGAGCGAAAAATTTGTGCGTCAGAATGCCCTGCCGGTCAGTCTTCACAAGCACATCACGCGTCGCCGAGTCATGCAGCGCATCATAGAGACGTGCCACGGAGCGTGCTGCGTTGCGAAAGGCTGGATGCGTCGTGACATCCTTGACCCATTCACCTCGAAAATAGACGCGCCGCCCATCGCGGAGACTCTCAAGGTATTCATCCCCCGTCAATGGACGAGTCGTCGCCACCACTTGTTCCATGCTTGCACCTCTCCTCCTGGCAACGGCTAACCGCGCCAGCACTGCCCACCTTCGGAATCTGCCCACTTCTTAACGGCACACGCCGGCAGTGTCAAGCAATGCTTCCAATATAGATGAACGAAGTCAGTTTTCAGCATAGTTGAACAAAACCGTTGATGACGACCACACACTGCCATAGGATGAGAACAGTGAGGGGCTGACCATGCTACAGACAGTCATCAAAGCATCCCAAGTCCTACGACTCTTCACCCCCCAACGCCCGGAATGGGGTGTCACTGAAGTCGCCGAGGCTCTCGGCTTGCCCAAGTCCGGCGCACATGAATTCCTGTCTTCCCTGGCGGCAAGTGGCCTCCTCCAGCGGACGAGCGCTGGTCGTTATCGGCTCGGCTGGACACTCTTCGAACTCGCACAAACCCTCGCCAACACGAGTGAGCTGCGGACGGAAGCCCACCGCGTCATGGAAGAGCTTGTCGCTGGCTGGGGGGAAACAGCCCATCTCGCCGTCCTCGTCGACGGTCAAGTCCTCTATGTCGACAAACTCCGTGGCGACCGCGGACTCGAGATCATCCTCTCCCGCGTCGGCGGACGCCTCTACGCCCATTGCAGCGGCGTCGGCAAAGTGCTCCTTGCATCACGCCCCTGGGAAGAAGTCGAGGCCATCGTCCAGCGCCAAGGACTCCCCGCCCTCACGCCTCACACGATCACCAGCCTCACACGACTCCGTGAGGAACTCGCACGCGTGCGTGAGCAAGGCTACGCCTATGACCAAGAAGAGGCGATGATCGGCCTGTGCTGTGCCGCCGCTCCGATTCGCGACGAACACGGCCAGGTCGTCGCAGCCATGAGCCTTTCGGTACCCGCTCATCGCTTCTATCCGAACCAGCACCGCTTCACGACGGCAATTGTGCAGGCTGCCCGGCGTGTCTCTGAACACCTCGGCTACTTTGGAGAGGAGTGGACATGGAACAGTCACAACGGATCAAGGTCGCGATCCTCGGCACGGGCAACATCGGCACGGACCTGATGTACAAGATCCTGCGCGATCCCGGCCACCTCGAATTAGCGCTCTTCGCCGGGATCGATCCACAGTCCGAAGGCATCGCGCGTGCCCGGGCGCTCGGAATCCCCACCAGCACTGAGGGGATTACGGCCGTGCTTGCCGACCCAGAGATCAAGCTCGTCTTCGACGCCACCAGCGCCAAGGCACACGTGCGCCACGCCAAGCTGCTCCGCGAAGCCGGCAAAATCGCCATCGACCTCACCCCAGCCGCCCGCGGCCCCTACGTCGTGCCGCCAGTCAACCTCGGCGCGCACCTCGATAAGGACAACGTCAACCTCATCACCTGCGGCGGCCAGGCCACCATCCCGCTGGTCTATGCCGTCAGCCGGGTCACCCCAGTGCGCTACGCCGAAATCGTCTCCACCGTGGCCAGCCGATCAGCCGGTCCCGGCACCCGGCAGAACATCGACGAATTTACCTTCACCACTGCCCGCGGGCTCGAAGCCCTCGGCGGCGCCGAGCAGGGCAAGGCGATCATCATCCTCAACCCAGCTGAGCCACCGATCATCATGACCAACACGATCTACGTCATCCCCGCCGGCGACTTCGATGAGGGCGCCGTCCTCGCTTCCATCAGCCAGATGGTGGCAGAAGTCCAGCGCTATGTGCCCGGCTATCGGCTCAAGGCCGAACCGGTCATCGATCGTCGCTTCACCCCATGGGGTGAGCGCCCCGTCATCGCCATGCTGCTCGAAGTCGAAGGCGCTGGCGACTTCCTGCCCCCCTACGCCGGCAACCTCGACATCATGACCTCAGCCGCCAAGCGCGTCGGCGAACTCTTCGCCCAGCACCTGCTGGGCGTTCGTGCGGAGGTGCTCGCATGAAGGCTCCACGCCTGACGGATACTACCCTGCGCGACGGCTCACACGCCATGAGCCACCAGTTCACCCGTGAGCAGGTGGCGGCCATCACCCAAGCGCTCGATGAGGCAGGCGTTCCCGTCATCGAGGTTACCCACGGCGACGGACTCGCTGGCAGCTCCATCCAGTACGGCTTCTCCGGCACCAACGAACTCGACCTCATCGCCACCGCACGCGAGCACGCCACACGTGCCAAGATCGCCGCGCTGCTCATCCCGGGCATCGGCACCCGCAAGGAGCTGCGTGAAGCCGTCGCCGCTGGCGTTCAGGTCGTGCGTATCGCCACCCACTGCACCGAAGCCGATATCTCCGAACAGCACTTCGGCCTAGCCAAAGAGCTTGGCCTGGAAACAGTCGGCTTCCTCATGATGGCCCACATGCGGCCACCGGAGTTCCTCGCCGAGCAGGCCAAACTCATGGAGTCCTATGGCGCCGATTGTGTCTACATCGTCGATTCGGCCGGCGCGATGCTCCCGCAGGATGCCTTTGCGCGGGTCAAAGCCCTCAAAGACGCGCTGACGATCCAGGTCGGCTTCCATGCACACAACAACCTCGGCTTAGCCATCGGCAACACCCTGGCCGCGCTCGAAGCCGGCGCCGACCAGATCGACGGATGTCTCCGCGGCTTTGGCGCCGGCGCCGGTAACGCCGCAACGGAACTCCTTGCCGCCGTGCTCGACCGCCTCGGTATCAACCCCGGGCTCGATGTCTTCAAGCTCATGGATGCCGCCGAATACATCGTCGCCCCGATCATGCCCTATCAGCCCTTCCCCGATCGCGACGCCATCACGATCGGCTATGCTGGGGTCTACTCCACGTTCCTGCTCCACGCTCGACACATCGCCGCCGAGTTTGGCCTCGACCCACGTGAACTGCTCGTCGAACTCGGGCGACGCCAGGCCGTGGCCGGACAGGAAGACTGGATCTTGGATGTCGCCGTCGATCTCGCACGGCGCAAGGGCCAGGCGAACGCTGCTCAACCAACACCAGCCGTTGCACCAGAAGGAGGATCCGCATGACGCTCCCAGCCCGACAGCCGAACCCTCCAGAACCGACCGCCCCTGTTCCCCTCGACCCCAAGCGGTTTCGCCGTACGCTCGGCCGGTTCGCGACGGGTGTCACGGTCGTTACGGCTGCTCAAGGCGAAGGCGTCCATGGCATGACTGCCAACGCGTTCATGTCCGTCTCCCTCGACCCACCACTGGTCGCCATCGCCGTCGATCGCCGAGCTCGCATGCACGCCCTCCTCGACCAGCAAGACCGGTATGGCATTAGCGTGCTTGCCCGCGACCAGGAGGCAGCCGCCCGCCACTTTGCGGGCAAGCCCCAGCCGGGCTACATCCCAACATTCCAGTGGGTCGAGGGTATCCCGTTACTTGACGGCGCCGTCGCCCACCTTGCCTGCGACGTCTGGGCGCGCGTCCCAGCCGGTGACCACACGCTGTTCATCGGCCATGTCCGCTGGCTCAACTACTGGGATCGTGAGCCACTCATCTTCTTCGGCGGCGATTTCCGCTGTCTTGAAGTCCAATTCCACGATACGAGCATGTGGTGGTGGTAACCGCGCATCAGAAGGGAAGGGGAATGACAACACAGACTCCGGTCACGGAACACGACCTGACAGTCGGCTCCTATCGTACCCACATCTATCGCAGCGGAGCCGGGAACCGCGAGGCCGTGCTCTTTATCCATGGCTCCGGCCCCGGCGCAAATGGCTGGGCCAACTGGCAGTATGCTCTCCCAGCGCTCGGCGACACCTTCGACTGCATCGCCTTCGATCTCGTCGGCTTTGGCCGCAGTGCCCACCCCGACCCTGCGCCCCAGGGCGCTGCCGCCTGGCTCCCGCTCTGGATCGAGCAGTCGCTCGGCCTCCTCGACGCGCTCAACATCTCCCATGCACACCTGGTCGGCAACTCGCTCGGCGGCGCACTTGCCCTTCACCTGCTCACCCACGCACCACAGCGCTTCGACCGCGCCATCCTCATGGGCCCCATCGGCGTGCCCTTCCCCATTACCGAAGGACTCGATGGCGTTTGGGGCTTCTATGACGACCCAACCCTTGAACGACTGACCCAGATCTTCCGTTGGTTCGTCTTCGACCCCCAGCACGTTGGTGGCGATCTCGAAGCCATTGCCCGCCAACGCTACGGCGCGGCAACTGCCCCGGAAGCTGCCCGCAGCTTTGCCGCCATGTTCCCTCCGCCCCGCCAGCAGCACGTCGACGCCCTCGTCGTGCCCGAAGACGCCATTGCGCACATCGAACAACCAGTCCTCCTCGTCCACGGCCGCGATGACGTCATCGTCCCGCTCGACACAAGCCTCACGCTCCTGCGCCAGCTGCCACGGGTTCAGTTGCACGTCTTCGGCCAGTGCAGCCACTGGGTGCAGATCGAACAGCGTGACGCCTTCAACGCCCTGGTCCGTTGGTTCCTCACTGTGGAGCGCTGAACGATGCTCGTCCTGCGTGTCACCATGCTAGAAGGTCGCACCCGCGAGCAAAAACGTGCGCTTATTCGCCGGCTCTCCGAAGCTGCTGCCCAACATCTCGGCTGGCCGCTCGAAGCCATTCGCGTCATCATCGTCGAAGTCAGCAAAGACAACTGGGGCAGCGGCGGGCAATCCATGGCTGAGCGAGAGGAACGCGCATGACCCTCTCCACCCATGAACAGCACTGGCTCGAGGCGATTCAACGAGCACGCGCCGAGCGCCGGACGCTCCCGAGCGGGAGTCTTCCGCCTCCCCTCGACCTCACAGGCGCCTACCGCGTCCAGGCCGCGCTCCGCGGTGACCGACAGCTCATCGGCTACAAGCTCGGCCTCGTCAGCCCCAGCAAACAAGCGCAAATGGGCCTCACCGCACCGATCACCGGCTGGCTGAGCGCCGACATGCTCCACCAATCATCCGTTGTGCTCAACCATTTCCTTCAACCCCGCATCGAACCGGAAGTCGCCGCCGTGCTTCAGGCAGACATCCCTCCCGACGCTACCCCCGGACGTGCACTCCTCGCAGTCGGCGCGTGGCTTCTTGCCGTTGAAATCCTCGATAGCATCTGGGAAGGCTACCATTTCACTGCCCCCGAAGTCGTCGCCGACAACGCTTCCGGCGGCGCAATCCTGCTCGGTGAGCGCGCACTCGACTGGCCCTTCGATGGAGAACTTCGCCTCACGATCAACGGCCAAGACGTTGCCGCCGGCCCAATCGCAGCCCTTGGCGACTTGCCAGCGCAGCTCTGCTGGCTTGCCCAGCAAGTCGGCGGCCTGCATACTGGCCAGGTCATCATGTTCGGCTCCCCAGCGCCAGCCGTGCCGCTTCACCCCGGCACCGTCGCCTTGCTCGGGCCAGCAAGCGCGACCCTCGTCTTTGCTGTCACCCAGCACGAGGAGAAGAGCAATGGTTGAAACACACGTACTCGATGACCAGCGCGTTGCCGACCTCGCTGCCCAGTTCGAACACGCATGGAGCACTCGCACAACCATCCCGCCCCTCTCGGAGACACTCGGCCTCGCTGATCCCGCGGCCGCCTACGCCATTCAGACCCAATGGACCGCAATGCGCCTTGCCAACGGCGAGCGGATCCTCGGTCGCAAAATCGGACTGACCAGCCTCGCCATGCAGCAACAACTCGGCGTACATGAACCCGACTACGGCAGCCTCTGGGCGTCGCGGTATGTCCCCGCCGAACGCGGGCTTGCCGTCGCCCCCGCCAGCTGGTTTATTCAGCCACGCGTCGAAGGCGAACTCGCCTTCCTCATCGGCCGCCGCCTCGCTGGCCCAGGCGTCACGCTCCAACACGTCCTCGCCGCTACCGAAGCCATCGCCGTCGCGATCGAAATCGTCGATAGCCGGATCGAAGACTGGCGCATTAAACTCGTCGATACTGTGGCTGATAACGCCTCCTATGGTGGGTTTACTCTCGGCCCCTGGAGTCGGGCACTCCGCACCGCTGACCTGCGCACCATCGGCATGGTGCTGAGCCAGAACGGCCGCCCAGCTGTCGAGGGTATCGGCGCAGCCGCCCTCGGCCACCCGGCCCGCTGTGTTGCCTGGCTGGCCAACAAGCTCGCCGAGTTCGGCATCGCCCTTGAGCCCGGCGATATCGTGCTCTCCGGCTCCCTCGCCCGCGCACTGCCCGCCCGTGCCGGCGACGTCTTTACCGTCGAAATGCACGGGCAACCCCCACTTCTACTCCGTTTTACCGAGTAAGTAGCATCCGCAGAGCAAGAGCGTCATCGTCTGTGGCATCCTTGGAACGTAAACACCGAAAGGAAGGAGCCACAGACGATGACCACATCCCAAACCGAGACCGAGCTTACCCTTACTGGCCTGCACCACGTGACCGCAGTCACGGGGCGAGCGAGCGAGAACGTCTGGTTTTATACCCAGGTGCTCGGGCTGCGACTCGTCAAAAAGACAGTCAATCAAGACGATGTCTCAGCCTACCACCTCTTCTACGCCGACCGCATCGGCTCACCCGGCACCGATGTCACCTTCTTCGACTGGCCCAAGCTGCCGCCCCATCGCCCAGGCGCTGGCGATATCTCCCTCATCGCACTCCGCGTCCCGAGCGAAGACGCCCTTGCCTATTGGCGTGAGCGCCTGGCCAACGTTGGCCGCCCCGTCGAAGAGCGAGAAAGCCTCGATGGCCGCCGCCTCCTAGCCTTTACCGACCCCGAAGGACAGCGCCTCGCCCTCGTCGATGACCAGGGCGCACCCGGCGGCGGCATTCCCTGGGAGCACAGCCCCGTGCCCCCCGAGGTCGCTATCCGCGGTTTAGCCTTTGTCACCCTAACTGTCAGGCAGCTTGCCCGCACGCAACACGTGCTCGAGGAGTTGCTCGGCTTCCGCCGCACCCTGCATCGTCAGGATAACGGCATCGAACAGGTTCTCTTTGAGACTGGCCCTGGCGGCCCTGGGGCGCAAGTTGTCGTTGAAGTACACCCAGGCCTGCCGCTCGCAGACCTTGGCACCGGCGGCGTCCATCACGTTGCCTTCCGCACCCCGGACGATGCGACACACCGCCGTTGGCGTGAGCGTATCGCAGCCGCGGGCTTCTCCGTCACCCCGCAAATCGACCGCTTCTACTTCCGTTCTCTCTACTTCCGTGAGCCAGGCGGCATCCTCTTTGAAATCGCCACCGATGGTCCTGGCTTCGCAACCGACGAAGACCCCGAACATCTCGGCGAGCGCTTGTCCTTACCGCCGTTCCTCGAGCCCTACCGCGCCCAAATCGAAGCCAACCTCCGCCCTATCGACATCACCGTCCGCTAGCGCGTACCTGCACCACAGGAAACGAACCGTCCCTCCGGTGTATCAGGCCGGAGGGACGGTTCGTCGTTGCACATTCCTGCAGGACTACTTCAGCCCAGCCCGATACCGCTCAGCCACCGCGTCCCAGTTGACAACATTCCACCAGTTCGCGATGTACTCTGCACGGCGGTTCTGATACTTCAGGTAGTAGGCATGCTCCCACACGTCCAACCCCATCACCGGGTAGAGGTTGTCCATGTAGGGGCTGTCCTGATTCGGCCGGGTCACAATCTCCAGCTTGCCATTGTTCAAGACAAGCCATGCCCAGCCACTGCCGAACACCCCAGCTGCCGCAGCTGAGAACTGATCTTTAAACGCCTGGAAGCTGCCAAACGTCTGATTGATCGCCTCAGCCAGCTCACCCTTCGGCTCGCCGCCAGCATTCGGCCCCATAATCGTCCAGAAGATGCTGTGGTTGGCATGCCCGCCACCGTTGTTGCGCACAGCAGTGCGAATATCTTCCGGAATCTGCTGAATGTTCCGCAGCAAGTCCTCAACGCTCCGCCCCTCGAGCTCTGGGTGCTTTTCAATCGCCGCGTTGAGGTTGCGGACATAGGTGCCATGGTGCCCGTTGTAGTGCACGTCCATGGTCTTGGCATCAATGTACGGCTCGAGTGCGTCATACGGATACGGCAACGGCGGAAGCTCGAACGGCATCGCTTCCCTCCCTTTCACTTCATCACCAGCTCCGTGAGCTTTCCCAATCTCGTGCGCCCACCGAGCTGCCACGCGAACCGTCCAGCCGCATTATGGCACAGACAGCCCGTTCGTCGTCAAGCAACCAGTGGAGGATCGCCGGGGCCGAGTCCCGCCGCTTCAACCACCGCCCCAGCGCGCAGCACCGTCGCCTCCTCCCATGGCCGTCCGACCAGCTGCACACCAACCGGCAGCCCTGTCTCCGCCAGACCACCGGGCAGCGACAGCGCCGGCCACCCCAGCGCATTGAACGGGCTTGTATGCCACGTATTCCGCACAATCACACCAAGCGGCGGCGCGGGATGCGGTACGGTCGGCAAGAGCAGGAGGTCAAGCACACGCATCCGCTCGACCATCTGCTGGCGAAGTTGTGCCCGCCAACGCTGCGCGAGCAAGTACGAACCCGGCGGATACGCCAGTGTCGCCAGTAGCCGAGCCCGGAGAAACGCCCCATACGCCTCCCGCTGCGTACGCAACCAGGGCAGGTGCACCACCTGCGCCTCAAGCCCAATCAGCACGCTGTTGATGACGCGGAGCGCGCTCAGCTCCGGCACCGTTACGTCCTCAATCAGCGCACCAGCATCTGCCAGTGCTGCTGCGGCCCGCTCGCACGCTGCCATCACCTCCGGCT
Organism: Thermorudis peleae; assembly: GCF_000744775.1. Lineage (NCBI taxonomy): Bacteria > Pseudomonadati > Thermomicrobiota > Thermomicrobia > Thermorudis > Thermorudis peleae. The sequence continues at coordinate 485,813 of NZ_JQMP01000003.1, read as the reverse complement.
CACCCAGCGGCTCTGTGCCACCATCGCCACGAACCACACCAACGTGCAGTCCGCGCACGTCGGCTGAGAACGCCGGCATCCCCCACGACGATGTCCGGCTTGTCCGTGGGTCAGCTGGATCAGGCCCAGCAATCGCTGCCAGCACCAGCGCAGCGTCGGCCACACTCCGCGTCATCGGGCCAAGATGGTCAAGCGACCACGAGAGCGGCACTGCCCCGGCCAAACTCACCCGACCAAACGTCGGTTTTAACCCAACAATCCCACAAAACGTCGCCGGAATCCGGATTGACCCTCCCGTATCTGAGCCAAGCGCTGCCACCACCATCCCAGCTGCAACCGCTGCCCCCGACCCGCTCGACGACCCACCGGCGTCGCGCGTCCGATCCCATGGATTACGCGTCGGGCCATAGTGCGGGTTATCCGAAGCCGGACTATACGCAAACTCTGTCAACCGCGTCTTCCCAAGGACAATCGCGCCGGCCTGCCGCAGCCTGTTCACGACTGACGCATCTCGTTCAGCAAGGCGGTCAGCCAACAGCCGCCCGCCGGCCGTCGTTGGCGTACCAGCAAGGTCAAGCAAATCCTTGACGGCAACCGGAATCCCATGCAACGGCCCGTGGTCTTCGCCCCGGGCTAATGCGGCGTCAGCCTCCCGGGCAGCAGCCCGCGCTTCATCCTCCAGCACACACTGGAACGCATTGAGATGCGGATCCAACCGAGCAATCTGCTCAAGCGCCTGCTCAACGAGTTCGGCCGCGGAGACCTCACGGCGGCGCAAGCGTACCGCCAATTCGGCCAGCGTCGGCAATTGCCCCCGCGGGTGCACTGCCGGCATTGTGATCGGCTCCGCTGGAGCCGTCTGTTCCACTGGCGCTGCCATCGGTTCCCACAAGAAGTCAGGCAACGTATCAGGCAGTGGCGCATGCGCAAGCCACGCAGCAAACGCCTGGGGCATCGCAAGAAAGCCCTGTTCCATCATCACCTGCAGGTCGTCCTCGCTAACCTCGATCCCAAGCTGCGCGGCATTCGTAAGCACTCGCCGCTGCATCGTCCCCTCGTCCACCACCGCGTTCCTCCTTCCCACTAGTCGTCACCCTGGGTTGTCGCATAGCTCTCCCCTCCGCGCAAGGCGACAACCGAGCGAGCATATGCGAAGATAAGCGGGCAACAAGGAACGATGCAGGAGCGAGATGCAGAAATGAGAGAGGAGAGATAAACAATGGCTGATGCTCCACTCAGCCCGGCAGTCCTGAAGGCGCTTGCCACCCTTTCAACGCCGACCATCGCCAACGCAATCGAACAGTTCAACGTGCGCCCACGCAACGTCGGCTTTATGGACGCCAGCATCCGCTGCATGTTCCCGCACTTCGGCCCAATGGTCGGCTATGCTGTCACGGCCAAGATCCGCGCGGCTCAGCCAGCCGGGCCAGGCGAAGCCATCCCACGCCGGGCAATGTGGGAGTACATCCTGACTATCCCTGAACCACGGATCGTCGTCATCGAAGACCTTGACAACCCGCCAATCGGCTCATTTTGGGGCGAAGTGAACGTCAGCATCCACCGCGCGCTCGGCTGCATCGGCACCGTCACCAACGGCGGCGTGCGAGACCTCGACGAGGTTGAGCGCCTCGGCTTCCACTTCTTCGCTAACCAGGTTCAGGTCTCGCACGCCTACGTCCACGTCGTCGAATTTGGCACCCCGGTCACCGTTGGCGGGCTGACTGTTCACCCTGGCGATCTCCTCCATGGCGACAAGCACGGCGTCATCCAGATCCCAATCGACATCGCTCCCGACGTCTTCCGTGCCGCTAAGGAGGTCGAAGCGCGTGAACGCCGAATCATCGACCTCTGCCACTCGCCAGAATTCAGCATTGAAAAGTTGGCCGAACTGTACGGCTAGGCATTCCCCGCAGCATCGCTGTTCGCGCTCTCTGCTTGCTCCGCGCCGTCACCCACGGCCTCAACGGTAATCGGCGGCGGAGCAAGGAGGGTCTGTAACACAACACAGAACTGCTCCGTCCGCGCACGGAGCCGGGCGAGTCGATCAGGAGGCGCATCCGGCGCGTCAATCGCCACCCGCAGCCGGATCGCCTCAAACCCAACCGGCACCTCGCGCGCAACGCCCATCGAACCACGCATGTCAAGCTCGCCCTCAGCGGTCACAGTAATCCGCTCGACCGGCACACCTGTCGCCGCCGCAACCATCTGGCACGTCAGCTGTGCGCACGCTGCCAGTGCCCCCAAGAGCAAGTCGCCTGAGCACGGCGCCTGCCCAGGACCACCCGCCATCGGATGTGCCTCAGCGGTAATCTGCCCACGCCCCAAATCGACAGTGCAGCGAAGCGGCGAATCTGTCTGTGAAGCCGTCGCGCGCAAGATGAGCTTTGCCGACGCCGGATCAGCTCGATATTGGTCCTTCAGCGGCTGCTGCAACGCCCGCAAATCGACTGTCGCCATCGCAACCCTTCACCCTTCCTGAGTCATCGTCCTCACGCGTGCACGCGTGTATGCTACCGTAGGCATACCATCCCCCACTGCCCCACGTCGCCCCTCAGCCACCGCGTAACTTTTGCACTCCAGCATCGTTCTATTGTATTAGGAGAGCAGAAGAGAACCAACCCATCAGCAGTGAGAGAGAACCATGATACGGCACGACAATCCAGTTGATCATCGATGGCACGACGGCGCGCGCGGACCACCAGCCAATCCAGAGAAGCTGAGGCAACGATCAGTGACCACAGCGCGGAGAGAAAGGACTGGAGCAATGCGCAATCGCAGAGCGCTTTATCGGCCACGATGGCTGCACCGACTCACCCTTGCTTTTGCACTCACCATTGCCAATCTTCTCCTCCCCCTCGGCCTGCTGCCTGTTGCAGCAGCCAATAACGCCACCATTGCCTTAGTCACACCCTCAAGCGTCCAACAAGGCGATCCCGGTCCGCTCGTGATCAGCACGCCGACCCCCCAGGACGCCTTCGCCCTGAAAGACTGGGGAAACGGCAATCAGTTTTATCGAGTTGGACTAAGCATCACTGCCGGATCCCAGGACCTTAGTGGCTTGCAAGTTCAGGTCGCCGTCCAAGTAAACATTGCCCAGGGGTCTCCCTTAGACCTCTCGTATTGGGACGGAAACAACTGGCAATCTGTTAATCCATCCAATCAACAAAATCCAAACACCTTCTTTTACACCTTCCCAGCAGCACCTGGCTTTTCAGTACCTGCCAATCAGACCAAAACCTTCCAACTTAGGATCGGTTTCCTCAATACACAGTCGAACAAAACATATCAAATAACCATAAATCTTATCGGAGCTTCAGCAAACTCACTGTCCTACACACTCAACGCGGGAATTAGCGCCGCGGTCAACGCCGCCAGTGCAAACAGCACGATCCGCGTCGCACCAGGCACCTACCAGGAACAGGTTACGGTCAACAAGAACCTGACAATCCAGGGCAGTAGCCAGTCTGGCTCTGGGGCCACCGTACTCACCCCGCCATCCTCACTCTCGCCAACGTCCTGCAACGGCCCGGTGACCGCCGCCGTTGGCGTCGTTGGACCAGCAAGCACCGCCACGTTGCAGAATCTCGCCATCGACTACAGCAGCCAGAACGGCGCAGTTGGGGTCCTCTTCTGCGGCGTGAACGGCAATGCCAGTAACCTGACCATCAAAGCCGACACCGGCGTGCTCGCCGACAATTCCGGCAGCAACACTGCCCACACTGTCGCCCTAAACGGGCTGACCGTGACACTCGGCAATAATGTCGGCGCAGCAATGAAGGGCGTCGGCAACAATGGCAACCTGACATTCAACGTGAGCAACAGCACCGTCAATGGCGGCAACAACGCCAACCAGTCGGGCATTGCGCTCACCTCAGCCACCGGCACGCTGCAAGGGAACACCATCAAGAACGTTAGCCAGGGCAACGCCATCGCGATTGCCAATACAAATGGCCCTGTCTCTGTCACCAACAACACGCTGGCTGGCAACGCCACGGGCATCAGCCTGACCGGCGTGACGAACGTCACCGTCAACGGCAACACCATCACCTCGCCAGCTAGCGGCACGGGCATCGCTGCCACTGACAGCACGGCAACCATCCAGGGCAACACCATTCAGAACGGCGCGATCGGCATCGCCGTTGCGACAGCCAGCGGTAGCGCCAACGTGACGGCAAACAGCAACGTCATCACGGGCACGACGAGCGCCGCCCTTAGCCGCGATGCCACGAACAACGCGACCGGTACCATCTTCAACGCCCATGGCAACCGCATCGTGATCAACAACGGGTTCAACGCCAAGAGCGTCGGCGGAACCTCCGCAACCTTTGACGCCCGCTACAACTGGTGGGGCCAAAACATCCCGCCAGCGAACTCCTTCAACGGTAACGTCCTCTACCAGCCGACCCTCCAGCTCGTCCTGTCCGTCAACCCCTTGACGTTGCCACCCAACGGTCAAGCGCAGGTCATCGCGACCATCGCTGGCGGGGGCTACAACGTGCCAAACGGCACACCGGTCAGCTTCGGCACAAACCTCGCCATTGCCACAATCGCGCCAGTCAATGCCACCTTCTCCAACGGCCAGGCAACGGCGACCCTCACCGCACTGCAGAGCGGCGTCGTCTCGGTGTCAGCAACGGTTGATAACCAGACGATCTCGGTGCCAGTCACGATCACCCCTGCCGCGGCGCCAACGCTTACTCTTGTCCCAGCGACTCAGAACGTGACGGTCGGCAATCAAGCCCAGCTCACCGCAACACTCGTTAATCCAAGCGGTCCAGTGAGCAACATTACCATTACCGTTACCGTCACCGGCGCGAACCCGCGCACATTTTCCGTGGTCACGAACGCGAACGGCCAGGCGACTATCACCTATAGCGGCAGCAACGCGGGCACCGACACCGTGACCGCAACGGCGCAGGTCGCAGGCAACCCGACCGCCACCGCCACAGTTAACTGGACGGCCGCCGCGCCTCCGCCACCGCCACCCTCACCAGGCTTTGGCCCAGCGCAGCCGGCTGCCCCGAATCCCAGCCCAGCCTGCATCTACTTCCCGCAGACGCGCCATAACCTCTGCTTTGGCTTCCGAGCTTACTGGCAGCAGTTCGGCGGCCTGGCCATCTTCGGCTACCCGATCACCGAGGAGTTCCAGGAGAACGGCCTGACGGTGCAGTACTTTGAGCGGGCCCGCTTCGAGTGGCACCCAGGCCAGTTCCCGCAGCGCTACGACGTGCTGCTCGGCCTGCTCGGTGACGAAGTGACTGCTGGCCGCACGGATCCAGCCTTCCAGCCGGCTCAGCCCAACTCCAGCCCGGCCTGCATCTACTTCCCACAGACGCGCCATAACCTCTGCTCGGGCTTCCGCGCGTATTGGGAGCAGTTCGGCGGCCTGGCAACCTTCGGCTATCCAATCTCCGAGGAATTCCAGGAAGTCAACCCCGATACTGGCAAGGTCTATACCGTGCAGTACTTCGAGCGCGAGCGTTTCGAATGGCACCCCGGCGAATTCCCGCAGCGGTATGACGTGCTGCTCGGACGCCTCGGCGCCCAAGTCCTGCACAACCGCTACGGCACGCCGTATCCATAAGGCGATCCCTGCGGCCCAGCACGTGAGCGGGAAGGGATTTCCCCTTCCCGCTCATCGTTTCTCCGCCACCGTTGCCTGCTGCCCCCCAGAGACCACGCCCTCCAGTGCCGCACGAATCTGCTCCAGCTGAGCCAGCTCCGCCTGCAGCCGCACACGCAACGCCGCAACGGCATCCTCACCGTCCAACATCGCAGCCTGTACGGCCTCAACGCCTTACGTCAACGCCTCAAGAACCGCTGAGACCGCTGACTCAAGCACCGCCCGTCGCTCTTCAAGCTGCTCGGCAATCCACTGCCGCAGCGCATATCGCGCTGAACCGACCATCCGATCAGCATAGTCCTCGAGCCGGCGCTGTGCTCGCCAGAGGATGAGCCAACGTCCAATCCGCCCGGGCAAATGGCTCATCAACCACATCGACAATAATTCGAGCATGACCGGTTCATCAACAACCTGCAGCCGCGCATGTGCAGTCACGGGCACTGGCTCCGGTACCTGCACCTGCAACGCAGGGACAGCAAGCACGTCCTGGGCAAGCGCCTGCAAGGCGTCCAGCGCACGCTGCAGCGCTGCACGATACCGCTCTGTTATCGCTCCAAGCACGTCAAGCAGCGCCGGCTCCTCGCGTTGCATCCACGCCACGGTCGTCGAACGCAGCGTCTCAACAATCCAGTGGCCTCCTGCCCGCACCTGCGCCCTCAGCGAGCGCTCGCTCCCTTCCATGATCAGCGCAGGCAATTGGTTCGCCAGTGCAAGCAGTTCAGCGCGCAAGGTCGGTAACGCTGATCCAAGATGCTGATCCACCAGTCGAGCCTGTGCCACGCGCAACAAGGCATCGCGCTCTTCACGAAGGACGTCGAGTTCTGCTACCCGCTGTCGAAACATATCGAGCCGGCGCGTAAGCTCCTCGCGCGAGGTCGCCAACCCAGCAAGCGTCGCTTGTCGCTGCTGTTCCGCCTCGCTGATGAGCATGTGCAGCTGATTCACCGCAGCCGAAACGAGCAGTGCTTCACGTGCCTGATAGACCTCCTGCACCAAAAACTGCTCGATCGCCTGGATGCCACTCTGCTCGATTCGTGCCGCATCTCCTGCTATCCGTCCTTCTAACGCAAGCAACGCGGAAACGGGAAGAATTGGACACGCTGGCACACGATCTGCCACCACCTTCCGCGTAAACGTTATGACGTCGGCAACATCCGCAGGGCTATAGCGATCAATCTTGTTCAGCACGATCAGCAGGCGGCGAGCGAAGCGTGCGACCTCCTCGAGGAACGCTCGTTCCTCAGCACTCATTGGCGGATCCACCGACAACACAAAGAGTGCCACATCTGCATCGGCCACAAATTCACGCGCAATCGCGGTATTGTGGACATAGGTCGACCCTATCCCCGGCGTATCAACGAGACGAATCCCGTGAGGAAGCCGTGCTGTTGGCACCTGGACCACTGCCGCAGCGACCCGCTTCGCGTTTGCCGGGTTTTCCGTTTCGGTAATGTACTCCCGAAGCTGCGCAATCGGGACCTCCGCTGTGCGCCCATCCTGAAACGTGATGGTCGCCGAGAATGCCGGACCAGCTTCGACATACGTGACGATCGCTGTCAATGGCACCATGCCCATCGGAAGGACTGGATAGCCAACGAGCGCGTTTACCAGCGTCGACTTGCCGCGTTTAAAATGTCCCAGCACTGCCACGTTCAGCGTTGTACGCATCAGACGATCGGCCAGGGCATGAACACGCTGAGCAGCTGCCGTCGTCGTTAGAAGCGGCTCCAGTTGTTGAAGCAGCGAACCAAGCATCGTCAGTGTCGTATCCATGCCAGTCCTCCACTTCACCACAACAAGAAAAGCTCCTGGCCGTACGGCCAGGAGCCATCAGCTGATCCGCAGTTCGGGCGCACCGCGCCACTGGCGGGCTCCATCGCCATGATCATTCGGCATCACAGTATAGCAGCCACCAGCACCGTGCTCTCAGCCACGCAGCCCTCACCTACGGCCTTGCCCTTCCCATGCTACACTTGCTGTCATGAGCAAGATCGATGTGACACAAGCATCACAAACGATGACGACGCCGACACCGCTACGCACCATACGCCCGCGCCGACCACGCCAGCAACGCCCAACCACGCTCCATGACCTCACGCTTGCCGAACTGGAGCAGCGGCTGGTTGCGCAGGGCCACCAACCCTACCGAGCCCGGCAACTCTTCCACTGGGCATACCAACAACTCGCTCTTGACTATCATGCCATGACGGTGCTCCCCAAAGCGCTGCGCCAGCAACTTGCCGAAACCCTGCCGCTCACAACGCTCCAGCTGACGCGCACCGTCACCAGCGACGACGGCGAAACCGAAAAGCTCCTCTTCCGTACCGTCGACGGTGAGCATGTCGAAACCGTCCTCATGTGCTATCCTGACCGAACCACTGTCTGTGTGTCCTGCCAGGTCGGCTGTGCGGTCGGTTGCGCCTTCTGCGCCACCGGCATGACTGGTCTCATCCGCAACCTCAGCGCCGGTGAAATCGTCTCCCAGGTTGTCTATGCCGCCCGGCTTGCCCGCGAGCGCGGCCGTACACTCACTAACATCGTCGTCATGGGAATGGGCGAGCCCTTCCAAAACTACGATGCTACGATGAAGGCGATCGCCATCCTGCATGATCCCGCTGGCTTTGGCCTCGGCGCCCGGCGGATCACCCTGTCAACGTCCGGCCTCGTCCCCTTCATCGACCGTCTCGCTGAGGAGCCCTACCAGGTGAAGCTGGCCATCTCGCTCCACGCGCCGGACGACGCACTCCGCTCACAACTCGTGCCAATCAACCGGCGCTATCCCATCGCCGAACTCCTCGCTGCCTGCCGGCGCTACGTCGCCAAGACTGGACGGCGCATCTCCTTTGAATACGTCCTCATTCGCGACGTCAACGACCAGGATCATCATGCCGAAGCCCTCGCGCGCTTGCTCCATGGCCTGCTTTGCCACGTGAACCTGATTCCACTCAATCCAACGCCTGCCGCCCCGCACCTTGCTCGCCCAACGCCAGACCGCATCGCACGCTTCGCCGCAATCCTGCACCGCCACGGCATCCCCGCCACTGTCCGCTACTCCCGCGGCGTCGACATTGCTGCCGCCTGCGGACAACTCCGCGCCCAAGCCGACGCGGAAGCAGCCATCGCTGCCACATCCTCGACCGATCAGCACGCCTAGCCTCTGCGCAACCCTCTCACGCCGTGCCGTATCCCCAAGACACGGCCGCACCACACCAAGCCCCACCGCCCTCGTGCCCCACTGCCCTCGCGTCCTGCTCTCCCGTAACCCACCGCACTGTTGCCTATCTCACGCGCTGTCCTGCACCCCTTCGCCCTTTTTGCCAAACAATCCACTCCCGCGCCCCTTCCACACCTGGGAGTTGACAACGCAGGGTTACATCGGTATACTGCCAACAAGAGGTGGTTATAACATCCGAACGTCTTGACCAATTGAAGCGAAGGATAGCCCACGTGCAGACGTGGAACGCGCAGCGCCCGTCGCTGCCAAAATACCGGCTGCTACAACAGGCACTCGAAGCGCGCATCGCGCAACTTCATCCCGGCGATCGCTTCCCCTCAGAGCGCGAACTCGAGCAAGAGTACGGCGTCAGCCGCATTACGGTGCGTCAGGCCCTGCAGCAACTCGTCCTCGCCGGCAAACTCGAACGCATCCAGGGCCGCGGCACCTTCGTCGCGCGCCCGAAGGTCGAGCAGGGACTCGTCCTCACCTCGTTTTCCGAAGAGATGCGCCGCCGTGGCCTCACACCAGGCAGCCGCACGCTCGCCAACCAGCACATTCCCGCCGATGCCGAACTCGCCGCTCGACTGGCGATCGCCGAAGGCGCGCCCGTCATCATGCTCACCCGACTACGCCTGGCCAACGGCGAACCCATGGCACTCGAAACGGTCTACATCTCTGCCGAACGCTTTCCCTTGCTCGCCGAAGCCGACCTCACCGACCGCTCGCTCTACGCTTGGCTGGCTGAGCACTACGGCATCGAACTCACCCACGGTGAGCAGACCATTGAAGCGGTCGTACTCACCCCACAAGAAGCTCGGCTGTTCGGCTTGCCACCCGGCTTGCCGGCCTTCCGCCAGGTGCGCTTAAGTTACGACCAATTCGATCGCCCTGTCGAACTCGTCCGTAGCCTCTATCGTGGCGACCGCTATAAGCTCTTCACACCGCTGACTCGACCGCCACAACTCGTCCTGACTGAACCCGACTGGACCTTCCCCGAACAGCTCAATGTCGCAGCGGACACGCATCAATCGATCGGTACCTAGCGCAGAGAGGAGTACCTGTGGCACGGCCTGCCACTGTTGAGACAACGTCAGCTCAATCAGCTGCCAGTGCAGCGGCAACACTCGGACGCTTCGCTCTCATCCTCTGGCGAAGCTACATCGTCCGCCGTCTACTGAAAGCCGCCCTCACCATTTATCTCGTCTCGACCCTGACGTTCTTCCTGATCCGGCTCATGCCCGGCAACCCGGTCGACGTCTACATCAACACCCTGATCTCGCAGTACGGTTTCTCCTACCAGGACGCGGCCAACCAAGCCGCAGCGCTCTTCGCGTTCAATCCCAACGAGCCGCTGCTCGCTCAGTACCGCGACTACCTCCAGGCACTCGCGCACGGTGATTTCGGCAAGTCCATTACCTCGCCCGGTACGACCGTGACGAGCATCATTGCAACGTATCTCCCCTGGACCCTCTTTAGCACCGGTCTTGGCCTCCTCCTCAGCTTCGCGCTCGGGGTCCTCCTCGGCATGCTGACTGCCTATCGCCGCGAACGCCCAATTGACCACCTTCTCACCGCGCTCGGCTCCTTCTTCCAGTCCGTACCCAACTACCTCGTCGCCATCGTGATCGTCGTCTTCTTCGGCGTCCGGCTTGGCTGGTTCCCCATCGCCGAAATGCGCGGCGCGTACTCGCCCGGTGTCCAGCCGTCACTCAGTATTAGTTTCATCAAAGACGCGCTCTACCATGCCTCCCTGCCCATCGCGACCTACGTCTTGACGACCATCGGCTCCTGGCTCCTCCTCATGAAATCGTCAACAATCGCCACCCTCGGCGAAGACTTCGTCACTGTCGCACGCGCCCGCGGACTCAAAGATGGCCGCATCATGAGCGCCTATGTCGGTCGCAACGCGATCCTGCCGCTCTTCACCCAGGCAGCGATCGCCGCGGGTTTCGTCGTCGGTGGTGCAGTCGTGATCGAGCAAATCTTCCAATATCAAGGCATCGGCTACATCCTCCTCCAAGCCATTAACCAACGAGACTACCCAATCATGCAGGGCATCTTCCTCATCATCACCTTCGCAGTCGTGCTCGCAAACGTGCTTGCCGACTTGCTCTACAGCCGCCTCGACCCCCGGATTCGCGCCATGGGAGGGAGCCAGCGATGACCGCCCAGCCTGAGCTCCTGGCGATGAAGCCGCCCAGCCTCGCGCACCGCCTCGCACGGAGCCTCCGCCTTGGCCTGAGTGTGCTCTGGCAGAACAAGGTCGGCTTCCTCGGCTTTCTCGGCGTGCTGTTCTTCATTGCGCTCGCCCTCTTTGGCCCGCTCATCGCCCCCTCATCCGGCGAGCCGAACATGGCCCAAATCTATCAGCCGCCAAGCTGGTCTCACCCCCTTGGCACCGATTACGAAGGCCGCGATGTGCTGACGCAAGTCGTGCGCGGCGGCCGTCCAATCATCCTCGTGGGCGCGCTCGCCGCAATCCTCTCCACGCTCATCGCCATCACGCTCGGCGCCCTCGTCGCCTACGTTGAAGGGGTGCTCGACAGCATTGTCATGCTCATCACCGACGTCGTGCTGACGATCCCGCAGTTGCCATTGCTCGTTGTCCTTGCCGCATTCGTCCGGCTGAATCGCCCCTGGCTCCTCGCCCTCATCCTGGCACTGCTCAACTGGCCAACACTGCTCCGGGCCGTCCGTGCCCAGGTCCTCTCCCTCAAAGCGCGTGAGTATGTCGAAGCGGCCCGCGCACTTGACCTTGGCCTGTTCCATATCCTCTTCCGCGAAATCCTGCCCAACATGGCCAGCTACATCTTGATGAGCTTTACCATCGGCATGACTGGCGCCATCTACGGTCAAGTCGTGCTCTACTTCCTCGGTCTTGCCCCGCTTGCCGGCGACAACTGGGGCATCATGCTCAACCTTGCCTGGACACGCGGCGCCATCTTCTACCGCGACAGCATGCCGTATATCCTCGCGCCAGTCATCGCAATCTCACTGCTTCAGCTCTCGATGGTCACCATGACACGATCGCTTGAGCAGGTGTTTAACCCACGATTGCGTGAAGGGTAATGACACGATGACGGCACAAACACCTCACACGCAGCCCGTGCTCGCTGTACGCGACTTGATCGTCGACTACCAAACCCGTGCCGGATGGGTCCACGCTGTGCGCGGCATTAGCTTCGACCTCTATCCCAACGAAAGCCTCGCGCTGATCGGTGAAAGCGGCTGTGGCAAATCGACGCTTGGCCTTGCCCTCCTCCGTCTGCTGCCGAAAAGCGCCGAGACACGCGGCACCGTCCACTACCGTTTCCGCGATGGACAGACCACCGACATCCTGACACTCGACGACGACGCGACCCGCGCGTACCGCTGGAAAGAGTGCGCCATGGTCTTCCAGGGTGCCCTCAACGCCCTCAATCCCGTGCTCCGCATCGCCGAGCAGTTCTGGGACACCGCGCGTGCCCATGCCCGCCTCTCGAAAGCCGAAGTCTATGATCGCGCTGAGCACTTGCTCCGCCTCGTCCAGCTCGAGCCGGGCCGGGTGCTGCGCGCCTACCCGCATGAACTCTCCGGCGGCATGCGCCAGCGGGTCATGATCGCACTTAGCCTGCTGCTCGACCCCCAGGTGATCATCTACGACGAGCCGACCACTGCCCTCGACATCCTCACGCAACGCGCCATCATCGACATGCTGCGTCAGCTTCGCGACCAACTCGGCTTCGCCATGATTTTCATCTCGCACGACCTCGCCCTCGCCGCTGAGCTAGCCGACCGTGTCGCGACAATGTACGCTGGCAAAATCGTCGAACTCGGCAACGTCCGCGAGATCTTCTATCGATCACGGCATCCATATACCGTCGGCTTGCTCAAAGCGGTCCCGCCAATCACTGGCGACCTCTACGAGATCGCCTCAATTCCGGGTAGCCCGCCTGGACTCATCACACCGCCTTCCGGCTGTAGCTTCCATCCACGCTGCCCCTATGCCCAACCACGCTGCAGCCAGGAAGAGCCGCCCCTGTATCACGTCGCCGACGGTCATACCAGCGCCTGCCACTACTGGCAGCGCGTCACCCTCGAACGACAGGTGGTCGAGCATGCCTGAGCTTCAGCTTGCCCTTGACCAGGTCACCCAGGAATTCCGCGTTGGTCGGCGTTCGGTTCGCGCAGTCGATCATGTCTCGCTCACCATCGCCCCGGGCCAGGTCATCTGTCTCGTTGGCGAAAGCGGCTCTGGCAAGACAACAACCGGCAAAATTGCTGCAGGATTGCTCAAACCTACGGCCGGCAGCGTGCGCTTCGGCGGTCAGGACATCTGGCAACTCGACCATGACGCATTCCGCCGTTTCCGCCGTGCCGTCCAGATCATCCACCAGGATCCCTACGCATCGCTCAATCCGGTCCATACCGTCTACGATACCCTTGCCGCGCCCCTCCAGCATCACGGCTTCACGCGCGGCCAGGCCGCCACACTCCGGCGTGTCCACGAGCTGCTTACCCTCGTTGATCTCACGCCTCCCGAAAACTTCCTCTGGAAATACCCGCATCAACTCTCTGGTGGCCAGCGCCAGCGTGTCGCCATCGCGCGAGCCCTGACCGTCCAACCCCAGTTCATCGTGGCCGATGAGGCAACCTCGATGGTCGACGTCTCCATTCGGGTCAGCCTGCTGAACACCCTTCGCCGCCTGCGCGACGACTTGGGCGTCGGGTTCTTGTTCATCACGCACGACCTTGCAATCGCCAAATATTTCGGCTGGGAAGGCTCGATCGCCGTCATGTACCTTGGCCGCGTCGTCGAAATCGGCCCGACTCCAGCCTTAATCAACACCCCGCAGCACCCATACACCCGTGCCTTGCTCGCTGCGATCCCGGAGCCCGATCCAGATCTGACCCGCAGCAAGCAGAAGCTGCAGCTCCGCAGTCTTGATATTCCCAGCCTCCTCAACATTCCACCGGGCTGTAGCTTCCACCCACGTTGTCCACTCTTTGAAGCCGGCTTGTGCGACACGATCGTGCCGGAACTGACGCCACTGGATGGACGACGGGTCGCCTGCCACATCGTCGCTCGTGAGCACGCGAACGGTCATGCGCTGCCACCGGCAGCAGCGGGAACAGGGGGTGAGAGCACAGCGCTGTCGCCGTCAAGCGGTCTGAATCCATCCGGGTAACGGCAGAGCGGGACGGCAGGATGTCACCAGAACTCGGGCGCGCAGCCTTCACACTCGTGCTGTTCTTTCTCATCCTTAGCCTGTTCGCGGTCGCCCTCGCCCCGCGTGGCACGCCTGCCTTCCCCATCAGCCTCGTGAGCCTGTTCATCAGCCTCTGCTTTCTCGGGCTTGTCATCGCGCTTGTTCGGCGACAGCGACATGAATGAACAGCACAGCGTGGACACATTGTCGTGAACGGTCAGAGCAACACCAAGCCGAGAGGAGGAGCAACCATGACGCAAGAGCGCCACATGCCACGACTGAGCCGACGCCGGTTCCTGGCGTTCGTCGGTGGTGCCACCGCAAGTGCGATGCTCGCGGCCTGCGGCGGCGGGAGCAAGGCCACGCCAACCACCGCCCCCGCACAAACCAGCGCATCACCAACCGCTGCGGCAGCTGGCCAAACACCGACTGCTGCGGCAACGCCGACCAAGGCCGCCGTTGCGACGACCGGCAAAGAATTCCATGGTGCGTGGCCGTACCTTGTGCCACCGAACGGCCATTTCAACCTGCTCGATGGCGTGACCAAAGGAATCCTCGCCGGCGGCATTTACCACGACGTCGTCCTCTCCCCCATGGCCATGTACTACTGGAAACAGAAGCAGTGGCTGCCGCTCTTGGCCGAGAAGTGGAGCTTCGACCCAAGCGCCAACACCTTCACCGTCACGCTCAAGACCGGGCTCAAGTGGAGCGATGGCTCGTCCTTGACGTCCAAGGACGTGGCCACAACCCTCTGGTGTGTCCGCGCCCTGCGAAACGTCGTCTGGAAGTACATCGACACGGTCGAAACACCAGACGAGCGCACGGTGCGCGTCCACATGAACAATCCTTCCACCGTCGTCGAACGCTACATGCTCAAGCTCCACATCGTCGCCGACAAACAGTACGGCAGCCTCGCCAAGCAAGTCCAAGACCTCTTCAATAGCGGCAAGAACATGGACGCGCCCGAAGGCCAGCAAGTGCTCAATGCTATTACCAACTTCCGCCCCGACCAGATCCTGGCGAGCGGCCCATTCCAGTTCGATTACAAGAGCATCACCAACGCCCAGCTCACGCTCGTCAAGAACCCGAACGGTGTCAACGCCGACAAGGTGCTCTTTGATAAGCTCGTGATCTTCAATGGCGAGACACCTGACGTCACGCCGGTTGTGCTCTCCAAGCAAGTCGATTACGCAACACACGGCTTCCCGCCCGCGACCGAAAAGGCCTTCCAGCAGGCTGGCATCCGGATCATTCGCCCGCCGGTCTACTCCGGCCCGGCCTTGCTCTTCAACCTGGACAAGCTGCCAGAGTTCAAGGACAAGCGGGCTCGGCAGGCCATCGCCCATGCCATTGACCGCAACCAGAACGGCACAGTCGCCCTCGGCGACTCAGGCAAAGCCGTGAAGTATATGGCAGGCTTCTCCGACATCATGGTGCCGGACTGGCTTGGGCAGGATACCCTGAGCAAACTCAACACCTATCCGTATGACACCAGCAAGGCTGAACAATTGCTTACCGCTGCTGGCTGGAAGAAGAACGGCAACACCTGGCAGACACCAGATGGCAAGAACGCCGAGTATGAATTGCTCTTCCCCGCCGAATACGCTGACTGGTCGGCCGCAGCGCAGAACGCTGCCGAACAGCTGACCAAGTTCGGCATCAAGGTCACGCCACGCTCAATCACCTATAGCCAACAGCCGATTGAGGTTGACAAAGGTAACTTCCAGCTGGCAATTCAGGCATGGGGCTCGAGCACCAACCCGCATCCCCACTTCTCCTTCGTGCAAGACCTCTTCACCCACAACATCCCGATTGCCGCCAACCAAGGCGGCAAGGGCATGGCGTTCGAGCTCAAGCAGCAGACCGATGTGCTCGGTCAAGTTGACCTCGAACAGCTCGTCGTCCAAGCTGGCCAAGGTCTTGATGAAGCGAAACAGAAAGACGCAGTCGCCAAGGTCGCGCTCGCCTTCAACGAACTGGTGCCGATGGTCCCACTCTGGGAGCGTTACGGCAACAATCCGGTGATCGAAGGCGTGCGTGTTCAACCGTGGCCTGCTGATAGCGATCCGATCTATCTCAACGCGCCCTATGGGGACAACTTCTGCGTCATGATGCTGCTCACGGGCACGCTCAAACCAGTCTAGTGTCAGCCTCGCACTGAGCAGGCGCGCGAAGCGCATGGTTGCGCTTCGCGCGCCCCCTCTGGGGGAGCACACAGCGGCTGGAGAACAGGGAGCAGTAAGAGAAAAAGTAAGGAGGATGGTCCAGTTGCATAGCCCTGAGACGACACCCCGCTATAGCCGCCGTCGGTTCTTGACCCTTACTGGTGGCATTGCCGCAAGCGCACTGCTCGCTGCCTGCGGCGGCAAGCAGACAAGCCAGGGCGGCAGTACGCCCACCGCTGGCAACACGACCAGCACGACAACACCGGCCACGACGTCCGCACCGGCTACTGCGACACCCGCACGCACGACAACTGGGGGAACGAAAGAAATTCACGGTGCAGCCTCGTACCAGCTGCCACCGAACGGCCACTTCAATCTCCTCGAGGGCGTGACCCAAGGCATCCTCGCGCCCACAATCTACTACGATCTCGTGCTCGCTCCAAGCGCAATGTACTACTGGAAAGAACAGAAGTGGATGCCACTGCTCGCCGAGAAATGGGGGTTCGATGCCAACGCCGGGACCTTTACCATCAACCTCAAGAGCGGGTTGAAGTGGAGTGATGGCTCACCACTAACATCGCAAGATTACCTCGCAACCTTCTGGTGCGAATGGGTCTTGCGCAACGTACTCTGGAAATATGTCAAAACCGTCGAAGCTCCGAACGACACAACGATTATCTTGCGCTTGAGCGACGTTTCAAGCGTGGTTGAACGCTACGCGCTGAAGTTGCACATCGTGCCAGCAAAGCTCTACGGTCAATACGGCCAGCAAGCACAGCAACTCGCGCAAGCTGGCAAGACCCAGGACGATCCCGAGGCCAAAGCACTGCTCGATCAGATCACCCGTTTCCGCCCCGACCAGATCCTCGCAAGTGGGCCCTTCCAGTTCGACTATAAGAGCATTACCAACGCCCAGCTCGTGCTGGTCAAAAATCCCAACGGCGTCATGGCCAGCACCACACACTTCGATCGCGTTGTCCTCTATAACTACACCGGCCTTCCCGATCTAACGACCCTGGTTCTCTCCAAGCAAATCGACTATCACACCGGCGCATTCCCTCCGCCAACGGAGAAAGCGCTAATCCAGCAAGGCTTTCGCATTATCCGTCCGCCGATTTACTCTGGCCCCGCTCTCGGCTTTAACTTGGACAAGGTACCGGAGTTCAAGGACAAGCGCGTCCGCCAGGCACTGGCCTACCTGATCGATCGCAACCAGAGCGGGGCAGTCTCGTTGGGCGATTCTGGTAAAGGCGTCAAGTACATGGCTGGCTTCTCCGACGTCCTCTTGCCAAGCTGGCTTGATGCTGATGCAATGGGCAAACTCAACACCTATCAACGCGACCCGAATAAAGCCGCGCAACTCCTGACCGCTGCCGGCTGGAAGCAAACGGGAGACGGCTGGCAGACGCCGGACGGCAAGCCGGCCAAGTACGAACTAGTCTTCCCCTCTGGCTATCCCGACTGGTCAGCCTCTGCCCAAAATATCGCTGACCAGCTCAAGCCAGCGTTCCAGATCACCTTACGCAGCATCGACACGCCCCAATACACCAACGAGATCGCTAAAGGAAATTTCCAATGGGCAATTCTCGCCTGGGGATCGAGCAGCAGCCCACATCCACACTTCTCCTTTGTCCAAGACCTTTTCACCAACAACATTCCGATCGCCGCGAATTTCGGCGGCCGCGGTATGGCGTTCGAACTCAAGCAGCAGACCGATGTCGTGGGCCCGGTCGACCTTGAGCAACTCGTCGTCCAAGCCGCGGCTGGACTTGATCAGGCCAAGCAACGGCAGACCGTCACGACTTTAGCGCTCGCCTTCAACGAACTCTTACCTATCATTCCACTCTGGGAGCGCTACGGGAACAATCCAGTGCTTGAAAACGTTCGCGTCAAGCCATGGCCGCCGGATAGCAACCCGATCTACCTGAACTCACCCTACGGCGACAACTTCGGGATCATGATGCTCATGGATGGCACGCTCCAACCCGTCTAATCCGCAGAGGAGGAGGGATACGCAGCAATGGCAAAGCCAGTCGAGCTCGTCATGGTCGGCGCGGGAAACCGCGGGTATCTTGCCTACGGCGGCTACGCCGAACGCCATCCAGAAGATGTGCGGTTCGTTGCCGTCGCCGAGCCTGATGAAGGGCGTCGTGCGCGCTTCGCGCAGGCCCACCATATCCCGCCCGAGCGCCAGTTTCGCTCGTGGGAAGAGCTTGCCGAGCGCCCACAGCTTGCTGAGGGGCTGGTGAACGCCACCATGGATCGCCAGCATTTCCCTAGCACTGTCCAGTTCCTGGCCCTCGGCTACCACGTCCTTCTTGAAAAGCCGATGACGACGACACCCGAACACGCGGTCCTCCTGGCGCAACTCGCCGAGCGCCACGGGCGGATCCTGCAGATCGCGCACGTCTTGCGCTATGCTCCCTTCTTCCGCACGATCTACGAGATCGTCACCAGCGGACGGCTCGGCGAGATCGTCTCTCTCGACTGGCGCGAGAACTTGAGCTTCCTCCACTTCGCCCATAGCTTCATCCGTGGCAACTGGTCGAATACCGAACGTGCAAGCCCCATGATCCTGACCAAGTGCTGTCACGACCTCGACCTTCTGGTCTGGATCATTGGCCGGCACTGCGTCCGTCTCTCCTCCTTTGGCTCACTCACCCATTTCACGCCACAGCGCGTTGGCCCAGAGATCCCCGAGCGGTGCACTGATGGCTGCCCAATCGCCGACAACTGCCCATACTACGCGCCACGGATCTACCTCGACCTTGTGCCGCCAACGAGCCCCTTCCGCCAAGCAGTCTCGCTCGACCAGAGCCGCGAAGGCATGCTCGCAGCCTTGCGCACAGGCCCATATGGCCGCTGCGTCTATCACTGCGACAACACAGCCGTCGACCACCAGGTTGTCCTCATGGAATTCGATGGCCAACTCGCTGTGTCGTTAACGATGCAAGGCTGCTCACACGTCGAGGGACGAACGGTGCGCATTGACGGCACGCGCGCAACGCTGTTGGCCAACGAGTCACGCCGCGAAATCCAGCTCTTTGACCATCTCACTGGCACAGCAGAAACGCTTCGTCTGGCAACGCCGCCTGGTGGGCATGGTGGCGGCGATGAAGGGCTGATGCGGGCATTCGTCGCCGCTGTGCGTGAAGGGCGGCCGATCTTGACCTCGGCCCAGCAGTCGGTTGAAAGCCATTTGCTCGCCTTTGCGGCCGAAAGCGCGCGATTAGGTGGCGCAGTCGTCAACATGGAGGAGTTTCGCCAAAAGGTGACGGAGGCAGCAGCACACTTACCTGAAGCAGTCGGCGGGGCCGTAACGCGATGAGTGTGTTAGCTGAGGAAATCGCCGAACAGCCAGAGGTGCTGGCCCGGGCGCTCATCCAGGCGCAGCCAGCCGTCGAAGCCGCGGCGAACGCAGTCGTGACCTTTGCCCCTGACAGCGTCGTCATTGCGGCACGAGGCAGCTCTGACAACGCAGCGCGCTATGCCCAGTACCTCTTCGGCGCACTTAACCGGCTCGTTGTCGCACTGGCCACGCCATCACTGGTGACGCTCTACCACCAGCCACCGAACTTTGCTGGCAAGCTCGTGATCGGCATTAGCCAATCCGGACGATCGCCCGACATTGTTGGAGTCATTGCCGAAGCACGGCAACAAGGCGCGCTCACCCTTGCGATTACGAATGACCCTTCCTCGCCACTCGCCGCCAGTGCAGCCCACGTGCTTCCCCTCTACGCAGGACCGGAACGCGCGCTACCAGCAACCAAGACCTATACGGCGCAGTTACTCGTGTTGGCAATGCTGAGTGCAGCGCTCAGCGGTGATCAAACCCGATGGAATGCGCTGCGCCAGGTCCCGGCCTTGGTGCAGGAAACGCTGATGCGCAACACGATCATTGCGCAACGGGTTGAGCGCTTTCGCTATGCCGATCGCTTTGCGGTCATCGGGCGCGGCTTTAACTACGCGACCGCGTTCGAAATCGCGCTCAAAGTGAAAGAGACAAGTTACGCCATCGCCGAGCCATATTCATCAGCAGACTTCCGCCATGGGCCAATCGCGCTCATTGAACCAGGCTTCCCAGTTGTGCTAGTTGCCCCAAGTGGACTCGTCTTCGCGGATATGGCTGCTCTTGCGCATGAGCTTGCGGCACTCCGGGCGGAGCTTATCGTGATTTCGGATGATGCCGCGCTGCTCGAACGCGCCGGAACGCCGTTACCATTGCCACCTGGCGTGCCAGAATGGCTCTCGCCGCTGGTTGCGGTCATCCCCGGCCAGCTCTTCGCGCTCCATCTTGCACTGCTCCGCGGCCTTGACCCCGATCAGCCTCGAGGGCTGCGCAAAGTGACGGAAACGCGGTAGTTAAGGGGTGGGGGAATGGCGCTGACACTCGAGGACGTCCACATCATTGATGCAAGAGGCGAGCAACCGGCAAGTCGGATTGTCCTTGACAACGGGCACATTTTCGCTGTCGGGCCAGACGTGACACCGGCTGGCCACCGTGTCGCACTCGACGGCATGCTCGCGCTGCCTGGATTCATTGAGCTGCACACCCACGGCGGAGGTGGTTTTGCCCTTCACACAACTGATCCTAACGAAATCCTCGCGTACGCACGGTGGGTCGCATCAACCGGTACAACGGCTTTTCTGATCACCGTTGTGGGGGTGCCGCAGGCACTACCAATCGTCCAGTTGCACGCTGCGGCGAGCGCGATAGCCCAGACAAGCCAGGGAGCTGAGCCGTTAGGCATTCACCTCGAAGGACCATACCTCAATCCAACGCGGCGAGGCGCTCATCATCCCTCGTGGCTGCGACTTCCTGACCCCGACGATGTCCGCGCCCTCCTCGCTGCCGCCCAAGGGCAACTCCGCCTCGTTACACTTGCGCCAGAACTGCCTGGGGCAGCTGCCGCAATTACGCAGTTCCGAGACGCGGGGGTAACTGTCAGTATTGGCCACACGGACGCAAGTTATGAGCAGGCCCGTGACGCGATCGCCCACGGCATTTCGCATGCGACGCACTGCTTCAACGCGATGCCACCGCTGCTTCACCGTGCTCCGGGACCACTCGGCGCGATCATCGAAGCCAAGCATGTGACAGGCGAACTGATCGTCGATGGCGTCCACGTTCATCCGGCGGCAGCACGAGCGTTACTCTACGCGCTTGGCGCCGAGCGCACCGTGGCGATCACAGACGCCCAACCGATTGCGGGTGTAGCTGAACTTCGCGGTTTTACATTCGCTGGCCAGCCAGCCGAAGTGCGCGACGGAGCAGCCCGGCTGGCCGACGGAACCATCGCTGGCAGCATCCTCACGATGGACCAAGCGCTGCGCAACCTTGTCCAGACGCTGGAACTTGACCTGCCGACAGCAAGTCGCTTGCTGAGCCTCAACCCGGCACGGGTTGCAGGGGCAGCAGAACGCAAAGGCATCATCGCTGCTGGGTATGACGCTGACATCGTGCTCCTCGACAAGGGCCTTTGCGTGCAGGCAACGTTCTGCCGTGGCCGGCTGGCGTACGTGAGCGAGGAATGGCGGGAGCGGTTCCCGGCGGAGGCCGCATATGCCACGCACTAGCGCTGCACTGGCGGCCGCCTGGCAACAGGTCGTGGCTGGAGGAGAGCAGGCCTATGCGGGAGCGGTGCTGCTTGTTCAGCATCGCGATGCAATCGTTTGGTGGGAAGCGACCGGCTGGGCACTTCATCCATCGTGCATCGGCGATCCTGCGACACCGCCAGAGGTGACTGAGCCCATTGCAATGACGCGGCACACGCTCTTCGACCTGGCCTCATTAACGAAGGTCGTGGCAACCACGCCGATCGTGCTGCAACTCGTCGCTGAAGGACTGTTTCAGCTCGAGACGCCATTGGGACAACTTCTTCCTTCACTCGCCACCTCACCATACGCCAGCGCAACGATCCGTCACCTGCTTACGCACACGGCTGGGCTTCCAGCCTGGCTGCCGCTTTATCTTGACGCTCACGGCGAGGCAGCGTATGCAACGGCAATTGCCGAGACAATGCCCATTGGAGAGCCAGGAGCACAGGTGGTCTACAGCGACTTAGGCTTCATCCTCCTAGGCATACTCGTCCAGCAACTGACTGGCGCGGATCTGGCAACGGCTGCACGCCAGCGTGTCTTTGCGCCGCTTGGACTGGCCAGCCTTCAGTTTTGTCCGCCCCGGTCGTTGCGGCGGCAGATCGCCGCAACAGAACGCGGCAACAGCTACGAAGCCAACAACGTTGGAGCGCGAGGGCACGGGTTTCCCTGGCGAACCTCGCTGATCTGGGGCGAGGTACACGACGGCAATGCGTACTACGGGCTGGACGGGATTGCCGGGCATGCTGGACTCTTCGGCACAGCCGAGGACCTCGCACGCTACGCTGCCGCATGGTTACACGGTGATGAACTGCTCCCTGGCGCGCTCGTTGCTGAAGCAACGACTCAGCAGGCACCCGGGCGCGGCTTAGGCTGGGTTTGTGCTGACACGTCTTCGCCGCTCTCCGCCCCCTTGAGCATGCGAGCTTTTGGTCACACTGGCTTTACGGGCACCATGCTCTGGGTCGATCCGCTACGGGACCTGATCGTCGTACTCCTGACCAACCGCGTGCATCCGGTTGTGCGCGAAGGGATACAAGCGGTGCGAGCAGCGGTGCTGAGGGAATTGGCTGCTGCCTTCCCAGCGAGGGGATAGGTGATGAGCGCGACACCGCAGCGTTGCCTCGGGCTGTTGTCGGGGACATCGGCAGATGGGGTTGACGCAGCCCTGGTTACGATCAGCGGGGCAGGCGAGCATGCTCGCCTCACGCTCACGGCTTTCGCGACCTATCCGTATCCAGCAGCGCTGCGACAGGAATTGTTTGCGCTCTTCGCCCAAACCGCACCAGTGTTACCGCGACTCTGCGTCCTGGACACATTGATTGGCGAAGCATTCGTCACCGCTGCACAGCACCTTTGTGACGCGGCAGGCGTGCCTCTGCAGGCACTCATGGTTATTGGCTCGCATGGGCAGACAGTTTGGCATCAGCCGGCTCCTGACCCATCACTGCCACTTGCGGCATCGGGCACGCTTCAGATTGGCTCACCTGCGGTGATCGCTCAGCGGACTGGCGTGCCGGTCATTGCAGACTTCCGATCGGCCGATATTGCGGCGGGCGGACAAGGCGCTCCACTGGTGCCGTATTTCGACTGGGTCGTCTTCCGTCATCCAACGGTGCACCGGGCTGTTCAGAACCTTGGCGGCATTGCGAATGTCACGTATGTGCCAGCTGGCGCTGGGCGCGATGACGTGCTGGCGTTCGATACCGGGCCGGGCAATATGCTCATCGACGGCGTTGTCCAACTGCTTACGGATGATGCACAGGCGTATGACCGTGATGGGCAGCTTGCAGCGCGTGGCCGGGTTTTGCCAGAACTGCTGGCCTTTCTTCTTGACGATCCGTATTTCCAGCTCCCACCGCCGAAGACAACCGGCCGCGAAGCCTATGGACGGGAACGCTGCCGCGCGATTCTCGAGCATGTCGGCTTGCGGCCGGGTGCGCTCCGGCTAGGGGCAGAACCCAAAACGGTCGAGTTTCAGCGCGCCTGTGATCTTCTGGCAACGCTGGTCGCCTTGACGGCTGAGAGCATTGCCGAGGCATACCGACGTTGGTTGGGGCCGGTCGATGAGGTCATCGTCGGCGGCGGCGGAACGCGCAATCCAGTGCTGATGGCTGCGCTTGCGCGAGCGCTGGCACCGGCCCGCGTCGTTCCCCACGAGGCGTATGGCATTGACAGCAAGGCAAAAGAGGCGATGGCGTTTGCGTTGCTCGCCCACGATGCGCTGCTTGGGCTGCCAACGAATATGCCACGGGCAACCGGTGCTCGCCAGGCAGTCACGTTAGGGTCACTGACGCCGCCACGGTTGGGAGCACCGCCGTAGCTGCGTGCAGTTTGCATGGATCGGCGCAGGAACTCGTGTTCGGGTCGACTCTCGAGGAGGATGGCAATGACCACAGAATTGCCGTTGCTTCCGATGCCACGCGAGGTCACGCGTGGGCCAGCGGATGAGGCGTTCACGCTCACGGCACACACGGCAATCGTGCTGAGCGCGGCAGCGAGTGAGGAAACGTTCTTTGCAGCACGCTGGCTCCAAGCAGCGGTGCGCGAGGCCACGGGGCTGACGCTGACTATTCGGCGCGCGCTCTCGCTTGATGAGGCGGGCGCGATAGTGCTTGCCGTCGCTGGGCGCGACGAAGCAGCCGGGACGCTGGCGACGCTGCCAGCCGAAGGGTACAGCTTGCGCATCACGGCTGACCGGGTCACGGTCACCGGGGTTGACGAGGCTGGGCTGTTTTACGGCGTCCAGACGCTCTGTCAATTGATCCAAACCAAAGGCGGCCGGTTGCCCGCACTGACGATTCGGGATTGGCCGCGGCTGGCGAACCGTGGGGTCATGCTGGATGTCTCCCGGGGCAAAGTGCCGACGAGAGAAACCCTCTATCGGCTGATCGACTACCTGGCGAGCTTGAAGTACAACCATTTCCAGCTCTATATCGAGCACACGTTTGCCTTCCCGAGCGTACCGGAACTGCAAGACGGCACTGATCCGCTGACGGCTGACGATATCCTCGCGCTTGATGCGTACTGCGCCGCGCGACACATTGCCTTTGTGCCCAACCTGCAGTCATTTGGTCATCAGCGGCGGCTGCTTTCTCTGCCCCGCTTTTCGCATCTTGATGAGGTCGGCTGGCGCTGGAGTCTGACGCCAGCACGTGAAGAGACGTATACGTTGCTCGACACGCTCTACCGCGAGTTTCTACCCAATTTCCGCGCGCCCTGGTTCAACGCTGACTGCGATGAGACGTGGGATCTGGGTACTGGGCAGGCGCGTGCATTGGCGGAGCAACTCGGTCGTGGCCGTCTCTACTTGCGCCATCTTGTGCGCATCCGTGAGCTTGCTGCGCGCTACGGCAAGCAGTTGATGGTCTGGGCAGATATCCTCGTGCATTATCCCGATCTGCTCGGGGAATTACCCGAGGATATTGTGCTGCTGGACTGGTGGTATGAGGCGCAAGACAGCTATCCGACGACGACATTGCTTGGCCAGAGCGGGCGGCGCTTCTGGGTTTGCCCGGGCACCTCGAGCTGGAACACGCTTTTCCCACGGATCGAGAACGCGATCGGGAATATTCGGAACTTCGTGCGTGACGGGTTGGCGGCTGGCGCCGAGGGTATGTTGCTGACCGACTGGGGCGACTACGGGCATTATCAGCCATTGTCTCTCTCCTGGTATCCCTACGCCGTTGGAGCGGCCGTGGCCTGGCATGGACCAGAAACGACTGACGCGGACATCGATGCAGCGTTTGCACCGCTGGTCCTGCGCCGTCCGGCTGGCGACGCGGCCATGGTCGCGATTCGGCAACTTGGGCGAGCTGTTACCGCATCGACGCTCGGATCATCGAACCGCTCGAACAGTGCCTATGCTCTCTTTGATGACCCGCTGACGGGGCGGCTCATTGCGGAAGCTGACCCAACTGCGCTCGAGGCGCTGGAGGCAGCGGCGACCGACGCGGCGCAGGCGTGGGCAACGCTTCCTGACCCCTGGCTACGGTACGATTATGGCTTCATTGCGCGATTGACGGCATTTGCAGCCCGCAAGGCGCGACAAGCGCAACGGCGGCGTGAGCAACTGCGGACGCTGCCTGATCCGCAGCCGGAGGAGGGACGCGCCCGGGGGCTGGCCGTGCTCGACCAGATGCTTGACGAGTTGCAGGCAGAGCGGTCTGCGCTTCTGGCATACCGGCAGGAGTTCGAGCAGTGCTGGCTGCGTCATGCGCGGCGCAGTGAGATTGAGCAGACGCTGCAGCGTTTCCGTGCGCTTGATGGGCGCTATGCTGCAGCACTCCAGTGGCTGGCTGACCAGCGTGCGCGCTATGCGCAAGGCAACGCGCTCGACGCTGAGGCAACAAGCTATCAGCCAGGGCCCTACGCGGTGCTGTGGGAAGAAGGGTTCTGGAACATTGTGGAACTGGCGAAGCTGGCCGGCATCGAGGCAGTCCCCGACTGGGCACGAGAGATCGTGCTCCAGACAGGATTAGTTGGCGGGTTGAGCAGCGGCAGTTAGGCGCTGAGCGTACGCTCTGGATCGCCTTGTGCCGGAAGAGAGGAGAAGGGATAGCGATGCTGAACCGGCTTGACCCTGAACTCGCCGCAGCCCTGGCAGCACTACCGGAAGAATGGCTGGTCGACTTACACGATATTCCAGCTGCACGGATTACGGCGCTCGAACGTTCGCGTCGGCTGGCAGCTCAGGCGCCACCACTGCCAGCAGGGGTGACGATCAGCGACGCGCAGGTGCCTGCGCAGGGCGACCGGCCAGCGATACCCGTTCGACTGTATCAGCCGGAGGGCGTTGCGCGCCCAGCGCCTGCATTGCTGTGGATTCACGGCGGCGGCTACGTCATGGGCACCGTTGCGCAAGAGGACTACCGGCTTGTGCCGCTTGCGCTGCAGGTGCCGTGTGTGATCGTCTCGGTCGATTACCGGCTGGCGCCGGAGCATCCGTATCCGACACCACTTGAGGACTGCTATGCCGCCTTACGCTGGGTGTGGGATGAAGCAACGGCGTTGGGAATCGATCCACAGCGGATTGCGATCGGCGGGGCAAGCGCTGGCGGCGGGTTAACGGCTGCGTTGGCGCTGTTGGCGCGCGACCGCGGCGAGGTATCCGTGGCCTTTCAACTGCTGATCTACCCGATGCTGGATGACCGGAACCAAACGCCATCGAGTTACGAGGTGACGGATCGGCGATTGATCTGGACGCGGGAGCTGAACCTGATTGGCTGGCGGGCCTATCTTGGGCGAGAGCCGGGCAGCGCTGACGTTCCGGCGTATGCTGCACCGGCCAGAGCTGAGGATCTGACGGGGCTCCCGCCAGCCTATGTCATGGTCGGCGAATGCGACCTCTTCCGGGATGAAGACATTGCGTATGCCCAGCGACTGCTGCAGGCCGGCGTTGCGACGGAACTCCATGTCTACCCAGGCGCGTTTCACGGGTTTGACGGGTTTGCGCCGCAGGCGTCAGTGAGCCAGCGGGCGCGGGCAGAGATCGCGGCGGCGCTCCAGCGTGCGTTCCAGGGCGGCGTGCGCACAGCGTAGTGGCGCGTGAACGAACGCAGGCGGGGTACACTCGGGAAGGCATCAACCGAGCAGGATCGGGACAGCTGGCGGCATGCGGGCACGGGGGAGACTGCCTCTTGTCTTCCCCTTCTATTCTTATCAATGCACTTTGGGCGGCAAAAACCGCCAATCGATTTTGCGACGACTAGGCAGGATACCAGAGTTCGACGGCGATGTTGTCAAAGTCGCGGGTACGCGCGCCGTAGCCTAATTCGCTGCGCAAGTTGTCTTCAATTGGTCGCTTGGCCTGCTGGAGTCGCGCGAGCGCAGCATCCCAGGAGGTGCGATCCGGCAGGACGAGCGCAAAGCTGATCAAGCCAGCAGTATCCGCCGGGAGTGGATCGCCATGACGGCTGTGCCAGATATTGAGGCCGAGATGATGGTGATAGCCGCCGACGGAGACGAAAAGGGCGCCGGGATAACTGCGCTGCATGACGGTGAAGCCGAGGATGTCGCAATAGAAGTGCTCGGCCTTGCGGAGATCGGTGACCTGGAGGTGAACATGGCCGACGCGCGCGTCTGCCGGCATTGTCGTCCAGGGAGCTGGGTGGTCACCGAGTTCAGCGAACAAGCTCGGAAGGTCGATCGGGTCAGTATACATGGCAATACTGCCGTCAGCGGCCCGAGGCCAGAGATCCCGGGGGCGATCAGCATACAGTTCGAGGCCGTTATGATCGGGGTCATCGAGATAGAAGGCTTCACTCACGCCGTGATCAGCTCCACCGGTAAGCGGCCATTGTCGGTCGAGCAGGTGACGGATGAGGCGGGCAAGGGAGCGACGATCGGGTAACAAGATGGCGGTGTGGTAGAGGCCGGCGGCCGACTGCACACGCGGGCGGATGCCGAGCTGTTCGTGGAGGAGGAAATGGGGGCGGCCGCCGCCTTCGGGGCGCAGCGCGAGGACACCCGAGGTCTCCTCCGTAACGAGATAACCGAGCATGTCACGGTAGAAGGCTAAAGCACGCTCACGGTTCGGCACCCGGAGACGCACCCAGCCGAGTGTGGTTGCATCAGGCAGGCGAGCAACCGACTCGTCCATCGTGCATTCCTCTCACCGTCATGCTGTTAGTACGATGAGTGTAGCATTATGGGGCAACAAGTGGAATAGGTCATTCTTCCCTTTTCTGGTGTGCGAGAACGACACTCCATCCTCGTCGTTTGACTAGGATGGAGTGAGGGCGGGTAGGGGAGCTTTCCTGCAGCAGCGAGGGGTTAGGCCAGTGGGACGACTTCCCCGTCGTTCCATTCCGGATCGGCAACTAAGCAGGCACGGATCTGCTGATACCAGCGGTCTTGCTCCGGATCGGCCGCGTTCGCCTGATAGCTGGCACGGTCAGTGAAGAGCACGACGAGGGTGTATTCTCCAGGATGGGAAACGGAGCGAAACAGGTACTCAGCGACGAAGCCCGGGAGCTTTGCCCCACGCTCACGCCGCCAAGTCTGACTCAGCTGGAGCAGGGTTTGTTCTTGTCCGGGTTTTGGATGCAATTGGGCAACAGTCCCAAACATGGTATCCTCCTTGCGACCAGTCACGAGGCTGCCGGTGGAATGTTGTGATTGACGCGGAAGAGATTGGTCGGATCGTACTGTGCCTTGATCTGGCGCAGTCGCGTAAAGTTGTCGCGATAAGTCTGGCGAACCTGATCGTCTCCCTCATCCTGCATCAGGAAATTGACGTAGGTGGCCTTCATCGCATGGGGCTGCAGGGCTGACCAGTAGTCGCGCACCCATTGCATTGCAGCAGGCAGAGCAACTGGATCAGTTTCGGCAGCAAGGATGGTATGGATAAACGCAGCATCACGGTAGCTAAAGGCGGTGTCGGCTGGCTGCTTTTCGGCAACTGCCCCGCCGATCGGATAGAGGTGCACTATGGATGGGACCGACGGCACCTCCGGCCCATAGGTTTCATGCACGGCGATGGCTGCGTCGGTCAATGCAGCATCAAAGCCGGCTTTCATGTACTGGAAGAGCCCATGGGGCAGGAATGCGTCAAACAGGCTATTTAGCACCGGATAGGGTAGGGGATGAAGCATATCGAGCAAGGGGGGACCGAATTCCCGCAGTGGGCGGACGGCCTGCTCAGCAGCGTCCAGTGGACCAATCGCGCAGACAACGATCAGCACCACTGGCTTCAGTCGTGCGGACTCGGGGATAAAATCGGCTGGTGGTGCGAGGTGGAAGCCGAAGAAGGCATTGACCTCGCGCGGCGCATCGGCAATAAACGCGCGATAGCTGGCCAAGACTTCAGCTGCTCGCTCAATCGGATAGGCGATGAAGCCGCCGAAGACCGTGTCGACTGGATGGAGCTGGAAGGTGAAGGCGGTAACGACGCCGAAGTTTCCTCCACCACCGCGCAGGGCCCAGAAGAGTTCCGGGTGCTCATGTTCACTCGCGTGGATGAACTGCCCATCGGCAGTAACGACATCGGCCGCGACGAGGTTGTCAATCGACAAGCCGAAACGCCGGGAGAGATGGCCAATTCCGCCGCCAAGCGTTAACCCGCCAACGCCAGTCGTCGAGATAATGCCGCCTGTTGTCGCCAAGCCAAAGGCATGGGTGGCGTGATCGACATCGCCCCAGGTTGCACCTCCTTCAACCCAGGCACGCCGGGCTTGTGGATCAACTCGCACCCCGCGCATATGGCCAAGGTCAAGGACGATACCATCATCACAGGTGCCAAGCCCGGCAACGTTATGGCCGCCCCCGCGGATCGCGAGGGGGAGTTCCTGTTCACGGGCAAACTGGACAGTCGCGCGGACATCGGCAACATTGGCCGCCTGAATAATGAGCGCTGGACGCTTGTCAATCATCGCGTTGTGGACACTCCGGGCGAGATCATAGCCTGACTCATTGGGCAGAACGCTTGGGCCGCGGAGTCGCTCGCGCAGGGTTGCAAGCTGTGTCTGGTCGAGTGACTGCATTGTGTGTGCTCCTTTGCGTAGACAAGATCCTTGCCCCGTTCGCTATACATCAGTGTCGTCTGGAGTAGCCTCAGAAGAGGCTCGAGGCGGTCATTTCAGCGCCATTTCACGGTACCCCCTTTCGTGCTGGCCTCAACTGCTCTCTGGAAACTAGCAGCCACGCCTTCTCCGAGGGTTCCTCGCGCGTTCCATCGGCATTCTGGGGAGAGACAAGAACGAAATATAAAGGATGCCAACATAAAATACGCGCTTTGTCGTAGTACGTACACCCGGCAACTACGCGCTTTGTCGTATTCCCTTGGTCGCACGTGCGGAATAGAGTGGCAGGGGGAAGTACCGCACTTCTGCTGGAGAAGGGAATCGACGTATGCGCATCACACGCACGACATGGTGCTGGCTGTGGATTGCGAGCTGGCTGGCAAGCGGCTGCGCTGTCTCAGGGCCAAGCACGCCGCCGCCTGTGCCAAGCCCGACCTTACCACCGGCTGTTGTTGCGACAGCCCAGGCGCTGGCGACAGCCGCTGCCCAACCAACAGCCACAGCAACGCCCCAATTCTTCGGCACACTTCAGCTGGCAACGCCAACGGCGACCGGACGCTCGAGTCCAGCGGCGACCGCTATGCCGACGGCTCCGGCGTCACCGACGTCGCAGCCGACTCCCCCACCACCACCGACAGCGAGGCCAACGCCACCGCCTCCGCCGCCAACGGCGACACCAACACCGACTCCCAAGCCACCGCCACCGCCGACGCCAACCCCACCGCCACCACCGCCGCCAACACCAACACCAAAGCCGCGGCCTCCGGAGCGGCCGAGCACGTATAGCCGGGTGAGTGATGAGCTTGGCGATGCCTGCGACTACACCTGTCAGCACACGCCGCCGATTGACTTGCCAGTCGACCTGACGGCCGTGACGCTTGAAAGCGATGGACAAACTTTACGGATTGTCTTTGAAGCCGCCGGGCCAATTCCTGAAAACTTGGGACCGGATGAGCGACTTGAGTACCACGTCCTGATCAATGGGCAAGCAGCATCGATTGACCTTATTGGCACCGAGGCGGGTTGGAAGATCTGGGGCGTTGCAAATGGGGAACGGCGTGGCCTGAGTGGGGTGAATGGGTCGTGGGACGGGCTTGCCTTTACGGTTTGGATTCCCTGGAGCCAGCTTGACTTCCTCCCCGATCACTTCGACTGGGCTGTACGCGCGATCTGGCAAGCACCCGGTGAGGAATACGAAGATATGACGCCTGAGGGAGCCTTTCCATAAGCGAGAGGGGATGCGGTCGTTGGGCACTGCCTGCTAGCGGCTAATTGTTGGGCGAACGCGGCCGTAGTTTGTGGGATCACGCCAGGGGCGGCCTTCGAGGAGACGGCGAGCGGAGAATGGCGTGAGGTCGACGGTGCGTGGTTGCCCTTCGACGATCCATTCGGCGAGGCAGCGGCCGATGGCAGGCGCAGTCTTGAAGGACGTACCGCTATCGCCAAGGATAGCAAAGAGCCCCTGGTAGCCAGGCAGTTGATCGATGATGGGATGGCCATCGGGGCTCATCATGATGATGCCGGCCCAAGAGCCACGGAGCGGCGCTGCTGCGAGTGCAGGGAACCGCCGAGCAAGGGTTTGCCGGGTTGGGTTGACAAATTCGGCATCACCCGTTTCCTGATAGGTGTCGGGGTCGGCATTCCGCACGGCGACTTCGACACCGCTCAGGGTGAGGTTCGTGCCTTCGGGACGGAACCAGAGGTTGAGTCCGGCATCGATGTAGGTCAGGCGCTGGTGGAACGTGCCAGGCCAGCGGAAGAGGACGACCTGGACGCGATGCGGCTCGAGGCCGAGATCGATGCCAAGCGGCTGGAGCAGGCGATTTGCCCACGCACCAGGCGCGAGCACGACGATCGGAGCATCGACAGGGCCGCGGGTTGTCTCGACGCCGAGAACGCGATCGCCGTGGTGACGGACACCAAGGACGGTGACCCCTTCCCACAGGCGCGCACCGCGCTCCTGCGCGCGGGTGAGGAAGCCCCACGCAGTGGCATAGGGATCAGCGTAGCCACTTTCGGGCTCGTAGGCGATCGCGGGGTCGTCGTCGAGGGCGATGGCGGGCTCGAGTTCACGGAGTTCGTCGGCGGTGAGCAGCACGGTGTCGACACCAACATCTCGCAACATGGCTACGGTGGAGCGAAGGTCGTCGGCGTAGGAGCGCGGAACGAGCTGGACAAAGCCGGTGCGCACCAGCGGGGACGGCGTGCCAACGAGGTCGGGCCAAGCCTGGAACTGGCGGAGGCTGGCGAGCGCGAGCGCGGTTTCGTGGGGATTCGTGTAGTGCATGCGCACCAGCGCGCCGGATTTGCCTGTTGCGCCGGCTGCGATGTAGCGCTGCTCAATTACGAGCACATTACGCACCCCAAGGGCAGTGAGATGGAAGGCCAGGCTGGCTCCGTTGACCCCTGCCCCAACGATGACCACGTCCGCTCGCTCAGCCATCGGTTGTCCTCTCGTGCTCTCGAACCATTCTGCGCACCAGCTATTGTGTGGCAGTGAACCAGTTCTGCTGCGCGTTGTCAACGCCTGGGTATAATGCCGCTGAAGAGCGATGACCGGATGAGCGGAGGAATTGGGCGATGGTGAAGATCGCCTTTCTCGGCGCAGGGAGCACGGTGTTTGCCCGCACGTTACTGCGGGATATTTTTAGTTTTCCAGAGTTACGCGAGGCAACGATTGCGCTCATGGACATTGATCCAGAGCGGTTGCGCGACACAGAGCGCGTGGCACACCGCGTTGCCGAGCAAGCGGGCGCACACGCGCGGATTGAAGCGACGACTGACCGGCGCCGCGCGCTCGACGGTGCGGATTATGTCCTGACGATGTTTCAGATTGGCGGCTACCGTCCGGCGACGGTGGTCGACTTCGAGATTCCGAAGAAATACGGGCTGCGGCAAACGATCGGCGACACGCTGGGCATTGGCGGCATTATGCGAGCGTTGCGGACGATTCCCGTCATGCTGGACGTGGCACATGAGATGGAAGCAGTATGCCCGGAGGCATGGCTACTCAATTATGTGAACCCGATGGCGATGCTGGTGTGGGCGGTCAGTCGGGGAAGCCGGATTCAGACGGTTGGGCTGTGTCACAGCGTGCAGGGCACAGCTGCTTACCTGGCGGGCTTGCTCGGTATTCCGGCGGATGAAGTCAGTTATGTCTGTGCTGGGATCAACCATCTGGCGTTCTATCTGCGCTTCGAGCATCAGGGGCGAGACCTCTATCCGGAACTCCGCCGGCTGCTCGTGGAGGGCAAGGTGCCAGATCACGACCGCGTGCGCTTCGATGTGTTTCGGCGCTTTGGTTACTTCGTCACGGAATCGAGCGAGCATTTTGCGGAGTATGTGCCGTGGTACATCAAACGAGATCGACCTGATCTGATCGAACGCTTCAATATTCCGCTTGACGAGTACCCGCGGCGTTGTGAGGCGCAGATTGCTGATTGGATGGAGATGCGCGCTGCCTTGCTTGATCCGGATCCGGCGGCATTCGACCGCTATGAGGAAGCGCGGCGTGCCCGGCAACTTGCCAAACTGGAAGCAGCTGGCGAGTATGAGCGAGCAGCCCGACTTCGCGCGCAGTGGGCGGAAGAGGCCCAGAGCGGGCAGCTTACGCGTTCGGAGGAATATGCGGCGCTCATTATTCACTCGATCGAGACAGGGCAACCACGGGTGATCAACGGCAACGTGATGAATACGGGGCTGATTGACAACTTGCCAGCGGGTTGCTGTGTGGAAGTGCCGTGTCTGGTTGATCGCAATGGGGTGCAGCCAGTGCATGTTGGGGCGCTGCCGCCGCAGCTTGCGGCATTGATACAGACGAACATCAATGTGCAAGCGTTGACTGTTGAAGCGGCGCTGACCGGGAAGCGGGAGCTGGTCTACCAGGCGGCAATGCTTGATCCGCACACTGCGGCAGAGCTGGATCCTGACCAAATTACGGCGTTGGTCGACGAGCTCTTGGCCGCGCACCGTGCGTGGCTACCCGAGGCGTTTCAGTAGGCTGACGCCTCGGGAGCGGTGTTGGTTCTGATGATACCGGGCGACGAACGGCACGATCGCGATCTAGCCTTTCGTCGCCCCGAGGGTGAGGCCACGGACAAAGTGCTTCTGGAAGGCCAAGAAGATGAGGATTGACGGGATCGCAGCGAGGAGGGCCCCAGCTGCTAAGAGGTTGTAGTTCGTAAAGTACTCACCCTGCAAGTTGTTTAACGCAGAGACGATCGGGCGCTTGCTGCCGGACTTCATCAAGAGCAAGGCCCAGAAGAAATCGTTGTAGATAAAGGTAAAGAGCAACGTGGCCATCGCGGCTAAGGCTGGTCGACAAAGCGGCATGATCACGTTCGCCCAGATACGGAGCAGGCCCGCGCCATCGACCAAGGCCGATTCCGTCAGTTCTTTGGGGAGTGTTTTCATATAGTTACTGAGGACGAAGGTCGCGAATCCAAGCTGGAACACAATGTGGATGAAGATAATGCCGATGTACTGGTCATACAAGAGGCCATTGTCACTGAGGAAATGTGGCATCGGCGTCTTGAGATAGACCCAGTACAGCGGAATGATGATGACTTGCGGCGGCAAAAGATTACCGGCAGTGAACAGCATGAGGACAGCGAGATTCAGCTTCCAGCTGAATTTTGTAATGGTAAATGCCAAGAGAGACGCCAAGAGCAACGTGACAACGACGCCTGGGATCGCGACGAGGAGCGTATTGAGGTAATAGTGGGGCAAATTTGCCTGGTCCCACGCGGTGACGAAATTCGCGAGGGTGAGCGGCTGACCGGGCAAGGAGAAGTAGCCGCGCTTGGTGGTGTCACTGATGGGACGAAGGGCTTCATAGAGCGCCCAGAGCAACG
The DNA here is from genome assembly GCF_000744775.1 of Thermorudis peleae. Taxonomy (NCBI): domain Bacteria; kingdom Pseudomonadati; phylum Thermomicrobiota; class Thermomicrobia; genus Thermorudis; species Thermorudis peleae. Next base: position 450,646 of record NZ_JQMP01000003.1, on the reverse strand, counting down.
GAAACAGCCAAACCGCTGCCATGACGACCAAGAATGTTTGGAGCAGCAGGCGCGCAAGATTGACATGCTGGAGCAGCGCTGGTGTCGTGCGGGCCCGAACTCGGGGAGTCGTGACAACCGTCATTTATTCGATCCTCCGATCCATGGTGACGAGGAAGGTCACAATTGGCACGAGTGAGATAACAAGCAACACGACAGCGATTGCCGAGCCGAAACCGATCAAGTTGGCCTCACTGATGCTGTTGTTGACAATCAGCGTTGAGAGCAACTCAAGGCCGTTTTTCCCGCGGTTGATAATGTAGGCAATGTCAAATGCCCGGAGCGATTCAATGGTCGTGATGACAGCAATGACCACGTTGATTGGCATCATGACAGGGAAGACGACGCGGAAAAACGTCTGCCAGGCGTTGGCGCCATCGAGCCGAGCGGCTTCACGGAGCGTGGGATCAACGCTTTTGAGGCCAGCGAGGTAGAGGACCATGATGTATCCCACGTGGCGCCAGCTGGCTGCGATGAGCACAGCGAAGAGGTTAATACGGGGGTCGCCGAGCCAATCGATAATATGGTTGCTCTTAACAAGGCCGAGCGCATTATTGATAAACCCATCGGTTGGCGCGTACTGCAGTTCCCAAATAAAGCCGACGACGACCAGGGGTAACACAACGGGGAGATAGAAGATTGTCTGGTAAATGCGCGTGCCGGCTAGCTCGCGATCGAGCAGGACAGCAAAGAAGATGCCGAGCGGCGTAGCAACGAAGGCGAGAACGCCGAGATAGATGAGGTTATGGAGCAGCGCCGGTTTAAAGAAGAGATAGGAGGTGAACAGGGTAACGTAGTTCTTCAACCCAACGAAAGAACGCGCGGTGATTGCGCCAATTCCGTTCCAGTTCGTGAGGGAGAGGATAAACGACGCGATTGTTGGTCCCCAGATGAAGGCGAGATCAAGCAGGACGAGAAAGGCGACGATGAGTGCGAGGAGCACCTTATCGCGCTTGGTCAATAAGCCAAAGCGGACCATGGCAGACCTTCTTACTGCTCAGGCGGCAACGAATCCCAGAAATTCTGCATCTTGGCTTGCAGCGCCTGGATATCGCCATTGGGATTTTGGAGGAACGTGAGCAAGAAGCTCTGCATCCCGTTCGGGCCGGCGAAGTCCGGGCGAGAGTCACGATCGAAGTACTGCGTAATGCGCTTGGCCTGCTTGATGATTTCCGCGGCTTTCTGAACGAGGGGCGTATAGCTACTGGTATCGGTATCGTTTGCCGTAGGAATCGTTGCACCACCGGTGGCTTTGAACATGATGAGCTGCGTCGAGCCCTTTGCCCAGAACTCTAAGTACGCCTTCGCCTGATCCATATCTTGCTTGAGAGTTGGTGACTTTGCACTCATGTTCATCGTATCGATTGGGGCATCGAGGGCTTTCTCGGCATCATATTGGTTACCGAAATACGGGAAGGGGAAGAAATCGAGGTCAGCTAACTCGGACTGCCCAGCGGAGAAGAATTCTTGGGACACGAAAAGGCCGATGACGTACATTCCGGCTTTCTTCTGAATGAGTAACTGGGCTCCTTGCTGCCAGGTCATGCCGGCAAAGCCGGAATTGTAGTAGGGGATAATTTCCTTCCAGGTCTGGAAGACCTTGGTCACCCGAGGATCGGTCCACTTCTGCTTTCCGGTGAGCAACTCAACGTGGAAGTCGTAGCCATTGAGCCGAAGGTTGAGGAAGTCGAAAGTCCCCTGGGCCGGCCAGCCGTCTTTATCCGCCATGGCAATTGGGATAAGGCCATCTTTCTGCATCTGTGCACAGAGGGCTTTGAATTCATCCCAGGTATTGGGGATCTTATACCCACGTTCCTGGAAGACGCTCTTCCGATAGAAAATGGCCCATGGATAGTAGTCGACGGGAATGCCGTAGATATGGCCGTCGTCACCAGTGACGGCGACGGCAAAGGCATCGGTGAAATTCGATTTGACGACATTCCAGACATCATCAATTGGAGCAATGAGGCCCTTATTTGCAAAGAAGCGCATACGATGGCCGGAGAACCAAGTGAAGACGTCTTCCGGCGTACCTTGCAAGTACGACGTGATCTGATCCTGGAAGGTACCGTGGTCGACGGTGTTCATCTTAACATTGACGCCAGTTTCTTTGGTGAATGCGGCATTGACTTGCTCCATGCCAGCTTTGGGTTGTGGGTCAGACTGGTTACTGCCGACAGAGACCTGCCCACCCTTACCCTTCACCCGAGCAATCCACGAGCCGCTGGCTGCAGCAGTTGTCGGCGTCGCCCCGCCCGTGGTACCTGCGGTCGCACTCGTAGTCGTGCCAGCAGTCGTGGCAGCAGTCGTTGGGGTTACGCCGCCACCGGTCTGCGGAGCTGCGGTTGGGGTAGCACCGCCACCTCCACCGCAGGCAGCGAGCAACCCAGAGACAGCACTGGCTCCTGCGAGACCGAACAAGCCTTTCAACACGGCACGACGGGTTAGTTGAATGCTAGGATTAACAAATTCTTGATCGTGGCCGCTCATCCCCATACCGCATCTCCTCTCTCATGGAAGTTGTCTGGTCACCGGCATTCTAGTCTTGTTCCGTGAGGTTGTCAAGAGATGGGGGCAACGTGCACGTGCGGGGGTTGGGAAACATCTCGACAGGAGAGGGATGTTGGCCGTAGAATGGCCAAAGGAGACGCATGATGCGGAGTCGGGTTGGACAGCTGGCGCCCTGAGCGCACAGGGAAGGGGGAAGTGACCATATGGTCATCAGTCATTATGTCGGCGCGCGTGTCCGCCGGAAGGAAGACCCCCGGCTGATTACTGGGACGTCGATGTATGTCGACGACTTGCAGTTGCCGCGCATGGCACACGTCGCATTTGTCCGGAGTGTGTATCCGCACGCGCGCATCCGCGGGATTGATGCGTCGGCAGCGCTTGCGATGCCCGGCGTGATTGCAGTCATTACGGCCAAGGAATTGCGGCAGTGGCTCAAAGGGCCGGTGACAGCTCCCGAAGGTGAAGGAGAAGGTGGAGGCGAAGGATCGGCAGGGCCAGCGGCTGAGCCGTTGGCAAGCACGGTCGTACGCTACGTTGGGGAGCCGATTGCTGCGGTTGTGGCTGAAAGCCGCTATGTGGCTGAGGATGCCGCTGGCGCCGTCCAGGTTGACTATGAGCCGCTGCCGTCGGTCGTCGACCCGGAAGAAGCGATGCGTGACGGGGCACCGCAGCTGTATCCCGGTGTCAAGAACAACATTGGCACGCGGTGGGACCATACGCACGGTGATGTCGAGGGGGCGTTCAGTCAACCAGATGTTGTTGTGGTTAAGCAGCGTTTTCGCAGCCAGCGTGTTTCAGGCATTTCGATGGAGCCGCGGGCTATTGCGGCTGCGCCTGATCCGCTGACGCGTGGGGTGACGGTGTGGAGTTCGACGCAGGCCCCACACTGGAATCGGAACGCCCTGGCGGCAGCGTTGGGTCTGCCGCAGAGCCTGGTTCGAGTGATTGCGCCGGAAGTTGGCGGCGGGTTTGGGATTAAGATTGGCACGTATCAAGAAGACTTTGTGCTGGCCGCGCTTGCCCGAGCGCTTAACCGGCCGGTGAAGTGGGTCGAGAGTCGCTCCGAGCACCTGCAGAATACGCACCATGGGCGGGAGCAGGTGGTTGACTATGAGGCGGCGGTGCGGCGAGACGGCAAGGTGTTAGCGATTCGTGCCACGATTATCCAGAACCTTGGATCGCACCCACGTGGGCTGTTCCTGCCGGCGACAACGGGCTCGATGCTGGTTGGCTGCTACGATATTCCGGCAGTTGAGATTCACGCCTATGGTGTCTACACGAACACGATGGCGGTTGGAGCTTATCGTGGGGCTGGGCGGCCAGAGGCGGCGTACTACATTGAGCGGTTGATGGATATCATCGCTGACGAGATTGGGATGGACCCAGCCGAGATTCGGCGCAAGAACTTCATTCGGCCGGAACAGTTCCCCTACACGACGGCAACCGGTGAGCGGTATGACACGGGGGACTATGAGAAGGCGCTGAACAAGGCGCTTGAGGTTGCTGATTACGCGGGGCTGCGGCGCCAGCAGGCAGAGGCGCGGCAACAAGGGCGCTATCTCGGGGTTGGACTTGCGAGCTACGTCGAGATCTGCGGCTTTGGGCCGTGGGAGAGCGCGATGGTGCGCGTCGAGCCGAGCGGCGCGGTGAGTGTCTTCACCGGCATTTCGCCGCATGGCCAGGGCGAGGAGACGACCTTTGCCCAGATCGTTGCTGATGAGCTTGGGGCGGATTTTGATGAAGTCGTTGTCTATCACGGGGACACGGCGAATACGCCGCAGGGCAACGGCACGATGGGCAGCCGCAGCCTGGTGACTGGCGGATCGGCGTTACTTGGGGCGATTCAGAAGGTGCGGGAGAAGGCGCGGCGGATTGCGGCGCACTTGCTTGAGGCGGCTGTCGAAGATATTGAGTATGCCGATGGGAAATTCCGGGTGAAGGGCGCGCCAGACCGCGCGCTGACGCTCCGGGAGATTGCTGCGGCGGCCTATGGAGGCGGACTGCCCGCCGATATTGAGCCAGGGCTTGAGGCGAGCGACTTCTTCGCGCCGCCTGACGAGGTTTTCCCGTTCGGTACGCACGTCTGCCTGGTCGAGGTCATGCCAGATACTGGCGAGGTCAAGATCCTCAAGTACGTCTCGGTCGACGACTGCGGGCCACGGGTCAGCCCCTTGCTTGTGGAAGGGCAGGTACATGGTGGGCTGGCCCAGGGCATTGCGCAAGCGCTCTACGAAGAAGTCAAGTACGATGAGCGAGGGCAGTTGCTCACCGGGACGCTGATGGACTATGCCGTACCACGCGCGACCATGCTCCCGGCGTATATTACGGATTACACCGTGACGCCGACGAACCTAAACCCGCTTGGGGTCAAGGGGATCGGCGAGGCCGCGACCATTGGCTCAACGCCGACGGTCGTGAACGCGGTAATGGATGCCCTGGAGCCGTTTGGCATCCGCCATATCGATATTCCGCTGACGCCGCAGAAGGTCTGGAAGGCGATTCAGCACGCGAAGCAAGGGCGCTAGAGCCTGCTTGGTACGCGACGTTCGCTGTAGCAGAGGGCCTGAGGTAAGTAAACCAGGCCCTCTGCTTGTTCTTGATGTGCGGCGTTGCGGGGAGATGGAAGCACGCGGACTGGGTACAGTACGGTACGCTCGCGAGCAGAGGGCCCACTGCCTGTATCTTGTTCTTAGCCTTCGAGGTCGTGGCGCATCTGCAGGTACTCATCACGTGTGAGTTCACCGCGCGCATACCGCTCGTTGAGGAGCTCGAGCGCCCGGTTTTGGCCAGCCTGGGTGGGAGCGTGGGCACTGATATTGCGCACGATCCAGACGATGAATACGACAATCCCAGCGACGATCACAGCCCAGAATAGCGTCATGATGAGTGCACCCCACCACGGCATCGCGCCCCAACCACCCATCATTGGCCACATCCACATCTCGGTCCCTCCTGTCAACGCTCAATGTTCGCTCCTTGTTCCCCACCCACTATCAGTATACCCCCTGTCGGTATCTCCCAGGCTGTGTTTTGAGCCGCGGAATGGAAGGAGAATGGGATCGGAAGGGAAACAGAAGGCATGGGTGGTAGGGTAAAGGAGACAAAACGGAGCCGTGAAAGGGGGCGGCAGACAAATCTTTGCAGCGTACGCTAGCGCTTGCCTCAGCCGACCGTGGCGGTGATACCAGGAATCTAGCAGCGTGGGACACGATCTGGGGGATGACTGGTAGCACAAGGGGGCGCGCAGTATTGCGAGGGCCGCGCGCCCCTTGAGGCGGAGCGCTTCATGCTGAGTCCGAAGTCTTGACAACTGTCTTGTCACATGCGGCAATGTGGGGCGCAGGTGCATCCTGCCTGTTCGCGATGCTCTCCCGGTCGCGGCGTGTGGTGCAGTAGCCCCCGGCCGTCGCTCCCACGCCGGGAGAGCATCGCGAGGAGTACAGAGGAATAACTGGTTTTGCTCTCCCGGCAAACGCTCTTGGCCACGCGAGCGACGGAACACGCCGGCTGCGCACGATGATTTCCAGGCGATGAGAGCGAACTCGATTACTCGGCTTCTGGGGCATCCGTTTGGGCGTGCCAGAGACTCAGGATGTCTGCGAGTAACAGTGGCACACCGAGATAGAGTAATCCCCAGGCGGGAATGACATCGGCGAAGATGCCTGGGCCTACCTCACCGACTCCACCAAACAGGAGACCGAGTGGAACACTGCAGGTGTAGGCCAGGTAGAGCAGCACCCGGCTCACCTGTGGGAGGGTTGCGCTCTCGCCATTGGTAAATCGTTCGCCAGAAAGGGCAAAATCCCAGAGCAGCATGATGGCCAGGACGAGGGTAAGATTCCCCAGCATTGAACTCCCAGGCGCACCAGTGCCATCGGCGCGTCCGCGCGGCAGTGTCAGTGCAGGGATCAGGAGTACGAGAAGCAACGCGCCAAACAGGGTGGCACGCTCCAGCAATTGACTGCCCCAATAGGCTAACCGGCCAGAGCGTGCCACCGGAACGCTCGGTCGCCACCGGCTGAGTCTTCCGATGCCAACCCAACCGAACTGGAACAAAAAGAGCAGATCAGACACTGCCACAGGAAGATGGCCACGAAAGAGCTGGTAGTACAAGCCTTCGGCTCCAATTGCAGCACTAAGGCTTACTGCTGCACCGAGGCCAAGAGCAAGGGACGCTAGTGGAGATGAACGGCGCCAGGTGCGCCAGAGGAGAACGGCTGCGATCACGCCACTCATCACGAGGCTCAGTGGCGCAACGGAGAGCCAGCCTCGTTCCGTCAGTGGCCAGAGCAGGCCAACTGCACCCAGGACCGCCAACCAACGCCAGCGATGGTCACGGGCACGCCAAGCCATGAACGGCGCAAGGAAGAGCGCAAGTGCCGGCGCGAGCACGGCGGGGTTGACGAGCCACTGAACCGCGCCGTACCACCGGCTTCCGACCGTTAGTCCGGATACTGCCGTGCCGACCGCATAGGGTACAGCAAGCACAAGGAGGGCGCCGAGCCGTGGCTCGAGTGGCGGCCCGGGATGCCCACGGGCCAAGAGAGAAAGAAGCATGAGGTATGCGACAAGGCCGCCCGCACCGATAAGCTCGATCAGGCGTGGTCGTCCGCCGGTCTGGAAGAGCCAAATCGCTGCCCAGGCGAACGGCAGCACGAGGCTGATTCCGATGCCGAGCTGACGCGAGCGACCTGCCAGTCGTTCACTGAGGCGGTAACCGACGAACTGACTGACCTCGGCAAGGTCGACACCGGTTAAGAACAGCAAGGTTGCCTGGACGGGGAACAGTCGCACACTAGCGGTGGCAGCGACCAGGACAAGGAACGAAGCTGCTTCCGTGAGGCCACCACGGGCGCTAGCCATGACCAGGGTAACGAGCAGGGCAATCCCTACGCCGCCGAAGACCAGACCGTCCAGGACAAGCAGGAGTGGGTCACGAGCGAGACTCCAGCGGACGACAAGATAGGCGCCGAGCAGGCCAACAACGGCTACGCCTATGGGCAAGCCGCTCAGGAGATCTAGTGGCCAGAGCAGCGCTGGATACATGAAGACGAGGACAGCGCCAGCCGTTATGATACCGGCTGGCCAGCGCATGAGCGCCGCTGCAGTCAGCGCACTTGTCCAGGCGAGGAGCAACGTCGCCAGGCCAACCACAAGGGCTGGCCAACTGAATGCAACCACCGAGCCATCTGGCAACGGGACGGGCAGCGAGGGAGCTAGCCAGTCGGGCAGCGCCGACACCACGACGCTGCCCACCACAAGGACAAGCCCCATAACAACCCAGACCTGCGCGAGAACCGGCAACCTGCTCAGGCGCACGATCTTTGGGCGCGGGTCAAGGGCAGCCAGAGACGCTGGCGTGACGTTACTGCTTTCTATTGCCCCAATTCCTGGCGCAAGGCCAGAATCTTGGCCCGGCATTCCTCCTCGCTACTCCCCCGCAACCAGCGCGGCAGCCGATCTCCCTGCGCCCGGTGCCACTTCACGAACGCCAGGTCCAACAGGTACTCGTCTAACTGCCGCTGCAGCAGCCAGCGCCGCAGCCCGCCCCGCAGCAACGCCTGGAGTTCGCGCTTGCGCCGTCCCAGCCCGCTGCTCAGCACCGCCACGTCCTCGGCCGTCGCTATACCGGCACTGACTTCGGCGCCGAGCTGCTCGCGCACGACTGCCGCTTCTTTCCGTCCGGCGAACCGAAGCACCAGTGCCACTTCCACTCCGATGACCAGCAGGCAGAGTGCTGGGTAAATGAGGAAAATTTGGATCAGGCCAAGCACCACACCGGCCTTTCCAAGCAGGTCAACAAGGCCGAGCAAGACATCCCAGGCGGAGTGGAATGCTACGGCCACGACCCAGCCCAGCACGGGCAAGGCGAGCTTGCGCACCCGGCTCGAGCTCTGGCGAGCAAAGCCCAGCCCCAAGCCGATGAAGCTGGTGAACACCGGGTGGGCGAGTCCAGTCAGCAGCACCCGGAGGAAAAAGGTGATCGTGAGCCCACCAAATCCTCCACCCAGGTAGGCACGAGCAAAGTAATCGATGTCCTCACCCGCAGCAAAGCCGAGGGCGACCATTCCCGCGTAGACCAGGCCATCGAGCGGGCCGTCGATGTTGCCAGTCAGGTAGACCAGGAGCAGGGCGAGCCCTTTGGCCGTCTCCTCGACCGGACCAGCACCGGAAAGCGCTCCGAGCAGTGGTAAGGGGCTGGTAGAACCGAAGATGGCACGGAGAAGAACGAACCAGGTGGTATTGAGCACGAGTGCGATGAGGTTCGCAACCGTTGCTCCCCAGAAGAAAGTGGCGAGGATCAGGGGGAGTGGTTCAGGTTCACGCGAGTCGATGGCGAGGAAAAGCCAGCCGTAAAGCAGGGGTTCGAGAATGGCCAGGAGGCTAGCTAAGAGGAAGACCCCAAGATGGCCACGGGCTTCCAGGAAGCTGGCCAGGAGCGAGAGCAAACCCGCAAAGAAGATGACGATGGTCACACAGCCAAGCCCGAGCCACTGCGTACTGCGGTGGAGGCCAATACGCGTACTCATCCTCACCCTCCTACCGTACCGTAAACGGCAGAGCGGCAATCAGCCGCATTGTGCCATCGGGCTGTTCACGGAAGAGCCCAAAGATGTATTCGCCGACCGGTAGTTGCCCGCCAATCGGCAGGACGATCAGCGTATCCTGATCCTGGGGCCCGAGTTGGCCGGTAACCGGCTCACCAATCAGCTCGGGTTTTTCACCACCTCGCCGGAAGAGCCCAACGCCAACCGATACCGTTGCCCGTGCCTGTCGGACCTGGATCAGGAGCCCCGCCTGGCTCGTCTCAGCGGACGTCAGCGTGTTGCCCGGGAAGAGGCCGACAGCCTTTCCATTCTGTACTCGACCGAGCGCAAGGCAGACCTGGATGTCGGCATCACCCTGTGGTTGTGACACATCACAGAGGCTGCGTGGTTGCTGGCTGCTCGTTCCCGTCTGTCCGCTGGTGCTACCGCTCCCCTGACTCCCGCCCTGATTACCTGGTTGACCCTGCTGGCCTTGCTGGCTTCCTGACTGCCCACCGGTCGAGGTACCCGGCGTTGCAGCAGCAACCGCCGTCGGACGCGGTGGTGACGCTGGTGTCGGCGTCGCCTGCTTAGAGCCCCCACTTCCGAGCAACACCAGCAGAAAGATGAGAAGCAGGAGCACGATACCGAGCAACGTCAGGCAGCCACAGCCGCCACCGAGCCCAAGCAGCAGCCCCTTACCAACGCCGCCCCCTCCGCGAGAGGGCGGCGGGGGAGTTGACGGTGGTGTGCCGGATGGCTGCGTTGAAGCGCCAATTGGTTGTTCACTCATGCTGCTCCCCCTTCTGCTTTACGTGTCTGGAGCTCTTCGCGCAATACCGTGACTGTCTCGGGCGTTGCTCGCCCCTGAGCCAGCCGCCACTTCGCAAACGCCAACTCGACCGCGAGCTTCGCCCGCTCGCCACCGCCAAGACGATGGCCGCCAGTGAGCAACTGGCGTAGCTCTGCCTCCGTCAACACGCCGCGTTGCACTTCCTCGGTTAGTGCCCACCGGATTACAGCCCGCTCGTGCTGGAGCGCCCAGATCACCACGCCCACCAAAAACAGCAGCCCCGCCCAGGTCAGCAGCGTGATCAGGGCAGCACTGAGGGCAGCAGGCCCCGGGACGCCTTGCCGCACGACAGCTACCCAACCGAGGTGATAGAGCACGGCGACAACCAAACCGACGAGCGCACCCCCGAGTTGCCCGCCCCGCCCACTGAGCAACCCAGCGCCATAGCCGATGAGTGCACCAGCGACTCCAGTGAAGACACAGTTGAGCATCCCAGACAGGGCAAGCGCCCAAATCGTGCCGATGTCCAGGCGAACCACCGAGGCGATCCCGAGCAACTGGACGTAGTAGACGCTGGCCTGGGCCAGGGCATACCCAGCGCCGATCACGCCTCCGTAAACCAGGCCATCGAGCGCATCGTCGAGCTCGTCGCGCCACCGCCAGGTCACAGCTAGCAGGACGACCCATTTGGCAAGCTCGTCGATCGCGGCACCGGTGTAATTCGGTCCGGTTAGCGGAAAGCGATCGAGGAGCAACGGCGCGAGCGTCCTTGGTACACCAAAAGCCAACTCGATGAGCCAGGCGAGCAGTGGCGCCACGATGAGGCCACCGCCGAACGCGAGGGTCACGAGCCGCACCGGCTCCTTCTCGTAGCGGTCGGCATACCAGAGGATGACCAGCGAGAGCAGCGCGAGCACCAGGCTGACAAGGAAACCGACCACAATTGCGGTTAATCCAGCCATCACCCCTCCAATCTCCCAGTCGCCTACAGGCGGGGATAGCAGGCGACGGGACTCGCCGAACACCATCCACTGGCCAGTCAAGTGGAAAAGGCGCGCGGAGGGAATACGACAAAAGGCGTAGTCGACCACTTTTGGGCATACGCATTTTGTCGTATGCCATGTGTACGTACATACGCCTTTTGTCGTATACCGCTTGTACGTACATACGCCTTTTGTCGTATGCCGCATGTACGTACATACGATAAAAGGCGTAGGCGCGTGTTCAGCCACCTGCGTACGACAGCACACAAGGGGTTGGGCTATTGCACAACGGCGATCGAGGGCGCGGTACACCAGGGGAGATGCCAGTCAGCCTGCCGACGAGCAGGGCGAGTGGAGAGATCGCCACGGGGCATGCATGGCATGGACAGGGATCCGACACATCATGCTTCTCGGTTCAGGCTGGCACGGCACTGTCGTACCGGAGCCTGTGCTGCTGTTAGCCTCGCGTAGGCGACCAGTTCGCTGGTTGGCAGTGCGCAGCGAGCATGTACGGGAACCCCACTCTTCTCTTGCACCGAACAAAATTGAAGCGTAGGAGACGAAGCCGTCCTGACGTGAAAGGTATGCCCGAATGGTTATCGACCCACAGGTGAGCCGCGCACTTGAGACGTTCGCTTGTGCCCTTGAGAGTTGCCTTGTTGCTGTGCAGAACCTCCAGCCGGACAACAGCGACGGGACAGTGATCCGGCTACGGCTGCGCTATTGGCAGCATGCCCTGGCCGATGTGCGCCAGGCACTCTGCATTACCTGCCCGGAGGACGACACGACGTTCTCGCCGAACAGCACAGGGGAGTCAGCGGTTGAGCAGGCGAGCCCGGAGTGCGGCGACGAGTAATTGCGCCTCTTCGACCTGGAGCAGTCGCAGGCCGATCCAGTAGACGAGGGCACCAATGACGACCGGGACTCCGACAGTGAGGAGCCGCCAGCTGAGGCCAGCCGACTCGGGGGCACGCACGAGGCGCAGACCAATCGTCACCACGAAGACGACGGCAGCCATGATGACGGCGGCGAGCGCGGCTCGTCCGATCGCCGGCCAAGTCGTGGGATCACCGATGCTACCAAGTTCGCGGTGCAAGAGCCAGCCGATGATGATGAGGTGGCCGATGAACTGGGCGGAGTTTGCCAGCACGAGCCCAAGCATCCCCAAGGGATGGACGAGGAGTAGCGCGGTTACAAGATAGATTCCAACGGCGAGGACGCCGACGATGACAGGGGTGCGGGTATTCTGGCGGGCATAGAAGGCGAAGATTACGACCTGGTCAAAGGCCGCACAGAGGGTTCCCGGCAGATAGCCAAGGAGCGCTACCCAGATAGCATGTGCGCCAGCAAGGTCAGTGGCACCATGGAAGTAGATGAGCGTTACGGCAGGCCAGCCGATCGCGGCAAGGCCGAGCGTTGCTGGAAAGATCAATAAGCCAACCAGTTTGAGGCCGAGGCCGAGCGTGCGCTGGTAGGCCAGCTCGTCGCCAGCGGCAAAGTGACGAGCGAGTTGGGGCAGGGCAGCAAGTGACGTTGCAGCAGCAACCAGGCCTAGCACCATCTGGTTGAGCGCCGTGGCATAGCGCATTGCCCCGAGCGCGTCTTCACTCACGCCCCAGGCAAGGTTACGGTCCAGGATCACGGCAGCGGTATTGGCGATCAGGCCAAGGAAGATTGGTACGTAAAGCCGCAAGACGCGCCGAATCGCCGGGTGGCCGAATCCCAGGTTTGGTCGAGGCAGGAGATCGCGGAGTCCGCCAAGCTGGACCAGCGTTAAGAGCAGGGCGCCGGCGAGCGTGCCGAGCACAAGGCTGCGCACGCCAAGCGTGTGGCCGAGGAGGAGCGCAGCGACGACGATGGCGGCATTGCGTGTGGCGAGCGCCAGGGCGGGGCGCGCGAATCGATCGAGCGCGTAGAGCGTTCCCATCAAGATGGTAGCCCAGGCAAGGAGGAGCGTGGCTGGCAGGATCCAGCGGACTAGCTGGACGGTCAAGGCAACGGTCTGCGCACCCCGCGCAGCAGCGCCACCGCCGAGGCCGGTCATGACGGCGACAACGAGCGGGGCACCGGCTTCGAGCACGAGCACTGCGGCACCAACGACGAAGAATGCCAGTGTGAGGAGCGCACCGACGATGCGACGTAACTCAGCTCGTTGCTCGGGGGCGGTGTATGCGCTCAAGACAGGAACCAGTGCAGCCTGCAACATACCACTGATGAGCAAGTCGAAGAGGAGCGTTTGGACATTATCGGCGATGGTGAAGGCAGCAATGGCGTCTCCGGTGCCGAAGAGTGTGGCGTTGACTTGCTCGCGGGCAAGGCCGAGGAGACGGCTGAGCAGGGTGCCAACCATGAGGAGCGCTGCGGCGCGCACCATCTGGCGGCGCTCACTGCGGGTCGCCTGCGCTGTCATGCTCATGGTTGCGCATCCCTGGACTGACCTGGACAATAGGCATCGAGAATGCGGCGAACAATAGCGGTCGTTGACCAGCCGGGCACCAGCGGGAGAATCACGACTTGGCCGCCATAGCTGCGAACGATTGCTGCTTCGGGGAGCGGAGTCTTCCCGGCAGCTTCTTCATCAGGGGTTGCGGCATAATCGCCGCCTTTAACATAGACATCGGGACGGAGGATACGGATCGCTTCCTCGGCTGTGGGGTGTGGGAAGATGGTGACATAGTCGACACAGGCGAGGGCAGCGAGCAACTCGGCGCGCGCTGACTCCGGCAAGATTGGGCGGCCAGGCCCCTTGCGCTGCTGAGCAGTTTGGTCGGTGTTGATCCCGACGATGAGGACGTCGCCGAGTGTTCGAGCAGTTTGCAAGAGGCGAACGTGCCCAGGATGTAAGAGATCAAAGTGGCCGTTGGTAAAAACAATCCGCTGGCCGCGCGCGTGAAGGTGTTGGCCAAGGTCTACTAATGATGCAAAGGGCACGACTTGGCCCATGGCGCGAGTCTTCCCCATTCCGTTTTCGGCAACGCTGCTCTCCTCGGCGTTGCCGCGCCCCAGTCTACCACTTCGGGTTCGCTGAACGAGGAGGGGAAGCGTCAGCGGCATGGCAAACACGGAATGCCCAGGATAGCATTATCCTGGGCATTGGACAGGTAATACGTGCTTGGCAGACGTTAGCGTCCGAAGATACCGACGACGAAGAGCACGAGGGTCATGATGACGCTGATGGCAAAGGCAACCCAGCCGATGGTTGACAGCGTGCGATAGCCGAACCGGCGCGCTCGGATGATGATGGGTAGACTCCAGACTGATCCCCAGAACCCGAGGATGCCGAGCGCAATCATTGCCGGATTATAGACCGTCATGTCGTCCTCCCCGACAAAGCCGCCACCTCGTCCCTATCTTAGCAGCAGCAACGGCGAATCCGCTAGCGTTCACCGACGTGCTGGTGCACGGTGCGGACGATGTCATAGAACTGCGCCTCATCGCCTTCGCGGTCTGGGCCGTAGATGAGCATGAGCAAGAGCTCATCGATTCCCTGATCGAGCAAGGACACGAGACGTTCGGTTACGCGTTGTGGAGCACCCCACACAACCAGATGATCAAGCAGTTCATCCGTGGGGGTACCGTCGGCAGGAAGCGGGAACCCAGCGTCGGCAAACATTGCAGCGTAGAACGGCATTCGGGCATACGAGCCAACGACATTCCGCGCCCGTTGGTGCATTTGCGTTGGGTCATCGGTGAGGACGACGGGAACATGGGCAACGAGCCGTGGGCGCTCGGTTCGTCCGGCCCGCGTTGCGCCGGCTTCGAGGGCTGGCAGCGCCTTGGTCAGTACGTAGTGGGCAGGACACATCCACGAGATTGCACCGTCAGCAAGTTCGCCGGCCAAGCGGAAGGCGTTTTCGCGCAAGGCAGAGGTGTAGATCGGTACAGGGGCTTTGCCAACGAGTTCCGTGTTCACGTGGAAGTATTGGCCATGGAACTCGACTCGTCCCTCCCAGAGCAGAGCACGGAGCACGGTGAGGTACTCACGCAGGTGGGCGAGGGGCTTTTCCATAGGGATGCCATAGGCACCTTCGATGGTCGGGCGGTGGCTTGGGCCGATGCCGAGGCGGAAGCGCCCAGGTGCGAGCTCATGCACAACGAGGGTTTGCTGGGCCATGACGACTGGATGACGGGGATAGGTCGGCACGATTGCTGTCCCGAACTGGATAGTCGTTGTGCGAACGGCAGCTGCAGCAAAGGCCGTGAGCGCATCAGGGCTTCGCGCGCCGGTGATCGACCAGACCATTGGCACGCCGTGCTGCTCAGCGCGAACGATGGCTTCAATCATGCCAACGGCGCTACGCCGGTCTGGTTGGTCAATCCCAATCCGCGGCCACCCCATGTTGGTGTCCCCCTTCCGCCTGGTCACGCATTCCTCGCTCTGAACAACATGCAAGCGCAGCGGAACATTCCCGAGGAGCAGGATGACTAAGAACGTCACGCCAACTCACTGGTTGGTCGTATCGCCAGATGTCGAGGGCGGCGAGTCGCTGGACAGCGTTCGTGGTGATACCACAGACGCCGAGGCTGGTTAACCGTTGGGCTTCAGCGGGGTAATCGACTGTCCAGGCCAGGATTGCGATGCCGGATCGCTGGGCCATGCGAATCAGCGGTGGCTGGATGAGGCGATGTTGAATGGCAAGGATGCGACAACCAGCCTGGCGAAGGCCAAACCAGAGCTGAAGGGTCAGTGCCCATTGGCCCACGCGGCCGCCGGCCGCGCCGATACGCGTCATATGCTGGATAGCGTGACCGCGAGACAAGCCACAATGGATCTGGGGAACCATGGTCGACAAGCGGCGCAGGGCGGCCGACTGCTGCGAAGTCACAAGGACGCGGTCAGGATAGGGCCAACGGGTGAGTGTCTCAGCAAGGGCAGGCACGGCGGCTGGATCTTTCAGGTCGAGGACGAGGAGGGTTCGGGAGCCAAACCGCTCAAGGACGGTTTCAAGCTGAAGCAGCGGAGGCCAGAGCTGGCGCAACTGGGCGAGCGTGGTAGTTCGAACTGGCCAGGAACGGCCGGTGGAGTCGACCAGTGCGCCATCATGCCAGAGCACGAGTGCGCCGTCGGCAGTGCGCCGCACGTCGACTTCGAGCGCATGGGCACCGTAGGCCAGCGCACGGCTGCAGGCCGTCAAGGTGTGTTCTTCGTCGGGGCGAACGGCACCACCACGGTGGGCGATGAGCAGCGTCGTGCCTGCCATGACGTCACTCCCGTTGCGTCTGCCGACCGCACTGGTACGCCGTAATCAACAGGCCCAGCCAGCCACCGCCGAAGAGATAGGATCCGATAACGTCACTCGTCCAGTGATGACCGAGGTAGACGCGGGAGGGCCCGACGAGTGCGATGAGCGCGCCAAGGCAGCTGATGAGTAAGCGCCGGAGTGCGACCGGCACAGACGAGCAGCGGCGCAGGAAGTAGGCGGTGAGACCCCAGAATGCTGTGTAATGGATGGTATGTCCACTGGGGAAGCTGGTATCGCGTAACGCGGCGGGAACAATACGGATTAATGGATCCTGTGGGCGAGGTCGCCGCACGACGAGCTTTGTGAAGAAACTCCCAAGGCTTGCAAGCCAAGCGAGGACGAGATAGAGGCTTTCGCGTCGATTACCGGTCACCGCGAAGCCAACGATGGTCAGGCTGGGTAAGATGAGACTTTGCGGCCGAAAGCCGAACCAACTCGCACTGTGGAAAATGCGCGCAATGAGAGGAGAGCGAAGGCGCTGGAGCAGCAGCGTCGCGCGGAGGTCGAGCTGGGACTGCGGCCGGCGGCGCACGCGCCAGGCAAGGACGAGGTAAAGCACAAAGGCAACAGCGCTGAGCGCAAGGATAAGGGGCTGAGCACTGAAACGCTGGGTAGTGCCCCGCACATTCTGTTGCCGGGCCACGATTCGTTGAGGGAACATCCGCCAATCACGCCGAGGGCTTGCCAGCGTGACGTTAGGCGTCGTCATCATCGAGGTCAACGTCATCGTGGTTTTCGGGCCATTCAGGAGGCGCATAGCCGAGCATCTGGAGCTGTTCGACAACCGCAGCGACGACCGCATCGGGGGTTGAGGCTCCAGCAGTTACGCCGACGACGCGGGCGGTGCCGACGACGTCAGCGGTGACTTCGGCAGGGCCCTCGACCTGGATTGCGGCGAGGCCAGCCGCACGCGCCACCTCAACGAGGCGGGCGGTATTGGAGCTTTTCCGGCCGCCGACAACGAGCACGAGTTCTGCGCCAGCGTCAGCGAGCGCAGCAATCGCGCCCTGACGCGCACGGGTCGGGCCGCAGATGGTGTTGACGATCCGTACTTCGCCACCAGCAGCGGCCACGCGCGCGACGACAGCCTGAGCAAAGGCAGCAAAGGCCTGAGGCATCTTGGTCGTCTGGCTAATGACAGCGACTTTGCGGGGCACGGCAACGTTGTTTGCCCAGGGGAGTGCGTCGGGTTCCTTAGCCGCACACGCGCGGGCAGTACCGGCCCAGGCGAGCACGCCACGTACTTCAGGATGGGTGGCATCGCCATAGACGACGAGGAAATAGCCCTGGTTCACGAGCTTGACGGCAAGCCGCTGGACACGGGTGACGAGCGGACACGTGAGGTCAAGATGGGTGAGGCCGGCAAGCTGGGCTGTTTGGGCACGGCCAGGGCCGGCGCCATGGGCTGTGGTGGCAACGCGCTGAAAACCACGAGCGGCAGCTTCGGCGACACTGCCGACGACCTCAATGCCACGCTCGCGTAGCGCAGCGACGACCTGAGGGTTATGGATCACGTCACCGACAGTAGCCAGTGGGCCACTGGCTGCGGCTTGCTCCAATAAGGTGAGCGCGCGGCGCACTCCCCAGCAGAATCCAAACACCGGCGCAAGGACAATGCGTTTTTCAGGCTGCGGCGTTGACGGACTGGGGTTTGGCGAAGATGCCGCAGCGGTCGCTACATCGATCATGCCGGTGATCTCCCTTCATGTATGATAGTGCGGCTTGCCCGTTCTGCCAGCCGCGATGCTCTTGCCAGGGCGCCGCACGGGGCGCTCACGATCAGAGAGTATACCCGTTTCAGCTGGCCTTACTGAACGCAGCATCCTCGGCCCCGTCCGGCCCCTCACCGAGCAAGACGTGCAGCAGCGCCTGAAGGTTCCGGATTTCGTATTCAGGTGGTGGCAAGGCAGGCCACGGCTTTGCCCAGCGATTGTGCCAGATGGTATGGATCCCGACGGCTTGCGCCCCAGCGATATCGCCCCAGGGATCATCGCCGACGTAGACGGCTTCGGCGGGCGCAACACCAGCCCACTGCAACGCTCGTTCGAAGAGTTGCGGCGCTGGCTTCGCAAAGCCGACCTCTTCAGAGATCAGGACAAGTGGAAAGCGATCAGCTAAGCCGAGATGGACAAGTTTGGCTCGCTGGATAAGGCTTGGTCCATTGGTGATCAGGCCAGTGCGAAAGTGGGCCTGAATACGGTCGAGGATAGTTCGGGCTTCGGGGAATAAGGCAAGGCCACGAAAACGGTTTGCGCTATAGGTTTGCATTGCGCGTTCAACGCGCCATTGCTCGTTCCAGCCATGTGCTGCCAAGACTTCGCGCAGGACACCAGCGTCCATGCGACGCAACTGAACGACGTGTTCGACGAGCGGCTGAATATGCTCGGGCGACTGGTCAAACAAGGCAGCACGGAAGGCAAGTTCCACACGGCAGCGCAAGGCTGACGTTTGATCACAAAGGGTGTCATCGAGGTCAAAGAGGACGAGTTGAATGGGCCACATTGGCCTGCCTCCTCATCCCCAGATCATGCCACAGGTGTTTGGCAGGACGGCATCATAGCACAAGTGACCCGTAGGACATCTTCGCCATTCGCCCCAGGATGATCATAGCCGCAATGGGCTAGGGCAATCTCACACTCATGATGGATGTCCTGAACCCAGGATGCTGCCGATAGTTTCTATGGAGAACTTGGACTACCAAGGGAGAGACCCATGGAAACGGTCATCGCTGCCATTGCTGGGGTCGTGCTTGTCGTCGTCGCCTGGTCGCTCGCTCGTGTCCCGCTGCATCCGCGGATCGTGCTGGCGACCTCACGGGTGGGGCGGCTCCTCTTTTGGATGGGATTTAGCGTGCTCCTTGTCATGATGCTTGGCAGTATCTGGCTCCTGAGCAGTCGGTGGCTGAGCACGCCGTTCGCCCTGCTGATAACGTTCGGTATTGAGCTCTTGGTCCTTGAGCTGATCATTCGGCTGGTGCGCCTTGATCCGCCGAGTTCGCCCCACCAGGCACCAGCTCACCGCGTTGAGCAGCAGACGGCTCACCGGCTGCGTCGCCCTTGAGCCCCAGCACGACAAGGCCACGTGTTATCCTCTCTGCGAGAGCGAGGGAGGACAGGATGGGTGCACGAGGATTCGGCATTGCCGCAGTGTTGCCTCGGACAGTGATTGAGGCTGCAGCGGCGGCGGCTGAGCAACGCGGCTATCGGACGTTTTGGGTCAATGACACACCCGAGGGAGATGGGTTGGTTGCACTGGCCTACGCTGCGGGAGTAACGCAGCACATTGGGTTAGGGGTTGGGGTCTTGCCACTCTCGCGGCGGACACCGCAACAGATCATCGAGCACGTGCGCACGCTGGGCTTGCCGCTCGAGCGCCTGCGTCTCGGAATTGGGAGCGGGTCAGCGCGGTCAGTCGAGCTAGTCCGCAAGGGGCTTACGGAACTGCGGACCGCACTTCCGGCAGAACTGGTGGTGGCGGCACTTGGGCCGCGTATGTGCCGGCTGGCTGGCGAGGCGGCTGACGCGGTGTTGTTGAACTGGCTTACGCCAGCCCACGCGCGGCAATCAATGCAGTGGGTCCATGAGGCAGCGGCGGCTGCTGGACGGCCAGCACCACTCGGGTATGCCTATGTGCGGGTAGCACTTGGCCCTGAAGGACAAGCGCGGCTGGCTCGTGAGGCAGCAACCTATGAAGCGATTCCGAGTTACGCCGCGCACTTCGCACGGATGGGCGTGCGCGCGATCGAGACGGCGGTCGCGGGAGAGACGGCTGAAGCCGTGCAGCGTGGGCTTGCGGAATGGGATGAGATACTCGACGAAGTCGTCGTGCGAGCAATCCCAGCCACGAATGAGATCGACGCGGTGCTGGCGGTACTTGAGGCAGCGGCACCGGCACCAAAGCTCACGGCGTAAGGCTACAGGCTATGCTTTGCGCAGCTGGTTGAGACGATCGAGCATTGCTCGGTCGTGCTCAACCAGGCGTTCGATGAGGTCCTCGACACTCTGCTCACCGTGCTGCTCGTGAATGCCCTCGCGCTCCCAGTCACGCATTGAGAGGTTCATGAGCAAGGTCAAGGTTTCGCCACGTTCACGGCCGAACACCTCTGCGAGCGCCTCAAGGCTCTGTGCTGCCTCCTCGGGCGTTACTCCAGCGTCGCGTTGACGGAGGTAGGGCGTGTTTTCATGCACCATCTTGATGACATGCGCGCGGACACGCCGCTCCTCGGCCAGAGCATCAGCGAGCACCGCACCGATGGTCGCCGCGTTAGCGCTCTCCTGTTGCCCGGTAACGAGGGATTTGACCTGCTTGGGTGTCTCAGCAAGCAAGTCGATGAGTTCGTGCAGCGGATCGGTCACTGTCAGCCATCCTTTTACTGTCCTGGTCCAGTCTCACTGGTTGCCAGGTGCCACATGACACCAAATGGGTCGCGGAAGAGGAATGAGTGTGGTAGATCCTCGGCTACAGCATAGCCGCGGACAAGGACTTCTCCTCGAATATCAAGCAGGGTTTCAGGTGCAACGCGCAGACTGATGTGACTGAGGCGAGGTTCGACGAAGACCGCGCCACGGCCGGCAAACTCCAGCAAGAGCGAGAGCGGACCATTGCGTAGCAAGACATAATCAGGCAGCACCCCTTGGCGAATGCCAGCGTCCCAGTCAAAGTCGGCGGGCAAGAACGTCCAGCCGTCGTCAGTGCGATGCGCGCGATAGAGGACGTCCATGCCGAAGAGGCCTTGATAGAAGGCTTCCGCCTTGCGGATATCGGCAACGCGGATGCAGATATATTGGATAGCCTCGATGTCGACCTGGCGCTGGGCAGGCAACAAGGGAGTACTCGACGGTACTGGCAGGTGAAACGGCAGTAGTTCGCTGCTCCGGGGGACGGAGACTGCCACGCGCGATTCGGTCTGCTCTGCCATGTTCTACATCCTCTCCCGCCTGGCTTCCTTTATCGATACCAGCTTAGCGTACGGAGCACCTGATTCCCAAGCAAGCCAAGCTCGATTTCATTCTCCGTGCCAGCAAACTCGGGATGATACTCAAGCCGTGCCCGTTCGAAATATTGCACGGTATAGACCTTACCATCAGCGGGATTCATTTCCTGGAGTTCACCGCTGATTGGCAGGCCAAAGATCGCTAACCCGCCGTGCGCATCCCAATATTTCAAGAAGGGGCCCTGGACATACTGGCCAGTCTCGGGGAAGTAGCGACGGTTGGGATCAGGAGGAAGATTGGGGTCGGGGGCAGGCTGGCGTGGGAAGACGCGACCTTGGAGGGCATAGCGGCCGAGGAAACCAAGTTGGACTTCCCACGGTGTACCACGGAACTCCGGCCAGTATTCGAACCGTGCACGCTCAAAATACTGAACAGCACGGCCAGCAACAAAGAAAACTTCAGTTTTGGGATACCCGAACTGGGCGAGCCCGCCGTGCTGTTGCCAGTACTGGAGGAAAGGCCCACGCACCGTATGGCCAGTCTCAGGGAAATAACGAACATCTGGTCCTGGGTTCGTGGGTGGTGGAACTGGCGCCGTTGGTACCGCAGAGGGATTGGCCAGGGATTGGTAGACGAAGTAGGCAACTTTGCGTGGCCAGGGGGTTGCTTCACGGGCGTAATGCAGCATTGAATCACGCAGATGGACGAGACCCCAGTGCGCCTCCTGGTCGCCTTCGCCAAAATCTTCGTATTTGAACCAGAAGACATGGGCGACATAGGGCCATTGGTGGAGGCCAGTGTAGACGTCACGCAAGAAATTGGCTTGAGCAAGCTCACTGGGTGTGGGATCCATGATCTTGATGTCGTTCCAGTAAGGAGCATCGGCTGGCATGCCCACTTCAGTGACCCAGATTGGTGAAGCATCACCGTATTGTTGCTGCAGATTATGCAGTTGCTGAACAGCTGCGAGCACGGAGGCGGCGCTGAAGTTGGCGAGGCTGTAGGGATGGATGGCGATTGCGTCCCACGGGTTGTGGCCGTGCTGCGCACGGAACGACTGGACTGCCGGCGATTGGACAACGGCCTGAAACCATGTGAGGTAGCCGGTCGGGTCCTCTTGCTCGACAAGCATGCCGCCAAGAACGAGCTGGACCGTTGGATGAGCAGGCTTAACGGTTTGGTAGAGATCGACCATAAGCTGGCCATAGATGACCGGATCAACAGCTTTGGTCGCTCCAGCAGTCTCTTGATGAAGGATGAGGTTCGCATTCGGCTCATTGATGATTTCATAGGCCGAGATCGCATCGCCGGCATGATCAACGATCTCTTTGGCACGACTGACAAAGGCGCGAGTATAAGCGTTGCGGCCACTAGTGTCGGGGGCGTCGTTAATATGGAAGAAGTGATAGGACGGGTCGACGTCGGCAAGCATGCCGGAACTGAGGAGAGCAAGGAGACGGAATCCATATTTCGGGGCAAGCTGGTTGACAAGCGGATCGTACTTGGCCCAATCAATCCATCCTGAACCCTGTGGCTGATCGTACTCTGCGTGAAACTCAAAACGTATCCAGCGGGCGCCGACATCAGCCACACCAGCGAGCATGGTATCAACAAAGGTCCAGTTGACCTGGAGAGGATAGCGCTCGGGGTCAGTATTGAATTCATACCAGGGGTCACGGATGACCATGCCGTAGAAATCGCGTGGATCAGCTGTCGTACTTGTGGCAGCGCGACTTGGCACGGGTAACGGTAAGGCAGAGACGAGGGCGAGCAGGATGCTAAGCGCGATTCGCCACCACACTCTTCGGTTGGGCATTCCCACCCCTTCCCAGGCCCAATCCCCGCTCAGGAGTGGGTTCTATCACAGATCGGGCACGGGTGGAAAGCAGCAAGCGGGCCACGAAGGCAATGCTGCGCGGAAGACGGAAGCAGCGAGAAAGAGCCAAGGATGAGGAGAAGATGATGGTAACGTTCGAGCTTTCGCATGAGATTTGGGAAGGCATGACGATCTTTCCAGGGGATCCTGAACCACGGTTTTCACCGCATCCGCTGCCACCACCGTGGCGTGTGACTGCATTGCATCTTGGCACGCATACGGGCACGCACGTTGATGCGCCGGCGCACGTTTTCCCGAACGGCAAAACCATCGACGAATACCCGGTGGATCGCTTTCTTGGCACTGGATATGTGCTCGACGTCACCGGGCTTGCCGAGGCAACGCCGATTACAGCAGCGCACATCCTGCCGCAACTGGAGGGATTCCATCCTGGCTGGTTCGCCCTGGTGCGGACTGGATGGGACGTCTACTGGGGCACTGAGCGCTACCTGCACCATCCCTATCTGGCAGAGGACGCCGTAGCTGCGCTTGTTGACGCTGGCGCATCGCTCGTTGGGATCGATGCACTGAACGTTGACGCAACACAGAGCGGGACAAGCGCGACACACGAGCGCCTGCTTGGAGCTGATGTGCTCATTGTCGAGAACCTCCGCGGGTTAGCAGCACTGGAAGCTCAACAGCCCTATCGCTGCGCATTCCTGCCACTACGACTGCGCGGTCTGGACGGTGCACCAATTCGAGCAGTCGCCTGGCGTGATACTGCGCCTTAGCGTTCGGCCGTCGGGTAGAGTACTGGTGGCTGGCGGGGTTCAAGGATAAAACGCTCAATTGCTTCAGCGACGCCGTTAGGGGCGGAGACGACGAGTTTGGCCTGCTCTCGGACATGTGACGGGGCATGCCCCATGGCAATGCCGAGACCAGCGGCAGCAATGAGTGGCAAATCGTTGTCGCCATCACCAACGGCGAGGACATGTTCCAGGGTGAGGCCGTGCTGACGGGCAAGCGCAGCGACACCGGCAGCTTTGCTTACACCCGGCATGTGGACGTTTGCAACGGTCGCCGGGAGGTTGGCATCGGTTACTAAGGCGCCGGAATAGACGCTGAAGCCATCAGCGCGTAGCGCGTGAAGGAGTGGCAGCAGACGATCGTTCCAGCCAAAGAGATCGATTGTATAGACATCGGGGAGAGCAAGCAGTTCGTCTGCCGAGAGTCGTTCGATGCGACCACTGCGAAAGGCCGAGATGATGTCAGGCTGGGGCCAGGCATCATCAGGCTGGGTTGTAATGACGACGGGCTCGCCCGTTTCTGGCCCACGGATGAGCACGAGGCCGATGCGCCGTTCAAGCGCCTCGTGCACGACGCGCTCCAGGTTGGCACGGTCAAATGGGGTCATGGATACTGGGGTATCCCGTGCGGTATCCCAGACGAGCGCGCCATTCTGGACGACAACCGGTACGATTGCACCCAACTGGTCAACAACAGGGAGCGTTGAACGGAGACGGCGGCCAGTTGCAAGAACAAGGAGCACACCACGATCGCGCGCAGCGGCGAGGGCCTTGTGCACGCGTGGCGGGATCGTGCCGTCTGGCCCGAGTAACGTCCCATCGATATCGAGTGCAATGAGTTGATACATCGTCCAGTCCATTCAGATACCTACCCTCGCCTTAACCATACGCAATTGGTGGCCAAGACGCATGGTCGTCTCTCGACACGGATATGGCCAGTGCCGTAGGATGCGGCAGCGGAGATAGGAGGGGAGAGCGCGGATGGAACTAACACGGCACGCGACACCAAGCGGCCCACGTTGGGCACGTGACGGGCGGTACTTACCAGCGCACTTCACACTCAGGTTGCTCACGGAGCTTTCGGCGTCTGAGGCACATACGCTCCTCGCAGCGCTTCCGACCTCTGAGCAGGCAACAGATCCGTTGCTTGCGCCGATTGAGCCCGATATGGAGGTCTGGGCAGCAGGGGTGACCTATCTCCGGAGCCGCGACGCCCGGATGGCAGAGGCACGAGTGAAGACGATCTATGACCTTGTCTACGAAGCAGAGCGGCCAGAACTGTTCTTCAAATCGCTTGGGTGGCGTGTTGCTGGCCCACAGGCACCGATTCATGTCCGAAAGGACAGCAACTGGAACGTGCCAGAACCGGAACTGGCCGTCTACTTCTGTGCGGATGGGTCGTTGCTCGGCTACACCGTTGGGGATGACGTATCTTCGCGCGATATTGAGGGTGAAAACCCGCTCTACTTGCCACAAGCAAAGATCTATAACGGGGCTGCAGCACTTGGACCGGCGATCCGCATTGTGACGGCAGAACGGTTGACAACACTTGGCGTGACGATGGCGATTACCCGCGGTGCAACAGTGGTCTTTCAGGGTGAAACGCAGACGGCGCTAATGAAGCGGACACCGGACGACTTGGTCCGCTGGCTGCTGAAGGAACTGCAGTTTCCGACTGGCGGTGTGCTGATGACCGGTACTGGCATCGTGCCGCCAGATGACTTCTCGCTTCTACCTGGCGACAGGGTGCGGATTGAGATTGACGGGCTCGTGCTAGAAAACCCGGTCGTTTAGTCCTGCTTGGCAAAAAGCCAGGACGCCACACCGATCAGGACGCAACCGAGGGCAAAGACCAGTGCGATATCGACTAGGGGAGAGAGCGAACGCCCAAACAGGGTGAGCCCTAATTGGGCGACGACGTACTCGGGAGCGCCACTGCCCTCGAGAACGATCTTGCGAACAGCATCAATGCCATAGCTCACGGGATCGATGCGCGTGAGGACAGTGAGCCAGGACGGTAAATTGCTTAGGGGATAGAGAGCGCCGGAGAGGAAGAGCAGCGGTGTCATTAAGAAATTCATGATGAGGCCGAAGCCTTCGGTGCTGCGCATTCGGGCAGCGATCACCAAGCCAACGCTACTCAAGGCGAAGGCAAGCACGAACAGCGCTGGGATCAACGCGAGGGCGCTCGTGAGCGTCAACTTGACTCCGATGATCGGCGCAAGGACAAGCATGAGCAGGCCCTGAATCATGGCGGTGGTGCTGCCGCCGAGGGCCTTGCCGACGATGATCGACCAGCGGGGAATGGGGGCAACCAGGAGTTCTTTGAGAAAGCCGAATTCCCGATCCCAAACAATTGAGACCGCGCTGAAGATCGACGAGAACAACACGGACATCCCGATGATGCCAGGATAAAGGAATTGGATGTAGTCAGGCCCACCTTGCGCTCCACCAAGCCGACCGATCCATGGTGAAAGCCCTGCGCCGAAGACGACGAGGAAGAGGAGGGGTTGAGCAAGGCTGCCGACAATTCGGGTGCGATCGCGCCAAAAGCGCAAGAGGTCGCGCTGCCAGAGGGTGAATGCGCCGATCGCTGCACGGACAAGAGGACTGGGCAGAACTGGAGAAACTGGACGCGCGGTAGTTGTGGTAGTCATCGACAACTCCTTGGCAATCAGCGACGACCACGCCGGACACGCTCGCGCATCCGGTCAAGGTCACTCACCTCTTCGTCACGGATTTGCCGCCCCGTCAGTGCGACAAAGACGTCATCAAGGGTCGGGCGGTGGAGGCTGACAGCTTGAATCGGCACCGTGAGGTGCTGGATGAGTTGTGGGATGAGTGATGCGCCTTGCGCAGCCTCGACACGTACCGTTCCATCGACAATGGATGGATTCAGGCCGAAGCGTTCGCGCAACTCGGCAGCCGCCCGCGTATTATCGGCGGTCGTTAGCGTGACAATGTCCTTGCCAACCTGTGACTTGAGCCGGTCAGGGGTATCAAGGGCAATGATCTGGCCGTGGTCGATGATCGCAACGCGGTCACAGCGCTCGGCCTCGTCGAGGTAGTGCGTGGTCAGGAAGAGCGTCACGCCAGTTTCCGCGCGGAGTTGCTCGAGGTAGCTCCAGATACCGCGACGAGTCTGGGGATCGAGCCCAAGGGTCGGCTCATCGAGAAAGAGGACGTGGGGTTGATGAAGCAAGCCTCGGGCGATTTCGAGCCGGCGCTTCATGCCACCCGAGAAGGTGCGGACAGGGCTGCGGCGTCGCTCCCAGAGATCGACAAGTTTGAGGAGTTGTTCAGCACGCGGACGCCACACGGTGCTGGGGAGGCCATACACACGGGCATGCAGCGCCAAATTTTCCTCGGCGGTCAGCTGAGTATCGAGGCTCGGATCCTGGAAGATGACGCCGATGGCACGCCGGACGGCATCGGGCTCACGCGAGACTTCATGGCCGCCGACCCACGCTCGGCCGGCAGTTGGACGCAAGAGCGTGCAGAGGATGCTGATCGTGGTGGTTTTCCCAGCGCCATTTGGGCCAAGAAAGCCAAAGAACTCGCCTTCACCGACGGTAAACGAGACGTCGTTAACGGCGAGCACTGAGCCGTACCGCTTGACTAGTCCTTGCACAACGATGCTTTCAGCCATTGTCCCCCGCGGTATTGCGCACGCGACCGCAAACCGTGCAAGCAAGCATACATGATTACAAAGATGAAGGCAACTGTTTTGGCTGATTCTTTCCATTCATCTCTCAGGGGCGACTTCCGCGGCGGTTGAAGACGAAGGTGGCTTCGGGGTCATCAGCGGAGGCGTGACCGGCAAAGAGGATGAGGATGCGGAGGGCGAAGCCGCTGGCAAGGACGAAGAGCGTCGCGATGTGCCGTAGGGCTTCAGGCAAGCGCCCGCGGCGCTGGCCGACAAGCAGGTGCACGGAGATAGGGAGTGCAAGGCCAGCGCTGAGCAAGGCGTTGCGGACGCGGCCGAGCCGGCCAGTGCGAAGCGGGCGCGCAATGACTGGTCCACTCTGCTGCTCGAGCGCTACCAGCAAGATTAGTTCGCTGACCAACGCGACCCGTTCAAGGCGCTCCAGCCGATGGATCAGGGGCAGGGACGCTGGTCCGAGCCGACGAAGGAGCACGGAAAGGGCGGCACACGCATTCGAAAGGGCGGAACAGAGAAAAAGCGGACCGAGCAAGAGCGCATTTTTGGCCCAGAGCGGCACCGCCGTTGCCCCAAGCAAGACGCCAGTGTAGCCGCTGAGGAAGAACGAGGGGCCGACACTGAGTGCAGCAATCGCACGGTCAGGCAAGCGACGTCCAAGGGCAGCCAGCGGCGTGCGCTGGCCGAGCATGCCATCGTCGGCCGCCTGGCGGAACGCATTGAGGGTGGCTGTTGCACTCGCAGCGATGAGCCCCCAGACACCGAGCGACATCGGGGAGCGGAACTTGACAACACGGAGCATGTGATGGAAGCGCTCGGGGCGTCCAAGGTCATAAATAAGGAGGAAGGGGGCAGGGAGAATAGCGATAAAGGAGAGGTAGCGCGCGAGCCGCACGAGCGGCCGTGCTTCGCGGCCGCCGAAGAGCCGTGCGAAGGACGCAATCACCCCACTCGCGCCAGCCAAACCACCGAGGAAGAAGTAGAGCGCAACTGACCACCGCCAGTGAGCCTTATGGATTGGTGGAACACCGTAGTAGCTGGTTGCAGCAGCTTCGCCAACAGAGCGGGCCCGCCGATGTTCCCAGCGTCGTACGCCAGTGTCGACCGTCATCATCTGCTGCTCCTCATTTCACACCGCGCAAAGCACGCCAGGCCGCTAGGCCGAGGGCAAGCGCCGCAGCTGCCGTGCTGAGGAACGCAGGAAGGACACGGCGCTGAGGCAACTCTGGCTGCGCAGGCAGGTTATAGACCTCGGGCGGTGCGGTCAGGATGAAAAAGGCGTTCAGGCCTTCAATGCCGCCAGTGCCACCGACAGCGCGATCGCCGTAGATATAGGCGCTTGTCACGCCTTGCTGGTGTAACTCTTCCACACGCTTGCGCGCACGCTCCATGAGCTGCGGCACGGGACCGAACTGAATCGCGTCCGTTGGACAGGCCTTGGCACAGGCTGGTTCGAGACCATCTTTGAGCCGGTCATAGCAGAGCGTGCACTTGTGCGCTTTCCGGTCGGTGAGACTCAACTCGGGCACACCGAAGGGACAAGCGGGCACACAATAGCCACAGCCGTTGCAGATGTCCTGTTGAATCACAACCGTATCGAACTCGGTGCGGATAATCGCACCAGTTGGGCAGGCTTCCATGCAGCCAGCGTAAACACAGTGCTTGCAGACATCGCTGAGCATGAGCCAGTTACTCTGGAAGGGCTGCAATTTCACGGGGCGGCGACCAGTGTGGTCGTCGATCCGCTCGATGAATGCGACGTGGCGCCAGGTTGTCGCACCGAGATCGCCGGTGTTGTCGTAGCTCATCCCGGTGAAACCGAAGTTGTCCATGGGCAGCTGATTCCACTGTTTACAGGCAACCTCACAGGCTTTGCAGCCGATACAAAGGGTGGTGTCGGTGAGGAAGCCCATAGCGCCTGGCCGAGCACCAGTTGTGCCGACGCGGAGATCTGCCGCCATCACGCACTCCTACCCTATGAGGACAATCGTCCTTTGCGCACCGCACACGTAAAGGCTTTGGCTTCGTGGATTAAGGAATTCGGATCCTCAATCAGCGCACTGAGATCGTTGGCAATCCCGCCGGTTGCGAGGCCGCCAAAGCCGAAGTGCCAGGGGATACCGATCACGTGCACGGTTTTGCCGTTGATTGTCAACGGTTGCATGCGCGAGGTGACGAGGGCACGGAGCTCGATTTCACCACGCGCGGTACTTACAACGACCCAATCACCGTTCTTGATGTCGAGCTCTGCGGCCAATTCAGGACTTATTTCGACGAATCCGGCGGGCTGTAATTCAGCAAGCCAGGGCACCCAACGGCTCATGCCACCAGCGGTGTGATGCTCGGTTAAGCGATAGGTTGTGATGACATAGGGATAGCGCGGGTCGCCGATGTCGTGATAGCGATTCTCTGGCCGAGCGAAGACAGGCGCGACAGGGCTGCGTGGCTGGGAGGGATAGAGCAGATTGGGAACTGGCGTTTCCCACGGTTCGTAGTGCGTCGGCAACGGGCCATCCATCAGGCCAGTCGGAGCGAAGAGCCAGCCGACACCATCCGGCATCATGATAAAGGGAGCATCGCCGGGCAGGGCATCAAGGCCTTTTGCGCCAGGCAGGGGCTGATAGTCGGGCGGTTTGGTCACAGGAAAGTCTGGGACGTCGTATCCCGTCCACTGTTGTTTTTCCGGGTCCCACCAGACCCACTTCTTGCGCTCGCTCCAGGGGCGACCTTGGGGATCAGCCGAAGCCCGGTTGTAGAGGATGCGTCGGTTGGCTGGCCAGGAGAAGCCCCATTCGAGCGAAGCACGATCATCGCCCTTGCGCCGGCGTGAGAGCAAGCGGCCTTCTTCCGGCATGATGCCGGAATAGATCCAGCAGCCACAGGCGGTTGAGCCGTCGTCGCGCAGAGCAGTGTATCCAGGAACAAGCTTGCCATCAGCGACGGTGTAGCCGTTGATCTCGCGATTGATGGCAATGGGATCGGGCTCATGATGTGGGCCGATGGTTGGATACTCCCACGTGAGGGCTGCGATTTGGCGACCTGCCGGGCTCTCATCGCCGGCATAGAGCTCCTTGAGCCGCTTGCCGAGCCAGTAGACAAACCAGAGTTCAGAGCGGGCATCACCAGGAGGATCGACGGCTTTCTCGTGGAACTGAACAAGGCGTTGGGTGTTGGTGTAGCTGCCGGCTTTCTCTGCGGCAACCGCTGCTGGCAGGAGGAAGACTTCGGTCTTGATCTGGTCTGGGCGCAGTTCACCCCGCTTGACCTCAGGCGCGTCATACCAGAAGGCGGCCGTCTCAATCTCGTGAATGTCGCGGACGACAAGCCAGTCGAGGTTTGCCAGTGCACGACGAGCCAGGACAGCATTCTGCCCACCGACAGCTGGGTTCATCCCCATACAGAAGAGGCCCTTGATGACACCATCACGCATAAGCGGGATCATGGCCTCGAAGGAGTAGTCGCCGCCAATCTTGGGTAAGAGGTCATACGCGAAGTCGTTTTCGGGCTTGGCTGCGTCGCCGTACCACGCTTTGAGCAGGGAGACCAGATACTTGGGCATGTCGTACCACTGGCCAGTCTGCGGACGTTCACTGCGCAGGTAGTCTGCAAGCGTGGCGTAGCCTGGTAGGGCACGAGGCATCTTCAAGTAGCCCGGCAACAGATCGTAGAGCGTTGGAATATCGGTCGAGCCTTGAATCGTTGCGTGCCCACGTAGCGCAAGAATCCCACCGCCGGGGCGGCCGATGTTGCCGAGCAGCAACTGGAGCAGGGCACAGCAACTGATAATCTGCGTCCCGATAGTATGTTGCGTCCAGGCGACAGCGTAGCAAAAGGCCGTGGTACGGTCGCGACCAGAATTGGCGAGGATGGTTTCGGCAATGGTACGGAA
Source organism: Thermorudis peleae (assembly GCF_000744775.1). Lineage (NCBI taxonomy): Bacteria > Pseudomonadati > Thermomicrobiota > Thermomicrobia > Thermorudis > Thermorudis peleae. Next base: position 419,444 of record NZ_JQMP01000003.1, on the reverse strand, counting down.
GACATCCTGTGGCACACCACAGGCTTGTTCGACTAACTCGGGGGTGTAACGGGCAAAGTGCTTGCGGACGAGCTGGAACGCGCAGAAGGGATGTTGGAGCGTTGGATCGCGCTCCGGCTCGACGCGCGGGCGCGCTGGCTCTTCAGAAGTCTCAGATTGCGCCTCGCTGTCTTGTGGCGCCTGGTAATCGTGATGGTCGCTGTGAGAGACACCAGGCAACGTGGCACGTGCAGCGGTGGTGTACTGCCAGGTAGAGGGATCATAGCGCCGCGCGTGGGGGTCGTAGCCGCTGAAGAGGCCAGCGAGGTCCTCCGTGTCTTTGAAGTCGGGGCGAATAATCGCTGCGGCGTTAGTATAGTGGACAAGGTAGTCATGGAAGAACGAATCAGCCTGCCAGCGCGGGTGGTTGATGACGTAGTTGATGAGCGCGCCGAGGAAGACGAGGTCACTGCCGGGCCGGATGGCAACGTAGTAGTCGGCCAAGGCCGAGGTGCGGGAAAAGCGCGGGTCGATGTGGATAACCGTCGCACCCCGGGTTTTGGCTTTGAGGACAAAACGGAAGCCAACCGGGTGATTCTCGGCCATGTTCGAGCCCATGATCACGATGCAGTCGCTGTCAGCAAGGCTCTGCTGCATTGTGGTCGCACCGCCACGACCGAGCCGGGCGCCCAGACCGGGCACCGTGCTCGAGTGTCATATACGGGCCTGGTTTTCGACGGCGACGATGCCGAGCCCACCGGTGAAGAGCTTCTTGATCAGGTAATTCTCCTCGTTATCGAGCGTCGCACCGCCCAGATGTGCAATGCCTAACGTGCGGTTGACAACCATACCGTTCGCGTCGGTATGCTCGTAGGTCGCGTCGCGGGTCTGCTTGACCAGCTGGGCAATCCGCTCCATTGCCCATTCCAGCGGCCGCTCTTCCCAATGGTCGCTATAGGGAGCGCGGTACTTCACAGTCGTGACGCGATAGGGGCTGTTCATGAGCTGGAAGGTTGCGGCTCCCTTGGGGCAGAGCGTGCCGCCATTGATCGGGCTCTCGTAGTTGCCTTCGATGTCAATGACGCGGCCTTCTTTGGTGTAGACGAGCTGCGAGCAGCCGACAGCACAGTAGGGACACACGCTGATTGTTACTTTTGCGCCGCGGATACGAGCATGGGCCTCACGGGTTGTGCGGCTGACCGGGTTCGGGACACGGCCGACATGCGCCCGGAGCGTCTCGACGATACCCATGTTGTCTGCCTCCCTCGGCTCCCCTCTGGTTTTGAGGATAGCGCTCGATCCCAGGTAGCGCAATGACGTAACGAGGGAGTGGATGGATTGTGTGTTCCCTACGAGGCCGGGAACCAGGCACAAACAGGTGTTTCTGAATCACTGTGTCGTCGTTGCCGGCTGATCACCCCGTTGTTGTGCCAGCGTATCGTGTACCTGCGCGAGCAGGTACAGGCACACTCGACGATCGTGATCCTCAGCCGTGCCACACGTTGGACAGACGAAGGTTGGCGATGCGCCGCGATTTGCATTGCGAGCCGTGCTGCAGGTTGGACACAGGTGCAGTGTGGGAGGAGGCACGAGCACCACCGCTCCAGGGCCATGGTCGCGGCGAAACGCATGCGCAAGTAACGCGCGGAGGAGCGACGGAGCAGCGAGCATCCGCTGATGTTGTTCTGGCGACGGCACGGCTCCAGGTACGTTGGCCGTTGCTAAGGGGCGAAGGTCTTGCTTTTCGAGCAGGATGACCCGATAGCGTCTACTCAGCTGTGCGGCAATGCGCCGATACGCCTCTCGACGCCGACGCCAGTACGTTGTACGTCGACTCCACTCCTGGAGCGCAAGGCGGCGGTCATCGACACGCCATGTCCAGAGGAGAGCAAAGCCCTGTTCGTCGCCAGCGAAGCGATGGCACTGCCAGAACCAGGCTAAGAATGCGAAGAGGGTCGGTGAGCGCCAAGACGGCAGCGCGTTGAGGGCGTGGCGCAGCCACGATGGACAACTGCTCGCTGACTGCCCCCACACGAGTAGGGATCGAACAAGTTCGTTGCGCCGCCGTGCCCGTAGGCTGCGCAGGCGATCGGCCTGAGCTATGTCGGCAAGCCACGCGTGCGGAAGGACAACGTCGCCCTCGGCACCATCGTCGCCGAGCCAATAGCCACATCGCAGTCCGTGATTCGCGACCACTCGCCAGCAGAGTGCCATTGCTGCAGACCGGCGGGCCGGCCCAGGCTGAGTTGGCCGACTTGGCAAAGCAACGACAAAGCTCGCTGACCACTCAAGCTGGCGTCGTACCCAAGGAGCGAGTTGTTCCGGAATAGTCCAGTCGAGGCCAACAGCACGGAGTGCTGCAGCGATCTCAGCGTTGTCGAGCCCGAGAGCACGCTGGAAGCGTTCGACCATCTCGGGCGTCGGCAAATGGATGCGCGGAGAAGGCCGCCACTGGACACGCACGAGGCGGATGATGCCGTCGGTTGGTAACGGGCGATGCAGGAAGATGGGGAGCGCGAGCCAGATTGGCTGCCGTTCGTGATCGGTACCGACGCGAACGCGCAAGAGCCTTGTCCGGACTGTATGACGCACACCAGCTCGGGACGACCATGGGGGAACCGGTTCGAGACGAACACGGGGATCGCAGGTGAGTTGGGAGACCGGCAAGCCCTTCATAAACCAATACGAGACGGTTCCAGACCACGGGTCATAGCGGCGGGGATGCGGCGGCCCAACCCGGCGAAGCACTGCCCGGAAGGCGCGCTCGACATCTTGATAATTCCCATGGTAAAGCCCTTGGGCTCGGAACTGCGCGCGGACAGTTTTGAGATCGAAGCCTGCTGATTGAGGAGCAAGCGGAGGATCGGGCGTTTTTGCGCGTGGAGAACGAGACAAGGAGCGGCGAGCGCGCCGTACGTGCGTGGCCAGCGCGTTCCAGTAGGCTACCCGGAGGCGTTGCTGGGTGAAGACAATGGTGAGGCCTTCAACTGGCATGGCACAGCGATACTGGTACGTGCGAATGCTTCCCTGCAAAGCCACCATTGGCTCCCTCGCTCTGGACTAGGAATTACTGTTGCCGCTATCCCGCATCTCCTCCTGTCCGTGGGCGAGCATTGTGGTGTCACCAGCAAAGCGCTGAACAGCCCGCAGCCAGGCAGTTTGCTCGGGGCCGCGCGGTTCATTGGCGAACCGGTAATCGGATTTACGGAAATATTCTTCAAGCTCAGCGTAGAGCGTCTCGAGCTGGGCAAGCTGCACATCAAAGACGAGTCGCAGGCCAGCGAGCCGATCGGGCTGGGCGCACTGCAGAGAGAGGAAGAAGTGCGGCATGCAGAGGCCATCGCCTGCACGGAAGCAGTGTTGTGTTTCGGCGTCGTGGGTAAGGACGAGGAGGAGATCGTCGACAAGGCGCTTAGCCGTTTCGTCGACCATCTGGCAAATGATGCAGCGGCCCTTGGGCTGCACGGCAGCGAGTTGTCGTTTGAGGGCGCGGAAGCGGATGCGTTCGCCCTCGCCGAGAGCTTGCCGTGTCTGGCGCAATGACGGAAGCGTATTCCTCAACGTCCAGTCGTAGATGACGGAAATTGGCCAGACGGCCCCCCGTCGGGCAATGGCTCGCGTATGCTCAGGGCAGAAACCGTACGATGCGATGTACTGTGCGGCAACACTGGCTTCGCCATAGGACTCGTTGAAGAACCAGAACCAGTAACGTTCAAGCTCATCATGACACCCAGAGCAAATTGGGCAGCCACGGCGGGCAAGGAGTTTGAGGATATCTGCCTTTTTCGCGGTAACCATGTGCGCAATGGCGGCTGATGGCATCACGCTACTCCATTTATTTTCACGCGTATTTCACGCGCGCTGGGTGCTCCAGGGTGGACGCTACCAGCGTGCGACGAGCACCGTACACGGAGCGTGACGCACGACCTTGTCAGCAGTCGTGCCGAGGAAGACGCCCCAGATGCCGGAATGACCACTGTGACCGATAACCAGCAGGTCAAAGCCACCACGCTGTGCTTCTTGGACAAGCAGTTGGGCAGGATGACCAACCCGTGTGATGGTCTGTACGGTCATGCCGGCTTCGCGGGCAAGCTGTTGCGCACGTTCCTGGAGGGTCTTAAACTCTTGTTCAATCAACCGGCGCTGCTCATCGACTTCGCCGACGGTTGCGGTCGCGAGTTGTGGGATTTCGATGACTGAGAGCGTCCACAGTTCGGCACCGAAGGCCTGCGCGACTGCGATTGCGTGGCGTAGCGCCTCCTGCGCCCCACGTGAGCCGTCGAATCCGACGAGGATCTTGCGGTACATTGGCTATTGCTCCTCTCCGACTGTTGCGAATTCGTGGGCAGGTGCGGACTCACCGATCGCACGTTCTGTCAAGGCATCGCGTGGCAGGAACCAGGTCTGGGCAATGAAGGTGGGTACGAGAGCTGAGCCAATAACAGCGGTCACGAGGATGGTGTACTGGGACTGATTAATGATGCCGTGGTTCAGGCCAAACAAGGAGGAAATGGTGCCGAAGGTTAAGCCGGTTGACATGAGGAGCGTGGTATAGACACTGCGCTGACGGCCAAGGCGGAAGGCTAGTGTTAAGGGGCCGACACCGATGAGCTTAGCGACCATCTTGACGGCCAGGAATGCCAGGATAAGGACGATGCTCTGTACCACTGCGGAAGCTGAGACATAGAGGCCAGCCTTGAGGAAGTACCACGGCGTGAGCATGGCAAACGCAATGGTGCGCATGCGCATCATGAGGATTCGGTGCTGAGAGAAGACGCCTGCGACAACCAGGCCGATGAGATAGGCTGGGAGCACGGCTTCACTCTTGGCTTGAGTCGCAAGCCAGCCGAGCGCGAAGAGCACGAGGAAGAGAAACTTGATTTCGGGCTCAGTCACCCGGTTGCCCCAGGTCGCGACGACCCAACGGGTCGAGCGCGGCAAGAGCGCGAGCACGACGCCGGTGACAACAGCGAAGAGGACAAGCCAGCGGTTATAGTTGGCGAAGATGAGACCAAGCGCGAGCACGGTGCCGAGGCCATTGACAAAGCAGGCAGCCAGGATCAGCTTGCCAAGATCGGTCTCGTTCAACCCACTCTCGACCATGACCGTATAGACGACCGCGACCGAGGTTGTTGAGAGTGCGATGCCAGCGATCCAGGATGCGCTCGGTGCCCAGCCGACGACGAAACGAGCGAAGGCAGCGGCACCCAAGAACGGGAAGAAGAAGCCAGCAAGGCCGATGACAATGCTCGGCTTGAGATGCCGGCGGAAGGTGTCGGGCTCAATTTCAGCCCCGGCGAGGAAGGTTAAGACAACGGCGCCGAAGCTTGCGAGGGCATTGATCCAATCATTGACGCTGAGGTGGAGGACGTTGCCGCCAAACACCCCAACGAGGATTTCCATGAGGGCAACGGAAATACCGAGGCGAATGGAGAGGACGCTTGCAGCCAGGGCGAGCGCCATCCAGACCGCCGCGATAGCCCAGAGATTGTCCACGATTCCACCTCCGTTTCCAGCACTCCTGTTGCCAGAGGCACCTACAGGACGGAGGCAGAACCAAAAACAATGCTCCTGCCCACATCCTGTAGGCAGGAGCCATCAGCCTTGTCTCGGCGGTTCAGGCTAGCATACCTAGCCTTGGGCGGACTCCATCGCCCGAGGCATGAGTATAGCTTCTCTCTCTCACCCTGTCAATACCGAGCGCATCCACGGCCATTTAGATGGCATCGATGCCGATGGCCTGCAAGCGAGCCCGCAGCCGATGGGCATCAGCGATAGCATGGGCACCAAGATCGTTGTTGAAGTACACGAACCCAGCACTGTGCCCAGGCCAGTGCGCAATGCGATCGGCGAGCCACGCAATCTCGTCGTCAGTCAAGCCAATGTCGAAGCGGCCACTGTGGACGCGAAGATACCCGAACGACCCGAATGCTGACCATCCTTCGGGTGTCGGATGCGCGCCACCGTAGGCCAGGACACAAGCGCATCCGGCACGGTCGAGCATGGCGACGACCTCAGGCGTGTACCAGCTCGGGTGCCGGAACTCGAATGCCACAGGCAGATCAGCGGGTAAGCGCGTGAGGAACTGCCGGAGACACTCGTCGTCGCGCGAAAAGCTTGGTGGAAGCTGCACCAGGAGCGGGCCCCGGGCTGGCCCAAGGCCTTCTGAAGCTTCAAGCAATTGCTGAAGCGCCTCCACACCATCACCCAAGCGGTGCACGTGGGTAATGAGCCGACTGGCTTTGACGGCGAAGCAGAAGCCAGGGCTGTGAGCAACTGCTGCAGCCCACTGGGCAAACTGCTGACGCGTCGGCAAGCGGTAGAAGCTGCGGTTAATTTCGGTTGTGCGGAAGTGCTGCGCGTAGTAGGACAGCCAGGAGCGCGGTGAGAGCTCAGCTGGGTAGAAGCGTCCACGCCAGTGGCGATAGAACCAGCCAGAGGTGCCGATGCGCCAGGCCATGGTGCTGCAACAGCCTTACCTCGTTCGTGGGCCAAGCAACCGATCGAGTTCAGTATCGAGGAGAGGGACAAGGAAGTCGAAGCCAGCTGCGCGTAATCGCCGCGGCACTGCACGACAGCTGACCAGCAGCAATTGATCAGCAGTCGGACCAAGGACGAGGCGGAGCGCCCACGCTGGGACTGGGATAACCGCGGGACGATGCAGACGGCGTGCCGCCCGACGCACAAAATCGATCTGGCGAACAGGATCGGGTGCAGTGACATTGTAGACGTCACGACAATCGGGATGCTCAATGAGGAAACAGATAGCGCGTGCAACATCGTCGACATCGACCCAGGGCCACCACTGGCGACCACTGCCAAACGGACCAGCAACGCCGAGGCGGAGCGGCAGCACGAGGCGCTGCCAGGCGGGAGCGTCAGGGCCGAGCACGAGGCCAAAGCGGGTGATGACAAGCCGAACAGCACCATCGGCGCGCGATTCAATGCGCCGCGCTGCGCGTTCCCAGGCGACACACACATCGGAGAGGAAAAAGCCAGGCTGTGGGGGACAGGTCTCATCAACTTCGAGGTCGCCGGTGTCACCGTAATACCCGACGGCCGAGGCTTGTACCCACACACTTGGCGGGCGAGTGCAGCGAAGGCACGCCTCGACCAGGGCATTCGTTGCATCTAAGCGGCTTTGGAGCACGCGACGTTGCTGCTGTGGGGTAAGCCTGCCTTCGCCAATCGAGGCACCGGCAAGGTTGACAACGGCGCTTGCTCCGTCAAGTGCTTGACGGAGCGTGGCGAGCGCATCTGGCGCACCACGGGCGGCAGCTTGGGGATCCCAGCTCACGACCTGCACAGCAGGATCTTGCGACCGGCCGCTTCGACTGAGGACGCGAATGGTGTAGCGATCACGAGCCTGCGCGATGAGATGCCGTCCGACAAGACCGGTGCCTCCAGCGATTACCAGGACTGGGCGGGTTTCACTTGCTCCGTGAGCCTGCTGCTGCGGCTCTGTGACGGTTATCATGCTGCCACAACCTTCTCTCAGCTACTTCGTCGCATTCCAAGCCTACCAGAGGGCCGAAGGAATGCGCAGTCTCGCTTCAGGATGCTGAAGGCAGACGCAGCCAAGCCACGACTGGGCGATGATCGGATGACCAGCGATCGACGATGCCAGCCTGCTCAACCTGAAGTGGCGGAGAAACAAAGATGTAGTCAATCCGACGGCGATCGGAGGACGTAGTGAAATCAGGGCCGAAGGACGCCCCCGTATCAACGAGGCCAGCTGCGAGCACGTGCGTGACGACTGGTGTGCCGGGATCAGCGTTGAAGTCGCCGGCGAGGACGAGCGGGCGGCGATCTGCCACGAACGAGAGGAGGCTCGCTGTTTGGGCAAGCCTGACGGCATCGGCATTGCGTGGGTCGTCGAGATGCGTTCCAACCACCCAGATTGTCCCATGCTGGGCTTGTACCTGCACAGCCACTGCGCCACGACGCAGGTTTTGCGTCTGCGGGTACCGCAACCGTTCAACGTGCACGATTGGCGCTGAGGTCAGGATGGCGTTGCCCCATAAGCCATCGCTCGACGTTGGTCCCCAGACGGCTTGCATGCCGAGGCGTCTGCTCAACCACAGCAGATCATCAGCCCCAGTTGTCACGAGCCAGCCGCGACTGACTTCCTGCAAGACCACCACATCAGGATGGACTGCCGCAATTGTGCGGGCGGTCTCTTCAAGGTTCCAGCGGTGATCGCGCGCGAAGCCTGACTGAATGTTATAGGTCATGACGCTGAAGGTCGAGGGGAGAGGCGTCTGGACGGCGGCTTCCGGTCCCTGTCGCATAGTCATCAGCGTGGCGACACCGATAGCAAGAAGCAAGACCACGGCACCGCCCAGGGTTGCCAACTGGTTGCGACGAACGGGGGCGTGGGGCCAGCAGACCGCGGTAATAAGGCTCAGCACTCCCCATATGAACGCGAGCGCTCGTCCATCGCCTGTCCTGGTGTAGTACCAGAACAAGCCAGCGACGTGAACAAGCAGTCCCACTGCAATCCAGAGCGCAGCAGGCCAAAGGCGTGTATTTGCGGATTCGTCACTGCCTCGCACTGCGATGCTTAGCAGCGCGCTCCACGCGAGAATCGCAAGGACGATGCCAAGGATTGCTCCCTGATCATTGCGCCAGGCAAGCCAAAGACCAAAACTGCCGACCAGCACGAGTGCAGCCCAGCCGAGCCAATGACGGCCAAGCCAAAGCGTGAGACACCAGCCGAGCGCGATTGCACTCCCGAGCACAGCAACGCTCAGCGGCAGCGTACGCCCGCCATGGACGAGGACAAAGCCGGGATTGCCGGCGACGATCTGGAAGATCGCCAGTGCTGGGCCAATCACTGCGAGGCGGCTCAGCTGACGTCCTTGCGGTTCAGCCGTGAGCGGAAAGAGCACTTCTTCCCATACCGCAAAAGCAGCACTGCTGAGCACCAGCGCGGTCGTCAGCGCGAGCGGAACCGGCGCTTGGAGCCAAGGGAGATCAATTGTCTGCCAGAGGGCGCGCAGTCCAATATCCACAACCAAGCCGGCAAGGACTCCCCAGGCGATGGCCTGGTTAGGCATGCGCAGGAGCCAGATGAGGACCCACCCCCAGCAGACAAGGCCGATGCCTGCCAGCACAACGCGGGGCAAGGGATCCGCAATGCCTTGCACGAGCAAGCGGGTCACCCACAGACCGATGAGCGCAATCCCATGCAAACGACGCCAACCAAGGATACGAGCCAAGAGCGGGGCAAGCACTGGCGAGGCAAACGTACCGAACGTGGCCAACGCCAGTGCCGTACGACGGCTCTGATCGACGACGAAGACGAGATCGGCAACGAAGACGCGCGTCAGTTCGACACCGAAGAGCACCACTGTGGCCACGAGCAAGCCAAGCACACCAGCGGTAAACGTCTGGATATCCAGCGATGTCCTTGTGGCTAGTGCATCAGCTTGCCTTCCAGCCGACGGATGATACGCTGATGCACAGGCATCCACGATGGCTCGCACATGATCGGTGCGACGCGACACCGCACGAAGGCATCGGGCGGCTCGCCATGGAACAGTCATAGTGACGCCTGGTTGCACAGTGGGCATTTGGGTCGCCTCGGCTTTTTCGGTTGCTGTCGATTCTGGGTCACCGTTTCCGCTACGCTGGTACGAGGCTAGCGGAGCTCGGCTGAACGGTGCAAGGGCAATCGTTCTTGAGCACAGCTGAATGCTACCATTAGCCCAACAATGGAAGGCCCGAGCAGGAGGAACGAACACCAATGGCTACGAAACCTCGCCAATCGACCGCTGCACAACTTTCACGCCGCGCCCAGCGACGCGCTGAGCAGGAACGTGCTGCACGCCGGCGCCGCCAGTTGCTGATTGGCGGTGTTGTCGTCGTTGCAGTCTTGGCCGCAGCAGTGCTGATTTACCTGAATCGGCCCAAGGCCGAGCAGGCGACGGCTCCTGTTCAGCCAGCAACTGGCCATTTTACGGGTATTCCGCAAAATGGCCGAGTGCTGGGCAATCCGAATGCGCCAGTGTTGCTCGTGGAATGGGGCGACTATCAGTGCCCGGCCTGCAAGAACTTTGAAGACCTCGTCTTACCACAACTCATCAATGACTACATCCGGCCTGGCAAAGTCCGGCTAGAATTCCGCGATTTCGCTTTCATTGGTCAGGAATCACAGACTGCTGCTGAGGCAGCGTTCTGCGCCCTCGATCAGGGCAAGTTCTGGGACTTCCATGAAACCCTTTACGCAAACCAGCTTGGCGAGAATGTCGGTTCGTTCACGCCAGCGCGGCTCAAGCAGATCGCTCAGGTCGTTGGGCTCGACATGAACGCGTTTAATCAGTGCCTCGACAGCCATAAGCATCAAGGCGATGTGCAGGCTATGACCAAGCAAGGCTCGAGCCAAGGGGTGCAAGCCACACCGTCGTTCTCGGTGAACAACGGCGCACCGTTCACAATTTCTAGCTATGATGATCTCAAGAAGGCACTGGATAAGGCGCTGGGAGCACAGTCATGACGGTCCAGCCACGGGTCTTTCTTGCGACGCCAATTCTGGCCCTTGCCGGACTGCTTGATGCTGGATACCTCACGCTTGTTCATTACCGGCAATCACTCTTGATCTGCAACATTGGTGACTGCGGAACTGTGCAGAAGAGCCAATATGCTGAGATTGCCGGGATTCCGATTGCGTTGTTCGGCGCAGGCATGTATCTCGTCTTGGGCATGCTGGCGTTGGCACGGCTGCGGCAGCCTCGGCGAGCTGAACTCCTGACTGCGGCAAATACGGCCATTGCCCTGGCTGGCACGCTCTACGCGGCATATTTGACCTACCTTGAACTTTTTGTGATCCATGCCATTTGCCAGTGGTGCGTGGTCTCAGCCGTGATTACAGTAGCGATCTTGCTTGTTGAGGGAACGATCCTGCTGCGGGGTATAACACCAAGCCCAGCTACGCCATCTTCGCCACGTCACGCGACCGCTGCGAATCGAGTTTCAAGCGCGCGGCGCTAGTTGCCAGACTCGCACGGTGCAGCAATTGCCTGTGAGGGCAAATCTACGGGAAGCGCTTCGGCACAGCCGTCACCATAGCGGGCAATGAGCACGTGCGTGCTCATCCAGGCGACGCCAGGCCAGCCACGCTGGCGAAAGCGCTGGGCAACGTCCCACCCCTGCGGGTGATAAATCGCGAGAAGCCCGACGAAGAAGAAACGCTGGAGCCGGGTATACCAGGTGGCTGGCGCTGGTTGCACCTCAAAGCCAAGTCGACGTCCTGCTCGTGCAAGCAGCGTGATCCCACGCAATGCCCGTATCGGTCCGAGGGTGCCGCGTTGGATTTCGCAGGCAAGGTGATGCAAGTCCTCTCTCGCTTCAGCGAGGAGTGGCCAAGGGCGAAACGGCTGACGCTCGCTCAACCGGGAGAGCGTACGGTTGTTGAGGTGGAGTTCGAGGATCAGGTCACCCTCGCGGACGACGGTGCCATCCTGTAAGTGCACCGGAGGGCCATGGTAGCGCACAGGACGATAGCGAAAGACGCCAGCAGGTCGCACATCGTTCGGGTGCCACCACCATTCAGTCAGCCGTTCCCAACCGAGCCAGATGGCAAGGACGCCAACAGCTCGGCCACCACCCGCACGGCCAAGGCGTATGAGCGCCCACGGTACTTCTTTGAACCAGGTCAGTAGCGCCAGGAACGGCCGATCCCAATGTGCCCGAGCGCCCAGCGTGCGAACATTGCCATCATCCCGAGATGGAGTGGCCAGCGATGGAGTCTCCGTGGTGATGTGACGATCCAGGTCGTCGTGAGATGACAGAGTGGCACCCCCGATCGTTGTAGTCGGACAAGGAACTCGCGATCTTCAGCCAGCTCAAGACGTGCATCAAAGCCACGATGGGAGAGGAAGCACGCACGCGTGCAAAAGAGCATCTGGGCATAGATGGCGAACTGTCGCTTGCCAAATTCAATGAGGCGGAAGAAGGCACGGTCGAGCGGATCGGACGTTTCATCGGCAAGGACAGCAATACTGCCAGCCGGATAGCCAGCGTGGACCGCAGCAACGATGCTAGGCACAAGATGTGGCGCGAGCGCTGAGTCGGCATCGAGGAAGACGAGAATCGTACCGTGGGCGTGCTCAGCACCGAGGTTTTTGGCTCGACTTCGTCCACGCCACGGAACGTCGATCAACTGGACGGGAATCGGGAGAGTAGGGAGAAGACGCCGGACAACCTGGCTCGTCTCGTCGGTTGATCCGTTATTCACGACGACGGCTTCGACCCGGTCTACGGGCCAGGCTTGCGCCGCAACCGAGGCCAACGCCCGGGCGATGTAGTTGGCTTCGTTATAGGCAGGGATGACAACGGAGACGTCGACGCCCATGGCTCTGCCTCCTCGCTGACACTGGCGTAGGGCCAGTCACGCCCAACGCCGAAGAGCGCAAGCAGCCACTGCACAGTCATGACCAGCATCCCCAGGCGGAACGGCCAGCGTCGTAGCCGCCGGGGAGAGGTGGCAATCCAGCTGTCGTTCAAGAACGCCAGGCGCCCGCCTACACGTTGGACACGCCGCAAAAAGTCGTAGTCCTCCGAAACGCGAAGGCGCTCGTCAAATCCGCCGACCTGCAACGCAAGGGCTCGTTCGCAGTAGCAGAGCTGGGTGTAGACACGAAAGAGGCGCTTTGCAAGGTCGGCGAGTTCGAAGTACGCGCGGTCAAGCCAGTCAGGTGAATCTGCGATGATGCGAATGCTTGCGGCCGCGTAGCCTCGGTGCCAGCAGGCGATGATCGCGGCGGTGAGGCTCGGAGCCATTCGCGAATCGGCATCGAGGAAGAGCACCAGCGGTGCACGTGCAGCAGCAAGGCCACGGTTCCGCGCTCGGCTCACACCACGCTGTGGTTCATGCAAGAGTTGCACAGTCAACGAGGGGTGCTGCTGCTGAAACTCCTGAACGATTTCCGCTGTTCGATCCGTCGAGCCATTATCAACGACGATGACCTCGAGCCGCTCCAGCGGCCAGGCCTGTGCCGCTACTGACGCCAATGCTGCGCCAATATAGCGTTCCTCATTCCGCGCTGGAATGACGATCGAAAGATCAATGCACGACATCGAGCACCTGCGCATATGTCATTGGTCTTGCCCCACGATCGAGTACCTGCGCCAGCATCTGGAGCGTGTGTGCACAAACTCGCGAACGCGACGCGCCTTGCGGATGAAAGAAAACGGACAGGACACGCGCCGACGTCCGCCACGGTGTGAGCGCGATCGCTCCCAGTTGTGTCAGTGTTTCATTGAGTACACCTGCGCCCATATACCCAAACCACGGCGTGACAACGCGTCGACGGCATTCCACGTCGTGGAGCCAGAGCATTTCGACGAGGGCACGAAACCCTACCTCACGTAGCAGATCAGGCAACTCGCCAGTGTGAAGCCAGCCTGGTGGGCAGAAGACACTGGTTTGCAAGCCGATCTCGGCAAGAAGCTGGCGACCACGCAGCAACCGATCGCGCTGTTCCTGCCAATCGAGGCTTGCAAATTCAGCAACGTGCCGAGCAAAGCCAGCAGCACGGGCGATAGTGAGTGGCGAACCCCGCCACGCCCCAGCGCGACGATGGGTATAGCCATGGAGCACAATCTCTGAGCCGCGGGCTTGCTCCTCCTGGAGGAGTGCGACAAGTTCTGCTGACTGGCGGACGTCGTCCTGACCACGCTCGTAGGGGATCACGAGCAGGCTCCGCGGAACGGCGTCGATGGCGTCGAGCTGGCGAAGCAGCCAAACGACCTCGGCGGTGTAGGCTGGTGCTACATCATGGATCGAGACAACAACCGCACTGCTCACAGCTCTGCCCCACACAGCCCATGAGGACACGGGCACCCTCTCTGGGCACTCCCCACCCAACCACCACTGAATCTTACTGCGTTTTTCGCCTACGAGGATGCCGGGAAAACGTAGCGCGCAACGCTCTTGACACAACTTGTGTGAGATGAGTATAGTATATAACGGAAGCATTGCTGAGAAACCTGTAGCAGGAAGGAGGGTGATGGCAATGCTGGAGCGGTGGAATCCGGTTGCGGAAATGGAGCGGCTTTGGAACGAAATGGACCGGATTTTTGAGGAGGCCTTTGGCCGGACAGCACGCCCGTTGGCCAGCCGTGTGCTGAGCTATCGGCCGGCAACCGACATCTATGACACGGGCGAGGCCTTAGTGGTGAAGGTGGCGGTACCGGGGGCCAAGCCGGAGGACCTGGAGGTCAGCTTTGAGCAGAACACGCTGACGATCCGTGGTCACTATGGCTATCACCTCAGCGAGGACGAGGCCAAGAAGGTGACCTGGTATCGCCGCGAGATTGGCACGGGTCAGTTCGCTGAGAGCTTCACGCTGCCGGTGCCGGTCGACACGGAGCACGCGGAGGCCACCTTTGCTGATGGCATCTTGACGCTGACGTTGCCGAAGGCTGAGCAAGCTCGGATCAAGCGGATCCCAGTTCACGCGCCGCAGGCCTTGGCCAGTTCACTCAACTAATCCTGATTATCGCTGGTGAATGCGCCCGGGAGCGCTCCCGGGCGCATTGCATTTCTGCAGATACGCAACAGCGACGCTCGCGTCGCGTTCAGCGTTGCTGCAACGGATGAAGGAGCTTCTCGCTTTGGCGAAGCATGCTGTAGGATTGCCGGCAAGGACGGGTGTGCTACAGAGGGAGTAGTGCCCTATGCAGATTGGGTTGGTGTTCCCCCAAACGGAAATTGGGACAGATATTGGCCTTATTCGAGAATATGCGCAGACTGCTGAGGCACTTGGGTATAGCCATCTCCTTGCCTATGAGCACGTCGTTGGGGTTGATATTCGGCAATACCCGAACTGGACAGGGCCATACACGTCCGCCCATCAATTCCTCGAGCCGTTTGTTCTTTTTAGCTATTTGGCGGCTATTACCCAGCGCTTGCAGTTCATTCCTGGCGTCATCATTTTGCCCCAGCGGCAGACGGTACTTGTCGCCAAGCAGGCAGCAACCCTTGATGTTTTCTCTGGGGGGCGACTGCGCATTGGCGTCGGCGTGGGCTGGAACCAGGCCGAGTACATTGCGCTGAACGAGGACTTTCACACGCGTGGTCGACGACTTGACGAGCAGATCCATGTCTTGCGTCTGCTTTGGACACAAGAGATCGTGAACTTTGAAGGCCGATGGCATACGCTCCCCGGCGTTGGGATTAACCCGTTGCCAGTCCAACGCCCCATTCCAATCTGGGTTGGTGGGATGTCGGAAGCTGCGCGACGCCGAGCAGCGCGGCTTGGCGATGGCTGGCTACCGCAGATTCGTCCTGGTGAGCAACTCTACGCCATGCTTGAGGAACTGCGCGGTTGGATCCGCGACGCAGGGCGTGATCCAGCAACTTTCGGGATTGAGGGACGACTCTCCTTGTCACAGGTTCCACGTGAGCAATTGCTCCAAGAGATCGAGGCCTGGCGTGCGCTTGGGGCAACACATTTGGGCATTAATCTGATGGGGCTTGGTCTCTCACCACGAGAACACCTTGCGATGATCCAGCAACTTGCCGAGGAGATTGGACTCAAGCCCAGTGCCTAAGCCTTCGCCAATCGCATCAAGTGTCGCATTCACGGGCAGAGCGTAGGAGCGGAGCGATTGTGAGAGGAGCGGAAGCGCATGCGCCGATCTCTGTTGCTTAGCATCCTGGCGGTACTGGGGTGGCTGCTCGTGGCCTGCAGCGGGGCTGGGACAGCGAGCCCAACTGCCATTCCCAGCCGAATGGCAAGCAGCCAACCAGCGGTGCTGGCCACGGCGAGTCCAACAGCCACTACAGCAGCGGCGACAGCGAGCGCGGCACCTGCCACGGTCACCACGATGCCAACTGGCGCACCAACAGCAACAACCTTGCCGATTCCAACAGCAACTGATGCGAACCGGAACGTTATCCTGGCGACAACGACGAGCACAAAGGACAGCGGCTTGCTCGACGTGTTAGTTCCAGTCTTTGAGAAAGAGACTGGCTACACCGTGAAGGTCGTGAGTGTGGGGACTGGCGCAGCGCTCGAACTTGGAGCGCGCGGCGAAGCTGATGTTGTGCTCGTGCATGCGCCAGACGCTGAGCAGCAATGGATGGCGCAAGGCAACGGCACAGAGCGGCTTCTGGTGATGCACAACGACTTTGTCATTGTTGGTCCAGCAGATGATCCGGCTGGGATTCGCGGCCAACGCTCTGCCATTGCGGCGCTGAAGCAGATTGCTGCGAAGGGCGCAACCTGGATCAGCCGGGATGACAACTCGGGCACAGATCAGTTGGAGAAGAAGTTATGGAAGCAGGCTGGGATCGATCCAAAGGGCCAACCGTGGTACGTTACCTCTGGGCAAGGGATGGGAGCAACACTGACGATCGCTGACCAGAAACGCGCGTATACGTTGAGCGACCGGGGGACATTCCTCTCTTATCGGGGCAAGATCCAGCTGCAGATTCTGGTTGAAGGCGATCGGCAACTCCTCAACATTTACCACGTGATGCCGGTGAATCCAGCGAAGTTCCCGAAGGTGAATGCGGCCGGCGGAATGGCCTTTGCACATTGGCTCGTTTCACCCGAGGCCCAGCAGCTCATTGCGAACTACGGGAAAGATAAGTACGGCCAGCCACTCTTCTTCCCCGACGCGGGCAAACGTGAAGATCAACTCGGGACATCATAGGAGGCAATGGGATGGCCTTGCTCTGGGATGGGATCACCGGTGCACTGCAGCTGATTCTGCACGCTGATCCAGAGTTTTTGGCCATCGTTCGGCTCTCTCTGCTTGTCTCAGGGCTGGCTACGCTGCTTGCCGCGATCGTCGGTATCCCGGCCGGGGTTGCGCTCGCGCTTGGGCACTTCCCCGGCCGGACAACGCTCGAGGTTGTTGTGAACACCGGCATGGGGTTGCCGCCAGTGGTTGTCGGCCTTACGGTGATGCTCTTTCTCTGGCGGAGCGGGCCGCTGGGTTCGTTGCAGTTACTGTACACGCCGCAGGCGATGATTCTGGCGCAGTTCATCGTGGCCGCACCGATTGCGGCAGGCGTTACCCGCTCGGCGCTGAGTCTGCTTGATCCCGAATTGGTCGACGCCCTGCGCGTGTTTGGGGCAGGCCCGATCACGATGGGTTGGGAATTGATCCGCGCGGCGCTGCCACAGGTGATTTTTGCGATTGCCGCAGCATTTGGTCGAGCAATTGCGGAGGTTGGGGCCTCGTTGATGGTTGGCGGAGATATTAAAGGACAGACGCGAATTCTGACCACCGCAATTGCACTGGAGAGCAGCCGAGGCGATTTCGCACTCGCCCTCGCTTTGGGTATCGTGCTGCTCGCACTCGCGTTTTTGGTAAATGCTGCTTTGCGGATTGCTCCTTCACTCAGTGCACTGCTCGCCCCACGGTAACGGCTTGTGCTCGTTTGCGGATGACGTATCTGTCCTGGACAGCCGCGAGACTCGGCGTGGCTTCGTGTACTGCAGGACAGTAGCTGATGCGTGATCGAGGGGACACAGCGCGGGAGAAACGCCAAGCGAGGAGGCAACCGCGAGCGAACTGTGTTCCACGCTCTGCGTTAAGGCATCCTGCACTTACGGAAACAAAGCGATGGCATCCAAGCGCGATGCCATCCGATGAGGGGTGGCTCATTTGGGGACGAAAATAAAGCACGGCTCCGACGAGCCGTTCCGGCACCGGCTCCATCCGGCTCCCGAACTCACCCCCTTCCGACGAGCGTCGGTTGTTGATGAATCCGTTTGCCGGCGCCGCACCCCTCTTGGGGGTTTGGCTCTCGCCAGGTGGCTGGCGAGCTGGATCTCGGTTGCCTCGGTCGAGGCTTCCGATCGCCGGTCCGCTAACTCCTCGGAACCGTGCACTCTCTTTATACCATACCGGTGACACGTTGTCAAGCCCCTGGCCTGCCACGATTCATACACATCCCGTGAGGGAACACAGCGAAGAATAGTGCTGAGCAACGGGACTTGACAGTCCCGAATGACAAGCCCAAACTGCTGGCTTTGGCTGACAGCGACAGGCGCCGGCTGGCTGCGAATCGGTCTGGGGATGGGAAGAAGAGGAGGGGATTACGATGCGCGGTGGTGCGCGCTTGCTCAGGCACAGCTATTGGATTGGAGCAATGCTCCTGCTGTTGACGATCGTACCATCGCCGGTGTCAGCAGCCCCATCTATGGTCTATTTTCCGCAGACAGGCCATCATGTGGCGGAGCCGTTCCTCACGTTTTGGCGAACACACGGCGCGGTGCGCCTGTTCGGTTACCCGATTGATGAAGCGCACACGGAAGATGGGCTCCTCGTTCAGGATTTTGAGCGGGTGCGGCTTGAACAGCATCCGGAGCTCCAGGGGCAGATCCTCTTGGCACGACTTGGTTCTCTTCTGACCAGCGACCAGGCGCAACAGGATCCGGCCTTCACGCCGATCCGCCTTGATCCACCGCCGGCGGAGCAACCTGATCGTCGCTACTTTCCGCAAACCGGACATTTCCTCGCTTACGGCTTCAAGCGTTTTTGGGAACGCAATGGGGGGCTTGCCATGTTCGGTTATCCGATTAGCGAAGAGCACCAAGAGGTTAACCCCGACGATGGCAAGACATACACCGTGCAGTGGTTCGAGCGGGCACGCTTTGAATGGCACCCCGACCAGCGTGGCACGCCATGGGAGGTACAGCTTGGCCGCCTTGGTGCAGCGTATGCAGCGCAACGGGGCATTGATACCCATCCGGTTGCCCAGCAACCGCAAGCGCCTGACTTTTCCTGGTCGCTGTTTGCCCGATCAACGCGGATCGTCGTCTTGATGTACCATCAGGTCGGCGAGCCGGCGAGCCGCTACCGGATTCCGCTCTGGAAGTTTGCCCAGCAGCTTGATTGGTTGCGGGATCACGGCTATACCGTGATTTCACTTGCACAGGCATATGATGCTGTCTTAAACGGCGGACCTTTACCTGATAAACCGGTCGTGATTACGTTTGACGATGGTACCGCTGGACAGTGGGCCGCGGCACAAGTCTTAGAAGCCCACGAGATGCATGCGGCGTTCTTCATCGTTGCTGGGCATTCCGAGTTAACGCCTGACCAGCTGCGGACGCTTGTCGCCCAGGGGCACGAAATCGGCTCACATAGCCTCACCCACGCTCATCTGCCTCTGATTGGAGCAGATCAACGCTGGCGTGAAGTCGCGGCAAGTCGCGAGCAGTTAGCAGCGATCGTGGGCGAGCCACCACGTTTCTTTGCGTATCCATATGGTGAGTACGACGCCGCAACGATCGCGGCGGTGCAGGCGGCGGGGTATGACGGTGCACTCGCCGCTTGGGGTGGTACCCAGTGGACACCAGAACGGCGGTGGAACGAGCCACGTGTCGAGGTCTCTGGCTTGTTGACCCTTGAGCAATTCGCACAGCTTGTTGAGCATTGGTAGCGTGACCAGTGATCTTGTTGGGTTGCCCCTCCGTATTCTCGAGTGAGCACCGGTGCACGTCCAGCGCTTGGAACCAAGCGCGGATGCTCACAACGGTCTTCCGAAGGAGGACGGATGGAGGTAACGTATGCGTGATCTAGCACGGCTCTTCGCACTCGTGATCGGGATTGTCTTTCTCCTAGTTGGCGTACTCGGCTTTCTGCTGAATCCATCAGGTGGGGAGTTGCTTGGCATCTTTGCTGTCAATGTTGTGCACAACCTTATTCATGTTGTCGTTGGGGTGCTTGGCATCGCCGCAGCGTATACTGGCCGTTCGCGGCTATTTGCTCAGGGGCTTGGGATTGTGTATCTGCTGGTTGGCATCCTCGGGCTGATTCCTGGGCTCGCGCCGGATGGTATGTTACTTGGTCTTGTGCACATTAATATGGCGGACAATCTCCTTCACCTTGTGGTCGGAGCGCTATCAGCCCTCGTCGGCTTCACGACGATCGGCCAAACACAGACACGAGTTGCGTGACCGGCGCAGGGCTGGCGAAGGCAGAACCGGACGTGGGTATATCCCACGCCCGGTTTTGTTACGCCTGATGGTGATTGCGAAGAGCCTGGGCTACTACCCAGAAACAGGGGAGCGCTGCCAATTCCAGCACGAGCGCAGCAACGACGGTCGCCACGACCGACCAACCATAGAGTGCACCCAGCAACGCACTGCCGAGAAACCAAGCAATGCCATAGGCAAGGTTAAACAACCCATAGGCTGAACCGCGGCGCTCAGCCGGCACCATGACTGCGACAACTGCTGCCATGATTGATTCATGGACGCCGGTACCAATACCCCACAATGCCATACCGAACGCGGCTGCGGTGAGGCCACCCAAGAAGACGAGCGGCGCGAAGAGTGCGCTCAGGAGAGTGAGTGGGAATAGGATGCCGACGCCCCAATGGTCAAAGGCACGGCCGAAGAGCAATGATCCAGCGCCACCAACGCCCATGGCAATGGCGTAGAGGGCCGGCACCCATACACCGTTGACGGTTCGCGCCGCCGCAAAGTGATAAGAGATCAGCGCAAAGTCAGCAAAGCCAGCAGCAACGAGCATAGCGCCGATCAGGTAGAGCCAAAACGCTCGGGTATAGCCCGTGGTCGAGACTGTGGGTGTTGCCGGCTCCAGGGCTTGTGGACGGGGGAACACGATACGGGCGAAAACCAGCAGTCCATAGGTGATTGCTGCCGGAATGGCCAACAGGGCAAACGCTCGGCGCTCGTCGCCACCGGTAAGTAACACTCCCGTGACAACCAGCGGACCAACTAGGGCGCCAGCCTGGTCCATTGCCTCGTGCAGACCAAAGCCCCAGCCATACCCCATGCCACGAGCTGCATAGGACAACATCACGTCACGCGACGGATTGCGGATGGCTTTGCCGATTCGCTCAAGCACGATGAGCAATGCGGCAAGTTCCCAACTCCCAGCAAGCGCGAGTAACGGCACTGCGGCCATCTGAATAAGGTAACCAGCGAGGGCAATCGGCCAGTACGCGCGCGTCTGATCAGCAAGCCGCCCGGAAACCAACCGCAAGGCATACCCAACCAGCTCACCAAGTCCGGCGACGAGCCCGACAACCACGGCAGGAGCACCGAGTAGTTCGAGAAATGGCCCCGTGACACTGCGAGCACCTTCGTAGGTCAAGTCAGCGAAGAAGCTCACCAAGCCAATGAGGATAATGAACTGGACGGCCCGCCGCGCCACGTGCACATCACGTGCTGTCGGCGGTACTGACGACCGACTGGCTGTCATCATGCACTCCCTTCAGGCCAACTTTATTGGAATGCCTTGACACCCCGTCAGGAGTCATCAGCCGCAGGAGAGAACACAGCGGTTTGCGCTTGCCGCGCGGGTGGACTCCATCACCTGTGGGATCAAGGGTAGATGATCGCCTGGTTGCGAGCAAGGCTGGGAGAATACGGATTGACAGGCCAGCAGGCTCGGGATATTTCTCCGCAGACGGGCAACGCGAAAGGAGCTACGGGAACGATGAAGATTACAGCGGTCAGGCTTGTCGAGCTTACCGGGACGTTCCCCTATGAGGGAATGTTTTGGGAAGAACGGCTGAGCCGTCCAGTGGACATCTATCCTGAGCACCACGCTGAGGAGCGAGAGTGGTGGCTGCCAGAAGAGAGCGGACCGGGACCGTATCGGCTACGCGAGGTGATGCTGCTGATTGAGACTGACGAGGGGGTAACAGGACTTGCTGGTCCGGTACAGCGGGATGTCGCGTGGGCGATCGCCACGCAGTTACGTCCCCTGCTCCTCGGCCACGATCCACTTGCCAGCGAGCGGATATGGGATCGCCTGTACCGCGCGCAGGTGCATGGCCGCAAAGGGTTAACCATGATGGCGATCAGCGCAGTCGACTGTGCACTCTGGGATCTGCGTGGGCGCTGGCACGGTGTACCGGTCCATCGCCTTCTCGGTGGACCGGTGCGCACCGTCCTGCCTGTCTATGCCAGCATGCTTGGCTTTTCACTTGAGCCAACACGCGTCCGCGAGCGTGTGACAGCACTGGTCGAGCAGGGCTTCAGCGCAACGAAGTGGTTTCCCCGATGGGGGCCGGCAGATGGTCGAGAGGGATTGCGGAAGATTCTCACGTTGGCAGAGACGCTCCGTGATGCGCTTGGGCCTGACCGCGACTTCATGCTTGACGCGTGGATGAGTTGGACGCCGGAGTTTGCCCGAGCAGTTGTGCATGCGATTGCGCCACTTCGACCACGCTGGCTTGAAGAGCCATACCTGCCGGATCAGATTACCGAGGTTGCTGCGCTGCGTCGACAAAGCCCGGTGCCGATTGCGCTCGGCGAGCATGAATATACGCGTTGGGGCATTCGGCATCTGCTGGAAGCCGGTGCAGCTGACGTGCTCCAGCCAGATCTCTACTGGGCTGGCGGAATCAGCGAAGGGATCAAGATCGCTGCATTGACAAGCAGCTACGGTGTGCCGTTCATTCCCCACGGGCATTCGGTTCCCGCGACGGTCCAGTTTCTTGCAGCGCTACCGGAACCAGTGGCGCCGATGGTTGAATACCTCGTGAAGTGGAATCAGTTGTTGCAGTGGTTTTGGGACCAGCCGGTCGAGCCTCAAAACGGGGTGATCGTCGTGCCGGAGCGGCCGGGCATGGGCGTCGATATTGCGTGGGAGAAAGTTGAAGACCAACGCGACCTCAGTTGGGAGTAAGGGTAGCACGACGAGAATGGGAGCAGCGAGGTGGCAGCACCATTGACAAAGCCAACCACCTCGCTGCCAATTACCAAGTAGTTGATGACTCAGCAGACTGCGTCTGTCTGCTTGGGGACAGTCAGGCCAAAGAGCGGGCGCAAGCGCACACCAACAGTTGTACCGAGCAAAGCAGCGATCGCCCAGATCCAGCCATGCAGGCTAAAGGACGCTACGCCCGAGAAATAAGCGCCGATGTTGCAGCCGTAGGCAAGTCGTGCACCATAGCCCATCAACACACCGCCCAACAACGAGGCGACGACCGTTTTCGGTGGCAGATGGCGGTGCAGGACAAACGTGCCGCTCAATGCTGCAGCGATCATGGCGCCAAGCACGATCCCAAAGTCCATGACCGAGGTGACATCAGCGAGGACCGAAGCATGAAGGCTCGCAGCCCGACTGCCAGACCAATAGGCCCACGACGAGACGTTTACGCCGAGTGCCTGGGCGAGTTTCGAGCCCCAGAGTGCAAATGCTGACGTGATACCCCACGGGTGACCGCTCACGAGCAGCGTCGCAGCATTCAGGACTGCGAGCACGACAGCACCGGTCCACAGCGGCCACGTGCCTCGGATGACGCGGGCCAGGCCTCGTGCACTCGGTTGTGGAGCGATCTGAGGTGGACGACGCTTTCGCTCGATGAGGATCGTTACAAGCGTGATGGCCCCGATGACACCAAGCTGAACGATGAGGGCACCAAAATAACCACCAAATACCGTCGCAAGTGACAGCGCTGGCAGGTTAAGCGCTGGCTGGGTCCAGAATCCCCAGTGCCAGGCCCCGAGGACCGAGCCGACGATGAAGCCAGCGAGGGTGAAGAGCGTGGCCGTCTGCCCGCCGCCAACCGAGAACAAGGTACCTGAGGCGCACGCCCCACCAAGTTGCATCCCAACACCAAAGAGGAAGGCACCGACGAGAACAGCGAGGCCAACCGGCGCAAGCGAACCGGCAACATGAACGCCAAAGAGGCCTTTCCCACTCGCAAGAATGGGCGCAAAGAGCACGCTTGCAACCGCGAGCATGAGCATATGGGCGCGTAAACCAGCCCCTTGACCAACCGCGACGAATTGCCGGAAAGCCGAGGTGAAACCGAAACGGGCATGATAGAGCGTTATGCCGAGGAGCAGACCAAGTGCGAACAGAATGCCCTGACGGACGCCATACCGCGAAACAAGTACAGCCGCCAATACTGCCGCAACGCCGGCAGCGCCAACGGCGACCCCGAATCGTGGTGACGGGAGATCACCAACAATGTACCCGAAGCGTGGCCGGACGAACGTCTCCGTTCGCTGCATTGTGCTTCCTTTCCCCAAAGACAGGCAATGCCAGAGCTCTCCAGTCCTGCTGGAGCAGAATACGGACGATGTATGAGCGGGCGAATAGCTGCGTTAGCGCACCGGTAGACGGGTACAGTCGCAGATCCGGGGCCAGAAGGAGAAGACGCCGATCATTGAGGGGCACGGCGGGATAGTACTGGATAATGGCCTCGATGAAAGCTCATGGAGATGCCAGCAGATTCGTGCTGCCATTCCCCTCGCCACCTTCCAATAGCCAGCCGCGAAGTATAACCGCAATACGCTACGATGACCAACCGTCATACGGAATGCCATTGCGCTCTACCGGGCTTGCGATCTGCACGCTATGCTTGGCAGTCGGTGGGGAAGAGCAGAAACTACTGAACAGTCTTTTCTTGACAAGGGAGAGGATGCTGGTAGAGTGAAATCATCAGACAATCTGATGTACGGGGATTCTGAAAAGAAGATGATGATGGTCCTGACACCACCGTTGGATCGCACACTCTCCGACCAGGTTGTTCGCCAACTGCGGACGCAGATTATCTTGGGACACTTACCGCCGGGGACACGGCTCACCGAGCAAGCGCTCGTCGATGCGCTGCATGTCAGTCGAAGCACGGTCCGAGAGGCGCTTCGCCGTCTTGAAGGCGAAGGACTCATCGAACTCCACGCACATCGTGGGGCACGGGTCGCGGAACTCCAGCCCACCGATGCCTATGAACTCTGTGAACTCCACGCGCTGCTTGGCGAATACTGCGCTCGTCACCTACCGTTACCAATCCCAGCGGCGTTGCGCGCTGAACTTGCCCGGATCATCGGGCAGATGCGCGCTCTGCAACTCCCTGAAGAAGTCGATCGATTTCTCGATCTCGACCATGCCTTCCATGGAGCGATTGTTCGAGCGCTCGGGCAGCGTCGCGTTTTGCAATTTTGGAGCGACCTGAATGCCCTTCTCGGCATCCTTGTCACACTGACGTTCCGCTACAGCTCTATTACTGGTCCCCGAACAGCCGCGCGACACCAGGCCGTGCTCGATGCGCTAACGCAGACTGATCGCTCTGTTGCGGCTGCAGCGCTGGCTGATCACTATCGCTCGCTTGAAGACGAGATTCGCCGAGCTGCCGAGTTACACATGGAGCAGTCGAAAGGGGGTGGAACACGATGATGCGTGAAGAACTCGGCCGCTTCCCGCTCCTCGGCATCCTGGAGCCAGGCACGGTGACACGGCGCGAGCTGATTCTGCCTGGTCCCGCGCTTGTGCGCGATCGATGGCCAATTATCGCCATTGCTGGAGCGGAACCAGGTCCAGCCGTCTTCGTCAACGCAGGCATCCACGGAGCTGAATATCCGGCGATTGAGGCGGTCATTCAACTCAGTCGCTTGCTTGATCCAGCGCACGTGCGTGGCGTTATTGTGCTCATGCCCGTTGTCAATCTGCCTGCCTTCTGGCAACGAACGATGTTCGTCTGCCCAGTTGATGGGCTGAACCCCAATCGAGTCTTCCCAGGCGATCCAAATGGGAGCTACACGCAACAACTGGTCCATGCCCTCTTCCACAACTTTATCCGCCGGGCCGATGTTGCCATCGACCTTCATGGTGGTGACCTCGTTGAAGCACTTGAGCCGTTTGCCATCTGCCGCAGTGGCGACCGCCCGGTCGATCAACGGGCGCAGGAGCTTGCGAGTGTTTTTGGGCTGCCTCATCTCGTCACGATCAGCGGGAGCGTACAGGCGGGAACCGGCACAATGAGCTTCCTGGCTGCAGCAGAGTATGGTGTCCCAGCGTTTATCGCTGAAGCTGGCGGGATCGGGCAGTTACAGCCTGAGGCGGTGGCGCTCCTTCGTGATGGGGTCTTGCGCGTGCTGGCCCACCTAGGCATGCTCGCCGAACCAGCACCGACAACGCCAACGCAACCAGCCCGTTACCGCGCGTTTGAATGGCTCTACGGTGAACATGCCGGGCTGTTTTATGCAGCGGTTCAGCCGGGGGAATCTGTGCGCGCTGGCCAGTGCGTGGGACACATTGGATCGCTCTTTGGGGAAGTGCTCGAAGAGATCAAGAGTCCCGTTGACGGACGAGTGCTCTTTGTTACCACGAGTCCGGCGATGCCAGCTCATGGCCTGCTCATGGGTATCGCCGTGCCCGAAGACTAGTCCCGTGCGGTCATGAGAAACCTGCTGGGAGGAGGAGAGTCATGTATCCCCTTTGGCTTCAGACATTGCAGCACCATCTGGCTGCTGGCCACATCACCCGTCGCGAATTCGTTCGCCGAGCAGCCTTGCTCGGCTTCAGCGCTCCGGCAATCAGCGCAGCGTTAACAGCATGCGGCGGTGGGGGTGGGCAAGCAAGTCCAACCGCGCAAGGGAACGCAGCTAGCACTCCAGCGATCCGGATTGAGCAGAACGTTACCGCGACGCCAAGTCCAGCAACACCAACACCAGCTGCGTCGCCAGCCGGGAAGAGCGGAGGATCGGTGAACCTGGCGCGTGGTACGGACTCCGACAATTTGGACCCTGTCACTCAAGACGGGAATGTCGATATCTGGGTCTTGATGAATGTTTACGACCAGCTCGTGACAGTGGCAGACAACGGGCTGGAGCTTATGCCCGGACTTGCTGAGAAGTGGGACGTCTCTCAGGACGGGACAACATATACCTTTCACATTCGCCAAGGCGTCAAGTTCTACGATGGTACGCCGCTGAAGGTGAGCGATATCAAGTGGTCGATTGAACGCGCGAAGACCACGAAAGAGAGTATCTGGACGTTTACCCTTGACCAGGTCAAGGAGATAACAACGCCGGATGATCGCACCGTCGTAATTACACTCAGCCAGCCTTGGGCCCCGTTTCTGTCTGACATCTCGATGTTTAACGCGAGCATTATTTCGCAGGACTTTGCGCAAAAGATCGGCGTTGACAAGCTCGTTGAGCAGACGATGGGCACTGGCCCATTCCATGTAAAGGAGTGGAAGAAAGGCCAGGCAATGACACTTGTGCGCAATCCGAACTACTGGGAGCCAGGCCTGCCACGTCTCGATCAGATTACGCTGACCGTGATTCCAGATAGTAACAGCCGCATCCTTCAGGTCAAAGGTGGGGCAGTCGATGGGATCATTGGCCAAAATGACGTGCCGCTGAGCCAGGTGAATGATCTCAAGAGTGACTCGAACCTCCAGGTGCTCATTTTCCCCTCGACATACAACAATTTTGTTGTCCTCAATACGCGCCAGGCTCCACTCAACGACATCAACGTGCGCCAGGCGCTCAACTATGCAACCGATAAGCAGACATTGATCAAGTCGGTGCTGTTTGGTATTGGGGAACCATCAAACAGCTTTATGCCCAATGGAGCGCTGTACTGGAACAAAGACCAGCCGGGCTATCCATTTGACCTCACTAAGGCGAAGCAACTGATGGCACAATCGTCCGTTCCAAATGGATTTAAGCTCGAATTCCAGATTCTGGCTGGCAATCAGCAGCAATTGCAGATTGCGACGGCGCTCAAAGATATGTGGAGCAAGATTGGGGTTGACCTGGACATCGTCCAGCTGGAGCAGGGCGTCTTCACCAACAACTATCGCCAAAACAAGTTCCAGGCCCGGCTCGCTGGTTGGACGAATGACATTATCGACCCAGATGAACTCGTTTCCTACGCGATCTTGCCAGACCAAACGGAAAACTATCACACTGGCTGGGTGAACCAAGAGGCCATCGACCTCGCCAAGCAAGCGCGGCAGACCCTTGACCCTGAGAAGCGCCGCCAGCTGTACTATCGTATCCAGGAAATTCATATGCATGATGCGCCATTCGTCTATCTCTTCGTTATTCCCTATGTCGATGTGTTGCGGAAGCGCGTTCAGGGCTTCTTCCACCATCCGATGGGGCAGTGGGTGTTTAAGCGGATGTACGTCACCGGATAAAGCGGGTTCGCGACCTCGGCCCAGCCTCAGGAGTCAGATTGACGCGGGCGGAGAGGGACGCATCGATACTGGGCAGAACGCGGAGGCATGGCGATGACGCGGAGCGAGTACGTCGTTCGACGGCTGGTTCAGCTCATTCCCGCGCTTTTTGGCGTTACGCTCGTGGTCTTCGCCATGCTCCGCCTGATTCCCGGAGATCCCGTCACCGCTTTGGTTGGCGAGCATGCCAGCGACGAGACAATTGCGCGTGTGCGACACAGCCTTGGACTTGATCAGCCGATCTGGTTGCAGTACCTCTACTATCTGCGCAGCCTGGTAACACTCAACCTTGGCGAGTCACATCGATATGGGTCACCGGTTGCGGCGCTGATCGGCCCGCGGCTTACTGTCTCGATCGCTGTCGCGTTGTACACAGTCGTCCTGACGACACTGTTCTCCGTGCCGCTCGGGGTGCTAAGCGCGCTCTATCGCGACAGTTGGTTCGACCATCTCGTACGCTCAACGCTGGTTGTCACGATGGTCATGCCGACGTTTTGGGTTGGCATCATGCTCATTCTGTTCTTTAGCATTCGGCTTGGCTGGTTCCCAGTTTCTGGATTCGGCGACGGGATTGTTGGTCATCTTTGGCATCTGTTTTTGCCAGCCTTGACCCTATCGCTCGGCCTCGCGCCGATTCTTATCCGAGCATTACGGGCCAGCATGCTCCAGACACTCAGCGAGGAGTATGTCAAAACTGCTCGAGCAAAAGGCCTTGCGGAAGGGCTGGTGATCCGACGCCACGTGCTCCGCAACGCGTTGATTCCCTGGGCAACGCTCCTTGGCGTCCATACCGGCTTTCTCATGGGTGGAACAGTGATTACGGAGAAAGTCTTTGCCTTGCCCGGGGCAGGCGCCTTGCTGATCGATTCCGTTGCAGCGCGCGATTATCCGGTCGTCCAAGCGCTGACACTGGTCTTTGCTCTGCTTGTCATTCTCGTTAACCTGTTGACTGACCTGCTGTATTCGTTCCTCGACCCACGTGTCCGCTATTGAGGAGAAAGGGCCGTCGATGGCAACACTCGAGACGCCCGCAGCAGCGCTGTTCACCGCGCGACTTCCTGCGCGTCGGCCGTGGTGGGAGCGGGCTTTGCACACGCGGAACCTCATGCTCGGCATCGGGCTGTTGGGAGTGATCCTGCTCCTGGCGATCGCCGCGCCGCTCATTACTCCCTACGGCCCGTATACCACCGACTACGCCCACGCCTTGCAGCCACCCAGTCTGCAGCATCTGTTTGGGACTGATATGTATGGACGGGATATCTTTACGCGCGTGCTCTATGGTGGGCGGATCGACCTTCAAGTCGGCGTGTTGAGCGTTCTTGCCCCGTTCTTGATCGGCACGTTGCTTGGGGCGCTTGCCGGTTACTTTGGTGGATGGTGGGATACGCTGGTGATGCGCATCGTCGATGTTGTCCAAGCATTCCCGTTCATTATTTTGATCATTGCTATTGTTGCGATTCTGGGTCCTGGCTTACGGAATATGTACGTGGCAGTGGCACTCGTTGCATGGGTCGTCTATGCCCGGCTGATTCGCGGTGAGATCCTGGTCGAGAAACAGAAAGAGTATGTTCTGGCCGCTCGCGCTCTTGGCAACACTGACCGTCGAGTGATCTTCCGGCATCTGATGCCGAACGTCATTCTCCCCTCACTGGTGTTCGCCACTGCCGACATGGCTCTCTACATCTTGCTAGCAGCAGCGCTCAGCTTTCTTGGACTTGGCGTTAAGCCACCGACACCGGAATGGGGAGCGATGATTACTGAGGGACAGCCATTTATGACAACGGCGTGGTGGATTAGTGCCCTTCCGGGAACCGCCATTATTGCAACGGGTATTGCGCTCAGCCTCATTGGCGATGGGCTCGCTGACCTTTTCCGCCTCCGTTAATTCGAAACTGGTTTCTCATCATTGCAGTACACTTAGGTTATCGGAGCATAGCCATGTGGCGCAGTGTATGCTCCGGACGGGCAGGGCGGGAGAATCGGTAGAGCATACTGCGCCTATCCTCTACCACTACAGGGGACTCCACAGCCATGCAAGCAAGCGACCTGGCACACCCGCAGACCCCTGGGATGCTCCGAATTTGGCTTCTCGGCGAGTTACGGATCAAAGCTGGCGAGTATGACGTTACGCCAGAAGCCCTTCGACAGGCATGGGCAGGGGCTGTACTCGCCTGTCTGGCACTCAGCAGGCGATTTCGTCTGCGTCGGGAACAAGTTTGCGAAGCGCTCTGGCCCGAGGATGATCCAGATGCTGCGTTGAACCGGTTGAATAAAGCGCTCCATGCGGCTCGGCGTGCTCTCGAGCCACGCCTTCCTCCCTATTCCCCTTCACGCTATCTCTTTACCAGTGGCCCCTGGATCGAACTGCGGAGTCCAGACGGCATCTGGCTCGACGTTCACGCTTTTGAATCTGCTGCCGATGCTGCGCTTGCTGCCAAAGAACCAGCCTTACTCGAAGCAGCTGCATCCTGGTACACTGGCGACTTGCTCGCTGACATGGATGGCAACTGGCTGATTGCAGACCGTTTCCGCCTCCGTGAACGCTATGGACTGCTGCTCCGTACACTAGCTCGGGTTTACGAGGAGCGCGGAGAGATTACCCTGGCGCTCACGACGCTCCGCCGCGTGATTGCCCATGATCCAGCAGACGAAGATGCCCATGTCGCGTTAATGCGGCTTTATGCCCGCACGGGCTCTCGTCATCTCGCCCTCCGTCAGTACCAGCAACTCCGCGAGATCCTGCGGCAAGAACTCGACACGGATCCTTTGCCGACCAGCCATGCGCTGTACACCGCTATCGCCGCGGGCCAAATGCACGCGTCATCCATCCCACCGCCGGCCGCTCCCCAACCAGGAGAGCGTATGGGCACACCGCGCACAAATTTGCCACCTGCGCTCCCTCCAGTTATTGGTCGCGATGAGGATATCGTTGCGGTCTCCCGAGCGCTCGAGACAACGCGACTCATTACACTCACTGGACCTGGTGGGATCGGCAAAACACGGCTGGCGTTTGCAGTGGGCAACAACGTGCTTCCGCGGTTTTCCAGTGGGGTATGGTTCGTTGATTTATCGGGCTTAGAGGATCCTGCGCTCCTCCCGAATGTGCTCCTGACGGCACTTGAAGTATCAGAGCTGGCTGTATCTGGGCACACAGGGCAGTCACCGGAGGCAACGCTGGCCCATGCATTAGCGGCGCATGACATGATGTTGATTCTCGACACCTGTGAGCATCTACGTGAAGCGTGCTCTCGGCTCGTCACGCACCTCCTTACAGCCTGTCCACGGCTCAGGATTCTGGCGACCAGCCGGGAACCCCTCCAGGCGTTTGGCGAGCACGTCTATGCTGTGCGCCCACTACCATTTCCCGATCCGACACAACCGCTTACGCCAGAGGCTCTTGCCGCGTTCCCGGCTGTTCAGCTGTTCCTCGCCCGAGCGCGTGCTGAGCAGCCATCGCTGCTCATCGATGAGCAGACAGCTCAGGCTCTTGCCATAATCTGCGCCCGGCTTGAAGGCATGCCACTCGCCATCGAACTCATTGCCGGACGACTGAACGTCCTGTCGGTGCAGCAAGTTGCGAGTCGGCTGGACAATCTTCTGCGCTTACTCCAGTCCAGCGCCGAGACACGCTCTCCACGGCATCAAGCCCTTCACGCTGCGCTTGAGTGGAGCTATCAACTGCTGAGCCCAGCACAGCAAGAGCTCTTTGCTGTGCTTTCAGTATTTGCCGGCAATTTCACACTCGACGACATTGCTGCCGTTGCCGCGATTGATCCAGCTGAAGCGCTTGATCTGCTTGATGTGCTTGCCCGGAAATCACTGCTTGTTGTCGAATGGCAAGACAACATTGCTCACTACCGCCTGCTCGATCCGGTGCGGCAATATGCGGCAGCTGTGCTGGCTCGTTCACCGCGGGCTGAGGAAGTTAACGCACGCCATGCCGCGCAGTACATTGCGCTGGCTACGCAGAGTCAGCTTCGGGGCCCAGAGCAGCCAGACTGGATCGCGCGACTCACGCGTGCACTGCCGGACTTGCGCCGTGCTGCGCAATGGCTGCTTGAGCATGGTGATCCCGATCAACTTGCTGCCTTTGCCTGGGGGCTTTGGTCGTTCTGGTCCAGCCAGGCGACGAGCGAAGGCCGACGCTGGATTGCCGCGTGCCTCCAGCGGCCTGATGTTCAACCAGGAACCTTGCCTGCTGCAATTTTGAAGTTCGTTGCCGGTCGGCTTGCCTTCATCCAAGGTGACTACGATGACGCCGCTGCATCGCTCGCTGATGCCCTTGGCTGTTTCCAAGCGTTGCAGGAACGCGAGCACCTCGCCGATACGATCTTCCAGCTTGGACTCGTTGCGTTTGCCCGTGGGGACTACACTACCGCCCAGGACCTTTATCACCAAGCACTGACGCTCCGGCGGGAACTCCAAGATCCACGTGACATCGCACTCTGCCTGCATGTCTTAGGCGATGTCGCGCTCGCGACCCGTGATCTCCAGGGAGCGGCGGCCTACTACCGTGATGCGCTGGCACATTTTCACAAAGCGTCAACTGATCCTGGAGAGCCAGCACAGGTGTTGGTCAAGCAAGGCTTTCTGAGCTATTTGGGAGGAGCATTTGGGGCGGCACGCGTCTTTGCTGATGCTGCGCTTGCCCAAGCACGACTCGCTGGTCCTTCACGTGCCGTTGTGCTTGCTCTGTTGCTCCTTCCCCGTCTGCACATCCATGACGGCAACTTGTCGGCAGCGCGGCACGCCTTGAGTGAAGCGCTGACGCTGTGTCAAGCACAGCGATTCCGGCGCGAGCTGGCACTCACCCTGACGACGCTTACCCTTTTCTTTGCCGCAGCAGGCCAGCCACAGGACGCATGGCGGGCTGCAGCAGCGATGGATGCCTTGCAGCAAGAGCTTGGTTCGCCGCCTCTCTGGTTTGAGCAGGACGAAGTGCAACGCGCTCTTGCCCAGGCTCCGCTCCCGGAGGCGGAACGCGATGCGCTCTGGCTGGTTGGCCACTCGCTGCCACTGGAGCATCTTCTGAGCGACCTGCACACTGCACTGGCAAGCTGACAGGATTGTCAGGTTCGCACCGGTTCCCTTGCCAAGCCAGCTTTCCTTGTCCAGACGGCACAACGTTGATGGAAATGACTGAGCCAGTTGTCAGCTTATCCCGCTTGCTCTATCGGGGAATTGTCAGCTTTGCCCCTTACACTCAACACTAGTGAGAGCGCTCTCACCAGTGAGTGGAGTTCAGGACTATCATCCGGGGCTGTCCCGGAAAGGAGGACCATCATGTACGACCTCGAGCGTGAGCTGATTGCCGAACTGCCGGCGCGGTATGAGACGGACACGATCATTGGCAACTATGCTGGCGTGGATCAGTCGAATTCAGCGACCACACGTGGCGATAGCACGGCGAACGCCAATGGCGGGCCGACGCTTGGTCTGGTTAACGTTGGGAATGGAAACGGCGGCATGGCCGGTGCTGGCCATAGCGTGACCCAAAGCAACTGGGCCAAGGTCTGCCAGAACTTTAAGGTCTCGGTGCGCCTGTAGTAGGGACCTAAGACGCCAGGCTTAGCCCGTGCTACACCATGCGCGGTCTCCAGGCTAAGCCTGGTTCGCGAGAGACCGGCTGCCCGATATCCGTCCCGGTGAGGGCAGCCGGCTCGCCACCTCAGCAGGTAGCGACTAGAGCGGACGTATGAAAACGAATGGAGAGTTGGGGCCATGGAACCGTCTTTCTTAGCGGCAGAAACAATCCGCCCCTTACCCGATCGCCTTGAGACCGGCCCACTCGCCCTGGGCGGTACCAACTGGGGCCAAATTGGAGGCAGCAACTGGGCACTGGCAGGAGGCAATCGCTGCTTTGCGGGCTGCCCCACCATCGTGGTCCAACTCAACATTGCGGTGATTAATCAGATCTTGGTCATGCATGGTTTGGCCAACGGACCACGCTCCCACTAACGTACCGCACCACCGGGGCCACTGGCCGCTCAGTTTCGTGGCGTTGCTTCCTTCATCCCTTTCCCCTGTCGTGAGCCGGCCAGGTGACCATCCCCCACCGATGGCCGGCTCAATCATTTCGCTTCCTGACCGTGGGGGAGCAACGTACGAGCGAAGGAGGGGTCTCGGTCATGATGATTGAATTGCAACCACTGACTCCGTCACCGGGTGCACACGCTGTACCTCCATGGGTTGAGCGACCCAAGCGTCGCCCTAACGTCGAGCTCCATGGGCGAATGCCAGACACCGCGTTCGCAGAAGAGCGATGGTTGATCTGCGTCAACGGACAATATCATGAGGTTACGCCACTGCTCTATCATGTTTTAGCCGCGGCAGATGGTAAGACCCCTGCAGCGATCATTGCTGCGCAGGTGAGCCAGCAGTGCGGCCGACCGCTTTCGGCTGACGATATCCGGTGGCTGGTTACGAATCGACTCATTCCGGCAGGCATGCTGGCGATCCCTGTACCGGCATCTGCGGCGTCAGGTTCCACGCATGGTGAAACGCGAGGGAACCCGACCTCAGCAGCCCCTCGCACGCGCGAGCAAGCACTGGGACTGCGTGCTCGCGTGCCGCTGATATCGTACGAGACCATCGCGCCCATTACCGGAATCTTGCAGCACCTCTACTGGCCGCCGCTCATTGTTCTCACTGTCCTGCTTGCGATCGGGGTGCACATTTGGCTCTATCGCTCACCAGCATTGCTTGTTGGCGCACAGACACTCTTGCGCGACCCAGCGCTTGTTCTGGTGTTATTCGGTATGGAAATTGGGTCATCGTTCTTCCACGAGCTTGGGCACGCTGCTGCAATGCGGCGGGGTGGTTGCCGTCATGGGCCGATTGGGGTGGCAATTTACCTGATCTGGCCAGCCTTCTACACTGACGTCACGGATGTTTACCGGCTCAACCGGCTGCAGCGCCTACGGGTCGATTTGGGGGGTATGT
Organism: Thermorudis peleae; assembly: GCF_000744775.1. Taxonomy (NCBI): domain Bacteria; kingdom Pseudomonadati; phylum Thermomicrobiota; class Thermomicrobia; genus Thermorudis; species Thermorudis peleae. The sequence continues at coordinate 384,598 of NZ_JQMP01000003.1, read as the reverse complement.
ACTTTCAGCTCTTCCTTATCCTTGGCTACGCCATGCTCTACCAGCTTACGGGTTGGCCGTTCTGGTTGCTGGGGATTGTTTCAATTGACTTACACTATATGCGCCAGTTCACCCCGTTTCTGCGCTTTGACGGCTACTATGCAATCGCCGATCTCCTCGGTGTGCCAGATCCACTCGCCCTTGTTGGGCCATTCCTTCGTGACCTTTGGCCGTGGCCGCGCGGACGGAAGAAGCAATTGCCTCGCATGCGTCCACTGCCACGCCTTTTGTTCATAGCTTACCTGGTGCTCGTGGCTTACTTTCTGATCTATCCATTCTTCTTAGGCACGTTCTATGGTAAAGAGGTTGTCACCTTGCTCTGGTGGGAAGGGCGAGCGCTGTTCCGCGCTTGGCTGACCGCCTGGCGGACTGATCCCGTTTTGCTCGCGGCCGTGAGCCTGCAACTGCTCTTCTGGTTCATCATGGTCCTCGGGCTTGGGCTCTTTGTGCGGACAGTTGCACGGATGGCTCTCGCGCTTTCGATTGCGACGGTGCGCCTCGGACGCCACCTCGTGTCTCGACTCCGCGCGCGGCCTTCCCTCCGGCAAGCACGGCACCCCCTGGTTGTCGCCGTATTCCTGGCCATTGTTGTACTCGTTGGCGCTGGTGGAATGTTCCTGCCGGTTGCTGACCGTTTTGGCAGCCAGGCCGCATCTGAACCAGCGACAACGATCACCTCATCATCCCAGGTAGCACAGGCCCTGCCCCCAGATCAACTCCAGCACGCAATCACAGCGTTGACTGCTACCTGGGCTCGCTTTGACCAGCCCGTGCAACAAGGAATGGTGCAACGCAGCTGGGTATGGGGGCCAGCTCCGCGGACAGCACTCCTGCTCGAAGCATATACCGACGCACCAGGAGGCCAGCGCCTCGTGCTGTACTTTGACAAAGCACGCATGGAGGTTACCCATCCCAGCGAGCAAGCCGCTGATGCGTGGTACGTCACGACCGGCCTGTTAGCCAAAGAGTTAATTACTGGTCAACTCCAGACGGGCAATACAACGTTTGAACCGCGCGCGCCGGCCCAGATTCCTGTTGCGGGCGACCTGGACGATCCAAACGCGCCGACCTATGCCAGTCTTGCTGGGCTGCTTCAGGCACCACCGGCCTCCGTTGGCACAGTGCTGACGAGCGTTCTTCATCGCGACGGTTCAGTAACGAATGACCCAGCACTCGCCCGCTATCACGTTACCGCGGCCTACCTGGCACCTGAGACTGGTCACAGCATCGCATCCGTTTTCTGGGGCATGCTGCAAGCACAGGATATCGTTGCCGACCCCGACGGGTTGCATACCGCGCCACTCTTCTCCCCACCCTTCTATGTTACTGGCCTGCCAATTACCGAAGCCTACTGGACCCAGGTGCTCGTGGCCGGGCATCCACACGACGTCCTTCTCCAGTGCTTCGAGCGGCGTTGCCTCACGTATACGCCGGATAACTCAGCTGGATGGCAAGTAGAGATGGGGAATATTGGACAGCACTACTACCTGTGGCGCTATAGTGGAACGCCATCTCCCCAGCCGCAAAATCCCTCAGTTCAGCAAGGAGAAGGCACGCCCTCTGCTCCGCCAGCAACAACCGCACCATCGCCACGGGTGACCGTCGTTGCAACCGTTGTGGTGACGTCGTCTGGTGAGGGGACGTCAACAGCAACCTGTCAGCAAGCGCACAGCGTTCAGTCGAACGATGGCGCGGTTTCAGCGACCAGCAGTCAGCAGGTCAATGCGGTACAGCAAGGCGGGAAGGATACAGCGACAACAGCCAAGCAGTCAGTCACCTGTTCCCAGCGAGTGACCATTAGCGGACCGTAAATGCTGCGCGGTCAAGGCGGCTTGTGCCGACACGCGGACCAAAGACATAGCCGATTCCCCGGACTGTTCGCAGATAGCATGGGTGATCGGGATCAGGCTCGATCTTCCGGCGGAGTCGGCGAATGTAGACTTCGAGCCGGTTATCTCCGCCGTAGTCGTATCCCCAGACGCGCTCAATCAGCGTTTCACGGCGTAGAGTGAGGCCCGCGTTCCGCATGAGACACTCAAGCAGGCGCAACTCAACCGGAGTTAAGCGGATGGCTGGTTTGCCAGGCATCACGAGGGTACCAGCGCTGAGATCGAGGGTAAAGTCTCCGACGATGACGCGAGTGCCAAGGGGCTGGGCATCAAACGCCTTGGCACGGCGCACTGCTACTTCCAAGCGCGCAAGGAGTTCAGCTGGTTCAGCTGGCCAGCCGACGAAATCGTCAGCTCCAGCTTCAAACGCCCGCAAACGATCAGCCAAATCCTGACGCCGCGAAAGGAATACAATGGCTCCGCGATAGCCGCGAGCACGCAGCGCTTCGCAGAGAGCAAAGCCATCACCCTCATGCAGCAGAATTTCGAGCAAGATCGCATCGACTTCTCCGCCGAAAGCCTGTGCAAGCGCTTGCGACGGCGTCGCCGTGCGACAGCGATAGCCGCGATCTTCCAGCAAGAACCGCACCATTTTGGTCATCATTGGGTCAGAGTTGACGAGGAGCACGTCCATGCCGAATCCCTCCCTCATCCCGGACGACGCTTACGGCTCAGGTCCGTCCTCCAATCGTTGACTACCTCCCATTTGTCATAACATTCCATGAATCCTACTAGTCACTTGGCATTACGTAATGTATCACCCCAACTGACTGATCAGGAATGGTACTTTCGTCTATATACCCCCTCCATCAGGGCTCATGATCATTGCATACTTTTGCGCTGTCCCCTTCTGTATCGCTTCTCACGCAATTCTCATGGCATGCCGCTCAGGGCCAGCTTCTTCCAGGTGGTACGGCAGCCAATCATGCCCTTCACCGGTTATTCACAACGACAAGCAGTTACCTTGACACAAGATGGCGCAATCGCGTATCTTTTGTGTGGGGTTACAACGGAGCCGATCTTGGCGAGCGTGCGCCACCTGATCGTGGCGGGCGTCAGGCTCGTCCTGACGGGATCGGCACGACAGGACACGGGAGGGATTGGCATGCGCATTGCCCAGATCGCACCGCTCTATGAGGCGGTTCCACCCAAGCTCTACGGCGGGACGGAACGGGTTGTCTACGCGTTAACCGAGGAACTCGTTCGTCGCGGGCATGAGGTGACATTGTTTGCAACTGCTGACTCGCAGACTAGCGCGCGGCTGGTGCCGATGGCAGAAGCAGGCCTGCGGCTCAGCGGCATTAAAGATCCGTTGGCCTACCACATCGCAATGCTCGAGGCCGTTTACGAGCAAGCCGACCAGTTTGACATCATCCACTCGCACGTCGACTACTTCACGTTCCCCTTTGCTCGCAGTGTCACCACGCCGACTGTCACGACCTTACACGGCCGGCTCGATCTGCCAGAGACGCGACGCGTGCTTGCGCGCTTCCCCGAACAGCGACTCGTCAGCATTAGTTACAGTCAACGGCTTCCCGTTGCTGATTTACCGCTCAACTGGCAGGCGACAGTCTATAACGGCATCCGGCTTGAGCACTTTCCCTTCCGTCCAGAACCAGATGATCCGCCATATCTGGCATTCATTGGGCGCATTTCACCGGAGAAAGGGCCAACGATCGCCATTGAAGTGGCACGCCGGGTTGGGCTGCCACTCAAGATTGGGGCAAAGATTGACCCGGCCGACCGTGATTGGGCTGAAGAGCATTTCCTGCCGTTGCTTGATACGCCTGGAGTTGAATATCTGGGCGAGGTCGATGAACGACAAAAGGCGGAATTACTCGGCGGCGCGCTGGCGTTGCTCTTCCCGATCAACTGGCCGGAGCCGTTTGGCCTTGCCATGACCGAAGCCATGGCCTGTGGCACACCAGTGATTGCATTCCCTGGTGGCTCCGTTGAGGAAGTCGTGCGGGATGGCGTGACGGGCTTTATCTGCCGCTCTCACACCGTTGAAGAGATGGTCGAAGCAGTGCGACGTGTCGAGCAGATCGATCGCGCAGCCTGCCGCCGGCACGTCGAACAGCACTTCAGTGCCCAGGCGATGGCCGATGGCTATGAGGCCGTCTATGAGCGCGTGCTTACGGGCGAGCGTATCTTGACGCGGGCCAACGGCCATGCATCGATTGCCGATCTTGTCCGGCCAACACGAACCATTTCGCTGGCCACTGGCCACACAACATCCGCAACGCAGCGTGGACCAATCGAGCGTAATGGGAAGACGGCAGCTACGGCTGAAGTGCAGCCGTGAGCTCGGCATAGGCTGCAGGATCGGGCTCAGCAAGTGCTGAGAGGAAGACATGCGTCACACCGAGGGCAGCAAGCCGAGCAAGACGTGACCGGATCTCGGACACTGTGCCGACGTAGCTAAGCTGGGCGATAAAGTCAGTGGGAATAAGGCGCTCGGCAGCGGTGAAGTCAGCCAGCTTGCGATAGGTCACGAAGCCGCTGCCGCGCGCTAATGCTTCTTCTGTGCGCATCACCCGTCGAAGCTGGGCGATGAGTGCGGGCACATCATAGCCTGGGACGACAAGACCGCGATCCATTCCGGGCAGCGTGGCGAGCAGGGCGAACATGCGCTTGCGTTGGGCGAGTACTGGCTCTGGATCGTTGGTAATGGTAATTGCCGTGCGAAGGAAGACCGGAAACTGAGCAGGATCACGTCCGTGAGCGCACAATTCGGCATGGAGCGCTGGGAGTAATGTCTGCTCAAGGTAGGTTTCGCTGATGAAATCGGGTGTGAGGAGTCCGTCAGCAAGCCGGGCGGCCAAGGCCACAGCCTTTGGGCCAATGGCTGCGAGATAGATCGGGACAGCTGGTTGCAACGGACCAAAGCCCAACGCCCAACTCTGGACAGGGAATCGCTCGCCAGTTCCATGCGCAACATGGGGTGGTTGCCACCATTGGCGCAAGAGCTGGATTGTCTCCTCGAGCGCTGCGAGCGGCCGAGAAACCGGCATGCCGAGTCCACGGTCATACCATTCCGGTTGCCCACGCCCAAGACCGAGGAACGCGCGGCCACCAGAAAGCCAGTCGAGCGTTGTGACTGACATCGCCATGAGTACAGGATGACGCAGTGACGGGCTCGTCACGCCAGGCCCCAGGCGAATGCGTTCGGTCTGGCGAGCAGCAGCACCCAGGACAGCAAAGGCATCCCACCCATCTGGATCTTCACTGAGCCAAACCGAGTGAAGGCCGGCACGATCTGCCGCAGCGATGGTTTGGAGTGTGAAAGCAACACCCGTCTCGGCATCTGGTGCCGAGACCCACCGTCGATACGATAAGTCGAGGCAGAATTCCACTCGTCTGTTTACCCTTCCGGAGGCCGCCGCAGGTGCCAGTCAGTCCGCTGCTGATAGGCTCGAGCAACAGCGAGCACACGGCCGTCAGCACCATAGCGGCCAATGATCTGCATACCAGTCGGCAAGCCACGTTCACCAAAGCCGGTCGGCACACTGATTGCCGGTACGCCTGCGAGGTTGCTCGCTGCGCTGATCACGAGCCGGCGCTCGCCAGCATAGTCACGGAACCGTTGATCAAGCGGGCTGGCGACGACGGCAGTGGCTGGCGCGACGATGGCATCGTACTGGCTGAGTACGCGATCGAGTGCTGCGACGATCTGGCGACGAATGCGTTGGGCCCGCAGGTAATCAACAGCCGGGATCACGAGGCCAGCATATCCACCGGTGCGATCCTCAGGCGCCGTTAACTCGCCGACCGCACCGGATTGCAACAGCGGCTCAAGCGCGCTGGCTGCTTCAGCCCAGAGAATGAGCGTTGCCACTTCCGTGTAGGGGAAGGTTGGCAAACGGACCGGTTCGACAGTGGCAATCTCTGCCAAGACGGCGAGGGCAGCGTGGAAGTTTGCCGCAACTTCCGGCTGACAGTGCGCGAGCGCATCGTCGAGCACACCGATCCGGAAACCGTGTGCTGGCTCAGCCTCTGGACGATCGTCATAAGAGGAAGGGAAAGCGAGTGTCGCAGGATCACGAGGGTCGGGGCCAGAAATGGCTGCCAACACAAGGCCGCAATCATCAGCTGAACGAGCCATTGGGCCGATTTTATCGAGTGTCCAGCTGAGCGGCATTGCGCCATAGCGGCTCACCCGGCCATAGCTCGGACGGAGCCCGCTGATACCACAATAGCTTGCCGGCGTAAGGATTGAGCCCCAGGTTTCGGTGCCGAGCGCAAACGGCACGGCTCCTGCAGCGACAGCCGAACCTGGCCCACTCGAAGAACCACCGCTCCATGCCGAGCGATTCCAGGGATTGATCCCTGGACCTGTCAACGAGGCATTGGGTTGCTGGTAGCCCATGCCACCAGCGAGCTCGACCGTCGCCAGCTTTGCGACGAGTACGGCGCCAGCGTCACGGAGGCGAGCGACCGCAGCAGCATCTTCGGCGAAACGCTGGTCTCGGAGAGGCGCAGCTCCCCAGGTCGTGGGATAGCCAGCAGCAGCTAACAAGTCTTTTGCCCCGTAGGGGATACCATGCAGCGGACCGCGATCGATGCCAGCCCGTAACTCTTCTTCGGCTTGCCGCGCCTCACGCAAGGCCCGTTCGGGAGTGAGGGTAACGACAGCGTTCAGTGAACGGCCGACTGCGTCAAGCCGTTCCAGGCAGTGTTCAGCGAGCGCCGTTGGCGTGAGTTCACCTGCTCGAATGCGCTGTGCAAGCTCTCGGATCGGCCGAAACGCCCAGTCCGCCTGGCTCATCGCTGCGTCTCTTCCGGTCGACAAGACAACCAGCTCATCGGCGGATCTGCATAGTCCAGCGAGACGTGTTGGAGCTCCTCAGCAGCGCGCCAGAGCGTCAGAATGTCACGCGCAACATCATCCCACTGCGACTCGTCAAGCCGCGAGCCAAACCGCGCCCGCAATACCGCGAGTCGCGCCATCACCAGTGGATTTTCTGCTTCCTGCATTCCGCCCTGCACCCGTGTCATCCAGCCAGCACGGCCGATTATCCCACAGGTAACCGTCGATGGCTAATCCTCCACTGGCATACCCGACGGTGGCTGCATCAGGGTAGTTGAAGGCTGCGCTGGCGGCGCGAGGAGCGCCATCGGCTGCCGTGCTGGCAGCGTGAGCGGTGCACTCCTGCGGCGCACTGGCACAACGGGTAACCAGCGATGCGGACGACGCCGCGCGCGGTCAGCAAGCAGGCCAGCCCGTCGACTGCGGAGCAACGAACTGCGTAGCATCGTCTCCCTCCCTTCCGAGTACCGGACTCCAGAGACGACGCACACAGGGCCATAACCGGTTCACTTCACTGTACCACAGGCAAGACGTGCGCTGCACGTGCCGCTAGGCGTGCAACGCGACAACACTGGGTAGCTCAACGGCGAGCGGCCAACCATAGTGCGCGACGACCCGACGCAAGGCCGCGACACAGTCAGGATCCAGCTTGGTTCCAGCTTCACTGAGGAGTACGGCAAAGGCTTCCTCGAGCGACATCGCTGCGCGATACGGACGTGCTGAGGTTAACGCATCGAAGACATCAGCCACGGCCATGATCCGTGCATCAAGCGGTATATCCTCACCGCCAAGGCCATCGGGATAGCCACTACCGTCCAAGCGCTCGTGATGCCAACGCACGGCCGGCAGGAGTGGCACGAGGGAACGGACATGTTGCAGGATTGCCGCTCCGCGGACTGGATGCTCGCGGATGAGCGCAAACTCTTCAGGGGTGAGCCGCCCTGGCTTCTGCAACACTGCATCGGGAATGCCAATTTTGCCGATGTCGTGAAGGAGGCCAGCTTGATAGAGGCGACTGATCTCTTGGGGCGGCAGGCCCAGTTCGGCGGCAATGCGGGCCGCGAGCCACGCAACACGGGCGCTATGCCCCTGGGTATAGGGATCTTTGGCTTCAACGGTCGCACACAGGGCCGCAATGACTTCGGTGTATGCCCGCTCTAAGCGCTCAACAGCACCATGGACGAGCATGCCAGCGACAACAGCGCCGAGCGAGCCCTGCTGCTCGTACGCTCGATTGACGCCGATGACCGCCGCTGCTAACGCTGCAAGCAGCATGAGATGATAGGACCACCAGCTCAGGTGCCAGACTGGGCTGAACTGCAAGGCAAGCTGGGCACCAGTCAGCCAGCAGGTCGCTGCAGCCATGCACCAGAGCAGCACACCGCGTTGCTGCCCATAACGGCGCACATACCGCACGCTCGCTGTCAGGAGTAACCCCAACGTGACCAGGCCGATGACCGGGCCAAGTGGGGATTGCACGAGCATTCCTGCAAGGGTATTGAGGTTACGCAAGGGCAGCGCATCCGGGCTCTCCACACTGCCGCTCGCGTACATCGGCATCGCAGTGTGATCGTGGAGTGTGGCCATCTCAGCTGGTGCTTGGCCTATCGACAGTGCACTGGCAAGCGCAGCGATGCCATACAAACTCAGACCACCGATTACGCCACCGATTGCCCAGCCACGACGGCGAACAAGCCAACGGTGCAGGCGAGATTGCCCCGGTCCGACACTCAATCCAAGCAGGACTGCTGCACTGGTGAGACTCAGTTGAGAAGAAAGCGTGACCCAGGGGGTGACCGCCTGGACCAAGATCCCCGGCGTGGTCAGGGCATGGACGAGAAACATGCCACTGAGGCAGAGAAACGCCAAGCCAATGAACAACACACGGCCATCGGTGAGCTGACTGGCCGCCAACACGAGGACGCCGGCCAGCAATACCGCTAAACAACTGACAACTGTTCCGATAACAAAGTGGGAAACCGGTAAGACAAGTGATGGATCGGGCAACACCCCAAGGCGAACGAGCGCCCACAGTCCAAGCGGTCCTGCCATAGCCAACACCAGGAGGCTATCAGCGCGCTGAAATTTGAGTGTGCGTCTGCCATTGCTGCTTGACGGCAAAAACGACGCTGTGCCAGCCATTCCTCCCCCTTATACCGCCTCGGACCAATCACACAACAAAGCTCCTGCCTCAATGTATCGGCACAAACATGGGAAAGCTGAAAGCAGACGAGGACATGTCTCATGTGCTAGAGTAAACAACGCGCCGGTCAGGGGAAGCGGCACACTGGCGCAGAGGGCAAGGGAAGGGATGCCGTGCCACCAAGCCTGCTGCTTGCCGGGACACTTGCCAGTATTGTCGGTCTGCTTTTCCATGCAGCCTTTGGCCGTCGGCTCTGGCAACTCCCGCTTTACTGGATCGTTGCCATCATCGGCTTTCTCTTGGGCGACATCCTGCAGGGGCTGAGCGGCATCACCGTTGCCCGGATCGGGAGCGTCTTCCTCCCGGGCGGGTTTGCCGGTGCAGCATTGCTCCTGGGATTAACCTGGCTCTTGACGACGCCAGTGCCTGAGTCACAAACGCCGGCAGTGCGTCGACCTCGTCGTGTTCGAACACCGCATCTTGAACGGAATGGGTAGGGAGAAGGGGAAGAGCCGCTATGCGTCGCTGGATTACCTTGATTACCGGTGGGTTACTTGTCGTTTTCGTTGTGCTTTTTGTCGTGCTCTATCTCCTTGGTGGGCCAAACCAGTCCGCCCTTGAGCGCATTCGTGACATTGCCGTGATTTTTCTTGCGCTCTCAACGATCCTCGTCGTCCTGCTCTTCGGCGCCCTCATTGGCATCATCCTTTGGCTTGCGCTCACTCTGCGAGACCATATTGTCCCCTTACTCCAGACAGCAGCCGAGACGCTCAGCCGGGTTCGTGGCACAACCGAATTTCTGGGTGAGGCAACAGCTCGCCCAGTCATCCGCACCTACAGTCGCATTGCTGGACTGCGAGCAATGGTACGCACGCTCCGTCCACGGCGACAACGCTAGGGCATGGCTCGCAGCAGCCCGCGTGCAGCAGCATCAACCAACGTTGACCGGATATCCACCCGCCGCGGACCATCCATCGTGAGCTGTACGCTAAGACGTTGTCCTGCAGCGACGCGCAACTCACGCTCGCCATCAACCGCGACGGTGCAGGGGAGTTCGGTAATCTCAACCACGTCGCCAGGCTCAAGCTGCTGCCAATGCCGCACCGATACGGGACGGACAAGACCTGGGGCGAGAATTGCCTGAACGCGCAGTCCGCCAGGGCCAAGGACAATGTGGAGACCTCGCCCACGCTCGGTTGCGCCTGGAGCAAGATGGGCGCCGATTGACGCAAGGCCGATGACACCCGGAGCAGCCTGCGCAACAATCAGCTCGCGGAGCAACTCTGGCTCCCAAACAGCCCGAGCGCCGAGAAACGAATGGGCGGAGATTGCGACATCGACAAGCGCTATCTCGGCCAGTTTGCCATCGACGAGGACATCGAGACGCGGTGTCGGCACAATGCACACAGGTGATGCAAGGCCACGGGCCACCAGCCCAGCGGCAATTCCAGCGAGGGTTCCATCGACCATCGTTGGGAACACGTTGTTCGTGCCCGTCGCAACTGCCACAACGGGCACGGAACCACACATTTTCGCCACGATGCGGTTCGTCCCGTCGCCGCCGAGCGTGACGATACACCGTACGCCGGCTGCGACGAGCAGTTGCGTCGCAGCGAGCGTATCCTCCGCCGTATGTTGGAGTGGCACTGGCAACGGCTGACAGGAAAGAGGAAGACCTTCCATACCAGCCAGCGCGCGTTCAACAATCCCGTAGGCATCTGGCAGATAAGCGACGCTGGGGATGTTCATAGCAGCCAGCCCGGCAAGAATACGCCGGACGATTCGCACCTTCTCGCTGTTATCGAATGTTGAGGCTGGAGCAACGAGTCGGCGAATATCCTTTCCCGCAGCGGGGTTCGCGATTAACCCAACTGCTGGTTCCGTCACTGCACGGCAACCTAACTCAGGGCATGCACGGCGGCAATCACGCGCTCTGGGCTTGGAATGTAGTACTGCTCAAGCGCCGGGCTAAATGGCACTGGCGTATGCGGTGCCGTTACTAGCTTGACTGGCGCGTCTAAATAATCGAACCCTTTGTCGACTGCTAACGCAGCGATGTCGGCTGCTACGCTGCAGCGTGGGTTGTCCTCATCGACGACAACAAGTCGACGCGTCTTGGCGAGAGAACTCAGGACCGTCTCTTCGTCAAGCGGTGAGAGTGTTCGGAGATCGACGACTTCCGCTTCAATTCCTTCTTGGGCGAGCCGCTGTGCTGCCTCGAGCGCGACATGCACCATGCGCGATATGGCCACGATCGTCACATCGCTCCCTTCTCGCTTAATCTCTGCTTTGCCAAGGGGGATAACGTACTCGCCTTCGGGCACGTCGCCGGGCATGTCGTAGAGCATCTTGTGCTCAAAGAAGATGACGGGATCGTCGTCACGAATTGAAGCGATGAGGAGGCCTTTGGCGTCATAGGGTGTTGCTGGAGCAACGGTCTTGAGTCCTGGCATGTGGGTGAAGACAGAATAATGACAGCCGGAATGTTGGCCCGCTGCGCCAAAGCCAGCGCCAATCATTGTGCGAATGACCATCGGCACCTTGGCCTTGCCACCGAACATGTACCGTAACTTCGCACCCTGGTTAAAGATCTGGTCCATACAGACGCCGAAGAAGTCAACGAACATCAACTCAGCAATTGGTCGCAATCCGGTTGCGGCTGCACCGACCGCTGCCCCGATGAAGGCGGTTTCGCTGATCGGCGTGTCAAGGATGCGTGAGCGGCCGAACTCACTGACTAAGCTCTTGGTCACACCAAGCGGGCCACCCCATGCTCCTTGCGCCTCAATATGGCCAATGCCGGCTCCTCCTGCAACATCTTCGCCCATAAGCACAACCGTAGGATCACGCCGCATCTCGAGGCGAATCGCTTCGTTGATCGCTTCACGATAGGTCAGCGTTCGCGTGGTGACCGCCATGGCCAGCCTCCTCACCACTAATTGCGATATGCCAGTTGTTCAGCTGGATAGGTAACGTAGACGTCAGTCAGGCATTCTTCGCCTGGTGGATAGGGGCTACTTTCAGCGAACTGCACCGCCTCTTCGATCTCACGGGCAACGGCTTCGTCGATTGCGTTCAGCTCATCTTCATTGAGCAGTCCTTGCTCGAGAACCGTGGCACGAAAGCGCGCGATTGGATCGCGGCGCCGGTATTCCTCTTCTTCTTCCTTGGTCCGATAGGTCACGGCATCGCCCTGGAAGTGGCCAAAGTAGCGGAATGCGCGGCATTCCAGCAAGCTTGGACCTTCGCCACGGCGAGCTCGCGCAATTGCCTCACCAGCCGCTTCGTAGACTGCAAACACGTCAGCGCCATCGACGAGGACGCCAGGTATATCGTAGGCCGCGGCCCGGCTCGCAATGTCGGGAGCAGCGCAGTGATAGGTCCATGGCGTCGATTCCGCGTAGAGATTGTTCTCACAGACAAAGACCACGGGGAGCTTCCAAATGGCTGCAAGGTTCATCGATTCATGGACAGCGCCTTGTTCAGCGCCGCCGTCGCCGAAGAAGCAAACGGCAACCTGATCGGTGCCGAGCGTTTTCGCGGTCAACCCAGCTCCACAGGCTAAGGGCGCGCCCGCACCGACGATGCCGTTCGCTCCCAGCATGCCTTTGTCGACGTCAGCGATATGCATTGAGCCACCTTTGCCTCGGCAAGCGCCGGTTGCTCGGCCGAAAAGCTCGGCCATCATTGCCTTGACATCAACCCCTTTGGCGATGCAGTGACCATGACCTCGGTGCGTACTGGTAATGTAGTCATGATCAGTCAAGTGGGCACACACGCCGACAGCAATCGCTTCTTCTCCAGCATAGAGATGGACGAAGCCTGGAAGCTTCCCAGCGCCGAATTCGCGCGCTACTCGCTCCTCAAAACGTCGGATTGTCACCATCCGCTCGTACATCCAGAGCAGCTTTTCCCGCGGGAGGGTGATTGGGCTTGTGGTCATTGCCATCGTCGGCCTCCTCTCTGTTCATCTACCCGCCGTTAGAGGTTCCAGCCCATTCGCAGCCAGTTGATCACCTCAGTCATGACCTGTTGGAAAACCGGATGGTCTGGGCGAAGCCACGTGAAGTGTCCCATCTGGGGAACCAGCATGAGGCGTTTCGGCTCTGTCGCTTGTGCTGCAGCCGCTACGCCCTCTTCCGGAGGCACGAGAACATCAAGTTCACCGTGCACGATGAGGAGTGGTCGACCATTGAGTCGTCCCGCAGCCTCCTCTGGTCGATACGCAGCGATGGCTTCACCTGCCCAGAGTGGTACTCGTGGGAACACCTCCAACCCCGGTTGCTGCCGGCTAATGGTTTCAAGCACGAGACGGCTCTCGGGATCAGGCGGGACTAATGCATCCAGCCGCACCCACTCCCCATCGCCACCCCGAGCTCGTTTCTGCCGATCGTCCGCAATTTGCTGCAGGAGCGTCTGCCACTCCCACTCTGCGCGCAGCGACCGCAGCCACCGCCGACCATTCGTCACTGGGGCGAGCGCAACGACCACTCGTACCAAGGGGTCATCTGCTGCAGCAACCAATGCGTGCCCGCCACCAAAGCTCATGCCCACAAGCCCAAGCCATCGACTATCGACGCGAGCATCTCCAGCTAGCCACGCGACAGCAGCCCGGATATCGCGGACCTGGAGATGCGGATCAAGCCAGCCACGCGGCCCTTCGCTTGCGCCGAACCCGCGGTAATCGAAGGCAAGAGCAGCAATGCCAGCTTCTGCCAGGGCTTGACCAAGCAGCAGCATGCCAAGGGATTTCACTCCCTGAATTCCGGTGCAGAGCACAACGGCCGGCACTGGCTCAGCAAGCGGGCGCTGGGGCCAAAAGAGCTCACCGGAGAGACGTAGCCCATCACTGTATACCGTCACCGGTTCACCAGCGCCTGGTTCCGTCCGGCGCGCTGCAATGACACGCTCGACATCTTCAGCGGTAATTCGCCCCCCAGGCCCAGTGCCACGAATTTGGCTGAGATCAAGACCATGCTCACGAGCGAGTTTCCGTGCGGCTGGCGTGGCAACGATTGTTCCACTGTGCGTCTCTGCTTGCGATGACTGGAATCCATCTGCGGCACGCTTGGCACCCGCCAGCGCAGATTCCGCATCACGCTGTGGTGCGTTACTGGACTGCGCATACGTGCTGCTAGCGAACGCGGTCACGTCGACCACTTCTCCAGGCGCTGCAACAACAGCGAGTGGTGCAGCAACCGGCAACGTCGCTCCTTCCGGGGCGAGAATTTCAGCAAGTACACCTGATTCTGGTGCTTCGACATCGATGGTAATTTTCTCTGTTTCCACCTCAACGACTGGCTCACCTTGTTGCACAGACTCACCAGGCTGCTTGTACCATCGACAAACACGCCCTTCTGTCATGGTGAGCCCTAACTTCGGCATCACGATGAGCTGTGCCATGCTCACCGCCTTTCTTCGGCTGCAGGGGAATCTTTACTCACAGACTAGCGAGCTTAGGCGATGTTGTCAACTAGCATGACACCGTCGCCGAGCGGGGCTTCATTCATCACGTGTGCTTGCGAGCAGGTTTCACAGCATGCTCGTGTTGCGGCTTAGCGCGCGTTCGTGGTTGGGTCAGTGATGTGCTGGATGTACCGTGCGAGTGAACGCAGGACGGCCGCCTTGGCATCGCGTACGATATGCCGACCAAACGCACCATAGACTTGTGCGAACGAATACGGTTCGAGCCGGGCCGCAATCGCACCGATCGTCACCGGATCAACGGGAATGGAGTTGGGATAGCTATAAAGGACACTCACTGAGCACCGATCAGCACCGACCTGCAAGGTATCGCCACTGAACAATACTCCTTCGCCATCAGCACCATCTGCCCAATGCAAGACACTTGCACCGGGGAAATGTCCGCCACAACGGATGACGGTAAGGCCAGGCAGCAGCGTCGCTGTTTCATCGAAAAACTGAAGCCATGGCGATGGGTACTGGACCCACGCGCGATCGGCTGCTGCTAACACGATTGGGGCTTCGAGCGCAGCCGCCCAGGTGGCCATGGTCGTGTAGTAGTGCGGATGGGAAATCGCAATAGCGCGAACGCCGCCGCGGGCGTGGATTGTCGCAATCGTCGCCTCATCGATGAAGGCAACGAGATCCCACAGCACGTTGCCATGCTCGGTTTCGATGAGAAACGCCCGTTGGCCGATGCCAAATGCCGGCTCTGTCATGATTTCCGTTATCTGTGTGGCGAGGGTTGTGAAGCGGTTCTGATACTGCCCCTGCATGGCAGCGAGGCATGTCCAGCGTTGGCCTTCGGGTGGGATATATTGTCGCTCATCGGTGCACACGGGGCAGGTGGCTGGAGCAGAGGCGGGTGGATACTGTGTGCCACAGGTCACACACACCGGCGCCTCTTGCATTGCTTGCTCGACTGGCCATGGTGCCATAGCGCTTCTCCTCATCTTCACTGACATGCGCCGTTTCATCATCGCCGCTTCTGCACACCCTGTCCAGCTTGGTAGACTCGCGGCGAAGGGAGGGGAAACATGGCCTATCTCGTCGGGGGAATCCTCATCTTTGCGGCGACGCTTGTTGTGGTCATGTTCCGCCCCTACCGTATCCCTAAAGCTATAGCAGCCCTCGCGGGAGCCGTCGGTATGCTCCTTGGGGGCTATGTCAGCCTCCACGAAGCAGTGCAGGTGCTGGCAAACGAATGGAATGCGTATCTCTTTTTTCTCGGACTCATGGGTGTCTCTGCGCTGGCTGACCGTGCTGGTGTGTTTGACGCACTGGCGCTGCTCGCAGCGCGCTGGGGCGGTGGCAACACACGCCGGCTCTATCTGGCGATCTTCCTGCTTGGTACGGTTATCACCGCGTTCCTTTCCAACGATGCGACTGCCTTAATCCTGACGCCGGTTGTCTATGCGCTTGTCACTCGGCTCCGCTTACCGCCGCTGCCGTTCATGTTTGCGACGACGTTCATCGCCGACACGGCATCATTTTTGCTGCCAGTGAGCAATCCGATTAATTTGCTTGTCCTCGGCAACAGTGTGGGCCTAGGGCTCTTTCTCCGGGCACTGCTCCTGCCAAGCCTCTGTGCTATTGTGATTAACACGACGGTGTTCACGCTCTGGTTTCATCGTGCGCTGCGATTGCGCTATGACCTTGGCTCGCTGAACGAGGCTCAGCCAGCGCGGCCTCGGGCTTTCGTTCCAACGCTAATTGGACTTGGGCTCCTCGGCCTGGGCTATGTTCTGGCAGCGCTGGTACGCTTTCCCCTTGGCCCAGTGGCCTTGGCTGGAGCGGCACTCTTGATGGTCATCGCGCTCCTGACGGACACGTTCGACTGGAACGTGCTGCGGGAGGGTATTTCCTGGGCGCTCTTTGGTTTCATTAGCGGCATGTTCATCGTCGTTCGTGGAGTCGAGAATCTTGGGCTTACCGCGGCGTTTGGCAACGCTTTGTTGCGTCTCGGAGGAGGAGCGCCACTACGAACCATTCTTGTCGTCGCCAGCGGGACAGCGATCGGAGCCAATTTGATCAACAATGTGCCAATGGCCTTGGTCATGCGCGCTGCGCTAGCAAGCGCCCATCTTGATCCAACGATGGTGACCACATTGCACTTTGCCACCGTGCTTGGCGCTGATCTTGGCCCAAACTTAACGACAGTTGGCTCATTAGCGACGATGCTCTGGGTCCTTCTCCTGCGGCGCCAAGGGCTGGACATCTCAACCCGGGAATACCTGACGCTTGGGCTCACGGTCGTGCCGGCAATGCTGCTGGTTGGCGCGTTATTACTTTGGATAAGCCTTCAGTGAAAGGAGCTGCCGCAATGTATGTCCTCTGCGCTATCGGACTACGCGGCGGTGCATCACTGGTTGCCCGCGTCCTCGCACTTACTGGCGGCCATGCTGTTGAGCTCCTCTTGCTCTATGTCCGTGATCCGCGGCCACGGCGCGAACTGGAACGGCTGGCGAGCCCGCTGCGCCGTGGGCCCGTGGGTGGCCCTGAGCGCGAGCGGGCACTGCGCACGGCTGAGGAGGCTGCTGCGCAAGCTGCACTCAACGAGGCCCTTCAGGTCGCGAAACAGGCTGGTGTGCCGGCATCGATGCGGCTTGCTGATGGTCCAGCTGAGCGCGTTATCGTCGAGATTGCGCGTGAAGTACAGGCCGACGTGATTGCAATACGTGCGCGGGAAATCCCTGGAGATCACCCCGTGCACGGCCCTGGCTCAGTTGGTCACACTGCCCGTTTTGTCCTTGACCATGCGCCATGCGATGTCCTGCTTGTCCGGACAGCAACAGCCGAATAAGACGCATGGCTTTACGGTGAGACTATATCGACAGCAAGAGTCGGCACCCCTGGCGCCAAGACCGCGAGCAGCGCCTCTGCTTCAGCCACGAGCGCTTCACTCGTAGCTTTCGTAAGCGGTCGAAATGGGGTGATTGCAAGGCGTGCATGGCTCGTAGTTCCATGCATGCTCCATGTTCCAGCTACCATTCCGTCGACCAAGATTGTTGCACGGACACGCCCTGCACTAAGGAACACCGCACGGCGATATTCTGGGGCAATAATCCGTGAGCGATCGGCATGGGCTAGGAGCAACGCGTCGAATTCTGGCAAAAGCCGCGGCGGCGCTGGAATGTCTTCATCAGGTCGCGGGGCATCTTGGTTGTCATAAAAGACATCGCCATCGGGCCCACGAAATTGGCAGAGGGCAGGCAGGTCAGCACGCAACGCCTTTCCAACATCACGTGCACCAAGCCATGCCTGAATGTCCTTCACAGTCGCTGGGCCGAAGGCGGCAAGATAACGCAGCACAAGCTCCTCGACGTCGCACCGATCAGCAACCGGCTGGCCAAGCCAGGTCTCAGCTAGTGTATACGCAGGATTCGCGGGAAATCCCCACCGCGCTCGCTCATCAGGCACTTGCACGAGGGGCAAGAAGGTTCGTGCGGCATACGCGAGCGCACTTGCCTCTGCTTCAGGGATGTAGGTAGTCAGGAGAGCACCCAACTCGCCGTTTGTCCGGGGCGCATCGGCTAGGAGGGATCGGGCAGCAGTGAGTACGTGATCTCGGTCAAACTGGCGCTGGTGAGGGCGGAAGAAACTCCGAAAAGCATGCTCCAGTGCTAGGCGAATGATGGGCCAATAACGGAGGTAGTCCGAGGCCGGTACGAGGTGCAGCGTATTGCGCAGGAACGGTGCACGTACGAGCTGGCGTGCGCTCAGCGCGGCTCGATATGCGTCCACACGAAAACCATCGACACGAGTCCAGAGGCTCAGTGCTGGGGAAGCAGGCAACTGCGCTTGGAGCCAGCCAAATCGTCCCACTGCCTCAACCAGCGGGAGGTTCTGTCGTGCGAGCAAGCCTTGCCGAGCGAGCGTCGCCCGATTCAGCGCGCGTATCGTTATCGTTTGCATCATAGATCGCTCCCTAGAGCCAGCGCGGAACACGGGCGCAATAGTCGGCATAGGCTTGACCAAACCGTTGGGCAAGATAACGCTCTTCCCGCGGGATAACACCCCGCTGCATCACGACCAGAACCCCGAGCAGGCTCGGCCAGCACCAGCCTGCGTTAGCAAGACAGGCAAGTCCGGCTGAGGCAAGCGTAAAGCCGAGGTAGATCGGATTGCGCGTCCGTGCATAGGGCCCTTGCGTCACCAGCGTGGGAACAGGGGTGCGCGGGTCAGGGTTGACACCATGTTCACGAAACGTGCGGACAGCGACTCCGGCCAGCCCAAGTCCGCCAGCAAGCAGCCCCACGCCGAGCGCGCGCCGCCACCGCTTTGACACAGCGGGGATAAACGGCACTGGATGAAGGCGATTCAGCGCAATCCCAACAAGGACGCCAAGCAGGTACAACAGTGGGGGTGGCGTAATCCAAGCCGGACCACGGGTGTTGTTGTCCATCGCTGTCTCCTCATGATATGAGCGCTACTTACTTCCTCCGCACTGGTAGGATATCGCGCCTCGTAGGCGATCGCGCATGCTTGGCCATTCAAAATGAAACCCTGGGAGAAATACCTTCTCCCAGGGTGGGACCACTGCTGAACGCGTGGTTACGAGCAGCCGAGGCTGTTGCCACAGTTGAGGCACTTGTAGCAGGAGCCATTACGGACAGTAATGTGCCCGCAGACGTCGCAGAACGGCGCGTCACCCATGAGCTGCGAAAGCTGCTCATTGAGCGGGTCAACTGGCCGCGGCAAGGTAGCCGTCACGGCCTGGGCAACCGGCACGAGCTCCTCAGCGAGTGGCCGCTGGCTGTTCGGCGTGCGATGGCCATTCTTCGGCGGCTCGGCAGGACCTGCAGACGCTGGCGATGGGTTCGCGGATTCGTCTGCCTCGCTCGACCGAGCAGGACTCGGCTGGCCCATTGCACTCGCGGAGACTTTCGACGCCTCCGACGAGGACACAGGCTGTTCGTGTTCACCACCATGGATCGGTGGTTGGACCTGAACAAAGTCGGTTCGCCCGAGATACTCATACCCGAGCACGCGGAAGATGTAGTCGACAATGGATGTGGCCATCTTGATGTAGGGATGGCCTTCGACCATGCCCTGCGGCTCAAACCGTTGGAAGGTGAACGTGTCGACGAACTCTTCCAGGGGTACGCCGTACTGCAAGCCCTTGGAAATCGCGATCGCAAAGCAGTTCATCAGGCTGCGGAAGGCAGCTCCTTCCTTGTGCATATCGATGAAGATCTCGCCGAGCGTCCCGTCCTCGTACTCGCCTGTTCGCAGGTAAATCTTATGTCCAGCGACTCGGCCTTCGAAGGTCAGCCCACGGCGCTTCGGTGGCAACGGCCGGCGCTTTGGCCGCTCGACGACAATCACACGCTGCTCGGGTTGCGCTACCGCACCCTGCGCTGCTGTCTCGCCCGTCTCCTTCTTGTCCTTGTCGCTGGCCCGGGTTGACAGTGGCTGCGAAAGCTTCGAGCCATCGCGGTAGATCGCGAGCGCCTTGAGACCAAGACGCCATGCAGCAAGATACGCATCGGCGACGTCTTGCACAGTCACGCTGTTGGGCATGTTCACGGTCTTGGAAATAGCCCCCGAGATGAACGGCTGCACGGCCGCCATCATCCGGATATGCCCGAGGTGATGGATATAGCGTGTGCCGTGCTTGCCGCACACGTTGGCGCAGTCAAACACCGCAAGGTGTTCAGTGCGCAGGTGAGGCGCACCTTCGACCGTCTGGCGGCCGCAGATGACATCATTGGCTTCTTCAATCTGCTGCGCTGTAAAGCCAAGCGCCTCGAGGAGCGAAAAGCCAGGCTTGGTCCACTGCTCAGGTGTAAAGCCAAGGCGGCGCAGCGTCTCCTCCCCGAGCACCCACGGAGAGAAGGCCATGGTGAGATCGAAAACACCGGGCAAGGCCTGCTCAACACGGGCAATATCAGCATCGGTAAAGCCCTTGGCACGCAGTGAATCGCGATTGATATGGGGAGCGCCATCAAGCGAGAGGGTACCAAGGACGTAGCGCAGGATATCTTCGATCTGCTCAGGGCTGTAGCCGAGTCGCTTCAGCGCCGGAGCAATCGACTTATTCGCAATCTTGAAATATCCACCGCCTGCCAGCTTCTTGAACTTGACGAGGGCAAAATCTGGCTCAATGCCGGTCGTATCACAATCCATCAACAAGCCGATGGTACCGGTCGGAGCGATGCAGGTTACTTGGGCGTTCCGATACCCGTAGCGCTCGCCTAACTCGAGCGCGCGATCCCACGCCGCGCGCGCGGCTGAGAGGAGATCCGGCGGGCAATGCTGCGGATCGAGACCAACCGGCGGGGTATGCAGCCCCTCGTATTCAGCGGGATGCGCGTTGTAGGCCGCGCGACGATGATTGCGAATGACCCGGAGCATGTGCTCGCGATTGGCAGCAAAGCCCGGGAATGGCCCCAACACGCTCGCCATCTCAGCCGAAGTCGCGTAGGCCTGGCCGGTCATGATGGCAGTAATGGCGCCCGCGATTGCGCGCGCTGCATCGGAGTCGTAGGGCAGCCCCATCGTCATGAGCAGCGAGCCGAGATTGGCGTAACCCAAGCCGAGTGTCCGGAATTCGTAGCTTTTGCGGGCAATCGTCTCGCTGGGATACTGCGCCATGAGCACAGTGATTTCTAAGACGATCGTCCAGAGGCGCACCGCATGCTGGAAGGCCGCAAGGTCGAACTTGCCAGTCTCGACGTCATAGAACTTCAACAGATTGAGCGAGGCGAGGTTGCAGGCCGTATCGTCGAGGAACATGTACTCGCTGCAGGGATTTGAGGCATTGATCCGGCCAGAGGCAGGGCAGGTATGCCAGTCATTAATGGTGGTATCGAACTGAATACCTGGGTCGGCGCACTGCCAGGCCGCCTCGGCGATCATGTCCCAGAGTTCGCGCGCCTTCAGCGTCTTGCTAATCCGTCCATCAGTACGCCAGCGAAGATGCCAGTCTCCATCAGTCAACACGGCATGAATAAATTCGTCAGGAACGCGGACGGAATTGTTGGCATTCTGGCCAGAGACTGTTGCATAGGCCTCGCCATTGAAGTCAGCTGAATATCCGGCGGCGATAAGGGCAGCAACCTTCTTCTCCTCTTCCGCCTTCCAGCGGATGAACTTCTCGATGTCCGGATGGTCGATATCGACGACCACCATCTTGGCTGCGCGGCGTGTCGTGCCGCCGCTCTTAATGGCGCCAGCAGCACGATCAAAGACCTTGAGGAAGCTCATCAAGCCCGAGGACGTACCACCGCCAGAGAGCGGCTCACCTTCACCGCGAATCTTGGAGAAGTTCGTCCCCGAACCCGAGCCATACTTGAAGACACGTGCTTCCCGCAGCACCAGGTCGAAGATACCGCCGGGATTCACGAGGTCGTCTTCAACCGACTGAATGAAACAGGCATGGGCGGCTGGGTGAGAATAAGCATCGGGCGACGGCTTGACCTCACCGGTTGCAGGATCGACATAGTAATGTCCCTGAGCCGGTCCGGTGATGCCATACGCCCAATGCAGTCCTGTGTTGAACCACTGTGGCGAATTCGGCGCCGCAATCTGGTGCAGCAGCATGTAGGCAAGCTCATCTTCAAACGCCTGGGCATCTTCGGCACTCGCGAAGTACCCGTAGCGCTCACCCCAATCGCGCCAGCAGCCAACGAGTCGACGCACGACTTGCCGCACGCTTCGCTCCGGCCCAAGCACTGGCTGGCCATCTTCGTCGAGCAGCGGCTTGCCATCAGCGTCATACTGCGGTACGCCGGCCTTGCGGAAGTACTTTGAGACGACAATATCCGTCGCGACCTGCGACCAGTCTTCCGGCACTTCGGCATCGGCCATTTCAAAGACGACCGAGCCATCGGGATTCGTAATCCGCGATGTGCGCTTCACCCAGCGCACCGTACTGTATGGATCTTCACCTGGCCGCGTGTAGAACCGTGGGATTCGCAATCCTTTAGTCATTTCACTCCGCTTGCTCGCCGCTCCCATCGTCTGTCCCCCATCCTTTGCTGCGGCGCAGCACCCGCGATACAGACTGGGTACACCCGATATCTAGGGCCCCATTCAACAGAACCACGATATCTAGTGTAGCCTGCCGGCAGCTACCTGTCTAGATGTGTCTCTTTGTCACCGAAAGCCGAACATCAGAACTGTACGTACAGTGTTACTATTAGTCTACCAGCGGCTGCCCTCTCCTGCAAGCAGGCGCGTTATCCTTCAGTGGGAGGGGGCATGCGAGGAAAAGCGTTTGGGCGCCTCTGGATTGTTGCAGCGGCGATTCTCTGGGGAACCACCGGCACCGCCCAAGCGTTTGCCCCGCCGGGCGCAACGCCACCAAGTGTTGGCGCAAGCCGCATCCTTATTGGCGGCCTTGCGCTTCTGGTTGTTGCTGGTCTGCAAGGGCAACTCTCCCGGCACGCTGCGTGCTGGCCTCGGCTTCCTCTCCTCCTTGCAGCGCTGGGGGTTGCAGCGTATCAGCTCTGTTTCTTTGCTGGCGTTGTCCGCGCTGGGGTTGCGCTTGGCACAGTCGTTGCCCTTGGTAGCGCCCCGATCCTGACCGGCATGGTGACCAAGCTTCGCGGCGAACCATGGGAACCTGGCTGGCCGATTGCCACGTTCCTGGCATTGCTTGGGCTCGCCTGTATTCTCCTGCCTGGCCGAGCGAATCATGTCGATCTCCTCGGTGTCATGCTCTGTGCCGGGGCTGGGGCTGCGTATGCGATGTTCACGGTGGCGAGTCGGCAAGCACTGCTGGCTGGCACTCCGGAAACCGGCACGATGGCAATTGCGTTCACCGGCGGCGCGGCACTGCTCCTCCCGCTGTTGCTGCTTCGTCCACATGACTGGCTTGCGAATCCCCGCGGGCTTGCAGTCGCGCTCCACCTCGGCCTTATTGCTACCGCACTTGCCTACATTTGTTTTAGCCGTGGACTCCGAGTCACGCCTGCGTCGACCGCGACAACGCTTTCGCTTGCTGAGCCGCTCACAGCCACGACGCTCGGAATCGTTGTACTCGGCGAACGGCCGCCGCTGATGGCAGCCGTTGGCATGCTCCTGCTGCTCAGCGGCCTTGTGTGGCTGGCGATCACACCGCGGTGGCGGCGAGATGCGCGGTTGAGCATCCCACCGCCACCCGCGGGAAACGCAGGCTGAGGCGTTCTTACTAGGCATTGCCGGTCCCAGGCGCTGGAGCGGGTGGCGTCTGCGGTTCATGCCGGAAGAGCTGACCGGGCTGCCAGGGCACACCAAGCAATGGCAGCAGGTAATGGTCGACGCCCCACCAACCAGCGACCTTCCAGGCAAGGATGAGCCCGATCTCGAGCACGAACAGCACCGGGTTGGTGCTTGCCACACCCGCCAGCATGAAGTTGAAGTTCATGAAGGCGCCGATTGCTGCCACAATGCCAGTCAGGAGGCCCAAGATGAGGGCAATGCCGACCAGGAACTCGCCAATTGCCACCAGCTTGGCAAACCAGCTATACCAGCCTTGATCGAGCATGTACTGGATGAAGCTCCGATACCAGCCATAGGTAATCGGCGGTTGGCCGTTTGCCGGCACTTGCACAACGCGCTGCCAAAAGCCTTTGAGTGCAACGCCACCCTGCATCCAGGCTGGATCGGTCAACTTGTGATATCCAGCCTCGAGCCACTGCGCACCGACATAGAGACGAACGACGAACCACAGACCAGCCGCCCGTGTATCGTTGAACAGTGCATGTGCAAGCCGAGGCTCAGTAAAGGTTGGCGCCGGCGACGCCGCTCGGCTCCCAAGATATCCTTCATATACGAAGGTCGCGATCCCTCCAAGCACAACAAGCACCGTCAACGCGGCAATCAACGACGATGCACCACCTCCACCAAACGAGCGCATGATGTGGAGCGCGAAGAATCCAGCGACGACCACAAGCGCGATCACTTCAACAAGACTGAGACGTCGCATGGCTTGACTCTCCTTTCTGCACGGCGCATTCCGTGCTTCCAGGAGATATTCTCGTGGGCAACAGGCCAGATGACCCCACCCCAACGGAGCGTTTGCCCCCATCCGTTTGGATGGGATTTGGGGTGCCTGCGAGGGAGGGAAGTGCCACCGGATTACCATTCGTAACGTTGGCAATATCTTTCGCCACGCATGCGATCGCGCATGTCAGATGGGTAACCTGACAATCTCATGCCGAAACCAGCGATCACGGCACGATAGCTCGGCTGTGCCGTGATCGCCAGCCCTACCTTTACTGATCGAGGTGTCTACCCTTCTCGCCGCCGCACACGGGGATCAAGCAAATCGCGGATAGCATCCCCCAGCAAATTCAAACTCAGCACTGTGAGCGTGAGGGCAATCCCCGGCAGCAGCATCATCCACGGCGCTTCACGAATATAGAGGCGCGCCTCACCAAGGATATTTCCCCAACTGGGAAACTCAGGCGGAGGCCCAACGCCAAGAAAGCTTAACGTCGCCTCTCCAAGCACTCCTTCAGCGAAAAGAAACGTTCCCTGAATCACAATCGGCGACCAGGCATTGGGCAATACATGGCGAAGCACAATGCGGCCGTCACTTGCACCAATCGCTCGTGCGGCCTCGACATACGTCTGCGCACGCACACTGAGGACGATGCTCCGGACAACACGCGCCACACGCGGCATCGCAATGACACCGAGTGCGAGGATCACGTTAAAAAGGCTCGGCCCCGTCGCCGCAACGATACCGATGGCAAGCACAATGCCCGGGAAGGCCATGATCGCGTCCATGATACGCATGAGGGGCCCATCGAGCCGTCGATAGTACCCAGCTAACAATCCAACGATGATCCCGCCGGCAACAGCGAGCGCGGCGACGCCGAACCCGGCCAGGAGTGAGGTTCGCGCGCCATACAGCGTCCGCGCGTAGAGATCGCGTCCAAAATTGTCCGTCCCGAAGAAGTGCTGAGCACTGGGATGACTCAAGCGGTTCGCTGGATCGACACGCGTCGGGCTTTGATTCGTCAACAATCCAGCGAAGAGCGCAATGAGCACAACAAGGAGCACAATCACCCCACCGATAACACCGTTTGGATAGCGGCGGACAACGCGCAGAAGCTGACCTCGATGGCGCCGCTGGACTGGGGACAGCACGATGTGCTCTTGCACGACCATTCGCATCCATCCTCTTATTAGCTATAGCGGATGCGTGGATCTAGCAAAGCATACAGTAAGTCGACACCAAGATTAATCAGGACATAGGTAAGGGCGATAACTAAGACGATCCCTTGGATTAAGGGAAAATCTCGTCGAAGGACAGCTTGAACGAGCAAGCGACCAACGCCAGGGAGGTTAAAAACTTGCTCGGTCACCACTGCGCCACCCATGAGCAAGGCAAAGGTAATGCCGATCACGGTCACGATCGGAACGAGTCCAGCACGGAGCGCGTGGCCGAGCAGCACGCGTCGCTCAACGAGCCCTTTGGCGCGTGCCGTCCGGACAAAATCCTCATTGAGCACTTCCAGCATCACCGAACGGGTCATACGCGCCAGGAAGGCTCCTTGCCCAGCACCAAGGGTAAGTGCAGGCAAGATAAGCCGACTGAGATTGTCCCAAACCCCCTGGCTGAGTGGCACATACCCCTGAGCGGGGAGCCACCGCAGTGTTACGGCGAAGAGGAAAATCAAATTCAAGCCGAGCCAAAACGTTGGCATGGAAATCCCAATCATCGCCACAAGCATGACGCCAACATCAAGCAGTCTCCCCTGGCGAACAGCTGCGAGCACGCCAGCTGGGATCCCAATAATGACTGCGACAACGAGAGCGAGGATACTCAACTCGAGCGTTGGTGCAAGACGCTCAGCAATTGCTGCGGTGACGGGTTTCTGTAGGAAGATGCTTTGTCCGAGATCCCCATGCAGCAGACGAGCAAACCAGTGATAGAGCTGGAGATAGAGGGGGTCGGTCAAGCCGAGCTGCCGACGCAGAGCCGCGATCTGGTCAGTCGTTGCATCAGGGCCAAGTAAGACGGCCACGGGATCACCCGGTGTCATATGGAGCAAGAGAAACGTCGTGACCGCAACAAGCAGCATCACCGGAATAGCCATGAGCACGCGACGAACGATGTACGCAATCACGGTGCTGGCTCCTGCTTATGCACCTGAGAACCAGCAGTTCCAGAAGAACCAGTCGGGTAGATTCGCGTATCCTTGGAGCTTTTTGGTGTAGCCGCGCAAGACAGCACCTTCACACACCTTGATCATTGCAGCATCTTCCCACCAGACCTGATCAAGCTGAGTGACGTATTGCTTGATCTTTGCCTCATCAGTTTCACCCATGAGTTTTGCCACGAGGTCATCCCGCTGCGCATTTTCCCAGAAACCAGGCCAGGTCGGGCTCATGTACGGCTGCAGGACAGGATGCTGGTAGGACTCATGCCCGGTGATGAAAATATCCCACGCATCACGCTGGCTGCGCGTTTTGACAAGTGTTGCCCAGTCCATTACCTGAAGGTCGATCGTCACGCCGATCGCCTCAAGTTGTTGCTTGAGCACGACGGCCATGTTGTAGTTATAGGAGTACTCCTTCGTCGCAAGCCATCGAATTGGCTTGCCGTCATACCCAGCCTCTTTCAGCAATTGCTTGGCTTTGTCAGGATTCTTTTGGTTGTAGTACTCCTTGCCCCCTTCGGTATACCACGGGGTCTCGGGAGCCGATTGACTCGAATAGAGCCGGTAAAAGTCAGGAGCACTAAAGCCTGCCTTCGCAACTGGATCAACGTTGACAGCCGCCAGTAACGCCTGGCGCAGTGTGCGGTTGCTCATCATGCTCTCTTTTGCTTTGTTGAAATGGGCGCCATAGAAATAGTACGGTAAGGTAATCTGCAGACCGAGGTCAGGTTGTGACTTGAATTCTTGATAATTGTCAAGGCTCAATTGCTCAGCAAAGTCAAACTCCTTCGTTGTCAACCCATCCCCACGAACCGCTTGTTCCGGGACGGGAATAAAACGCAGCTCATCAAAGAACGCGACTTTCGCCCCGCCATAGCCGTCTGGATTGCCCTTGAGCGGAGCGTAGTCGTCAAAACGGACAAAGGTAATCTGTCGGTCATGCTGCCAATCCTTAAACTTGAACGGTCCGGTCCCGATAAACTGGCCCAGCGCTTTATCGGGATAGGCTTCCGCCAGATCCTTGGGAATGATGAACGCGTCTGTTTGCGACAGGAAGATGGGAGCAATGCCAGTTGGATCAGAGAACTGGAAGCGAATTGTGTGATCGTCAACCTTGTCAAGGTTCTTGACACGTTTAAAGAGGATCTTGCCACGCCCCGAGAGCTTGCTATAGCGCACGAGGGAGGCAATAACGTCGTCGGCCGTCATTGGTCGTCCATCATGGAACTTCACGCCCTGGCGCAGGATGATGACAAGGGTTTTGTTGTCATCCTGAAACTGGAATGAATCAGCAAGCAAGGGCTTGGGTGTGAAGTGTGCATCACGATAAAAGAGAGGCTCAAAGAGATGCCACGCAAGATTACTCGTAATGGTTGCCGTAGTAAACATTGGGTCAAGCGCGGGAGGCTCGCCGATAATGGCAACGCGCAGAACTCCGCCTTTCTTGCCTTGGCTTAACGGTGGCACTGTCGCCGTTGGCGCTGTCCCCGTGCTGGCCTTCGTCCCGCTTGGCGCAGGGGTGCTCCCCTTACCACCAGCACTTGCCGCCGAGGTTGGGCTTGCTTGCCCACCACTACTCCCGCCACAGGCGGCAAGCACACTTGCGGCAATCCCACCGCCGACGAGCCCTACTGCGCCCTGGAGAAGCTCACGTCGAGTCGCTGTTCGCCGCCAGATGATGAATCCACTCCGACGCTCCTGCCCCATTGTGTTCCTCTCCTGTGTATACCGCCGCGAGTCATCCTGCGTGCTAACACGCCATATTCCGACAGAAGAGGAGAGTAATCGAGCAAGCTTTACCTGTCAAGAGACAAAATTCGATGCCAATTCGGCAATGCTCGCTATCGGGTGGAAGGGGTACGGGGTGGTAAAGCATAGGGAAAGGGCGGAAGCGTGAGGTGTTCCGGTCGCACGGCCACATGTTGGAGTAGCCGCTCGTTGGCTTGCTCGAACGCTTCAAGATAGGCCCGGAGTCGTTGCTCTTGTGCCGGGGCAGGATCACCCGAGAACCAGGCGAGCAACCGTGTCCAGTTGCCGCGAGCGACCAGGACGACTGTGCCTTCTCCCAGGCCTGTCTTTTGCACGGGACTTCCAGTCATGCCTTCGGTTAACGATTCAAGCGCCAGCATCATGCCCGCAGCTGGTGCATCATCCATGACTGGGTCTCCCCAGCTGGCAAGTGGAACGCCCGCCTGGTCGATGATGGTCACCGCTTGCACCACAGCTTCGGGCAGATGGGTAAGGACGGCGGGAGCGGCTGGGGCAGGCTGACGTACTGGCCGGCGCTGTCGCCAGTCCTCGAGCTCAGCAGCCAATGCACGATCATAGTCCGCAAGCTCGCGGTCAGCTAAGGCGCGCTGCACTTCGCTCAATTCGCCTTGACTTGCCAGGAGCCGCAATTGTGTCCGCCGCTCAGCGACAAGCTGGCGTTGGGCTTCGAGAAGCGCAATGCGCTCCCACCGCTGTCGCTCAAGGGCTGCGGTACGAGAGGCCTCCTGTATCCGCGTCAGCCGCGCTTGAGAGAGGGCGCGCAGACGCTCGGGATCTTCAGCGCTGCCGAACTGAACTGGCTCGGCTGGTGGTTCCTCTGGCCACCCAGCGTTGAGCATTGCCCCGATATCAATCGTCTTGCCGGCGAGTGCAAGAACTGCTCCCAACAGGCTGAGCACCCACGTCCCGAGTGTCAGCCAGAAAATCGGCCCATGCCACACCGATGCAAGCGATGGCACCCAGGGTATACCCACGAATAAGACGAGCACGCTGCTGAGGGCAATTTGCACGCCTTGCCACAGATCAAGGCCAGCACGTACCCCGACAACAAGCAGCGCACTGATGAGGAGGAGGGCACGCATACCATGGACCACAAGAGCAACACGGGCATGTCGCAAGATAAACGGACTGCGTACTGGCCAGACCAACCAGAGTGCACAGAGTGCACCAACATAGCTTGCAGCAGCGAGGAGACGTGCTCGCAGCGAATAGCGCAACGGTTCTCCTTTTTCCCTTGCACTGGCTTGCCACGCCGACATCGCGCCGTTCTCCTTACGCCGTCCGGATTACTTCATATGGTATGATAAGCGACTGGAGGCGCATATGCGCATTGAGACAGGAACGAAGCGGCAGCCGACGCGACAAGCGATCCTCTCGCTTCTGAAGCAGAGCAGCGGGCTGACTGCTGACCAGCTTGCGCATACACTTGGCCTCACGACGATGGCTGTACGGAAGCATCTGGCTGCGCTTGAGCGTGATGGGCTTGTCGAGACGACCATGATCCGCCGGCGCGTTGGCCGCCCGGCTCGGCTCTATCGATTGTCGGCCCAAGCAGATACCCTGTTCCCAACCCAGTATGCAGGCATTGCTCGGGATATCCTGACCGATTTAGCGGCGATTGATGGTTCAGCAAAGGTCGAGTTGCTCCTCGCACGGCGGGCGGATCGCATGCGAGCGGCACTTGCGACGGCGCTCGGTAACACGCCGTCGTTTGCCGAACGCGTCCAGCTTCTGGCTGAGCAACTCGACGAATTTGGCTACCTTGCCCGCTGCGAAGTGCTCCCCGACGGAACCTATCGCCTTATCCAGCACCATTGCCCACTCCGCCATGTTGCCGAAGCGTTCCCAGCTGCCTGCCGGTTTGAGCTTGAGGCATACCGCGACGTGCTTGGTGCTGAAATCGAGCGGTGTTGCTACTTGCTCGACGGTGACGGTTGCTGCGCATACACGATTCGCCCACGTACACCAGCGGGCACTGGCGCGCACCACGACTAGCGCACCAGTGTCAACGCTGCCAAGAGCAGCGCGATCCCAATAACGATCACGACGAGCACAAGGCCAAAGGCAATGCCGAGCAAGGCGGCACGCCGTACTGCGTGACGTTCTGGTGATCCACGCGGTGAGGGACTCTCCGACACTGCCACAGACTCCCATCTTCGGTGGAAATGTGAGGCACGAGACAAAGCGTGACCTGGAAGGTGGTTATTCCCTCCCAGGCCACGCGGTATTGACACGCTTCTTTACGCCGGGATAGTTAAGCTCTCGAGATCTCGCGGATAATAGGTGATCATCTCCACACCGTCGGGTGTAACCGCGACCGTATCTGAGTGACGGAATCCTCCGATTTCTGGCACGTAGATCCCCGGTTCAACGGTGAAGACCATGCCGACTTCGATAATCCGATGATCGCCGATGTCAAGGAATGGCGCTTCGTGGACTTGAGTCGACTTCGCATGCCCCGTATGGTGCCGCCAGTATTGCTCAAGGCCGTGTTCCTTGAAGAAGGCGCGCACAGCCTGGTCAACCGCTGAGCAGGGGATGCCTGGCTTAATCGTCTCAATGGCGAGGGTTTGCGCCTGGAGCATGAGGTCAAAAAACCGCGCCTGCTCAGGCGTCGGCTCACCAAGGATCATTGTTCGCTCAAGCTCGCAGCTATAGCCCCAGATGTATGCCGTTGCGCCGGTTACCAGCACGTCCCCCGCCTGCATGCGGGCATTGCTCGTCATCGCGTGTGGCAGGGCCGACGCTTTGCCGATCTGGCCACGGAAACCAGCTGAGGCAAGTCCGGAGCCACGCGGCAGGAATTCTGGCCCAAGGGCACGCAGCATGGCCTGCGATGCCTCATAGGACGCGCGCATCGAGACTTCGGTCTCGGTTGCTCCAGGCCGGCAATACTCCTGGAGGTAGGCATGCGCAAGGTTCGCCCAGCGCGCGCTCTCACGCAGGAGTTCGAGCTCTTCTTCCGAATTGATCATCTGGAGATACTCGACATCGTCGGCCACATCAATGACGGTCGCATCTGGCAGGAGCTGGCTCAGCTTCGGCCCGCGATAGCCATAGAGCCGGCCATAACCATCGGAATCGACTCCGATCCGTGCTCGCCCCATCCCCATATCAATGAGCAGGTCTTTCAGGTATTCCATGGGGTGCCGCGCATCGGGATACTCGGGATACGCAGTGACACGATCGACAAGCGCAAAGGCTTCAGCATGCTCGAGCTCAAGCCGCGGAACCAGCAGAGCCGAGGCATCTCGCGTGAGCACGTACGCCATCGGCCGCTCGGTCGGGATGAAACCGAAACGGCTGAAGTACGAGACATTGTTGGGGCCAAACACGACCAGGCCATCGATCTGCTGCTGGCCGAGTCGGTCGAGGATCGCTGTTCGCCGCCGAGCGTACTCCGCGTCACTCAAACGCAGTCGTGGCATCGCTTCCATCCTTTCGCTCATGCTTCCTGTTACCAGACAGGCCTTCTTCCGGCAGTCTATCGCCGACGCAGACGTGGGTCGAGGGCATCACGCAACCCATCGCCAACCAGGTTAAACGCCAAGACGAACAAGAAAATCGCCAACCCGGGAAAGACGGTGAGCCACCACGCACCGTTCAAGAGTTCACGTTGTCCGTCCTGCAACATATTTCCCCAGGACGGGGTGGGGATTTGCACGCCAAGGCCGAGGTATGACAGGCTTGCCTCAAGCAGTACAGCATAGGACAACCACAGCGTCGCTTGCACGACAATGACACCGATGGCATTGGGGAAGAGATGAAGAAAGATGATCCGGGGAGTCGATGCCCCGAGCGCACGTGCTGCGGTAACGAACTCCCGCTGTTTCAAGGAGAGGAATTCACCTCGGACAAGGCGCGCGGTTCCAGGCCATGAGGTCAGCCCAATTGCCACGATGGTCGTCGGCAATCCCGGTGAAAAGAGTGCGGCAGCAACGATGAGTAGGAGTAACTGTGGAACTGTCAAGAGCACATCGGTTAAGCGCATCAAGACCATGTCCACCCAGCCGCCGAAATAACCAGCAAGCGCTCCCAACACGACCCCAACTGACATGATGATGGCAACAGCAGCGAGGCCAACGGACAAGGAGATGCGCGCACCAACGATAAGCCGTGCATAGACATCACGGCCGTTCCGATCCGTGCCAAGCCAGTGCTCGGCCGAAGGCGGCCGGTCACGATAGCCCGCCTGAATGCGATCAGGGGGATAGCGTGAGATCAACGGCGCAAGCAATGCGATGACATAGAAGACGATCAAAATGCCGAGTCCAAGCACAGCGAGCCGGTTGCGGGCAAAGCGGCGCCAGAATGTCGCCTGCCGCGGCGGCGCTTGAAGCGAGCGCTGGGATTGCGTTGCAACGTCAACGGCCTGCACGTCCGCTCCTCCGTCCTATGCTCGGTCGAACGTCACGCGAGGATCAACAAGGACATAGAGGAGATCAACAACAATGTTGACGACGACCACAAAGACTCCAGCGAGAAGGGTTACTCCGAGAATTACCGGATAATCCCGGCGCGTAATGGCTTCATAGGTTAAGTTCCCCAATCCAGGCCAGGCAAAGATCTGCTCGATAATCACTGCGCCGCCAACAATATGCGCGACCTGAAGCCCAGTCACCGTGATAAGTGGAATCAGCGCATTGCGCAAGGCATGGCGCCAGAGGACCACCCGTTCACTTAACCCTTTGGCACGCGCCGTGGTGAGATAGTCCTGACGCAAGACCTCGAGCATTGCGGAGCGGACGAATCGAGTAAAGTACGCGATGAGCGGCAGAGCGAGCGCGAGCACAGGCATGAGCACGAATTTCCAGCGTTCGGCAAGCGGCGCCTGGGCTTGCCCAGCACTCAACGCTGGCAACCACCCAAGCTTGACACTCAAATAGAACTGCAAGAGCAGGGCAAGCCAGAAATTTGGCAGGGCCAACCCGATGAAGGCTCCGACCGTTGCCGTGTGATCAAGCACGCTGTACTGCCGCACAGCCGAGATGATCCCTAACGGGATGGCACAGAGTAGCGCTAAGGCGATTGCCAGTGCCTGCAACACCAGCGTCGCCGTTACCCGCTCCTTAATCAGGACCAGCACGGGCTTGCCACCAAAGCCATACGCCCGCCCGAGGTCACCATGAAGGAGATGCGAGAGATAGATCACGTACTGTACCGGCAATGGCTTATCGAGCCCAAAATTCTTGCGCGCCTGCTCAATAAACTCAGGACTCGCGCTCTGCTCCGAGACAAAGGCAGCAACAGGATCACCCGGCGCAAGATGGACAAGCACGAAGAGCAAAAGCGTGAGCCCGAGCAACAATGGCACCGCCGCCACCAGGCGACGAATGAGATACGCGACGATGCCAGTCGTCACAGCAACACTCCCTCTCGCTGACTACTTCGCGACGTAGACGCGCTCGAGTTCGGCGAAGATTCCGCCTGTCTCCACTGTTGGCACATACCCGGCGAACTGCTTCTTGATGACGTGCAAGAATGGCCGGTACCAGGCCCAATACGCCGGGAGATCATCAAGCAAGATCCGCTGGATTTGCTTGTATAAGTCCTTGGCCTTCTGGGTGTCAAGCTCTTTCCGGGCCTGATCCAGCAGCGTGTCAAGCTGCGGATTGCTGTAGCTCGCATAGTTCTGCGAACCGTTGGTCATAAACTGGATGGCAAGATCGCCAGGATCAATCGTGGTGCCAACGAAGGTGGCCTGGCTTACATCGAAGTTCTTGTTAATGGTCCGGGTCACCAGCACCGTCCACTCGATGACCGAGGCCTTGATCTTCCAACCAATTTTCTCCAATTGCTGCTGCGTGTAGGTGAGGAAGTCCTCGCGAAGAATATTGCCTTTGTTAGCCAGGAACTCGATATCGCTCGGGGGCGGGCCAGCCTGTTGCAACAACTGCTTCGCCTTGTCCAGGTCATAGGGCCATGGCTGAATGCTGTCATCGAAGGCCCAGTTGCTCGGCGCGATTGGACCACGCCCAGGCTTGCCGAGCCCATAGAGCGAGTCGTTCGCAAACTGGTTCATATCGAGGGCATAGGCAACTGCCTGGCGCACCTCTTTCTTGGACAAATAGGGGTGCTTCAGGTTGAAGAGCCAGCCATCTGGTTGCGTGAACGGCGGGACGATGACGGTCAGGTTCGCGTTGTTCTTGAGTTGCTGGTAGGTTGCTGGGGTGGGATAGAGTGAGCCGTCGATGTCGCCCGATAACAAGGCATTCGCCAATGACTGCGCATCAGCAATCACGCGGTGCGTGAAGCGATCCAGATAGGGAAGGCCCTGCTCGTAGTAGTAGGGATTGCGCTCGGCCACAAAATCACCGCCAACTGTCCAGGAGACGAACTTGAATGGCCCAGCCCCAATTGGCTTCTGGAAGAACGGATCCTGGGATTTGGCGGAGAGGTCTTTGCCTTCAAGCAAGCGTTTGGGCACTGGGCTGACGTAGCGCAAGTTGATGAGGAAGGAGGCATCCGGCTGCTCGAGGGTGATCTGGAGCCGCTTCGGGTCGAGCACCTTGATCCCAGCAACGTCGTCGGCACTGCCAGCGGCATAGGCCTTCGCCCCCTGGATTGACAGGAACCGCGACTGGCGCGGGCTCGCCGTCGCCTTGGCCAAGATGCCTTTGATTGTAAAGGCGACATCGTCGGCCGTCAGGTCAGAGCCATCGGAGAACTTGGCATTGTCTTGGAGCTGGAACGTATAGGTCAGATTGTCACGCTGCCACGACTTGGCAAGTCCCGGTTTTGGTTCGAGCGTGTCCAGCTTGAGGCGGACGAACTGGTCGAAGAGCATCTTGACTCGCCAGTTGCCTTCAGACTCATTGGAGACAAACGGGTTAATCGTCTGCGCCTCGCCAAGGGTACCGATGATAATCTGCCCGCCCTGCTTGGGTTGCCCAGCTGGTGTGGCTTGTTTGGTCGCTACGCTCGTGCCAGCACTCGTTGGACTGGCAACAAGCGGCGTTCCGGCACCTGGGCCAGTCGTCGGCGTCTTCGTCTCACCTGCACAGGCTGCAAGCACAGCAAGCAATGCTGGCCCGCTCAACCCGAGTTCGGCAGCGCGGCGCAAAAAGGCCCGTCGTCCGAGCTGCTGATGGAGGAATACCCAAATCCAATCTTGTCCTGGCTCACCCCACTCTGTCACCTGTTCCCCCTTGCTCTACTCACGCCGTAAACGTTTCGTTACAGCGTACTGTAACCGATGAAGATCAGCTCGGCAATATTCTGGGGAGATCGTGCCGAGAAATAACCTTATTGCGGGTTTTCTTCTGTTTTCGGCTTCTTTTGTGCTTGCCTGCTTGCTGCCCTGCCGAAAACAGAAGACGGCGCAATTGCCTCGTTTGTCAAGCGTGCGCGTACAATGACCATACAGATCAGGAGGTTTTCTTGGCATGGTTACACCGGTTGCTGACCTCGGCGCACGACTCGCCGCTACCATCACCCGCGCATTCATCGGCCAGCCAACGGTCATTGAGTTGGTCCTCGTCGCCTTGCTCTGCGAGGGACATGTGTTGATTGATGATGTCCCAGGCGTTGGCAAGACCACGCTGGCACGAGCACTGGCGCAAGCAATCGGTGGCCAGTTCCGGCGTCTTCAATGCACTCCCGACCTGCTGCCCTCGGACATCACCGGGTTGATGATCTATGACCAACGAAGCAGTGATTTCGTCTTTCATCCAGGGCCAATTTTCAGCAACGTGCTCCTGGCTGATGAACTGAACCGCGCAACACCGCGCACGCAGGCCGCGCTGCTAGAAGCCATGCAAGAGCGACAGGTCAGCATTGAAGGGCAAACCTTTCCTCTACCCCGGCCATTCCTGGTGATTGCCACCCAGAACCCGGTTGAATTAGAGGGTACGTTCCCACTCCCCGAAGCCCAGCTTGATCGGTTTTTGCTCCGGGTGCGTCTTGGTTATCCTGATCGCGCAGCTGAGGACGCACTGCTCACGCGTTTTCAGGATGCCGATCCAGTAGCAGCCATTGAACCCGTCGCTGCACTCGAGGAGGTCGTAGCCGCAGCCCGAGCCTGCCGACTTGTCGCTGTCAGCGACGACGTGCGCGGGTACTTGCTTGACCTGGTTCGCGCTACGCGCGCCCATGAGGCAATTCGGCTGGGGGCAAGTCCGCGCGCAACGCTGGCACTCTTCCAGAGCGTTCAAGCGCGTGCTGCGTTGCAGGGACGCGATTATGTCATCCCAGACGACGTGAAGGCGCTGGCGATTCCTGTGCTGAGTCACCGGCTGATTCTCAGTCCGGAAGCGCAACTGCGCGGCAGAGACGCGGAACAGATCGTCGCCGAATTACTCGATACCCTGCCGGTTCCTGTGGAGTCCCGCTGATGTGCCGTTTCTGGCATCGTATCGTTCTCTGGTTACGTCAACATACTCGGGCTGTGCCAGTTGAATGGCGGTTCTTCTCGAGCTTGTGGACGTGGGGTGCCGCCCTCGTGCTTGTCCTCGGCGTCCTGATAGGACAACCGGCACTGCGGGTCCTTGGAGCAAGCATTTTGGCAGCGATCATTGTGAGTTGGGTGTGGACGCGGATGAGCCTCGACGGCGTGGAGGTAACCCTCCAGCTTGCTGCATCGCGCCTTTTTCCTGAGGAACAGACGCAGCTGACAGTCAGTGTGGTAAACCGACGGTGGCTTCCCCTCCCGTGGCTCGAGCTCGTCATCCATCTTGCTGATCGGCTCCAGGTGGCTGGTGCTGATCCTGCGCCAAGCGAACGCTATGGCATGGTCAGTATCCAACTTACGACAGCACTGCGCTGGCGCGAACGAATTCGCTTGACCTATACGCTCAGCAGCCCCGAGCGCGGCGCTTTTGCCATTGGGCCAGTTGACCTGCGGGCTGGCGACCTGTTTGGCTTCTTTAGCCGGGCCGAAAGTCGCCCAATAACCCTGCGGCTGCTGGTCTATCCACACCCTATTACTGTCCCGGCTCTTGTCCCGCCGCCGCAAACGCCTTCGGGAGAAGCGCGTTTGCCCCGTGCGCTGCTTGCGGACCCTTTTCGCCCAATTGGCGTCCGTGACTATCGTCCCGAGGACTCGCTTCGGCTCATTCACTGGAAGGCGACGGCACGTACGCAACGGCTCATGGTGAAGCAATTTGAACCAGCAGCATCGCTTCAGCTTGCGCTTTTTCTGAACCTGGAGACAACGGAGCGCCCCTGGGAGGGTTTTGATCTCGAACGGGCAGAGAGCGTCATCGCCGCAGCGGCCGCCTTTGCGCGAGACGCGCTGGCTGCACGATGGGCTGTCGGCGTCTACGCCAACGGTGTCCTTGCCGGGTCTGACCAGCCGCTGCGCCTTGGGCCAAGCAGCGGACCATCGCAACTACGTGCCATTATGGAGGCATTAGCGAAGCTGACGCCGTTGGCTGCGCTACGCTTCACGCGCTTCCTCGCGCACGAAATAAGCTGCCTGCCTTCAGGCTGTACGCTTGCCGTCGTGACACCGCTGCTTTCACCGACGCTTGTGCAACTCTTGGCACAGCAACATCTGCTTGGGCGTCCACTGGTACTGGTGACGCTTGGCCAGCCAGAATGCATTCCTCCGGCTGGCCTTCCTCTCCTTGTCTTGCCAGCGCGTCTTGTCCATCATACGCCGCGGTACAGTCTGCCACTTGACGCTCATCTCCCACCTTCGCCAATCCCACCGTAACCCTGGCGAACTCACATCCGCATGGTTATGCTGGTGACGAGGCAGCACACGGTGGAGGGCATGGGATGGCATTCCCAGCATTACTCCGGCGTCACCTTGGCGCCTGGCGCTGGAGACGCCAAGGGAAAGTCCAGCTCGCCACAGCGGTGCACGACGTCCCTGGCTGGTTGGTGACAGCAGCGCTCGTCCTGGCCGAAGCGGCGATCGTTTACCTCTTTGCCGGAGCCCTGATACCAGCCTATCAGCCTCCGTACGCCCCGCCTCCAGCTTGGGGGATTGCCCTCTTGCTGCTCGCCTGCACGGCCTTCGCCCGGCTGGTGGAGCGCCGTCGTCTGCCTCGCACCTCAGAGGAGCCAGTTCTCTGGATTGGCCTCGGACTTGCCTTCGTCCTCAGCACAAAGCTTTTGGGATTTTCCCAGATTGCATGGATAGCCCCTTGGCCGCGTGAGCTTGCCCATGCGCTGATCTTCCGACCGAGCACGGCTGAACGCCCCGTGTGGGGCATCGTCGCACTGGTCGCCTATGCATGGTGGCGCGGTCGAACGCGTGAGCCGCCGGACACGGAGAGCACGTATGAGCAGTTTCGCCTCGGCGTCGGCGGGATCGTACTTGGACTGATCCTGGCGCTTCTTCTCCTGCCGCCCGGAGCAGCGTTGCATCGACAACTCCCGCTCGTTGTCCTCTGGTATATGGTCGCCAGCTTGGCTGCGATCGGCCTTGCGCGGCTGCGGATCGAAGCACTACGGGCAAGCGCACCTCTTCCCTATCGCAGCTGGATCGCGCTCACGGTGCTTGCGCTTACGGCGGTACTCGTGGTGGCGGTGGGCCTCGCCTTGCTGCTCACCTATCGAACGTTGATCGTTATCTGGGCAATCATGTTGCCGATCCTCTGGCTGGTGGCACTCCTCGTCCAAGCGGTGATCTTACTCCTTGCTGCAGTAACCTTCGTCATCCTCTTTCCCGTGCTTTGGCTGCTCCAGC
The DNA here is from genome assembly GCF_000744775.1 of Thermorudis peleae. Classification (NCBI taxonomy): domain Bacteria; kingdom Pseudomonadati; phylum Thermomicrobiota; class Thermomicrobia; genus Thermorudis; species Thermorudis peleae. The sequence continues at coordinate 345,750 of NZ_JQMP01000003.1, read as the reverse complement.
ACCAGCACTTGCACCTAACCGGGGGTGGTCGCCTGAGCAGTGTGCTTGAGGCGCTGGGGCAGGCCGAGCGTTTCGCGCGGATACAGCTCTCGCTCACGGATCCAGCACGCTATCTCCTCGCTGCAGCTGTCCTTGCTGTTTTGGGTTCATGGCTGGTCCGCCGCGTCTTCCGCCGGCAATGGCGCTGGCGGCGAACCTATCAGCTCGATCGCGAGCCGCTCGCCAGAGAACGGGCACCGCTTGCCACGATTGGACATCGACTGGCGCGTTTGCTTCGCCGTGCACGTCCAGACCCCCTTGATGCACTCCGCCGTGATCCACGGTGGCGATATACTGTTGCGATTCGACTTTGCTGGCGCCGGCTGCTCCGCTTCGGGCAGCGCCTTGGACTACCCCAGAAGCCCAACCAAACGCCGAGCGAGTATGCAGCTCAGCTCGCTGAACGCTTCCCCGAGGCAGCGCCCGCTCTCCAACAGCTTACTCAGGCATACATTGTCGCTCGCTATCGTCCTGAGCCAGCTGATGCGGTGCTTGCGGAAACCGCCGAACAGGCGTGGGAAACACTCCAGCAAACACTCCCGCCCCACCGCTGATTCCCCAAAAACGATCATCGATTAGTGCCCTGTTTTACACTTACCATCGCATCCTTGTGAGCTAAATCAGCAATCTCAAAACAAAGAAGGGAAGAATCTGTTCATAATCGATTATATGAAGTATGTGATAAGTTGTCTTTCCAAGCTTGCACTCTTCACATTCTTTTGATATACTCTCGATATATCTTCATGGATAACTCAAAAGGAAGGAGAGGAATCATGATGACGACACCAGAATCTGCATGGGTGCAACCTGGTATGCGTGTCTTCGATGCTACTGGCGAAGAACTCGGGATTGTCCAAGCCGTCGACCCCCCAGTGTTGCTTGTTGGCTCAGAACGGGGGCCAGCACGTGCCATTCCACTCGCCGCTGTGGCGGAAGCGCTTCCCGAAGAGCGGCGTGTCACGTTGCGTGTCTCGCGTGACGAACTCGATGCTATGCACGACACCACGCATGCTTCGCAACCAGACCTACCGCTCATCGCCCCAGAGACGCCAATGCCAGAGACAGCGGAGACAGCGGCGAGCACCGAGCCAACGATTGCATCACTGATGACCCCGACGCCAAGCGTGATCGAGATCGATCAGCCAGCACGTGTAGCCCATGAACGGCTTGGCGGTGAAAGTCGCCTTTCGCTCATCGTCGTCGAAGGCGACCGACCTGTCGGCATCGTGCGGCTCCGCGACCTGAGTTCACTCCCTGATGATGCGCTCGATCAGCCAATTCGCGCCGTTGCACTGCCAATCACGCCAGAGCTGACGCCAACAATGCCGATTCATGCTGCACAAGCCTGGTTACGCACCCTGGGTGACCAGCTCAGCGGTGTTGATGCCCTGCCGGTCGTTGATACCGAGGGCCGGCTTGTTGGGGCAGTGCCCATCACCGCAGTAGCACACGCCGAGATCGCGGCCACTCACGCCACCGATCTCGGTATCGTGAACGGGATGGATGTGCTTGGAGCTCACGGCAAGAAGCTTGGGACAATCGACGAAGTCTTCCGAGACAGCACGAGCGGGAAACTGACAGGATTTACAGTTACGCATGGGCTCTTTGGACGAAAGCGTAAGCGACTTCCAGCCGACGTCATCGACCATGTCGAAGAGCATACCGTTGTGCTCGTCATCGATGCTGCCGAGTTTGATCAACTGCCCGATGTTGAAAGCTAAGGCGTGGTCTTGTCCGGCGGCCGGCGCGACCGCAGCGCGCGCAACCCGCGGCCGACCATCTTCCCAGCAAAGCGCGCGCCACGTTCTAGCACGTCGGCCGCCCCGTTCTTGGCAGCAACGCCGAGTTGGGCAAGCGCCGCAGTCAAGGCTGCGATATCAGCATCAAGCTGATCCCGGGTCAAGCCAACGGCCGCAAGGTGCTCATCCACAACGTCTGGTTGCGCTGTGCGCACGGCCGCCTGGAGCATGCGGAGGCCACGTAGCAGGGTTTGCAAACTCCGGAGAACACCGCCAAGACCAGGCAAGAGCCGGAACGCTGCTCCGGTCAGTCTCTCCGCTCCTGACGGAAGGGCAGGGATTTGTCCTGCGAGGCGCACATCGTTGGCGAGACGCTGCGCAAGGTCGAGATACTGCGGCCCACGTTGGGCAACATCACGAAAGACCTGCTGGGCCTGCTGGAGTGCATCGCGCACGGCGCCCGCTCCTCTCGTGCTCACGTTCCGTCTTGAGGGTAGCTGAGCACGGGAGCGGGCGCAACTGCGCGGGGAACGGTCGAGCTAGCGCCAGCGGCCGGTGGTAGTCGTTCGCCCAGTGACCGTGAGTGTTGTCGAGGCCGTGTTATTACTGGGTACGACATCGTTGGCGATGGAGGCAGTTGCGGTCAACTGGTAGGTGCCAGGCGCTGTTGCTCCCGTCGTACGCCAGGCAAAGGTTATTCCGCTCGTCTGCCCAGGCGAGAGCGATATTGTCGTTGTCATAGTGCCAGCAGATGGGTTTGTAGGATTGCTGGCTAACTGAACAGTAACTGTCTCGGCAACAGTGCCCCGATTGACGACCGTGACACGAACGCTCGCTGTTTCCCCTTGGCGTAGCGTACTCGGTGCGTTTATAGCCGTGACCGCTACGTCATGAGCTGGCTGGCTCGGAGTTGGTGATGGCGTTGGTGAAACCTGGCTCGAGCCCGACTGCACAGTGACAGTCACGCTGCGGGTATTGTCAGCGGGGTTCGCATCAGTGCCACTGCTCAGAGCTGCCTGTGCTGTGAGAGTCACCGTGCCAGCGCTTGCTGGCTTCCAGGAGAAGCTCAGGGTCTGGCTCGCACCAGGAGCTAATGAAGCCGACTGCGTTGGGGCTATCGCGCTGCCATTGGCCGTGACCGAAACAAGCGCTGTATCCGTGGTCGTTCCCGCATTGCGAACCGTGACCTGAACCGTCGCGGTTACCCCGGCAGTGACAGTCGACGGTACGGTGAGGTTGGTAACCTGCAGGTCATGGGTTGCGCTCGATGACCACGCGACATTGACCAGTGGCTGGGGGCCCCAGGGGCCAGCTTCGCCGTGGTTGACCAGCCAGCTTTTGACAGCACTCGGGCTAGCTCCTGGATTGGTCACAAGATACAGCGCTGCGGCTCCCGTCACATGTGGTGTGGCCATGCTGGTCCCAGAAAGCGTAGCATAGCCACCATTGAGATATGTCGAGAGGATGAGCACGCCAGGAGCATAGAGCGTCACTGCAGGACCATAGTTGCTAAAGCTCGCCCGCGTATCATCAGCTCCAACGGTTGTTGCTGGGCCAAGCCCACCAGGTTTGCCGTCCGTGTCGACAATCGCTCCCACGGTGATAACTTCGGGATAGGCTGCGGGAATCGTGTTGCTTGCATCACGGCCGTCATTACCGGCGGCGACAACAACCGTCACACCGGCAGCCACAGCGCGGCAAATTGCCTGATGTAGTGGATCGACACCTGCGCCACAGTTCGGGGTATTTGAGCCACTTCCACCACCGCTGAAATTGACGACCTTGATGGTATTGGCATGGGCAGTGACCCAGTCAAGCCCACAGATCAGCCACGAGGTATAGCCAGTCCCCTGGTCATTAAAGACTTTCACCGCCCAGAGGCGAGCACCGGGAGCAACACCGACGACGCCGAATCCGTTATCACGAGCGCCGATAATGCCAGCGACGTGCGTACCATGCCCGAGCCGGTCTTGGGTATCACCGCTCCCGGTGCAATCATAGCCACCAACAACGTTTAAGTCTGGATGGCTGGCAATCCCGCTGTCGAGCACCGCGACATCAATGGGCATCGGATCGTCGACGCCATTAATCTTGGCGGTTGTGTTCTGGAGTGTGCCGATGCGCTGGACACCAGTTGGCACCGTCTGAGCCGAGGTTTTCAGGGGTACGTCTGGCGCAACAAGGGCAACCTCGGGCTGGCTTGCGAGCGCAAGGGCCTGGGAAGGCGTCGCCTGCAGGACAAAGCCGTGTAATGCTCGTGTGAAGACACGCTCAGGGCGAAATTGGAGACGAGCGGCAAGCTGAGCGACGCGCGCTGTTACGACACTCTCTGCAAGATCCCCCGAGTTTGTCCGGATGAGGACAATGTAACGCTGCGGCGTGTCTGCCGCTTGTGCACGCTCGACCTTCCCACCGGTAACGAGCCACCCGACCAGCAGGCTGACTACGAGCAAGGCAATGAGTACACGCTGCCGCATGAGCTCTCCTCCTGTCACCAACACACATGCCTGCGGGCAGGCATTTCGTTGATGGTTTTCGAGTGAGTGACACGGAGGAGAGAGGGACAACCGTCCCCAATTCACCCGCTGGTTTTTCCTATGCCGCCTGGCATCAACCGGATAGGGTGAATTGGGCTAGCGCGTGGTACCGAAAGGCTATCCCCTATCAGAAGGTGGTCACGGTCGAAGGAAACACGCCTTCCACATGGCCAGGCACCGACACAGGTCAGCTGCGACAATGCGATCTCTGGCAATGCGCCGCCCCAGGTTGAGGCACTGCGTGAACAGGGCGCAGCCCACGGAGTAGGCGCGCACTGTTGCCCAGCACGACAAGATCAGGCAATGTTTGCGCTGCCGCAGCAAGCGCGGGAGAAAGCATCCCGCTCGCAGCGAGGGAAAGACCAAGCACATTATAGGTAACGGCGAATCCAAGGTTGAGCCAAATGACGCGGCGAGTCTGGCGTGCGAGCCGCACAAGCGCCGGCAGTAGCATCCAATCTTCGCGCAGCAGCGCAACGGATGCTGCCTCAATTGCCGCTGGCGTGCCAATCACTCCCATCGCAACCCCAACATCAGCCTGCGCTAATGCAGGAGCATCGTTCACGCCATCGCCGACCATTACCACGCGTCGCCCCTGCCTTTGGTAATCCTGCACCACACTGATCTTCTCTTCGGGCAACATACCTGCACGGTAGGGGATCCCGAGTGATTGAGCAAACGCGGCAGCAACTTGTGGGTGATCACCAGTCAGGAGCATAATCTCGCGAAAGCCGAGCGCTCGGAGCTCAGCAAGCGCCAGTGGCACGTCACCTCGGAGCGTGTCAGCTGCAGCAAGCACCCCTGCCGGTTGGCCGTCGACGTTCACCCACAGGAGCGTGTTCCCGGCTTGAACAAGAGATGCAGCAGCTGTGGCGAGCGTCTCCGGCACACTCCCTTCCGGCTCGCGACCGACAACAACCGTCTTCCCAGCAACCTGAGCAACAACGCCAAAGCCTGGACGCGCGCTAAACCTGTCTGGCCGCTCAATGGCGAGCCCGCGCATGCGAGCGGCTTCCCGTACGGCCTCAGCCAGGGGATGCTCGGAGTCTCGCTCAGCCGCCGCAGCAAGCGCAAGCACGGTATCAGCCGACCAGCCATCGGCTGGGACAACGGCGGTGAGTGACGGACGCCCAGTCGTGAGCGTCCCTGTTTTGTCGAGCAGCAACACGTCAGCCTGGGCCAATGCCTCGAGAACGGCACCCCCTCGGACAACAATCCCCTTGCGTGCAGTAGCGCCGATCGCCGCGAGGACCGCAACTGGGGTGGCCAGCGCAATTGGGCAGGCGCAGGCAACGACCAAGACAGCCGCAGCGGCTACCCCATCATGACGGAGCAGGAGCGTGATCCCAGCGACGGCGAGCACGACAGGCAAATACGCTCCAGCAAAGCGATCGGCAATGCGTTGGATCGGCGTCCGGTTCGCCTCTGCTTCTTGCACAAGCCGGAGCATCCGCCCGAATGTCGTCCCCTCCCCAGCGGCAGTCGCCTGGACACGGAGCGCACCAAGGCGCACGATACTTGCGGCATAGACTGGCATCCCTGCTTCTGCCTCGACGGGCACGCTCTCGCCCGTCAGCGCTGACTGCTCGACGGTTGCCTGACCGCTGATCACAAGGCCATCAACGGGGATCGTTTCGCCTGGTCGAACGACAACGATGTCACCGGGTTGTACTGCATCTGCCGGCACAAGCACTTCTTGCCCCTCGCGTTCCACTCGGGCGGCGTGCGGGGCAAACGCAGCAAGCGCTGCGATAGCTGTCCGCGCGCGAGCTGTGGTGATCCGTTCGACCATGTCCCCGAAACGGATAAACGTTGCCACGAGCAACGCTGTAACCCATTGCCCGAGGGCCAGAGCAGCAAGCAACCCAAGCGTCATCACCGTATGGGCCGTGACGTGTCGATGCCAGGCAGCACGGCTAACGTCACGGATTACCGGCGCACTAACTATCAGCGTCAGGCCAAGCCAGATTGGCCAGGGCAAAATGGCCTGGAGCCGGTCAAGCCACCCCATCGCTTCGCCAAGCACCGTCAACATGACCAGCGTGACAATACCCAGGCCGGCCATAAGGAGACGGCGGTCAGCCTGCCGTGAACGTGGCGCTGCAGTTTCCGGAAGCACTGGAGGATGGCCAACAGCTGATAGCGCTGCATGCATGCGCGCTGGATCTACCTGCGTCGGGTCGTAGGTCACGCGAACCGCGCCACTGGCCGGTAGGGCCATCACGCTCGTGACGCCGGGCAATGCACCAAGCGTGCGCTCAATGAGGCGAGCGCAGTCAGCACAGTCGAGCCCTTCGACCACCATGGTGAGCGTCGGAAACTGCTCGGCACGCTTAGCGGCCATGGGCCACCTCCACACATCCAGGGGATACGCTGTGGTGATCACCAAGCTCATAGTTCGAACACATGGCGACGCCATGGGCAGTCTCGGTAACGACCGCCTCAGCCAGCGCAAGCACCATCGCTACCCGATCATCGCGGAGCCGGTAGTATGCCGTTCGCCCAGCAGGCTGGCGCTCGACGAGGCCGCAGTCAAGCAGACAACGCAGGTGATTGGACAAGTTCGACGCAGTCAGGCCGGTAAGCAGCCGCAAGCGTGCGACCGTCTGCGGGCCATCGCGGAGAGCTTCGAGGACGGCGAGGCGCGCTGGATCAGCAAAGCCGCGAAAGAGCTTGGCCTTCAGCCACAACACATCAGCACGATCAGGAACCATCGATGCCCTCCCCGGAACATTTCAGTCAATACTGAAGTATAGTCTACCCTCCTTCGCGTCGCCCGTCAAGTGTTGCTTACGCCGCTCGCGGTGGAACTTCGGCAGAGTACGCAGGATTGATCGGCGGCAGAGTCTGCGCCAGATGCGTATGCGCGTGATACCCGGTACGCACGCGATTGCACCTGGCATCCAGCCGATTCAGCCCTTGTCGTCGTACGCAATCGCGGCTGGGAGCCAGGCCAGGTGACGAGGCATGCGGAGAGCCTACCACCAGGGACGGGTGCGGGCGCTTAACGGCAACGGCGGCTGAGCTGGCGCAATCCGGGCACGAGCGTCAACGACAACCGCTCCCTGTGGCAATGCAATAACTGGGTTGAGATCAAGCTCAGCGATATCAGGCAGATCATCGGCAAGGGTACTGAGCCGGAGCAGCAGGTCCTGCAACGCAGCAAGGTCAACGACCGGTGAACCGCGATAACCCTGCAGCACGGGATACCCTTTCAATTCTTCGAGCATCTCGCGTGCGTCTTCGGGCGTGAGCGGGGTCAGGCGGACGGAAATGTCTCGGACAAGCTCGGCCAGGACACCGCCGATGCCACAGACAATGACCGGGCCAAAGTGGGGATCATGCGTCATGCCAGCGAGTAACTCAACGCCGCCGGAGACGTACCGCTGGACGAGGAGCCGGACGGGTGTTGCTGGAGACTGCTCGGCCTTGAGCCGATCCAAGAGTTCGCGACTCGCTGCCTGCACCGCCTCCGGTGAGGCAAGCGCGAGGCGGATCATGCCACGATCGGTCTTGTGGAGTAGTCCCGGTGCAATGCCTTTAACAGCAACCGGGAAGCCGATGCGCAATGCTGCTTCGACCGCTTCCTCGGGCGTCTCGGCAAATGCCTGCTCGGCGACAGGAATGCCGTAGCACGCAAGCAGGCGCTCGATTTCTGCTGGATCAAGCCAGCCGCCTCCTCGACCGAGGACACCAGCAACGATTGCCGCCGCCTCATCACGACGGAGATCCGGAAACGACGGCGGCTGGCTAACAGGACGATTGCGCCAGGCAGCGTACTGTGCTGCCCGGGCAAGAGCAATCGCGGCTGCTTCAGGGAAGGCATATGACGGCACACGAACGTCAGCTGTTCGTAATGCCTCAGGGACGCCGTGAGACGAGAGGAAGACGGAGACGACCGGCTTGCCTTGTGCGTTGACGTCGCGTGCTGCCTCGACAATGGCCCGGGCAACCGACTCCTCAGGCAAGCGCAACGGCGGCAAGAAGATCACCATGACGGCGTCGACCGATGGATCGCGGGCGAGGATCGGGATAGCTTGGCGATAATGCTCAGCCGTTGCCGTCGCCGTCATATCGACTGGATTCGTCACACTCGCAGCTGGAGCAAGCACGGCTCGCAACGCTGCCTGCGTCTCTTGCGCTAAGACCGGCACAGTCAGCCCCTGTGCCTCGCAGGTATCAGCAGCCAGAATCGCCGGGCCGCCAGCATTGGTGAGAATGCCAACGCGCCGCCCGGGCGGCAGCGGCTGATTTGCGAGCAATGCCGCCACATCGAAGAGCCCTTCGAGCGTCTCTGTGCGGATCACACCAGACTGCCGGAAGAGCGCATCAACGGTCACGTCTGACGAAGACAACAGCGCAGCCGTATGCGAGGATGCTGCTCGCGCGCCGGCAGCGGTTCGTCCGCTTTTCACCGCGACAATTGGCTTCACACGGCCAACACGACGTGCAATGCGGCTGAACTTCCGCGGATTCCCGAACGATTCCAGGTACAGCAGGATGACACTTGTCCGTGGATCAGTCTCCCAGTAGTTCAGCAAGTCATTCCCAGAGATATCCGCCTTATTCCCCATCGAGACGAAACTCGAAAGGCCAAGCCCAAGCGAACGCGCATAGTCAATAATTGCGAGGCCAAGCGCGCCGCTCTGCGAAGCAAACCCGATCCGCCCTTCCAGCGGCGGAAGTGGGCCAAACGTTGCATTGAGTCGTACCTCGGGATCGGTATTGATGATGCCAATACAGTTTGGGCCAATAAGCCGCATACCGTATGCTCGGCAAATCCGCAGGAGTTCATCCTGCAAGGTTCGGCCCTCGCCACCGACTTCAGCAAAGCCAGCCGAGACGACCACTAAGGCGCGCACGCCCTTCCGACCGCACTGCTCAGCGACCTCAGGCACAGCCGGGGCTGGAACCGCAATCACCGCCAAGTCAACCGGCCCAGGAACTTCCTCGATCGAGGGATATGCGACCACCGACTGGACCACTGGCGCGTTGCGGTTTACCGGATAGACCGGGCCGTTGAAGCCGAAGTCGAGCAGATTGTGGAACAGCTCGCCGCCCACCGTTCCCCGTTGGCGCGACGCCCCAATGACCGCAACAGCCCGTGGACACAGGAACGCGCGCAAGGCACTGGCCGCGGCAATCTGTTCGCGCTGCTCAAACCGCTCGATCGCTTCAGGCGTGAGCGAGGTGGGGAAGATGACGCGAATTTCCGAAGGGCCAGTTCGAACCTCAACGGGAACACCAAGGTTACGGAAGACTTCGACCATACGGTAGTTCTCAGGCAAGACAATCGCCTCGAAAATGGTTATGCCGTTAGCGGCAGCGATCTCGGCAAGGTGCCCGATCAAAATCGTGCCAAGACCGCGCCCCTGGTAATCATCCGCAATCGTGATCCCGACTTCCGCACGCTCCCCACGGATACGCCGGTACGTTGCGACGCCGACAATCCGCGCCTCTGGCCCGGCTAGCGCAATGAGCGTGCAGTCGTTCACATAGTCCACTTCGGTATCGCGCCGGGCCGCAGCAGCCAAGTCGACTGCGGGAGAAAAGAAGCGCAAGATTCGAGCTTCGAGTGACAGGCCTTCGTAGAATGCCTGGAGCGCTGGGGCATCGTCTGGTCGCACGGGACGGACGTGAACGGTTGTGCCATCACGCAGGGCAACATCAGCTTCGCGGTGGGCAGGGTAGACTGGCGTCGCCATTGTCGGCCTCCTTCAGCCAGGCCGCACACCACTGCAGTTCCAGCATAACCGAGCGTGCTGGCAAACGCCCCACCCAACTGGGTAGGTAAAAAAACGTGCAGGCGGGTAGGGCGAAGTCGTTCCAGCAGCTGGTACGCTCCTCGGTAGAAGCGGTAGTATCCCGCTTCGCCTTGCAAGCAGTGAAGATGCCTCGCCGCCTAGTCAGACGGGTACAGGCAAACTGCACTTCAGCGTACCTGAACGCTCGCCTGTACCCGCCCTCTTTACCGTAACGCGGACTTACCGTGTTCGCGCTACGGGCATTCCAACTTCATGGCCAAGTGATGCCAGCAGCGTCACGACAATGGCGACAACCAGGAGGGCTAGCTCGACGCCGCCGGGCGCATGCGTGACCAGCGCACGGAGGGCCGCCAGCACAACCAGTGTCACGGCGACACCAACGAGGAGCACGCTGTCGCCTGCGACAAAGTCGTAGACGGCGTAGAGCGCCCGTCCGAGCGCATTCGCACGCCAGAACGTCCACTGCGGCGTTGTGCCAGCGCGTTTTGCAGGCGTTTGCCGTCGCAAGAGTGCAACGAGGAGAAGAGCGACAGCAGTGTATCCGGCGAGGAGGACGAGCAGGAAGGCGTCAGCCAGCGGCCAATCGAGGCCGAGGCCCTCACCAGACCAAAATGTGCCGAACGTCGTCAGCATAAGGCCAACGATGAACTTGAGTGTATTCTCGGGCACGCGAGCAAGTGGTGCCCGTACGAGCCAGCCGACGAGCACCACTAGCAATCCAGCTGCGAGTGCTCCAAGGGCAGCACTGCCCAGTCCACAGCGCGCATCACAGCTGGGGGCTGTGACACTGCCACCCATGGTGACGACAATAAACGCGACTTCCAACCCTTCAAGGAAGACGGCTTTATACGAAAGCACAACCCCAGCAGGCTCAAGCCGATGCACCGGTCGTAACCCCTGAGCGCGCAACGCGGCCGCCGTCTTCTCAAAGACAGCGAGCTCATCGTGCTGGGCCTTTAATCCGCTCGCGCGCAAGATCGCTTTCTTGAGCCATTGCAAGCCGAACAGTAAGAGCAGCACGCCAATGACAAGGCGTAGTGTCTCCAAGGGCACCCAGCGCGTGATGGCCACGCCGAGTGTGACAACAATCAACGCGAGGGTCGCGGTCGCCGCTGCAGTGCCAGCAAGCGCGCTCCGCCAGTTAATCGTCAGCCCGACGACGAGCACAATGGTAAAAGCTTCAACAAACTCGACTGCCGAGGCGAGGAATGCCGCGCTGAAGGCCGCCCAAACCGCGTGCATCTACCACCTCCCGCCACACCGGGTGTGCGGCAGCGAAGTATACCGCCTCCTCCTATCCTCTGGGAACCAAGCACACAGCGCAGGCACGACGCAATTTGCTTTAATCAAGGGAAAGACCGGCGCGGGAATGTCCGCGTGAGCACCAGAAGGGGTGGAGCAGACACCATGCCTGCACAAATTGGCATCTTCGTTGCTTGGCCATACGCGAACGGGGACTTGCACCTTGGCCACATTGCTGGCGTGTACCTGCCTGCCGATACCTTCGCCCGTTACCACCGGCTGCGTGGAAACCGCGTGCTGATGGTGAGTGGAAGCGATGCACACGGGACGCCGATTACTGTAGCTGCCGAGCGCGAAGGCGTCACCCCGGAAGCGATTTTCCGCCGCTACCATCGCCGCTTCCTTGACACTTACGTGCGGCTTGGAGTGAGTTTCGACCTCTTCACCCATACCCACACGCCGAATCACTTCGCCATCTCCCAGGACGTCTTTCTTCGGCTTCTCGAGCGTGGGTATCTGTTTACCCAGACACAGACGCAACTCTACTGTGAGTTCGACCGGCGCTTCCTTCCCGACCGGTATGTTGAAGGTACATGCCCCTTCTGTGGCTATCCGAGCGCGCGCGGCGACCAGTGCGATAACTGTGGGCGAACGCTTGATGCCACGGAGTTGATCTCCCCACGCTGCCGGCTCTGCGGTCGCACACCAGTGGTACGCCAGACCGAGCACTTCTTCTTCGACCTGCCAGCTTTCACGGACCAACTCCTCGCCTATATCGACCAGCAGCGGCACTGGCGTCCGAATGTCCAGCACTTTGTCCGCAACTTCCTGCAGGAAGGGCTCAAACCCCGGCCGGTTTCCCGCGACCTTGACTGGGGCATTCCAGTTCCCGTGCCTGGCTATGAGCAAAAGGTGCTCTACGTCTGGTTTGAAGCAGTGATTGGCTATCTCTCAGCAAGTATCGAGTGGGCAAAGCGTCAGGGCGATCCAGAAGCATGGCAGGCCTGGTGGCGTGACCCTGCAGCACGCAGTTACTACTTCATCGGCAAAGACAATATTCCGTTCCACGCTATTATCTGGCCGGCGGAACTGCTGGGCTATGACCCGAGCCTGAACCTTCCCTACGACATCCCAGCCAACGAGTTCCTCAACCTTGAAGGGCAGCAGTTCTCGACGAGCCGCAACTGGGCGATCTGGGCACCTGATTTTCTCGACCGGTATGCGCCTGATCCACTCCGTGATTACCTGACGAGCATTGCGCCAGAAACGCGGGACAGCGAGTTCACCTGGCAGGGATTCGTTGAGCGGAATAACAATGAACTGCTGGCTACCTGGGGCAACCTCGTCCACCGCGTCTTGAGCTTTACCCACAGCCGCTTCGATGGGCGTGTCCCACAGCCTGGTCCACTGGCCGACCGCGATGCTAGTTTGCTTGACCAGATTGCCGCGGCATTTCCGGCCATTGCTACGCTCTATGAGCGCGTTGAACTGAAGGCTGCCCAGCGTGAGGCAATGGCGCTGGCTCGGGAAGTGAACCGCTACCTGGACGAGAAAGCTCCGTGGGCACAGATTCGTGACAATCCTGAAGGGGCGGCAACGACCATCTTTGTAGCACTGCGGGCGATCGACAGCCTTGCGCTACTGCTTGCTCCAGTACTGCCATTCTCAAGCGAACAGGTTCGCCGCTTCCTCGGCTATCAGGCACCGCTCTTTGGCCAAAGCGAGATCGCGGGTGAGGTCGCTGACGGCGGGCATGAGGTGCTGGTGTATCGTCCGACACCGGACGAGGCACACGACCGCTGGCAACCGAGCACGCTCGAGCCCGGGCGGGCGCTCCAGCCACCCCAGGTGCTGTTCCAGAAACTGGACGAGTCGGTGATTGAAGCAGAGCGTCAGCGCCTGCTCGCACAATCGCGCGGCTAAATCATTCGCTGGAAAACCGTCATCCTGGCCTGCACACCAGAGGTTCCGACCTCTGGTTCACGAATGCGCGATACGATCGCATCCGGCGAGCCTGCCCACGTGACGAGCTCCACAAACAGCCCACGCTGAAGGCATGGTGCGATCGTATCCAGCGAATCCATGCTGGGATACGCATCTGCCGCACTGTGCGGTAGCCGAACTGTGCCGTTTACTCCCGCTCGAGCTTATGCCCATCGGCTTGCCCTTCCGGGTGGCTTCCCGATGGTTTCCCTTACCAAATTGACTTGTTGCCAGGTGCCGCAACCCCAGCTATCCTTTTTATGGCCCCCGGAGATAGTCAGAGCCAAATACTTCATTCGTCTCCGAGGGGCCTAGGAGAACGGTTGAAGGCACGCATGGCGATCATGCCACTCGAGCCAGTCCCCACCCTCCTGATCCACGATGCTGCTCCAGCCGACCAGGACGCCATCTGTGCGCTGCTGGCAGCCAGCCAGGCCGTACGGCTCATTGGCGATGCGGCCTCCCAGGCAGCAGCTGAGGCAACTGCTCGCCAAGAACGTCCCCAGTTGCTGATTCTCAGCGCTACGCGTGATGCCGCGCATACTGCAGCGATCCTGCGAGCGCTCCGCCAGGGACCTTGTCCCGCTGACCAGTGCTCGGCCCTCGCCCTTGCTCGGTATGCCGATCTGACCTTTCTTGCCCCGTGGCTCGATCCAGCACTCGCCATCACCGGCTACTTCCTCTGGCACGAGCTGACGGGCGAGGCGCTCTCCCTCTACTGCGCCCTGCTCTGTAGCAACCCCCGCCTTGTCATGATCAGTCAGGCACTCGCCGATGTCCTGTTCCCGCTGGCTCGGGACCGCATCAGTCGACCGACGCCGCTGCTGAGTGCCCGGGAACAGGAAATCCTGCCCTTACTGGCCGACGCCACCCTTGACTACGCCACCATCGCCCAGCAACTCTTCTGCTCGCGTCACACGGTCCGCACGCACGTGCGCCGACTTGCCGCTAAGCTCGGTGTGCCTCCAACCCGCAGGGCAGTTGTCGACGCCGCTCGAGCGCGAGGACTCCTGCACCGGTGAGGACGCCCGCTGTCGCCTCTGAATGGCGACACAAAAATTCATCACGTTGTGCCTTGACGGCCCCACGCTTCCCCACCTACCCTTTCAACAGAACACTGCCGTCATAGGAATGTGAGGTGCAGGAATGGCACCGACCTGGATCCTTGGATTCGACGGCGACTGTGCCACCTGTGCGCAACTGGCGGCGGAAGTCGCCCGCCTGGCCGACGGCCGGCTCACTGTCCGCAGCCTGCGGGAACCAGAGGTAGCCGCCTGGCGTGTGCAGGCGCTGGGACCAGATGCGCCCTGGACGCCGACCCTGTTTCGAATTGCGGGGGATCAGGTGCAAGCCTGGACCGGGAGGCAGATGGCCTGGCAACTGGCCCGGCTCCTTGGCCCGGGGCGAGCACTCACCCTGGCGAGTCAGCTGGCAGCGACATCAGGGGGCTGGCGAGGGAGTCGGCGGGCAGTGTTGCGCCAGCTGGGTGGCATGGCCCTCGCCGCAAACGTGCTGCTCAGTGGTAGCCTTTCACTGCCGCGCAGCGCACGAGCGACGAAGAGTAATATTGAGGTGAATTCTTTTACCGCCTTGCAGTCTATAAAGAGTTATCTTCAGGCACAGAGTCACGAGACATCCACAATTGTTAATTGGCTTAGGCGTGAAGAGAATTGGATCCCTGATCACGGCTGGGCTTTTTCAACTTCGATCAAACAGCAAACCTACTCAGGAGCAATCATCAGAGACAAGCTTGGCCAAAGCGTGGTAGTTACTATTAATGGACTAAAACCATACGCTGCTAAAATGGATTCTGCAAATAGCATGATCCTTATCTATGCTAAAGGAGAAAGCATTGTATCTACCAACCGACCAACTTCTATCCATAACCAAGGACTAGCCTTATTACTTCAGCATCAACAAGTGGATGAACCGGTTCTCTCAGTCGCGGACACTTGTTGTCCTGTATGTGTGACGTGCATAGCCTTAGATGCACTTTGTGCTGGCATTTTCATTTGCTGTGTTACAGGGAGTCCGCTTGCCTTTGCTTGCTGCCCCGAGGTCGTTGGTTCATGCCTTACCGCAGCTAGTGAATGTTCTATTTCAGCCGGTTGCAATTGTCTATCTTGCCTCCCATAAGTGAACACGAAAAGGAGTGAGTGATGATCAGCAACATCATGAACCTGCTCCTGATCGCTTTCCCATTCCTAATCATCCTAGCCTACGCCCTGGTCAGCCAGCGCCAGCCTCCTCGCCCGCTGACCTGGCGTACCCTCGTCCTCATCGGCGGCACGGCGCTGCTGTTCGGTAGCCTGCTCGCTGTCACGCAGACCGGCCACCTGGAACCCTTCGCCTGGCGCCGGGCGCTGGCGTGGAGCCTGGTGCTCTTTCTGCTCACCCTGGCGTTCGAGGCAGTGTTGCGCTGGCGACCGGGTGCCAGCGATCGGCGGTGAGGGAGGCACACCAGCGCTGCAGCACGGTCTAGCTAAACTCAAAGGAGATGGACGATGTCGCTTGTGGTCCGGCTTGCATGGGTACTCCTCTTCAGCGAATATCTGCTGATGACGTATCTCTTGCTCTTTCAATGGAGGGAACCGGCTCGGTTTATCCCTCGTGCCTTGCCGCGACGGGAAGTGTGGCAACGCCTCACCACTCTTCTCCTCATGCTTTGGTTCGGGTATTCCAGCATCTTCTGGCTCCTGCTCGATTGCTCTTCACGGACGGCCTGCTTCCTGGCCCTTCTCCATCCGGGACCACTACCGCCCTTGTTGACCAGCACCGCTGCCATTATTCGCCTCGTTATGCTGTTTGCATATGTGGCGGTCTTGCTCGTGCTCATATGGCGGCGTGCCCGGCGAATTCCGTTGCAGAAGGATGCCCAGGGAGCGACGTGACATGGCGAGCAACGAACCATACGATAGAGAGCTTCGGCTGACTTCTGAATCCTGGCGTACACGTCTAGCCCGGCTGTCGACCAGGCCAAAGCCAACGGTACTGGCTCAGTTGACCTACCTGCTCGCCACTCGCTGCTGTGCGCCTCAGTGTTACTACGGCGCAGAGAGTGCTATACAATTTCGTTTGACGCGACCTGACACAAACGGAGAATGGGTATGGACTTCCTGATTACGCGGCTCTGGCTTTTCGATGTGGCGCTGCTCGTAACGTTCAGTATAGTTCGGCTCGTAACTGGCTGGTGGCCCTCACAGCCTCCCGGACTTGCCCGTTTGGACGGTATCCTCTGGTTACTTCTCCTTTTCGCCCAACTCCTGTTCTTCGGCTCACCCGATGTTGTTTTTCGCACCATCTTGCGGGGCTCCTTACCGGATCCGGTTTTGGTTTCTCTTACGTTCTGCCTGACGCTCTGGAGTGTATCCGAGAGCGTGATGCTCCTTCGCACGGCTGTCATTCCGGCTGTCTCACCACTGGTCCGATCCTGGAAAGGGGCTGCCGATGGCGTTCGTCGTGCGTCTCGCCTGGTTGATCGTCTTCAGTGAATGCCTGCTCACCTTTGGCCTTTCACTCTGGTTTGGCACACCGTTTTGGGGTAACGTGCGAGCTGCGCCGCGTCGGACATGGTGGCGCTTGCTGCTGACGTTTCTCGTCGAGGGGTGGTTTGTCTTCGGGACAGTGTCATTCCTGCTTCTGGCTTGTCCCGCAAGAATCGCTTGTCTGCGAGGGCTACTCCAGCCCGGCCCGCTTCCCCAAGAGCTTACCACGCACCTATCCTTACTCCGGCTTGTCACTATGCTCCTCATCTGGGCAGTTGTGCTCCTGAGGGGACGATGGTATTGGCAGCACGCTCGTCAGGCTGCCCAACGCGGGTCAGAGTAGCGTCACGAAGGGAACATCTTTTGCCGCATTGCTGCACTAGTCCGGGGAGTACACCAGGCACCACCCGGAATGTCTGGGCTCTTCCTGGCTGTCGACGTCGTGTTGGCAACACGAACGCTTCTTCCATCGCCACCCCCTGTCCCTCGCGCTTGTCGCGCTGCACGCAGGTCAGCGGCTCTCACGCCCAACTTCCTGCTGTCAGAAGGGCAGCCTTGTTGGTTTCGCATGCAGCCAGGTGAGAAACACCCTGCTCCTGTTGTCTGCCAGACGTCCCCGCGATCCAGTCAGACAGGCTGCTTTTCGCTGGACGATCCCCGCGCGCTCGTAGCAACAGCAGTCGGCAGTTGCTCTGGTAGAAAGTGCACGGCTACTTCGTTGGCAAGCAAGATGCCGCGACGGGTCAGCCGTGCACACCGTCCATCCCACTCTAGCAACCCAAGCTCCGCAAGTTCATGCAGCACAGGACCGTAGACGCTCTCAAGTGCACTGCCATGCCGAACGGCAAACGCCGCAGCATCTACTCCGTCCTGCACCAGCCGCAACCCCAACATCATGGTTTCGGCCATCGCCGTCTGGTGATCGATCTCCTCTTGTTCGGCCACTGGCAAGCGACCTTCGGCGAGCATCGCTATGTAACGGTCGAGCCGACGCGTGTTGCGATACCGCACGGTGCCGAGATAGCCATGGGCACCGACGCCAATGCCGAGGTAACGGCCGTTTTGCCAATACAGCTGGTTATGGCGTGAGCGGAATTGCGGTTCGCTCGCCCAATTTGAAATCTCGTACTGCTCCCAGCCAGCAGTAGCCAGTCTATCGATCGCCAGTTCCGCGAAGTCAGCGACCGTATCGTCGTCGAGTGGACGGATCACGCCACGCGCGACACCGCGGGCAAACGGCGTGCCAGGCTCGATGGTGAGCGCATAGAGCGACAGGTGCTCTGGCTCAAGGGCGAGTGCCTGGGCAAGGTCATCAGCCCATTCAGCCGGGGTCTGGCCTGGCCAGCCATAGATGAAATCGAGGTTGACATTGGCAAAGCCTGCCGCCCTTGCAGCCTGAACAGCCTGCCGCGGCGTCTCCGGTGTATGCGCTCGGCCCAATATCTTGAGTCCCCGGCGCTGAAACGACTGCACGCCAATGCTCAGCCGGTTTACTCCTGCTGCGCGATAGCCGCGCAAGTTCTCCACTTGTGCCGATTCCGGATTTGCCTCAAGGCTTATTTCTGCGCCAGGCAAGAGCTGGAAGTAGCGGGCGACGGTGTCAAGGATGTTCCCAACTGTTTGAGGAGGAAGCAGTGACGGCGTCCCGCCACCGAAGTAGACGGTCGCGATTGGCAGGCAACCGTAGTGCTCAGCTGTCAGCGTAAGCTCACGGATGACAGCATCAACGTACTGCTCGATCGGTGCCCCCCGTGCCCGATAGACAGTGAAATCGCAGTAGGGGCAGATGCGGGTACAGAAGGGGATGTGGATATAGCAGCCAAGCGGTGCATCGTCTGGCAATGGCGCGCGGGTCAGCATTTGATTTTCAGCTTTCACCATGAGCAAGCGGCAATGCGACGAGATCATGCAGCATCTCTTCATGCAAGTATGCCTGAGCAACCTCTTTTTGACGTGCTCGACGGTGTTACGACACACGCAGCACACGATAGTCCGCCCATTGCCTCGTTCGTCTTCTCCTTACCCTCTCGACGAGAGAGCGCTGATCTCGAGCGAACCCGGCTCGTGCGCCCAACTTCACACAGATCAGCGTGCGCGAGGAGCGCGGACAGCAGCCGTGTCCAATAACTTCCGCACAATGCTCCTACCCAAACGGGTAGGGAAAAACTCTCCTCCGGGGTGAGGCGTAGGCATCCGGCGCATTCTAGGCTTTTGCTAGAAGGCCAGCGCAACTCCTGACGAAATCGGCGCTGGCGGGAGGATAAGCAATGAATCGGCTATTTCTGCTCTGGATCGGACTCCTTGTGGCTGGAGGGATCAGTGCAGTGGTCTTCCTTCACAGTGCACTGGTGATACTGAGCGGCGGAGCGACACCGCGAACACTCTTGCTCGGTGGTGTTGCACTGCTTATCATTGCCGCCGCACTGCTTGTCTGGCGTCAAGCGGTCGAGGCCGTTGACCGGCAACTTGGCGAAGGAGGGAGCCATGGCCACGACTGATCCCTCGGCTCGCCGATCGGACGGGGAGGAAACCCGCCCGGTCGGCACGTTGTTTTTATCCCTGCTCTTTCTGTTCATCATCCTTGGAACCTGGGGCGCAGTGTTGCTCTTGCTGATTCAGCGGGGGTGAGCAATGAAGCTCGACCGCTATGAGCGCATGTTCCTGATCGTCGCCGTCGCTGTTCTCCTTGGCTTCCAAGCAGCCATTGGCATCAGCGTTGCTCTAACGCGCGTACGCCTTCCCGCACCGGTCGAGCGTGTGGACGCTCGCACGCTCCGCCAAACCCCGCCGTTTAACCAGCCGGGGTTGCGCCAAACCGGGCCGAACACCTACGAAGCGGTCATTATTGCGCAGGCGTGGCAGTTTAATCCCAATGAAATTACGGTGCCGGTTGGTTCCACAGTGACGTTCCTTGTCTCTTCGCCTGATGTCACACACGGGTTCGAGCTCACTGGCACTGATGTCAATGCCATGGTCGTTCCTGGTGAAGTGACAAAGGTTACGGCGCACTTTACGAAGCCAGGGGACTACGTTTTCCTCTGCAACGAATACTGCGGGTTCGGCCACCAGACGATGTACGGGAAGGTGGTGGTGCGATGAGCGGGACGGCGGCAGTTGCTGCGGCACGCGGCGGCAGTGGCGCGGTTGGCGCGCTCGAAATTGCAGCAAACCAGCGCTGGCCAATCGCTGGACAACTCGTCATCGGACTCGTCGGTCTTGCCATCGGCGGCTTCTATGGCATCCTGCAGGCGCTCAATCGCATTGGACTCGATCTCTACCCAACGCCGATCATGGGCCGTGCGTATTACTACCAGGGGCTGACGATTCATGGCGTTCTCCTGGCGTTTCTGTTTACCTTTGCCTTTGCCAACAGTTTCCTTTCGCTGACGACGATTAAAGGATTCAATCGTCCGCTGGCAAGCACGTGGCTGCTCCAACTCTCGTTTGTGACGCTTCTGCTGGGCGCGCTACTTGCCGGCTATACCATGTTCACGGATCAGGCGACTGTGCTCTACACCTTCTATGCACCGTTGCCAGCCAGTCCCCTGTTCTATCTCGGCGCCGCACTCCTGGTCGTCTCAACCTGGCTGGTTTCGGCTAACCAGCTCTTGACCTTGCGAGCCTGGCGACGGGAGCATCCCGGCGAGCGCATTCCTCTTCTCGCCTATATATCGATCATGACCTACCTTATGTGGGATCTCGCCTCGCTCGGCGTTGCGGTCGAGGTAATCTTCTTCCTGCTCCCCTGGTCACTTGGCTGGGTCGAGACCATTGATCCGGAGTTTACGCGAACGCTCTTCTGGTATACCGGTCACGCCATCGTCTACTTTTGGCTTCTGCCGGCGTATGTCTCCTGGTATGTCATGATCCCCAAGCAGGTTGGGGGGCGGCTGCCGAGCGATGCGCTGGGGCGACTGGCGTTCATTATCTTCCTGCTGTTCTCAACGCCGGTCGGCGTCCATCACCAGTTCCTTGATCCAGGCATCCCAATTTTCGTCAAGGCACTGCAAATGAGCCTCACCTTCTTCGTTGCAGCGGGCAGTTTCATTACCGCTTTTACCGTCGGGGCGGCGCTGGAATCAGGCGGGCGAGCACGTGGCGGCAAGGGACTGCTCGGCTGGATTCGCACCTTGCCCTGGGACAATCCGAGCGTGACCGCACAACTCCTGGCAATGCTGCTGTTCGTGATCGGTGGGGCAACCGGTATTGTCAACGCGAGCTACACGCTGAACCTGGTTGTTCACAACACGGCGTATATCCCAGCGCACTTCCACTTGACCGTTGGTACGGCTGTTGCCCTGACGATCATTGGCGTCTGCTACTGGCTCGTTCCCTATTTCACTGGGCGGCAACTTGCCTGGCCAGGACTCGCTCGCTGGCAAGCCTGGCTGTGGGCTATCGGCATGTTCCTCTTCTCGAACGGCCAGTTCGTTGGCGGACTGACCGGCGAGCCACGCCGCACGATGATCGGCAACGCGACCTATCTCCACCTCTTTCACTGGGATCTGGCGAACTGGCTCACAGCAATCGGTGGAACAATCCTTGGAATCAGCGGCCTACTCTTCTTCGTTGTGACACTCGGCACGGTCCTGGCTGGTGCGCCGTTAGCTGAGCCGGTCACCATCCCGCAGACTGATTATGTTCACGGACCAGAGGAAACCTGGGCAGGATTTGACCGCCTTGGCCTCTGGTTCGGCCTTGCTGTTGCCCTTGTCGTGCTAGCCTATGGGCCGTTCCTACTGACCTATCTGCCACTTCATCCCGTCTCGCCACCGGTTAAGGTCTACTAACGCTGCACATGCGCTCGGCGGTCAGCAGCGGGTCGGGGCATCCTCCGACCCGCTGCTTCTCCGATGGCACCGGCACCTGCGCCGGCAACGCCTGTCCGACCACGCAGCGGACACGCCGTTGCTAGTCGACGATACCGTGCTGCCCACGCAACAAGATTGGCCAGATACTCGGCATTTCGCCGACTGGGACTTCAATGAGTACCGGGTGGTCGGCAGAGATCGTCTCTTCCAGGGCGCGACGGAGCGCATCGGGCGTTGTGACACGCCGGCCTTCGACGCCGAAGGCTTCTGCTAACTTCACAAAGTCAGGATTGACAAGGTCAGAAGCGATCACATGGCCGTTGAAGCGCTCCTTCTGAATCCGCTTCACGTTGCCATAGGCATTGTCGTTGAACACGACAGTGACGACATTGATGTGGTGCTGGACAGCGGTCGCCAACTCCTGGACGTTGTACATGAAGCCGCCATCGCCATTAATCGAGACAACTGGACGATCAGGGTTGCCAACCTTTGCCCCAAGGGCCGTTGCAAACCCGTAGCCAAGGGTCCCTTGGTACCCTGAAGTCAAGAAGGTTCGGGGTTGATAGACAGGGAAAGCCTGCCAGGTCCAATACCCGACTTGCGTGCTCTCACTGACCAGAATCCCCTCTTCGGGCAACGCGTCACGGAGCGCTTGTGCGAATGCCGCTTGGGGCTGCACTTCCCAGAAGAGGTCATGGACGCGCTCCTTCAGCGCAAGCAGTTCATCTTTACGGCTCGCGCGCTTGCGGTTATACGCTGGAACACGTTCGAGCAGCGCCGCCAGGCCGCGCTTCGCATCAGCGACAATACCAACCGTCGCCGGGTAGTTGCGACCAATTTCCTCAGGGTCGATATCAAGGTGGATCAGTGGCTGTCCTTTCGGCCCCCAGTCGGCCGTTGCCGGCTGCAGAAAGCGCGTGCCAACGGCGAAGATCACGTCAGCCTTGGGCAACAGCGTCCAGGCAGCAACCATCGCCTGCGTTAAGTAGTGACGATCCGAAAGCGCTCCTTTGCCGTTCATCGAAAGGATCACCGGAGCTTCAAGCATCTCGGCCAGCGCCTGCAATTCCTCGCTCGCGTTGGCAGCAACGACACCCCCGCCAGCGAAGATGATTGGGCGTTCGGCCTGGCCAAGCAATCGTGCAGCGTGATCAAGCGCATCAGGATCAGGCTCAGGTAACGATGGCTGGACCGGCTCATCAATCAACGTGATGTCACCTTCTATGAGCAGTATGTCCTGAGGGACTTCGATTTCGACAGGACGCGGGCGGCCCGTGTGGAGTTGCTGCACAGCGTGATGGACAATACCGGGCACCTCTTCCGGGCGCATCGCTCGTGCTGCCCACTTCGTAACCGAGCGGACAGCGTTCAGTTGATCGGGAATCTCATGCAGCATGCCCCGGCCTTTGCCGATCTGGTCGCTGGGAATCTGACCAGCAATACAGAGCACTTTGGAGTTGCAAGCATAGGCCGTTGACAAACCGGCCATGGCATTGAGCAACCCCGGTCCGGGTACGACGAGACACGCCCCAATCTTCCCGGTGGTGCGATGATAGCCGTCGGCCATGTAGGAGGTTGCCTGTTCGTGGCGCGTGTGGATCACGCGGATGCGGTCGCGAGCCTCATACAAGGCATCAAAGGCACCATCGAGCTGGACACCAGGGAGGCC
Source organism: Thermorudis peleae (assembly GCF_000744775.1). NCBI lineage: Bacteria > Pseudomonadati > Thermomicrobiota > Thermomicrobia > Thermorudis > Thermorudis peleae. Next base: position 322,480 of record NZ_JQMP01000003.1, on the reverse strand, counting down.
AAAGACGGTATCGACTCCCTCACGAAGCAACTGCTGAATAAGCGCCTGCCCGCCGGTCATTCGCGGCATGGTTCACCCCTTCCAATGACGCCGTAGGATGACATGGTGCCCGCCGCGCCGCAATCGCGCGCCGTTGCGCCCAGGGCCCCTACCGCCATTGGTCAGGGCATTGCTCGGTCAGCGCGCGTCACGCACCCGGGCTATTCTACCCTGAGCTTAGCCTGTGCGCCCGAGCACTGACAGGTGTGCGGTACCGTGCACAACGGGCCACAACCCGAGCGCAAGGGTAATGCCCCCAGCAAGAACGAGCGCTGCGAGCCAGATGAAATCGAGATTGATCCACGCACTCCGCAGGATATCAACACCGAGTTCGTGGTAGACGACGAGGGCAACGGCCGCCATGACGACCAGCATCGCCACTGTATGCACCACAACTGCGAGTAGGGCCATGCCCAGTGATTGGCCAGCGAGGACGAGGTGCGCTGCATGGCCACCAACATTAGGCGCTGGGCCGCCACGGAGCGCGGCGATGACCGGCACGAGCATCAGGCCAGCGCCGTGAGCCGTTGCCATCAAGGCCGACCAGATCACGAGCTCGTACGGCTTAACGCGGAACCCAACCCATCGCGGATGACGGAAGCGCGTCACAAGCTTATAGGCAGCAAAACCGAGGATCGCGACGCCACCGAAGAGAAGCAGGAGCCATTGGGGGAGAACAACTCGCAACACGCCAACGACGACCGCAACCACACCAATCGCGAGAGCGTGGCCAAGCGCGATCGGCCCCATTGCTTCGACGACGGCACGCGTGCGCCGTTCCTGCAGGCCAAGCGCAACGGCGAAGAGCCAGCCCATCGCTGGATTTACACCGTGAAACGCTCCGAGGAAGATGAGTGAAAGCCAGGGCCAGAGCGGGCTCATTGCTCGGTCGTCCTTTCAGCCAGAGACACAGCGCTGCCCCGGGCGTCACCATACCCGGGGCAGCAGACATCCATCACTGCCCCATGCGTTATGGGAAGCAGTAGGAATCGGACGATGCATCACCGCCCTGGAGCCGCACCTGATGCGCTCGCTGGTCGCCGAAGTCGATGAAGAAGTTCGGATCGAGCGCGATGCCACCCTCCGGATTCACGTCGATCTTCACCATCCACCCGCGGATGCCATCAGGATAGAACTGGGCATCCCACGCGGCGTAAAGCGAGTTCGTGACGTAGACTCGGCGGCCGTCGCGGCTAATTTCAACCATCTGCGGGGCGCCGTTGAGCGGGCCATTGACTGCAGGGTGTCCTGCCCGGCGGACAATGCCGCCGATCTGGACGACACCAGTGAGCTTGGGATTGAATGGATCACTGACGTCATACTGACGCAGCTCGCCAGTGCCCCAGCAGGAGACGTAGAGGAAGCGGTCATCGAGCGAGAGATCAATGTCAGTGACCAGCGGCGGCACCGCCTTGAATGGCTTGAGGACGGGTGGCAGCTGGTCTTCTTCAGCTGGCTCGGCTGGAATCGTAATAACCTTGCGTGCCGCCCACTTGCCATTCTCACGATACCAGAGGAAGATGTTCGCTGAGAGATCGTGCAGACTGACTACCGTATTCACAAATCCGTAGGCCTTGGTCGGATCATGCGCTGGGCGCAGCTCAAGCGCCATCTGGTGCTCAGCCCCCAAATCAACGGTCTGGATCACGCGGCGACGGCGCAAGTCCCAGAAGTGGAGCTTATGGCCATACTGCGCATTGAGCAGCAAGTCAGCTTGAACCCCGTGCTCGACCATCTTCGGGGTACCCCACTCGCTGGTGACCAGCGTGTCATGGCCAAGGTTCCACCAGAAGTCGTAGGCAAGGTACTGCTCGCCACGGTCGATTTCCCAGCGTCCCAGGACATCGAATGAATCATGATCGAGCACGAAGATGCCTCCTGGACCCTCGCCATTAGGTGACCCAAGCGCACTGACGTAAATGCCATCCGGTCCACAGTGGACGGTATGACCACGCGAATAGCCAGCGCGGTCAGCAACCTCTTCCGGCTGGATCACCTTCACGACCTTGGGGTTTGAGGGATCAGGTTTTGTGTCGATCACGGTGATGTGCGAGCTGCGAATATCAGGGATGATGAGGTAGCGACGCTCAATATGCGGATGCGGGGCATTTGGGCAGAGTGCCGAACTGCAGGCATTCCAGCCAAAGTGGTGCAACTCACCACCGGTGTATGGCATCTCGACCGTCGCCACAATCTTGCTGTAGGTCGATGACTGTGGATTGACATCAACGACGCACAAGGCGTCGGGCCGCCCATCGCCATTGGGATTGAGACGGACAACATAGGCCAGTTCTTCGGGCGGCGCTTTCATTGCCGAGCGAGGCGACGGATAGAAGGTTGGATCTGGGCGCCACGTTGCCATGGAGACTCCCTCCTTTTCTTTTGCCGCTCAAACGCGATGCGAAGCACCACGCATGCGTCGAAGCGTGCATTGGATACGTGGTATCATCCTCACCAAGGCTGCCACTGTCAAGGGCAAGGATCACTGGTCAACTGGCAAGAGCTTCCCCGTTCGTACATCATAGATCCAACCCGTAACCGTTGTCTCCGGCACAATGAACGGCGAACGCCGAATAAGCGCTATATCGTCACGGACACTCTGTTCGAGATCGGTAAACGGCAGAAAGGCCCAATCGTCGGCGGGTACGCCAAACTGCTCACGGAGCCGCTGACGCAGTTGCTCATCGGTAAAGGTCAGCATGCCGCAGTCTGTATGGTGAATCACGAGGATTTCACGGGTGCCCAGAAATTGTTGGGAAATGATAAGGGACCGGAGAACATCAGCCGTGACGCGCCCGCCAGCGTTGCGAATGACGTGCGCATCACCTTCTTCAAGCCCAAGGAATTTCGCTGGATCAAGGCGAGCATCCATGCATGTCACAATCGCCACGCGCTTGGTTGGCGGTGCGGCAAGATCGCCCTTGGCAAACGACGATGCATAGCGTGCATTCGCCTCAAGGAACTGGGAGACTGCAGACACAGTGCCTCTCCCTTCCGACGATAGCTCGGCCGGGCGTGCCGGACAGGTCAACCGCCCGGCCGAGACTTCACGACACGGTTACCGCTCGATGGGCAGACCAACGGCGTTGCCCCATTCTGTCCACGAGCCATCGTAGTTCTTGACCTTTGGATACCCAAGCAGCTCGTGGAGCACGAACCAGGTGTGTGACGATCGCTCACCGATGCGGCAGTAGACGATCACATCCTTATCAGGAGTCACCCCTTGACTCTGGTAGAGCTGACGCAGCTCTTCCGCATCCTTAAAGGTGCCATCCTCGCGCACTGCCTGTGCCCACGGAATATTGGCTGCGCCGGGGATGTGGCCACCACGGAGCGCACCCTCCTGCGGATAATCCGGCATGTGGAGGAGTTCACCACGGTACTCGCCTGGCGAGCGCACATCGACCAGCGGCTTACCCTCACCAACCTTCTGGCGACCCCGATACCCGATGTGAGCGAGCACCTCGTCGCGGAACGCTCGCAATTCCGGATTCGGCGTCGGCACTGGATACTCCGTGGGTGGGTAGCTCGGCACCTCGCGGACGAGCGGGCGTCCTTCGGCCTCCCACTTCTTGCGTCCACCGTCCATGATCGAGAGCGGGCCATGGCCCATGTAGCGGAAGAACCAGTAGGCGTACGCGGCCCACCAGTTGTTCTTATCACCATAGAAGACGACGCGCGTCTGCGGCGTGATGCCGAGCCGGCTCATGAGCTGAGCGAACTGCTCCGGGCCGATGAAGTCACGGACCAACGGATCTTGCAGGTCCGTATGCCAGTCAATCTTGACCGCACCCGGGATGTGACCCAGCTCATAGAGCAGCACGTCCTCATCGGACTCGACGATACGGACATTGGGATCATCAAGGTGCTCGGCAACCCACTCGGTCGACACCAGCACCTCAGGGTGAGCATAGCCACGGTTGGCGATACGCGGATCAACCTCAAGCTGTACCTGTGCCATTGTTTCCTCCCTCCTTCTCGACTTTCCTCGTTGCTTCGCTTGGTGCGCTAATCGGCTGCTACAGCCGGACGAGTAATTTCGAGTTGCGTTGCGATCGGTACTGGGCGCGTCAGCATGTCTTCGACCGGGCAGACGCGAGCAACCCGTTCAGCAAGCTCGCGGAGCCGCTCCTCAGGCTCTGGGCTCTGCAGCCGGACACGCATTTCAATCTTGGTAAAGCCAGGGCGAATATTCGGATCCAACCCAAGGAAGCCCCGTAAGTCAAGCGTGCCAGTGAGATCAATCTCAACGCCATCAAGCTGAATTCCCAGCTGATGTGCTAAGACGCTGTACGTAATTTCCTGGCAGGCTCCGAGCGCGAGGAGCAAGAGTTCCACGGGATTTGGCCCAGTATCCTGGCCACCAAGGGCAGGCGGCTCGTCGATAATCATCGGTGGGAAATTCCGGACATGTCCTTCAACCTGCGTCCCGCCAATCCAGCGGGTATGAACCGTCATCAGCCCTTCGGCCATGAGCGGATTGGCCTTGATCGCCTCAGCCAGCGTAGCAAAGGTCTCCTTGATCTGCTCGCCATTGCCGTTGCGCGCCATCGTCCTTCAAACCTCCCTCTGCATTGGTGTCAGGGTGTCAAAACAACGGCGACAAAAGCGAGATGTCGAGGCAAACTGGCCATCGTGTGCACGAGCCGTGCAGGATGGCACAGTGCCCGACGCTCCCGTCAGGCACGACGTTCGCTGACCCGCCCACCAGAGGGCGACGGTCAGCGCCCGGTACAGTTGCAGATACGGGGCCAGAAGGAGAAGACGCCAATCATCGGCGGGCAGGGCGGTACGAGCCATGCGCGCGTGGCATTAAGGTGAAGCAGTTGCTTGTCGATCGTAAGCTGCATGGTCGCCATCATTCCGCCCTCACTGCAGCAGCCAATTCCCGAGTATAGCGAGAATGTTACGACAACGTCAAACCGGCCCAGGTGCCTCTCCTGGGCCGGTGAGGACACTGGATGTTAGAGGCCACGGTCAGGGCCCGTTGCCTGGAGTTCCTCAACAATGAGCTGCAGCTCAGCTGCGCGCGCATGCATGCGGACAATCGGCTCACCATCAGGGTCGAGGAAAAGGATATCGACATGGTCGTTGGCTTCAACCAACTCGGAGCCACTATAGTCGAGCTCAACCGTCAGGACTGGCGTGATGCGGTCAGACTCCGCAAGCGGCTCACCCGGTGGCGTATGCGCCCGGGCATAGCGGAGGTGGTTGAGCAAGTCGGTAAGCGCTCCACGCTCGTTCGGCTCTTCGCCAAGGTAGAGGGCAAGGTCGATGCGCCCGTCGCTGACATGGAGATAGTAGCCATCTTCAGCCTGCTCGAGGGCAACATCATGCGGGAACCACAGATCGTAGATAACGAGCGGCCGAGCCTCGCCTCCGTCATCTTCTTCCTCGTCCTCAGCCTCGCTATAGGACTCGGGCGTAATCGGCAAGGCGGGAATGCGCTGCCCCTGGAGAAGCAGCAGGTGCGCAATGCCGTAGGTATACAGCATCTCGGCCAAGCGAGACCGGACAGGAGCCGTGAATAAGCCAGGAAATTCGCTTTCGATCAAGCGCTCGAGGGCAAGGAGTAAGCGTGCTAACTCCGGTCGCCCTTGGAGTTGCTGTTGCACAAAATGGCGGGCACCGTCATAGGCAGCACGCAGATCGGCATCGAGCTCATCGCCAGTCTGCTCAGCCAAGAAACGCTGAATCGCTTCAAACAGATCGTCTTCGGTCGGTTGCCCGTCGCGGATCGGTTCTTCTGCCACTGCCGAACTCCGCTACTCGCCACGCATGGCGTGTTGGCGTTCACTGTGCAATTGTGGCACGTCAACGCGACGCCGTCTAGCCTTTTATGCTGGAGTATAACGCGCGATCTGTGGTAAACCTATCGCCTTGGCAGCCCCATTATGGGGCATGGGCGTGACGGGAGGACAGCTGGCGCAGTGGCACGAGCAGCAACGCGAGCACAAGTCGAGGCGCCATACTTTACCGCCTGGCAAGCATTCCAGGAGCAGCAGCTTGTCTCGTTTTCGGTGCCTGGGCATAAGCAAGGACGCGGTGCGCCTCCAGAGTTAACCAAAGTGTTTGGGGCGCAGGCATTGGCGCTGGATATCCCGCACGCCGGCGGTGTTGATGACACGCATCTCACAGCGGAAACACTGCGGCAGGCCGAGCAGTTAGCAGCTGAAGCATGGGGTGCTGATGATGCTCTCTTCCTCGTCAACGGCAGCACGACCGGCAATGTCGCGGCTATGCTTGCCCTGGCTCGGCCAGGACGTCCGCTCATTGTGACACGGGCCTTGCATAAATCGTTGCTCGCCGGGCTCATTTTGAGTGGCGCCCGGCCCGTTTACCTCACACCAGCCTTACACCCCGAAGCCAACCTCTTGCTGGATATGCCAGCTGAGGTCGTCGCCAGAGCCCTGGCGGAGCATCCTGACGCGACAGCCGTGATGCTTGTCAGCCCGACCTATACCGGTGTGGCAAGTGATCTGCCAGCAATCGCTGCCATCTGCCAGCAGGCAGGCGTACCACTGTATGTCGACGAGGCCTGGGGACCACACTTTGCGTTTCACCCAGCGTTGCCAACACCAGCGGTCCAGGCTGGGGCTGATGCAGCAGTAACGAGTATTCACAAGCTCCTCGGGGGGATTACGCAGGCAGCGCTCCTGCTCTGCCGGGGCGAGCGCGTGACGCGAGCCCACCTTGGACCTTGTGTTGAACTGGTGCAGACGACCAGTCCTGCGGCGTTCTTGTACGCATCAATTGATGCAGCCCGTCGACGTATGGTTCTCGAGGGGCAAGAACTGCTCGATCGAGTGCTGGCTTTAGCGGCTGAGGCCCGGGTTGCTTTAGCACAGATCCGTGGTTTGTGGGTACACGGGCCGGAGCTGATTGCTGATCGCCCAGGAGCAGCGTTTGATCCAACGCGCATTCTGGTGGATGTGCAGGGACTTGGCATCACGGGATACGAGGCTGAACGCGTCCTCCGCGAGCGCTTTGGTGTTGCCGTGGAGATGAGCGATCTCGTAAGCGTGATGTTTGTGATTTCGCTTGGCGATACTCAGGAAACCATCGACCGTCTGGTCGACGGCATGCGTGGACTCGCCGAATGGGCACGGGCTCAAGGGCCAGCATCGTCAGCCAGGGCATCAGCATTCGCAGCGTTCCGCTCGACCGGCGCGGTGTTAACGGCATGCCCACCCGCACTTACTCCCCGCGAAGCCTTCTTCGCGCCAAGTGTCGCTGTGCCGCTCAGCGAAGCAATCGGGCGAATCGCTGCTGAGCCGGTCACGCCGTATCCACCGGGAATTCCGGTGATTGCACCGGGAGAGCTGATTACTGCTGAGGCGATTGCCTATCTTGAAGCAGGCCGAGCCGCCGGCATGTATGCCAGCGGGCCAGCCGATCCGCGCTTACACACTATCCGCGTCGTGGCGGAGTAATTCGCCGTCGTTTCTGCCGCGAACGGCGGTGACGACAGCGCGAACGGTTTCCCATGGGGTAGCAACCGGAATAACACAGCCAGGAGCAACCAACAGCCCACGGCCGGCGCACTGGGCGACCGCGTCACGAGCTTGGGCAGCGGCCTCTGTGGGCGGGAGGAAGAGGATCGCCCGCTCGTCGATCCCGCCAGCAACGGCGCGACCAGTTCGCTGCGCACCCTCCGCAAGCGACGGGCCAGCACGCCGATCATGCCAATTCACGATGTGCACAGGATAGTCGCGAGCAAGATCAAGGAACGGCTGTGCGCCGTGGAGGTGGAGGAGCACCGGAAAGGCGCCAGCTGCCGCCTCCAGAACAGCGAGGTCGTACGGCACGCCGAATGTCGCATACGCTTCACGGGACAAGACATCGGCTGTTGCGCATTGTGTCGCAAAGAAGAGGCCATGTGCCCCACGATCAAGCGTCGCCGCAACAAATGCCCGAGTTACTGCAGTTATTGTCTCAAGTCCTTGGCGGACAAGGTCAGGATGCTCCTGGAGGTGGGTAAAGACACGGCCACCCGAGAGCTTCACCGCAACGGTCAGCGGGCTGAACACCGTCTGGAGGATTGGGACGCTGTCGCCAATCGCTGCACGAACTAACCGAGCTGCTTCGATAACAACACGAAACATGCCCCGATCGACCGGCACGCTCGCCAGCCGTGCCCAATCTTCTGGCGTCGTGACAGGAAAGCGCGTTGTCTCCCGCGTACCGCCAGGACTCCCACGGTAGACACTTTCCGCTCCCCAGTCGATCGTCGGGTAATCCCCTGGTGGCATAAGCTTGATGAGATCGAAGCCAAATGCACGCTGCCAGGCGAGTGTTGCGGCAGCTAAACCGTCAGCCGTCTGATCGACAATCGGAAAGTGTCGCCAGAGACTCACCGGCGGACGATCAAGCTGTTCTCCGGCGACTATTGCCTGTATTCGCTCGAACGCGGTGGGCATTGGAACTTCCTCCACGGTATGCAGCGCATTGCGTTATCAGCAGGATTATGCCGGAAGTTCGGGCGATGACGATGATGTCGGGGGAGGCAGCAACGCGTTCTCTTCACCAAGCAGCGCGCTCGTGGACTGCGAGAGACGGGTCAGCGCGCCCTGCGCATCAGCGATGTGGCGTTGAAGATCATTGCGGCTATTCTGCAGGAGGGTGAGCGCACGAGAGAAGCGACCGTTCAGTTCATTGTCGACCTGCATCAACGCCTGACTCAGCTGGTGAATCAGCGCGTTCAAGCGGGCAGGATCAAGATCGCTCCGCGGTAGAAACCGGATGCAGAGCTGGAGAAGGGTGAGGAGATAAGGCACGGCCATGCTATACGCAATGATGACCACGCCACGTTGCAGGGCATGCGCATGAACGCGCTCAACCGACTGATACACCGCCTCTGGAACGGCAGCAATGCCGATGCCAATCGTCAGCTCAGGATCAAGATAGCTCGCAACCTCGTCGACTTTCCGCTCGAGAGCTCGTTCGATCTCACGGACGAGCTTATCGCGCTCAACGTCATCAGTGCAGGTCGCAAGCCGCTCCAGTTCCTGAGCCGCGATCCATTTGGAATCAATCGGAATGCACTTGCCATTGGGAAGGCGAAAGGCTAACTCGACCTCACGCCCATTAATCTTCTGCCCGACAACTTTATAGTCTGGCGGGAGTGCCTCGAGAACTGCTTTGAGAATGCGCTCACCCGCGAGGCCACGAGAACGCACACCTGCAACAACGGCTTCCAGCCGGCTGAGCGTCTCCGTCATCTCTTGCTGGCGACGTTGGGTTTCCTGCTCACCACGCTGCAACGCAGCCAGCCGCAACTGCGCGTCACTCAGCACGTTGTGCAAGTTCTGCAGGGAAGAGACGATCGTCTGTTGATGCTGGCTGGCGTTCTCGAGGCGGCTGAGGATCGCCGCCATGTCTTGCTGCCGGCGCCGCGTCTCTTCTTCGTTGTTTTGCAGCGTCACCAGTTTTTCTTGAATCGCGAGCAGTGTGGATTCAAGCGCTTGTTGGCGCTGGCTCGTGTCATCAAGCCGTCCCCGAACTTCGCCAACGCTTTCACGGAGAGCAGCAAGTGTTGGCATAAGCTGACTCTGGACGGCTTCGAGACGGGCAATTGTTTCCGGCAAGGGAGATGGCAGCGACGTGGCCTGGCGGCGAGACAGCAACTGCCCAAGGAAGAACCCAACAGCAAGCACGAGGATAACAAGAACTACCAGAACCCCAAGCGAGACTGTCACTGCTGCCCCCTTCCCCTGCCCGCTGGCACAACGCAGTATAGATCACCGGGCAGGAGAAGGGAAAACGAGACTAGGCTCGTGGCGGTAACGGCATCAGGAGAGCCGGAGCTGGCGCATCAACGAGCCAAGACCCCAGACGCAGCAACACGAGGCCGATCCAGAGCCGTACATGACGCGGGCGCGCCCGCGGGAGCTGCCGCGCTCGGCGCTCCGCGGCAGCATATGCAAGCACCTGCTCGCGATGGAAACGACTCAGTTCCTGGGCTATCCACGGATGCATCTTCTTCTCTTCCTTTGCTTACCACATATGCACAATACATGGTCTATTCTGAGCGGCGGGACAGTAACTCCAGTAACTCTTCGGCTTCCGCAACACTGATTTCTCCCCGAGCAAGGGCCTCGAGCACAGCTCGCTCCGACATGCGCTGTTCGCTGGTTTCAGTATCAGCGGTACGAGTTGTGGCTGCGGCTGGTTCAGCCGATGCCGTAGGGCCAGCCGGCTCGGCTGGCGCAGACGGTGTATCGGCCGGTTGGGGCTGCGGTGGTGTGGGCGGCTCTGGCGCGGCCGCGGGAGATGAGGGAGCGCGAGAAGCAAGCCAGCGAAGCGTTACGTCGCCCTGCCCTGAGCGGATGAGGATTTCAGCGCGTGGTTCGCCCGTGCCGATACTCCCGACCATACGCCGACCAAACATGCTGCGTGGTCCCCGTTGGCCGACTGTTACGAGAGGGATATCGGAGTCGATATCACCACGGGCAACGACTTCAATGCGAGCTGGCAGGTTTTGCGGGATGCTGATCTTGACGTCACCAGTTCCGGTAACGAACTCGTGCTGGCCAACGTCAAGCCAGAGTCGGCTGATGATGTCACCGCTGCCGAGTTGCACTGAGGTCTGCTGAGCGCGTCCACTTTGCAGGTCAATATCGCCAGAGCCGCTTTGGATAACAAGCGACGACGCTATACGGTCGATGTACCGCACGTCGCCAGAGCCAAAGGCGATCTGTGTTGCCCCAGATCCGCCCTCAATCATGACATCACCGCTGCCGCCCTTGAGGTGAATCGCTCCATCAATTGCGCTCAGGGTGATGTCGCCAGAACCAGCCTGGACATCAACATCTCCTTGAAGATCGACAACCTGGACATCACCCGAACCAAGCGACGCGGTAATGTGGCCGCGACCACCAGAGACGAGGAGATCGCCAGAGCGTAGATGCAACGTTGCCTCACCGTTGAGGTTCGAGAGGACAAGCGTGCCACGTTTCCCACGTGCTTCCAGCTGGGTGACAGCAAGCGGAACACGGAGGACGAGTCCGACAGGCTCGGCACCGCCACGCCACCCGCCAAAGAGCCAATCGACAAGGCCGCGGAGCGCTTCGAGCCGCGTCTCAACTTTGACGTCGACACCTTGCTCGGTCACTGCAACGTGACCAAAAGGGCCGAGGCTGACATGAACGCCACCCTCGCCGACGGTGAAGCGGCCAGGCCGACTTGTTGCCCGGTGATGTTGCCCAGCCCACCAGTCGCCGGTTAATCCCCATCCCCAATCTTCAGGTTCATCGCCATCATTCCGCTCAGCAACAACAGTGATATCGCTGCCACCAACATCGACGCGGACAGGGAGGTCTGGATCATGCTCGACAATGAGTTGATCAACCGGCTCCCAGCGCACGGCGACGCGGGCACGGTCAAAGCGGAGAAACAGCCGTGAGGCATGGCCTATCGCAAAAGATTGACGCTGGTTCTCGGTCATCCTTCACCTCCTTGTCCTTCAGCCGGCTTTTGTTGACGCAGTAGCGCGAGAGCTTCGGTGGGACTGAGCTCGCCACGGGCGACACGTTCAAGCACCTCGCGGCGGGGATTTGGCCGCCGCGGGGGTTGGGCTGCCGGTTCATCACGCAAGGCATCGATGACCTCTTCCAGCTTGGCGCGGACGGTGGGATAGGAAACTCCCAGCGCTCGTTCAACCTCACTGAGGTTGCCGCGACTGCGGACGAAGAGGAGCAGGAACGCTTGCTGATCGCGCGAGAGGCGAGCAAACGGGCCCGGCGCCCAGTGACCGCGGACAACCGTGCCGCAGTTTGGGCAGGCAAGCTCACGGAGCTGCAGGGGCTCGTTACAGGTTGGGCACTGTGTCGGTGCAGGGAACATTGGCACCTCCTTTATCATGCAAAAGCATAGCAGAGTTCCTGTCCAATGTCAATCAAAAGATGAAAATTTTCAATTTTTGCTTGCGGCAATGAAACCCGCTAGAGTTGGAGCAAGGGAAGGATGGGGTGATGGGCTGCGCCCTGGCTGTGCTCTTCGATCTGGACGGAACGTTGCTCGATAGCGAACAGGCACACTACGCCGCCAGTAATGCAGCGCTGCTGGCGCTGGGACTCGGTCCACTGCCATGGGAGGAGTACACCCGCTGGATGTATGGGCGGCCTGACCGCCCGAGCTTTCGCGACTACCTCGCCGCGCGAGGGCTCCCGACCTATGACACGCTGGTTGAGGAACTCGTTGCAGCAAAAGCCCGGGCCTTTGCCGAGCATCTCAGCGCGCTCCGGCTGTTTCCCGACGCTGCCGCGACGCTGCAATGCGCCACCCAGGCTGGAGTGCACCTTGGCATCGTGACCGGCGCACGCCGTCATGAAGCGGAGTGGGTGGTACAGCACTTGCTCGATGGCCTTCAACTCGACGTGCTGGTCACGGGAGACGATGTGCGGTACGGCAAGCCTGACCCCGAACCTTATCTTCTCGCGGCGCAGCGGCTACAGTTGCCTCCCACTGCCTGCGTCGTTGTTGAAGATACACCGGCAGGTATCCAGGCAGCCAAAGCTGCCCAGATGCGCTGCCTGGCCGTCGACCGCGCCGGGACGTTCAGTGCTGGGCTCGGAGCAGATCGCATCGTCTCGACCCTGAGCTGGGAAGCGATTCGCGACCTCGCGGCGCTTGCCTGTGACCCCTAGCTTTCTCCCCATCGCACATGCCAAAGCTGGCGTTGCTCAAGTTGCTTGACGAAGTTGACGTCGCGCTCCGTCACGCCACCGCTATCGTGGCTCGTTAACGCGAGCTGCACGCGGTTATACGTGATCGTAATGTCAGGATGATGCCGAAGCTCCTCCGCGAGGTCGGCAACCGCATTGACGAATGCCATCGCCTCACGGAAGGTGCGAAAGCGGAACTCCCGGCGCAACGCATTGTCCGCGTATTCCCAGTCCGGTAACTGCGCTAACTCCTGGGCGATTTGTTCGTCTGACAAGCGGGGCATCTCCGTGTCCTTTCCGCTACACGCGTTGACCGATCATCGACGGTGAATAGCCTCAGCGCAAGTATGCCTGGCTGCGGACCAAAAGGCGACAACATCGCCAACTAGATCGGCAAAATGCATGCTTATCACATATTTGACCATCCCCTCGAATATGCTCGTCATAGATGATCGATATTCGGAGAACGGAGAGATTTACCCCAAGAACATGATCTTGAGGTATTCGTGATGGATGTGTGAGAAGTCGATTCATCCTTGACAAGAGCATCACGTATGAGTAGAGTAGCGAACGCTGTGTGATAGATGGAATCACACAGCAAGACAACGCAATAGGGCGTGATGGCGGCCGCCGAACGAGCGCCCAACAGTGGGGGATCAAAAAGAACGCGCCAAGGGAAGGGGTATCGTGACGGGGTTCCGACGCGCGCTCCGGCTGGCCGCTTGTCTCTTCCTTGTCGCCAGCCTTGGAGCTTTACCGGTGCGCGCTGCCGATCGGCAATATGACCCGCTCCGGATATCACCATCGGTCAGCGCTGTGTGGTTTCAACTTGATGGGGCGAACGCATTCAACGGAGGAAAGCAGCCATGGCTGCTTGGTCCGAGCGTCCGAGCAGTTGGCAAAGAGCCATACCGCGAGGCCCCAGGCGGTGCTCGGACAGTCTACTACTTCGACAAGGGACGTCTCGATTTGAACGGGGACAACAGTCCTGCGCAGCTTGCCTCGCTGGTTCGTGATTTGCTCTCCGGGCAAATCCAGGTTGGCGACCAGCTCTACGTTACTGCCCAGCCAGCATCTGTGCCGGTCGCTGGCGATGTGAGCGCCAATCCACGAGCGCCGACCTATGCTGTGCTTGGTCGCCTCGCTTCGGTCGGCAACGATCTGGCCGGGCGACGGCAACCAAACCGCATTGGCCAGGCAGTAACCACACTGCTCGATGCCGACGGTACCGTGCACTCCGATGCTGTGCCAGATCATGGCGTGACAGTTGGCTGGTACGAGCCGACCCTTGGCCACAACGTTGCGGATGTCTTTTGGCAGTGGATGCAAGCCCAGCCGCTCCCGTGGGTCACGTTGACGGGCTTGCCACTCACCGATCCGTACTGGGTTGAGACGAACATCAATGGCCAACCGACGACCGTGCTCATCCAAGCATTCGAACGTCGGGTGCTGGCATACAATCCCGCAAGCCCGCAAGGATGGCAGGTGACATCCGAGAACGTTGGGATCCACTATCGGATCTGGCGGCAGGAACAGACACCTGACGATCCAACCCTGGCGGCGCTCGCCCGGAACGTGCCAGCCGGAGAAGTCCTGGTCACGCAAGCGCTGGCGAATGGACTCGATCCCTATCGCTTTGTGGCATTGGCTGAGCTTGCAAGCCACTTCGATCCGCTTGCGCAGACGGGCAACGGCATCGGGTTACTGGGATTGCCACGCGACGTAGCCGCTTCGCTCGGTAATGCAGCCCAAGACCCGACGGCGAATGCGCAACTCGCGGCGAAAACCGTGGCGTCACTCCGTGGCAACGGCGATGACGATGCCGCCTGGGGAGCCTATCTCCAGCGCGCTGGGATTGCGGTCAGTCTCGATACCTTGCGCCAGACTGCTAACGCCTATCGCGCTCGCTTCGCCCATTTGAGTGAGCCGCCCAGCGCGACGACGTATCGGCTGATTGGTCAAGGGCAAGCGGCATTCTACTCGCCGAACTACACCCGGCAATGGTGGGACAGCACCTTGCAATCGTATGCCAGCTGGGGAGGTGCAACCCCCGGGGCACAGCCTGATCCCAATGGGTACTACTGCGTGCATCCAGATTTCCGGCCGGGCCAGCGCCTGCTGCTGATTGCAAACGGGCATGCACTCTGGTGCACCATTGGTGATACGGTGAGCCCCGGCGACATCCCAGCCTGGCGAAGCAAGTGGGTGATTGAGCTCGCCTGGGATACGTTCCAGGCCCTTGGGTTGAACAACGCAAATTGGGTCGCGGTCTACCAGCCGTCTTAGACCACTGGCCCGCACTACTGGGGAGCGCCTGGATACAATCCAGGCGCTCCTGCTGTTATCGCCATGTCTGGCTCAGCAACGACCGGCGACCATTGACAAAAGAGCAAGCGGGGAATACACTCGCTTCCTCTTTGGCAGCTCCCACCTGCGACGGTGGGCAGCGAGTGGAGGGGTAAGGTATGAGCACACTTGAACGACTCTTCGAATTTAATCGCTGGGCCAACATCGAAATGGTCAAAGCCTGCCGGCAGCTCTCGCCTGAGCAACTCGACCAGGCAGTACCAGGACTGTACGGCAGTGTGCGTGCGACACTTGTCCATATCGCGGCAGCAGAATCGCGTTACGTGAGCGTACTTGCGAGCGCAGCTCCGACAGTGAAGCCAGTGGCGACTGTCGCAGAAGATGCGACACTCGATGAGATCAGCGCGGCACTTGCAGCATCGGGCAGTGCGCTCCTTGAGCTTGCACGAACGCTGGACGGGGAGCAACGTGTCCTGCGGCGATCAGCACGGCTTCCCCAGCCACAATCCTTGCCGGCGTGGGTCATACTTGGGCAGGCAATCGCCCATGGCTGTGATCATCGCTCACAGCTTGCAACCGCGTTGACGCTTTTTGGTTTCACGCCACCAGAACTTGACCTCTGGGCATATGCTGAGGAAGAGGGCGTGATCACACTGACAGAGAACTAGAGTCGAACCCGGCATTCCCGTCTCGTAAACGGATGCCGGGTTCGAAAAGCGTTGTCCACACCCACGCTGGTGTTCACACGCACGATCACTGCCGCGATAGCTCAGCAGCGAGCGCGGAGAAGGGATCGCCTGCTAGGCATAGCTCGAAGACGAGCGCTGACCAACAAGAACCTCTCGCATAATCTCGATGGCGCGCTCGATATCTGCCCGTGAGACGTTCAGGTGCGTGACCGCGCGAAGGAGGTACGGGCCAAAGACACTGCAGCGAACGCCTCGCGCCATAAAGGCCTGATTCAGCTCGTCCGCCGTCCACCCGGTATCACGAACATCGAAGATTACGATATTCGTCTCAACATCGGCAGGATTAAGGCGGATACCTGGAATTTCAGCCAGGCCCCGAGCGAGGAGTTGAGCATTTGCATGGTCTTCGGCAAGTCGCTCAACGTGATGCTCAAGGGCATAAATGCCCGCTGCAGCGAGAATGCCAGCCTGGCGCATTGCCCCACCGAACATCTGCTTGTAGCGGCGCGCTCGTTGGATCGTCTCCCGGTCGCCAGCAAGCACGGCACCAACGGGGCAACCGAGCCCTTTGGAGAGATCGATCCAAACGGTGTCAACGCTGGCGCTCCAGACATGAGCAGGAATACCGGAAGCGATGACGGCGTTGAGCAATCGTGCACCATCGAGGTGGACTTTCAAGCCAAGGCGATGTGCTGTGTCAGTCACGGCCTTGAACGTCTCGAACGGCCAGACTTTGCCACCGCCGCGATTGTGGGTGTTCTCGAGGCAGACAAGGGTGACAGGTGGCGTGTGCACGCCATCGCCGGGATAGGCAGCCGCCTCAAGTTGCTCGGGCGTAAAGACGCCGCGGACGCCGTCGAGCGGAACGGTGAGGACGCCGCAGACCAGGCCAGCACCGCCAGCTTCTGACGTCATCGGATGAGCAGTCCGTTCGAGAATGACACGATCACCGGGTTGCGTATGGACTTTGATGCCGATGAGGTTACACATCGTGCCAGAAGGAAGGAAGATCGCGGCCTCCTTGCCAGTCAGTGCCGCTACCATGTCCTGCAGCCGATTGACTGAGGGATCTTCACCAAGCTGCTCGTCGCCAACCGGTGCCTCAGCCATCACCCGGCGCATTTCCGGTGTTGGTTGCGTTACCGTATCGCTATACAGGTCAATCATACCGTCCTGCCTTTCCCATCGATGACGCGGTCACGGTACCGCGTTTGCGCCCCGTATACTACTCCAGATGACCTGCCGGGTCAGGGTGTGGGAGGAACACTGTGCGCGGAACAATGCTCCGACTCTCCATCGGCATGCTGTTCAATGAAGGGGCGATCGGGCTTTACAATACCCTGTGGCCTCTGTACTTAGCGTCACTTGGCGCGTCACCGCCACAAATCGGGCTGGTCATTAGTCTTTCTGGCTTAGCGCGCATGGTGTTTCTTCTGCCAAGCACCATGCTCGCTACCCGCGTACCACCACGGCGTTTGATCGTGGCAATGCGGGGACTTGCTGCGCTTGGCTTGCTGGGATGTGGCATTGCACAGCACTGGTGGCATGTGCTCCTGCCGCTCGTCCTGGTAAGCGTGGGCGTGCTGGCGTTTCCAGCGCTTTCCAACCTCCTTGCTGGACTCGGTGGGGATGCGGCTGAGCGAACACGTATCTTTACGATCGTCTACACTGTCGCGCCATCGTTCGCCTACGTGATCACGCCGGCCATTAGTGGGATGATCGGGCAAACATTTGGGCTTCGCTGGACGCTGATCGGGGCAGGCATCCTCACCGCGTGTGCAGCGTTGACCTTCGCAACGGTGCCAGCCCCAACGTCGCCGGTTGCCCCTGGTAGCGCAACCGGATACCGAATCGCCTTAGCCCATCCGGGAGTGCGCTGGGTCAGCGCACTGATGCTCATTACGCTGACAGTCCTGCAACTCGGGCTTATTCTTGCGCCGAACTACTTGCAAGACGTGCACAGCGTGCCGGTCGAGTGGATTGGCTGGTTCGGATCAGCTGCCGCGGTGGGAAGCGTCGTCCTGAGCATTGCCATCAGCCGCGTGCGAGCACTTCAGGCCCCGTTTACCGCACTCATGGTCTCGGTTGGGCTCGTTGCGGCGGGTATGGTGCTCCTCCTGATCGGCCACTCGCTGGCAAGTTTTGTTGTCGCATACGTGCTGCGGGGAGGATTCCTGGTAGCCTGGTCAGTCTTTTACGCAGCCTACGGCGAAGTAACCCCGGAGCACCTGCGTCCACCAGCGTTTGCCCTGGCTGAAATCATCGGAAGTGCCAGCTCAACCCTTGCACCGTATGCTGCTGGCTGGCTCTACATTATTCATCCGCGAACGCCCATCGTGGCGGCACTCGGCGCAATTGTGCCGCTCTGTTGGGGAATTGTGGCCATTAAGCAGAAGCTAGCCCAAGCGCCGGCGCCCGAGCCAGTCGCACATGACGAGCGTACGCTTATCCCCTAAGCAACGGGTGGGGGGAGCATGTGGCGATCCGACGAGCGAGGGACGAGACAGAAGACAACAGCGGAACTGCGGATCGAACGAGCGCAAGAATGGGCGCGCTGGTTTACCGGTGAAGCCAGCGTGACGGCCTACCGAACGGCGTTGGCCAAACACACCTCGCTCGCCTGGGAAGCACTCTGGGATGCGCAGAGCGACCTCTTGCGGCTACTCGTTGATCGCGTGCCTGCGGAACTCGGCGCACCGGCCCTCCTTGCCATCACCACGTTGAGCGCTCGACATGCGAAACCCGATGAAGCTGGGCGCGCGCTCCTGGCAACGCTCGTCAACGAGCTCGCACCGGGCCATGCGTACACCGTTTTCGCTGCGCTTGCCGACGCGTGGGCTAATGCTGCCACCGCGCCCTATGCTGAACGTGAGCAGCGAATTCGAGCAGTCCTGTGCCGGGTTTTTCGCCAACTGGCAGCTGCCGGAGCCGATCGCGAAGGCGCCCTGCAGACCCTTGCCGTACAGCTTGCATTGGATGAGGATAACCGTCGGATACAATAGAGGATACACTGACCGTATACTTCGAAATAGCAAGAGGGTGGAGGCGACCAGTGGGCGCACATCCCTGGCTAGCATTAATCTACATCGTCCTCATCGTCCTCTGGGTCGTTGAGCTTGTAGCCGTGTATCGGCGAGCTCCGTTGCTTGGCCGTGATCCACTTACGTTACTCTCGGGGGCAGTGATCTTCTTTGTGCTGGCATTGCCAGTCGTGAACACCGCGCCAGGCATCGTCGAGAAGGTCGGCGAGTTCTGGGCACGCGTTGTGCAGGCGCTGACCGGGCGAGCGACACCTGAGCTTCAGTCCACGCCCCGGCTCGTCATGCCGGGGCGGACGGTGCTGCTCGTGCAAGATCGGGTTCGGATTGGACGTTACCCCAACAACGACATCGTGATCGACCACCCCACCGTGTCGGCATACCACGCCGAACTGATCCGACGGCCAGATGGACGATACGAATTGATTGACCGCGAGAGTCGCAACGGGACGCGAATTAACGGCACGCCGGTACGCAACGCGATCTTGCGCCACGGTGACCAGATTACGTTTGGCGCGATCACCGTGCACTACTTAGCGACATCGACGACGGAGCAGGCGCTGAACCGTGGCGGGATGCCGATCCGCCGCTAGGAAGTAGAGCACTCGCACAAGCGAACGCGTGCAGCAGGCATGCCACCTCGTGTAGGAGAAAAAGAGCCGCCGCTCGGCGAGGGCAACCGAGCGGCGGTGATTTCACGCTTTACGCTGCGCGGTTAGTACCCGCGCGGCGAGAACTGCCGGTGAGCGCGATAGCAGTCTGAGCAGTAGACGGGCCGATCTTCCCGCGGGACGAACGGCACCATGGTCTCACGGCCGCAGTCGCTGCAGATCGCGGGGTAGAGCTGACGCTCGCCACGCGGCTCGCGATCGCGGTTGTCACGGCCGCGGTACCCACCGGAACCTTCCTGACGGCTGTTCCTGCGGGAGCGGTGGAGTTGGCGGCACGAAGGGCAGCGCGTTGGCTCGTTAGTGAATCCCTTATCAGCGTAGAAGCGCTGCTCACCCGCGGTGAAGACGAAGGTCTCACCACAGTCACGACAGACGAGGGTCTTATCCTGGAACCCGAAGCTCATCTCTTCCGGTACTCCTTAGTAGGGCTCATCGCACCAATTGCTGGTGCGAACAACAAACGAACACACTTCACACTGGCTGCAGGGGGTATCTCGCTGAGATGAACTCGGGGACAGGCCCTCTCTGTCGCCTCGGGCTTCACGCGGCACCCCAGACCAGCCACTTCACTTTATCACACGTTTCCCGTTTTCGCAAGAGGGGCAGACCGTGTTTCTTCCGCTTCCCCATTTCCCTTGACAAAGGGAGCAGGACATACCGGCTACCCATGCTGGATTTCCGCCCGTAGCGCACGGTCGAGCGAACGAAGCCAGACGAGAAAGGCTACGACGAGAGCGAAGGGCACAATGAGCATCACGAGCAGAAAGATCGATCCCGGAATCTGGACAAGTGCACTCGTCAGGATACTAACCTCAAGAACCAGGAGCCACAGCGTGGTCAGAACGGCAAAGACCACCATTGCCTCGATATACCGGTTGAACCAGGCAGAGCGCCGTTCAGGCGGCAACGATGGTAGGGCGAGAAAGAAGGCCGGCAGATTGATGAGATAAGGGAACCGGTTAACGAGCACGAAGCGCCAGCGGACAATAGCCAAGAACAGCACCGGAACAATGCTCAACGCTGGCAACAGGAAGAGCAATTCGGTGCGACTTCCATAGCGATCCGGCTCGCCGTGCAGGGTAAAGTGCACTGGGACAACGGGCGGGAGGCGGAAGAAGAGTCCAAGTCCAATTCCCCAGATTGCGACAAGTTCGAGCACGAGCAACCCAGCGAGCCACTGTCCCCGGCGGCTGAGCGGCTGTGGCGGTACGTGGACAATTCCCACAGCTTGTTTCCTCACCCTATAACGTTACCCTCGCAAAGAATACAGGAACGAAGCCTCGGGAGGATGAAGGGTAACGCGACAGTATATAGTTGAGCAGCAGAGGGAGCGAGTGAGGAGGCAACCGTGACGGCAGAGACAAGGACAGGGCAGGTACAGTTGCAGGCGTTGCGTGCGCGGCTGCTGCCCATTCTTCGGGCGCTTGTCGCGCAGTTTCGCGATCGGGCGTTTTATCCAGGCTATCCCGTCATTTTTGATGATATCGAGGGTAGTGGAGCGATAGGATTAGAACTTGCGCCCGGACACAGCCTCACCGTCTTGCAAGAAGGTGACCACCTCGTGGTCGAGATCATCCGGCCGGACTGGCGAGACCGCGAGGTAGGGCGAAGTGCCGGGCACGAGCGCTTTGGAGCAACGCCGCGCGTGATCCGTCGCTCGCTTGCACCGAATTTGAGCGATGCTGAACTCCGCGATGAACTAGCACGGCTTATTGGCGCCTGGCATGCCCAGCCACTATTCATCTACCAGTCAGATACGTAGCGTGTACCAAGACCAGCAGGACAGCAAAACAGCGCGGCCGCCTCTGTCAGCGGCCGCATCATGTTTCACGTGAAACATTGCCGGGATTAGGCGATCCAAGGGTCAATTGCGCGCTGATAGCTCAGCAATTCCTCGGGGCGGAAGAAGAGGTCAATTTCGTACGCAGCCGACTCTGGACTGTCAGAGGCATGGATCAAGTTCTGGCCAATCGTCAAGCCAAAGTCACCACGGATCGTGCCAGGAGCCGCTTCCGCAGGATTCGTCGCGCCAACCGTGCGCCGGGTAATCGCAATCGCGTCTGGGCCTTCGACGACGCCCACAACCACCGGCCCAGAGGTAATGAACTGCACGAGGTCGGCGAAGAACGGCTTCTCCCGGTGCACTGCATAGTGCTTTTCGGCTAACTCACGACTGACGTGCATGAGCTTGAGACCAGCGAAGCGGAGTCCACGCCGCTCGAGGCGGGCGAGGATCTCGCCAATCAAGCCACGCTGAACGGCATCCGGCTTGATAATGATGAGCGTGCGCTCCACACTCAACTCCTCTCCACATCTCCACATCGGCAAGCATGCACAATACACAAACAAAGCCGGCACATGCCGGACTCCCTAGCCTAGCATGGCAAACGGCGTTGCGACAACGCACGCCAGCACTCAGCGCTCACTCATCAACACCGCATCAAGTTGATCAGCCGCCGAAGTCAGGAACGAAGGAATTGACTGCCCAGCAAGTGTCGCATCGAGCAACGCAGCCACCAAAATCCGTTCGCCAAGCGCAAAGGCAAGCGCGCCCGTACCAAGCGCGACGACGCCGCTGCGCTCGCCACGGGCCAATGCATGGCGTGCAAGGAGCGCTGAGGCAGCACCAAGTCGTTCAGCATCTTCAGCACTCAAGGCAAGGGTGTCGATAATCAATCCGTCGACCGTGGCAGCAAGCGCACCGAGGACGGCTTGCTCGGCAAGGAGCCGAAGTAACACCGCACGCACCTGCTCGTGGAGCACCATACGAACCCCTAGCGGTGACGAAGCGAACGCTCATAGTGGCGGCGAGCGAGGGCATCGGCACCTTGCCGACGATAGATGGCACCGAGTAGACGGTCAGCCGCAGCCGCCTCACGCCCTTCCGTTTCTTCAGCAATCCTGCTCAGCACAGCAACAAGCTGCTGGTCGTAGGCCGGACCAAGACGGAAAACTCGATGAAAGAGGCGCAATGCTTCATCGAGATGGCCCGCTTCAAGCTGAGCCTGCGCTGCAGCGAAAAGAGCGTCCGCTGAATCACCTGGTGGAGCAGGCGCCTGCGCACCGGCGGAACTCGGCTGGTCAGGAACCGGTTCAGCGGACACGGCAGGTGAAGGTACTGCTGGCGGGACGTCAGCCGATGGACTTGCCGCTGCTGGTTCGGCTGGCGCTTCCTGCTGAAGCTGGAAAGGTAGCTCAGATGGCGGCTCAGGCGGGAGTGGCGGCAAGATGCCGGTTTCGCGCAGTTGCTGCTTGGCCGCACGGGCACGCTCAACGACGTCGTCAGTAACGCCGAGGTGCGCGAGCGTTTCGGCGACCTGATCTTCAGCCTCATTCGGCTCAGCCTGAGCCGAGGGATGATGGGTAGACTCACTAGCTTGAGGGCTAGCAGCCTCAACGAGGCCGAGTTCCTCGGGAGAGAACGGTGCAATATCGGGCAAAGAATCAAGCGGTACGAATTCGGGCGCGGCAGGGATATCCGAAGGCCGCGCCGCCTCAAGCTCTTCATCCGACGGCAAGGAAAGGAGCGGTTCTGGTGGAGGAGCTTGATCCTGCGTGTGAGCAACGGGCTCACCCTGTGCCGCTGGTTGCGATGGCGGGGTACTGAGCTCGTCGAGGGACGGGAGACGAAAGAGCTGGTCAAGGAGCGCCAGTTCTTGCTCGAGCGAGACGGTCGATTCAGCTGAGGGCAAGGGAGCAGGCTCACGCTGCGCTGCTACCAACGCATCCTCGTCAATCATCGGCGGCTCGGGATACTTCAACTTCTGGTATGCATCCACCGCCCCGAACTCAGCAAGCACCTGTGCCATGACCTGACCATCAAGGTCAACGTCGTACAAGCGAGGAGCAATCACCGACGCGTCACCATTGTCAGTACCGATCACCACCGCCAACGGTACGATAGCATCTGGCAACCGCTCAAGCACTCGATGTGCCCACTGCGACGCGTCACGCACGCGACCAGCACGCCAGAGAACGAGCGCCAGCATCTGCTCAAGATCCGGACGATCATTCAGATCACGGAGCGCGCTTTCCAGAGCCAAAGCAGCCCGCATCCAGCGCCCCTGATGGATGTACATTGAAGCAAGAGCGGGGAGCGTGAAGAAGAGCTGACCTTCGCCAAAGAGGGCGGCACTCAAGCGGGCGAGGCGTTGGCGGAGCGAGCTTTGCCATGGAGTGAGTTCCCACGCAGCCTGACAATAACGCAACACAAGCTCACGCTGGCCACGCTGCTCGGCAATATCGGCAAGGCCAAGCAGAGCTTCGGACGAGCCAGGATGATAGCGGCGGGCTGCCTGCAACGCTTCTTCAGCAAGAAGGAGGTCGCCAAGTCGCAGCGCCGCCTGGCCCAGGAGGAGATAAGCCCGGAAGTATTTCGGGAAGCGAGTCACCAACGCTTGGCAAAGCCGCACTGCCTCAAGCTGGCGACCCTGTTCAAGCGCCATTTCCGCCTGCTGCACCACTTCAGTTATGGGTCGCATGGTCATTCCCACTCACCCCCACCCTGCGCCGACGCGGCGTCCGCTCCTACTCCCACGCCTCGCGGCTGATCCGGAATACTTCACCGCCAGTATACGAGCTTGCGCGGCAGAGCTACAGCTGCCATTCGTCCTAGATCGGCGAGAGGAAACGGTAGGAAGAGCGATGACAGAACGGCGAGAACCGGTTAGCGACCCCCTTGGCGTGCGCGAGACAACAGCCTGGGTCATGAGCCGGGCAAAAAGTGTTGCCATTGCGGACGAAGCACTTCCTGCACTCGCTGACCAAATTGCTCGCTATGCCGAGGGGGAACCAAGTTGGGACCATCCGCTTCACTGGCGAAGGGCACCAGAAGCAACGGCAAACTATGTGCTGGTGCTCGATGCACTGAACTTCTGCTTTTGGGGTGAGCCACGCTGGCGCGTGCAGTACCGCGGCGTCACATACGACGGGTACTGGGCGTTGGCAGCAGCGTTGCGGCGCGCTATTGAACAAGGTAAACCACTCTGGGACGCGCACTACCTGGCCACGATCACGGACAACGAGGTGGCAGCGATTCTTGCAGGAGAGGGCGAAATCCCCCTGTTTTCTGCCCGCGTGCGCCACATGCGCGAAGTCGGGAAGGGGCTCCTTGCGCACGCAGACGGGCACTTTCACACATTGCTTGCACGTGCACAGGGAAGCGCAGCCACGCTCGTCCGGCTCGTCGTGCAGGCTTTTCCTTCATTCAACGACATCGCCATTTATGAGGGGCAGGAAGTGCGCTTTTACAAGCGGGCACAGTTGCTGGTGAGCGATATCGCTGGGGCGCTGCACGGGCATCCTCTGGGGCAGTTCACGGATATGACGATATTGACCGCCTTCGCTGATTACAAGCTGCCCCAGGTACTCCGTTGGCATGGGGTACTGCGTTACACGCCTGATCTGGCAGCGCATATTGACCAGCGAATGCTCATTCCCGCTGGGAGTGCGTGGGAGGTCGAAATCCGCGCTGCGACCGTACAAGCAGTTGAACGGCTCGCAGCAATGCTCGACCAACGAAGCGGCAACTGGCCAGCGTGGCGAGTCGATTGGGCACTTTGGCAAATTGGTCAAACATTGCCGCCCGAGGCGCCGCCCTACCACCGAACGCGAACTATCTTCTACTGATGCTTAGCCGCCTGGCTCCCTGTGCTCTCGGCAAAGCGTTGCAGGCGCAAGAAGCCGATTGGATGCTCGGTTTTGCCGTTGAGAGCAAGGTCACTCACGATCTCTCCAACAACGCTCCCGAACTTGAACCCATGGCCCGAGAAGCCGCAAGCCAGCACAACCTGTGGCCAGAGGGGATGGCGATCGATGATGAAGTGCTCGTCCGGGGTCATAGTATAGAGACAGGTAAACGACCAGAGCACACCATCCGCCGCACCGGGCACATACCGGTTGAGCACAGACTGGAGCGCGGCAATTTCGTCAGCGGTGACAGTCCGACGGCAGGTCTCAGGGGTGCATGGCTCGCCAGCATCGTGACGGCCGAATTTCACGCCCTGCTCAGGCAAGGCCGGGAAGCCGTAGTACTGCCCTTCATCGACCGCAAGAAGATAGATCGGTAGGCGATCAGCGGCAAACCGGCTTGGGTCAGCAGGCGCGAAATGGACATTCACGATTCGTCGGACAGTCAAGGGAAGGCCAAGGCCGGCGAGCACCTGCGGAGCCCATGGACCAGGCGTTATGACGAGTCGGTCAGCGGCATAGCGGGCTTTTGCTGTCTGAACAGCTACCCCTTCTCCGTCAACCCACCACTGCAGCACCGGTTCTTCAAAGCGCAACGCGGCTCCGTGGCGTTGGGCAACGTCCCAGCAGGCATCGAGGCAAGCTTCAGCATCAAGAAAGCCAGCACGTGATTCAAGTAAGCCGACAAAGTCGTCAGGCACGCGGAAAGGAAACCGCGTCATCAGTGCTGAGGCATCGAGGAGTTCATAGGGAATCTGGTGGCGCTCGGCGCTTGCCAGCGCTCCCGCAACGAATGCACTCTCTGGTCGGCCAATGCTCAAGCCGCCAGTGATGTGGAGAAGGCGGCGTCCAGTCACCTCCTCGAGTTCGCGCCAGCGCGCATACGCTCGCCGGACCAGTGGCACATACTCCGGCGATTCGAAGTAGGCCTCACGGATAATCCGTGTCCGGCCATGGGATGAGCCATTGGTATGATGCCGCGAAAACGCCTCAAGTGCCAGGACGTGGTAGCCACGTTGAGCAAGCGTAGCAACGGTTGCGCTTCCCATAATTCCGAGACCAAGGACAATTACATCGTAGTGTTCCACGCACCGTTCCTTTCCTCGTGTGGATCTCTTCTTCTCTTCTTTGTGTATATCTCGTCGTCCTTCGTCGGGCGTGTGGATTGTGGGGAAATCCGCACGTTCCCTCGTCGGGACGGCAATGTTGCCCTGGATGACTGTGTGGGCAACAGCCCGTTTCAGCTTGGTGTTTTCCCTGGTGCCCTGTGACGCAGTGACGAGTCGGGGAACTATCCCCGTTGCGGGAGGAGTGATCCCCATGATATCCCCGAAGAAAGCGCCAACTCTCCCCGGATGGTGTGGATAACCTGATGGAGTTATCCACATTTGCGGGTAAGTTCTCCACATCCCACGGCTGGCTCCTGGCGAAGCCGCGTAGCGCTGTGCCTGGCAGGCAGAAGCATGCAGTGGGGTAGAGCACGCGCCGTATCACGGAAGGATCTCGGCAATTCGTCGTTGGGCGGCGCGAAGCGTCCAGACGACCTGATTCAGTCCACGGCCAAGGTGAACGCGAACAGCGTGCCAGCGGTCGCTCTCGGGTGGGAGATGCGCCAGTTCAGCGGCAGGCGCAATTTCCGGAATCGGTGGGAGGTTTTGTGCTGGATCGTGGCGAAACCGTCCCTGCCGGACGTAGCCGAGCGGAACAAGGTGTCGGGCAAGTGCACGTTGGGCAGCATTGATCCGTCGGACATCGGGGTCATCGACTTCGCGATCGAGCAGGGTTTCGGCAAGCTCATAGAATCGGTCGAGGGTGGTGAGCAAGTTGCCGGCAGCACGGAAGGCTGGCCCAAAGTCAAACGCGTCGCCCGCAGCTTCTTGATAACGGAGCAGCGCTCCTTCAAGTTCGCGAACCGTCGCACGATAGTCGAAGGGGTGAACGGGCGCATTGAGCACGCGCAGGACTGTGGCAGCATAGACCCGCATGTCGCGCAGCAGGTTATCGGGGTCGGCAACCTCGAGGGTATCGTCTTCCGTGTGCCAGACAATGTTGCCGCCGCAGCCACCGACGGGATAGAAGCCCTTCGCACGGGCGAGTTCTTCTGGCATGGTCGATGAGAGCATGAGGAAACCAGTGATCCCGAGGTTGTTGAACGAGTAATCGCCGGCGCGTGATGGGCGCGTACCCGTTGCCTGCTGCCGTGTCAGATCGTAGACGACAGTGCGGAGCAGGTCGCTTGCCTCAGCCATCCATGAGAGGTCGCGGTATTCGGTGGCCCAGCGGCAGCCCGGAGAGTCACAGTTAATGTGAGCAATACAGTTTGGCACGAGATCTTGGGCAAATGTGTCGGCAAACCAGGTCGATCCAGCGTATCGACCGTGTGAATGGCCGCTCCACCAGGCGACGCGGAGTGTCCGGCGGAGGCGATCGCGATGCTGCCAGAAGACGCGGGCGAGCTCAAGCAACGTCGCGTCACCAGTCGCATTGTCGCCGATACCAACGTGCCAGGAGTCAAGGTGCGCGTGCAGCAGGACGAACTCATCAGTTGCTGGCGAACCCGGAATTTCGGCGACAAGGACGGGGATAGGACGCCAGCTGGTTTCGACGACCGTGGAAAGGGCAACAGTAACCGGCCCCTTGGCAAGTTGTTCTTTGAGCCACTCGCCATCAGGCCGAGCGATTGACAGGAGTGGGGCATGCGGCACGCGGCCGAGGGCATCAAGGTCAGGTGATCCCCAGCTCGTCGTCGCAATGCCTTCATGGATGTACTGGCCAGGGTGGATAAAGATCACCCCGAGTGCGCCACTCTGTCCAAGCTCGACACCGCGTGCGGCCATGCCCATGCCGTCGGTCAGGATGACCTTGCCGTGGACATCGGCAGTGAGGCGAGTTGGGCCGCTGCCAAGGACGCCGGCGATGTCAGTCGGCTGCTCGCCTGGAACGTAGACCAGTTCGCCTACAATCTCGTGCCCGTCGGTTGATGGGCTGAACGAAAGAGTTTTGGCACGGATCGGTCGCTCAACAGGGGCGAGGGTGCGGAGTGTTGCGCGGCGCGGCAGGCTGATGAGGCATGTAGGGTGATAGAGCCGGTAAGGGATACCCCAACTTTCCAGCCGTTCCTGGATGTACGCAACCGCTTCGGCTTCGTCCTGACTGCCGGAGAGGCGTTCGAGCGTGCTAAAGCGCTCAAGGAGAGCCCACGGCTCATCGATCGTAATCTGCTCGAGAATGGCCTGTTCAGCTTCTGGGTCGCGCCACTGTGTCAGCATGCCTTCCTCCCTGGTTATCCATCAGCCGGGCATCGTTGCGTGCATCGTTGCCGCCGCGTGCTCGCTTCCCGCGGAATCGTAACTGAGGAACGCGCTGCTGAGTAGTCACGCTGCAGGCGGCCTGAGATGCACCAGCAGGAGGCACTGGAGAGCGACTGAGGGAGTCGCTTTCCTTGCCTCCTGCTGGATGGAGAGGACATCGCAGGGCGGGAGTCCTGCGACGCCCACAGAGCGCCTCTATTCCCAGCGGAAGAGGCGGCTGGCAAGCACTGAAGAGACGATCCAGACGGCTAACAGGCCACCAAGTGCCGGAAGGTGGGTGCGGAGTGATTCTCCGACCCACGTTGCACGGAGGAGTGTAACAGCTGGGGTTGCCGGGAAGATCACGGAGATGCGTCGCAGGTTTTCAGAGAGAATCTCGCGTGGCAGAGCGGCGCCGGAAAGAAACATCATCGGAAAGAAGATGACGAAGCTGACTGCTTGAGCCATGCGTGCCGAATTGCAGAGGCTGGCAACGAGGAATCCAAAGGAGAACAGGGCGAGGCAGCTGAGCACGAACGCGACAGCCACGCTGGTGATGGTTCCGGCAAAACGTAAGCCGTAGAAGAGGCGCGCTGCCACGATCATAAGCAGGGTGCCACTCAACGTGAAGGCGAAGAGGGTCAGTCCTTCAGCTCCCAATAGCGCGAGCGGCGAGATTGGGGTAACTGCCAGCCGACGGAGGATCCGTCGCTCACGATAGGTCGAGAGGTGGATTGGCAGTGAGAGTGACCCAACAGTTGTGATAATAAGGACAATGTAACTTGGGACAGAAAGATCAATGGTGCCGAAACCAGCGAAACGAGGTTCGTTTCCGTAGATACTGCCGAACAAGAAGATGAGCATGACTGGGTAAATGAGTGTGAAGAACGCTGCGAACGGATTGCGGAGATAGAGTTTCCATTCAGTCCAGGTGAGCATCCAGAAGCCGCGCATTGTCTGCCTCCTCATCCACGCTAATCGCGCACCTGTTGGCCGGTGAGCGCCAAAAACACGTCTTCGAGCGAGCCGTGCTGTACCGTGAGTCCAAGTGGGGGAATTCCGCGAGCCGCTAAGGCCTGAATAATCTCGCTGACGACCTGCTCGTTGCAGACGGTGATCACTACCTGGCCATCGCGGAATTCGACGGCGCTGACCCCCGGAATTTGGCGGAGCCAATCCCATTCGTGGGTTGCTCCAGCCTGGAGGAGGACGCGGACTTGGCCAGCAAACTGCCGCACCAGGTTTGCCGGGGAATCGAGGGCAATCAGCCGTCCGCGGTCAATGATGGCGATCCGATCACAGAGCGCTTGCGCCTCTTCCATGTAATGGGTGGTGAGGAGAATTGTCTTCCCGTGCTCGCGAATCTGGCGAATGAACTCCCAGATAGCGCGGCGGGCTTGAGGGTCAAGTCCGGTCGTCAATTCATCGAGAAAGAGGACCTGGGGATCGTGGATAAGCGCGAGGGCGATGAAGAGGCGCTGTTTTTGCCCGCCCGAGAGTTTGGCAAACGGTGTGCGCGCTTGTTCGGCAAGGCCAAGCTGTTCAAGGAGCTGGGCCGCGTCGCGCGTGCGTCGGTAGAACGAGCCAAAGAGATCGAGAGCTTCGCGCACCTTCAATTGGTCTGGGAGGGCCGATTCTTGGAGTTGGACGCCGATCTCATGCACCAACACGTGTCGTTCGCGCCAGGGATCGTGTCCAAGTACCGCAACCCTGCCGCCGTCCGGCCGCCGCAACCCCTCGAGGCATTCGACGGTCGTTGTTTTGCCTGCCCCGTTTGGTCCGAGCAGACCAAAGATCTCTCCCTGTTCAACAGTAAACGAGAGGTCGTCAACTGCAACGGTAGTTCCGTAGATTTTTCGAAGGTGATCAACGACGATGATCGGCGTCATGCTTTGTCCCCCTTTCGATTCGGCTGCGTGTCGGTTGTGGCAGGTGATGCACCATTTGGCTCAACGAGCGTTGGGTTGAGGATGGCGCGGAGCGCCGCGAGATGCTCGGCGAAGGCATGTTGCCCATGGGGTGTGAGGCTCACGAAGGTGCGGGGCTTCCGACCAACGAACGTCTTGCGCACAGCGACGTATCCTGCTTCCTCGAGCTTCGCCAAGTGCGTACCAAGGTTACCGTCGGTAAGGTCGAGGATATCACGGAGATACGTGAACTCAACTTCAGTTCCAGGCCCGAGCGCACTCAGCGCTGCCATAATGCGTAACCGTGTCGGTTGGTGGATTAGCTCGTTCAATTGACTCATGGCCGGTAGGCAATCCAGAGATAGAGGCCAGTGCCGAGGAGCGTGCCGCCGCCGAGGAGCGCCATTAACCACAAGTAGTAGTCTGGCAGCAACCATCCTCCAAGGAGCGTCACCGCCGTAATGACGAGGCCGACGATCAATTGGCCTCGCCACAGCCAGATGCCCTGGATGACATAGCCAGCCATAATGATGATCACGAGCAGCATGCTACTTCTCAGCGGGGGAAGAGGCCGCGCTACAAAGAGGACGAGTCCCGCGTATCCGGCCAACGCGATCCAGGACCAGAACAGCCGTAGCCCATTCGGCGAAAGGACACGACCGGAATACTGGTTTCCGATGATGATGCTGGCGACCAAGCCAACGATATCAAGCGCTATCCAAAGGATCCCCGCAGCGGCTGGAAACAAGGCGCTGGTCGAAAATCCAACGATCCAGATTGCTCCCCAGAGGATGGCAAATGGGGCGAAGGAATCGCGGAGGAGAGCACGCCGCACTTTCTGGCTCGTTTGATCGACAAGGACCAACGCTTGGCGGATTTCCTCGGTTTGCATCGACGTCGCTCCATTCCATCGAGTACTCACAAGATCTGTAGAGTACTCTGCAATGCAGAGTACTCTATGATGACGTGCTTGTCAAGCCCTGGTTCATTGCTCATGCTCGGTGCGAATGTCCTGCTTGAGCCTCTCAGCCGAGAGACGTTCTGCGACTTTTCGTCTGATAGACGCAGGCAAGGCCTCACCGTGAGGCTTTCAGTCGGTAAGAGGGTAGGCAAGCTTGCAGTTCTTCTGGATCATGTCGGCTCTTCCCCGCAACGGATTGGGAATGAAGCGTTTGTGCGGGAGAAGCGAGCGTCGCCCTGTGGAATGCGCCCGTATATGGCGTGGCGTAGAAGCAGACAAGCTGGAAGACTACCTGATGGTCGTGAGCACGGCTGCGATGATTTGCCAGATGAGGGCGAGAATGAGAAGCCAGACGAGCGCGACGAGTGCGATGCCAACCAAGCGCCAGTGCGTTTGCCAACTCCTCGCAGTTTGGCGCGCTTCGGCGACGACGTCAGGTGGGATCCGCCGGAGCGCGAGGGTAAGTAAGCCAGGAGTGATCACGGCGTCGTCGAGCTGACCAAGAACGGGGATAACGTCAGGAATCAGGTCAATTGGGCTTGCGAGATAGGCAAGGGCGAGAGCAGCCAGCACACGTGATGACCACGGAACGCGCCGGTCGTGAATCAGTGCCGCAAGCAATGCTGCAAGCATCGCGGCATCGGCCGGCAAGGTTTCCGTCGCCCAGGTGCGAGCACGACCGAACAGCGAACGTGGTAGCTGTGGTGATCGGTCCTTGGGCTCGTTCATGGCCGGCAACACCTACCGCGATGGCGCTGGAGCGGGGTGTTCCTGCTCGGCCTCAGCAACGCGGGCGAGCGCAGCCATTCCCTGGTGAAGCGCGGACAATTCGTCGAGCGAAAGCCGGGTGAGTAACTCGTTCAATGCAGCGCGGTTGCCATCGCGCAGCCGTTGATGGAGTTGCTCACCAGCTTCAGTGAGACGAACGAGCGTCCGGCGTCGGTCATGCGGGTCTTCAGCGCGTTCAGCCAGACCGGCCTGGACGAGTCGGTCGACGAGATGGCTGGCGGTTGGCCCACTGACGCCGAGCCAGCGTGCGAGTTTACCCACCGTCACAGGCTGAGTATGCGCGAGGCGATAGAGCACTTTCAGTTGGGCAGTGGAGAGATCGAGTTCTCGCCAGACAGGCGCGGCGCGCGCGTGCGTCGTGCGCAGGACAACATCAAGTGCGTTCCAGATCTCCTGAATCAACCGCTCACGACTTGGATCGGTCATTCTTCCTCCCGAGCTACCCAAGACCGTGTCGTGCTTGTCACAGGGTACCATGATCTGGCGCGTTGGGGAACTGGGAACCTTCTGCAACCGTCGGCCGTATACTTATAGTGGAAGCGGGGTTCCCCAGCCCGCTTCTGATCCCGCTGGAGCGAGACCCGCTCCACCCCTCCCCTTCCCGCGCACGAGCCGGGCGCCCTGCCCGGCTCGGCGTTGTCTGGCTGACACACCTTGTCAGCAACCTCACGACGTGCTACGCTGATCCCACCATGTGTACGTACACGGTGGGAGGGGCCGGGCCAATGCGAGCCAAGCAACTCTGGCAAACAGCATTAGGGGAGCTTGAGACGCGGGTCTCGCGCGCAAACTTTGAGACCTGGCTCCGTCATACGGAACTCGTCTCACTCGAGGGTGATGTCGCGACCGTTGGAGCGCCAAACAGTTTTGCAGCTGAGCAGTTGCGCAGTAAATTCGCCCCGCTGATCCAGGAAGCGCTCGAGTTGATCCTTGGCCGGCCAGTCGGCGTACAGTTCACGGTCTTGAACAGTGAAGCGCCAGTTCCGGCAGCTGCGAGCGTGGGACAGCGACGCAGCGGGCGGCGTAGCACGGTGGTTGAACCGGAACCGCCAGCTTCCCCGCGTCAGCTCGAGCTGGCGGTTACCCCTGAGCATGGGCTGAATCCCCGCTATACGTTTGAGAAGTTTGTTGTCGGGCCGAATAACCGGCTCGCGCACGCAGCGGCGCTGGCGGTTGCTGATCGACCTGCAGATAAGTTCAACCCACTCTTCATCTATGGCGGAGTAGGTCTGGGAAAGACGCACCTCCTGCATGCGATTGGTCATCGTGCGCTAGCCCGACATCCCGATCTCAAAGTGCGCTATGTTTCATCGGAGACGTTCACCAATGATCTGATTGAGGCGATTCGGTTGCAGCGGACCGAGGAGTTCCGCAACCGCTATCGCACGATCGACATCTTGATGATCGACGACATCCAGTTCATTGCCGGCAAAGAAAGCACGCAGGAGGAGTTCTTCCATACGTTCAATGCGCTCTACCAGGCTGGCAAGCAGATCGTGCTCTCCAGCGATCGCCCGCCCAAAGCGATCCATAACTTGACGGATCGCTTGCGTTCACGCTTTGAAGGCGGGCTGATTGCCGACGTTCAGCCTCCTGACTTAGAGACGCGGCAGGCGATCCTGGCCGAAAAAGGCCGTGAACTTGGCGTCACCATCCCTCCAGACGTGCTCGAGTACATTGCCCGCAAGGTGGAGTCGAATATCCGTGAGCTCGAAGGGGCACTGAACCGCGTGGTGGCGTTGTCCCAACTCTACCATCGGCCAGTAACGCTTGAGCTCGCGGTTGAGGCACTGACTGATGCGCATACCGAGGCCCAGCGGCGTCAGCTCACGCCAGAGGCGGTGCTCGACACGATCTGCCGTTACTATCGCATCTCGACTGCCGACCTCGTGGGACCAGGCCGGCGGCGTGACATCGTTGTGCCTCGGCAGGTCGCCATGTATCTCCTGCGCGAAGAACTGGGGTTGTCGCTGGTGGAAATTGGCCAGCGGCTTGGTGGCCGTGACCATACAACCGTGCTGCACGGGATCGAAAAAATTGAGCAGCAACTCCAGCACGATGCGCAGTTGCGTGGCGAGGTTCTGGCTGTACGAGAGCGGTTACTTGCTGGTTAGTGGCTTGGCGCAACCCCGCAGAGGAGACGCTGGCCGAGGCCGCGGGGCGGCGTCGGTGGCACGTTCTTGCCAAGGATCATGACCCGGAAGCGGCCAAGTCCAGCCGGATCAAGCAAGTGAAAGGCAGCGGCCCGGGCGGCAAGGTACTGGTGGGCGGTCATGCCGGGTTCGTGCTGCAGTGCTACAAGAATGTCGCCAAGGCCGGCTTGGGCAAGAAACTCGGCCTGCGTCGTCAAACCGAGTACCGTCAGCCCGTGCTGGTGAGCATAGTGGGCGAGCAGGCTGAAGTCAACATGGGCGGTGATGTCTTGCTCACCAACGGCGGTTAATGGATCGTCGCTGACGGTATGCGCGCGATACGTCTTGAGCGTGCCATGTGGGAAGCGCTGGGGGTCGTAGCGCTCGGGAACAGGATAGCCGTAGTCGAGGACAAGCACGTAGCCACGTTCGAGTGCCTTAGCTACCTCGGCGACCCAGTCAGCTAAGGCGAGGCAGATTTCGGTCGTTTGGCCTTCGGCAAGGGTGACGCCGAGCGCGTGAAGTGTTTCAGCGAGTGCTGGAGTGGACGGAGGCCCCTCGACGGCGACTAGGCGGCCTTCCTGCCAATCAACATACTGTTCCCACAGTTGGCCGTCGTGCCAGCTGACACGATGGAAAGGTAATGCATCAAGGACTTCGTTGGCTAACACAACGCCGGTGATCGGCTGTGCCGTTGCGTCCAGAAGACGTTGGCCGAGGCCATGAGCGGTCAATCGCTCTTCTAGGGCAGCACGGTGAGCTGCGCTGGGCTCAACTGGCTGGTACCACAGACGCTGGGACAACGGCGTGCCGATACGGTCGAGTCCCTCGATCAGTGAGTGGATGAGCGTGCCAGGGCCAGGACCATACTCGCGCAGGACGAACGGTTCGGGCCGGCCGAGCAGTTGCCAGCAGTCGTCGAGCTGGCGTGCGAGGGTCCAGCCGAAGATCGGGTGTGCTTCCGGCGCGGTCAAGTAGTCGCCTTCGCGGCCGACCCGTACCGCTTTCTGGTAGTAGCCGTGGGTTGGGTGGTAGAGTGCAAGAGCCATGAAGCGCGCGAAGGTGATTGGCCCGTGAGCGCGGATCTCGTCGTGAAGAAGCGCAATCAGTGCTGGGTCACCGTTCGCTGACATCGCGGCCGGCACTCCTTCCGAAGGAAAGTCTAGCGCGGGAGCAGAAGCGCGATGGGGCAGACAGGACGACCGATCACTGAGCGGCGACTGCGACGGATGACGGGTGTCTTAGCGCGGCGGCAGCCTGATTTGGCTGTTGTGTTGGAGAACGTGCATGATCCCCACAATGTCAGCGCGGTGTTGCGTTCCTGCGATGCGGTCGGGGTGCTGACCGTCCATCTCGTCTACACCATCGAGGCCCTGCCGGAGCTGAGCGAGCACGTCTCCGGCAGTGCGCTGAAATGGCTTGACATTGTCGTGCATCCCGATATTCCGCAGTGTTACGCCGCGCTGCGTGCGCAAGGAATGCAAATCTATGCGACGTATCTCGGTGATTTGAGTAAAAGCCTTGACATCTATACCCTCGATCTCACCCAGCCGGTCGCGCTGGTGTTTGGCAATGAGCAACGTGGGGTGTCCGATGAAGCGGTGCGATTGGCTGATGCACCGGTGTATATCCCGATGGTTGGCATGGTCCAGAGCCTGAATATTTCGGTTGCGTGCGCAGTCATTCTCTATGAAGCATTCCGGCAGCGCCGCCTGGCCGGCGCGTACAACCAGCCGAAGCTCCCCTTCGCTGAACGACAACGCCGCTTGCTGAAGTGGTTGGAGCGAGAGGGGCGCGCGCTGCCAGACGCGCTACCTCTCAGTGTAGACGAGCCTGAAGCGAGCAGCTAGCCAAGCCGAGATTCGAGGAACGCTTTCAGGGCGACGGCGTTGTTGTGCTCCGTATCACGAGCACTGAAGAGCAACGTGACGTCTCCCTGACGGGCAGCTTCCACCAGTAGCTTCCACGTTTCGGGTTTGGTCTCGAGTTCAGCCCAGTAGCGTTGTTGGAAGGTGTCCCAGCGGGCGGGATCATGGTGGAACCAGCGGCGGAGTTCATCGCTTGGAGCGACATCGCGCAGCCAGCCGTCAAGCGGCAGTGCATCCTTCCGCACTCCGCGCGGCCAGAGTCGCTCGACGAGAAACCGCTTGCCGTCACTTGGTTCGGCGGGATCGTACACACGCTTGAGCTTGATCATGCGCCCTCCTCGTCGCTTGGCTCCGCTGTCTCACCAACGCCAGCTCGCGAGACACGGCTAAGCCGCCGCTCGACCCAGCGTCCAGCGGTAATGGTGGCAAGGCCGACGACTGTGCCAGCCACCGCCAGGAAGTAGGCTCCGGCACCGGCAAGCATGCCGATCGCTGCAGCTACCCAGATACCAGCTGCAGTTGTCAGGCCATAGACCCGGTCGCGGGCACGCAAGATCATCCCCCCACCGAGGAAGCCGACGCCCGTGACAACGTTCGCCGCGATCCGCGAAAGGTCGGTTGGATTGTCTGGGCCACCGTACGGGGCGATCAGGAGCGAAGCAAGCATGAACAGGGCGGCTCCCTCGGCAACGAGCATATGCGTGCGGAGCCCAGCGGGCTTGGCGGTCAATTCGCGTTCAAGTCCGAGGGCGCCGCCGAGGAGTGTGGCGACCACGAGTCGGGTGAGGAGCTCGAGGTCAGACATGGGCGCTCCTGTCCATCACGCATCCTAAGGTCACGATACCACAGAGGAGGCAGCCCAGGCGGCGCTGCTGGGGGATGCGCCGTCGGGCTGCGGGAACATGGGAGGGAGAGGTTGAGCGTACTGCGTTACGGTTGGACGAAGACGACGGTGTAGTAGTGCATGCCGTCGGCTGACGTTCGTTCTGCGACGCCGAAGAGTGAGAAGCGTGGGTCGAGGATGATAGCGCGGTGAGGCGCGCTGGCGAGCAGCGAGCGAGCAGCTTCGGCGGCAGTTTGGTCAATTGGGAAATTATTGCGTTGAATCGTCTCGCCGCCGTAGCTCCACCGGATGCCCCACTGGCCGAAGAGGTCGAAGACGGTCGTGCCTTCTGGCGTCGTATGGCTGAAGTAGTTGCGCTGGGCCATGTCGTCGCTGCGGAGTTGCGCAATTTGGGTCAAGGCTGGGTCGAGCGTGAGCGGCGGCAGACCATTCTGCTGACGCGCCTCGTTGAGGGCAGCGGCTAATTGCTCAGCGAGCGAGAGGCTTGAGAAGTGGACAACATGGCTCTGCTGCTCCCACACAACGCGTCCAAGCAGGCCAAGCTCGATCTCATTGGGCGTTCCAGCAAACTCGGGATGGTATTCAAAGCGTGCTCGTTCGAAGTATTGGACAAGCACGCCGTTTTCGGTAAAGCCCTCAGAGATGGGATAGCCAAAGACGAGCACGTCTCCGTTCCTTGCCCAGAAGTCGGCGAAATGCGGGTCAAGGTTATGGCTTGTCTGTGGGAAGTACTGCAGGCCTGGCTGGGGAGCAACCGGACCGAACGTGCGCCCTTCAATCGCCGCCGCTTCCCGACCGACGAGACCAGGAAGCACGGAGAACCCAGCACGCTCCAATTCGGGATGGTACTCGAGTCGCTGACGCTCGAAGTACTGGACAAGCCGGCCGTTTTCATCGACCGGTGGACTGATGGGATAGCCAAAGATGCGAACGCCGCCATGA
Organism: Thermorudis peleae; assembly: GCF_000744775.1. Taxonomy (NCBI): domain Bacteria; kingdom Pseudomonadati; phylum Thermomicrobiota; class Thermomicrobia; genus Thermorudis; species Thermorudis peleae. The sequence goes on along the minus strand of NZ_JQMP01000003.1, from coordinate 284,650 downwards.
GCGGTGTAAAACTGCTGGAAAATTGGGGCGACGTCATAACCAGTTGGCGCGGATGCGCCCGCGGCCGCTGAGAAGCCGAGCCAGAGGAACAGGCTGGCCGTTAGGCCAAGCAGTGTGCCAATCCAGTTTCGCATCCGTCTCTGCCGCATGAACCCCCCTTGTTCCCACGGAGACGGTTGGTCCCCTGCACTGGGAGTTGTCGGCGGCCGAGAGGAACGCTTCATGGCCGATTCCGGCTAGTGGCATGCGGACATGAGGGGGAGACAGAGGCGGGGAGAATGGTCATAGGGACAAAAGCACTCAGTCGGCTGGCTGACGTGCTACGCTGAGCACTGGTGCTGGATCGATCAGGCACAGAGCCGGGTCAGGGAAAGGATAGGCAGATGACCGCAACAATGGTCTGGGAACAGGTGCAGGAAGAAGCTGTCCGGCACCTGCAAGCGTTGCTCCGGATCAACACGGTGAATCCACCAGGAAATGAAACCGCAGCAGCCCAATATCTGGCGCAGGTGCTGCAACGCGAAGGGATTGCCGCAGACGTCATTGAGAGTGCACCTGGGCGCGGCAATCTGGTGGCGCGGATTCGCGGGAACGGCAACGCGCGACCGTTGCTGCTGATGGCGCACAGCGACGTGGTGAGCGTTGAGCCGGCCTATTGGATGCATGACCCGTTCGGCGGAGAAGTGCTTGATGGGTGGATTTGGGGGCGGGGCGCCGTCGACACCAAGGGACTCGTTGCGTGTGAGTTAATGGTCATGCTGCTCGTCCAACGGCTCGGGCTGCAACTCGACCGCGACCTCATCTTTGCCGTCTTTGCCGACGAGGAGGCTGGAGGGCGCTATGGTGCGGCCTGGATGTGGCAGAACCGGCGAGAGCTGATTGACGCTGAGTATGCGATCAATGAAGGAGGCGGCACGCGGCTCTCGCTCGCTGGCCATCACTTCTACCTCTGCCAGACCGGCGAGAAAGGAGCGACGCGGCTGCGGCTGATTGCGCGTGGCCAGCCAGGACATGCCTCGGTGCCAATCCCTGACACAGCAATGGAACGAGCGGCCCAGTCGATTATGGCGCTCGTTACGCACCAGTTTCCGACGGTGCTCACGCCGACGGTGCAAACGATGCTTCGCGCGATTGGCGACGTTGTCGGCGGGAACGTCGCGGCAGTTGTCGAACAGGCAATCCAGCAACCCGATTGGACGATGTTGCAGCAACTGCCACTGCCTGAGCCCGAGCAGCGTATGCTCTATGCAATGACGCGCAATACAGCTGTGCCGACGATAGTGCACGGTGGGCATCGAATTAACGTCATTCCCTCCGAGGTCACTGTTGACGTTGACGGGCGGATTCTTCCGGGTGAAGACCCGCAGTCCTTCGTCGATGCGATCCAAGCGCTTGTGCGTCCAGGGGTTCACGTTGAAGCACTCTCGATGGCAAGTGGAATTGAAGCACCGCCGGATACGCCGTTCTTTGTGACGATTCGCGAGGTGATGGGCGAAATTGACCCAGGGTCGCACGTCGTGCCGTACCTTGTGCCAGGAGCGACCGATGCTCGCCACTTGCCAGGCGTGCGGGTGTATGGCTTTATGCCCATGCGTGATCATCCAGAAGAGTTTGACCTGGCCCATGCCCATAACGAGCGAATCTCGGTCGATACGATACGCTTTGCAACGAAAGCGCTCTTTGCGATTGTGACGCGCTTTTGCCATGCCTACCCTGAGGTGCATGTTGCATGATCCGTGGCTGCGTGCTCTTCGATATTGATGGAACGCTGCTGCGTGCTGGGGATCCCGTGCATGCACGCGTACTCTGCGATGCGCTTGAGCAGACGTTTGGCATTACGGTTGTGCTTGACGGGGTGCCACTGGCTGGGATGCTTGATCGGCAAATTGCCCGGTTCGCACTGGAACGAGCTGGAGTACCACCTGAGCACATTGAAGAGCGCCTTGCAGCAGCGCTGTCGCTTGCTGGGCAATGGTACTGTGAGCGACTGAAGACTGAGGAGCGGATGAGTTGGGTGCTACCAGGCGTGCGCTCCGTGTTGCCGCGTCTAGCTGACGCTGGCTATGCTCTTGGCGTGCTAACCGGCAACGTGCGGGCTGTGGCACGAGCGAAGCTTGCCGCTACTGCATTAGCAGATTGGCTGCCGATCGGCGCGTACGGTGATCAGGCTGAAGAACGGAGCGCGCTTGTGGCGCTCGCGTGTGCTGAGGCAGCCGCCTATTATGGCGGTCGCTTTGAACCGGCGAGGACTGTGCTCGTAGGTGATACGCCGCGCGACATTGCCGCGGCCCACGGAGCTGGTGCACGCGCGTTGGCGGTGGCCACTGGCCGCTACGATACAGTGGCGCTCGCGGCTGCTGGTGCTGATGCTGTGCTTCCGAACCTTGCCAACGTCGAGGACGTCCTTGGTGCAATACAACGACTGCTCGCTGATTACGCTGAAAGGGGGTGAGGCAGATGGCTGAGACGCATCCGTTCCGACTGCGACCGAACGAGGTCATTGAGCGAGCACGCCGGTATTTTGGCGACGAACTGGGGATGGAGCTCGTGGCCAACGAAGGCGAACGGCTGCGGTATGAGGACGCAGCTGGGTTTGTCGAGCTCATTATCCGTGCTGATGGGAATAACCAATCGCGCGTCACCTTTGCGACTGAGGGCCACGAGGAGGAAGTCCGAACCTTCCGTCGTCGGCTCGCTCAGCAGGCAGCGGCCGAAACCGCCTCGCCCGAGTAATGCTCCTCTGCCTTTAGCAAGCACACGCTCCAGGGCACTATAGACTGCCCTGGGGCGTGTTTTGCATAGGCTGTGCTTGCCAACAGCGATGGATCCGAAGCACCCTAAAGGTGACCAGCAGACGGCAGTGCACCGTCAGAGAGGTCGGAGGCGAAGGAGGGTGCGGTGATCCAGTTCGTGTTGTTTGGCATCACCGGCGACTTGTCGCGCCGGTTGATTCTTCCAGCCATGGTTCGCCTGTTTGCCCAGGGCAAGCTGCCAGAGTTAACCATCCTTGGATTTGGGACGCGGGACTGGTCGGATGAACAGCTGCGCCAGCACGTGGCCGAGTTACTCCGCACATTGCCAGGCGTTCCGCTTAAAGCGTGGGAGCGCTTTCAGGAGCGGATCCATTACCAGGCGGCGGAGTTGAGTGCGGAGGGGCTTCAGGGGCTGAAGCAGTTGTCAGGGGATGCGGTCTTCTACCTTGCGTTGCCCCCCGATCTCTTTGCTCAGGCAGCGCAAGCCTTAGGCACGTTGGGCGTAGCTGATGAGCGCTCGGGGTTCCGGCGTCTCGCCGTCGAGAAGCCCTTCGGGACGGATTTGGCTTCGGCGCAAGCCCTGAACCAGGCGCTGCACGCGTTCTGGCGCGAGGACCAGATCTTCCGGATGGATCACTTTTTGGGCAAAGCAGCGACGCAGAACTTGCTGCACGTGCGGCTGGCCAACCGCTTCCTTGAACCGATTTGGAATGGCTATCACGTTGATTTTGTCCAGATTACCTACGCGGAGACATTGGGTCTGGAAGGCCGGGCTCGGTACTATGACCGGTCAGGCGCCTTGCGCGACATGCTCCAGAACCACCTGCTGCAGCTCTTCGCCCTCGTCGCGATGGAGCCCCCTGCACGCCTCGATGCCCAGTCACTCCGCATACACAAGCTTGAGGCGCTGCGGGCAGTCCGGCCAATTCCACCCGGGAACGTCGATCAGTTTGCAGCGCGCGGCCAATACGTCGGGTACCGCAACGAACCGGGCATCCCGGCGGATTCGCGAACGGAGACGTTCGCGGCCATGAAGCTGTATGTCGATTCCTGGCGTTGGCAAGGGATTCCGTTCTATCTGCGCAGTGGCAAGCGTCTGGCTGCCGATGCGGCGGAGATCGCGCTCGTGTTCAGGCCGGCTCCTGCGGCGCCGCTCGGCACCTTGCCGCCTGGGCGGCTGGTCTTTCGCATGAAGCCCGGGGCATTGGAGTTGTGGCTGTCAACCCGCCACGGTGACGAAGCACAGCAGCTGCGCCTCCAGGCCGCGCTCGGCCAAGAGCCGGAATATGGTGCGTACGAAGAGCTGCTCCTCGCCTTACTCGACGGTGACCTGTCCTTCTTCCCAAGCGAAGGCGAAGTCGAAGAAGCCTGGCGCATCGTCGACCCGATCTTGCGAGCGTGGCAACAGGGAGAGCCGGAGCCATACGAACAAGGATCGGAAGGGCCGAAGAGCCAGCACGCGTTGCTTGATCCTGGTGACAGCTGGGATCCGATTGGTAAGTAGCCTGCTGGTTTTGTACAGGAGTGCGTAGGATGGAAGCATTTGGCAAACCAGGCATCGCGCCGACGTGGTCGTCAAGCGATAAAGATCTCATTGGGACGGCCCTCAGCACCAGTCGGCTCTGGTTCACGATAAGCCATGGAATCATCAACGAAGTCTTCTGGCCAGCAACGGGCGAACCGCAAATTCGCGATCTGGGCTTCCTGGTGGCTGGGGACGGTTTCTGGGCTGAAGTCAAACGCGTCAACCGCTACACCCTCACAACCCCCAATCCAGCGACGCCACTACCGGTGATTATCCATGAGCATGAACGGTATCGGCTGACGCTCCGCGTTGTTCCAGACCCAGACCGTGACGTGTTGCTCATTGCCTATCGCCTCGAAGGCGACGGCATGCGGCTCTATCCACTCTTGGCACCTCATCTGGGTGGTTCAGGCTGGGGCAACACGGCGTGGGTTGCCGGTGAGGCGCTGCTGGCGCAGAAAGGCCAGAGTGCCGTTGCCCTGGTCGGTCGATTTCTGCGGGGAAGCGCTGGGTACGTCGGATTTTCCGATGGCTGGCAGGACATGGCCCACAATGGGCGGATGACGTGGACGTTTGACCGCGCGGAGGATGGCAACGTCGCATTGATGGGCGAACTCGCTGAACCCGAGGGAGTACTCGCGCTTGCCTTTGCAACCACGCCGGATGGCGCGGTGACGTTAGCCCGTAGTAGCCTCGCTGACGGGATCGACCGTGCGCGTAGCCAAGTGCTCCAGGAATGGCGGCGGTTCACGAGAGGTATCCAGTTGCCGTCAGCCCAACCAGACGTGTTAGACATGGTCAAGCGCTCGCTCCTCGTGCTGAAGGCGCATGAGGATCGCACATACCCTGGGGCGATGGTCGCGAGCCTCTCCATCCCCTGGGGGAATTCACGTGACGATCCCGGCGGCTATCATCTGGTCTGGACGCGCGATGCTGTTGAAGCCGGTTTGGCCTTCCTCGCGCTCGGCCTACCCGCTGACGCGCGGCGACAGCTGGCATACCTCAGTGCAATCCAGGCCACCGATGGCCACTGGCCGCAGAACGTGTACCCTGATGGCCGGCCGTATTGGACAGGTATCCAGCTGGATGAAACAGCGTTCCCTGTCTTATTAGCGGCGAAACTCGCCGAATTGGGTCATCTCAGTGGACTGATCGAGACAGTGCAGGCGATGGTACGGCGAGCAGTTGGGTTTTTAGCGCGCGAGGGGCCATGCAGCCCCCAGGATCGTTGGGAAGAGAATGCTGGTATCAACCCGTTCACACTTGCCGCAACGATCGCCGCCCTGGCGGCCAGCGCGCTCCTCGGCCTGCTCGACGGCGACGAAGCTGCCTACGCCCTCGACCTCGCCGATGATTGGAATCAACGCATAGAAGAGTGGACCTATGTTGAAGACACGCCGCTCGACCGTGCTCATGGAATCCGAGGACACTATGTCCGGATTCGCCCGCCAGGAGCGCTTGGTCTCCGAGGACGAGTCGATGTGCACAATCGGCAGGGCGTGATCTTACCAGCGGCTGAGCTCATCGGCCTGGAGTTTCTCTCACTGGTCCGGTTTGGCTTACGGGCGCCGGACGACCCACGCATTCGGGATACGGTCCGGCTGGTTGACGCCATCTTACGGGTTGACACTCCGAGTGGACCCTTCTACCACCGCTACAACGACGATGGCTATGGTGAGCATGCCGATGGCCGCCCATTTGATGGCACGGGCATTGGTCGAGCATGGCCGCTCCTTTCAGGAGAGCGAGGGCACTATGCCCTGGTGGCTGGCGAAGATCCGCTGCCTTATCTGTTCGCGATGATCCGTGGAGCTGGCAAGGGCGGCTTGATTCCTGAGCAGGTGTGGGACAGTGACCCCATCCCGGATCAAGGACTGTTTCCCGGCAAGCCGACGGGAAGCGCGATGCCGTTGCTTTGGGCGCATGCCGAGTTTGTCAAGTTGGTCCTCGCGCTCTCGACTGGCAAGCCGATTGAGCAACTCGCTGCAGTGGCCGAACGCTATCGTGTTGCCCCAAAGCCGCGAGTTCGGCATTGGCGACGGGACGTGCCGCTGGACAGCATCGGTGACGGCGAACGGCTACTGATTGAAGATCGGCGGCCATTCCAGCTACACGTCGGCGTCGATGGGTGGCAGCATGTCACGGATCGAGCAAGTCAACCGCTGCCGTTTGGGCTGCACGGCGTTGAGGTCGAACTCGGAGAGCACGCGAGCCTCGAGTTCACGTTCTTCTTCCCGGACGAAAACCGGTGGGAAGGGCGCGACTACCAGGTCCGTCGCGCGACCGCGATGACATAAGGGGCAACGCGGCAGTGAACGCGCGCAGTGGCGCCACCACAGGATGGTCACTCCTCGGTCTCCCAGGGCCGCTCTTTCTCGCCGAGTTGCTGGGCACTGCGCTCCTTGTGGCCATTGGCTGTTCGTGGGTCATCCTTGATTTCGGCGCTGACAGTCCAGTCGTGCACTGGCTGCCGGCACCCTGGGAGCGCCGTGCCCTGACGGGGATGCTCTTTGGCACCACCGGAGCAGCGATTGCGTTTTCCTGGATCGGCAAGACGAGCGGTGCGCACATTAATCCCGTTGTGAGCATCGCGTTCTGGTGGACAGGAACGATACGCGGGCGATACGTGCCGGGGTATGTCGTGGCGCAGTTACTCGGGGCAGCGATTGGTGGACTGGTTCTTCGCCTCTGGGGAACGATGGGGGCGAGTATCGCGTACGGGGCAACGACTCCCGGTCCTCAGGGAGTGGGAGCAGCCTGTCTCGGTGAAGCAGCCACGACCTTCTGCCTCGTCGGTGGGATTTTGCTGTTCCTCCATCATCGGAGACTTCGTCCAGTGACGCCGCTAATGCTGCCGCCGCTCTATGCCGTCATGGTCGCGTTGGAAGCACCGATTTCTGGAACGAGCACGAATCCAGCGCGGACGCTTGGCTCAGCCGTTGCTGCTGATGTGTGGACAGCGTACTGGGTCTACTGGGTTGGGCCGCTGCTCGGGGCGGCCATTGCCGTTGTGCTTGTGCGGCGTACGGGGATTGAAACCGAAGTTGCCAAGCTGGCCCATTTCCATCATGACCCGCACGGCATCCTGCGCCGGCCGGGAGTGGTTGAGCAGAGCTAAGGAGAAAAGAAACACAAGGCCGGAGCGTGCCTTGACGCTCCGGCCCAAAGACACTGCCGTGACTGCGCTAGTAGATCTCGAGGTAGCGATCGAGCTCCCACTGCGTGACATACTGCCGATAGGCATCCCAGTCACGCTTCTGGGCTTCGAGGAGTCGCTCAAAAGCGTGCTCGCCGAGCGCCTCGCGAATGACGTCGTCGCGGGCCAGCTCTTCCATCGCCTCGCCAAGTGTGGCTGGGAGGACGCCGACGTTGCGGCGGCGCAAGTCTTCTTCAGTGAAGTGATAGACATTTTCCTCAACTGGCTCAGGCAATGGCAGCTCGCGCTCGATGCCGTCGAGCCCGGCAGCAAGCATGACAGCGTATGCCAGGTAGGGGTTGGCCGAGGGATCCGGACAACGCAGCTCGATGCGGGTCGCTTGGACGCGGCCGGCGCGGACAGCTGGCACCCGGATCAGAGCGGAGCGATTTTGTCGTGCCCAGCTAATGTACACTGGCGCCTCATACCCCGGGACAAGCCGCTTGTAGGAATTGACGAGCGGGGCGAGCACCGCGCACATGCTGCGTGCATGGTAGAGCTGACCAGCGATGAAGCGCTTGGCGACTTCCGAGAGCCCGTAGGGATCGTTCTGGTCGACGAAGACATTCTCACCCGTTTCTAGTGAAGACAGGCTCTGGTGCGTGTGCATGCCCGAGCCGTTGATCCCTTGGATTGGCTTGGGCATGAAGGTGGCATGGAGGCCATGCTGCTGCGCGATGGCCTTGAGGGTGTACTTGAACGTGATGGCATTGTCCGCGGTGGTGAGCGCGTCGGCATATTCAAAGTCGATTTCGTGCTGGCCGACAGCGACTTCGTGGTGCCCAGCCTCGACCTTGATGCCAAACGCCTGCAGGGCGCGGATCATGTCCTTGCGCACTTCATCGGCCAGGTCAGTCGTCAGGTCGAAGTAGCTGCCCTGATCGTGTGGCAATGGGGAAATCTTGCCATCTTCCTTGCGAAACAGGAAGAACTCGAGCTCCGGGCCAGTGTTGTAGACATAACCGAGCTTGGCAGCACGCTCGAGCTGGCGCAGCAGGACGACACGCGGATCGCCCGGGAAGAGTTCGCCGTTCGGGTTGTAGACCCAGCAGATGACACGGGCGGTCGTCGTCTCGCCGGTGCTCCAGGGAATGACGGCAAAAGTCGAGAGGTCGGGCATGAGGTACATATCGCTTTCGGCGATTCGCGCAAAGCCCTCGATCGACGAGCCGTCAAACCACTGCCCCTCCTCGATGATATGAGGAAAGACATCAATCGGCACGGTGACATTCTTGACGATGCCAAGAATATCGGTGAATTGCAGGCTAACGAACTCAACCCGCGCTTCTTCAGCACGCTTGAGCACTTCGTCAGCAGTTGGCGTTGGAAGCTGCCGACCAATCACACGCGTATCAACCGCCAACCTTGTCCTCCTTTTCCAAAGCGATTCAATCCACGGGTATGAGCCATTCCTGTCCTGCGCATGATGCTTGTCATGCACCATGAGTGTACTCCTTATGTCCTCAGTTTGTGCATCGCTCCTTTCCTCTCCCGCTTCCACCATAGATACCGACGTGCTGGTAAGGGCCTAGATATCAGCGTAGAGATAGAACTCGTACGGATGGGGACGGATACTGACCTCCTGGAGCTCCTTTTCCCGCTTATAGCTGAGCCAGGTCGTGATCAGATCAGTGGTAAAGACGTCGCCTTCGAGGAGCCACTCATGGTCGCGCTCGAGGGCGTCAAGCACGGCTTCAAGCGAGCCTGGAACACTCTTAACACGGCCGCAGAAGTCCGGCGGCAGGTCATAGGTGTTGATGTCGAGTGGCCCGAAGGGTGAAGGATCGAGTTCACGCCGAATCCCGTCAATCCCGGCCATGAGCATGGCAGCAAAGGCAAGATAGGGGTTGCAGCTTGGGTCGGGTGGTCGGAACTCGATGCGCTTGCTGGCCGCATTTTCCGGGCCGGTGGTGTACATCGGAATGCGGATGCACGCGCTGCGATTGCGCTTGGAGAAGGCAATGTTAACCGGTGCTTCGTAGTGTGGCACGAGGCGCTTGTACGAGTTCGTCGTGGGGCTGGTCAGGCCGAGCAGCGCATCAGCGTGCGTCAGCAGACCAGCGATGTAGTGGAGCGCGTCCTCGCTGAGTTCAGCGTAGCCATCTCCATAGAACAGGTTCTTGCCGCCGCGCCAGAGGCTCTGGTGGGTGTGCATGCCGTTGCCGTTGTCGCCGAAGAGCGGCTTTGGCATGAACGTGGCAACGCAGCCGTGCTTGCGTGCAATGTTCTTGATGACGTACTTGTAGATCATCACCTTATCAGCCATGGCGGTCAGCGTGTCACGCTCGAGGTCAATCTCACCTTGGCCGGCTGTTGCGACCTCGTGATGGTGCATTTCAACCGGGATGCCGATCTGCTCGAGCACGAGGACCGCTTCGCTGCGAATATCTTGGAAGGTATCAGAGGGCGGCGCGGGGAAGTATCCCTCTTTGGGGCGAATCTTGTATGCCAGGTTTGGTTCACTGCCGTTCTTGCCGGTGTTCCAATACCCTTCGCGCGAGTCAATGGCGTAGCCCATCGAGTGCGGAAGGACACTGTATGCAAGGTGGTCGAAAATAAAGAACTCCGCCTCTGGGCCCCAGTAGCTCGTATCGGCGATCCCTGAGGACTTCAAGAAATGCTCTGCTTTTTGCGCGACATAGCGCGGGTCGCGTGAATAGGGTGTGCGTGTTTCCGGGTCATAGACATTACAAATGATCGCCAAGGTGGGCACACTGAGGAATGGATCGATAAAGGCCGTTGTGGGATCGGGCATGAGGAGCATGTCGCTTTCTTGAATCGCTTGGAATCCCCGAATGCTGCTGCCGTCAAAGCCGATGCCTCGTTCGAACGACTTCGCCGTCAGCTGCGAAGCAGGGATCGAGGCATGCTGCCACATGCCGGGCAAGTCAGTGAAGCGGAGATCGACGATTTGGATGTTGTGCTCGGTGATGAGCTGAAGGACGTCATCCGGTGTCTTGCAATGGCCGTACATGCTGCACCTCCCGTTGTCCACGTGTGGAAGCGGCCCGCGCCGCGTCACCAGCAGATGACAATACGCAGACGCCACGTGGGAGCATATGGGAATGTGCCTCAAGGGCAGCGTCGGAGATTGTGCACTATGCACAACTTGGCGGTGAGGTAGGAAAAGAGAGGAGAAGCAGCCGAGAAAAAACGCGATCCTGACGGGCGCTTACTGTCCGGCACGCCCCTCGTCGGCGTAAGCGGCCCGCGGAGCCGGCAAACGCCGGACGCCGCGACCTTTACACAAGGCCCATGCGGGCCAAGGGCCGGTCAGCCTGCGCTGACCGTTGTGCCGGAAACCGGCAACCCATCAGGATCGCAGTACTTAGTTTACTTCACCCTTGTCTGGTTGTCAAGACTCTGGAGCCGTCAGCAGGCCAGCATCGGTAGACACGACCGCATCATTGCCGGTGCGGCGATGTTCTGCCTGCCCGTTCGCCGGATGGCGGAATTGGGTGTGGTAGAGCCGAGCGTAGCGGCCGTTGCGAGCCAGGAGTTCGTTGTGGTGGCCGACCTCGACCAGCCGCCCGCCGTCGAGCACCAGGATCCGATCGGCGGCCAGAATCGTCGAGAGGCGGTGGGCAATGACGATGGTTGTGCGGCCACGCATAAGGGTCGCCAGCGCCTGTTGAACAGCCTGCTCGGATTCACTGTCAAGCGACGACGTGGCCTCGTCAAGAACCAGCACCGGGGGATCAGCAAGGATCAACCGGGCAATGGCAAGGCGCTGCTTTTCTCCCCCAGACAGCCGATACCCTCGTTCGCCCACGATGGTGTCGTAGCCCTGTGGTAGCTCAAGGATGCGCTCGTGAATGAAGGCTGCGCGGGCGGCTGCTTCAAGTTCGGCATCTGTGGCGTCTGGCCGGGCGAAGCGCAAGTTAGCGGCAATCGTGTCATGGAAGAGATAGGGCTCTTGCGGTACCATGCCAATCGCCCGCGCAAGGCTTTCAAGTGTCAGATCGCGCAGATCAATGCCGTCAAGCAGGATCCGGCCACGAGTTGGATCATAGAGCCGGGCGATCAAGTAGGTAATCGTCGATTTGCCAGCGCCGCTTGGCCCAACGAGTGCGACGAATTCGCCTGGTTCAACCTGAAACGAAATGTCTTCCAGCGCCCAGTAGCGGCCCTGAGTCGGGGCGGGAGCTGGACGAGGAGCGTCGTCAGCGTGAAAGCCGAGTGCAGCGTGAGTGGGAAGCTCGAAGTAGGAGAACCAGACGTGGTCGAAGGTGATCGCTCCGCGAGGACGAGCCAGGGCAATGGCTCCAGGTTTTTCGTCGATCTCAACGGGTGTGTCGAGCACCTGAAAGACACGCTCGAAGCTCACCAGTGCCGTAGCGAGGTCGACCCGTGCGCTAGCCAGCGACGTGACCGGACCGTAGAGCCGGGCCAGATAGACCGCGAACGCGACAAGCGCGCCAGTGGTAAGCTGGCCATGAATCACGAGCAGGCCACCAACACCATAGACGAGCGCGCTGCCGATTGCGGCACCGAGGCCAAGGGCAACCATCAGCCAGCGGCCAGTGACCGCGAGGCGGATTCCGAGGTCGCGGAGTTCTTGGACATGCTTGACAAAGCGGGCTTGTTCAGCCTGGCGGCGGCCGAACAGCTTGACATGGAGGATGCCGTTGATGTTCAGCGTCTCCGTCAGTTGGCCGTGCAGCCGCGCATTGGCCTCAAGCTGCTGACGGGTAAGCTGGCGGAGACGTTGCCCAACATGCCAGGAAGGCAAAATGAATATCGGCAGGACAAGCAGCCCAAGCGTAGTTAGACGCCAATCGAGCGCGAGCATGGCAGCAAGGGTCGCGGCAAGCAGCACGCCGTTGGTGACGACACTGACGGCCGTGCCAGTAATCGCGCGTTGGGCGCCGACAACGTCGGTGGTGATCCGCGCCATCGTTTCGCCGGTTTTCACGCTGGTGAAGAATCGGAAGCCGAGTCGAAGCAGGTGGGCATAGAGGTCACGGCGAAGGTCAGCGATCAATCCTTCCCCAATCGACGCGGTGAGTTGCCGCTGCCAGACACCGACAAGCCCGCTGGCCAGCGGCAGGGCCAGGATGCCGAGGCTCAAGAAGGCAAGCAGACGCGGATTGCCCGGCACAGTATCATGCGGCAGCGCCTGGTCGATCACCATGCGGAGTAACTGCGGCTGAAGTGTGTCGAGCGCAGCGCCAAGGGCGATGGTGAGCAGCGTGCCGAGTAAGGCCCAGCGATAGGGCGCGGCGTAGTGGAGAATGCGCCGGAGCAGTGTTCGGTTGAGCCGCAACGGCTGGGAGTCCTCGGCACGACGCCAACCGCCGTGCCAGGGCCGCGGGGCATCCGGGAGCATCACCGGTGCGTCCGGCCTCCTTCGTCTGCACCATCGTCGCTCGTGAGCGGCGTGTGCTGCCAGAGCGATGGCAGGTGGGCGATTGCGGCCCAGCCTTCGTCACGCTGCACCGGCTGGACTGTCAGATCGGTGAAGTACTGATCGAGCACCGCAGCCCGTTCCATGGCCAACGGCGGCGTACAGTAGTCTTCTTCCTCCCACAGGGCCCAACCGGTCGCTGGATCACGTCGCGCCTGTTCAAGTGCGGTCGTGAGCGCGCGGCCAAATGGACGAAGCTCACGGAAGGCGTGGGCGTCGAGTTGCTGGCGAAGGGCTGCCAGCCGCTCTGGGATTGGGCGAGCACGCACAAGGTAGAAAGCCATGAGGACCTCCGATCGTGTCTTTCTCGGACTAAGGGTACTCCCGGTGGCAACTGCCGTGACGGTATTGAGGACTGGATGCATTGTGCCGATACCATAGCAATGAAGACGTGCCGTCGGCTGACGGTGTATGGGGTGGGAATGAGGCCGCCGTATGGTGAGCGCCTAGGCGGAGGGCGAATGCCACAGTCCGGACTTCCCAAAGACGAAACCCATCCGCTCCTCCATCACCTTGTGATGTGGCTTGATGTGCTGGCGTTGCCAGGCTCGATCGCGACGAGCGAAGACTTTGATGTGCGCTGGCTCAACAAGGCAGCGCGGCAGCAGTTCGGATTCGGCGAATGGGAGCGGTGGAGCACGCGGGTCCTGGCCGAAGACCGGGCCAAAGCGGCGCTGCACGCTCGTGCGCCTGACGTGGAATCACGCGAGTATCGGCTTGTCTGCGGTGATGGACAGATTGCCTGGATCCACGAAACTGGCGCGCTCCTCCACGATCAGGCTGGTCAACCTGTCGGCTGGGTTGGGCTGTTGCTCGATCGGCGTGAGCAGACACGCCTGCAAGCTCGGCTGCAACGGGCGCTGGCGCTGCAGCGATGGCTCCTGGCGTGGGTCGCAGCTGAGCGTGCTGGCAGTCAATCTGGCCTTGAGGAGGCGCTGGCAGGGCTATGCCATGTGGTGAACGGCACTGGAGCGGCGTTCTTCTGGTGGGATGCAGGCGAGGCCGAGCCACGCTGCTGGACGTGGGGAACGATCGCAGCAGCGCGGGAGGCGCTGTTGCAGCTGGCTGCCCAGCCGGGGCTTGCTGAAACATTAGCTGGGCTTGGTGAACCGCTGAGCTATCCGACAGCGGCCATCGTCCCGACTGCGCTCAGTTTGGCGCTGGAAGCGCTCCAGCGCGCGAGCGGCGCGGCAGGGTTGATCCTGGCGCCGGTTCGTGAGGCAACGCTTGGCACTGGTGTGCTGGTCATCGCAACGCGGGGGATGGGTGCGAGCGACGGGGAGAGCGAATCGCTGGTGGCGATTGGTGCCCAAGGGCTGGGCATGGTGCTTGGCCGCGAGCGGCTACAACAGCGTGAGACTGAGCAACATGCCTGGCTGCGCTCGCTGATTGCCGGCGTGCCCGATGCCATTCTGGTACTCGACGACCATGGGGTAATCCGCTTTGCGTCGGCAGCAATGGAAGCAGTGACTGGCCAGCCACCAAGCGCGCTCATTGGGGCACCGATCGTTGCCCTGGCAGGCGATGACGATCATACCCCTCTCACCCGGTGGTTTGTGCACGTGCTGCGCCATCCAGGGCTGCACTGCTCGCTGACATTCACGGCGCGGCGCGCTGGGGGTGAGGTCCGGCAACTCGAGGTGTTTGGCCTCAACTGCCTGCATGACCCACAAGTGCGCGGCGTTATTGCAACGCTGCGCGATGTCACCGAACGCTGGCGGTTGGAAACGCAACTCCGCCGGTTGGCCTACGAAGACGCGGTGACAGGCCTGGCAAGTCACGCAGGCTTTCTTGCAGCATGCGAGCACCTCGCTACACGGGCGCGTGAGGCTGGGCAACCGTTCGGTGTCCTCGTGCTTGATATCGAGCGGTTCTCGCTCATTAACCACGTCCTTGGCCACGAGGTTGGCGACCGTGCACTGGCAGCGATTGGGGCACGCCTGCAAGAGGTGCTTGACGTCGAAGCCTGTGTTGGGCGGCTTGGCGGGGACGTCTTTGCCGTTGGCTTCACCGGTTCTGGCAACGCCGTCATGCTTGAGCGGTGGGCTCAGTCGTTGACCACTTCGCTCCAGGGGTGGTACGAAGTAGCAGGCAAGTTGCTCTTCGTCAGTTTCCGGGCCGGCCTTGCAATTGCCGAAGCGGGACAGTCGCCGGCCGAAGTCGTGCGCGATGCGGAAATCGCGCTGGCCGAAGTCAAACGCCAGCCTGGGCTGATTATGACCCGTTTCACCCCGGGCATGCGTGAGGAGACGGCGACGCGCCAGCGGATTGAACAAGACTTGCGACGGGCGATCGAGACAGATCAGTTACAGCTTGTCTTTCAGCCCGTGATCGATGTGCATACACGCCGGCCAGTCACGCTTGAAGCGCTGTTGCGCTGGCCACACCCGGAACTGGGGCTGATTCCGCCGCCGCAATTCATCACGGTCGCTGAGGCAACGGGCTTGATCCGTCAACTGACAGCGTGGGTGATCGAGCGGGCGTGCCGCCAGGCCGTTGACTGGGTTACTCTGCATCCGCTCCTCCGCGATGTTGGCGTGAGTGTCAACCTGAGCCCGTTTGACCTCTTGAACCCAACCCTGCCGCGGTTAGTCGCGAGCACGCTTGCGCGGACTGGCTTGCCGCCTGAACGGTTGACGCTTGAGATTACTGAAAGCGCGATGCTCGATGCAGAGAAGGCCGCTGGCCAGGTGCAGCGCTTGCGTGCACTTGGCGTTGCTGTTGTCGTCGACGACTTCGGCGCTGGCCACTCGTCGCTTCGCTACGTCAAAGAGTTGCCGGTCAGCGGGCTCAAAATCGACCGTCAACTCGTCATTGGGTTGGGGCACGATCCGTCGAGTGCGGCCTTGCTCCGGGCAATCCTGCAGATGGGAGAGGCGCTCGGGCTGGGCATGACGGCTGAAGGCGTCGAAACACCAGAGCAGTTCTCCTGGTTGCAGGATGCCAACTGTGATCGCATCCAGGGGTACGTGATTGCGCCGCCACTCGCGCTCGAAGCGCTGCGGCAATTCCTCGAGCGCTGGAAGCGCGAAACGCCTTAAGCGGTCGCGTCGCCAGTTTGGCTTTCCGGTAGCGGGCCAAGCACCATGACCTGATCATTCGGTCGTGCAATGCCTGGCTGCCGCACGATGGCAGTCACGCCACGTCGCCCGTTGATCAATTTGACGAGGTGTGGGTGGTAGACCGCGATCGTCTTGCAGGGTTGATTCTGCCCAGTCACTTCGAGAATTGCCGAGCCGACGCGGAGGAGTGTGCCGGGCGCAAGGTCGCTGAGGTCGCCAAGCCCCTCGACGGTGATGTTTTCGCCCAGTGAACCGGCGTGGAGTGTGGTGCCAAGAAGCGCATTGAGTTCGTCAAGCACTTCTTGGGCAACGAGGGTCAGCTGGCGATGGTTCGGCTCGGGAGGTCCCTTCTTGCGATGCCGATTCACCGGACCAGCGTGATAGTCGCCAACGACACCGTCGGGCCCAATCACAATGGCTTCTTGTCGGTACTTTGGAACGCCGCTCGTTGGGCGCAAACAGACGCCGACAACGCGGCCAACCCGTGGGCTGGGAATCGCATGCTGTTCCATCGCGCGGACTGCTCCTCTCAATTCGGCTCATTCTATTCTTCTGACAGGATGGTTTATGGCTTGTCGACGAGTACAGCGTAGAGCGCTTGCTGGCGCGTGATGAGGTCGTCATAGTAGGCACGGCGATCGGGATTCGGCAATCGCGTTGGCAAGCTGTCGGCGAGTGGGCGGGCAAGCGCTGGCAAGCTCGCAACCCCGAGTCGGGCGAGTGCAACCAGGGCTGCCCCGCGCAACGACGCCTCGGGGTCGTCCACGAGGGCGAGTGGCAATCCGATCGCATCCGTGAGGATCGCTTGCCATGATGAAAAGGCAGCAAGTCCGTTACCGCTGCCAATCAACGTCCGCTCGCCGGGGACGGCCGCGGCGATCGCCCGCGCGACGAGCGCAAAACGGCAGGCAACACTTTCAAAGGCGGCCTGCAGGATCGCAAGCGGTCTTGTTTGGAGATGGAGTCCGGTGAGTGTCGCGCGGGCAGCGCCGGCCCAGCCGGGACTGCGCTCACCAGCGATAAACGGCAGCCAGAGCAAGCCGTGCTGGTCGGCCTGGTGGTTGGCGAGGGCGGCATCAGCGGCTTGTCGATCCGGCAGCTGGAAGGTTTCGAAGAGCCAGTCGATGAAGCCGCCGCCTTCACTCAACGCGCCGCCAAGGAGGATCCAATCGCGGTCGAGGCGATACAGCCAGAGGCCGTCGGGTGGCGTGAACGGCTGCGCTTGCCAGAGTAAGCGCATTGCGCCGGATGTGCCGATCATCAGACTCAGCCGATCAAGGCCGACTGCTCCGCTGCCCACGTTGTTACAGGCGCCATCTCCCCAGGCAGGAAACCAGCGGGCTGCAGCCAGCGCTGGCCAACGCGCGCGGTAGGCTGCACGCAGGTTGGTCAGCGCCTCATCGGCAATCATGGGAAGGTGGTCGCGGGAGAGGTCGATCGCATCGAGCGTAAGCTGATCCCAGTCAGCCTGCGAGTGTGCGAACAGTCCACTGCCAGAGGCCATCGAGATCGAACTGACCGGCTCGCCGAACCAGCGAAGAAACAGCCAATCAGGGAAGGCGAGCCAATGCCTGGTGCGGCGCCAAACGTCCGGCGCGGTTTCGCGGAGCCAGGCAAGCCGGGCAACCGGATAGCTTGGATGGAGAAATGCACCAGTGCGGGCATGGTGGGCAGCGGGATCGAGCCGATCTCGCAGCCGAGGGATGACCGCCGCAGCGCGGGTATCGGCCCACGTAAGCACTGCCGTTGTCGGCTGCCCCTGCGCGTCGGTTCCAAGCAAGCTGTGCCAGAATGTTGAGAGCGCGACGGCGTCGATGGGCTGGTTGACTTCCTGGAGGAGCGCGTCAAGGAGCCCTTCAACCGTAGTAGCCAGCGCTGTAGGGTCAAGTTCTGCGCCGCCGTCGGGTGTCGTTCGTAGTTCATAATGGACGCGGCGTGGCTCAGTGCAGCGCTGGCCTGTGCCGTCGAAAAGCGCAGCACGGGCCGAAGATGTACCCAGGTCAAGACTCAGGACAAGCGGCGCGCGCACCTGCTCCACTGCCTTTCCTCCCGCGTGTGGCGCAGCTTACGGCGTGTAGAGCTTGGCGTCGATGACGAGCACTGCTGCGCCGTGCACATGGCCAGCGCGCAGGTCAGCCAAGGCCTCGTTCGCAGCTTCAAGCGGATATGGCTGGACGACCGTCTGAATTGGCACGCGCGGGGCGAGCGACAGAAACTCCTCGCCGTCCTGGCGCGTGAGGTTGGCGACAGAGCGAACCACGCGCTCTTCCCAGAGCAGTGCATAGGGAAATCCAGGGATATCGCTCATATGAATGCCAGCACAGACGACGATGCCGCCTTTGGCGACGGCGCGGAGGGCTTGTGGAACCAGCGCGCCGACCGGGGCGAAGATCAAAGCAGCATCAAGTGGCACTGGGGGGAGTTCGTCAGAGCCGCCTGCCCAGACTGCCCCGAGTTGACGGGCAAAGTGCTGGCCAGCGGTATCGCCAGGGCGCGTGAACGCATAGACCTGACGTCCCTGCCAGGCAGCAAGCTGCGTCAGAATATGCGCCGACGCTCCGAAGCCGTAGAAGCCGACACGCTCCGCGTCGCCGGCAAACCGCAGGGCACGGTAGCCGATAAGCCCAGCGCACAACAGCGGCGCGGCCTGGAGGTCGGGGTAGCCAGCGGGAAGTGGAAAACAGTAGCGGGCGTCGGCAACCGTGTATTCGGTGTACCCGCCCGGGAGCGTGTATCCGGTGAATTGGGCGGCATCGCAGAGGTTTTCCTGCCCTCGCTGGCAGTACCGGCAGGTTCCACAGGTGCTCCCAAGCCACGGCACGCCAACACGATCGCCAACGCGAAAGCGGGTAACGCCAGGCCCAAGCGCCGTGACCGTCCCGACGATTTGGTGCCCGGGAATAAGCGGAAGCGCCGGGTGAGGCAGTTCGCCATCGACGATGTGAAGGTCGGTGCGGCAAACACCGCACGCATGGACGCGAATTTGGACTTCGCCCGGGCCAGGCTGCGGGATCGGCAGCTCACGCAGATGCAGTTGTTGCCCCGGGCTTTCCAACACCATAGCACGCATGACTGGCATGGCGGTCTCCTTCGTTGCGCCCGCTGCCCGTCTTCATGGAGACTATACCGCGTCAGTCCTCGACGGTGGAGTGACGTTGCCTCTACACTTTGAGGGGCAAAGGGGGAAGGGCAATGCTACGCTGGCTTGTGCAGACGGCGGTCTTGTTCGGCGTTCTTTTCGGCGTGGTTGTTGGGGGACGGCTTGTGCTGAACCAGTTGCTCCAGCACCCTGCGCCGCGCGCGGTCGAAGCCCAGGAGCGTATCACCACACCAGCTACAACGGCGATTCCGGTTGCTCCTTCGCCAACGCCCCTCGCGACCGTGACATTGCCCGATGACCGCGCTGCTGGCCTGACGCGGCCAACGCCGCCTCCAGCGCGCAGTACTCCCTCGCCGACGCCGACCTTGCCCCCACATGGCCAGACCGCGCCAGTACCGATCTTGATGTATCACTATATCCGCCCAAAGCCAGCCAATGATCCGTTGGGAGCTGCGCTCTCAGTCGATCCCGAAACGTTTGCCGCTCAGATGGACTGGTTGGCAGCGCACGGCTACACCACGTTGACGCTGCATGAGCTGGCGGAAGTGCGCGCTGGGAAGATCGGCTTACCTCCCAAGCCGATTGTCTTGACGTTCGATGATGGCTACCGTGACTTCTACACGGCTGCCTGGCCCGTGCTGAAGCGGCATGGCTTTAAGGCAACGATCTTCATCATTACCGGCGTTGTCGGCAACCCGCAATACATGACCTGGGACATGCTCCGCGAACTCGATCGTTCAGGGTTGGTCGAGGTTGGCGGGCACACGGTGCATCACCTTGACCTGACTCAATTGAATGCGTCTGCCCTCGAGCATGAAGTGGCTGACTGCAAGCAAACGCTCGAGACCCAACTCGGCCATCCGATCGAGTCCTTCGCCTATCCTGCCGGCCGTTTCAACGAGACGGTTGTGTCAGCGGTACAACGCGCTGGCTTTACCCTTGCAGTGACGACCAAGCCAGGATGGGCTCGGGCCACGGATGCGCCGCTCGTCCTGCCACGGGTGCGGATTCAAGGCGATCTCACGCTTGCCGGTTTTGCCGACATCCTTGGAAGTTGAGTGAGGAGAGCATGCTCTCCTCACTCAACACGAGCGGTGGGGCCTGGCTGAGAGCGGGAAAACGAATTCCCTACTCGGCTCGACGGCGCGCGCGGAGTCCGTATCCGATGCCAGCTATTCCAAGCATCAAGAGCACAGCGGCGAGCCAGGACGGCCGGCTTGCACCGTGGCCGGTTGCCGGGATGACTTGTGGGATCGGCGTTGGGGTGACCGCAGGAACTCGTGTTGCCGTTGGCGCCGGCCGCGGCGTTGGCGTCGCTGGCGCTGCTGGCGCGGAGGTCGGCGTTAGGGCGGGCGTTGGCGTTGCGCGTGGCGATGGCGTTGCCGTTGGTAATGCTGTCGGGGCGGGCGTTGCCGTCGGCGAGGGAGCAGTTGCTGCCGTCGGTGTCGCTGCCTGAGCGGTGACGGTAATGGTCCCTTGCATGCCGAGTTGCCGATGGCCGTCGACCGGGCAGTACATCTCCCATGTGCCCGCGGCGCTGAATGTATACGTTGCCTGACGGGTTTCACCTGGGGCGAGGTTGGTTGCGAAGAGTGTCTGCTCAATCCCTTGTGCTTCCAACTCGACCGTGAGGTTATGCTGCACCTGCCCAGCGTTGCGGACAACGAATGTCACTGGAACACCAGCCGGGACGCTAAGGGTATTTGGCGTGATGCGAAACTCTGTCAGGGTCAGACTGACGGTTTCCCCCTGAGCGGTGGCTGGGGCTGCAGCTATCGGTGAGCCGAGTACGAGGAGAACGAGTGTGAACGCGAGCGTCAGGTGAAGGCGTGTCATTGCAATGCCCCTCCAGATACGTAGCTGATGCTGGTTGGTGAACGCCAGCGCTCTGCTATCACTACGCGCGAGGCGCACGCGTGGATTGGGGCCATGCCTCAGCTCGTGTTCGAGATAGGTGATCGGAAGGTTCAGGACAGCGAGAAGGCAGGGGTATAATACGCCCGGCACGCTTGTCACGGATGAGTGCCGAAAGGGGGGATAGGTGCACGTCTCGTTTGGGGTCGCGCTGCTGGCCGCGATCTTGGCGGGCTTTATTGGCGCGATGAGCGGGTTGGGAGGCGGCGTGGTGCTAACGCCGGTCCTCACCCTGTTTGGCTATGACATCAAACACGCAATTGCCCTCAGCGCCTTAACGGTGATCGCAACCTCAAGCGGGTCAGCGGCCGCATATGTCCGCGACCGTATCACGAACATTCGGATCGGCATGTTCCTCGAGATGTTTACGATCATCGGCGCGCTCATCGGTGCGACCATTACGCTTTCAGCGGCGAAGCGGCCGCTTTTTATTGCGTTTGGACTGGTCTTGCTCTTTTCCTGGGCAACGAGCTTCTTCCAGAAACCGCGGACCAGTTATCATCCTGCAACCCCTGATCGGATCTCGCGCTGGCTTGCGCTCAAAGGGGAATACTACGATCTCGCCGAGCGGCGCAGCATTCCCTATCACGCGACGAATGCGATATGGGGAGGGCTCATCCTGTTTTGCGCCGGTGTGATCGCGGGCCTGCTCGGCATCGGCGCAGGAGCCGTCAAGGTGCTGGCGATGGACCGCGTGATGGGGCTGCCGCCAAAGGTCTCGACGACCACGAGCAATTTCATTATCGGCGTGACAGCGCTCGCTGGCACGAGCGTCTATTTGGCCAGTGGCTTGATCGACAGCGGACTCGCTGGGCCGACCGTGCTTGGCGTGCTTGGCGGCTCGTTTCTCGCCACGCGGCTGTTGGTCCGGTTGTCAAACCGCACGGTGCGGACCTTCTTCCTATTTGTCTTCTTGTTGATCGGCATCCAGATGATTATCCGTGGAATCGGGGGGTATGTATGAAGGCTGAGCCAGCGCGCTCTGCAGGAATGGAGGAAGCCGTTCCTCATGGCGGCTTCGATATTGAAGTGGTTATTGGCACTGCGCTGTCGATCGGCGTGCTGATCAGCGCCGGATTGGTGATCCTGGGCTTGGCCTGGCACTGGCTTACGACCGGGCAGCTGACGTTTCATCTCCCATTTACGGGGGCCAACCTGTTCGACGTTATCGCCCAGAGTATCCGCCGTGTGGTGAACGATCACGATCGCTCGATTGGTGTTATCTGGCTCGGCCTTTCAGTGCTGATGCTGACGCCGTATGCCCGTGTGGTCGCCTCAGTCATCTACTTTGCATTCGCTGATCGTGACTGGAAGTTCACCGCCATTACGCTCTTTGTCTTGATCGTGCTGACGGTCAGCTTGTTTATTCGCTGATCAGGAGTTTGAGGATGGAGATGGAACGGCTCTGGGTTGGGTCAGGGACGATCTGGGAGGAGAAGGTGGGGTACGCCCGCGCAGTGCGCGTTGGCGATCACATCTACGTCTCGGGTACTACGGCGACAGACGAAGCGGGGCGCCTCGTCGGCGGCGACGATCCGGAAGCCCAAACACGATACATTCTGGCCAAGATTGAGCGAGCGCTCAAGAGCCTCGGCGCTTCGCTTGCCGACGTTGTGCGGGTTCGGGTGTACGTGACGAACGCGGCGGATTGGGAAGCCGTCGGCCGCGCACTTGCCGAGGCCTTTGGCGCTGTACGCCCAGCCAACACGCTCGTCGCGGTCAAGGCGCTCGTTGGTGATGCCTATCTCGTCGAAATCGAAGCAGACGCTATTGCGGGTAGCGGCGCGGTGGTGCGTCCACTGCCTTCCACGGCGACCGATTCCCAATGACACTGCGCTGGAGCATTCGGGTCAACAACGACGCGCCGGGAACGTCGTATCCAGTGCTTGCCCGCTGTGTTGAAGCGGCTGGCTTTGACCAACTCTGGGTGAGCCACGATCTCTTCTGGCGGAGTGCACTGGTGCTGATTCCCTCGATGCTTGCGCAAACCCAGCGCATTGCAATTGGCATTGGTATCGCCAACCCCTACACGATCCATCCTGCCGAACTTGCCATGGTTGCGGCAACGTTGGATGAACTGAGCAATGGCCGGTTCCGGCTTGGGCTTGGCGCGGGTGCCGCCGAGTTCCTGCAATGGGTGGGCATTCCCCAGGAGAAGCCGCTTGCCACTGTGCGGCGGGCAGTCACGCAGATTCGCCGTGTGCTCGCTGGGGAACCGGTTCCCGGGTGGGATGCGGCAGCGTGCCTTCGCTTCCCAGCACGACCAGTACCGATCTATCTTGGCGGGTTTGGCCCCCGGATGCTGCAACTCGCCGGCGAACTCGCTGATGGTGCGCTGCCGCTGCTCCTCCCGCCAGAACGCTATGCTGACGTGGCAGCAACGGTAGCCGAAGGTGCAGCGCGAGCTGGACGCTCGCTCGACGATCTTGACCTGGCTGCCTGCGTCTGGTGCTCGGTCGCGGAAGACCGCAAGGCAGCGGAGGCAGCATTGCGCGAAAAATTCGCCTACTACGGACCGGCCTTTGATGCTGCAACCCTGGCGCGCGTTGGCCTGACGCCCGAGGATCTGCTCCCGGCTCAACACGCGCTCGTTGCGGGTGACCGCGAGCGCGCGTTGCGGCTTGTGCCATCGGCTGTCCTCGACCTTGCGCTTGTTGGTCGGCCGCCGGAGCTGATCCCACGGCTCGAGCAACTGGTTGCGCTTGGGGCTCGGCATCTCAGCTTCGGCCCGCCGCTCGGCCCTGATCCCGTCGCGGCAGTGACATTACTGGGCCGAACAGTCCTCCCCCACTTTGCGCAGCACTAAAGCCCGATCGCCATGGCTGGATAGTACGGGTTTGCCCCACCGTGGAGCGTGCCGTCGGCGTCGACGAGGATGCCGGCCGGACTGGCAAACGGCACGTTGCCGACATCCTCGACCACGACCGTGAGCCGATGGCCACGAGCCCGCAGGCCCTCGATCACTGCTGGATCGATACGGCTGCTCACGTTCGTCGGATCGACGCTGCAGTCGATCCGTGGCGCGGTGATCGCCGCTTGGATACCAAGGCCATGGTCGATGACGTTGCTGATGATCTGGGCAAGGGCGTTGAGGATGCGGCGGCCACCCATTGCCCCCAGGACAAGGAATGGCCTGTCATCGCGAAAGACGATGGTGGGGCACATGTTGGCCAGCGGGCGCTTCCCGGGCGCAATCGAATTGGCGCGTCCTGGTTCGGGATCGAACCACATCATGCCGTTGTTGAACAAAATGCCCGTTCCCGGAGCGACAACACGTGATCCCCAGGCAGAAAGCAGGGTCTGGGTCAACGCGACGGCATTGCCCCACCGGTCAACGACCGAGAGGTGCGTTGTCGTTGAGGTGCTCGCGTAGTGTGGCATCGAGCGGGCGTACCGCTCGCGCACGCCGAGTTGCTCGGGGTCGCCAGGCTCAATGACACGCCGGGCGCGCTCCGTGATCGTGGCAGCTTGGGCGCGCGCATACGCAGGGTTGATGAGTCCCGCAACCGGAACGTCCGCAAAGGCTGGGTCAGCCAGATACGCAAAGCGGTCGACGAAGGCTTGACGGAAGCATTCGATGAGAATGTGGAGCGTGCGCTCGGTGTTGTGGCCGGAAGTGGCAAGGTCGAAGCAATCGAGCAGGTGCAGCGATTCGAGCAGCGTTGGCCCTCCCGAGGGCGCTGGCATGGCTGCGACGCGGTGGCCGCGATAGGTGCCCCAGAGCGGTTCTGAAATGCGGACACGATAGTGGGCGAGGTCCTCGAGCGAGATGATCGCGCCCAGGCTGCGCAGCCCTTCGACAATCGCCTGGCCTAACTCTCCGCGATAGAAGGCATCGGGGCCGTCTTTGGCAATGGCTTCCAACGAGCGTGCAAGGTCGGCTTGGACCAGCTTCGTCTGGGTTAGCCCAGTCAGGACGGGCCACGGAAGGCCATCCTTCGTGAAAATAGCCCGTGTTGAGGGGTAGCGATTGAGCAGTTCGAGGTCCTGGGTGATCTCAAAGCTCGTGTGCCAGCTGACCGGGAAGCCCTCACGCGCATAGCGGATGGCTGGATGCAGCAGTTCGTGGAGCGGCATCGTGCCGTATCGCGCTGCGGCAGTCGCCAGCCCAGCAACCGTGCCCGGCACGGCGATAGCTAAGGGGCCATGGATATTGGCATCGTCGACAACCGCACGCCAGCCAAAAAGACTCGGACTCGTCGCGTCGAGGAGATGGTACATGTCCGGCCGTGCCGCACGCGGGGCAACCATCCCGTAGTCGAGCGCGACAACCGCTCGCTGCTCGGCCAGGAAGATGAGCATCAGACCACCGCCGCCGATGCCACTCATCATCGGCTCAACTACGCCGACCGTGAAGGCTGTCGCGACCGCGGCATCGATGGCGTTGCCGCCCGCCTCAAGGACGGCCGCACCGACCTCAGCCGCTAACTCGTGCTTGGCGGCGACCATCCCATAACGGCTCACGGCTTCTTTTCGGTCGAGAATCCAGTCACTCCGCTGCATCACCCACTCCCTCCCTGTCCTGCGGGCAGGCTAACGCATCTGGCGCATCAGCACAAGCCACTGCACCTTGACAGAAGCGGGATCGATAGATAGGCTTGGAAGTGAGACGAACAGGCGTACGGGGTGAGCATGACCGGGACGGAGCACGGAGAAGAGCGTCGGCTGAAGGTGTTTCAGCCGCCGCTGTTTGAGCTAGACGCTCGGGGGCGGTTGCGGGGCACCATCGGTCTGCTGCCACCGCTCACGCCGGACTCAAGCCTGGAGGTCGCGCGGTTTTGGTACCGGCGGCACTTAGAGCAGGCTGGGCATCCTCCAAATACCGTCAAGTCGTACAGCTATGATCTTGCCGTATTTGAGCAACTGATTGGTCCCAAGCCAATCCGTGCGATTTCCCGGCGCGACGTTGCCACGTTCTTGCACGAGAGCCGAGGCCGGTCAACGCGCAAGCGGCGCTTGACGACGCTTTCCGGCTTCTTCAAGTTCTTGATCAACACTGCGAAAGTGCTGGAAGAAGATCCAACGGCCTCGTTTTACCCCGAGCATATTCCCCTGAAAACACCTCAACCGCTCTTTCCAGACGAGCAAGCTCGTCTTCTTGCAGCGGCCGCGGCCGAGAGCGCCCGGACGCATCTGATGGTCTGGCTCATGCTGCGCCTGGGACTGACGCGGAGCGAAGTCCTGGGGTTGCGGGCCGGACACATTGACTGGACAGATCCGGAACGGCCAATTGTCTACGTTTTCGCCGAAGGGCCAAAGCGCCGGCTGCGTGAGCGCAAGCTGGCTGCGACCGCGGAGTTGCGCGCGATTTACGAACGACTCGTCGCGGAAAGCGAGGAGCCGCTCGATCGGCTTGTGCCGGTTTTGCCGCAGACGGTCAACAAAATCGTGGAGCGGGTCGCGGAAGCAGCCGGTATTACCAAGCCTGTGACGCCGCAGGTGCTGCGTGACACGTTCGCGGTTGAACAAGCACGTGCCGGGGCCAGCGAAGACGAGTTGCTCGCCTTGCTTGGCCTTGCCGACGATGCCCGGAATCGACTGAGCGTGCGGCGTTACCTGGCGCTTGCTGCCCCGCCGCTCACGCCAATGTCTCCCCCAGACCGTGTGTGAACTCTGCCGTTGACCGTGACGCGCCGGTGACGCACCAGCCGGATAGCGGGCGCGCGTTGCCGCGCGGACAGCGTGGTGGCGGCTGTGGCAGGCGCTGCACGAGCCCGCTCCTGTGCGTCTGGCATACCACGGGGTGGTGCTGGACTGGGCATGCCAGAAAAGGGGGCAGTGCCCTCTTGACAGTGTGTGCGTGCTCAGCTATCATACAGCATGATAGCCATACAGAAGCTGGTCGGATTGACAAGGGAGCCGGGAACAGGCAGGAACGAGGTGAGACGTGCCGGAAGTCATGGTTCAGAAATTACCGCTCCAGGTGGCCTTGCACTTAGGGCGGCAGCTGATTGCCGCGGCTGGGCAGCCTGGCCTGGTGCTGCCATCTGAGCAAGAGATTTGTGAAGAGTACGGGGTATCGCGGACCGTTGCCCGCGAGGCGGTGCGGATCCTGGAGGGACTGGATCTCGTCCGGGTTTCATCCGGGCGGCGCATGGAGCTACGGCCGCCGCGCGAGTGGGACTACCTCAATCCCCTGCTGATTCAGATGCTTGATCCGGTCGATGTGCGCCAGATCTTGATTGACCTCCATGAGGTGCGGTTGTTGATCGAGCCTGCGGTGACCGGACGGGCAGCGACCATGCTGAGTGCTGAAGGGCTGGCCCGGCTGGAGGCATGCCTGGCGCGCATGCATGAGCTTGAGGCTGATCCCGATCGCTACTTGGAACAAGACTTGCTCTTCCACATGGAGATTTGCTGGGCGGTTGGCAACCGGGTGCTCGACCGGATTCTCTATTCCTGCCGCTGGCTGTTGGCCGCGAGTCGCAAGGTGACCAATCTGCTCTGGGAGTCGCTCGCGGCGGTGACGGCGGAGCATGAGGCGATCTATCGCGCGCTGGCTGCACGCGATCCGTCCGCCGCTGAGGCAGCCATGCGGGCGCACTTGGAAGGGAGTGCTCGAGCATGGGAGTTTGAGCCCGTGGTCATTGAACAAGCTGTACAAGCGAGTAAGGCGAAAGCGTTGTCATCACCGGAAGCCGAATCCTCTGTGGGTTAAGTGTGGCGTTCAGCTATCTGATGTGGGGATGGAGGTCCATTGATGATGGATGACATGATGGCTAGCCGCCGAGCGGTGCTCAAAGCATTGGGCCTTGGTGGCATAGCAGCTGCCGTAGCAGCGTGCCGGCAAGCAGCGCCCACAACCCCGGCTGCTGGAGCTAGCCAGCAGACGCCAGCCGGTGCCACCACAAGTGGTACGACAAACGGTGTGACTCGTGCCCTATAAAATGGTCTGAAAGATCGCCTGCTGGGCCGCAAGGGCCTTATCCTGAGAGACCTCCTTAATCCCAAATTGTCGTGCCTGACTTGGCAGTAGAGGAGATGTACCAGGTTATCCCTATTGGGGGATAGCCTGGCGTATACTGTTTGGTGGATGGAGTGGTGTGTATGGTCAAGCTTCATCGTCATGACACTCATGAGCACGATCATCGCCATGAACACGAGGCGGTCGTCGGCCGGCCGAGTGCCCGACCGCTCCTCGTTGCGTTCGGGATCACGGCGCTCTTTACAGTGATTGAGCTTCTTGGCGGCTGGCTGGCCAATTCGCTCGCGCTGCTCGCTGATGCCGGGCATATGGCGAGCGACGTAGCGGCGCTGGCCTTAGCGTTGCTCGCGCTCTGGTTGGCCCGCCGGCCGGCCACGCCCCAGCGCTCGTACGGCCTCTACCGCGCCGAGATTCTGGTGGCGTTGGTGAACGGGGCGGCGCTGCTCGCAATCAGCGGTGTCATCGCCTGGGAAGCTTTCCAGCGGCTCCAGCATCCGCCAGAGGTCAAGACGGGCCTCATGCTCGGCGTTGC
This sequence comes from Thermorudis peleae, assembly GCF_000744775.1. NCBI lineage: Bacteria > Pseudomonadati > Thermomicrobiota > Thermomicrobia > Thermorudis > Thermorudis peleae. The sequence goes on along the minus strand of NZ_JQMP01000003.1, from coordinate 256,236 downwards.
CGTCTCTGGCATGGTGGCCAACGGCCTGATCAGCTGGGTCCTGTCACGCGGCGGCGCGCATCACCACAATCTCAACATTCGCGGGGCACTGCTCCATGTGCTCAGCGATTTCCTCGGCTCACTCGCGGCTATTGTCGCAGCAGGTGTCATGTGGGTAACCGGCTGGTACTGGGCTGACCCGGTGCTTTCGTTGGCGATCGGCGCACTGGTGCTCTGGAGTGCCTGGCAGCTTGTGCGCGAATCCGTCGATGTGCTCTTGGAAGCAACGCCGCGCCATCTTGACCTCGACGAGGTGCGGACGTCAATGGAAGCGGTGCCTGGGGTTGAGGCCGTGCACGACTTGCATATTTGGACACTCACCTCAGGTGTCATCGCGCTGAGTAGCCACGTCGAAGTCCGACCAGGAGTGAACTGGCCGACGCTGCTCGCCCGCTTGGCACACCTGTTGCGCGAACGCTTTGGCATCGTCCACGTCACCTTGCAACCAGAAGCGCCGGCGCATCACCCTGAGCCGTTCCGCGGCTGCACGCTGGAAAGCCCAGATGCATCCTGCGCCTGCCTCGCCCCAATCGCTGGTGGCAACCACACGGACGATATGTCATCAGACGACTAAAGTCGGCGGCGCAGCGGGAGCGCGCGCAACACGTCGTCGAGCACTTGGGCGGTCGGGCGATCGGTCGTGACAACCAGATGGGGAAGACCGGCGGTTTGTTTCATCACCGGGCCGTAGCGCCGACGCTGCTCCTGATAGATTGCCCACGTCGCCTCGCTGACCTGCCCTGGCTCCTGGGGACGGGCTTGGAGCCGCTGCTGCACAACCGGTTCCGGACACTGGCACTCAATAAGCAGTACATCGGCCCCGGCGTTCTGCGCAAGATCGCGCGCTCGTTCGCGCCAGGTGGCATCGAGGAAAGTTGCGTCCAGCACAACGGAGTGGCCGCTGAGGAGCGCCTGCGCGGCCTGGTTTAGCAACGTTTCGTAGGTCTGGGTCGTCAGTTGCTCGGTGTAGATTCCCGCACCATACGGAACCGGTGCGTACGATGTCGGCGAGCGGCCAGCGAGCTGCTTGCGCACAAGATCGGACGAGGCAAGTGTCGTGCCCAGCGAACGGGCAAGGCGCCGAGCGAGTGCGCTTTTGCCCGTGCCCGAAAGACCGCCAACAAGCAGCAGCATGGGGCGTGCTGGCTCAATCACGTACGAGGTCGCCAGGTCGATGTAGCGCTCTGCCTCGGTGCGGACAGCGAGTGCCTCGGGCAGTTCCGGCGCGATGTCGTCGGAGCGGAAGCAGGCAACTTTGGCCCGCACGTGGGCGCGGTAGATCGAATAGAAATGGATAAGCCAGGGCAAGTCTGGGTCAGCCAACTGCTCGGTGAGCAGCGCAACGACCTGCGCTGCAAGGTATGGCTGCTGGTGATGGTCAAGGTCCATTGCAAGGAACGCGATGTCGGCGGCAACGTCGCCGCAGCGCAACCGTGGGTTGAACTCGACGCAGTCGACGATCTGCACCCCATCAGGGCCAGGTCGCTCGAAGAAGATATGGGCGAGATGCAGGTCTCCATGCCCCTCGCGGATCCAGCCATTGGCTACCCGCTGGTCAAAGGCGGCCGCTTCACGGTCAAGGACATCGCGTGAGACACGCTCAATCCACTCCAGTTGCACTGGCGCAATGATACTGCCGACATAGGGACGCGTCTGCGCAACGTTCTCGGCGATATTCGTCCAGATCGCATCGCGCGTTCCCCAGCGATCGACATCTGGCCCACGGGCGGCGTCCTGTCGGTAGAACTGTGTGAGCCGAAGCGTCAATGACTCAAGAGCATCTACCGGGAGGGCGTTCCGCTCGAGCAGACGCAGGAATGTCTGCTCCTGGTGCAGCCGACGCATCTTCACCGCGTATTCAACCACCGGCCCCTTGCCATCGACGCGCAATTGCAGCCCCGTATCCGTGATTGGAACGACGCCGAGGTAGACCCCATGCGTGAGCCGGCGGTTCAGGCGCACTTCCTCCTCACAGAACAGGCGGCGGCGTTCGAGTGTGGTGAAGTTGAGGAAGCCAAGGTCAACGGGCTTTTTGATCTTAAAGACGTAGTCGCCGGCCAGGAATACGAGGGAGATGTGCGTTTCTTCGATATCAACGTGGTCGACGGGGTACGGGTAAGCATCAGGACGACTGAGGTCAGCGAGGATGCGGGCAAGGTGCTCGCGGTTGCGTTCTTCAATGTCAACGACCATGACCTTGTCCTTCTTCGGCTATGACCCGCCTCAGCGCTTGCGACTGGCCGGCAACGTTCCCAATCTCCTGAGGCAGGTTTCTTCCTCGGCTCGATGTCACACGCCCGCAAGCATACCAGTTCACCCATCCTCCTGCCTGATGTGGCACGCTTGAACCGGCGTTTTCGGTTGGACGGGGCAGAGCAGGCTGGGTGTGGATGGGGAAGGAGTACGGGATGCGACAGCGCATGTGGCGGTGGTGCGTGCTGGTAGCGATAGTAGCCAGCCTTACCAGTACGCTATGGCTGTGGCAGCCCACGACGAAGGCCGCCACATTCTTCTCTGAGGGAGTTTCTCCCGCTGAGATCCCAGCAGACCAGACAATCGACGACGATGTCTACATTGTTGGTGGGTCGGCTACGATTGCCGGGCATGTGCTGCGTAACGTCTTTGTCGTGGCTGGCTCTGTCCGGATCACTGGCACGGTCGACGGTGACGTCAACGTGCTTGGCAACACGGTCGAGGTGAGCGGGCCGGTCCGTGGCAGTGTGCGGGCAGCCGGTCGGACGGTGCGCATCAATGGGCCGGTCGGCTGGGATGCGTTACTGCTTGGCCAGTCGGTCACGCTCGGCCCGAACGCGGCCGTCGACCATGAAGCGCGGATTGCCGGCAACGATGGCCTTGTGCAAGGCCACGTGAAGGGTGACCTCCGCGCTGCGCTGTCGCAGTTGACGCTCCAGGGTCAGGTGGATGGCACCGTTCATGCCTCCGTGCAAACGTTGACGCTCGGCTCCGGTGCTGTCATTGGCGGTGACCTTGACTACGAGGCGCCGCGGCAGGCAACACTTGCATCAGATGCGCAAGTGCGTGGGACAACGCACTACACGAACACAGCGCCTCAACCAGCCCCGCGCACCTTCACCGAGCGGGCTTTGGCGTGGCTCCAGCATGTCGCGCTCCGGCTGGCATGGGCGCTGATCGCTGGCACGCTGCTGGTGTTGCTCTTGCCCCAGCGGTCAGCGCGGATCAGCGTAACGGTCACGCGCGCACCATTGCCCAGCGCGCTGTGGGGGATTGTGGTGTTGTTCGCTGGGCCGCTCGCTGCCGTGATTTTCGCCGTCACCATTGTGGGCTTGCCGGTCGCGTTTCTTGTCACGGTGGTGTATCTCGCAGTGCTCTATCTCAGTCAGGTCATCGTCGGTCTCGGGCTTGTCCGCTGGATCTTGCCGGGACGGCTGCGCAGTACCCGGCGTGGCCCGCTGTGGATCGCGATGCTTGTTGGCACGACTGTGCTCGTGCTGATCCGGCTCGTGCCACTGCCGGGCGTCGTTGGCTTTTGGTGGACGCTGGTGCTGAGCCTGCTGGTTGCCGTCTTTGGCTTGGGAGCATTCTGGACGGATGTGACGGGGTGGGGGCTGCCAAAACCAGCACCGGCTGCTACGGGAGCTTCTGCGCCGGTCGCGATTCGGTCAATCGAGGAGCCAGCGCCGCCCAGCACGACGACGGAGACAGGCCCGCAGCCGACGTCCGAAGCAGCGGCCGAGCCACCAAGCGAGCCACTGTCTCCGTCGGATACGCCGCCAGATACGCCACGCACCTCGCCGGAGTCGTAACCTATGACACACGATGCGATCATCCTCGAAGGGTTGACGTTCTACGGCTACCATGGCGTGCATCCAGAAGAACAACGACTTGGCCAGCGCTTCCAGGTCGATCTCGTCGCACAGTGCGACTTGCGTCCGGCCGGGCGAAGTGATCGGCTTGCCGACACGGTGAGCTATCGTGCGCTCTTCGACGCCGTGCGCGAGGTGCTGGAAGGGCCGCCGCATCAGTTGCTTGAGTCAGTGGCTGAAGCGGTAGCGGAGCAGGTACTTGCGCGGTTCCCCTTGATCGTGCGAGTCACGGTGACGGTCTGGAAGATGAGTTCCCCGATGCCCGGGCATGCAACGGGACGGGTCGGGGTGCGCGTCGTCCGCGGACGGGCAAAGGAGGAAGGGCATGACGCAGACACAGCGACTGCCAGCAGCTCTTGAGCAGTGGCCGTGGGGCGAGCGGACGTTTGTGATGGGGATCATCAACGTGACGCCGGACTCGTTCAGCGGCGATGGGCTGGTCGATCAACTCGATGCGATTGTAGCCCGGGCCCAGGCAATGGTCGAAGCGGGCGCAGACATCATCGACGTTGGCGGGGAGTCGACCCGGCCAGGGCATCAGCCGGTGCCAGCGGAGGAAGAACTGCGCCGCGTCATTCCGGCAATTCGTGCGCTCGCTGCGGCAGTGCCGGTGCCGATTTCGGTCGATACGTCCAAAGCGGTTGTTGCGGAAGCGGCGCTCCAGGCTGGTGCATCGATCATCAATGACGTGCGTGGCTTGCAGGCCGATCCAGCCATGGCGACACTTGCAGCCGAGGCTGGCGTGCCGGTCATCATCATGCATGATCAGAAGATTCCATCGGCAGATCGTCTCATTCCTGATGTCGTCCGGGAGTTGGCGCGCCGGATCGACCAGGCGCTGGCGGCGGGAGTGCGGTGGGAGCGGATCATCGTCGACCCGGGCTTTGGGTTTGGCAAGACGCCAGATCTCAATCTGCTGTTGCTCCGTCGCCTTGGCGAGTTGCGCGCGCTGGGCCGGCCGATCCTCGTCGGCACCTCGCGCAAGAGCATGATCGGCCACGTGCTTGGCACGCCGCCAGACGATCGCGTCGAGGGGACAGCAGCGACCGTGGCCCTGGCCATTGCCAATGGCGCGGATATTGTGCGCGTGCATGATGTGCCGCAGATGGTGCGAGTCGTGCGGATGACCGATGCGGTGGTGCGTGGATGGCGCGGGTTTTCATCAGCCTAGGCAGCAATCTCGGCGATCGAGCAGCGTTTCTGCGGCTGGCCGTAAGCGGGATGCGCGGGATCGGCAACGTTGTGGCCGTCTCGTCGCTCTACGAGACCACGCCAGTTGGCTATCTTGACCAGCCAGACTTTTTGAATGCCGTCGTTGCCCTGGAAACGACGCTACCGCCGCAGGCGGTGCTCGCCGCGCTCCGTGTGCTGGAAGATGCGGCGGGACGCCAGCGCCCGTTTCCGAATGCCCCGCGCACGCTCGACCTCGACCTCGTGCTCTACGATGAGGTCGTTATGCAGACGCCGGAACTAACCCTGCCGCACCCACGTTTCCACGAGCGGGCGTTCGTGCTCGTGCCGCTGGCGGAGCTGGCACCAGCGGCTCGGCATCCCGTCCTCGGCAAAACGGTCGCCGAGTTGCTCGACGCGCTCGGCGACGTCAGCGCGGTCGTCCGGAAGATAGCAGACCCGGCATGGGCTGATCTCAACTGAGAACATCTAGGTGCGCTGCAGCGAGGCCACGGCGAACGGTTTCGAGGTCGGCTGCGGGCTGCCCGATGGCCCCGGCTCAACAGTCAGTGCCAGGAGTTGATAGTTCTGAATATCCGCCGGTATCGCGTAGGCCGTTTGGCTTTGGGTGAAGACACCAGCCGGTGCCGGCGTATTATCTTTGATCAACCAGATCTCATAGACCTGGTTGGCAGCCAGCGGCGGGAGTTGCTCGACACGCAGCACTGCCACCCGTTGATCCGGCAGATAGATCACCTGGCCTTGCACTGGGGCGCCGTTGCTCGGCTGCAGCGCGATGACCTGCGGCGCGGGCGAGACGCGCTGGCGCAGCTGCAGGTTCCAGCCGAGCAAGCCGAGACACACGATGAAGAGCGCGGCCACGGCCGCCCACGGAGCGAACGCACGCCAGCGCGGGAAGACCCGAACATTGCTCGGCTCTGCTGGACGTTCTGCACGCTCTAGCGCCGGGTGCGGCAAGCGGTGGCGCGTTGCCGCTGGCTGCTCGCTCGCAGCCGGCTGCGCAGTGACGGCCGCGCGGATGCGCTCGCGCAGTTCGGGCGAGGGCGTGCGCGGCGCGACGCTGAGCGGTAAGGCGTGGACAGCAAGCTGAAGGCGAGCAAGTTCAGCTCGGCATTCAGCACACTGGGCAAGGTGAGCACGGACACGCTGTTGCTCCTCAGCGCTCAGCGCATCAAGGGCATACGCGCCGAGGAGGTCGCGAATCTGCTCGTGGTTAGAGTGTTCCTGTTCCCACACGTCGTGCTCCTTTGAACCTAGGTTTCGATGCGGGCCTGCGCCATGGGAGTTAACCCCGAGCATTCTGGTCTCCTGGTGTTCGTAACGGTGCCAGCAGGTCGGCAAGTTTGGCCAGGCCAAGCCTCAGCCGGCTCTTGACCGTACCGAGTGGCCACCCGGTTCGCTCAGCGATCTCCTGGTGGGTGAGACCCTGGAAGTAGGCGAGCTCGAGAGCAAGACGCTGTTCCTCCGGCAGCGCTGCAAGCGCTTGTTGCACGCTTTCCAGCTCGAGCTGGTCAAGCAACGCTCCCCAGACGTCAGGAGCAGCCAGGGTCAGCGCAGCATCATCGAGGTCGACTTCCGGTGCCTTCCCGCGCCATTCGCGGAGTCGGTCAACAGCGCGGTGGTGGACAATCGCCAGCAGCCACGAGCGCACGGCCCCACGGTTCGCATCGAACTTGGCTGCGTTGCGCCAGACATTCATGAAGGCATCCTGCACTACTTCCTCCGCCAAAAACGCGTCGCCCAGGATGCGATACGCGAGGCCGAACGCAAGCCGACCATACCGGTCATACAGTGCCACGAGGGCGTCAGGATCACTAGCGGCGATCGCCGCCAAGAGTTCCGCGTCAGTACGGGGATCGTGCTGGGCAGCAGCCCGCTCGTTTGGCGCATTGTTCCGTACCATTTGCCCAGTTCCCCTCCCCGGTCGCCATCTGCGTTGCCAAGGCTGACCCGGTTTCTGCGGTCAGTCTAGCAAGAAATTGCCGCTTTGCCACGTCTCTGGTGATCTATTCCTGTTGCTCTTGCCGTAGGCACCGTTGCAAGCACTGTGCGATGGCAGCACGCATGCAGGAGAGGAGGTAGCGGCGGCGAAGCGGTGGAGGGTGGAACAGCGGGAACGTCCCGACGAGCGCAACAGCGAGTCCAGCGCAGTACACGCGTCCGTCTGGTCAGAATGGAAGCGAAGGAGGCGAACCCATGTCATTGACCGTAAGCACGAATCAGCTCGCACGGCTTGCTGCAGCGGCGCAGCAGTGCGAGTCAGTGCAGGACATCATCAACATCGCGGCGACAGCGGAGGCACTGGCAGTCACGGCGCTGGGTGGCGCGATCGATGCCGCGAAAAATGGCCAGCTGAATGTCAACGCCGAAGTCGTGCAATTTCTCACGGCAGCCCGCGCTGAAGAGCAAGCCCACTATGAGGTCCTGACCGGGGCGGGGGCCAAGCCACTGACCCTGACCTTTACGATTCCCGATCCGAAGATCGTGACCGATCCGGCGACGTTGCTCAAGACCGGTATCATGCTCGAAGAGGCGTTTATCGCGGCCTACATGGCAGCTGCCCAGGAGTTCGCGATTCTCGGCCAGCCTGATCTGGTCAAGCTGGCACTCCAGATCGGGGCAGTCGAGGCCGAGCATCGAGCGCACCTGCGCTTCTTCGCCATTGCCTCAGGCATTCTCCAGGGTGTGCCGAACGACCTCGCCTTTGAGAAGGCCATGTTCACCAGCGTTGGCGCGGCTGCGCAAGCCTTGCAGCAACTCGGCTTCATCGGCGGCAGCGGCCCACAGGTGACCTACCCCGGCCCCGGCTCGATCGACAACACCGGGGTAACCCAGCTGCGACCGTAGTGGTGCCGGACGGTGCTGCACTGGCTGGCGATAGACGGAGAAGGAGGCAGTGAAACGATGGCCACGAATCCAGTCGATCTCTTGAACACGGTAACGAATGCGCGCGTCTCACGGCGCACGCTCTTTAAAGGCGCCGGTATTGCTGGTGCCGGACTGCTCATGTCACGGCTTGGGCTCTTCCGGTCGGTACTCGCCGACTCGCCTGAGTCGGTTAAGGATATCATTAACATTGCAGCGACCGCCGAATCAATGGCAGTAACGTTGCTCGGTGGTGCAATCGACAGCGCCAAGAAGGGCGGCTATGATAAGCCAATTCCTGATGTTGTCGTGGCAATCCTTGACGCAGCACGGGCCGAGGAAGAGTTTCACCTCGAGTACTTGCTCAGCGCAGGGGCACAGCCGTTGACGCAGACGTTTACCGTTCCTGATACAAGTATCCTGTCCTCATACACCAAGCTCTTCAGCACGATCGTCTCACTCGAGACGGCATTTATCGCGGCCTACATCGCGGCGGCACGCGAGTTCGCTGCGATGAACCAGCCAGAACTGGTCAAGGTCGCGTTCCAGATTGCTGGCACTGAGGCCGAACACCGGGTGCTGGCTAACTATGCACTTGGTACCCGGCCGGCAAGCGATGTCGCGTTCGAAAAAGCGCTCTTCACTACCGTTGGACAAGCTGCCCAGACACTCCAGCAACTCGGCTACATTGGTGGTAGTGGCCCGCAGGTGACCTATCCTGGGCCAGGGACGATCAACAAGGCGAACGTGACGGTCACGGCGCCGACTGGCCCATCGGTCTCATGCTCGCCAGCGGCAACGCCCCCGGCGATGCCAGGTATTACGGCGCCGGCACAACCCCAACCAGGCGCGACATACTTCAAGGAAACCGGCCACAATGTCTCGGGCGCGTTCCTGTCCTACTGGCAGGCGTTCGGTGGGCTAGCGATCTTCGGATACCCGCTGACCGAAGTGATGCAAGAGAACGGCCTCACGGTGCAGTACTTCGAGCGGGCTCGCTTCGAACTGCACCCCGGCGCTGCGCCGCAACGCTACGACGTGTTGCTCGGCCTCGTCGGCCGCGAGGTGACGGCCGGGCGCGAGAATGAGCCGCCGTTCCGCCCGCTGCCGCAGGGCAACGCCCCGGTCTGGAACGGTGGCATGGTCCCCGACTCGGTCGAGGTCGTGTACTTCCCGCAAACGGGCCACTATCTCGGACACGGGTTCCTGCGCTACTGGCAGAAGTTCGGCGGACTCGAGATCTTTGGCTTCCCGATCAGCGAGGAGTTCCGCGAGCAAAACCCGGACAACGGCAAGACCTACGTTGTCCAGTACTTCGAGCGCGCTCGGCTCGAGTGGCACCCTGGCGAGTGGCCGGAGCGCTGGGACATCATGCTCGGTCGTCTCGGCGCCCAGGTGCTCAACAAGCGCTACGGCGTGCCCTATCCATAACCGTGCACTCCTGCCCGCCCGATTCCCCACCCCAAACGGTAGCCGCCTGGCATCGCGCCGGGCGGCTACGCCTTTGCTGCCTACCGCAGGCTTGTCCCTTGGCTGGTGCCAGCATGGCGCTGCGCGAGCTTCGCCTCAAGTGCGGTGCGAACCTCCCGCGGAGACAGCCCCTCAATGCTCTGCCCAAGCAGTTCCTCAATTTCGGGACGGCTGCGGATGCCCATGCTGCGCGCCCAACGCCAGAAGCTGTCCCACTCCGTCTGTCGGATGGAGCGGCTGCGACCAGCGGTCTGTGCTGCCGCATTTTTGGCGAGCGGCTGACCCGCCGGCGGCGTTGGGGAGACAACGCTTACCGGAAGCTCTTCTGACAGCGATGACGCCGTAAACGGTGGCTGGACCGTCTCGAGTGGTGGCGGGGGTGGTGGCTCGGGTGGCGCTGGCGTGAGCAGATCGTCAATGCCCGAAGGCGAGAACGTGCCGGCGAGGGCCGGACGCGCCGGTTCAGCCGGAATGCTCGCGCGGCCGAGCCGTGCAAGCAACCGCGTCAGTGCACGGTCCTCGGCCTGCTCGACTGGCGGTGCACCCTCGTCAGTCGAGGCCGAGCCGAGGGCGCTGACCGTCTGCAGGTCGAGCCGGAGGGTCACGCGCACCACAGCTGTATGCCCGTCAAAGTGCAGCAGGTCGCTCTCCAGTGTCCACGATGCCGCCTCGCCCAGCAGGCTGGTGAGGAGTGGTTGCTCGTGCGCACGGTATTCCGTCATCGCCTGCCTCCTCAGCTCGAGCTTGCCGCCTGGTTGGCTGCCCCGGGCACATCGTCCGCACGCAACAGCCCCGATGCGCTCGGAGCATGGCGGCGGAAGTAGCGCACCAGCCCGTCGACCGACATGCGGTAGCCGCCAGATGCCCAGCGGTAGGCCGGCTGCGTGCTTGCGTCGCCGCACGTGGTGAAGAATTCGGCCTCGCCGAGTTGCATTAACATCTCGGTGATGGCTTCTGGGGTGTCGCCGGCCTGCAGCCGCGCGCCAACCAACCCGCTCCAGAGGAAGAGGCGGGCAAGCAGGTCGTCAAAGTGCCAGTCGGGATCATAAACTGGCCCGCCGTGGGTGAGGTAGAGACGAGACGGACGCAGCGCACGCAGCCGCGTGATGCTCTGCCGCCAGTGACCAAGGTCGATGTCCGGCGGCGGCGTTGGCGGGAAGACGAACGGCCGGCTGTTGATACGGATGCCAGCAACGTCGCCGGTGTAGACCGCGCCGCTCGTAACATCGTGGAACGCGTGGTGGTGGCTTGCATGTCCGGGTGTTGCGACGGCGCGGAGCGTCCGGCTCCCGGCATCGATCAGATCGCCGTCGTCGAGCGGGATAACGCGTTCAGCTGGGCAAGGCAGTGTCTCGCCCCAGAGCGGAATCAGCTGGTCGCCGTAGATGCGCCCCGCGCTGGCCAACAGCCGCGTTGGGTCGATCATATGTGGCGCGCCCAGACGATGGACGAAGAGCCGGGCGTTCGGGAGCGCAGCAAGCAGTGCACCAGCTGCTCCCGCATGGTCCAGGTGGATGTGGGTCACGACGAGTTGCGTGACCTGCTCAAACGCAAAACCGGCTGCGGCGATCCCGGCTCGCAGCGCGTCAATCGTTGAAGCCGGGCCGGTCTCAATGAGCGTAAGGCCCTCCCGACTCGCGATGAGGTAGACCAAAATCGCCTGCGGTGCATCACGGAAGACGAGGTCAATGGAAAACACTCCTGGCTCAAGCTCTTGGACGATCGGCTCCACCACACACTCCCTTCGTACTGCCGCCTTCTGCAGTGTCTAAGGATACGCTGGCTGCCTCGCTGCTGTTATCACTGCAAACCAAGCATCACGCGTGCAACGGTGAAGTAGATGACAAGTCCCGTCCCATCAACGAGCGTTGCGATGAAGGGCGAGGAAACGACCGCTGGATCAATACCAAGACGACGCAAGACCAACGGCAAGACGGATGCCACGGTCACCGCCCAGAGAACAATCCCCCAGATCGCGATGGCCACCGTCAGGGCGACGACCGTGCCGACTTGTAAGATTTCTGCCCGGGCGAAGGCTGCTAGTGCCATGACGGCGCCGAGCAACATCGCTGTGGCAAATTCCTTGGGAATAATGCGCGGAATGTCGCGGAGGCCAATCTTCTCCAGCGCCATCGCGCGCACGAGCGTCGTCACGACCTGCGAACCGGCATTCCCGCCGGTGCCGATGAGCAACGGGACAAAGAAGGACAGTGCCACGACTTGTTCAATTTCCCGCTGGAAGTGGCGGAGCACCGTGCCGGTGTACATCTCGGCGATAAAGAGGAGCAGCAGCCAACCAACTCGCTTGCGCCAGAGCAGGATCGGACTGGCCTTCATGTAAGGGATATCGAGCGGCTGGGAACCGCCGAGTCGCTCGATGTCCTCGGTCACTTCCTGTTCAAGGATGTCGGCAACGTCGTCCGCCGTAATGATGCCGAGCAAGCGGTTCTGGTCGTCGACCACCGGGAGGGCGATCAGCCCCTCACTGGTCAGCAGGCGCGCCGCTTCTTCTTGGTCAGCGGTCGCCTGCACTTTCACAATGTCAGTTTCCATAATCTCGCCGACGGTGCGGTCTGGCGGACTGAGGACGAGGTCGCGCATCGACACGACGCCGAGCAGGTGACCGTGCTCGTCGGTCACGTAGACGTAGTAGATCGTCTCGGCGGCTTGGGCCAGCGTGCGCAGTGCGGCGATCGCCTGGTCAACCCGGATATCAGGCGAGAGGGCGACGAACGCGGGCGTCATCCGGCCGCCAGCGGAGTCGGGTGGGTAGGCGAGCAACGACTTCAGTTCTTCGGCCTCGAGCGGTTCCATGGCGACAAGGATTTGGCTGGCATTCTCCGGCGCCAGCTGGGCGAGGACATCGGCCGCATCGTCGGGGGCCATGGCTTCGAGGACGTCGGCGGCCTCAGCTGAGCCGAGCCGTTCCAGCACGCTCGCTGCTTCATCCGGCTCGAGTTCCGAGAGAATGTCACTCAAGGTCTCATCGCCCAGCAGGTCAGCCAGTTGCCGGAGTTGGTCAGGGCTGAGTTGCTCAAGTGCCGCAGCCAGCTCCCCCTGCTCGGCGAGCTGCCACAGGGTGTGCTCAAGCGCTTCACGGTCATGCTGCGTGATAGCGGTGATGAGCAGCGTGGCATGTCCCATTTCCGTCGCCATGGTCGTCGTTCTCCGTTCACGCTTCCCTGGAGTGCCTCGGCAACCGGTCGTTTGAAGGGTGCTGCTCTGCCCTGGGCGAGTCTACAGCGCGTGGCATGAGCCGGCAATCATCGGTTGCCAGCCCGTGCGATACTACAGAGTGGGGAAAGGGATACTGGCATGCTGCAAAGGGACACCGAGCACTACGACGCTATTCTTGTTGGAGGGCGGCTTGCCGGGGCGACGACTGCAGTGCTCCTGGCGCAGCGTGGCGCGCGAGTGCTCGTCCTCGAGCGCGACCGTGTCAACCGGCCGACGCTGTCAACCCACCTCTTCTTCCCAGATACCCTGGCTGTCCTGCGCGATATCGGCGCGCTCGATGCCGTGCTCGCTGTGCCGGCGCCCCGGCTGCAGTGGATCCGCTTCCCCTACGTCGCTGCGCCGATTCCCGAGCAGGCTGGCCACGCATTTGCACTCTGCATCCGGCGCGAGGTGCTCGATCCGCTTGTGCTCGCTCGCGCGGCCGAGCATCCGCTGATCACCGTGCGCGAAGAGGCCCAGGTGACCGGCCTCCTGTGGGACGATGGCCGTGTCTGTGGCGTGCGCTATCGGCTGCGCCGCTCACGGGCTGAGCACGAAGCCCGCGGTCGCATCGTGATCGGGGCCGATGGTCGAGCGTCGTTCGTCGCCAAGGCGGTCAAGGCCGCAACGTACGACGCTGTTCCGCCCCTCTACGCCTGGTATTACACCTATTGCGCTGACGTGCCGATCGATAGCCCACCGAGTGCGTTTGCCGTGAGTGGCGAGTTCCCCGCACTTGCTGCACGCTATGCGGCGGCGTTCCTCTTCCCCGCTGACCATGGCCTGACGCTCGTTGGCTTTGGTGTTGACCACACGGCGTTCCCGCGGATGCGGCGCAACGCGCGGCGCTGGTTCTGGGAAGGGTTGCGCTGCTGGCCTGAAATCTGGGACCGTGTCGGATTGGCGCGCCAGGAGACACCGATCTACGGCACCGGCGAATTGCCGAATTTCTTCCGCACTGCCGCAGGCCCAGGGTGGGCGCTCGTCGGTGATGCCGGGTGCCATAAAGATCCGCATTCCGTCCAGGGCATCGGCGACGCCATGCGGAGCGCTCGCCTGCTCGCGCACGCGCTCGATCGCTGGTGGAGTGGCGAATGGTCAGAAGCCGAGGCGCTTGCCTGGTACCAGCAGGCGCGCGATGCCGACCTGCGGCCAATGTACGACTTTACTACCTTCCGCCTCCAGCAAGCAGTCGGCGAGGACGTCTGGGAGGCCTACAGCCAGCTCACCTGGCAGGATGCGGTACTGGCCCAGCAGCGTGTGGCAGCAATGACGCACGCCGTTGACCCAGCGACAGTCTACTCGCCAGCGGCCGTGCGAGCGGCGGTTGAGGCGGCCGGCATACTGCAGTCGCATGCGTCAAGCTTTTCCTGACGACACGGTCGCGGTGCGTTCGCCTATAGTTACCATAGCGACGGCGGCAGGCTTGGCCCTGGCGGACTGACCAATGTGCCTTGGACTGACGAGCAACCTGCCGACCATTTCCACTGCTGACCTTACCACCGGCGGTGGCGTGTGGCTTGCCGCTGGGGCTGTTGCATCCGTCAGCCAGGCAGCGCTCACCCAGGTAGCAGCGTCAACTGGCCGGGTGCGTGCTCCGCGTGGCCTGCGTGTCGTGCTCACCCTTGCGCTACTGTGCGGCCTCCTGACGTTTCCCACGACATGCCAATGTGGCGACGTCCTGCCCCACCCGCACGTGCTGTTTCTCTTGCCTGGCCACTACCACGGCGGTCCTCTGGCTGAAACGCCAGCGGGCCGCCAGGTGCAGGGTCCTCTGGCGACGGCGAGCGGGCCTCAGTTGCAGGCGCCGGCCGTGACGCCAGCGTTCGGCGAGGCGCTGGCTGCGGCGCTGGCGCTGGCCTGGCTGCTTCGTCGTCGTGATCAACTGGGCGTCCTCTTCGGTGCACCCCTGATGGGACAAGGCCGCTCGGTCACCCCTGATCCGCCGCCCCCGCGCGTGATCCACGCACGACCACTCGCAGTAGTTTCTGTCGGGTAAACGCGAACGAAAGCGCGAAAGGAGCAGCAGTCATGCGTGGTGCGCGGTGGTTGCGCATGCTGGCGGCACTGGCGCTCGCCGTGAGCATGCTGGTGAGCGTTGTCGGGCTGGCCAGTGCCCATGAGCATCGCGATGTTGGCCCATACACCCTAACGGTCGGCTTTCGCAATGAGCCTGCGATTGCCGATGAGCCGAACGGCCTTGACCTGCGGGTGACGCAAGGGGAAGGGCAGGATGCCAAGCCGGTCGAAGGGTTGGAGAAGACGCTGAAGGCCGAAGTACTCTTCGGCGGGCAGCGCATGCCCTTGACCTTGCGGGCGGTCTACGGCAAGCCTGGCTCGTACACCGCCGATTTCATCCCAACGCAGCCGGGCGACTACACGTTCCACATCTTCGGCACGATCAACGGCACGTCCGTTGACGAGCGCTTTACCAGTAGCCCGACTACCTTCTCGCCTGTGCAGGATCGCAGCACGCTGACCTTCCCGGCGGCGGTACCACCGCTGGCGGCCGTCCACGACATGACCATGCAGGCCCAGCACACGGCGGATCAGGCGCGGCTGCTCGGCATTGCTGGCCTCGTCGTCGGCGTGCTCGGCCTGATCGCTGGACTTGGCGGGCTGCTGGCGGCGCGGCGGGCGCAGGCGATGCGCCCCGCACCGCGAGTGGCACCGGGCCAGAGCGGAGACTGACGCGATGCGTCCCCACCGCTGGGGCGGGATTGTCCTCGCCCTGTTGCTTGGGATGGGGTGCGCGCTCGGAGAGGGGCGTGGGCTGGTCATGGCCCACGCCCTGCTCGCCCGCAGCGACCCGCCCGCCAATGCCGTCCTCCCGACGCCACCGGCTGCTGTCACCCTCTGGTTCACCGAGCCGATCGCGCCCCAGGACAGCTACGCCCAGCTCTTCGACGCTCAGGGGCGACCTGTCCAGACAGCGCCGAGTCATCCCGGCCCTACCGCTGACAGCCTGGTGTTGCCGCTCCCTGCCACGCTGCCGCCCGGCACCTATACCGTGCAGTGGGTGACCGTCTCCACGCTGGACGGACACCAAACGGGCGGGCTGGTCGCCTTCACCGTTGGCAGTGCGCCGGTCGTGCCTGCTCCGCCGCCGCCAGCACCGAGTGGCCCGCCGATCTGGCTCGCGGCCGTGGCCCGTGGGCTGCGCGCGATCGGCCTGGCAGGGCTGCTGGGCATCCTCCTCAGTTGGGCGCTGATCCGTCGCGCCGTCGAGCAGGCAGCCGCGGCCGACCGCCTTGCCCAGCGCGTCTGGCGTGCCGCAACCGTCGCCTGGCTGCTTGCTCTGAGCGGCACGGGGCTGGTCGTGCTCGCCCAGGCGCTGACCGGCCGTCACCGTTTTGGCCCGGCAGCCGTGTGGCAGGCGCTGGTCGCGACCCAAGCCGGCCAGTTGCTTGGGCTCGCCCTGCTCGCGCTCGCTGGTGCGGGCGTTGGACTGTGGCTGCGGCGCGGGTGGATCGTCGAGGGGGGTGCGGGGCTGGCGGCGCTGGTCCAGGCGGCGATGAGCCACGCTGCGGCGCAGCCGGTGGGCGCACCCGTTGCCGTACTGGCCGATCTCGTGCACCTCGTGGCTGCGAGTTGCTGGGTCGGTGGCGTGATCGTGGTCAGCTTGACGCTCGGTACGCTGCGGGCGCTGAGTGACCGGCCGCGCGTTGTCGCCGCGGTGCAGCGGGGCTCGGCGCTGTTTCTCGGGAGTGTGGTCGCGCTTGTGCTCACCGGCCTCTACGCGACCTGGCTCGACGTCGGCACACCGGACGGGCTGACCACCGCGTATGGACAGACGCTGGCGGTCAAGCTTGGGCTCGTCGTGCTGATGCTGGCGCTGGCTGCGCTCCACCGATGGGTTGCGCTGCCGCGGCTTGCTGAGGGCCCGCACTGGTTCGCGCGCACCCTCGTACTGGAGGCCGCATTGGGCCTTGGGGTATTGGCCGTGACGGGACTCCTGGTCAGCCTGCCGCCGGCGCGCAGTGTCGTGGAGGCGCGGGCTGGGCGCGTGGCTGTCACCCTCGCGGGCGAGCACGGCCAGGTGTACCTGACGATCGAGCCGGGGATGGCTGGCCCGAACCGCTATACCGCAGACGTTGCGGTGCCAGGGGCAGCGAACCCTGCCACCCAGGTGCTGCTGCGGGTTGCCCCGCGCGATCTCGCGACGAGCGAGCAGGAAGTGGCGCTGATGCCGCTCGGTGGCCAGCGTTTCAGCGCCGTTGGCAGTCAGCTGAGCCTGGCTGGAACGTGGGAGCTTGAGCTGATCGTGCGCCGGCCGGGGATGACCGACTGGCGCGCCGTTGGGCAGGTGACAATCGGCACTACACCACCGCCGGCGCCCTGGACCGCGCCCCGGCCAGGGTGGCTGGTCTGGCTGGTTGGCGCGGGTGTGGTCCTCGGCGGCGTTGTCAGCATCGTGGGCGGGCTGCGGTGGCGCGCGGTGGTGCCAGCGGCCAGCCAGCGCCAGCGCCTCTCGGTTGGGAGCGGCAGCCCTCGCCGGTGACCCGATCAGCTGCGGGGTGCGTCGCGCGCGATGCGCCATCCGGAGCCGATCGGTGACGGCACAGGGCCAGAGGCTGGGAGATCGGTCCCTGGCCCTGTGTCTGGGTAGGCAGGCAGGAAAGCCACCACACGATAAGGTGAATGCGCCCGAGCGATAAGCTGAATGCCCCACAAATGCCCCATCTCGAGTATCATTGTTGTTGCGGCACCTCGTGCCGGGGGAGGGTTACGCGCCCTCAGATGGCGGTGGCCCTGCCCAGCCTCCCAGGTGGGGGATGCCTGCCGGTATCTGGGAGGCACGAAGGCCAGTGCACGGAGGTGGGTGGGTAGACCAATGCAAATCACACGGCAGTTTACAGGAATCAACCTCGGGTATCTCCTGGACCTCTACGAGCAGTATCAGCGTGACCCGCATGCGGTTGATCCGGCGTGGCAAGCCTTCTTCGCACACTGGGGCCCTCGCCTCGTGCAGGAGTTGGCTGCGCCGGCGCCGCCAGATGGTCGGGTGGCGCCGGTTTTTGATCTGAGCAAAGTGGTCGCGGCAGTGAACCTGGCCCAGGCCATTCGACATCGTGGCCATCTGGCCGCGCGCCTTGACCCGTTGGGATCGCCGCCGCCAGGCGACCCTGCCCTCGAGCTCGCAAGCCACGGGCTGTCCGAAGCCGACCTGGCGGCCTTGCCGGCGAGCGTCGTCGGAGGGCCGCTCAGCGAGGGCGCGGCGAATGCGGCCGAGGCGATTGCGCGGCTGCGCCACGTCTACTGCGGCACGATCGGCTACGACTTCGGCCATGTCGAGGCGCCGGCTGAGCGGCGCTGGCTGCTTGACGCTGTCGAATCAGGGCGCTATGCAACGCCGCTGTCGCCGGAGGAAAAGCGGGCCTTGCTCGAGCGACTGACCCAGGTGGAGGTCTTTGAGCGGTTCCTGCACCGCGCCTTCGTCGGGCAGAAGCGCTTCTCGATTGAAGGCAACGACATGCTCGTGCCAATGCTCGATCTCCTCGTGCGCTCGGCAGCACTCAACGGTATTCCCACAGTGGCGCTTGGCATGGCGCACCGCGGGCGGTTGAACGTGCTGGCGCACGTGCTCGGGAAGCCATATGAAGCGATCATCGCTGAGTTTATGGGGCTGCACCATCGCGAGCCTGTTTCTGAGGCAGGCGGCGGCACGTTCGGGTATACCGGCGACGTGAAGTATCACCTTGGGGCCGACCGTCCCGCCGGTGATGGCTTGCCGGTACATGTCGTGCTTGCCAATAACCCAAGCCATCTTGAATTTGTCAACCCGGTGCTTGAAGGCATGGCCCGCGCGCTCCAGGATGACCGTTCAGCGCCAGGCGCGCCGAAGCGTTCAGCCGATGCGTGCTTGCCAGTCTTGATCCATGGCGACGCTGCCTTCCCTGGCGAGGGTATCGTTGCCGAAACGCTCAACCTGGCACAGTTGCCGGGTTATACCACCGGTGGCACCGTGCATATCATCGTCAATAACCAGCTCGGATATACGACGGAGCCATGGGAAGGCCGCTCGACGCAGTACGCAAGCGATATCGCGCGCGGCTACGAGATCCCGGTCATCCATGTCAACGCTGACGATCCCGAGGCATGCCTGATCGCCACACGCATTGCCTTCGCCTATCGCCAGGCCTTCCATAAGGACATCTTGATCGACATGATCGGCTATCGGCGGTGGGGGCACAACGAGGGTGACGAGCCAAGCTTCACCCAGCCCGTGCTCTACGAGACGATCACGAAGCACCCGACGGTGCGGGCAATCTGGGCGGAGCGGCTTGCCAGCGAAGGGCTTGTCACGGTCGAGCAAGCCGAGCAGATGGTGCAGGAGGCGCTGGGCACGTTGCAGCAGATTCGCCAGGAGTTGGCCCAGCATGCTGATGGCGTCAGCGGGAATGGGCTGGTGGGCAGCAACGGGCGAGCGCTCGAGATTCAGACCGCCGTGCCGCTTGAGCGCCTGCGCGAGTTCAACCGCCAAGCCCACGCATTACCAGAAACGTTCCATCTCAATCCGAAGCTGCGCCGTCAACTCCAGCGGCGGCTCGAGGTGGGCGAGGGCGATGGCCCGGTTGACTGGGCGCATGCCGAACTGCTGGCCTTTGCCGCGATCCTGGCTGACGGCATCCCGATCCGCTTGACTGGCCAGGATACGATTCGCGGCACCTTCAGCCAGCGCCACATCGCTTTCTTCGACGTCGAAACCAACGAGCGCTACGTCCCCTTGCAGCACTTGCCAGCAGCGCGCGCGAGCTTCGACGTGCACAACAGCCCGCTTTCGGAAGCGGCGCCGCTTGGCTTCGAGTACGGCTACAGCGTGCAAGCGCCAGAGGCACTGGTGCTGTGGGAGGCCCAGTTCGGCGACTTTGCCAACGTTGCCCAGGTGATCATCGACCAGTTCATCGTGAGTGGCCGGGCGAAGTGGCACCAGGATTCGGGCATGGTCTTGCTCCTGCCGCACGGCTATGAAGGCCAGGGGCCAGAGCATTCCAGTGCGCGTCTCGAGCGATTCCTGCAGCTGGCTGCTGAAGAGAATATCCGTGTTGCCAACTGCACGACGGCAGCGCAGTACTTCCACCTGCTGCGGCGGCAGGCATTACTGCTCCGTGTGATGCCGCGCCCGCTCATCGTCATGACGCCGAAGAGCTTGCTGCGGCATCCAAAGGCAGCCTCAGCCCTGAGCGAGTTGGCCCAAGGGACGTTCCAGCCGGTGCTTGACGACGCCGAAGCCCGCAGCCATCCTGACGACATTGCCCGCGTCGTCTTCTGCAGCGGCAAGGTGTTCGTTGATCTTGTCACGAGCCCGCTTTGGGAGAAAGCCAAGCAGCAGGTCGCAGTGGTGCGGGTGGAGCAGCTCTACCCCTTCCCAGAGGCGGAGTTGGCTGACGTCATCGCGCGCTACCGGCAGGCAGTCGACTGGATTTGGCTGCAGGAAGAGCCGAAGAACATGGGCGCCTGGACGTTCATCCAGCCGCGGCTGCAAGCGCTGCTTGGTGACCGGCCGCTGCGCTACGTTGGGCGGCCGGAGCGCTCCAGCCCGGCCGAAGGGTTCGCCGAGTTGCACGAGCGGGAGCAGGCGCGGATCCTGGCCGAGGCACTCCAGGGCGTGCCTGAGCGGGCTGCACGCGTCTAGCACATATGGGAGTGGGCAATGGCGATTGAGGTGCGCGTTCCAGCGCTCGGCGAGTCGATCGTCGAGGCCGTGATCGGGCAGTGGCTCAAGAAAGAGGGCGACCGGGTTGCGGCTGGCGAGGCGCTCGTTGAGCTTGAAACCGAGAAAGTCAACGTTGAAGTCGCGGCCGAGCAGGACGGCGTCCTGCAACAGATCCTCAAGCGTGAGGGTGAGACGGTACAAGTCGGTGAGGTGATCGCGGTGCTCGGCGAGGCCGGGGCGGTCACCGCTGAGCCAGCGGCTGTCGCTGCCCAGGCCCAGCCTGCGGCTGTGGCGGCACAGCCCAGCGCGCCAGCCGCACCGCCGAGCCCGCAACCGACAACGCCGTCACAGCCTCCTGTCGAGAGCAGCGCAGGCGCTGCACTGGCTGCGGGTGTGCGAGCGTCGCCCGCAGTGCGGCGGCTGGCTGAAGAATATGGCATCGATCTCGCGCAGGTGACACCAAGTGGCGAGGGTGGGCGGATCACCCGCGACGACGTGCTGCGTTACCTTGCCCAGCAGCGGCAGGCCGCTCCCGCGCCGAGCGCGCCAGCAACAAACGGCGCGACCACGACGGCTGCGCCGGCCAGCCAGCCAGCGGCGCCTGCTGCGCCAGCGGCCGTGCCGAGCACGCCGGCAGCACCAAGCGCGCCGTCAGTCGAAGTGCCGGGCTTTGTCGTCGGCGCGGCCGACCGCCGCGAAGAGCGCATCCGGATGACACAACGCCGCAAGACAATCGCACAGCGCCTCGTCGAGGCGCAGCACACCGCGGCCATGCTCACAACCTTCAACGAGATCGACATGAGCGCGGTGATGGAGCTCCGGCGGCGCTGGCGTGACCAGTTCCGCGAACGCTATGGCGTCAGCCTCGGCTTCATGTCGTTCTTCACGAAAGCCGTTGTTGGCGCGCTCAAGGCGTTCCCCTATCTCAACGCGGAGATCCAAGGCGACGAGATTGTGCTGAAGCACTACTACGACATTGGTGTCGCTGTGGCGACCGACGAAGGGCTCGTTGTCCCGGTCGTGCGGGATGCGGACCGGAAGTCGTTTGCCCAGATCGAGCGCGAGATTGAAGAGTTAGCGCGTAAGGCGCGCGAACGCCGCCTCACGCTTGAGGAATTGAGCGGCGGTACGTTCACGATCACCAACGGCGGCGTGTTTGGCTCGCTGTTCTCGACGCCAATCCTGAATCCGCCCCAGGTCGGTATCCTGGGGATGCACAAGATCGAGGAACGGCCGGTCGTCGTCAACGGTGAGATCGTGGTGCGCCCGATGATGTACGTGGCGCTGACCTACGACCATCGGATCGTCGATGGCCGCGAGGCAGTGCAGTTCCTCGTGCGGGTCAAAGAGCTGATCGAAGACCCCGAGCGCTTGTTGCTCGAAGGATAGGCCGCTGATGCCAGTGACCGAGCTGCGGCGGGCTCCGGCCCCTGACGGCGAACTCCTGGCGTACGAGGTGCGGCACGAGCCGGGCGCCTGGCCGCCTCTGCTTGCCCTGCATGGCGTTCTCGTCGGGACTTCGAACTGGATCCATCAGATGCTGCGCCTGCCGCAGTTCTGGTGGATCGTGCCCCATATTCGCGGTCACGGCGAAAGCCCGCCGCCTCAGCCTCGCCAGACGATTGAAGAGGCGGCGCTCGACGCCCTTGCCGTGCTTGACGCGGAGGGCGTCGAGCGGGCTGTGGTGCTGGGGAACTCGCTCGGCGCGACGATTGCATTCGCGCTCGCACTGCTTCGGCCCGAGCGCGTGGATGCACTCGTGCTGGTCGAACCGTCGATTCCGGCGTTGCTCAGTGATGATGCTGGGCGAGTCCGGCTGGAGCAGGAGGCGCGGCAGGCGCGGGCGTTGCTCGCTGCCGATCGGATCGACGAGGCGCTCGCGATTTTCCTCGAGCCACGCCTCGGCCCGGACTGGCAGCACAAGGCCGGCTCGCGCCGCATGGCTGAGTGGCGACGGAACATTTTCTCCGTCCCGCAGTGGATCGACGCTGTGCTGGCCTTTGATCCTGGCCCGGGGGTGATTGCCGCGCTTGATCGGCCAATGCTGCTGGTCTATGGCGCGCACACGCAGCCGTTTTACCGCGCGATGACGCTCGCGCTGGCTGACCTTTGCCCCCACGCGGAACTCGTTGAAGTGCCGAACGCCGGGCATGGCTCACCGGCCGATAACCCTGAGGGGTTCAACGCTGTCCTGCTCGCGTTCCTCGAGCGTCTCGGACTGCTGCCTGCGTCGTCATCGTCAGCCTGATGTTGCTAACACAAGTGCAGCATCGAGCAGCACCTGAGTGCCCTGCGCGATGTCGTCGGGGGTGGTCCACTCGTGCGGGTTGTGGCTAATGCCGGCGCGGCTCGGGACGAGGATCATGCCGGCTGGGCAAATCTGGGCGATCTGCATCGCGTCGTGTCCGGCGCCTGAAATCATCCGCCGGTATGGCAACTGCCGTGCAGCAGCGCACTGCTCGAGCAAGGCGATGAGCGCAGGGTCGAGTGGCACGGGCGTCTCGTCGGTCAGGATGGCGCATTCGACGTCGAGGCCGCGCTCGCGAGCGATAACCGCGATCGCCTGCTGCACGGCGGTGACGAGCGCGGCCTTGGTGCCGGCGTCCGCGCTGCGGAGATCGATGCCCAGCTCGACTCGACCCGGGATGACGTTGATGGCGCCGGGCTCGACGCGGACGACGCCAACGGTGCCGACGCTGCCAGGGTGCGACAGGGCGAGCCGTTCGATGGCCAGGATGATCTCGGCAGCGCCGGTTAAGGCGTCGCGGCGCAGGGGCATCGGCGTGGCGCCGGCGTGGTCGGCTTGGCCGACGATGGTGACGCGCAGACGTGTCGGCGCGGCGATGGCCTCAACGATGCCGATGACCGCGCCAGTGCTTTCCAGCACGCGGCCCTGCTCGATGTGCAGTTCAAGGTAGGCTGCGAACGCGCCGGGCGGACGGCGCACTGTGGCCAGCAGTTCGGGGTAGAGCCCGCTGCGGGCCAGAACCTGCCGCAAGGTCGTGCCTTGGCTATCGCGCAGGTCAAGGATCTCCTCGGGGGTCACCGTGCCGGCGACGAGTGCACTGCCGAGCGTGCCTCGTCCAAATCGACTCGACTCCTCGCAGCTGAAGGCGACGACGCCGAGCGGCCGCGTGAGGCGCAGGCCATGTTCGCGTACGACGGTGACAACCTCAAGAGCGGCAACGACGCCGGCCGTGCCGTCGAACCGGCCGCCGCCGGGCACGGTATCGAGGTGCGAGCCGAGGAGGATCGGCGGGAGGGTTGGGTCGGCCGCTTGATCAGTCAGCCAGCCGAAGACGTTGCCGAAGGCGTCAACGTCGACGGTGAGTCCGAGCTGGCGTAGCTGGTAGACGAAGCGCTGGCGCGCTTGCCGGTCGGCGCGCGAGAAGGCGAGGCGATACATGCCGCCGTCGGCGCGATAGCCGATTCGAGCAAAGGCGCGGAGTTCTTCGCGGATGCGTTCGGCGTTGACAACGTAGTCGCGCGTGCGTGACTGCATCGGTTCAAGCGCTTTCTCGTGGCTGGAGATGCTCGACCGCGTCCCGGCCGTCGAGTTCGGCGAGCAGCACTTGCACCTGGGCATGAGGTGCGACGGGAAGCTGCAGGCCGGTGAAATCGGGACAAATCGGCAGCTCGCGTCCGCCGCGGTCAACGAGGACGGCGAGCGCGATGCGGGTTGGCCGTCCGAGATCGAGCAGTTCATCGAGGGCGGCCCGAACCGTCCGGCCGGTGTAGAGCACGTCGTCGACGAGGATGATCGTCTTGCCGTGCAGGGCAAAGGGAATGTCGGTTTGGCCGATTATCGGCTGCTCGGCGAGGCTGTCAAAGTCGTCGCGGTAGAGAGTGATGTCGAGCGCGCCGATCGGCGGGCGAAAGCCGAGGTGCGCGGCCAACCGCTCGGCGAGTCGCTGGGCGAGCAGGTCTCCGCGTCGCCGAATGCCGACAAGCGCAAGCTCTCTTTGCCCAGCGAACTGCGCGGCGATCGCCTCAGCGAGGTGATCGAGAGTGACCGCTAATCCGGCGGCGTCGAGGACGAGCGTGGCTTCAAACCGTGCAGCTTCCGGTGACGACATCACTCATCCTGTCCGTGTGCCACGTTTTCCTGTGCTGATCTTACCGGTCATGGTCCAATCCTGTCGATGCCCTCTTGGCAGGCCGGGAAATGCTCGCGACAATGCCGCAGGATTGGCATACGAGGGAGGATGGCCAATGCGGGTGTTTGTCTCCGTCGACATGGAAGGGATTAGTGGCATCGTTCATGGCGACATGATGATGCCGGGAGAGCGCGAGTATGACCGCGGTCGGCGCTTGATGACGGGCGATGCGAACGCGGCGATCGAAGGGCTGGTGCAAGCCGGGGCGACGTTTATTCTGGTCAACGATGGGCATGGGCCGATGCGCAACCTGTTGATTGAGGAGTTGCACCCGGCCGCGCACCTGCTCTCTGGCAGCGGTGATGCCAAGCCGTGGTGCCAGCTCGAGGGCGCGGATCGCTTTGCCTTCGATGCGGCGGTCTTCATCGGCTATCACGCGATGGCGAAGACGTTCAACGCGATTCATCCGCACACGATTGCGGGCGCGGCGGTGGCGGAGTTGCGACTGAACGGGCGGCCGCATGGCGAAGGCGGACTGAATGCGGCGGTGCTCGGCGCGCTTGGCATCCCGGTGGTGCTGGTCACGGGCGATGCTGCGGCCTGCGCCGAAGCCCGGGCGTTCCTCGGCGAGCAGATTGAGACGGTGGCGGTGAAAGAGGCGTGTGGACGCAATGCCGCGATCTGCCGGCCGCCATCGGCGACCCGGCCTGAGATTACCGCGGCGGCTGCGCGGGCGCTATCACGGCTGCCGGACATGCGGCCATATCAGCCAGAGCGACCGTTTCGGCTGGAAGTCGACTTCTTGACGATGCAACAGTGCGATCGGGCGAGCCGGACGGCCGGTGTCGAACGGCTTGGGCCGGTGACGGTGCGGATTGTGGGTGATGATCCGTGGCAGCAGTATCGGACGCTCTGGGCGGCGATTCGAGCGGCGCTCTATGAGCCAGCGAGCTGGCTGGCGTAGCAGGGAGGGGATGGGATGCGCAGCTACCGCATTGCGGTGATTCCAGGTGATGGCGTCGGCAAGGAGGTCATCCCAGCGGGCCAGCGGGTCCTTGAGGCCGCGGTTGCTGGCCGGGCCAAGCTGGATTGGCAGGTGTTCCCGTGGGGATCGGACTACTACCGTGAGACCGGCAGCATGATGCCGGCGGACGGTGTCGAGCAGTTGCGGCAGTTCGACGCGATTTATCTTGGCGCGGTCGGTGACCCGCCGCGGATTCCGGACCACATTACCCTGTGGGGACTGATCCTGCCGATCCGCAAGGCGCTGGATCTCTACGTCAATGTTCGCCCAGTGCGCTTGCTGCCCGGCGTGCGCGGGCCGCTGCGTGACAAAGGGCCGGCCGATATCGACATGATCTTCATCCGCGAGAACACGGAAGGCGAGTACGCGGGTGTTGGCGGCCGGGTGCATGTTGGCACGCCGCACGAAGTCGCGATTGAGACGGCCGTCTTCTCGCGGTTCAATGTCGAGCGCGTGGTGCGCTATGCCTTCGAGCTGGCGCGGGGACGGCGCAAGCATCTCACCAGCGTGACCAAGTCGAACGCGCAGCGCTACGGCATGACGTTCTGGGACGACGTTGTCACGGCGGTGGCTCGCGATTACCCCGATGTGACCGTCACCTCGCTGCTGGTCGATGCGGCAGCGGCGCTGCTGGTACGTGCGCCGGAGCGCTTTGATGTGGTGGTGGCGAGCAACCTGTTCGCCGATATCCTGACGGATCTTGGTGGCGCGATTATGGGAAGCTTGGGACTTGCGCCGAGCGCGAACCTGGCCGCCCAGCCGGGCGTACCGTCGCTGTTTGAGCCGGTGCACGGCTCTGCGCCGGATATTGCCGGCAAGGGGATCGCGAACCCGATCGGCACGATCTGGGCGGGCGCGATGATGCTTGAGCATCTCGGCGAGCGCGAGGCGGCACAGCGGGTGCTGGCGGCGCTCGAGCGCTTGACAGCCGAGGGGCAGGTGCTGACGCCTGACATGGGCGGCAGTGCGACAACGGAGCAGGTGGCTGAGCGGGTCGTGGCGCTGCTCACATGAGGCTCGCCAGTGGGCGCTGCAGGCACTGCCCACGGCAGGTCGTCTCATGTCCCTCTATCTCTATCAATGCATGTTCGAGGGCAAAAACCGCCACGGAATGTGTGGCCTCACCCCCTCACCCGTCGTTCAGTGGGGAGAGGGGGTGTCTGTCACGTGGGTACCGGCTTGGCCGGCGACGGCAGCGACAGCGTCGTCGAGGGCGGCGATGATGGCGCGGCGTCCCGGGCGGCTGCGGCTGAAGCGGATGGCGGCCTCGACTTTCGGGCCCATGCTGCCGGCGGCGAACTGGCCGGCAGCGTGGTAGGCGGCCAGTTCGCTGGCGCTGACGTTGTGCAGCGGGCGGGCGTTGGGCGTGCCGTAGTCCAGCATGACAGCTGGGACATCGGTGAGGATGAGCAGGAGGTCGGCGTCGAGTTCGTGGGCAAGGAGGGCGGCTGCGAGGTCTTTATCGATGACGGCTTCGACGCCGCGATACCGGCCGTCTGGGTCGCGCACGACGGGCACACCTCCGCCGCCACAGGCGACGACGATGGCACCGTCGCCGATGAGGGCCTCGATCGCTGGCCGGTCGACGATGGCGATGGGTTCAGGCGAAGGCACGACGCGTCGCCAGCCGCGCGCGCCTTGTGGGCGCCACGTTTGACCAGTTTCGGCCATGATTGCTCGGGCGCGTTCCTCCGGGTAAAAGAGGCCGATGGGCTTGGTTGGATTCTGCCAGGCGGGATCGTCGGCGCTGACTTCAGTGCGGGTCACCAGGGCGGCAACGACGCGGGAGATGCCGCGTTGGGCGAGCGCTGCGCCGAGTGCCTGTTGGATCATGAAGCCGATCGTTGCCTGGGTCTGGGCGACGCACCAGTGGAGCGGCACCGCGGGGACGACGTCGCGGGCGAGTTCGTTCTTGAGCAGGAGGTTGCCGACTTGAGGCCCGTTGCCGTGGGTGATGATCACCTCGTGGCCCTGTGCGATCAGGTCGGCGAGGAGCTGACAACTGCGGTCAACGTTGGCTTGCTGCTCCTCGGCTGTGCCCCGTTGGCCAGCCTGGATGATGGCGTTCCCGCCAAGGGCAACGACGATGCGGGCCATGGCAGGCTACCTCCGACCGGCTTCGAGTTCGGCAGCGTAGCGCGCGGCGAACGCCTGAAAGGCCGCGGTGAAGCACTGGGCTGGTGGGCGGACGATGCCTGCGCCGACCTGGCCGATGCCTGGCTCGCGATGAGCGATGCCGGTGTCGATGACGGGCAAAATGCCGGTGCGGACGACACGCCGCAGGTCGATGCCGGTGGGAGTGCCGCGGAAATTGAGCGCGGGAATGCGGAACAGCTCGTGCTCGGTGACGGTAATTTCGTCCATTTCGAGCGTGGCGCGGACGGCATCCTCGGGCGTGCCACCGATGAACTGGACGATTGCCGGAGCACCGGCCAGGGCAAATCCACCGATCCCGACGGTTTCGGTGATGGCACTGTCGCCGATATCGGGATTGGCGTCGTCAGGGCCAAATCCAGCGAAGTAGAGTCCACGAGGTACCTGGGCCGGGCCGGTGAACCACTGGTCGCCGAGGCCACTGACGCGGATGCCGAATTCGGTGCCGTTGCGCGAGAGCGTGGTGACCAGCGCGCTGTGGGGCACGCCGTGCGCGGCATCGGCCATGACTTTCGAGGCGACCATTGCCAGGTTGACGAAGAAGTGGTCGTTGCCATGCATGAAGCGCAGCGCCTGGGCGATGTCGGATGCGGGCGCGTCGCACTCGACGAGGGCTGGGGCGATCTCGCGGATGAAGAGCGAGGTGGCGGCTTTGTTGCGGTTGTGGCATTCGTCACCCATCTGCAGGGCCTGGGCGATGATGTTGCGCAGGTCGATGCCGTTGGTGCGGGCGAGGGCCTGGCCGAGCAGCGGGGCGAGGACGGTAGTGATCCAGCGCAGCCGGTCGATCACCTCAGGGCTGTACGCGCCCATGCGCATGACCTTGCCGATGCCTTCGTTGAAATTGGAGTAGGCCCGGTTCGTGCCAGCGGCGTTCTCGACGACGAAGACCGGCATGGATGGCGAGATGACGCCGGCCATTGGCCCGACGGCGCTGTGCTCGTGGTTGGGCGCGAGCTCGATTGCGCCACGCTCGAAGAGCTGGACGGCCTCTTCCGGCGTAGTCGCCAGGCCTTCGAAGAGGGCTGCGCCGATGAGCGCGCCGCGGAGTGGGCCGGAGGCGTGTGCCCAGTCGATCGGTGGGCCGGCGTGGAAGAACGTGCGCGGGGTCATGCCGGGCAAGACATCGAGGGCTCTGGCGACGCCGACCAGGACTGGCTGGGCGCGCATCATGCGCTGCACGGACTCGCGAGTTGCGGCGTCGATGGCTGGGTCGAGGAACAGGGTGGCTGCTGCAGGATCGGGCTCGATGAGCGGCGGGCGCCAGTCGACGCGCACGGGGGGATGGCCTTGTTGGGCAAGCGCATCGGCGAAGAGGTCGAGTCCGACGTTGATCGGCTGGTGGATGCCGTTGGTGAGCAGTGCCTGGATGGCGTTGGTCTCCATCGTGCTTGCTCCCTTCCCGTAGGCTATCGGTCGGCGAGAAGCTGGGCTGCGGCCTCGGCTGCGCTGACGTTGCTAGTTGTTACCAGGGCGCCTGCCTCTTCAAGGGCTCGGCGCTGGCGTGAGAGTCGTTGGGGATCGCGTTCGGTGCCGACGAGGGTGACGATGATGGGGAGGCCGCGGCCGTGCTGGCGGGCGTGCTGGCGTGCGGCGGCAATGGCAGGGGCGAGCACGCTGGCGGGATCGGGATGCGCGCCGTAGCCGAGCACGACATCGAGCAGAATGACGGCGGTCGTAGGGTCGGCTGCCTCACGGTGCAATCGCTCGATGCGAAGGGTGTGGTCGATCATGGGGTGAGGCCGGCCGACGGTCAGCTCGTCGTCGCCGAGGTCGAGCAGCGTGTGCTCGTGGCTCTGGTGTGGATTGGGCAGGCGGTAGGCAGGGTTGAGGGGGACGTTCGACCAGGCTGGGCCGAGGCGCTGGCTGAGGATCCAGAGCGCTTCTTCACACAGGGTGCCGCCAGAGTAGAGCCCGCGGACAAAGCGCTGCTCGGGGCTGAGGCTTGCGCGCTCGTGGGTGAGCGTATCGATCGGTATCGGGTCGATAGCGGATGAACCGGTCGACTGGCCAGTGGCGAGTGCGACCGCGGCCTGGGCAGCGGCGGTGAGGGTCGGGACGACGGTGACGCCTTCGGGCGCGCTGAGGTGCGCACCAAGGAAGGCGGCGACGACCGGCTTACCGGTGGCGTGGGCCGCGGCGAGCACGCGCGCCGCGACCTCGTGGGCTGGCGGCTTTGACAGGAGCACGATGACCTGCGTTGCCGGGTCGTTCGCGAGCGCGGCGAGCGCGGCCTGCATGGTCGCACCGCCGACCGCGGCACTGAGGTCGCGGCTGCCGACGCCAATCCCGTGGCTGACGCCGGAGCCGAGCCAATCGATGAGGCACGAGACCTGCTGGAGGCCGGTGCCGGAGGCAGCGATGATGCCGATGGGGCCCCGTTGGACGGCATTGGCGAAGCCGAGGCCAACGCCGCCGATCAGCGCGGTGCCGCAGTCTGGGCCCATGACGAGCAGGCCCTGTTCGGCGGCAAGCCGCTTAAGCCGGACTTCGGCCTCGAGCGGGACGTTGTCGCTGAAGAGGAAGACGTGTTTGCCGGCGCGCAGCGCTTCTTCGGCTTCGATTGCCGCGAAGGCGCCTGGCGTTGAGATGAGGACGAGGTTGGCGTCGGCGGCATGGCGGAGCGCAGTGCGCAAGGATCGTGGACGTGGCGCAGCGCCGTCGCCGGTCGGCGTAGCGGGGGCTCGGGTACTGGTGAGCTGGGTGAGGGCTTCGGCGACAAGCGCCTCGGCGCGTTCGGTGCTCTCGGCCTGCACCACGATGATCAAGTCGTTGGGTCCGGCGTGCGCGATTACCGCGGGGTCAACGCCGGCTTCTGCCAAGAGGGCGCGGTTGGCGCTCGTGCCCATCACGAGTGACGCGAGGGTGACGCCGGGTTGCTGGCTGAGTTGCCCGGCGACAACCATCAGGGCTACCGAATCGAAATAGGTATTGGGGACGACGCGAACTGCCGTCGCCATTGGACTGTCCTCTCTCCCTGGTTCGTGCGGTGTTGGCTGGGGCGGATGCGTTGACATCGTTGACACCACGTGTTGACAATGCGCCCAGCCATCATTACCCTGCCACTATACGGCTGGCTTGCCGATGGCGCAAGCGGAAGTGGCCACGGGCGCGGTTACGTGAGGAGGGCGGCGAGGCTCTGACTCAAACCGGCTAGCATGGCCCAGCCAGACGTTGCCCCGTAGCGCATCAGGTGACGTGTGGCCTGGGCAAGCGCGGGCGCATCGGCGAGCGCAAGGGCCTGGGCGGTATGGATGAGCAGGCGCTGGAGGTTGCCAGCAGCGGCGTGCGTCAGCCAGCTCGCGCTCAGGGTAGTCGTCTGGGGGGCAAGGCGGCCGAGTTGCTGGCGCAGGGTCAACAGCCACGACTGGCGAGCGGGGAGGGCGTGGCCCAGCAGGGTCAAGGCAGCGCAGAGGCCGATCAGGAGGTCGTCGCCGGCCGGGGTCAGTCCGGGGCCAAGCCCAACGAGCGTGGCAGCGCGTGCCAGGACGGCTTCGGCATTGCCGCGACGCAACGCCTCGAAGAGGGCGGTGGCACGGCTGAGGACGGGCTGCAGGGCGGGATCGGGCGGCGGAGTGAGTGTGGCCATGGCGGGCAGGAGTGCGCGGATGGCGTCGAGGTCGATGTGTGGCGGCAGGTGGGCTGCCAGACTCGGACACCAGCGTTCGGTTTGGGGCGCGAGGGCGCTCGGTGGCAGGCCGGGGATGCACACGTGGCCGTTGCCGAGCGTGACCGTGGTGTCACACAGGGCGTGGCGCAGGTCGAGGTCGGGCTGGCTGAGGGCGAGGCCAAGCGGGGGCAAGACGTGCGGGCTGGTGACGATGGCGACCACGCCCTCGGGGGCATCGAGGTAGAGCGCAGTTGGCAGGGCCGTCAGGACTGGCAAGGGCGTTGCCGGGGCGGTGAGGCGTGGGATGAGGAGTGTGGTCACAGCGGTCACGTGCATGTGGCAGCCTCCCAAGGGGTTGCAGGGTGATGCCATCGCGCTATACTGCCGCTCGGCGGCGTCTCTGGCAGCGACGGCAGATCGGTACGCGTACGCTGCTCGTTGCCAGCAGGTTCGGAGGAAGCACGCGCCCGGCTGAGCCGGCACGGCCGGGCTGCTGCTGTTTGGTAATAGTGGTGTCGGCGGGTGCTGGCCGCCTTGTACCGGGAACAGAAGGGGGGAGATGTGGCGATCCAGCTGTCATGGCGCGAGAAGCGCGGGGGAATTATCGCGCCGGATGAGCGGTTGCCATGGGGGCCGACGATTGCGCTTGGCCTCCAGCACGTGCTGGCGATGTTTGGTGCGACGGTGGTGGCGCCGCTGGTCATGGGGTTTGACCCAAACCTGGCGATTTTCTTCTCGGGTGTTGGCACGTTGCTCTTCTTCCTGATCGTTGGCGGGCGGGTGCCGAGTTACCTTGGATCGAGTTTCTCCTTCATCGGTCCGGTGGCGGCGGTGATCGGCTCGAAGGCGGCGGGAACGTATAACCCGGCGGATATCCCCAAGGCGCTCGGTGGCATTATCGCTGCTGGGATTGTGTACGCAATCCTTGGCGTGATTGTCCACTTTAGCGGCACGGACTGGATCGACCGGCTCATGCCGCCGGTGGTGACTGGTGCGGTTGTGATGATCATCGGGCTGAATCTGGCTCCGGCGGCCTATGGCCTGGTGAAGCAAGGGCCGTTCCTGGCGATCATCACGATGCTGGCGGTGCTTGTGATTGGCTTGATGACACGCGGACTGGTTGCGCGGTTGCCGGTCTTGCTGGGGACAGTCTTTGGGTACGTGGTTGCGTTGGTGCTTGGAGGCACCAACCCGAATGGGCGCGAGATCTGGTTTTTCCGGGTGCAGGGGGTTGACCTGAGTCAGGTCAAGCAGGCCCCCTGGTTTGGGTTGCCGCACTTCCAAAGCCCGACGTTCGACGTGCGTGCGATCACGTTGATTGCGCCGGTGGCGATCATTCTGGTTGCTGAGAACTTCGGGCATATCAAGGCGATCGAGGCGATGACGGGGCGCAATTTGATGCCGTACCTCGGCCGGGCCTTTGCCGGTGATGGCATTGCGACGATTGTGTCGGGGTTGGGCGGCGGCACTGGCGTCACGACCTATGCGGAGAACATCGGCGTGATGGCGATGACGCGCGTGTACTCGACGGTGATCTTCCCGATTGCAGCACTGGTGGCGATTCTGCTTGGGCTGTCGCCGAAGTTCGGGGCGTTGATTCAGTCGATTCCCGGCGGGGTGCTCGGCGGCATCTCGACGGTGCTTTTTGGTTTGATTGCGGTCACGGGAGCGCGCATTTGGGTTGAAAATGGCGTTGATTTCACCAAGGGGATTAACCTCTTCATTGCGGCGGTCGCGTTGATCATGGGAGCGGCGGACTACACGCTGAAGCTCGGGCAGTTCCAGTTCGCGGGGATTGCGGTGGGCACGTTTGGAGCGATCATCCTCTATCAGCTCTTCAAGGGCGCGCCGCAGGCGTTTGGTGAGGCGGAGGCGGTGCCGGCTGATGCTGAGCCGGCGGAGCGCCGACCGGCTCCGCCGACGCAACCGCGGCAATCGCGGCAGCCGCGTGGCCGTCGCTAAGGCGAGGGAAACAGGAGCAGGATGGCGAGAAGACGAGGGGAACGACGATGAAGCCAGCGCCCTTTGACTACATGGTGGCGGATTCGCTCGCTGATGCGCTGGCAGCGTTGCACGACTATGGCTACGACGCCAAGCCGCTTGCCGGCGGGCAGAGTCTGGTGCCCTTGCTCAACATGCGCCTTGCCCGGCCCAGGTTGCTGGTCGATTTGAACCGGCTGGCGGCGCTGGCGTTCATAACCGAGCGGGATGGCGGGATTGCGATCGGGGCGATGACGCGGCAGCGCGCGGTCGAGCAGTCAGCCTTGATTGCGGCGCGCTGCCCGCTTCTGGCGCAGGCGATCCGCTACGTTGGGCATTTCCCGATCCGGACGCGTGGAACCGTTGGTGGCAGCGTTGCGCATGCCGATCCGGCAGCAGAGATTCCTGGCGTGCTGGTGGCGCTCGACGGGCATGTGCGCTTGCGCAGCCAGCGCGGCGAGCGGGTTGTGCCGAGTAAGGCGTTCTTTGTCGATACGCTGACGACGGTCGCGGAGCCTGACGAACTGGTCACGGAGATCTGGCTGCCGGCACTCCCAGAGCGGACGAGTCACGTTTGGCTTGAGGTTGCGCGACGGCACGGGGACTACGCGCTGGTTGGCCTTGGCGCGGTCCTGACGCTCGACGACGCGGGCGCCGTGCACGATGTGCGCCTGGCGTTCATCGGCGTTGGTGGGCGGCCGGTGCGGGCACGGCAGGCCGAAGAACGCCTGCGTGGAGAGCGGCTGTCGCGTCAGTTGCTGGCGGAGGCGGCTCGGCTGGTGGCGGCTGAACTCGATCCGGCGGATGACCTGCATGCGAGTCGCGACTATCGCCGCCATGTTGCTGGGGTGCTGGCGCAGCGGGCGCTGGCCGATGCCTACCGGCGTGTGACCGGAGAGGAACTGCAATGAGCGCGACGACAGCGACGAAGCTGCACCGTGTGCGAGTGACGGTGAACGGCGTGCGCTACGAGCGGGATGTCGAGCCACGCCTGCTGCTATCCGATTTTCTGCGGCATGAACTGGGGCTGACGGGGACGCACGTGGGCTGTGAGCATGGGGTCTGCGGGGCGTGCACCGTGCTGCTGAATGGCGAGCCGGTGCGTTCCTGTTTGATGCTGGCGGTCCAGGCCGATGGACAGGAACTGGAGACGGTCGAAGGGCTTGCGCCGAGCCCGGAGCAGTTGCATCCGCTGCAACAGGCGTTTTGGGAGAAGCATGGCCTGCAATGTGGCTACTGCACGCCCGGGATGCTGATGACGCTCAAGGCGTTTCTGGCCGAGCACCCTGATCCAACGCCGGAGGAGGTGCGCGAAGCCATTTCGGGCAATCTTTGCCGGTGCACGGGGTATCAAAACATCGTGGCCGCAGCGCTCGAGGCTGCTCGTCTTCTGCGGCAGTCATCCTAGAGGGAAAGGCGGACGCGTATGCCGACCCGGATGTTCGGCGAGCCGGTGAAGCGGCGGGAAGACCCGCGGTTGTTGACCGGGCAGGGACGATACGTTGACGATATCGATCTGCCGGGCATGCTCCATGCCGCGTTCTTGCGCAGTCCCTATGCCCATGCGCGAATCCGGGGGATCGACGTCAGCAAGGCGCGGGAGCTCGACGGGGTTGTGGCTGTCTACACCTACGACGATATCGGCCCAGTCAAGCAGCGGATGCCGCTGCTCATTCCGCATCCGGCCTTGACACATCCCGCTACGCGCTACGCCCTGGCCCGGGATGAGGTCAACCACGTTGGGGAGTGCGTGGCCATGGTTGTGGCGACGAGCCGCTACGTGGCCGAGGATGCGCTTGAGCTGATTGCGGTTGACTACGAGGAGTTGCCGCCGGTGGTCGACATTGAGGCGGCGGTTGCGCCGGGAGCGCCGCTCGTCCATGAGGAGCTGGGCACGAACGTGGCGGCGCACTACGTTGGCGTTGTCGGCGACCCCGAGCGGGCATTTCGCGAGGCCGCGCATGTCTTTCGCGAGCGGCTGGTGATCGAGCGCAGCGCTGGGATGCCGATCGAGACCCGGGCCGTGCTGGCCCAATGGGACGAGTTCGAGGAACGGTTGCTGGTCTGGGATTCGACGCAAGCGCCGATCGTGATCCGCAACGCGCTGGCGGCGCTCTTCAGCTTGCCGCCGACGCAGGTGCGGGTGATTGCGCCGGACGTTGGCGGCGGGTTTGGCTGCAAGATCATGGTCTATCCTGAGGAAGTGCTCGTGCCCTTTGCGGCGCTGACGTTGAAGCGGCCGGTGAAGTGGGTTGAAGACCGTCGGGAGCATTTCATTGGCACCAATCAGGAGCGGCTGCAGATCCACGAAGCGGAAATTGCGGTGGATGCTGACGGTCGGATCCTCGGGATTCGCGACCGGTTCTTGCATGATGCCGGGGCGTATACGCCCTACGGCATCATTGTCCCCCAGATTACTGCTTGCCAGTTGCCTGGCCCGTACAAAGTGCCGAACTATCACGTCGAGTTCCGTGCGGTCTTCACCAACACCGTGCCGGTCAGTCCCTACCGTGGTGCTGGCCGGCCGCATGCCTGCTTTGTCATGGAGCGGCTGCTGGATCGTGTAGCTGACGAGCTTGGGATTGACCGAGCGGAGGTGCGGCGGCGGAACTTCATCCAGCCGCACGAGTTCCCCTACGACGTCGGGTTGATCTTCCAGGACGGCGCGCCGACGCGGTACGACAGTGGCAACTACCCCGCGATGCTCGACAAGCTGCTGGCCATGCTCGACTACGAGCGGCTGCAGCGTGAGGAGTTGCCGCGGCTGCGTGCCGAGGGCCGGTATGTCGGCGTTGGCATTGCCTGCTACGTCGAAGGCACGGGGATTGGGCCGTACGAGGGCGCGCATGTGCGGGTGGAGCCGACGGGCCAGGTCTACGTTGCGACCGGCGTGCCGCAGCAAGGGCAAGCGCACCGGACGATTCTGGCGCAAGTTGTGGCGGAGACGCTGCAGGTGCCGTTGGAGCTGGTGCAGGTCGTCGAAGGCGACACGGCTGCCTTCGAGTTTGGCTCCGGAGTTTACGCGAGCCGGAGCGCGGTGGTTGCGGGCAGTGCCGTGGCGCTGGCAGCGCAACGGGTGCGGGAGCAGGGGCTGCAGCTGGCTGCCGAGGAACTCGAGGTCGATCCGCACGACCTTGTGGTTGAGGATGGGCGGGTTTTCGTGCGTGGGGCGCCCGAGCGTGGCTTCACCTGGGGGCAACTAGCGCAGCTCGCCAACCCGCTGCGCTACGCCTACGCCGGTGACCTGGCGGTGCGGCCGCGGCCGTGGACGGGGCCGGCCTTGCCGCCGGGCCGCCAGCCGGCGCTCGAGGCAGTCGAGTACTACTCGCCGCCACACGCGACGTGGGCCAGCGGGGCGGTCGGCGTGGTGCTGGAAGTTGATCCGGAGACGGGGATGCTGCAGTTCCATCGCCTCTGCGTCGTGCATGACTGCGGGAAGATGATCAACCCGCTGGTGGTTGAGGGGCAAATTCACGGCGGCGTTGCCCAAGGGATCGGCGGTGCGTTCTACGAGCGGCTGGCGTATGACGAGCGCGGCCAGCTGGTCAACGCAAGCTTCATGGACTTTCTGTTGCCGACGGCGATGGAGATTCCGCCGATCGAGGTCGAGCATCTTGAGACGCCGTCACCACTGAATCCGCTTGGGGTGAAGGGGGTTGGCGAGGCGGGGGCGATCCCGATGCCAGCGGTGGTCGCTGCCGCGCTCGACGATGCCTTGCGACCGTTCGGCGTCCGCGTCACGCGCATGCCGCTCGACCCAAGTGCCGTACGCGCGCTGGTTGCCCAGGGACGGGCGAGCAGCGTTGCAGAGTGAGTGCGGGACAGGCCGCCCAAGGAGAAGGGAAGGGAGCCGATGGGCAAGACCAAGATCTATGACCTCTCACAGCCGCTCAACCAGGACGTGTCGTTCTGGCCGTTCTATCCGCCGTTTGAGGTGAAGTACATCAAGCGGAAGGCGGAGCATGGGGTCAACGCCCAGTACATCATGACGTCGAACCACATGGGCACGCACCTCGATGCGCCCCGGCACTTTGTCACCGGCGGGCGAACGATCGACGAGATTCCGCTCGAGTGGTGCTACGGCCCGGGGGTGATCGTTGACTTGAGCGATGTGCTCGATGAGCTCGATATTTTCACCCCGGAGATGATCGAAGAGCGTGTCGACGTGCGTGAGGGCGATATTCTGTTCATCCATACCGGCTGGCACCGCTATGCCCAGTTCGGGGAATCGCCCGACGAGGAGAAGTATCTGCTGCGGCATCCCGGGCCACATTACCGGATTGTCGACTGGCTCCTGGCGAAGAAGATCCATATCTGGGGTGTCGATATGGTCTCGACCGACCACCCGATGAACCTGCCGATCGGGCGGTTTCTAGGGCGTGGTGGGCTGGAGCAGTGGCGGAAGGTGCGGCAGATCTGCGAGGCGAAGTTTGGCGACAAGCTTGACGAACTCTTCCCTGAGTCGGCCTACCAGCTCACGCATAACGCGCTCTTCCCGCACGACTGCATCCATGTCGAGAACCTCGGTGGTGATATTGGGTTGAAGGAGTTGCACAACCGGCGGCTGACGCTTGGCGTCTTCCCCTGGAAGTTCAAGGGGGGCGAGGCAGCGTTCTGCCGGGCTGTCGCGTTTGTGGAGGAATAGACCGGCGCGCGTGTGTTTGGGCGCTGTGCGGCTCGCGCGGGATCGCGGCATGATGCCGGCGTCGTGCCGCAGCAGCGTGGCGTGTGCGCCGCGATGACGAGAGAGGGAGGGAGCCTTGTTGGCTGATCTTGCGACGATGCGTGTGCTCGATCTGTCTCAGGACTGGGATATTCATACGCCAGGGTTTGCCCTCTACGAGGGGCCGACGGTGAAGTGGGTCAAGCGGCTGGCGTTCGAGCGGGCGGGGGGCCAGTGGATCGGCTCGACGCTCCATGTTGGCACACACCTTGATGCGCCGCTGCACTTCCAGACGAACGGCAAGGACATCGCGTCAATCCCGCTTGACACGCTGGTTGGGCCGGCATGTGTGGTCGATCTCACGAAGCTGGGGGTCGGCGACTATGGGATTTATGGCCCTGAGCATTTCGAGGAATGGGAACGGCGCACGGGGATTCGGATTGAGCGGGGCGATATCCTGATTATCCATACCGGCTATCACCGCCACTATCCCAGCGACTGGGCGACGCGCTGCGCAGCGGTCGAGCCCGACGATACGCGCTACTTCATCAAGCATCCGGGGCCGACGCGGGCCTTTGCGGAGTGGGTGCTTGATCGCGGCATCCGCTGGCTGGCCGTGGACTGCGGCTCAGCCGATCATCCGATGAACACCGTGATCCGGCGGGTGCGGCCGGACCTTGCGGCGGAGGCGGAGCAGGTGCTCGGCCAACCGCTGGCGACGCTCTTCCCGGAGTCGGATTACCAGGTGATGCACGTGCTGCTCTTCCCCCATGGGGTCATCCACGTCGAGAACGCGGGGGGACAGATCGACGAGGTGCTTGATCAGCGCGTGCTGGTTGGCTGCTTCCCCTGGCGCTTCAAAGGTGGGGAAGCGGCGTTCTGCCGTCTCGTCGCCTTCGTCGAAGGCTAGCGTGCAATCGAAAACGACGGCGAGCCGGCAGCGTGGGAGATCCTCGTGCTGCCGGCTCGGTCTGCACGGCGTGGGTTGCTACATGACGTCGGGGGCGGCGATGCCGAGGAGGCGGAGGCCGTTGGCCAGCGTCTGGCGCGTGGCCGCAACGAGTGCGAGGCGGGCGGAACGCGTTGGCTCCTCGGCCTGCAAGACAGGGCAGACATGATAGAAGTCGTTGAAGCGCTTGGCAAGCTCGTAGACGTAATTTGCGATAACGAGCGGCTTGTACTCTTCGGCGGCCTTAGCGACGTCGTTGGGGAAGTTGGCGAGGTGCTCGATGAGGTTGATCTCTTCGGGCGTCAGGTCGCGGAAGGTGTATGGCCCTTCTGGCAGGGCGTCGACCTTTTCGAGGATGCGGCAGGCGCGGGCGTGGGCGTACTGGATGTAGGGGGCGGCATGCCCTTCGAAGGAGAGGGCTTCCTCGATATCGAAGACGATGACGCGGTTGTTGTCGCGGGAGAGCATGCTGTACTTGAGGCTGCCTAATCCGACCTGGCGGGCGACTTCCTCCTTGCGTTCGGGCGGCAGGGTTGGGTTCTTCTCGTCGATGATCTCGCGGGCGCGTTCGAGCACCTGCCGGGCGATGTCCTCGTAGAGGACAACGTTGCCGGAGCGGCTGCTCATCGCGCCGCTGGGCAAGGTGACCATCTCGTAGGCGAGGTGGTAGCACTTGGCGGCCTGGGGGAAGCCCCACAGTTCCATCACCTTGAAGATTTGCTGCAGGTAGAGGCTTTGCCGGGTGTCGACGACCCAGATGGCACGGTCGACGCCGTATTGCTCGAACTTGCGCTTGGTGAGGGCGAGGTCTTTGGTGGAGTACAGCGTGGTGCCGTCGGAGCGGAGGATCGGCAGCGTGCGGTAGGTCTCTTTATCGAGGCCGAGTTTCTCGTCGATCTTGACGACCGGCAAGCCGTCGCTGATTTCGGCGATGCCCTTTTCGAGGAGTTCGCGGACGATGGCCCGGCCCTCGTCTTCGACTTCGCTCTCGTAGAACCAGACGTCGAAGTGGATGTCGAGTTCGGCGTAGATGCGGTGGAATTCTTCGAGGCTCCAGGCTCGCGTTTCTTCCCAAAGGCGGATGAAGTCGGGGTCTTTGCGTTCCCAGCGCTGGAATGTCTCGCGGACTTCGCGCTGCCAGGTTGGCACCTGCGGCCACCAGTCGATGGTTTCGGCCAGGCGCTGCCAGCGCTGGTAGCGTTCTTGGGTGCTTGCGAGCAGGCGTGGGATATCGGGGTTATCGGGCTCAGCGGCCTGCTGGTCGCGCAAGGCTGCCAGTTCGTGCTCGAGTTGTTTGCCGACGATCGGCCAGAACGCCACGATGGTCTGGTCGTCGTAGAAGGCGTCGGGCTTGAGTTCACGGCCGCTGGAGATTTGGCCGAGGAGATAGGCGATATCTTCGCCGACTTTGTGCTCGCGCCAGAGTTCTTTGAGCATGCGATCGATAGCCTGGACGAAGAGCTGGTCGTCGTGTGCCAGCTCGTTGAGCAGGGCGACGACGTCGTCGCGGTAGTTCAAGCGGCGGTCGGCTTCGGCGTAGATTTCACCGAGCCAGCGCCCGCGTTGCTGGCGTGGCGGCTCCTCGCCCTGGTGGAAGCGGAGATAGCACCAGAGGGTCTTGATCACGTGGAGGCCGATATCACCGATGTAGTTGGCAGCGAGGACGTCGTAGCCAGCGAAGCGCAGGATGCGGCAGAGGCTGTCGCCGAGGCAGGCGTTGCGCAGGTGGCCGATGTGGAAGGCCTTGTGGGTGTTGGGCTGCGAGAACTCGACCATGATGCGCTCGGTCTTGGGCTCGCCCTGGCCGTAGCGCTCGGCCTGCTCGAGGACGGCCCGGATGACGGCGTTGGCGTAGTGGCTCGAGTCGAAGATGACGTTGACGTAGCCGTTGACGGCCTCGACACGGGCGAAGCCGTCGCGGGCGATGAGCTGGGCTGCGATCTGCTCGGCGATGGCCTGGGCGCGCTCGCGCACGCGTTCCTGGAGCAGCCGCTTGGCTTCTTTCTTGGGCAGCTCGGCGAGTTGGGGCTGCAGTTCGGCCTCGAGTTGCTCGGTCGCGAGCTGGTAGCTGATCGAGGAGGCGGCACCCCAGACGCCGGAGAAGGGGACAGGGCGCAGCTCGAGCTGGCGGCGGCCGTAGCCGAGCGTTTCTAATACCTCATTGATGAGGGCTGCGACGCGTTGCGTCTCCTGCTGAAACATTGGCGTCACCTCGTCGTTTGTCTGTCTGTGGAAAGGGCGGGGGCTGTGGTGCCGGCAGCGGGCGGCTCGGCGGGTGTGAACCAGTCGTCACGGAAGCCGCGTTTGCGTGCCCAGTAGGCGTTGGCGCGGAAGAGGCCTTCGACAGTGCCGGCATCCGTCCAAAAGCCGTTGAGTTCGACCCAGCGCAGCTTGCCAGCTGCGAGGTAGCGGTTGTTGACGTCGGTGATCTCGAGTTCGCCGCGGGCTGAAGGCGTGAGCTGGCGGATGTAGTCGAAGACGTGGGCGTCGTAGACATAGAGCCCGGTGACGGCATAGGAGCTGGCGGGCTGACGGGGTTTTTCCTCGATGCGCACGATGCGTGTTGGGTCGGCTGGATCGAAGACGGGACAACCGAACCGCTCGGGGTCAGGGACGCGTGCGAGGAAGAGGAGGGCGCCATCGGTAAACGTGGCAAGGGTGGGACCGATATCGGCGTCGGTGGTGTTGTCGCCGAGGATGACGCAGATGGGTTCGCTGTCGGCGAACTCCTCGGCCAGGGCCAGGGCATCGGCGATGCCATGTTCGGCTTCCTGGTAGGCGTACTCCAGGTGGCGGACGCCAAGATGCTTGCCGTTGCGGAGGACGCGCAGGAAGTCGCCGGCGTAGGGGCCGCCGGTCACGACGAGGATGTCGGTGATGCCAGCGCGCACCAGCGTCTGGATCGGGTAGTAGACCATGGGCTGGTCGTAGACCGGCAGCAGGTGCTTGTTGGTGACGTAGGTGAGCGGGTAGAGCCGTGTGCCTAACCCGCCGGCGAGGACGACGCCCTTCATCAACCCTCCCTGTTCGTGCGCGGCGCGACGGCCACAGACTGCCGTGCCGACATCAGAGTATACACGCCCAATGCCCACGGCCGGCGTGGTGTTGACGCGGCCGACGGGCTCTGCTACACTGGTTCGTGATGAAAATAGGACTCATTCTCAAGTGCGAGAGGGGTTGGGATGGCAGTGAGCGTGCGTGAGGCAGAGCAGAAGGCGAGCAGTCGGCACCCCTGGTGGTGGTCACTGGTGCCGGGGTTGCGCCAGGGCGTGCGGCACGGTGAAGATCCCGCGGAACTGGAGCAGCGGTTCATCCTCCAGGTGGTGCAGCCGGCGCTCGTCGGGTTGATGGATGGCTCGGTCTCGACGCTTGCTCCGATCTTTGCCAGCGCCTATGCGACTGGTCGGCCGCATGTGGCGTTCGTCGTTGGTCTTGCGGCGGCGGTTGGTGCGGCGATTAGTATGGGCTTTGCGGAAGCGCTGTCTGACACGGGGGAGCTGACGGGGCGTGGCGGGCCAGTGCAGCGCGGCGTGATTACCGGGGCATCGACCTTTGTCGGCGGTATCCTGCATACGTTGCCCTTCTTGATCCCGGTGCTGCACCTGGCGCTGGTGTCGGCGTACATCGTCGTGGGCGTTGAGCTGATCGCGATTGCTCTGATCCGTTACCGCTTCTTCAAGATGCCGATGCTGAAGTCGGTTATCCAGGTAATTGTCGGTGGGGCGCTGGTCTTTGCGGCCGGTGTGCTGATCGGGAATTCGTAGCGTCCGTTGCTGCCCCCTCGGGTACAATCGCCGCGAGAAGGCGATCGTGCTCGAGGGGGTATCTGTGTCGACGCCAGGTGCGGTGACCTTCTTCACCAACGAGTATCCGCCCCATGTCTATGGTGGGGCCGGGGTGCATGTCGCGGAGCTAACCCGGGCCCTGTCTCGTCTGCTCACCGTCGAAGTCCGCTGTTTTGGCGACCAGCAACTCGAGACCGAGCGGTTGCGTGTCCGGGGTTATCCGGCCTGGGAGGCGGTGGCACGTCCGGCGGATCCGCGTTTTGCTGGCGCGTTCGATGCGCTCTCGCGGACGTTGCTGATGGTCAAGGATCGGCCGCTCGGCGAGCTTGTCCACTGTCACACCTGGTACA
The DNA here is from genome assembly GCF_000744775.1 of Thermorudis peleae. Classification (NCBI taxonomy): domain Bacteria; kingdom Pseudomonadati; phylum Thermomicrobiota; class Thermomicrobia; genus Thermorudis; species Thermorudis peleae. The sequence goes on along the minus strand of NZ_JQMP01000003.1, from coordinate 213,341 downwards.
CCGACCTGGCGGGGTTTCTCGCCAAGCTGCTGTGGGAGACGCCGCTGGTCGTGACCATTCACTCGCTCGAGCCGCTGCGCCCCTGGAAGGCCGAGCAGCTGGGGGCAGCCTACCGGGTGAGTTCGTGGATGGAGCGGACGGGCATTGAGCACGCTGATGCGGTGATCGCGGTGTCGGCGGCGACGCGTGCGGACGTGCTGCGCCTCTTTGCCGTTGCGCCGGAGCGCGTCCACGTGATCCACAACGGCATTGACCCGACGGTCTACCACAAGGTCGAGGAGACTGCGGCGCTCATGCGCTATGGCGTTGACCCGGGGCGGCCGTACGTGCTGTTCGTCGGGCGGATGACACGACAGAAGGGGCTCCCGTACTTGCTGGATGCCGTGCCGTATCTGGATCCGGGCATCCAGGTCGTCCTCTGCGCGGGCAAGCCCGATACGCCGGAGATTGGGCAGGAGGTCGCGAGCAAGGTGGCGGCGCTGCAGGCAACGCGGCCGGGCGTGATCTGGATTCAGGCGATGCTGCCGCGGGAGGAACTGCTGCAGCTCTACTCGCATGCAGCGGTCTTCTGCTGTCCGTCGATTTACGAGCCGTTCGGGCTGATAAACCTTGAGGCGATGGCGTGCGAGGTGCCCGTTGTTGCGTCGGCGGTTGGCGGCATTCCGGAAGTCGTGGTTGACGGTGAGACGGGGATCCTGGTGCCGGTGACGATCGATCCAGATACGCTCACGCCAGTGGATCCGGACGGGTTTGCCCGTGGGCTGGCGGAGGCGATCAACCGGCTGGTTGTCGATTCGACCCTGCGCCGGCAGATGGGGCAGCGTGGCCGGCGCAGGGTCGAGGAGCAGTTCAGCTGGGACGCGATCGCGCGGCAGACGCTGGCGCTCTATCGCCAGGTGCTGGCCGGCGCACGACGCTAGGCGTCAGTCGTCGGCGCTGGAGGTGAGCACACGGACGCTGCGGGTCGTCACCAGCGGCTGCGGCTGGGGCAGCGAGACGACGTAGGCCGTGGCGATATCGGGAATCTGCCGGATTTCCTCGAGCGCCTCTTCGGGAATGGGATCGTCGACGTTCAGTACCATGATGGCGTCGCCGCCACGGTGGTGCCGGCCGACCTGCATGCCCGCGATGTTGACCTCATAGCGGCCGAGGATCATGCCGATGCGGCCGACGATGCCGGGGCGATCGCGGTGGTGGGTGATGAGCATGTGCCCGGCGAGCGGTCGTTCGAGCGTGAACCGGTCGACTTCCATGATCCCCGCATCTTTGCGGTCCCAGCGGATGGTGACGCGGTGGGGCGTCTCGCCGTCGACTTCGATGGAGAAGTCGGGGATGGTCGTAGCCGTGGGATCGAAGTGGAGGCTGACGGCGAGGGCGAGCTCTTGGGCGACGAGCCGGGCGTTGACGGGCGTGACGCGGCGATCGGACCAGCGGCGGAGCGCGGTGCTGAGGGCCACGGCGGTGACGTGTTCGGCGACGTCCTGCGGCACCTGGCCACGGACGAGCACGTGGAAGGTGCTGGGCAGCTCGGGCTGGAGCACGGCGATCAAGGTGCCCGCGGCTTCGGCGACCTGGGTCAGCCGCTGGAGTTCGGGGGCGTGGAGGGATGCGGCTGGCAGGTTGACGGCGTTGGGCACGATCTCGCCGCGGAGGGCAGCCAAGGTGGTGGTGCTGATGATGTCGCCAATGGCCGCCAGCGCTTCTTTGCTTGATCCGCCGATGTGTGGGGTGAGCACGACGTTGGGCAGGCCGAAGAGCGGGCTGGTGTAGGCTGGCTCTTCGGGGAAGACGTCGACCGCGGCGGCAGCCAGGTGACCGCGCTTGAGGGCGTCGGCCAGGGCGTCGACGTCGACGACTTCGCCACGGGCAGCGTTGATGACGATCGCGCCGGGCTTCATGCGCGCAATGGCGGCGGCGTTGAGCATGTGGTGGGTTTCGGGGGTGGCTGGAACGTGGAACGTGACGATGTCGGCCGTTTCGAGCAAGGTCTCGTAGTCGACCGGCTCGACGCCGAGCTGGGTGAAGCGTTCGCGCGTGATGTAGGGGTCGTAGCCGAGCAGGCGCATCTCGAAGGCGCGCAAACGCTGGGCGACGACCGAGCCGACGCGGCCAAGGCCGACGATGCCGACTGTCTTGCCTTTGAGGTCGAAGGGCTTGAAGCGCTTGCGCTCCCAACGGCCGGCGTGGGTTGAGGCGTTGGCGTCGGGGATGCAGCGGCTGATGGCTAAGAGGAGCGCGATGGTGTGTTCGCCGGCCGAGACGGCGTTGGCGCCGGGTGCGTTGAGGACGAGGATGCCCGCCTCGGTGGCGGCGTCGACATCGATGTTGTCGACGCCGGTGCCGGCGCGGGCGATGACGCGGAGCCGCGGTGCGGCGGCAATCACCTCGCGGGTGACGCGGGTCTCGCTGCGGACGACGAGGGCGTCGGCGTCGCGGAGCGCGGCGAAGAGTGCGTCGCGGTCGCGTCCGTCAACGTCGATGATCTCGGCCTCGGCTGCCAGCCGTTCGCGAGCGCGGGCATCGATGACGTCGCTGATGACGATGCGCTTGCGCCGCCCGTGCTCGTTGCCATCAGTGCTGAGTGGCGTGTCAAGGCCCAGCAAGGTGCGGCAGGCGGTGGCGAGGTCAGGAACGCGGACGATGAACGGTGATTCGCCAGCTGGCGCAGGCTCGTTGGTCAGGAGGAAGCAGGTGATGCCGGCCTGGGCGTATCGCTGGGCGTGGCGCAGGCTGTCTTCGATGGCGTGGGTGACGCCGAGCTGGCGTGCCTGGGCGACTTTGTCTTCGACGAAGTAGAGCTGGCAGGCGGGAAAGTTATGCTCGTGCAGCCAGGCCTCGGTGACAGGGCGAGAACGCTCGGGCCGGGCGGTGATGATCCAGACGTTGTCGCGGCCGAGCGTTTCGATGAGGCGCCTGAGCCAGAGCTGGGCGTGTGGCGCGGGCTTGAGCAGGCTTGCGGGCCCGCCCGGGCCATAGACCCAGAGCCGGACAGCTTCGGGGACGTTGCAGCCGTGGGAGTCGACGAACGCGGTGTCCGGCAACTCCATGCCGAGGGCCTGGTTGGCTGCTTGGGCTAAAGGTGCGGGGTGTTCGGTGAGGACCCCGTCAAGGTCAAGCGCGAGTCGAACGGTCGTCATGGTTCCCCTCCAGTCTTTGCTGACGTTGCTCCACCGGGATTGCCCAGAGCGCCGAACCGGCGCTCGATCCAGATCCCCGACTGGAGGGGCTACTCACGCCGTGTCCAGCAAGCAGGAAGCGGCCGTGCTGCATCATCGCACTGGTGCTCAAGCCGACTGCTTGCGTGATCTCCATGCTGTCCTCCGTCCTCCGTTGCTGGACACTGCGTGTATCCGGAACCATCCACTGCGCACCTGCGCGTTCGCAGTATAGCAAGCTGCTGGCCGGTTGCCAAGTGGCACATGCCGGAGCGGCAGGCACAGGGCGCACTCGCTCCGCGATGGGCAGGCGGTACGGAATCGGGAGAAACTATCGGTTGTCTGGTTGGCTGCGCGGGACTATGCTTGAGGCGATGCGGCAGTGGGCTGGAGGTGGCAGATGACGGCCGCAATTGAGACGGTGGGGCTCACGCGGGATTTTGGCAGTCTGCGGGCGCTTGACAACCTGACGGTGACGGTGCCCGCTGGCAGCATCTTCGGCTTTCTTGGGCCGAACGGGGCTGGGAAGACGACGACGATCCGGCTGCTGCTCGGCCTGCTTGCGCCGACGGTGGGGCAGGCACGAGTGCTGGGGTTCGACCCGTGGAAGCAGGGGGATGCGGTTCGGGCGCGGGTGGGCGTGCTGCTGGACTATCCAGGGCTCTACGACCGGCTGACGGCGCTGGAGAACCTGGAGTTTTTCGGCCGGATCTGGCACCTCTCGGCGAGCGAGCGCCGTGCGCGCAGTGAGGCGTTGCTGCGGCACTTCGAGCTGTGGGATCGCCGGAACGATCCGGTGGGGCAGTGGAGCCGGGGGATGCGCCAGAAGCTGGCGATTGCGCGGGCGCTGTTGCACCGGCCGGCGCTGGTGTTCTTCGATGAGCCGACGGCGGGGCTCGACCCGGTGGCGGCGGCAGCCCTGCGTGAGGATATTGCCCGGCTGGTTGCGCAGGAGGGGGTAACCGTCTTCTTGACGACGCACAACCTGGCGGAGGCGGAGCGGCTCTGTCACCTGGTGGGGGTGATCCGGCAGGGGCGGCTGCTGGCGGTCGGCACGCTGGCGGAGTTGCGGGCACGGCAGGGGCAGCCGCGGCTAGTGGTGGTGGCGCGCACGGTGCCGGAGCGTGCCGTTGCAGCGCTGCGCGCGCAGCCGGGCGTGGAGGCGGTGACGCCGACGCATGAAGGGCTGGTGGTGACGCTGCACGACAGTGCGGTCGACACTGTGCCGCTGGTGAGCCTGCTGGTGCAGCAGGGGGTGGAGGTGGCCGAGGTGCGGCGCGAGCAGGCGTCGTTGGAGGACGTCTTCTTGACGCTGATGGCGGAAGAATCGCAGGCCGAAGCGCAGCAGGAGGTCGTGTGATGGTGCAGAAGACGGAGCGGCCACGGGCTGAGGGCGGATCGCTAGTGGCCGACAGCGTGGCGGTCTTCTGGAAAGATGTGCGGGAGGGGCTGCGCAGCGGCGGGACGGGGCGTGGCGGCCGCTGGACTCTGCTGTTCATCCTCGGCTACTTTGGCATCATCTTGCCGCTGATCGCGACGCCGAGCCGGACGCACGGGGTGCCCCCGGAGCTGGCGCCGGGGCGGGTCATCGCGGGGGTGCCGGTGATGCTGGGGCTCTTGCTGATCGCGTTCATCTTTCCCGGCAACATCGTCTGCGATGCGATTGCGGGCGAGCGCGAGCGGCACACGCTGGAGACGCTGCTGGCGACGCGCTTGCCCGACCGGGCGATCCTGCTGGGGAAGCTGCTGGCGGGGATCGCGATCGGGATGGGGCTGTCGGTGGTCTGCCTGGTGCTGAGCACGGTGACGACGCTGGTGGTCCATCCGGGTATGGGGCTGCCAGTTCCCCCGGCGTGGCTGGGAGGCTTGCTCCTGGTAGGGCTTGAGCTGGCGGTGTTTGAAGCGGCGCTGGCGTCGATCGTCTCGATCTATGCGCGGAGTCTGCGGCAGGCCCAGCAGTTTACGAGCATGTTCTTTGTGGTGTTGTTCCTGGTGCCGTTCATCGGGCTGCAACTGATGCCGGCTGGGTTGCGGCAGTCGGTGGTCAGCTGGCTGAGCGGGTTGCACCCGCTGCAGGCTGCGCTGGTCGGGGCGGCGGTGGTGCTGGCGATCGACGTGGTGCTGCTGGCGGTGAGCTTCGCGCTGTTTCAGCGGGAGCGGCTGCTGCGGAGCTAAGGTGCTCGCAAGATCGGGGGCGCAAGCAACCGGCACGGGCAGCGAAGCCGCGCTGCTCCCTGTGAGAAGAGAGGGAGCAGCGCGGTACCGGACAGGTCCAGGGGTTAGAACGAGAGGTCGTGGACGTTGGGGTAGTCGGCGACGACGACGTTGCCGAGGGTACCGTCGGCGAGCTTCTGCACTTTGCGGACGACGACGGTGACGTAGAGCCCCTGGGCTTCGGGGTGGAAGTGCACCTCGTTCATCGGGCCCTGGAAGCGAACGTTGCGGATGGCCTGGAGGAAGGCGTCCTTGTTGCTGGTGTCGCCGCTGACGGCGTCGAGCGCTTTGGCGAGGATCATGACGGTGATGTAGCCCCAGTACTCGAGGTGGCCGGGGAGGCGGTTGTACTTGGCCTGGAAGCGGTCGACGAAGGCCTTGTTCTCGGCGCGGTCGTAGCGGGCAGCGTAGTTGATGGCGCTGATGATGTTGAGGGCGGCATCGCCGACTTCCTTGAGGTAGGGCTCGTCGCCGACTTCGGCCGTGCTGAGGACGGTGTACTTGTCCTTAAGGCCGAAGTCCTGGAATTGCGTCATGAAGCGGATGGCGTCGGCGCCGATGAACCACGTCCACACCGCCTTCGCGTCGCCGATGCTCTGGGAGAGACGCTGGAAGTAGGGGCCGAAGTCCTGGGTGTTGAGCGGGGGATAGACCTCGGTGGTGACCTGGCCACCAGCTTTCTTGAAGTAGGTGCGGAAGACGTCGGCGGTGGCGTGGCCGGTGGAGTAGTCGGGCGCCATGAAGGCGACGGAGCGGAAGCCGCCTTTGTCGTAGGCCCATTGGGCGAGGATGTACTCGTACTGGCCCTGGCAGAACGAGGTGCGGAAGATGTAGGGGCTGCGGACGGTGGGGTTGCGGGTCAGGTCTGGCCAGCCGGCGGTGGAGACGAGGGTGAGTTGCTGGTTCTGGTGGAGGTAGTCGCGGTTGGCGGTGAGTTCGGGAGTGATGGTGAAGCCGGTGATGGCGTCGACGTGCTCGCTCTCGACAAGGCGGCGGACTTTGGCGACGGCCTGCTGGGGCGAGCCAGCGGAGTCTTCGGCGAGGAGTTGCAGCTGCCGACCGCCAGCTTTGCCGCCGAGTTCGTCGAGTGCCAGCTGCATGCCATCGACGTGGCGCTTGCCGGATGCCGCGAGATCGCCAGTGAGGGCCGCGATCACGCCGATCTTGAACGGCGTGGTGCTGCGGGCAACGCCGGTGGTGGGCGTGGGCTGGGACGCTGGCGAGGGGGTGCTGGCGGAAGTCGTTGGGGACGCGGCTGCGGCTGGCGCGGTGGTCGGGCTTGTGGCGGGGGCCCTGGTTGGGGCAGGGGTGGCAGTTGGCGTTGCAGTGCTGCCTCCCGCGCAGGCGGCGAGCAGCGCGCCCGCAAGCGTAACCCCGGAACGGGCCAGGAATTGCCGTCGGTTCATGTACTCCTCCCCTTTCTACACCATGCTCGTCTAGAGGGTGATCGGCGCTGATCCGCCTCGCTTGTGGCAACGTCATGCCACCCGGAGGCGATGGCCGGCAGCCGCAGTCGGCCATGCTGCCTCGGCTGATGCGTTGCGGTGAGGAGACGGTCAGCTCAACCGCACGAAATGGTTCTTATGGAGCATCGTGCTGAGAGGGTGGGGCGCGGTCAAGGCCGCTGTTCAGCAATGGTGGACACGGCTGTCAGGCGCGCAGCTCAGGAGTGGGCGTAGGGCGTGAAGAGGTCATGCCGGTTCGGGGCGTGGGCGAGGGGGTTGTGAGGGGATGGCGCAGGTTCCAGAGGAGTGAGCCGAGGTTGAGCAGGAGGGCGAGGGCGCAGAGTGCAAGGCTCAGCTGCACTTGGCGCGCTTGCGGCGGGATGCGGACAACGGCGAAGCCAGCAAGGCCGCCAGCGCTCGGGACGTCAAGCGCCTCGATGCGGGCGATATGCGGCGCATCAGCCAGGCCGCGGGCGACGGTGACGCGCACTGCTGTGCCGGGCGCGGCACGGGCGGGTGCGGTGAGCACTGCACGCCCCTGGGCGTCGCGGGGCAGGCCGGGGGCGGGCTGGCCGTCGATCCAGACAGCGTAGCGGGCGGCAGGGGCGGTGAGGATGAGGTCGAGGCCGGGCCCGCCGAAGGTGATGGTCGCGCTCGCGCCAGGTTGTGTTGGCCGGAGGACGGGGGCGCCGTGCCAGGTGTCTGGCCCGGCTGACCAGTGCGCGTCGTGGGTGAGGTAGCGGCTGGCGGCGGTGTAGACGCCGGTCCACGCCCGGTCGAGGACTCTGCGGGACTGGCTGAGCAGTGTGTAGGCTGGGCGCGGGGTAAAGTCCTCGTTGACGATGGCGAAGCCGCGGGTGGGGTCGTCGCGGTTCTGGGGGTCGGTCGAGGGGATGGGCCAGCGGAAGTACCAGATGCACATGACGCCCATCCACGGCCACTCCCGCTGGGCGCGGAGATAGCCCTCGTAGAGGTAGCGAGCCTGGGTGTCGGGGCTGACGGATTTGCCCCAGACCGATGGACGGCCGGTCCAGCCGGGCGGGAGGGCCTCCCAGGCGTATTCCATGACCCAGAGCGGCTTGGCAGCATCGCCGTTGCGCACCATGATCTCGCGGGTTTGGATGACGCGGGAGAAGTTGTTGCGGGCGAAGCTGACGCGGCGGTCTTCGGGGCTGTAGCCGTAGCCGTAGACCATGGCGGTGGCGATGTCGAAGTAGGGCTTGGCGCCGGCGTCGTACATGCCCTGGAGGAAGAGCAGGTCGCTGAGGTTGGCCGGGCCGCGCTGGTCGGTGGGGGCGAGGCCGGGCATCAGGACGACGATCGAGGGGTCGGCCTGTTTGGCAGCTTCGTAGCCGGCTTTGAGGAGTTGCGTGAAGGCGGCGGGGTCGATCGGCTGGCAGCCCCATTCGCCTTGCAGGTTCGGTTCGTTCCAGAGCTGGATATAGTGGATGCGCCCGCGGTAGCGGCTGACGACGGTGGCGACGAAGTGGGCGTAGTCTGCAAGGTGCGTGGGTGGGCCGTCGGGGCACTGGTCGAGGTTGGGCTGGCCAGCGCGAGCCCAGCGCGGCGGCTTGTCGAGCCGGGCGATGATCTCGATGCCGCGGGCCTGGGCGAGCTCGACGATCCGGTCGTACTTCGTCCAGGTGCTGCCGCCCCACTGCGGGTCCTGGTAGACGCCGGGCTGCGGCTCGATCTCATACCAGAAGAACGGCTGACGGATGGAGCTGAAGCCGGCCGCGGCGATCATGTCGAGCTCGCGCGCGACGTCGGCCGGGTTGGCGAGCTCGTTGAGGAACGTGTTGACGCCGAGCGGGTTGACGTCCGTATACGGGATGGGCTGGCCGTCCTCGCCGGTCTCGATGCCACGGAGGGCCATCCGGCCCGCGAGGACGACGCCGCCGGTGGTCGCCAGCAGGCCGAGGATGACGGCCAGGTGCGCGGCAACGACAACCCACTGCCAGGCCCGCCAGCGACGGGCTGGCACGGCGGCAGGCTGAGGCGTGAGACGGCGCAGTGGCGCCGGTGGTGCGGAGCCGGACGGTGGTGTCCTTCGCGTCATCGTGCGTTCGCGTCCGTGTCGGCACGGTGGGCGCTCGTGCCGCGGCAAGGGTAGCCGGGCGGGGGCGAGCGCGCAAGCTGGTGGCCGGGCGCGGGTACAATACCGATATTGGCAACGCAGCTGGCGTTGTCCGAGGAGGGACTGTGCGACACGATGCATCACTGGCCGAGGCGGCTCCACTGCTCGACCGTTTGCCAGCGCCCCAGCGCGCGGTTGCGGCACGGTTGGCGGAGGTGTTCGCCGCGCACGGCCAGGCACTCTACCTGGTTGGCGGCGTGGTGCGCGACCTGCTGCTCGGGCGGCCGGTCGGTGAGCTGGACTGCGCGACGTCCGCCCCGCCGGCGGTGACGAAGGCGCTGGCACAGGAGGCTGGCGCGGAGGCGATCTACACGGTTGGCGAGGCCTACGGCACGATCGGCCTGGTCATCGATGGGGTGACGGTCGAGATCACGACGTTCCGGGCGGAGGTCTACCCAACGCCCGACCGCCATCCGGTGGTGACCTTCATCGACCGGCTGGAGGCCGACCTTGCGCGCCGCGACTTCACCATCAACGCCATGGCGCTCGACCCGCTCACCGGGGCGCTCGTCGATCCGTTCGACGGGCAGGCTGACCTTGCGCGCCGGGTGATCCGGGCGGTCGGTGACCCCGCGGCGCGCTTCGACGAAGACCCGCTGCGGATGCTCCGGGCCGTGCGCCTGGCGGCACAGCTCGGGTTTGCCATTGAGCCGCAGACGCTGGCTGCGATCCAGGCAATGGCGAGCGAGCTTGGGCGGGTGAGCGTCGAGCGCATCGCCGCCGAACTCGACCGGCTGCTGCTCGCGCCGCGGCCATCGCACGGGCTGCAGCTGCTGCGCGAGAGCGGGCTGCTGGCGGTTGCCCTGCCCGAACTGGTGCCGATGGCCGAAGACCGCGGCCTGGGGCGGCATAAGGATATCTGGCGGCACACGCTCAAGGTCGTCGACCAGACGCCGCCACGACTGGCGGTGCGCTGGGCGGCGCTGCTGCATGACGCCGCCAAGCCGATGACCCGCGTGATCAACGAGCACGGGGAAGTCCACTTCTTCGGGCATGACGTGGTCGGCGCCGAGCTGGCCCGACGGCTGCTACGACGGTTGCGCAAGGACAAGGCCCTGACGGAACGCGTGGCCCAGCTGGTCGCGCTGCACCTTCGCCCAGCCGCCTATGACGAGACCTGGACGGACAGCGCCGTGCGCCGCTTGATGGTCGAGACGGGTGATCTGCTCGATGACCTGCTCGATCTGGCCGCGGCTGACGTCACGAGCGCTCGGCCCGAGCGGCGGCGGCAGGCTGCACAACGGTTGGCCCAGCTGCGCGCGCACATCGCCCGGCTGCGCGAGGAGGCGGCGCTGGCCGAGATCAAGAGTCCGCTGGACGGCCACGAGCTGATGGCCTTGTTCGGCCTGCCGCCCGGACGGTGGATCGCCGGGCTCAAGGCGTACTTGCGCGAGCTGGTGCTCGACGGCACGCTCGCGCCCGGCGACAAGGCTGGGGCCCAGGCAGCGGCCGAGCGCTGGATGGCCGAGCACGCCGCCGAGTACGGCATCACCTGGCCGCCAGCGCAACACGCCGCTGACCGGAACGCTTGACGGGGGTGCGTGGACAGCGCATACTGTCCGTACACTGGGCGGTGGAATCCCAGACGCGTGCTGACACGCGTGGGGAGCCGCGTGGCGCGCCGGAAGGGTGGAGGCAGCGCATGATTCTCTCGGATCGCGATATTCTCGCCGCGCTCAAGAGCGGGCGGATCAAGATTACGCCCGAGCCTGACCTGTCGACCCAGCTCGGGGCGTGCTCGATTGACCTGCGCCTCGGCAACACCTTCATGGTGTTCGAGCATTCGCGCTTCTCCTACATCGACCCGCAGCAGCCACAGTCGATCGACGCGGCGATGCGCACGATTGTGGTGCCGGACGGCGAGGCGTTCATCATGCAGGCGGGCGACTTTGCCCTGGCCTCAACGCTCGAGTATCTCGAGCTGGCCGATGACCTCGTCGGCCGGTTGGAGGGGCGGAGCAGCATTGCCCGGCTGGGGATCACGGTGCACAGCACGGCGGCGCTGTTCGAGCCGGGCTGGGCGGGCACGGCCACGATGGAGCTGTCGAACCTGGGGCGGATGGCCGTTGCCCTCTACCCGGGGATGCGGATCTGCTCCTTCACGTTCGAAGAGCTGACCTCCCCCGCGCTGGTTCCCTACCGGCACAAGCGTGGCAACAAGTACGCCGGCCAGGTCGACCCGCGGCCGAGCCGGCTGCCTGAGGAGCTGACGACGCGCCGGCGCGGCGGGGAGTAAGACAGCGCGGCCATCGGGAGGAGGGGGCGATGCCATGCTCGCTCCTCGTCGAGCGCTGGGGGTGCTTTGTGCCTCGGCGTCGTCCAGGGGTTGCCGGGCTGCCAGGCTGAAGAGGCGTCTCTCGACGCGCTCGTCGCGATCGCTCCAGCGATTGTGGCGGCGCACCTGGACTGGCTGTACCGTCACAGTCTCCCAGCACCGGCGTGCGGGACACGCGAAGTCCGGGTGAGGACTGCGGGACGCGTTGCCAGGTGTTGGGGGTGCGCACCCACGAACGGCGGAGCTGCGTGGTGCTCCCACGCACGACCGGTAACGCATGTGGAGCCCGCTGCGGCTTTCTGCTGATGGAAGAAACGCCGGGCGAGCCGGCGTCCTGCCTGCGACGATCTTCCCAGAACGACAACGAAATCACGAGAGGCGCGCGAGCGCTGCAGGCGGCGATTTCTGCTGAAAGAAAATGTGGCGGTTTTTGCCTCGCTCGCTGTCTTGATAGTGAGTAGAAGGGGGAATGCTGGGAGCCCAGCGGCGAGCGTGCGCCTGGGTGCCGGCGGCGCCACCTTCGCCCGTCGGGGCGCACTCCTTCCCGGCGGGGTGGTCAGGCTGCATGGTGAAAGGAGCGCCTCGTGATACCGTCGTCTGCGTTGTCTGGGCCGCGGCTGGACTGGGAAACGGTCGCGGCGGACTACTGGCAGCGTGGGCTGCCGGTCTTTCCGGTGCAGGGGAAGCGTGCGCTGGTGACCTGGGGCCCGTACTGCGACGCCCTACCCACGCCGGCGGAAGCGGCGGACTGGCCCTGGCAGGCGGCCACCGGGCTGGCGTTGCCGATTGGCCTGGCGCTCGAGCGGCTGGTGCCGGGGATCTGGGTGCTGGACATTGAAGCGCGCTTCCGTGACGCGGCGGTGGACTGGCTGCGGCAGCAGTGCCCGGCCTGGGAGCAGGGGCTGGTGGTCGAGACGGGCTCGGGCGGGCTCCACGTCTACCTGCGCGCGCCTGACGGTCAGCCGGTGCGCACCACCCGCTGCGCCTGGGGCGACGTCAAAGCCCAGCGGAGCTACGTGCTGGTGCCGCCCTCGCGGCATCCGTCGGGTGGGGAGTATCGCTGGCTGCACGCGGGGGGTGGCGACGACTGGAGCGCGGTGGCGGTGCTCGATCCAGCAGTGCTGCCGGGGGTGGGGCGCGCGGGGGGCACGGAGGCGGCACGCGACGGGGGAGCGGCGCGGTGGACGACGGCGGCGGTGCTGGCCGGGGTGCCGCAGGGGCAGCGCAACACCGCGCTTTTTCAGCTGGCCTGCCGGCTGCGCGCGGCCGACGTGCCGGCTGTGGTGGCGGAGCGGCTCCTGGCCGAGGCAGCGGCGGCGTGCCAGCCGCCTTACCCTTCCGATCCTGGCGAAGAGTCAGTCGCCGCGCTCATCGCCCGGGTCTGGCGCACCTACCCGCCCGGCGAGCCATCCCATTCCTCCCGTTCCCTTTCCCTAAGGGATCGGGAACGGGAGGAATCGGACAACGCTGTCCGTGACCACATTCCCGGTTCCTTCCCGAACCATTCCCGCCGGGAACCGGTTCGGGAATCCCCCAATGGTTCCCCGGAGGCGATTCCCGATTCCCGTTCCCTAATAGGGAACGGGAATCGGGAATCGGGAACCAGGGAGGACGGAGGCCGGGAGGAGGACCCGGCCGGGCCGCCGGGTGGCGCGCCGCCCGGCGGCGGGGACCCCAGCCCGGAGGCCGTCGCGGTGCTGCGCCTGCCCGAGCCCGAGCCACGCCGCTGGCTCCTGCCGGGCTTCGTCCCCGAGCACACCGTGACCCTCTGGTTCGGCGACGACGGCAGCGGCAAGTCGACGCTGGCCACCGCCCTGGCTGTCGCTGTTGCCACCGGCACGCCGTTCCTCGGCCAGCCCGTCGAGCCCGGCGTCGTGCTCTACCTCGACACCGAGTTCGCCCAGGACGAGTTCGTGCGCCGGTGCCAGCGCCTCGTGCGCGGCCTCCAGCTCACGCCGACCGAGGCCCAGCGCGATGCCCTGCGCTACTACCGCCTGCGCGCCAGCCTCGGCAGCCCCGCCGGGCAGGACGAGATCGCCCGCCTGGTCACGCGGTACCAGCCCCGCCTGCTCATCGTCGACAGCCTGACGCTCGGCTCCTATGCCGATGACCTGAAAGAGGCGACGGCCGCCGCCGGGATCATCGCCTTCCTCGAGAGCCTGCCGACCACCGTGCTGGTCATCGACCACATCCCCAAACCGCCGCCCGGCCTCGGCTATGCCGCCACCCCCCGGCCCTGGGGGAGCTTCGCGAAACGGGCCAAAGCGCGCCACGTGGTGCTCCTCTCCGCCACCGACGGCGCTGCCGTGCTGCTGCGGGTGACCAAGTCGAACCTGGCACCGGTGGGGGCACTCTGCAGCGTTGCCCTGCACTTCACCGCCGACGCCATCCAGGTGCGCCCACTTGAGCTGACCGACGCCGCCCTCGATGGCCTTGCGCCGCAGTTGCCGCCGCAGGAACAGCTCGCCCGCGTCCTCGCTCTAGAGGGCCCGCGCACGCCTGACCAGCTCGCCGAGCAGCTCGGCCTCGCCGAGAAGACCGTGCGGAACACCCTGACGCTCCTGCGCCGCCGTGGGCGCGCTGCTCCCCTCGGCGACGGCCGCTGGGCGGCTACTGGCGATGCGGCCCAGCCGGATGCTCCCCCCGCGGCGGATGCTCCTGCCCCGCCCGCGGAGCCCCCGCCCCCCGAGCCAGCCCGGGCTGCCACCGCCACCGCACCGGCCACCGGTGGCCAGCCGAGCGATCCGCCTCCGGTGGCGGTGTCCACCCCGCCCGCGCCGACTGCGGCAGCTGCGCCAGCGAACCGCTTCGCCCTCTCGCCCCAGGCGGTCACGCTGTTCAGGACCTGGGCGCGCCTCGGCCCGTCGAGCATCGCCGACGCTGCCCGGGCCGCTGGCCTGCCGGTCGATGTGGCGATGTCGGCTGCCCATGAGCTGGCCGACGCTGGGTGGCTACGCCTGCTCGCCACCTCACGCCCGGGAACGTCTCAGTCACGCTACCGCCCCGCTGGGCGCGTCCTGCCCCCTGAGCCGGCCATCTGCAACTGGTGCGCCCGTGACTTCTGGCCAGCCGACCCAAGCGGTCGCTTTTGCAGCGCGGCCTGCAGTGCTGCCTGGCACGCGGCAGTGGCCTCAGCCGAACAGGGGTCAACCGAGCAGGCGACAGCCGGATCAGACGGCGCGCTCGCCGCACGCGCCGCCCGCTGACCAGCTGGCGGGGCGTGCACTGCCGCGCCGTTGGGGATGTAAGTCGCGCAGGGGGTCGTGCGTTGAACAGGGTGGAAGTCGCTCGCGAGCGCCCCAGGCCGGGGGCGCCCGGGCGGACAGGCAAAGCCGGTCAGTGACCGAAGGGAGGTGTGTGATGCGGATGCGACTGACGCTGCTGGCGGTGCGGCTGGTGCCGGTGCTGGCCCTGCTTGGGACGGCTGCCGCGCTGCTCGAGCGAACTTACTACATGGGCGGCTACTACCTCTACTAGGCCGGGGGCGGGGCCAGGCGCACCCGGCGCCAGGCGGCTGGTCGTCTCCCCAGCCAGCTGCCTGCTCTCCTCCTCCCGTCGGCTGGAGCGGGCATGCCCATGGTCGTCGCTGGGCGCCCGCTCCGGCGGCTTTTCAGCCGTGTGCTACCATCCCGCTGTGATCCCTCCGGCGCCTGGTCAGGACGCGTCCTCGGCCTTGGCGGGCGTGGGCGTCACGCCGGCGACGCGGTCTTCGAAGCGGGCAAGGATGAAGAGCAGGGAGGACAGCCGGTTGAGGTAGGCCAGCGCCTGGGGGTTGTCGAAGGCGCCCTCGTGGGCAAGCCGGACGACGAGCCGTTCGGCGCGCCGCACGATGGTGCGTGCCAGGTCGAGCGCGGCCCCGCCGAGGCTGTCGCCGGGCAGGATGAAGTGGCGGCCGAGCGGGACGTCGGCAGCCAGGGCGTCGGTCTCGCGCTCGATGCGTGCGACGTGCTCGGCAGTGATGTGGTAGCGCTCTTGCTCGATGCCGGGGGCGAAGGCGAGCTCGGCCATCAGCAGGTAGAGGTCGCGCTGAACCTGGATGATCAGCGCCTTGGTGCGCTCGTGCTGGGCGAGGGCGCGCGCGAGGCCGAGGGCGGCGCTGGCTTCGTCGAGCGTGCCGTAGGCGTCGGGCTGCGGGTGATACTTGGCGACGCGGGTGCGGCCGCCGAGCAGGTCGGTGTAGCCCTCGTCGCCTTTGCGGGTGTAGAACATGGGAGCCTCCCTCCGTTGGCCTGGCCCAAGGATAGCTGACGGCGTTAGGCGCCGTAGCCCGGCCCCGTTTGGGCAGTGAGGCCGAGCGCGCGCACGCCCTCAAGCGCGCCGTTGACGAGGAAGCCGATGTCGCTGCCGGCGGTGACGAAGCGGAAGCCCTGGGCTGCGCGCGCCTGGGCGTCGGGGATGGAGTAGGCGGCGAAGCCGGGGACTTTGCCGAGCTGGCGGCAGACGTCGAGTACGTGGGCGATGGCTTCGGCGTGGCGGGGGTCGTCGGCCGCGCGGCGGTAGTCGATGCCGAGGGAGAGGGCGAGGTCGGCGGGGCCGATCCAGCAGCCGTCGATGCCGTCGACAGCGAGGATCTCGTCGGCGTGCTCGACGGCGGTGATGGTCTCGATCTGGACGGCGACGAAGAGCTCGCGGTCGATCCAGTCGGGGTAGTCGGCGCCGTAGACGCGGGCGCGGCCCCAGCCGAGGGAGCGTGTGCCGCGGGGCGGGAAGTGGCAGGCGTCGGCGACGGCCTGGGCGTCGGCCCGGCTGTTGACGAGCGGCACGATGATGCCGAGTGCGCCGTCGTCGAGGGCACGGCCGATCAGCGTGTAGTCGTTGCGGGCGACACGCACCATCGGGACGGCGGTGCCGTGGGTGAGGGCGACGAGGGTGTCGATGAGGCCGTCGGGGCCGAAGGTGCCGTGCTGCGTATCGATGAGGATGAAGTCGATGCCGCAACTGGCGAGCGCCTCGGCGACGAGCGGCGCGTAGAGTTGCAGCGTGTAGCCGAACGCTGGCTGGCCGGCGAGCATCTTACGCTTGGCCGTGTTTTCCCGCATACCTGCAATCCTTTCCCTCTGTGTGTGGCGGCTCGAGCGCCGCTGTGCTTCAGGCTACCGCATGGTTGCCGGAAGGAAAAGCCTGGGCTAGGCTTACCGGGGAATTGGGAGAACGGGCGGGGGCCGTTATGGCAGGAGTGGAGGTTGCGCAGCGTTCGCGCCGGGCGACGCGGCAGGCTGCTGCGCGGGGAGTGGGGCTGCCGCGGGCGTGGGCGCGCTGGGCGCTGCCGGCGGGGACGCTGGTGGCGTGCCTGCTGGTGACGCTGGCGCTCTATGGCCGGGCGCTGGGCTTCTCCTTCTTTCTCGACGATGCCTACGACACGACGCGGACGCAGGAGCGGAGCTACTGGCAGCTGCTGACGCAGCCGCTGCCGAACGGGTATCCCTACTTCCGGCCGATCCCGTTCGTGCTCTGGAAGGCGACGTTCGACCTGCTTGGCCGCTACGACACGGTGCTCCTGCACGGGGTTTCGCTGCTGGGGCACGCGCTGGCTGGCTGGTGCGTGGTGCTGCTGCTGCGCCGGGCGGTGGGCTGGCGGTGGGCGCTGCTGCCGGGGGCGTTCTTCCTGGCGTTTCCCTGGAGCTACCAGGCGGTTACGATCTTTGGGGCGATGTGCCATCCGCTGTCGTTACCGCAGGTGCTGGGGGCGCTGGTCTGCTGGCTGCGTGGGCGGGAGCGGGGATCAGCAGGCTGGCTGGCCGCGGCGGGCGTGCTGGCGGTGACGGCGCTGCTGACGCACGAGTCGGCGGTGCTGCTCGGGCCGGCGTTGCTGGCGATCGAGCTGTGGCGCTGGCGGAGCGGGCGTGCGCGGCGGCCGAGCGCGTGGCTGCTCCTGCCGCTGCTGGCGGAGGCGGGCTACCTGCTGGTCTGGTTCGTGGTCTTGCCCAAGCCGCGTGGCGACCACGTGGTGCTGCGGGACGTGCTCTGGAACAGCGTGTTTGGGCTGGAAGGCGTGGCGTTCCCGGTGACGCGCCAGCTCAGCTGGCTGGTGCCGCCGGCCGCGCTTGAGGCGCACCCGCTGCGCTGGGTGGTGGGGACGGGGCTGGCCGGGGTGCTGGCCGGGCTGCTGCTCCACCGGACGGGGCGGCAGGGCTGGCTGGGGCTGCTGGCGCTGGCCTGGGCGGCCGTGGCGTTTGCTCCGGCAGCGACGCGCCTCACGTTCCCCGGCTACGTCGTCAACAGCCCGCGCCTGCTCTACGCTGCCTCGCCGGGGATTGCGGCCTTCTGGGGACTGCTGCCGCGGGCGGTCTGGCGTGCCTGGGGCGAAGGCGTGGCGGTGACGCGCTGGCGGCACGCTGCTGCGGTGACCGTTCCGCTGGCGCTGGCGGCGGTGCTCGTGCAGAGCGTGCAGTTCATCGCCATGCGCACCGACTGGTTTGCCGCGGCCTCGACGGTGGCCGAGGGGATCATCCGGCTCGGCGCGGCGCATCCCGGCGGCCAGCTGCTGCTGGTCAACGTACCGGCCTGGTTTGCGCGCGACCGCTACGAGTGGCCGATTGGCCGCTTTGGTGTGCAGGTTGAGCCGGAGTACGTGGGGCTAGAGCGGGTGGTGCTGGCCGGGGCGAACGTGCGGGCGACGGTGGAATCGCGGTCGCTGGCGCCGCCGGTGCACGCGTGGCGGCTGACGTTCGGTCCCCATGGTGAGCCGATTGACCATCAGGCCATCGACCAGCGGTTGCGGGCGGGCTTCGCGCTGGGCGTCACCGAGTTCTTGCCAGACGGCATCGTCGTGCGGGAGCCGGGGCGGCTTCTCCCCGGCGGGGCGACGGCTGCCACGCCGCTGGCGACCTTTGCCGATGCGCTCGAGCTGGCTGAGGCGACGGCGCAGCGCACTGGCTCGCGACTGGTGGTGCAGCTGCGCTGGCAGGTGCGCCAGCCGCTCGGCCGTGACGCGATGATCTGGCTGCGGGTGCGCGACGCTGCCGGGCGCATTGTCGCCGAGCGGCGGGACTACGCGCTGGCGGGAATGAGCGCGCCGCGGCTGTGGCAGCCGGGTGACGCCGTCGAGGACTGGTGGCTGCTGCCACTGCCGGCGGGGACGGTTGGGCAGCTGCAGGTCGAGCTGCAGCTGGTGGCCACGGCGGACTGGCACCCGCTGCCAGGCACGCCGCGTCCGGTCGTGATGCTTCCAGCGCCGTGAGCGCGGGCGCTACTCGATGAGGTAACCGCGGGCGCGGAGGGCGTTGCGGGCGCGCTCGAGCGCCTCGAGGGAGCGGGCCTCGAGCGTGTGGACGTGGAGGCCGTCGGTCAGCTCACTCAGCAGGTGGGCGCGTGTCCGGGAGACGGCGTCGAGGAACTGCTCGACGTCGGCGCGCGAGGCGAGGCGCAGGTTGCCGCGCAACTCGCCGTAGAGCGGGTGGTCGACGATGACGTCGATGACCTCGACGCCGGCATCGACGAGCGCGAACAGTTCGTCGGCCGTCTGGGCTGGCGTGTGCCGGACGGCGACCATCGCCCGCAGGCCGGTTGCCGGGGAGGCGAGCTGGTAGCCGCGGGGTGTGGCGGTGATGGCGGCGCCGCGAGCCCGCAGGACAGCGATGTCCTGGACGATGATCTGGCGGCTGACGCCGAGCAGCGCAGCGAGTTCGCCGCCGGTGAGCGGCCGGTCGGCCTGGCGCAGGCAATCGAGCAAGCGCGCGCGGCGTGCCTCAGGGGCGGCTGCCCGGTCGGGAGTGAGCGGCGACGGCGCGTGTGTCGTGGGCATCAGCGTGCTCCTTCGGCGGGCTGAGTGGCGGCTGCGGCAGCGGCTGGCTCGACGGTGATGGCATCGACAGTCGTGAGGATGCCACGGAAGAGGAAGGCCGTCTGCCGGTTGGCGGTTTCGAGGTCGAACGGATGCAGGGCAGAGGTGGCGTCGACCGGGATGATGACCTGGTACCAGCGCAGGGCTGCACTCGCGGCGGTGTAGTGGACGCAGATGCTGGCGACGGTGCCGCAGATGACGAGGTGGGTGATGCCGCGGAGGCGCAGCTCGTGGTCGAGCGGCGTGCCGTAGAAGGCGTCGTAGCGGCGCTTGGGCAGCACGAGTTCGGTGGGCTGGGGAGCGAGGGCATCGACGATCTGCCAGCCCCAGGTGCCAGCGAGGCAGTGCTCGCCCCAGATCGGGAACTCGGGATCGCCGGGGTAGTGGGTGTCCTGGGTGAAGACGGTGAAGAGGCCGTGGGCGCGGGCGAGCGCGAGCAGTTGCTGGATGCGGGGCACGGTGGCTGGGGCGTCGGGGACGAAGAGCGCGCCCTGCGGCTCGACGAAGTCGTTCTGCATGTCGACCACGATCAGGGCTGTCCGGGCAGGGTCGATCGCGACGTGGCTGGCCACCGGGTAGTCGGGAACCTCGACGACGCGTGTCATGGCGGACTCCTTTCGTTGCCGGTCGGTGGGCGCGGGCGTGCGGCCAGCAGATGCGGTCGTGCCCACCTGTGAGCTGACAAGACACCTGTCATGTCAGAGTGTACGGCAGGGCGTGCAGCGGTGGCAAGGCGTGCTGGGGGCAGCTAGGCTGCGGCCCAGCGTTCGAGCAGGGGGTCGAGCGCGGGGTGGAGGCCGTCCTGCATGACGATCACGCCGGACTCAGCCGCGAGCTGCTCAGCGGCCTCGGTCGCGCTCGAGCCCGCGACGGCCGGCAGGACGAGCGGCACAGCGCGGCGCAAGAGCGCAGCCCGGGTCAGCGCGCGCTCGACGTCGTGCTCGTCGACGACCGCCGAGACCTCGATGACCAGCCAGACCTCGCGCCCGTCGGTCAAGCGGCCGCGGGCGATCAGGTCGGTGTCGAGCAAGGCGCGGTAGGCGGCCGGGCCGAGGCGGTCGGCGAGTGGCTCGAGCAGCACACCAGGCTGGTCGGCGCGGAGCCGTCGGACCTGGTGGCCGAGGATCGAGGCGAGGCGATGGAGATAGAAGGTGTAGTGGAAGAAGCCACTGAGCACCCCAAGCCGGTCCTCGACTCGCTGGAAGCGGGCCTCCACCGCCTGGCGGAAGGCCCGGAGTTCTTCCACCAGGCTGGCGATCTGCTGCTCGACCTGCTCCATACGCACAGTGAGACTCGCAATCTGTGCCTCGACGCGCTCCATCCGCGCAGTGAGGCTGGCGATCTGGGCCTCGACGCGTTCCATGCGCTCAGTCAGGCTGGCGATCTGCGCTTCAACACGCTCCATCCGCGCCGTCAGATTGGCGATCTGCTGCTCGGCCTGCTCCATGCGCGCGGTGAGGCTGGCGATTTGGGCTTCGACACGCTCCATGCGCTCGGTGAGAGCGTCCATGCGCGCAGCGAGCTGGGCCAGCCGCTGCTCGGTCACCGCCTGGCGGTCAGCGAGCTCGGCCATGCGCTCGGCGAGGGTGGCGAGCTGGCGCTCGGTGGCCTGTTGGGCGTCGAGGAGGGCGGCGATGGCCTGCGCCTGGGTCTCGGTGCGGGCTTCGAGGCGTTCGAGCCGCTCGTCGAGCCGGGCGAGGCCGGCCTCCGTCCGCTCCTGACGGGTCGCCAGGAAGGTGATGCGGTCGGCGAGTTCGGACGTACGGGCCGCGAGTTCCTCGATGCGCTGGGCAAGTTCAGCGAACCGCTGGTCGACGCGGGCCGGCAGGGCGAGCAACTCCTCGCTTAGCAGCTCGCGGCGCAGCGCCTCGCGCAGCTCAGGGTGCTCGCGCACCAGCCGCAGCAGTTGCTCGATCAGCTCGTGGTCGTCGTGGTGGGCTGCCACCGGCAGGCTCCTCTCGACCCAAGGATAGCTGGCATCTCAGCCGGGCGCAAGCGTTGCCCGTCACGACGGCCAACTACGCCCGGCCGGGGCCCGGCGATGGTCGTGCCCCGACGGCGCCAGTGCTGGCAGTATTGGCGGTACAGCGGGGCAATGTCCTGCGGCGGCGCGGGGGCATGGTAGAATCGCGCCGGGCCTGGCGGCAGGCTGGGCTGAAGCTGGCGTGCAGGGTGCAGACGGAGAGGGTTGGTGGAGATGGCCAACACAGCAGAGCGGCCGTCGGTGTTGTGGGACCTCCTGGCCGGGGCCTGCATCGTGCTCGGGGCCTGGACGGTCGCAATGCCCTATGCGCTGCAGTTCTGGCTCTACCACGGAGTGCGGATCAACGACGTCGTCTGCGGCTTTTTGATCGTCGGCTGGGCGATCACCGAACTGGTGCTGTCGCCGACCTACCGCTGGTCGGGGCTGGCCAACGTGGTGCTTGGGCTGTGGCTGGCCGTGTCGCCGTTCGTCTTTGGGGCGACGGCCTCTGGGGCGGCGGTGTTCGGCAACATCGCCACCGGGCTGATCGTGGCTGTCCTGGCGCTGGGGAGCGTAGCGGGCGGCTGGCGCAACAACCATGCAATGGCCGGGCGCGCGTAACCTTTGGCGCGCTCGTTCGTTATAGAGAGTGGGAGCGCTGAGAGGGAGTGCTCCCCTCCGCTGCTGGCCGCAGGGTGGTGGCTGCGTGAGATGACGTGAGCGAACAGGCGCGGCCTGGTGCGTGGCAGTGGAGATCTCTTGACCGGGTGATGACCCTTCGCTAGACTGTGTGGTAGTGTGGACAACACACGTCTGGGGAAGGGGAAGGAAAGGAGGGTAGCTTAGCGGGTAAGGGGCATGGGATGAGACGCACGGGTGTGCGTCAGCGGGGTGTGACGTGGTGGTGACCGGCTGCCACGTCGATCCTTGTGTCGTTTCGCGCAGTGTGCGCCTGACGGCAGAAGGTTTGTGTGCATGAAGGGGGACGTATGACGAAGCGAGTACTCTATCTTCTGGCCGCGCTCGGCCTGATCGTCGGCGCCCTGGCGGGGCTGACGACGGCGCCAGCGCCGGCACAGCAGGGCCCCCAGAACCCCGGGCAGAACGCGATCTTCTTCCCGTGGGTACCGAACGGGGAGACCCTGAACGGCACCGGGCCGTGGTACGGCACGGTGACGGTGCAGAACCTCAACAACGCGGAGATCACCGTTGACTTCCACAAGCCGGGCGATAGCTCGAGCTCGACGCCGATCCTGTCGACGGTGCTCGAGCCGTTTGCGTCGAAGACGCTGTCGGCGGCCCAGCTGGGCATCAGCAGCCCGGGTGGTGCGCTGGTCGCGCTGGCTGAGTGCTCCGAGACGGTGACGATCACGCACGGCGCGCTTGACAGCACCGACACGGTGACGGCGCCGGTCGATACCGCGACGCCGAACATCGTCGTCAAGCAGGGCAGCACGACCTATGTCTCGGGCACCGACTACGCGATCCAGAACCTGACGTCGACCGGCTTCCAGATCAACTGGAACACCATCGGCAACGTCAACGCTAACGAGCCAGCGCCGGGGTCGCAGTACAAGGTGAGCTTCAACCTGGCGCCTGGTGCCTGCCCGGCGATCGCTGGCGCGGAGAAGCACGTCGCACCGTCGGCGTCGACGGCGGCCCAGACCAGCTCGGCCCAGACGATCGTCTCCGGTTACACGGCGCTGCCGCTGTCGGACGTGACGCTGTCGCGCGGCCTGACGGTGCCGACCGACTACGACACGACGATCACGACGACCGGTCAGTGGAACTGGGTGCTGCCGATCGTCCAGACCAACAACGGCTGGGACTCGATCATCCACGTGACCAACGTCTCGCAGACTGATGCCTGCGGCGTGACGGTCATCTTCTACCCGCAGGGGACGAACCCGAGCGTGCCCAACAGCTTCACGACGACCTTGAACATGGGCCAGTCGGCAACGGTCGACCTGCTGGCGCTGGGCACCTTCCCGACCGGGCTGAACACCTGGGTCGGCTCGGCCTGGATTTCGTCGGACTGCGCGATCGTTGGGAACGTCGATCGCGTCAAGGCCTCGACCTCGATGGCGCTGACGAACGTCGTCCAGCCACGGGTGTCGTCGGATCAGGGTGCGAGCGCACAGACGGTCTACGCGCCGCTGATCTTCCAGACCTATAACGGCTGGAACACCGGCATCAACATCGCCAACCTGGGCGATTCCAGCAACACCGTGACGGTCACCTTCTACAACCAGGCCGGCACGGCGGTCGCGGCCCAGCAGGTGTCGATCGATGCTCGGTCGATGACCTACGTCTACCGGCCGGAGTTCGCCAATGTCGGCATCGGCGGCATTGCCCAGGCGGTGATCAGCGGCACTGGCCCGCTGGCGGCAGTGGTCGATGAAGTCAAGTACATGGGCACCAAGGCCGACGGCATGGGCCAGGCGATGAGCTACCTGGCGCAGACCGGCGGTGTGACGAACGACGGCCTGGCGCTGCCGCTCTTCCAGCGTGGCGCGGGTGCGGCTTCGCCGTTCGGTGACACGAGCGGCATCAACCTCTTCAACGCCAGCAGCACGACGGCCGCCACGATCGAGGTCACCTTCTATGACCAGTCGGGCGCGAAGGTGGCGCCGACCCTGAGCAGCCCGGTGATCACGACGATCCCGGCCTTCGGCGGGTTGACGATCTACGCGCCGACGGATCTGTCGACGCTGCCGCTCGGCTTCCAGGGCTCGGCTGTTATCAAGATCGACTCCGGTGGCCCGGTCAGCGGTGTCTCGAACGACGTGAACTACGCGGTGCAGGGTGACGGCTCGGCCGTGTTCAACCTGGCGGTCGTGCCTGGCCTGTTCACGCCGCCGCCGGCCCCGACGCCGACTGCAACCAGCACCGGCACGGTGACGGCCACGCCGACGGGCACCGTGACGGCCACGCCGACGGGCACGCCAACCGGCACGCCGACGGCAACGGCCACGCCGACGGGCACCGTGACGGCCACGCCGACGGGCACGCCAACCGGCACGCCGACGGCAACGGCCACGCCGACGGGCACCGTGACGGCCACGCCGACGGGCACGCCAACCGGCACGCCGACGGCAACGGCCACGCCGACGGGCACGCCGACCGGCACGCCGACGGCAACGGCCACGCCACGGTGAGCTTCCAGCAGTGCAACATTCAGCCGCCAGCAACGTCGGTGACGCTCACCGGTGGAACGCAGCCGATCTACGTCTGCTCGGGTACGGCTGGCACGTACTTCCAGGTCCAGCTCTTCGCGGCAGACGGGACGACGCCACTGTCCAACGTGCAGACGGTCTACGTGATTCCGTAGCGTATCCGTAAGCACGGCGGAGACGCTGGGGCGGCCCTGGGGGATTTCCCCCGGGGCCGTTTCTTTTGGTGCGCGGCCAATGCGCCTGGCTGTCGCACCAGCGTGTTACGCGGCAAGGCGCTCGTGCTCTTGTGCGACCATGCCCCGGTCGTGATTCCCCAGTGATGCCTGCGTTCCTGGGTGTTGGGCAGGCAATGCACCCGTGCTGTCCGCCGGCGTCGCCGGTTTGCGGGTCGGTGTTATGGTGCGAGCGATGCGCTGGGCGCTGCCCGCTGCCCGCTCGTGACGCCCGCGTTTTTCGCGTTGCCGGTTGCGCGTTGTGATGTTGTGCGCGTTTGGCGCGTGCGCTGAGCCGGGTGTTGACTCGGGCGCGCACCTGCGCATCGTGCATCGACGTCATGGCCCAGCTCTGCGTGCGCCTCCCGGTTGTGCGTGGGCCAGGTGTGGCGTGCTGGGGTGGCGAGCGTGGGCCGTGGCGACGGCCTGGGGCTCGCTGGCAGGCTGGAGCGCCTGGCACAGGCTGTCTCTGCGGGAGAGCTGGCAGCGCTGCGTGCCCTGCCCTGGCATGCCGGCACAAGGCTGGTCAGAGACGGCGTGCGCGGGCGTGCCCGAGCAGCAGGGTGGGCCGGGAGGTTACCTCCCGGCCCACGTGCGTGGAGAAAAAGGACTGGAGCAAACGGACTGGTGTGATCGAGTTAGGTGGGGCTAGGGCGTCGGGGTGGGCGTGGCCGCGGGGCGTCCGCTTGCGCCCGGCGTGGCCTGTCCACCGGCCCGGCCGGCTCCGCCAGTCCCGGCGCCCGCGCCTGAGGTGCCTGCGCCCGAGGTGCCTGCGCCCGAGGCGCCTGCGCCGCTGGTGCTGCCGGCTGCTGGCGTCGGCAGGAAGCCCGACGGCACGACGATCACGGCGCTGGCGGTCAGCGTGCCGTCGCTGCCGCGGGTGCCCGTAACCAGTACCTCAGCGCCGCTGGTGAGCGCGCTCTGGCTCGCCTGGCTCACCGTGCCGATGTGGGTGTCAGCCGTGAGGGCGACGGTGAGCTGCTGGCCGTTGGCGAGCGTCAGCGTGAGCTGCTGGCCGTTGACAGCGCTGACGGTGCCGCTGATGGCGCCGCCGAAGCCGCCTCCGCCGAAGCCCTGGCGGCCACTGCCACTGCCGCTGCCGGTGCCACCGGCGGCGTCGGCTGTGCCGCTCGCTGCGGCGACGCCGCCTGTGCCGCCCGCGCCGATGACGACCGGCTGGACGTTCTTGGCCGCCGTGTTCCGGCCGTAGACCGAGCCGGCGGCGAATGCAGCCCCGATGCCGAGGCCGAGGATGATGACGACGGCGAGTACCTGGGTAAAGCGATTGCGCATGCCTTCTCCTTTCCACCCCTACCCAGCGATCCCGTGCCTGCTGCCTGTCCGGTCGCCCGGCGCCGCGTTTCCCTGGCACCGGGCGGGCCGCAGCAGTGCGGCGGGCGTGGCGGCTGCGTGTCACTCATACCGCAGGGCCTCGATCGGGTTGAGCGAGGCAGCCCGCATCGCCGGGTAGATCCCGGAGACGATCCCGACCGCTGCGGCGACGGTGAAGGCCAGCACGATCGAGGACGGCACGATCGCCGTTGTTAGCGTGCCGGTGCCGATCTGCCGGCCGTTGAGCACGTGGGCTGCCCCGACGCCGAGCAAGATGCCGGCTGCGCCGCCGATCAGGCTCACCGTCACGGCCTCGATCAGGAACTGGGTCAGAATATCCCGTCGCCGGGCGCCCATCGCCTTGCGGATGCCGATCTCGCGTGTGCGCTCCGTGACCGAGACGAGCATGATGTTCATGATGCCGATGCCGCCGACGACGAGGGAGATACCGGCGATGCTGCCGAGCAGGATGGTGAAGGCCTGGATCGCGCTCGAGAGCGTGTTCAGGAAGTCGAGCGGGCTCAGAATCGTGAAGTCGTCCTGAGCGACCTGGTGGCGCGTGCGGAGCAGGTCGTCGATCTGGTTCTGGACGGTTGGGATTACGTCCGTGCTGGTGACCTGGACGTCGAGTTCGTCGACGAGCTGGCCACCCTTGGTGTTGCGGTTAACCTGGATCTTGCGGGCGAGCGTTGTGAGGGGCATCAGCACTTGGTCGTCGACATTGACGAAGCCGAGGCTGCCCTTCGACTGCATCACGCCGACGACGCGGAAGGGGATCGAGACGCGGCCGGCCGAGACGCGGACGGTCTGGCCGACCGGCTCGGTGTCGCCGAAGAGTTCCTGGGCGACGTTGGAGCCGAGGACGATGACCGGGTTGGCGGCGGTAACGTCCTGGTCGGTAAAGAAGTCGCCGTCGACGGGATAGTAGCTATGGACGTCCTGGTAGGCTGGGGTCGTGCCGATGATACGGGTGTTGACATTCTGCCCCTGGTAGATGACCTGGGCGTTGCCGTAGACGACGGGGACGACGGCCTTGACGTTGTCGACGTTCTGGGCGATGGCCTGGCCGTCGTCGATGCTGAGGGTCGGGGCGGTACCGGCGGCCGTGCGCACGCCGTTCTGCTGCTGGGCGCCGGGGCGGATGTAGAGCAGGTCGGTGCCGAGCGAGGAGATGCGGGAGACGACCTGCTGCTGGGCGCCCTGGCCGATGGCGATCATGGCGATGACGGCACAGACGCCGATGATAATGCCGAGCATGGTGAGGGCGGTGCGCAGCTTGTTGGTGGCCAGGGCGTGGAAGGCGATGGCGAAGGCGTCGCCGATGCTCATGGCTGCACCTCCGGTGAAGTCACCGCGGGCGCAACGGTGGCCCAGCTGCCGGCCAGGACGGGCTCCTGGCGCTCGTCGCCGATGACGAAGCCGTCGCGCATGCGGATGACGCGTTGCGTGTGAGCGGCGATATCGGGCTCGTGGGTGACGAGGACGATGGTGATGCCGCGCTCGGCGTTGAGCCGCTGGAAGATGGCGAGGATCTCCTCGGCGGAGCGGCTGTCGAGGTTGCCGGTCGGCTCGTCCGCGAGGATGAGGGAGGGCTCCTTGACGAGCGCCCGGGCGATGCCGACGCGTTGCTGCTGGCCGCCGGAGAGCTGGGTGGGGCGGTGATCGAGGAAGTTGCCGAGTCCGACGGCGATCAGCGCCTCACGGGCCCGCTTGCGGCGCTCGCTGCGCGGCAGGCCGAGGTAGATGAGCGGCATCTCGACCTGCTCAATGGCGGGCAGGTGGGGGAGCAGGTTGTAGTTCTGGAAGACGAAGCCGATCTTTTTGCTGCGGATCTCGGCCAGCTTGTCGTCGGAGAGCTCGTTGACGAGGACGCCGTCGAGTTCGTAGGTGCCAGAGGTGGGCTGGTCGAGGCAGCCGAGGATGTACATCAGCGTCGACTTGCCCGAGCCGGAGGGCCCCATGATCGCGACCAGCTCTCCGTCGGCAATGTCGAGCGAGACGCCGGCCAGGGCTGGGATCGTCACGCCGCCTTCCATCTGGTAGATCTTCTTGAGGTTACGGACGCGGATCATCGCACACCTCCTATCGCCCGGGGCCGCCGAAGAAGCCGCCGCCACCGAAGCCGCGTGGCGCGTTGGCCGCGGGCGTCGCTTGCGTGGTCGTACCAGTCGTGCCAGCCGTGCCAGTCGTGGGCACGACGACGAGGTCGCCTTCGTTCAGGCCGCTGGTGATCTCCGTAAGGTTATTGGAGCTCAGGCCGGTCGTCACGGTCCGGGTGACCATATGGCCATTGGCCCAGACGTCGACGACCTGCTGCGTGCCCTGGCGACGGATGGCCCGCGAGGGGACGACGAGCACGTTGGTGTGCTGCTGGGTGATGATCGAGGCGGTCGCGGTCATGCCCGGGGCCAGGCTGCTGGTGGCCGGGGTGTTATCGAGGGAGAGCAGGACGGTGTAGGTCACGACGCCCTGGGTGACGGTGGGCGAGAGCGAGATGGCCGAGACGTGGCCGGTGAAGCGCTGGTTGGGCAGGGCGTCGAGCGTGATGATCGCCGGCTGGCCGACCTTGACGTTGGGCACGTCGGTTTCACTGATCGTCGCCTGCAGGTAGAGTCCGGTGTTGTTGAGGATGCTGATGGCGCCGCTGGCGCTCGAGGTGCCGACCAGGTCACCGGGCTTGATGTTGACGGCCGTTACGACACCATCGATCGGCGCAGTCAAGGTGGCCTTGGCGAGGTTGTCCTGGGCCTGCTGCAAGGCGGCCTGGGCTTGCTGGACAGCTGCCTGCTGCTGGGCGACGTCGGTCGGCAAGGGGCCAGCGAGCACCTGCTGCAGGTGAGCCTGGGCAGCGTTCAAGGCTGATTGCGCGCTCTGGACGGCCGCCTGAGCGTTGCTGATATCGCGGGCGGTGGGGTGGAGGAGCTGGTTGAGTTTGGCGTTGGCGGCGTCGAGCGCAGCCTTGGCCGAGTCGACCTGCTGCTGCGCGGCCTGGATCGTGCTGGGGTCAGGATGGAGCAACTGGTTGAGCTTGGCGTTGGCAGCATCGAGCGCGGCCTTGGCCGAGTCGACCTGCTGCTGCGCGGCGGCCAGCTGGTTCGGGTCGGGATGGAGGAGCTGGTTGAGCTTGGCCTGGGCGGCATCGAGCGCCGACTTGGCGGCGTTGACTTGCTGCTGGGCCGCGGCGACCTGGCTGGGATCGGGGTTGAGCAACTGCTGGAGCTTGGCGTTGGCGGCATCGAGGGCTTGCTTGGCCGACTGCACCTGCTGCTGGGCCGCGGCGATCTGAGCGGGGTCGGGGTTCATGAGCTGGTAGAGCTTCTGGCGAGCGGCGTCGAGTGCGGCCTTGGCGGAATCGACCTGGCGCTGGGCAGTGACGCAGTCGGGATAGCCCTGCCGGCCGCAGAAGGTGAGGTTGTTCTGGGCCTGGCTGAGGCTTGCGCCAGCCTGTTGCACGGCCTGGTTGGCAGCAGCGATGTCGGCCTGGCTCGGATGCTGGAGCGTGTTGAGCGTGTTGAGGGCACTCTGGTAGGCTGCCTGAGCCTGAGCGACGGCCTGCTGGGCCGCAGCGACGTCGGCGGCGTTCGGCTGCTGCAGGTTCTGCAGGTTATTGAGCGCGGTCTGGTAGTTGGCCTGGGCTTGCTGGACAGCTTGCTGGGCTGCGGCGACGTCGGCCTGGTTCGGGTTTTGGAGCGTGTTGAGGTTATTGAGCGCGGTCTGGTAGTTGGCTTGGGCCTGCTGGACGGCCTGCTGGGCGGCAGCAATGTCAGCCTGGCTCGGGTTTTGCAAGGTATTGAGGTTGTTCAGAGCCGATTGGTAGGTTGCCTGAGCCTGGGCCACCTGCTGCTGCGCCGCAGCGATGTCGGCCGGGCTCGGGTTCAGTAGAGCGTTGAGGTTGTTGACGGCCTGGGTATAGGAGGCCTGGGCCTGCGCCACTTGCTGTTGCGCCGCAGCGACGTCAGCCTGGGTGTAGGGGTGCATGACGGCGTCAAGACGCGCCTGGGCCGCGGCGACCTGGGCCTGGGCCTGGTTCACCTGGTTCTGCAGGTCGGTCGGGTCGAGGCGAGCGAGTGGCTGGCCGGCCTTGACCTGGTCGCCGACCTTGACCAGCACTTCCTGGACACGGCCCGATGTGGCGAAGTTGAGATTCAGCGTCGTGTCAGTCGTCAAGTTGCCGGAGGCCGAGACCGTCGCGGCCACTGTGCCCCGGCGGACGGGCGTGACGGTCGGCGGTGTGACAGGGGCAGATGACTGGCCGGTCACGCGGTAGTAGGCCGTGTGGCCGACGACGGCGCTGATCAAGAGCGCGGCGAGGAGCACGGCGCGTTGTGTCCAGGAAAACGGAAACTTGGGGAACGACCACGGGGCACGCAGACCAGCAGTTCCGGTGCTCATCGGCAGTGGGCCTCCTTGCTGACAGCACGACACGCCTGACTTTGCCGGGGAAGGATACCCCGGCCTGGCTCATAATAGTGCCGCATGGTAACCGTTGTGTAAACGGCTTCTTACGATTGCCGGGTGGGGTTGCTGAGCGGGCGGGGATACCGGTAGGCTTGGAGTGCGCGCAGGTGTTCCTCGTGAGGCAGACTATGCGAGAATAAGGGCAGGCCAGAGGGCTGGGCTGGCCAGCAGTGGGGCAGGGTGGATATGGCAGACGAGGCACAGCGCCTGCTGTATTACATTGTCGAGCACTACACTGGGCGTGAGGAGGTGAAGGACGTCGAGCGCAGCGCGACGACGGCTGAGGCTGTGCAGGAGATCGAGGCCGAGCAGCGACGGGTGATGCGCAAGGAGCGGGCGCTGGCCGATCGGATGGTGCGGCCGTTTCTGCGGGGTCTGGCAAAGGCGTACGCGGCGTATTGCGCCGGGGGCAACGCGATTACGCTGGACGATCGCAACGCGGAAGAGAACATGATGGCCGAGGCGCTGATCCACTTTCTGGTGGGTCCGGGGCTGGCGAGTTCGATGAGCCGCGAGACGGAGCCGATGCACTACCTCTATATCATCTCCATCCACTGGGACAAGCTGGCCGAGCTCGCGCGCAAGGCCCAGGTCGACCTTGAGGCGATGCTGAAGCTTGCCATGCGATGAGCGCGACAGCAGACGCGACGATGGCGAAGGCGGGGGAGCTGGACGAGCGGTTGGCGCTGGCCACGCAGCGGCTGGGGGTGCAGTTTCGTGATGTGGCGCTGCTGCGGCGCGCGCTGACGCACCTGTCGTACGTCAATGAGCAGGGGCTGAGCGGCGAGGCGGCGGTGGCAGCCTCAAACGAGCGGCTGGAGTTCGTCGGCGATGCGGTGCTTGGGCTGCTGGCGGCCGAATTTCTCTACCAGCGGTTTCCGCGCGCGCCGGAAGGCGACTTGACGGCCTACCGGACGGCGCTGGTGCGGACGCAGACGCTGGCACGCTGGGCACGGGAGCTGGAACTCGACCAGTGCTTATATCTGGGGCATGGAGAGCGGCCACGGCCGGGCCAGCCAGTGCGTGATCGGATTCTGGCCGGGGCGTTCGAGGCGGTGCTGGCCGCCATCTACCTGGATCGCGGGATTCGGACGGCACGGCGATTCCTGGCCCGCTTCCTGAAGCGGGAAGCGGACGAGGGGTCACTGGTGCGGCGGATCGGCAACTACAAGGGGCGGCTGCAGGAGTGGACGCAAGAGCGGCTGCACGTGACGCCGGTGTATGCAACGCTCGAGGAAGTGGGGCCGGCGCACCAGCGGATGTTCACTGTGGCGGTGCAGGTCGGCGAGGTGGTGCTGGGAATTGGCCAAGGGCCGAGCAAGCGGGCGGCCGAGCAAGAGGCGGCGCGCCAGGCGCTCGAGCGGTTGCAGGCGGAGGAGGCGAGGGGGCGCGATGGGACTCTATGACCAGCTGACGATCTTCACTGGGAACGCGAACCCCGAGCTGGCGCGCAAAGTCTGCGCGTATATCGATATCCCGCTCGGGCGGATCGAGGTTTTCAAGTTCAGCAACGAGAATATTTTTGTGCGCATCGGCGAGAGCGTGCGCGAGAACGACGTCTTCGTGATCCAGTCGTTCAGCAGCCCGGTCAACGAGAGCATCATGGAGCTGCTGATCATCATCGACGCGCTGAAGCGGGCGTCGGCTGGGCGGATCACGGCGGTGATCCCGTACTACGGCTATGGGCGGACGGACAAGAAGGATCAGCCGCGGGTGCCGATTACCGCGCGGCTGATCGCCGACATGATTACGGTGGCCGGGGCTGACCGGGTGCTGACGATCGACCTGCACGCTGGGCAGATTCAGGGCTTCTTCAACATCCCGGTGGACGAGATGACGGCGCTACCGATCCTGGCGCGGTATTTCCAGGAAAAGCAACTCAGCAATCCGGTGGTGGTCTCGCCTGACCTGGGGAGCACGAAGCGGGCGCGCAACTTCGCGGACGAGCTGAATGCGCCGCTGGCGATCATCGAGAAGCGGCGCAAGGGGAACAATGACCAGACCGAGTTGCTGAACCTGATCGGCGACGTGCGGGACGCTGAGGTGATTCTGATCGACGACGAGATTGACACGGCGGGGTCGATTACGCAGGCGGCGGAGCTGTGCCTGGCGCGGGGGGCGCGGACGATCTACGCGGCCTGCACGCACCCGGTGCTGAGCGGGCCGGCGGTGGAGCGGCTCGCGCGCAGCCCGATCCAGGAGCTGGTGGTGACGGACACGATTCCGCTGCCCCCGCACAAGCACCTCGAGAAGATCACGGTGCTGTCGGTGGCGCCGCTGCTCGGGGAGTCGATCCAGCGGATTCACACCGGGGCAAGCGTGAGCCTGGCCTACCGCAGTGCAGCGCGGCTGCGGTGGCCTTCGGTTGGTTGACGCGCACCCCCTTCAGCTGCCAGCATTAGGGCACGCCGGGTCGCCGACAGCGGCCGGTGCTACGATGCCGGGGGTGTGCAGTGCGACGATACTCAACGGTCCCGGCTCGACGCCTCGAACGGAGCCGGAATCCTGCCCTGATCATCGTCAGTGTGGTCAGCGTGCTGGTCGTGGTGGGGGGAGCGTTCCTGCTCGCAGCGCGGCTGGGGCGCCTTGCCGCCGGGCCGGAGCCGACGGCGACAGCGGCGGCGACGAGCACGGCGAGTCCGCTGGCGGTGGCTGGCGGCACGCCCGTGCCGGCTGGGGCGACATTCGCGTCGCCGCAGGAACTGGCCCAGGCGTTCATCGCGGCCTGGCAGAAGGGCGACTATGCCGCAATGTACCCGTTGATCTCAAGTGCCGCGCAGTCGCACATCAGCCAGGCGGACTTCGTCAAGCGGTACCAGGACATTGCGGCCGAGATGGGGCAGCGGTCGATCACGGTAACGCTGGGGACGGCCGCGCCGGGGGCGATGCGGCTGCCGATCCACGTGGTGCGGCAGACGAGCCGGGTGGGGACGCTGACCGAAGACAATGTGATCCCGATTATTCGCGAGCAAGGGCAATATCGGGTAGACTGGACGCCCTCGCTGATTGTGGCTGACCTGGGAGACGGCTACGTGCGCTGGGTGCCGGTGGTGCCGCAGCGTGGCCGGATCCTTGACCGCAAGGGGCGGCCACTGGCAGAGCTGGGGATGGTGGACAAGGTCGGGGTGATTCCCGGGCAGATCAAGGACGAGAACGCGCTGCTGGAGAGCTTGAGCCAGTTGCTGAACCTGCCGAAGGACGTCATCAAGCAACGCTATGCGAACGGGCAGCCGGACTGGTTCATGCCGATCACCACGCTGCCCGATCCGGTCGATCCGCAGCTGGCGCAGAAGTTACTGGCGATTCCCGGGGTGGTGATCCGGCAGTGGCCCGACCGCGTCTACCCGCTGGGGCCAGCGGCGGCGCACATCACGGGCTATTTGACGGAGATTAGCGCCGACGAGCTGGCGAAGTATGCTGACCGGGGCTATGAGGTTGGCGACCGGATTGGCCGGGCAGGCATTGAGGCGTGGGGCGAGCAGTACCTGAGCGGCAAGCGCGGCGGGCGGCTGGTGATCGTCGGGCCGGACGGGCAGGAGCGGAAGCTGCTAGCGGAGGTGCCGAGCCAGCCGGCTGCCGACATCGTGCTGACGATCGACGCTGATTTGCAGCAGGCGGCTTACAAGGCGCTGGGGGACAAGGTTGGCAGCATCGTCGTGCTCGACCCGAACACCGGGGCGATCCTGGCGATGGCCAGCAACCCGAGCTTCGACCCGAACCAGTTCATCCTGGGGATGACGCCGGAGGCGTGGAACGCGCTGA
This sequence comes from Thermorudis peleae, assembly GCF_000744775.1. Classification (NCBI taxonomy): domain Bacteria; kingdom Pseudomonadati; phylum Thermomicrobiota; class Thermomicrobia; genus Thermorudis; species Thermorudis peleae. Next base: position 179,429 of record NZ_JQMP01000003.1, on the reverse strand, counting down.
ATGATCCGCAGAAGCAGCCGCTGGTGAACCGGGCGACGCAGATGGCCTACCCGACGGGATCGACGTTTAAGGTCGTGACGATGGCCGCGGCGCTCGAGAAGCTGGGGATGACGGCGCAGACGCGGATCAACTGTCCGGCGACGTTCTCGTTGCCTGGCAGCTCGCAGGTGTGGCACGACTGGAGCCCGAACGGGCAGGGTGTGCTGACGCTGCACAATGCGCTGGTGCAGTCGTGTGACACGGTGTTCTACCAGATTGGTGCCCAGCTCGACGAGCATGACCCGAACCTGCTGCCGCAGATGGCGCGGGGCTTTGGGTTTGGCTCGCAGACGGGGCTGGCGGAGTTACCGGAAGTTGCTGGGCTCGTGCCGGATCCGACGTGGAAGCGGCAGCAAAAGAACGACTACTGGGCGCGGGGCGATGCGGTGAACCTGGCGATTGGGCAGGGCTTCTTCCTGGCAACGCCGCTGCAACTGGCCGATGCCTATGCAGCGATCGCGAACGGTGGGACGCTCTGGGAGCCCTATCTGGTGCAAGAGGTGGTGGCGGTCGATGGGACGAAGCTCTATACCCACCAGCCGAAGGCGCGGGGCACGCTCCCGGTCTCGCCGCAGCACCTGGCGGATATTCGCAGCGCGCTGCATGACGTGACGTCAGCACCGAATGGCACGGCGGTGACGGCGTTCCGCGGAGAGAAGGTGCCGGTTGCGGGCAAGACGGGGACGGCCGAGAGCGGGCAGCAGCAGCCGCACGCCTGGTTCGCGGAGTTTGCGCCGGTGGACGGGGCGAAGCTGGCAGCGGTTGTCATGGTCGAGCACGGCGGCGAGGGCTCGGTGACGGCAGCGCCCCTGGCACGGCAGGTGGTGGATGCGGCCGTGCAAGCGGGGATCATCACGCAGTAGCGAGGGAAGTGGCGATGGCAGCGGAGCAGGCCGGTGAACGGCTGGCGCGCGGGCAGCAGCTACCGCGACTGCGTGGCACGGGGCTGGACGGCGAGGTGGACACACGGCAGTGGTACTGGCGTCGCAACCTCGTGGTGCTGTTCACGCATGCCTGGCCGTGTCCGGGCTGTGCGGCCTACGTGGAGCAGCTGGCGGAACGCGAGCCGGCGATTGCCGCGGCGCGCGGGCAGTTGCTCGTGGTGGTTGCCTTGGGGCCGACGATCGCGGTGCGGGAGCTGACGCGGCTGGGCCGTGGTACGGCGGTGCTGCTCGACGAGGATGGCGCGCTGCATGGGCGGTGCGGGCTGCGGGGCATGGGCGGTCAGCCGGTGGCGGCGCTGGTCGTGACCGATGACCTTGGGACGATCTACGCACGCTGGGACGCTGGCGCTGAGCACGCCTTTCCAGCGCCAGACGAGGTTGTTTCCTGGGTTGAATTTGTCTCCTATCAGTGCCGGGAGTGCGGCGCTGATAGCCCGGTGGTGCTCGACGGCTAGAAGGGCGCGGGCAGGTCGAGTTCGGCGGCCAGGGCGCGGAGGTCGTCGAGGACTTTGGGATGGAGCGGGATGCCGTTGGCGCGCCGGTCGGCCTCGGCCTCACGCTCGGGATCGCCGGGCACGAGCACGCGCGCGACGCCAGAGCGTGGGGCGGCGGAGCGGAGCGTGCGGAGCATCTCGTCCATGGCGGCGCGGAACTGGTCCTCGGGCTGGAAAGCGTCGATGCGCCAGGCCATGAAGGCGTGGCCAGTGCCGGAGGGGCGCGGCGCGCTCCGTGAGCCGGCGACGTGGTAGCCCCAGGGGCCGCCGGCGAGTGGGCCACAGAGAACTTCGATGAAGAGACCGAGGCCGTAGCCTTTGTGCGCGCCGAGTTCGGGCAGCGCGCCGAGCGGCGTGAGAGCGACGGCGGTGAAGGGGTCGGTGGTCAGCTCGCCATTGGCGTCATAGGCCCAGCCGCGGGGGATGGGCTTTCCCTCGCGCTGGGCGATTTCGATTTTGCCCCAGGCGACGGTGCTCGTGGCCATGTCGAGGACGAAGGGCGGCTCCTCGCCCGCGGGGATGGCGACGGCGATGGGGGCGGTGCTGAGATAGGGGTCACGCGCGCCAGCGGGGACGACGAGCGGCGTGGCGTTGGTCATGGCGACGCCGCAGAGGCCGGCCTCGAGCGCCATGGTGGCGTAGTACCCCGCGATGCCGAAGTGGTTGCTGTTGCGGACCGTCGTGAGGCAGAAGCCGGTCTGCTGGGCCTTGGCGATGCAGCGCTGCATGGCGCGGTAGGCCGACGGCATGCCGAGGCCGTTGTCGGCGTCGAGGGCGAGCGTCGCGGGGGTTTCGGCGAGGACGCGGAGGGTTGGCCGCAAGTTGATGACGCCCTGGCGGATGCGGGTGATGTAGCCGCGCAGGCGTGGGACGCCGTGTGACTCGATGCCGCGGACGTCGGATGCGAGCAAGATGTCGGCGCTAATCCGGGCATCGTCGTCAGGGATGCCGACCCGGCGGAAGGCGTCGACGACGAAGGCATGGAGCGTGTCGACCGGCACGCGAACCTCGTTCTGCCCCACAACGTTCCCCCTTTTCCTGAATAACGCAGTGCTTGCCGAACGGTCGCGCCAACCGTTGTGCGCTCGTGGGCATGGTACTATGCCAATGGTTGTCTGTCAGGGTGGATTGGGAGGGAACCGATGCAGGAACGACGGCGGATCGGGACGATTGTGGTGCCGCTCGATGGCTCGGCGCTTGCCGAGGACGCACTGCCCTACGCGGTGCTGTTGGCACGGAAGCTCGACGTGCCCCTGCGGCTGCTGCGGGTGGTGCCCGAGGATGCGACGCCGGAGGCGGGCGCTGAGGCTCGGGCGTATGTCGAGGATGTGGCAAAGCGGCTAGCAGTCGCGGCGCACGGCGAGATCCGCTATGGCGATCCGGCTGGGGAGATTATTGACTATGCGCAGGAGCAATCCGATCCGCTGATCGTGATGACGACGCACGGACGGGGCGGCATTGGGCGTTGGATTTCCGGCAGTGTTGCTGACAAGGTGGTGCGGCACGCTGGTGTGCCTGTGCTGCTGTTGCGCTCGGGGGTGACGCACGCCGTGCCGGACACGCTGCGGATGCTGCTCGTGCCGCTGGACGGCTCGGCCTTGGCGGAGGCGGCGTTGCCCTACGCGGTGGAGCTAGCGGCGCACACGGGGGCGACGATCCACGTGGTGCGGGTGGTCGATGTGCCAGCAATGCTCTACCAGAGTTGGGTGCAGATGCCAGCGAGCGCGGACATCATCAATCAGCTCGAGCAGGATCTGGTGCAGGATGCTGAGAGCTACCTGACGATGGTGGCCGAGCAGGTACGGTCGCAGGGGGTTGTTGTCCAGACGCAGGTGCGGAGCGGCCTGCCGGTCGCGGAACTGCTGGAGCTGGAACGGAAGCTCCAGCCTGACCTGGTCGTGATGGCGACGCACGGGCGCAGTGGGCTGAGCCGGCTGGTGTTGGGGAGCGTGGCCGAGCGGCTGCTGCGTGAGGGCACGGTGCCATTGCTGCTGGTGCGGCCGTCCGAGGAGCCAGCGCTGAGCGAAGCCTAGCGGGCGAGACGGGCGAGTGTCCAGGCCGCGACGGCGAGGAGCCCTGCGGCGAGGGCTGTGATCAGGGCGGGGACGAGGGCGAAGGCGATGCCGGCCACCGTGGGCAACCGTGCCAGGGCGGCGACGACGGCGAGCTGGGCGAGGCCGCGCCAGGCAAGCGCGCGCCAGGCGAGCAAGGCGAGCCAGGCGAGCAGGGCGGCGAGGAAGCCGTAGCTGAAGGCGCGGCGGCGGCTCACCTGGCCGACGAGACCGGTGAGCAGGCCGGCGACGGGCACGGCCCACCACCAGCCGATAAGCAGCATGGCTGCGGCAATGAGCAGGGCGAGGGGGAGGATCAGCCAGGGGAGCCAGCGGGCTGCGACGCGCATCACGACGCTCCTTTCGGGCGAAGCTGCCAGACGCGGACGACCCAGCCGCCTGGGGTGGTCTGTGGGGTGTCGGGGAAGTGGAGCGGCTTGACCTGGTGGTTGAGCCAGAGCGGTAGCTGGTCGTCGTAGTGCGGGCTGGTCGGGTCTTCGGATTCGCCGGCGGGGAAGACGCCGACGGAACGCGTGAGATCGGCCAGGTCAGCGATCATGCGCCAGCTGGCACCGCCGGTCGATGACTCGCCACCGCTGGGGTCGACGGTGAAGCGGTCGCCGTCGGTGGGATAGGGGCCGCGGGCGAGGCGCGGGGCCTGGGTGAGGGATGGGATGAGGCGGCGGTGGATGGCACCCCACTGCCAGCTGGCTGGGTTGGCGCCGAGCCGCTGGGCGAGGTCGTTGACCGCGGATTCGAGCGCGTTATGGAAGAGGGTGGGGAGTGGACGGGGCTGGCCGGTGGAGGGGTCGGCGAGCCAGCGCTGGAGGACCTGGGCGCGGTCGGCGGGGTTGCCGGTGGTGAGCACTTCGGCGGCGACGACGAGGTTGCCGTCCCAGCCGTCCTGGTGCGGCGTGAAGGTGTGCAAGGTGTAGGCGGTTTGGTCGAGACCGGCCTGGGCCCACCAGGGGCCGAAGAGCTGGACGATGAAGGCCTGGAGGAAGTGCCACCAGATGGCGGGGGCGGCCTGGTTGGCTGCCATGGTGCCGTCCCACTGGCGCAGGAGGGCGAGGGCCTGCTGGGCAAGCGGGGAGAGCGTGGTGTCCTGGGCGAGAGCCTGGACGACGACGGGGAGCATGCGCCGCGCGAGGGCGTCCTGGTGCGAGGCCTGGAGGGCCATGAGGCGATCGCGCGTGAGCGGCCGGTTGGCGGGGTCGTTGAGAAACGCGTAGATGACGCTTGCGCGATAGCCGGCGTCGAAACCGAGGGCGCTGCCGATATCAACAGGATAGTCAGCGCTGACCGGCCGCTGGTTCGCTGACCAGACGAACTGGTTGGGCTTGCCCTGGACCTGGGGGACAGCGTTAGCTGGGATGAGGCCCTGCCAGTTCTGCTGCGGGTCGCTGCCGTCGAGCAGGGTGTCAAGCTGGCCGTGGGCGAGGAGCGGGTAGTAGCCTGCGGCGATGATGCCGATAGCGCCGTCAGTGGTGGCGTAGGCGAAGTTCTGGGTTGGGGCGCCCCAGCGGGCGAGGGCGGCACGGACGTCGTCGGCGGTGCGGGCTTGCATCAGGCGGAGGAGTGCGCCGACGTCGTCGGAGAAGAGATTGCCGGTCCAGGCCATGGCGAGCGTGCGGCCGTTCAGCGGCGGGATGCCGGCAAGCCCTTCGGGGATGACCGGGCCATGGACGGTCCAGTGGACCGTGAGGTGGTGGGCGGGCTGGCCACGGACGAGGATGGTTTCGTCGTGGTCGACGAAGGGGCGCCACTGTCCGGCGTAGAAGTACTGGCCCGGGTGGTCAGGGCTCGTCTGTTCGCGGTAGAAGACGGTCTGGGCGTTTTGGGTGTTGGTCAGGCTCCAGGCGACGGTACGGTTGTGGCCGATGATGATGCCGGGTGTGCCGGGGATGCTGACGCCGTAGACGTGGATGGTCGGCGACTCGAGGTGGACTTCGATCCAGATGGCTGGCAACGTGAGGCCGAGGTGGGGGTCGCCGGCGAGGTAGGGCTTGCCGGTGTCGGTGAGGCCGCCGCCGACCGCCCAGTTGTTGCTGTTGCCCTCGGTGAGCTGTGGCCGGACGAGGAGCCCGAGCGGATCGACGAGCCAGGGCATGGACTGGATGAGCCGGTCGACGGTGCGCGAGGGCGGGAGGCTGGTGGCGCGTGATGGCGGGGGCGGCGCGTCAGCGGACGACGGCTGGCGGCCGCCGGTGCCAGCGCCGTTGCCATAGGGGAGCAAGGCGGCGTCGAGGGCGGCCTGGTCGGGCGTGATGGCGGGGTAGGGGCCGGGCGCGTAGGGCAGTTGCGGGTTCTGGGGAAGTTGCGGGAAGAGCGTTGCGGCGGCGTCTTGGCCGAGGGCGTCGGCGAGGTTGGCGCGGTCGATGGGTGCAGTGCTGAAGGCGAGTTCCTGGGTCATGATGCCCTGGATGGCGAGGCTGTCGGCGACCTGCCAGTGTTCGGGGGTGTACCCGAGCAAGCGGAAGAAGGGCGGCAAGGCGTGGGTGCGGACGGCCTCGTCGATCCAGGCGTTGATGCCCGCGGCGTAGGCGTCGAGTTCGGCGGCGGCCTCGGGGTCGACCTGGGGGAGGCGGGCGGCGGCGGCCTGCGCCGTGCGGGCGAGGCCGAGGACGCGCTCGCGTTCGTCGCTGGGGAGGGCAGCCGGGCCGACGATTTCGGCGAGGCGGCCTTCGGCCTGGCGGCGGATCAGGTCGAGTTCGGTGAGGCGATGGCGTGCGGTGAGGTACCCCTGGGCGAAGAAGAGGTCATGGTCGGTTTGGGCGAAGATGTGGGGCACGCCGTAGGCGTCTTCGTTGATGATGACCGGCTGCTGTAAGCCAGGGACGGTGAGCGTCGATGCTTGATCGCGGTCGATGCCGGCAAAGACGCCGGTGACGGGGTTGAAGGTGGGGCCGAGGGCGGGGAGTGGGCCGAGCGGGAGCGCGAGCAGGACAACGAGCACAACCGCGAGGGCGGCTGTGCTCGTGCCGACCAGCAGGCGGAATGGAAACCGGTGCATCAGATCTGGTGATCCCTCCTACCGCGCCGTTGCGCGGGCTGGCGCGCCAAAGAGTGCTTGGGCTTCAGCGACGATCCGCTCGACGCTGGGGATGACCCGTTGCTCGAGTGGCGCGGAGAAGGGGATGGGCACGTCGGGGACGGCGAGGCGGCGGATCGGCGCCTTGAGGGCGTCAAAGGCGTCGGCCTGGATGCGGAAGGCAAGTTCACCGGTCATGCCGAAACTCTGATAATCCTCGTCGACGATCAGGACACGGCCGGTCTTGCGGGCGGACGCGACGAGGGTGGCGGTGTCGAGTGGGACGAGGGTGCGGACATCGATGACCTCGGCGTCGATGCCCTGCTGGGCGAGCTGCTCAGCGGCGCGCAGGCAGCGGTGCACCATGAGGCCAGCAGCGACGAGGGTGACATCGCGGCCTTCGCGGCGGACGGCGGCCTTGCCGAACTCGACGGTGTAGGGGGTATCGGGCACGGGTTCGTCGGCGATGCCTTCGAAGGGCAGGAACGGCAGGCCGGTGAGCAGCTTGTGGCCGAAGATGACGACGGGGTTGGGGTCGCGCAAGGCGCTGATGGTGAGGCCCTTGGCGTCGTAGGCGGTGGCGGGGACGACGACTTTGAAGCCGGGGACGTGGGCGAAGAGGCCGTAGAGCACCTGCGAGTGCTGCTCGGCGTCGCCGTAGCCGCCGCCGATGGCGGTCAGGACGGTGACGGGCATAGCGAACTGGCCGCCGGACATGTAGTGGTTCTTGGCCATGTGGTTGTACATTTGATCAAAGCCGGCGCCGAGGAAGTCGACGAACATCAACGAGACGACAGGGTGCAGGCCGACGGCTGCCGCGCCGACCGCCATCCCCATGAACGTCTGCTCTGTGATGGGCGTGTCGATGACGCGGTCACGGCCGTATTTCTGGAAGAGGCCCATGGTGAAGCCGAAGACGGCGCCCCAGTAGGTGACGTCTTCGCCCAGGACGACGATGTCGGTGCGCTGGGCCATCTCCTGGTCGATGGCTTCGGCGATGGCGGGCGCAATGCCGGTGATGGTGCGTGTCGTGCTCATCGGAACACCCCCACGAGTGCTTCATCGGGTTCGGGCAAGGGACTCTGCTCGGCGAAGGCGATGGCCTGCTCGACGCGGGCGGTGGCTTCGGCGGCGAGGCCAGCGAGGACGGCGTCGTCGGCCCAGCCGAGGGCCGTGAGGCGCCGGGCCAGGCGTGGGATGGGGTCGAGCTGGCGCCAGCGTTCGACTTCTTCCCTGGTGCGGTACTCTTCGCCGTCGCCCTCGAAATGGCCGCGGTAGCGGTAGCAGAGGGCTTCGATGACGCTGGGGCCGTAGCCAGCGCGGGCGCGCGCGATGGCCTGACGGGCGGCGCGGGCGACGTCGATGAGGTCCATGCCATCGACGAGGTAGGTGGTGACGTTGTAGCCGAGGGCCCGCTGGAACTGATGGGGCTGGGCGAGGGCAGCCCACTTGGGGGTCGAGTCGGCGTAGAGGTTGTCCTCGATGACGATGACGAGCGGGAGCTGCCAGAGGGCGGCGGCGTTGAGCGTCTCGGTGAACGTGCCATGGTTGGCTGCGCCTTCGCCGGCGAAGGCGACGGCGACGTGCGGTTCACCGCGGTGCTTGAACGCGAAGGCAGCGCCAGCAGCCTGGGGGAAGGATGCGCCGACGATGCCGCTGCAGGCGAAGCGGTGCTCGGCATCGAAGAGGTGCATGTGCCCGCCCTTGCCCCGGCAGAGGCCGGTCGCCTTGCCGAAGATCTCGGCCGCCAGCTTGTCGACGGGCACGCCTTTGGCCAGCGCGTGATGGTGTGGCCGGTGCGTGCTGACGACGGCATCGGCGTCGGTGAGGAAGAGACCGACGCCGACGGCGACCGCTTCCTGGCCGACGGCGAGGTGCATCTCGCCGCGGATCGGGCCAGCGGCCATGTTGAACTGGGGCGTCTTGCCGATGGCGTAGCGGTCGGCGATGGTCTCCTCGAAGGCGCGGATGAGGCAGAGCTGCTGGTAGGCATTGAGGAGTTGCTCGCGGGTAAGTCCGGACTGGGCAACGAGGTACTGGAGGTCAGGCAAACTCGGCTCTGGCTTTAACACCCCTCACCTCCTTTGCTGCGGCGACGCACTGTTTGGGTTGAATCGTGGTTCTTCCCTCAGGATAGTCGTCTTGGCCGGCGCTGTCAATCGGGTGGCGAAGTGTGCTGCCTGCTGCGGCCGGCTCACGGGCGCGCGTGTGGCAGGGATCTGACACGGAAGGGCTTATGGCACGGGCCTGTGGTACGGGCCGTGGTGCGCGGGCGACGCGTTGCGTGCGGGATGCCGCACGGCGTGGGGCAGGGGACGGGATGGGGTTAGGGTTCGAGCCGCGTGGCGTCGTGGATGTGGTAATCGACGTGGCGGAAGGCGTCGAAGAGATCGGTGAGAGCGTCCTGGAACGCTTCGGGCGTCGTGGCATGTTCGAGTCGTGGCACGATGTCACGGTAGATGACGACGATTTCCTCGGCGATGTCGGCCAGGGCAAGGCCGAGGGCCTCAGCCTGGTCGTGGTCGAGCACGCTAAACTGTTGGAGTTGCTCGACGAGCGCGCCGCTCAGGAAGCGTTGCCGCAGGTGCTTATCGTTGTCGACGATGGTGTTCATTGCTCTTCCTCCATTGTGACAAGCGTTACGGTGCCGCCGCCCGCCTTGCCGCACAATGAGGCAGGCAAGGCATCGGCGGCGGGCGCGGGCTAGCGCGGGTTCGCGGGCGCGCTGACAGGCTCGGCGACCGGCGCGGCCGCGTTGGCACGGGGCGTGAGCTGGCTGACCGGCAGGCGGACGAGCTCGGGTGGGAAGAAGAGGTCGAGGGTCCAGTCGAAGAGGACGCGGAGCCGGCGTTCCCAGCGTGGCAGGCGCAGCAGGTGGTAGGTGCGCCAGATCCACCAGGCGAGGTGCCCGGTGATGACACGGCCGGCGATGGCGGCAACGGCGGTGCGGTGGCCGAGGGTGACCATCTGGCCGCGCGTGCGATACTGGATGACATGGAGCGGGCGGCCGCGGAGGGTGGCGGCGATGTTGTGCGCCGCGGTCTCGGCTTCGGCGATGGCGTGCTGGGCCGTCGGTGGATAGGCGTTGCCGGTGTTCGGGTCGGGGACAGCAGCGAGGTCGCCGATCGCCCAGACGTTCGGGTAGGCCGGAATGCGGAGCGTGGGTTCGACGACGATGCGGCCCTGGCGGTCGTGCTCAACCGGCAGTGCCCGGGCCAGGGGGTGAGGCTGGACGCCGATCGCGCTGATGACGGTGTGGGCGGCGATGCGGGTGCCGTCCTTGAGGATGACGGCGTCGGGTTCGACCTGGACGACTGGGCGGTTGAGGAGCAGGTCAATGCCGCGCCGGTGCAGCATGCGCTCGGCGTAGTCGCCCAGGGCGGTCGGGGCTTCGGGCAGGAGCCGCTCGAGGGCGTGGACGAGGACGACGCGGTAATCGCTCTGCTGCAGGCCGCGGTAGTAGTGGAGGGCGCGGCTGAGCAGTTCCTCGACCGCGGCCGCGAGTTCGACGCCGGTTGCGCCGCCGCCGATGACGACGACGGTGAGCAGGGCGCGGCGGAGTTCACGGTCGTCGGTGGCCTCGGCCTGTTCGAGCAGGTCGATGAGGTGGTTGCGCAACGCGAAGGCATGGCCGAGACGCTGGATCTGGTAGGTGTACTCGTTGATGCCGGGGATGTTGAAGGTGGCCGGGATGCCGCCGAGCGCGAGGACGAGGTGGTCGTAGGGAAGGGTCAGCTCGTCGGTCGGGCCGTGATCGAGTCCGTAGCGGACGTGGACGAGCTGGGCGTCGAGATCGATCGCCTGGACGCTGCCCATCAGCAGGCGGGCGTGCGGGGCGACGAGGCGGATCGGCGAGAGGATGTCTTCAATGCGGATTTGGCCCGGGACGATCTCAGGCAGGAGCGGGTAGTAGACGAAGGCGTTGTCGCGGCTGACGAGCACGACGTCGGCCTCGCCGGTCCGGAGGTGGTGCTCGAGTGCCTGCGCGACGGTGACGCCCGCGAAGCCGCCGCCGAGAATGACGATGCGCGGGCGGGTGGCGCGCGTGATCGGTGAAGCAGCTCTCGTCGACATCAGCATGTCCTTTGCGTTCTCCCAGTTGGGTGGTCTGTCGTCATCCGACGGAATGGCGACAGGCCAGCCGTTAAGCATACCAAACGGCGTGGTTGGCTGGTTGCCGCTGGCGGGGGCGGCTGCTAGCCTCGGGGGCGGAGTGTGAGGGAGGTGGCGATGCCGCGTGCATGGTTGACGATGGCAAGTGAGCAGGCGTCGCTGTCGGGCGGGTTGGTGAGCCGGTTGCTGGCGCTGGGTGACCGCTTGGTGAGCGGGTTGCCGGCAACGCTGGTGACGGTCGTGCTGGCCTGGGTGATCATCCGGCTGGCCCACCGGGTGCTGGGGGAGACGATCCGGCGCGTGCTCGAACGGCGCGGGACAGCGCCGCGGGAGGTGGCCGTCCGGCTGCAGACGCTGGCAAGCGTGACGGAGTCGGCGGTGCGGCTCGTGGTGCTCGTCGTCGCCGGGATGACGGTGCTGAACATCTACGGGGTGCCGATTGGGCCGCTGCTGGCGAGCGCTGGGGTGGCCGGGATCGCCGTTGGGTTTGGGGCGCAGTCGTTGATCCGGGATGTCATCGGTGGGTTCTTCCTGATCCTCGAGGGGCACTTCCTCGTCGGGGACGTGGTGACGGTGGGGAGCGTCACCGGGACGGTGGAGGTGATCACGCTGCGCTACACGGCGATCCGCGGGCAAGATGGGGCGCTGACCGTGGTGCCCAATGGCGATATCCGGACGGTGACGAACTTGACGCGCGACTGGGCGCGGGCGATGGTGGATGTGACGGTGCCGCTGGATGCAGGATTTGAGGCCGTGCTGCGGACGGTCCAGCAGGCGCTGCAAGTGATTGCGGACGATCCAGACTACGCGCCGGCGCTGCTGGGGCCGGGAGAGATTGTGGGCGTGGAGCAGCCGGCGGCGCAGCAGGTGACGGTGCGGGTCGCGGTGCGAACGCGGCCGCTCGATCGGTGGCGGGTCCAGCAGGCGCTGCGGCTGTGGATCGTGCGGGCGCTGGCGCAAGCGGGCGTGCCGGGGACGGCGCAGGGCGCTGGGGAGCCGGATGCGGCTGAGCAGGCGAGCGCGCAGCCGCCAGCTGGCAAGCCAGCGGGGGGGTGAGCTGGGGGCGCGACGTGCGGGCGGCATGGCCAGCAACAGGCGGTTCGACCTTGTGTTGCGGCCGTGGACATGCTAGACTAGCCCGATAAGTAGCGGAGCGCCGGGAGATGAGCGTGGCGCACGTGCTGGCAGTGGCGAATCAGAAAGGCGGCGTCGGCAAGACGACGACGGCGGTGAACCTGGCGCACTACCTTGCCCGGCAAGGACTGCGCGTGCTGCTGGTGGATATGGATCCGCAGGCAAACGCGACGAGCAGCCTGGGGCTCTCCAAGCAGGAGCTTGCCCTGACAACCTATACGGCCTTGCTCGGTGAGGCCGCAGTGGCCGACTGTCTCTGCCGTGACGTGCGGCCCGGGCTCGACGTGCTCGGGGCCAATGCGGCGCTGGCCGGGGCGGAGGTCGAGCTGGTGGCGTTGCCCCGCCGCGAGCAGCGCCTGCGCACTGTGCTGATGCCGGTACTGGAGGACTACCAGGTCGTGCTGATCGATTGCCCGCCGTCGCTCGGGCTGTTGACGGTCAACGCCCTGGTCGCCGCCAGGGCGATTCTCTTACCCCTGCAGTGCGAATACCTGGCCCTTGAAGGGCTGGCCCAGCTTGTGACGACGATCGACCTGATCAAGCGCCGGTTGAACCCGGCGCTCGACGTCTTGGGCGTGGTGCTGACGATGTTCGACGCGCGGACGCGGCTGGCGCTGCAGGTGGTGCAGGAGGTGCGCCGCTTCTTTGGCCGGCGTGTGTTTGCCACGATCATCCCGCGGACGGTGCGCCTGGCTGAAGCGCCGAGCTTTGGCAAGACGATCTTTGAGTATGACCCGGGCTCGCGCGCGGCGCAGGCGTATGCGGCGTTGGGCGAGGAGTTGGTGGCACGCTTGGCTCTCGCGCCGGCGGCTAGTCCAGCCGACTGAGCGCAGGGCATGGTAACGGCAGGCGACGCAGCAAGGCAACGAAGGAGGGCATACCAGAATGGTCATCACCCAGGACGACGCAACCCCTGCTCTGCACCACGCGGTGCCGACGCTCGAAGCGGTGATGGCGCAGAAGGTGGTGGGCGTTGGGCTGACGTTTGACGACGTGCTGCTGGTGCCGGCGGCGTCGTCGGTGTTGCCGCGCGATGTCGATACGCGCACCTGGCTGACGCGGCACATTCAGCTCAACATCCCGATCGTCTCGGCGGCGATGGATACGGTGACCGAGGCGCGGATGGCGATCGCCCTCGCCCGGGAAGGCGGCATTGGGATCATCCACCGCAATCTCTCGATCGAGGACCAGGTGGCCGAGGTTGACAAGGTCAAGCGCAGCGAGTCGGGGATGATCGTCGAGCCGGTGACGCTGCGCCCGACCGACCGGGTGCGCGATGCGCTGGCGGTCATGGAACGCTACCACATCTCGGGCGTGCCGATCACCGACGACCAGGGGAAGCTCGTCGGCATTTTGACGAACCGCGACTTGCGCTTTGAAGACGACCTTGACCAGCCGATCGAGCGGCTGATGACGAAAGAAGGCCTGATCACGGCCCCGGTCGGGACGACGCTGGACGAGGCGCGGGAGATTCTCCACCGCTACAAGATCGAGAAGCTGCCGGTCGTCGATGAACAGGGGCGTCTCAAGGGGCTGATTACGGTCAAGGACATCCAGAAACGGATCCAGTATCCGAACGCGACGAAGGATGCCCAAGGGCGGCTGCGCGTCGGCGCAGCGGTTGGCGTGGGTGCCGACGCGCTGGCCCGGGCGGAGGCGCTGGTCGAGGCCGGCGTTGACGTGCTCGTCGTCGACACGGCCCACGGGCACGCCCGCTCGGTGGTGGAGATGGTCGAGGCGATCAAGTCCCGCTGGGATGTTGACGTCATCGCGGGGAACATCGCGACGGCGGAGGCGGCTGAGGCGCTGATTGCTGCCGGGGCGGACGCGGTGAAGGTCGGGGTTGGGCCGGGCTCGATCTGCACCACGCGAGTGGTCGCGGGCGTTGGCGTGCCGCAGATTACGGCGATTTTGGACGTGGCGCGGGTGGCGCGGGCAGCTGGCGTGCCGGTGGTCGCTGACGGCGGCATCCAGTACTCAGGCGATATTGCCAAGGCGATCGCGGCCGGCGCCGACACGGTGATGCTGGGCAGCCTGCTGGCGGGCGTCGACGAGAGCCCAGGTGAGGTGATCCTCTACCAGGGCGAGCGGTTCAAGGAATACCGTGGGATGGGCTCGATCGGGGCGATGAAGGCCCGCTCCTACAGCAAGGACCGCTATTTCCAAGACGAGGTCGACAGCATTGCCAAGCTGGTGCCGGAAGGCATCGAAGGGCGAGTGCCCTACAAGGGGCCGCTGGCGAACGTGGTCTACCAGCTCGTCGGCGGGTTGCGGGCGGCGATGGGCTACTGCGGCGCGGCGACGATTCGCGAACTGCAGGAGCGCGCGCGCTTCGTGCAGATGACGATGGCCGGGCTGCGGGAGAGCCACCCGCACGATGTCGTGATCACGAAAGAAGCACCCAACTATCGGATTTCGTCCTAGCTTCGTTCTTCCCACGGACGGCAGGGCGCGGTTGGGGAGGGCGTGGCAGCCTGTCGGGGTAACCTGGCAGGCTGTCACGCTTTTCAGCGCGTCGGAGGTTGCTGGGGCGCAGTGCCGGCAGCCACGCCGCCGCGTTGTCACCGGTTAGGACGCGTCGGGGTCGAGCAAGCCGATCTGCAGGGCGAAGCGCACGAGCTCGGAGCGGCGGCTGAAGCCGAGCTTCTGCATGACGCGGTGACGGTAGGTCTCGACGGTCTTGGGGGAGAGGTAGAGCTGCTCGGCGATCTCCTGGGCGGTGTAGCCGGCAGCGGTGAGGCGCAGCACCTCACGCTCGCGTTCGGAGAGCAGTTGGGCGGGGTCTTGGACTTCGCCGCGCTTGACCTGGTCGAGGTAGCCCTGGAGGAGCATGCGAGCGGCGTCCGGGTCGACGAAGACTTCGCCGGCGGCGACAGTGCGGATGGCGTCGAGCAGGTCGGTGTGGAGGCTGGTCTTGCGCACGTAGCCGGAGCCGCCGGCCTGGAGGACAGGGAGCAGGTAGCGTTCTTCGGCGTGCACAGTGAGGATGAGGACGCGGGTCGGGAGTTTGAGCGCGGCGATCTCGCGAAGGGCTTCAAGCCCGCCGCCGGGCATCGAGATGTCGAGGACGGCGACGTCGGGCGTAGTCTGGCGGACCAGGTCGACAGCTTCGCTGGCCGTGCCGGCTTCGCCGACGACGACCATGTCCGGCTGCGACTCGAGGAGGGCACGGAGCCCGGCGCGAACGATCGGGTGGTCGTCGGCGAGGACGACGCGGATCGGCTGTTGCGTGCGGCTCACGGGGTGCTCCTTTCTGGTTCGGTGGACAGCGCGGCGGAGGCGCTGGCGAGCTTGCCGTTGTGCGGCACGGTGATCTGGACGGTGGTACCGGCGCCGGGGGCGGAGTGGATCGCGAAGGTGCCGCCGGCGAGTTCGGCGCGCTCACGCATACCGAAGAGGCCGAGTTCGCCGTGGTCGAGTGAGAGGTCGTGGAGGTTGAAGCCGCGGCCGTCGTCGTGGATGGAGAGAGTGACGGCGTGGTCGCCGAAGCTGAGGGTGACGACCGCGTGGCGAGCGTCGGCGTGCTTGGCGGCGTTGGTGAGGGCCTCCTGAGCGATGCGGTAGAGGGCGAGTTCGACGTCGGGCGGCAGGCGGCGGGGCTGGCCCTGGACGGCGACGCTGACGGGCAGGCCGAAGCGCTGGCGCTGCTGGTCGGCGAGGCTCTGCAGGGCGGTCGGCAGGCCGAAGTCGTCGAGGACGGGTGGACGCAGCTCCTGGGCGATGGCGCGGATGGACTCGAGCGCGGCGGCGGTGAGGCTGACGAGCTCGCGGACGGTGGCGCGGTCGGTCGCGCTGTTGGCGGATTCGAGCATCTTGAGGCGCAGGAGCAGGGCGGTGAGGGTCTGGGCGGTGTCGTCGTGGAGTTCGCGAGCGATGCGCTGGCGCTCAGCCTCTTGCGCGCTCAGGACGCGCTGGGAGAGCTCGCGGAGGCGGCTCTGGTAGGCGACCATGGTGTCGAGCATGGCGTTGAAGGTGGCGGTGAGGGCGTCGAGGTTCGGGTCGCTGAAGGGGACGGTGGGCGCGCGGACGTCGAACTTGCCCTGGCGCACCTGGTCGGCGGTGTATTCGAGGGCGCGGATGGGCTGGAAGGCGGCGCGCAGGACAACCCAGTTGAGCATGGCGCTGAGGAGTGTGCCAGTGGTGCCGAAGAGGACGACGAGTTCAACGATGTGCTCGGTGCTGCCGGTTGAGAGCAGGGTGAGCGTCGTGCCGACGACGGCGCCGGCGACGACAATGGTCGTGTTCGCGATCAAGACTTTGTAGAAGATGGGGAGGGTGCGGAGGCGTTCCATCCATCGCTGCAACTGGATGCTCATGGCTGGTCACCGTGCCGTTTCGTGGGGGCGTGCGCAGCCGTTCGGGCCGCGCGGCGCCCCCTAGTGGCGCTTCTTGTGCTTCTTCTTGTTCTTGGCGTGCTTGCCGGCCTTGGGCGGTGGCTGTGGCGGGCGGCGGGGGAGGCTGCCGCTGGGCAGGTTGGTGGGCAAGCCGCCCATGAGGCCATCGAGGCCGCCGTTGCCGAGGGCGGCCAGGGGGTTGCCCCCACCGCCGAGCAGGCCGCGGAGTGCACCGCGGCGGCCGCCGCCCATGGCCGCCTGGCCAAGCTCGGCCATCATCCGCTGCATCTGCTTGAACTGGCTGAGGAGCTGGCTGACCTCGGCCATCGTCGTGCCGCTGCCGCGGGCAATGCGACGGCGCCGGCTGTAGGTAATGATGTCAGGGTTACGGCGCTCCTCGGGCGTCATCGAAAGGATGATGGCCTCAATGTGCTTATACTCGTCGTCGCTGATCTGCACCTGCTGCTGGCGGATGAGCTGGCCGACGCCGGGGATCATCTCGAGGAGCTGGGTGAGCGGGCCCATCCGCTTGAGCTGCTGGAGCTGGTGGAGGAAGTCTTCGAGGTTGAAGGAGCCGGTCAGGACTTTCTCCTGCAGCTTCTGGCGCTCTTCCTCGGACGTCTGCTGTTGCGCCTTCTCGATGAGCGAGACGACGTCGCCCATGCCGAGGATGCGGGTGGCGAGGCGGTCGGGGTAGAAGGGCTCGATGGCATCCACGCGCTCGCCCGTGCCGATGAACTTGATCGGGACGCCGACGACGGCGCGGATCGAGAGCGCAGCGCCGCCGCGGGCATCGCCGTCCATCTTGGTGAGGATGAGACCGGTGAGCGTGAGGCGGCGGTGGAACTCCTCGGCGACGCGGACGGCCTCCTGGCCGGTCATGGCGTCGGCGACGAGGAGGATTTCGACCGGGTTGACGGCGGCCTTGATGCGCTCGACCTCCTGCATCATGCGCTCGTCGATCTGGAGGCGGCCGGCAGTGTCGATGATGACCGGGTTGTAGCCGTACTGGCGCGCGTGGGCGACGGCGCGCCGGGCGATGTCGACCGGGTCGGCGTTTGGGCCCTCAGCGTAGACGGGCAGGTCGTTCTGCTGGCCGAGGGTTTGCAGTTGCGCGATGGCCGCTGGGCGGTAGACGTCGGCGGCGACGAGGAGAGGGCGGCGGCCTTCCTTCTTGAGCAGGGCGCCGAGCTTGGCGACGTGGGTCGTTTTGCCGGAGCCCTGCAGGCCGACGAGGAGGAAGACGCTCGGCGGCTGCGGCGCCCACTGCAGCGGCACGCGCTCCTCACCGAGCAGGCGGACGAGTTCCTGGTGGACGATCGCAATGACCTGCTGGGCGGGGGTGAGGGAGCGCAGGACTTCCTCGCCGATGGCCCGCTCGCGCACCGTGGCGACGAAGTCGCGGACGACGCGGTAGTGGACGTCGGCCTCGAGGAGGGCACGGCGGACTTCACGCAGGGCTTCGTCGACGTCTTCCTCGGTCAGGCGGCCCTTGCGGCCGATGCGCTGGAAGGCGGCGGTGAGGCGATCGGTCAGCGTTTCAAACATCAGGCGGCCTCCTCATCGTCGAAGAAGAGGGCATCGACGTAGGTTTCGGGGTCGAACTCGGCGAAGTCGGTGACCTTCTCGCCGGTGCCGATGTAGCTGATCGGGATGCCGAGTTCGCGGGCGATGGCGAAGGCGATGCCGCCTTTGGCGGTGCCGTCGAGCTTGGCGATGGCGATGTCGGTGACGCCGGCAGCGTCGGTGAAGAGGCGGGCCTGCGCCAGGCCGTTCTGCCCGGTGGTGGCATCGATGACCAGCAGGACTTCCTGCGGGGCGTCGGGCACCTGGCGCTGGATGACCCGGCGAATCTTCTTGAGCTCTTCCATCAGGTTGTACTTGGTGTGGAGCCGGCCGGCGGTGTCGATCAGCAGGATATCGTAGTTGCGGTTGAAGGCGGCCTGGAGGCCGTCGAAGACGACGGCACCAGGGTCAGCGCCGGGCGCATGGCTGATGACTGGCACGCCGAGGCGCTCGCCCCAGACTTTGAGCTGGTCGATCGCGGCAGCGCGGAAGGTGTCGCCGGCGACGAGCAGGACGTTGCGGCCGCGGTCCTGGTGGTACTTGGCGAGCTTGGCGATCGTCGTCGTCTTACCGGTGCCGTTGACGCCGACGACGAGGGTGACGAACGGCACGCCGCGCTGGTAGATCTTGACACGGCGGTTACGGGTGGCCTGCTCAAGGAGGGCAATCATTTCCTGACGCAGCAGTTCGCGGGCCTGCGCCGGGTCGGTGATCCCCTCGCGGCGAATGCGCGCGCGGAGCTGGTCGAGCAAGGCCTGGGTGGTCTCGACGCCGAGGTCAGCCTGAATCAAGAGGGCCTCGAGGTCGTCGAAGAGCTCGTCGTCGATGGCGCTGCGGTCGAAGAGCGCGACGATCTCGCGGAAGATGCCGCGCCGGCTCTTGCGCAGGCCTTCCTGGACGTGGGGTTCGGGCGTGGTTCGCCGAAAGAATCGTCGAAAGATCACAGACACAACTCCTCAATGATCCGGCGATGGCCGGGGATAATGGCAACGTTCGGCAGCGGTGAACCGCTGCGGCCTACACTGCCGTCTAAGTATAGCTGGATGCGCTGGGTCATTTGGCCGCTGCCGCAGCGTGGGCGCTTCGCAGTACACTGGCGACAAGGAGGCACCGGTGGCCAAGGGCGTGAGGTGGGACGATGGCTGAGGGCGGGACAGCGCGCAACCACGCGGTGGCGCACGTGCTGGAGGAGATCGCGGACTTGCTGGAGCTGCAGGACGAGCAGCCGTTTCGGGTGCGGGCCTATCGCGCGGCCGCCGAGCAGGTGCGCGGGCTGGCCGTCGATATCGCTGAGCTGGACGCGGCTGGCCAGCTCGATGCGATTCCGGGCGTCGGCAAGGCGTTGGCAGCCAAGATCCATGAGTACCTGACGACCGGCCAGTTGGGCTACTTGGAACGCCTGCGGGCACAGGTGCCGGCCGAGGCGGTGGCGCTGCTGCGCGTGCCGGGGATCGGCCCGGCGCGGGCGCGCCAGTTGCTCAAGCGGGGCATTACGTCGCTGGCAGCGCTGCGGGCTGCGGCCGAACGCGGCGAACTGCGCGGCATCCCCGGCTTTGGGGCGGCGTTGGAGCAGCAGGTGCTGGCAGCGCTGGCAACGCCAGAGGAGCGGCCGGCGCGGTTATTGCTCGGCGCAGTGCTGCCGCTGGCGGAGGCGCTGGCAGCCGAGCTCGCGCAGCACCGGGCGGTGCGGGCAGTCTCGCCAGTGGGCAGCCTGCGGCGCTGGCGGGCGACGGTTGGCGACGTGACGCTGCTGGTGGCGACGGCCGAGCCGGATGCGGTGATCGCGGCCCTGCCAAACCTGCCCGGTGTCGAGCGCGTGCGGGCCGAGGACGCGTGGCAGGTGCTCGAGCACGCGGCCGGAGTGCCGGTGCGGGTCGTGCTGGTCGAGCCGGACGCGTGGGGCACGGCGTTGCTGTTCTGGACAGGCGCGCGGGCGCACGTCGAGCAGCTGGCGGCCCGGGCCGTGGCGCGCGGTTGGCGGCTCACGCCAGCCGGGCTGGTCGATGAGCAGGGCCGGCGGCGTGCTGGTGCGGACGAGGCCGCGGTCTACGCCGCGCTCGGGCTGGACTGGGTGCCGCCGGAGTTGCGTGAGGGCGCAGGCGAGGTGGAGGCGGCGGCCGCGCACGCGTTGCCGGCGTTGGTGACCGTGGCTGACATCCGCGGCGAGCTGCACGCCCATACTGACTGGAGCGACGGTGCTGACACGCTGGAGCAGATGGTCGAGGCCGCGCGGGCCCGCGGCGACGCCTACCTGGTGATTACCGACCACTCGCCGACGCCAGCAGTCGCGGGCGGGCTGAGCGCCGAGCGGCTGCGCGAGCAGCATCGCGCGATTGCGGCGCTGAACGCCAAACTCGCGCCGTTTCGGGTGCTGCACGGGGCCGAGGTGAGCATCTTGCCGGACGGGCGGCTCGACTACCCTGACGATGTGCTGGCCATGCTCGACGTGGTGATCGTTTCGGTGCATAACCAATTCCGGCAGTCGCGCGAGGCGATGACCGCGCGCATCTGCCGGGCGCTCGCTCACCCGATGGTCGACGTGCTCGGGCATGCCACCGGCCGGCTGTTGGGGCGGCGCGATGGCTACGCCGTCGACCTCGAGGCCGTGATCGCGACTGCGGCCGCGCATGGGGTGGCGATCGAGGTGAACGGGCAGCCCGACCGGCTCGACATTGAAGACGTCTGGGTGCGGCGAGCGATCGCCCAGGGGGTGCTGGTGGCCTGCACGACGGACGCGCACAGTCGCCGGAACTTCGACTACCGGCGCTATGCGGTGGCGCAGGCGCGGCGCGGCTGGGCGGAGGCGCGCCACGTGCTGAACGCGCGGGATCTCGACGGGTTGCTTGCCTGGCGGGCGGCACGGCGGGCGGCGCGCCAGCAGGGCTAGCGGCGGGAACGGGGCAGGAGCGTGCGATCAGGAGGCAGACGAGAGATGGGCATGGGGCGGCGCGCGGCGCCGGCCGGCCGTGATAAGCGGAGGGCGTAGCCGATGGCGGGGCACAGCATCCGATTGATCGCGACGCATCAGACAGCCGGGGAGCAGGTCTGGATCCAGCGGGCGACGTTGCGCGACCTGCCGGCGCTGGCGCGGCTGCAGCGGCAGTGTTTTGGCGGGCAAGCGTATGGCCTGGTGACGCTGGCGGTGCTGGCGTACTGGCCGAGCGCGGAGTTGCTGGTGGCCCAGCTCGGCGACGCGCTCGTCGGCTGCGCGATCGGCGACGTGCGGGGCAAGCAGGGGCGTGTGCTCAACCTCTGCGTCGCGCCGGAGGTGCGGCGACGCGGGATCGGCCGGACGCTCCTGCTCGCGCTCGAGCAGGTGCTGGGGGCTGAGCAGTTCACCCTGATGGTCGAAGACAAGAACACTGCTGCCCAGGCGCTCTACCAGCGGCTCGGCTACCTCCCAGTCGGCGAGGTGCGGCACTACTACGGCCGCAACCGGCATGGGATTGTGATGCAGAAGCGCCTGGGCGAGCGTGCATCCTGGTGAGCAGGTGCTCAGGATGGCGAGTTAGGAGCAGCCAAGCCAATGCCACTGACAGGCGACGGTGCCCTGGCCGGGGTTGTGGAGGATCAGGACGATGCCGGTGACCATCAGGGCGATGAAGATGAGGGCGAGGATAACGGCCGAGAAGACGATGAGCCGTCCGCGCGGGGTCAGCGGCTCAGGGTTCATGCCGATGAAACTCATGCGGGTCACTCCTCCTTCTGCCAGCGCCTGCCCCGGGGCCTGAGTGGCCACCCGGGGCGCTCCTCCGCTGCTTCATCATGCCACGTGCCACGCCGATGTGGCAGGGCCGCCGCCCCATCGGCTAGCTGGCGAAGTCATTGCCGATGATCACAACGATCGCGTAGTTGCCACCGCCGCCAGGCGTGCCGGCATAGACCGCGCTGGGCGGGATGCCGAGGAGCGCAGCGACCTGGAGGGCGGCGTTAGTGTACTGCTGGCCGTAGACGTAGATCACGGACGTTGGATGCTGCCCGGCGTCGGGGGCCTGGGCGATGGCGACGTGGGTGAAGCCGTTGTTCTGCAACGTGGCGGCCGCCTGTGCCGCGAGGCCGCTGGTGTGGGTGCCATTTTCGACGAGGATAGCCGGCTGTTGCGCGGGCGCGGCCGCAGCTGGCGTTGGCGTTGCCGGGCGCGGCGTCGGGGTGGCGAGGCGCGGTGTTGGCGTGGCGACGCGGCTCGGCGCGCTGGACGTGGTCGGCGTTGGGGTGGCAAGCGATCGGGCAGTGGGCGTGGATTCCAGCTCTGGCGTCGGCGTTGGGGCGACGCGAGCGCTGGTGACGCGGGTGGGCGTGGGCGCCTCGGTTGGCTCGGGGATGGCTGGCGTCGCTGGCACCTGCGTCGGCTGAGCGCGGACGGTCGGCGCTGGCTCACCGGGCCGTGGCGGCATCATCTCGTTGAGGATTTGCTGGATCTTGGGCCAGTCGGGGATGGCGTAGTAGGGCTGGCCGGGTACCCAGTAGTCGTGGACGGCGGTGCCGAGCGTATAGCTCCGGATGTGCGAGCGGTCAATCTGCGTGCCGAGCTTGGCCAGCGCCAGGATGTCGGTCGGCGAGAGGTCGGTGCGGACGGTGTCGGCCAGCTGGTTGAGCAGCGTCGGCGCCTTGGTGATCAGGTTGAGCTGGATAGCCTGATCGCGGAGGGCACGCAGCACCTGCTGCTGGCGCAGGCCGCGGGCGAAGTCGTTGTCGTCGTGGCGCGTGCGCGCGTACTGGAGGGTGGTGGCGCCGTCCATATGCTGCAGGCCGGTGGAGAAGTAGATGCGGGTGTAGTTGTTGCCGGCGCCGGGGTACTCGTCGTCCTTAATCGGGGCAGGAACGTCGATCGTCACGCCGCCGAGCGTGTCGACGATCTTGATAAAGCCCTGGAAGTCGACTTCAGCAAAGTAGTGGATCGGGATACCGAAGTTGTACTCAATGGTGGCGCGGACGAGGCCGGGGCCGGTGTACTGCGAGGTCGCGCCGAGGGGATAGGCGGCGTTGATCTTGTCACGGCCGAAACCGGGGATCGTGACCAGCAGGTCGCGGGGGATCGAGAGCATCGCGACATCTTTGGCGACCGGGTCAATCGAGACAATGATGATGGTGTCGGAGCGGGGCGGGCCTTCGTCAGGCGTCCCCTGCCGCTGGTCGACACCGAGCAGCAGGATGTTGATCCGCTGGGTGCCGTTCCAGTCAGGCAAGGCGGGGGTGGGCTGGCCGGGCTGGGGTGTCACGAGGCGCAGTTCCGGCGTGCCCTGGGCGTTGATGACGACGGTTGCGCGGGGCACCGCGGTGACGAAGACCTGGTTGAAGGCGTTGCGGGCGGCCCACGCCAGCCGGATGGTATAGGCCGAGATAGCGAGGATAGCGACGAGGCTGAGCGTGAGAACGATGCGTCGGCCCCAGCGTGGGCGGCGGGCTGGCAACGGCGCAGGCGCGGCGACGGGCTGGGCTGATGACGCTGGCGGGGCACCCGCACCGCCGTTGCTAGCACGCGCGACAGGCGTCGGCGTGGCGCGACCAGTGTTGCGCCCGCGTTGGCGAGCGGCGCGGACTTGACCCGGTGTCAACCTCGTGAGTGGGGCCGGTTCTGGCTGCTGCCCCGACGGTGTATCGGCCATGCGCACCGTTCCTCAAGTGCGTGGCGCGCCCAGCGAGCACGTTGCATAGTGCCCCAGCGCTGCCACGCGCGTTCGGCCGGAGTATACACTCTGTCAGTGACAAGTGAGACGGGGGGCAGCATGGATGTCGCGCTGGAGCAGTGGCTGAACGGCGCAGCTGGGCACGAGCCGCTGCTCGATACGGTGATGATTCCGCTCGCACAACACGGGGCGCTGCTGTTTGCCGGGCTGGTCGCCATCTGGCTCGTGCTGGCCTGGTGGCGTGGCGACGCGGCCGAGCGGGCTGGGCCGCTGCTGGCGCTGGCCGCGGCCGCGCTGGCGCTGGCGGTGAACGGGGGGATTGCGCTGCTCTGGGCGCGGCCGCGGCCGTTCGTGGCGCACCCGCTGCTGGTGCACCTGCTGGTGCAGCATCCGGCCGATGCCTCGTTCCCGAGCGACCACGCGGCGGCCGGGTTTGCGATTGCCACGCTGCTGGTGGCCTTCCACCGACGGCTGGGGGCGCTGGTGCTCGTGCTCGCTGCGGTAATGAGCGTGGCGCGGGTCTACGTCGGCCTGCACTATCCGAGCGATGTGCTAGCTGGGGCGGTGATCGGCCTCGTCGTGGGCTGGCTTGTGGTGCGGCTCGGACGGCGGCCGGTGACGCGGGGCTGCGCGCTGGTAACGCAGGGCGTCAGCCGCTGGCGGGCGCGTCGGCTGACGAACCCGCGGCAGCCGTAGGCTGGGCAAGCGCCTCGAGCACGGTTGCGGCGGCAACGCTGCCACTGGTGATGCAGTCCGGCAGGCCAACGCCCTGGTACGCTGCGCCGGCGAGGGCGAGGCCGGGCCACGTCGCGCAACGGGCGGCGATGGCGGCGACGAGCTGGCGGTGGCCGACGCGGAAGATCGGCAAGGCGTTCGGCTGGCGCAGCAGCAGGGCATCGGTCGGGCGCGTTCGCAGGCCAGTGAGTGCGGCCAGCTCGTCGAGCGCCCGGCTGACGAGCACGTCGTCGGCGGCGTCGAGCGCAGCTGGGTGGCTGGGGACGAGGAAGACGCGGACGAGCGCCTCGCCGGCCGGCGCGCGGTCGGGGAACTTCTCGGTGACCCAGGTGACCGCGCTGATCAGGCGGCCGGCGGCCGCGGGCACGAGCACGCCACGGCCGCGGGCGATGCCGACGAGGTCGGCGGCGGGATAGCGGAGTGTCAGGGTTGCCCCGTGCTCATAGGGGATGCGGGCGAGCAGGCTGGCGAGGTCGGCGTCAAGCGAGGCCAGAAGCTGGGCGCTGACGAAGGCGGGCGTAGCCAGGACGACGGCCTGGGCGGTGAGGCGCTCGCCGGTAGCCAGGGTCAGGGTGAAGCTCGCGGCCTGCCCGTTGGCCCGGTTGCCGGTGATGCTGGTGACGGGCGTGCCGAGTCGGAGCGTGAGGCCGGGCCGGTCGGGGCGGAGGGCGGCGGCGAGAGCGTCGATGAGCGTGCCCATGCCGCCTTGCAGGCTGAGGAATGGCGGCTGGCTCGGCGTGCGGCGCTCGCGCAGCCGCGCCCGGGCGCCCTGGATGAGGCTGCCGTAGCGGCGCTCGAGTTCGGCCAGCTGTGGGGCCAGTGCCTGGACACTGATCTCGTCGAGGTCGCCAGCATATGCGCCGTGGAGCAGCGGCTGGGCGATGCGGGCGACGAACTCCGCTCCGAAGCGACGGCGCAGCAGCGCCCCGAGCGCCTCGTCGTCGGTGCGCGGTCGCGGGGGCAGGACGAGGTCGAGCAGGACGCTGGCCTTGCCCCAGGGGGAGAGCAGGCGGCTACGCAGGATGGGGCCGAGGCGGGTGGGCACGACGAGCCAGAGGCCGTCGGGCAGCGGCTCGAGCCGGCCGCGCCAGGCGATGAACGTTGGGCCGGGGATCGGCGCCTGGAGCTGGCTGCCGAGGCCGAGTTCGAGCGCGAGCTGCAGCGCGGCCGGCTTGCTGGTCAGGAAGCTATCCGGGCCGCGTTCGACGCGCGCGCCCTGCCAGTCGAGCGTCTCAACCCAGCCCCCGAGACGGGACTGGGCCTCGACGAGGGTGATGGTCAGCGGGCGCTCGCGGGCAGCCTGGCGCAGCCGGTAGGCCGCGACCAGTCCGGCCATGCCCCCGCCAACAACCACGATGTGCGGCGGCAGCGTGCGCGTCATGGGGCCGGCGTCGTGCTCGGTGCCGCACTGGACTGGGCTGCCGGCGCGCCGCTCGTTGTGGCCTCCCCAGCCAGGGCCGCGCGCACGACATTGGCGACGGCCTGGCAGAGCAGCGGGTGGTCGTTGAGCGAGACGATCCGCTCGAGGTGGACGCCGAGCTCGGCCGCGACCTGCTGCAGCTCGATATCGATGTCGTAGAGAATTTCAACGTGGTCGCAGAGGAAGCCGATCGGCGCGACCAGGATGTCGCGCGCGCCCTGGCTGGCCAGCTCGGCGACGACGTCCTCAACGGCCGGGCCGAGCCACGGCTCCTCGCTCGCGCCCTGGCTCTGGAAGGCGAAGCGCCAGGGGTGGTTCGGGAAGTTAGCAGCGAGGAGGCGGGCCGTCGTCAGCAGTTCCTCCGGGTAGGGGTCGCCCCACTGCAGGATGCGCTCAGGCAAGCTGTGCGCCGTGAGCAGCAGCGTGACCTGGTCGCGGATGTCGGCGGGGAAGCGGGTCAGGGCCTCGCGGACGCGCTCGGTGAGCGCGGCGATGAACGCTGGCTCGTCCTTCCAGCTGGTGACGGTCGTGACGGGGATGGTCACGTGGTGCTCGGCGAGCGCCTCCTGGAGCCGCTCGAGGTACGCGCCGACGCTCATCCGCGAGTAGTGGGGCGCCATCACGACGCCGACGAGCCGGTCAGGGTTGCTGGCGACGATGTCGGGGATGACCTCGCGAATGTACGGGTGCCAGTGACGCATGCCGACGAAGACCTGGTAGACCCGCCCGGCCTCGCTGCCATCGTTGAGGGCGCGGGCGATGCCAGCCGCCTGCGCCTGCGTCAGCTCCAGGATCGGCGAGCGGCCGCCGATCTGGCGATAGCGCTCGGTCAGCTCGGCCAGAAACTCCGGCGAGTAGGGGCGGCCGTGGCGGACGTCGCTGAGATATGCCGGGATGTCCTCGAGCGAATTGGGACCGCCGTAGGCCATCAACAACACAGCGACGCGCTCGGGGCGAGGCGATGTCATGGGGACACTCCTTTCACCTTGGCTCCTCTGCCCGATTCACACGAGCGACGGGCTAGGCTGTGCCGCATGCTCGTGCACATACTCGACGAGGAAGCGGACGTGCTCGACCGGCGTGTCCGGCAGGATGCCGTGGCCGAGGTTGAAGATGTGCCCGGGGCGACCGGCAGCCTGGTCGAGGATCTGCTGGGCCTGGCGAGCCAGGTCGTCACGGGGAGCGAAGAGCGCGGCCGGGTCGAGGTTGCCCTGGATGGCGCGATCGGCGCCGATTGCCGCCCAGGCGTCGGCCAGTGTGATACGCCAGTCGACGCTGATCACATCGGCGCCGGTGGCGGCGAGCAGGGGCAGGAAGCCAGCCGTGCCGGTGCTGAAGAGGATGACCGGGACGTCGAGCGGCTTGAGCGCGGCGACAATGCGCTGTGTCCAGGGCAGGACCGCGCGCTGGTAGTCGAAGGGGCTGAGCGCACCGGCCCAGCTGTCGAAGAGTTGCACGGCCTGGACGCCGGCTGCGACTTGTGCCTGCAGGTAGGCGATGGTGACCGCCGTGAGCCGCTCCATCAGCGCGTGCCAGGCTGCTGGCTCATGCGTCAGCAGGTGCTTGGTGGCCAGGTAGTGGCGGGAACTGCCGCCTTCGATCAGGTAGCTGGCGAGCGTGAACGGCGCGCCGGCGAAGCCGATAAGCGGGACGCGGCCGTCGAGCGCGCGCCGGACGAGGCGGATGCCCTCGAGCACGCCGCTGGCAAACTCCTCGGGTTCCGGCTGGAGCAGCTGGGCGACGTCGGCCGCGGTGCGGACGGGCGGCGAGATGACCGGGCCCTCACCGGCGCTGAAGTGGAGCGAGCGGCCGAGGCCGGGGACAGGCAGCAGGAGGTCGGCGAAGATGATCGCGGCATCGACGCCGAGGGCCTCGACCGGCTGGAGCGTGACCTCGGCGACGAGGGCCGGGTCAGCGCAGATCTCAAGCAGCGAGGCACGGGCCCGGACAGCGCGATACGCCGGGAGGTAGCGCCCAGCCTGGCGCATGAACCAGACGGGGGTGGTGTCGACCGGCTGGCGACGGCAGGCCCGCAAGAACCGTGACGTGTCCATGCATCACTCCCGGCGCCGGCAGGCTGTCCAGCGCCGGGGAGATTCTACCAAATGGCGCGGCATGGCGCGGGCGAATTGCCCACAGCGACGCCGGAGCCGCCAGCAGCAAACCTGTCATGCGCCGCCCACCTGCGAGTGCCGCGATGTCAGCGTGCCGCCTCAGCCCGTGCCAGCGGGCGCTCCACCACCAGGCTCGCTGCCGTGGCCCGCAGCGCCTGCAGGCGGTCTGGGCCGAGCAGGGTGGCGAGGTGGGCGAAGGCGGGCGAGAGCAGCGGCGCGCGCGGGCCGGTGCCGTGGGCGTCGCTGGCGAGCAGGTGGGCAAGCCCCGCCCGCAGCAGCTGCTCGCCGGTCGCCTGGGCCGCCGGGCCGTTCGCTCCAAGCAGCGAATCAGCATTGATTTCCAGAAGCACGCCGCACGCCACCAGCGGCCGCACGATCGCGGGATCAGCCTGGACGGGATCGTAGCGCTCGGGGTGGGCCAGAATCAGCTGGTAGCCGGCCGCCTGCACCTGCCGCGCGCGCTCAACGATGTCGGCCGGCCACTGCCGCCAGTTCGGCAGCTCAGCCAGGACGGCGCGGCTCTCGCCAAGCGGCAGCGCTCGGCCAGCGACCAGGCGCTCGGCCAGGTCAGCAGTCAGCTGTTCTTCCCGGCCGGGGATGACGGTGAGCGGGATGCCAGCCTGCTGGATGGCAGTGTTCAGCGCGGCAACGGCCGGCGCTACCTCCTCGACCGGGCAGAGGTGGGCGTGGGGCGTGGCGGCGATGATGCGGGTGCCGTCGGCGGCGGCCAGGCGCGCCATCGCCAGCGCAGTGGCCAGATCCGGCGCGCCGTCGTCGACACCGGGCAGGATGTGGCTATGCAGGTCAACCTGGACAATCTCGCGCTGGTGCTGCGCGTCGCTCATGCACACTCCTTTCTCCCCACCCTGAGGATACGCTGGCTGGCAAGCCCGCTGTTGCCGTGCCGTGAACAGCTACCGCTCGAGCAGGTCGAGGACGGGCGCCAGGCGGGCCAGGCTGGCCGGCGTGTTCGGTTCGAGGCGGAGGATGAGGTGGCGCACACCTGCCGCGGCGTAGGCGAGGAACTCCTCGGCCAGGGCCTCGGGTGGGCCGATGAGCGGGTCGGCGACGACGCCGTAGATCGGGCCGTAGCCGGGGAAGGCAACGAGCACGGCGGCCGTCTTGACGAGGCTGGCTGGGTCGCGGCCGAGGCGCGCGCAGGCGGCGTCGAGGGCGGCGAGGTGAGGGCCGATGCCGGCCGCGCGGTTGCCGGTTTCGGAATAGTAGACGTTCCACCAATCGGCGTAGCGGACGGTCAAGTCAAGGACGCGGGGGCCGGTGCCGCCGATGAGCAGCGGCGGGCCGGCTGGGCGCGGGCCGCGGGGGCGGATGAGCGCGCCGTCGAGCTGGTAGAACTGGCCGTGGAACGTGACCGCGCCAGTGCGCAGCGCCTGGTGGACGACGGCAACGGCTTCGGCGAACCGGCTGACGCGCCGCTCCCAGGGGAAGCCGAACTGGCGGAACTCGCTTTCGGTGTTGCCGGCGCCGAGGCCGAGCACGAGCCGCCCGCCGCTGATCTCGTCGACGGTGTCGGCCATCTTGGCCAGCAGGCCGGGGTGACGCCAGGCGGTGCAGAGGACGAGCGTGCCGAGGCGGACGCGCCGGGTAATGGCCGCGAGCGCAGCCAGCAGCGACCAGCCTTCCCACACGCCTTCGGGCTGGCCGTCCGGCGTGCGGACGAGCAGGTGGTCGACGACCCAGAGGGCATCGAGGCCGATCGCCTCAGCGACGGCGGCAAACGCCTGGTAGTCGGCCCAGCGCGGCGTCTGGCCAGCCAGCCGGTATTCCGCCTGCGGCAACAACACCCCCAGCTCAATCGCACGTGGCATCGTCTGCTCCTTTCCTGCTCGGCCGCGGCGCAACCAGCCCCGGACAGCTCGTGCCCTCCCCCACCGGGAACGCTGCGCTCGGGCTGACCGTGCAACCAGCCCCGGACAGGTCGCGTCCGACCGCTACGGCATCATGCCTGAAGCGGGCCGATCTGTCAGCCCCGTGAGCGCACCGACCGAGACTACTCCTCTGTCGAGGGGCGCGCCGAGCCTGACAGCGCGGAGCAGCCGGTAACGGCCCCAGCCGAGGCCACCCTATCTCCTACATTACGACGGGTTCCAACACAAAATACGCCTTTTGGCGTAGTACGTACACCTGGCATACGACAAAAGGCGTAGTCCCTCCACCCGGGGACTACGCGCTTTGTCGTATTCCCTTTCCCCGCGCATTCGGCTATGCCCAGGAGTGAACGAGCGGCCCGTGCCTAGCTGGACGGCGCGGCGGTGGCACGCTGCCGGGAAGAGGAGGGCCGTGGGAGACCGGCGGTATTCGTCAGCAGGCGGCCTGGCACGGGGCCTGGAGCGGATTGGGGAATAGCCTGAGAGAGGAGGCGTAGCGTATGCCAGTACGTCGACTGCGTTCGCAGAGGGTCGGGCGGGCGATCCTCAGCATGCTGCTTGCTTGTGGCTGGCTGGCCACGCTGTGGGCCGTGCCAGCCCGCGCCGCCGGCACAACCTACACGGTTCCCGCTGGGGCAGTCGCTGATGATCCCAACGACAACGTCTGCTCACTGGTCGAAGCGGTGACCGCTGCAACGACCAACGCAGCCTACCACGAATGTCCCGCTGGATCGGCAACCGACCCCGACACGATCACGCTCGCCGCTGGAACCTATACGCTGACCAGCCCCTTACCAGAGACCTTCCCCTCTCAAGACGGTGGACTGGTCATTGCCGGCGCCGGCTTGAATGCGACGACCGTCCAGTACAACAACCCACAAGGGGATTGGCTCTGGGCATTTGGCGACATCACGGTCACCGTGCAAGACCTCACCCTCGACGGCGGAGCGAACTCACCTGGCCTGCAGCCCACGGGGGCGACGTTCACGCTCCGCAACGCTCGGCTTCAGCATTTCGGGATGGCCCTCCTGATCGGCCCGTCGGGTGGGACGGTGACCGTCCAGAACACGCGCTTTACCCAAAATGGCCCGTCTGCTTTCGACGAAGGGGCAATCGGCATTGATAATAATGAGCCAGCGACGCTGATCGTGCAGAACTCGCAGTTTGATGGCAATCAGGCCGGGTCGGGCGGGGCGATCTGGGTCTGGCCGTCCGGGGGCACATCGGCGACGGTGCAGATCACCGGTTCAACGTTCACCCAGAACCAGGGGCTTGCAGCGGACACGAACATCCTCTGCTTCTTTGCCGGCGGCGGGGCGATCTGGATCAATCCGACGAGTCACGCTCAGGTGACGGTCGACCAGAGTACGTTCCAGGGGAACACGACTGCTGGTTACGGCGGGGCGATTTCCGGTCCGGTCACGGTCACCAACTCGACGTTCTCCCAGAACCATGCTGATAAAGAGGGAGGCGCGCTCGCGCTTGTGACGCACGACAGTGCATCCGGCTCCATCCAGGTCTCCGGCAGTACATTCACTGACAATACGGCCGACGAGGGCGGCGCCATCTTTCTCGGCGGCTGTTCTGACGCGAGTCTCTCAATGGTCAACTCGACGATCAGTCACAATACGGTCTCGAATGGCGAGGGGAGCGCGATCTACCTGTCTGGTCCGAACTCGCAGGCCTCTCTCGCCTTCGTGACCCTGGCTGACAACAGTGGACCGACCGCGCTCGACGTTGGTGAAGCGCCCCATGGCACGTTCCGGCTCAAGAACGTCGTGTTGGCTGACCCGAATGTTCCCGAGTGTGGCCCGCTCGACAACGGGAGTGGCACGGGCCTAACCGTCCAGACGGCTGGTGCGGTGCTGGCCGACGATGCCTCCTGTGGCAGCGGCGTGAGCGTCGTCCCGAACCTCCGCTCAACGCTCGGGAGCCTGACCAGTAACGGCGGCCCCACCCCGACGCATGCGCTGCTGAACGGCTCACCGGCCATCGCCGCTGTGCCGTCGGGGCAGTGCACCGACTCGGCCAACAGTTCAGTGACGCAAGACCAGCGGGGCCAGCCGCGGCCGAACCCGTCCGGGACACGGTGCGACGCTGGCGCCTACGAGAGTGAGCTCGGCTCGTCTGCCACGCCGCCCTCAACACCCACGCCCTCAACACCCACCCCGACGCCGACGCCAGTGCCCAAGCCGGACCTGGTGGTGAGCGCGCTCGACGCCCGGCCGCGGGCAGCGCGCGGTGGGCCGCTGCGGGCCACGGTGACCGTGCGCAACCAGGGCACGGCGCCCGCCCCGGCGAGCACCGTTGCCCTGCTCTTCTCGGCTGACCCGACGCCGAGTGCCGACGACCTGGCGCTGGGCACCTGCAGCGTGGGGCCGCTTGGGGTTGGCCAGGAGGCCAGCTGCCAGGTGACGGTGCGGGCGTTGCCGCGGGCGCCGCAGCACCAGCAGGGGTACCTGGTGGCGGTGGCCGACTGGGGGAATGGGGTGGTTGAGCTGAACGAAGCCAACAACACGCTGGCCCAGCCGTTCCTGATCCAGTAGCGGCGGGGAGGCAGTCCGCGCGTGCTCCGGGGGTAGGTGCGCTGCCCCCGGAGCATCATCCTGCGCCAGGCCCTGGCGGATCCCCGCGGGTGAGCTGCGGCAGGCACGGGCGCAGGGGCTGCGGCTACGTGGCCCGTCGGCTGCCCCGGTGGACGCTCTTGCACAGCTGGGCTGCGGTGAGCGGGCTGGTCATCTGCAGGGGTGTGGCCGTGCCCCTGGCCCTGGCGCATGCACGCTGCCGGGCTATACTCGGGCCAGGTAGTCGGCGTGGAGAGGCCGTGCGATTGGGAGGGCGTGGACGATGCCGACGCAGCCGAGCAAGGAGCTGGAGCCGATTCCCAACCCCAAGCCGGACCGGGACTACGAGATCGAGATCACGACGAGCGAGTTCACCTGCGTCTGTCCCAAGACGGGGCAGCCGGACTTTGCCACGCTCACGATCCGGTATGTGCCTGACCGCTGGATTGTGGAGCTGAAGTCGCTCAAGTGCTATCTCTGGTCGTTTCGCAACGAAGGGCACTACCACGAGGCGGTGACGAACCAGATTCTGGATGATCTGGTGCGGGTGCTGCAGCCGCGGCGGCTGACGGTGGTGGCGGACTTCAACGTGCGGGGTGGGCTGCACACGGTGGTGACGGCGCGCTACGAGCGGACGGTGGAGGCGGCGCCGGCAGCCGCCGACTGAGCGCGCAGTGCCCCAGCGTGCGTTCGGCGGCGACGCCGGCGGCAGTGCCCAGCGCCGGGGCGGAGCCCGTCGCCGTGGCGATCGGGCGAGCGTTGCAGGGCGCTGGCAGGGCGGAGGGCGTGCCGCCGTGGGCGAGAACGCTCAGTGGGGGTGGGAGCCGTGCTCGGGCTGGCGCAGCTGGCGCAGCACCGCCTCAAGCAGCACTTCCAGCCGCTCGATGCGCTCGGTCAGGCTTGCCAGCAGTGCCTCGTGCCGCTCTTGCCGCGCCGCCAGGAACGTGACCCGGTCGCTGAGCCGCTTGAGTTGCTCGGTCGTGGTGCGCGCTTCGGCCGCGAGATCAGCCAGCGCCTCCTCCAGTCCCTGGAAGGCGGCGTCCGCCCCGTCCTGCCGCGCCTTCAGCCGCTGCAGCTGGCTCGTCAGCGCAATCACGCGCGTCGCGAGCTGGTCGTGGGCGCGGGCCAGTCCCTCCAGTTCATCGGACGGGCCGAGCCAGCTGGGCGAGAGCAGCGCACGCAGCAGCGCTTCACGCAAGGCGGGACTGTGGCGGAGACGATCGAGCAGGGCGGCAAGCTCAGCGTCGGAATCGGACATCACTCGTCCTTCCGTTCCCGTGTTAGGCCAAGAATACCAGGGGGCTGCTCCGGGCACTAGGGGGCAAGGACAATCCGGTTGCGCCCGCCTCGCTTGGCGGCGTAGAGCGCTTGGTCGGCGGCAAGCAGCAGGTCGCCGCGGTCGTGCGGCGGCGTGCTGACGGCGACGCCGATGCTCCCCGAGATCTGCACCGTCCCCACGCTCAGCGGGATCGGCTGGCGCAGCGCGTCCAGCAGCCGCTCGGCTAGCGGGTGAACCTCGGCGGGGTCGTCGAGCCGTTCGAACAGCACCGTGAACTCGTCGCCAGCGAAGCGGGCGACCGTGTCGCTCGCCCGGACGCTGCGGCGCAGGCGCTCGGCGATGGTCACGAGGAGTTCGTCGCCGGCCTGGTGGCCATAGGTGTCGTTGACGTCCTTAAAGCGGTCGAGGTCGATGAAGGCGACGGCGAGCGCGTGGCCCTCGCGGATGGCGTGTTCCATGGCGTGCTCGAGCCGGTCGTAGAAGAGTGTGCGGTTGGCGAGGCCGGTCAGCGGATCGTGGAGGGCCTGGAAGCGTAGCTGCTCGTCGGCCTGCCAGCGCTCGATGGCCAGGGCGCAGAGCTGGGCGGCCAGCTCCAGGAGCCGCCAGGTGTCGGTGTCGGGCTGGCGCGGCTCGCCGGCATACAGGGCGACGGTGGCGAGCACGTGGCCCGCGCTCGAACGCACCGGCATCGACCAGCAGGCGCGCAGGCCGTATTGCCGCGCCAGTTCCCGGTAGTCGGCCCAGTTGGGGTCAGTCTCGATGTCAGCAGTGACGACCGGCTCGCCGATCGCGGCCGCCCGCCCACAGGTGCCGCTGCCGGTCGGGGCGATGGCGAGGCCGTCGATAGCTCGCAGGTAGTCCGGCGGCAGGCTTGGGGCCGCGCCGTGCCGCAGCCGGCCGTGCTCGTCCACCAGCAGGATGCTCGCGCGCACGCCCGGCCGCTGCAACTCGATGATCCGGCAGATCGCCTCGAGCACTTCGCTCAGCGGCGCTTGCTGGACGATCCGCGACAGCACCATCGACTGCCCGAGCAGCAGTTGCTCGCTGCGCTTGCGCTCGGTGATGTCGAGGAACAGGCCGTGCCAGTAGAGCGGCAGTCCCCGCTGGTCGCGGACGAGGAAGGCGTCGCCGTAGGCCCAGACGTCGTGGCCGCGGGCGTGGCGGAAGCGGAATTCGCACTGGAAGCGGCCGCCGGTCTGGATGGCCTGGCTCCAGGCGGCGGTGAAGTGGGGCAGGTCGGCCGGATGGATGATCTGAGCCAGCAGCCCTTCCTCGGCCTGCCAGGCTTCCGGTGGGTAGCCGGTGACGGCCTCGATGTAGGGGCTGACGTAGAGCAGGCGCAAGGGGTCGCGGGCGTCGGCGAGGAAGAGCGCGGCCGGGATCTGCTCGACGAGCAGACGGTAGCGCTGCTCAATCGTCTGCCGCTGAAGTTCGGCCTCCTTCTCGGCCGTGATGTCGAAGAGCATGGTGTGGCGGAGGGCGCGGCCGCCGTCGCGCGGCACCCAGTGCGTGATCTGCCGCACCCAGATAGCGCGCCCGTCCTTGCGCACCAGCCGGTACTCGAGGTGCAGCGGGCTGCCGCCCGTGTGCTCGGCGATGGCGCGCAACACCCGGGCGCGGTCGCTCGGGTGCAGGCGGCTGATCGCGAGGCCAGATGCCATCCACTCCTCGGGCGTGTAGCCGGTGACGGCTTCGATCTGCGGGCTGACGTAGTGCATGTGGAAGTGTGGCAGGCCGTTGGCATCCCATTCTGGTTCGGCGTCGGCCACGATCAACGCGCCCGGCAGTTGCTCGACGAGCGTGCGGTAGCGGGCTTCGGCCTCGCGCAAGGCCTCCTCCGCCTGCTTCTGGGCGGTCACGTCGAACATGACGCCGTGAATGACCGTCGTGCCGTCGGCCGCGCGCTGGGGCATGCCCCGGTCTTGCACCCAGATGACGCGGCCGTCGCGCCGGATCATGCGGTAGGTGATCGTGAACGGCTGGCCGGCGGCCGCGGCGGCGTGAATCGTCTCGACGGCGGCCGGCAGGTCGTCGGGGTGGACGTGGCGCACCCAGGCGCGGGGCATCGCCAGCCACTCCTCGGGCGTGTAGCCGAGCAGCGCCTCGACCTGTGGGCTGACGTAGGTCGTGGCCTCGACCTCGGCCGCTGGCGCAAGGTAGACGACGACCGGCGCGGTCTCGAGGAGCAGCCGGTAGCGGGCCTGCAGCTCGCGCAGCGCGTCGACCGCTTCCCGCTCGGCCGTGATGTCGAGCAGCAGCTCTTGCCAAACGGGCGGCCCGCCGTTGCTGCGCACCAGCACCGCCTCGTGGCGAATCCAGGCAATGCGCCCGTCCTTGCGGATGATGCGGTAGACGGCGTGAAACGGCTGCTCCTGCTCCTCAGCTTCGAGGAACTGGCGGAGCACCCGCTCGCGGTCGTCCGGGTGCAGCATCCGCGCCCACGAGCCTGGCTTGCATACTTCCTCGAAGGTGTAGCCGGTGATCTCGGCGACTTTCGGGCTCAGATACCGCACGCGCCAGCCGGGAACACCGTCCGGCTGCGTCGTTGGCCGGCACTCTGTCACGAGCACCGCGGCTGGCAGTTGCTCGACGAGTGTGCGGTAGCGGGCTTCGGCTTCGCGCAGCGCGGCCTCGGTCGCTTTCTGGTCGGTGATGTCGAAGGCCAGGGCGATCCGGATCGGCTCGGGATAACCTGGCAGACGGACGGACGTCTCTTCGTGGCGCAGCCAGCGGACGCTGCCGTCGGGTGTGCAGATGCGGTATTCGATGCGCAGCGGGGCATGGGCAGCGTCGGCCTCGCGCACCGTCGCCACCACCCAGTCGCGGTCGTCGGGATGCAAGGCCCGTTCCCACGCGCCGGGCTGGTTCCACTCCTCGAGCGGGTAGCCGGTGACCTCGGCGACGTGGGCGTTCATGATCACAGACGGCAGGCCGGGCTGGCCGTCTCCCGCCGTGCTCGACGCCGGCAGGAAGACGACGAGCGCCGCCGGCAGTTGCTCG
The DNA here is from genome assembly GCF_000744775.1 of Thermorudis peleae. Taxonomy (NCBI): domain Bacteria; kingdom Pseudomonadati; phylum Thermomicrobiota; class Thermomicrobia; genus Thermorudis; species Thermorudis peleae. Next base: position 143,095 of record NZ_JQMP01000003.1, on the reverse strand, counting down.
ATGAGCTGGCGCAGCTGGTCGCGGGCCTGGCGCAGCGCTTCTGCAGCCTGTTTCTCGGCGGTCACGTCCGAGAGCAAGGCGATGCGGCAGCGGCCGGGCAGGCCGGGCAGGTAGCCCGACGTCTCTTCATGCCGCACCCAGATGACGTGCCCGTCCTTGCGCACGAGCCGGTAGTCGATGCGAACCGGCGTGTCGGTATCGTGGGCTGCGTTGATCGTCGCGACGACCCAGTCGCGGTCGTCGGGATGGAGGCTGCGGAACCAATGGCCGGGCGTGTCCCATTCCGCGGGCGTGTAGCCGGTCAGCGCTTCGATCTGCGGGGTGATGATCGGCGAGGGGTAGGCGGGCGTGCCATCGGGCAGGATCTGCCGCTCGGTGCTGACGACGACGAGTGCGGCCGGCAGGTGCATCACCAGTTCGCGCAGTTGCGCTTCGGCCAGCCGCAGGGCGGTGATGTCCGTGTGACGCCAGAGCGTGCCGATGCGTCCGGTTGGGCCATCGACAGGGATGACGTCGCGGCTGAGGATGCGGCCGTCGGCCAGGCGCAGCTCCTCGTTGCGCACGGTGACGCCGTCGGCGAGGCGTTGGGCCACGCCGGCGACGAAGCCCGCGGGATCAGCGAAGCGGAACCGGAGTGCGTCGGCCAGGTCGGGCCAGCGCTGGCCGATGACCGCCTCGGGGCTCGGCAGGTCGAACAGCTGGCAGAAGGCCGGGTTGACGTGTTGGATGCACTGCTCACGGTCGACAAAGAGCAAGGCATTGGGCGAGGCGGTGATGATGCCGTGGAGCAGGGCCGTGCGTTCGGCCAGAGCCATCAGCGCTGTTCGTTCGGTCGTGACGTCGCTCAATCGGCCGATCCAGAGTGGCAGCGGGCCCGGCAGGTGCACGGCCTCGACCGCGAGCCAGCGCGTCTGCCCGTCCGGCCCGCGCACGCGCAGCTCCGTCTGGTACGGCGTCGCAGTCGCGGTGGGGCGTCCGACCTCGCGCGCCAGCCGGGCGAGGTCGTCGGGGTCGATCGCCTGCGCGACGGCGGTGGGGTCGAGGCAGGCAGACCCGTCGTGGCCGAGCTGGCGCGCGGCATAAGGGCTCAGGTAGAGCAGGCGCAGGGCGTCGCTGCCGGATCCGGGCAGGCCGAGGGCGACGAAGAGCGAGACCGGCAGTTCGGCCAGGAGGGTATCGAGTGCCTGCCAGCCCGGGGCGGTCGTGTCGGGGCGAGCCAGCACGACCATGCCGCTGGGCAGCGCCAGCGCCTCGAGCGTCAGCCCAGCGGTGCCGGGGAAGGTCACCGGCTCGGCGGTCGGCGCGGCCAGCCAGGTGTGGAAGGCTGCGGGGTCAAGGCAGCGGCTGGCCAGCGCGTCGGCCAGGGCAGCGAGCGGCTGGCCGCGCACAGCGCTGGGCGCTGGCAGGTTGAGCAGCAGGCTGAACGCCTGGTTGGCCACGACCACCTGCCCGGTAGTGTCGCTCGCCAGCAGGCCGGTCGGAATCAGGTCGAGCAACGTTTCGGGCGTGGTGGCCGTCGCGAAGGTGAGCAGGCTGCTGGCCGACTGGTCGATCAGGACGCCCCACCACAGGCCAGGCTCGCCGTCGTCGCCGGGGAGCGTCACGGCGAGTTCGCGCACCAGCCGCGGCATGCCGTCGGCCGGCAGCAGGCGGTAGCGCTGGTCGAACGGCGTTGCGGCCTGCACGGTCTGCCAGCCGGTCTCGACGAGGCGGGGCAGGTCGTCGGGGTGGACGAGGCGCGACCAGGCGTGCGGGTCAGCGAGCGCCTCGAGCGGCTGGCCAAGCCAGTCGGCGAGCTTGGGCGACGCGGCGAGCACGCGCCGGGGCGGGCGCAGGTGGAGTAGGTAGGTGGCGACCCCCGGCAGGTTGCTGCAGAGCGTCAACAGGTGCTGGACGAGGAGTGCCGCCGGGCCGTGCCGCTCGGCGTGTGGGCGGAGCGTCCACCACGCGCCGGCCGGGCCGTCGGGCGTGAACAGCGGCGTGCTGACGACGTCGCAGAGCAGGCCGGTGCGGAAGCGCAGGACAGCCCAGGCCGGCTGGCCAGCGTGGGCGGCATCGAGCAAGGCCGTGGCGTCGTCAAGGCTGGCTGGGTCGAGGGCGGCCGTGATCGGCTGGCCAAGCAGGGCAGGCCCGTCCAGCCCAGCGAGCAGCGGCCCGCTGACATCGCGGACATGCCCGAGGTGGTCGAGTTGCAGGGCGGTGGCCGGCTTGGCGGTCATGACGGTCGGCATGCCCGGTTGTGGCAGTGTTTCCTGCCCCCCCCATATGTAGGAACGCCACGCGCCTGCGAGGCCTGGCTGCCCTGCTGCTGTCGCTGCGGATGGTGCTGCATTGCCCTGCCCCGAGCCCGCCAACACACTCAACCTGGCGGATGCCTACGGAGAAGTGTAGCGACGCCGCCACGCTGACACATTCCCCCAAAGGTACCACTTGGGCCGTTGCCCGCATGCTCCCTCCCGCGTGCCGTATGACCCATCGGCAGGCGCGCCACTGGCGCAGTGGTCATGGCTGGGGTGATGCGTGGTCTCCTCGCCGTTGCCGTGACCGGGCTCGCACACGCCGCCGGGCCTGCCGTGCGTGCAGAGCAGCGCCGCGTGCGCCGAACCCGATCAGCACAGCTGCCAGCACGACGCGGGCCAGCGGCGTCAGCGCGGGCCACGCCTGCACCGCCTCCGCCAGCGCTGCCACGCCGGCTGCCACGAGCACGGCAGCCGCTGGCGCCCAGCGCCGGGGCAGCCCCAGCCGCTTCAGCCCTGCGACAATCAGCGGCACCAGCACCAGGGCCGGTACCCCGAGCAGCATAATCCCATCAGCCGGATTTGCAGTTGGGGTCATCCCTGTCCTCCTTTCGTCATGGTGGATTGCCACGCACACTCCTCGTGCGAGGAGGTGCCATGCTGTCCGGCACCGTCGGCCGTCACGTGCCCCGGCGTGTGCCAGGGGGTGCGGCCGCGGTGATGCGCCGGTTCATACGCTGTTCACAGACCGGCGCGGCGTGTCCGCTATGCTCGCCCGCGGAAGAAAGGAGCATGGGCAGACCATGACCGACATGGCCAACCAGGGCATGCGATGGGGAACAGCGCTGCGGCCGTTGACGCGCCGGCAGATGCTGGCCGGACTGGCCGCTGGGGGCATTGCAGGCCTGCTGGCAGCGTGTCGTGGCTCAGCGCCAGCCACGCCAGTGACATCCAGCACGGGAGCAGGGAGCAACGCGACACCACAGGGAGCATCCGCTGCCCCGGCAACGGTTGGGCGCGCCACTGTGGAGTTAACCTTCTTCTACCCGGTCGGCGTCGCGGGCCCCCTCAGTAAGCTCATCCAGCAACTGGTCGATCAGTTCAACCAGAGCCATCCACAGGTTCACGTGACTGCCTCGTTCACCGGCGACTACACCAGCACGACCACCAAAGTGCTGACCGCGCTCAATGCTCATCAGCCGCCAGACGTGGCCATCCTGCTCTCGACCGACCTCCAGACGCTGCTCGACCTCAACGCCATCGTGCCGATCGACGCGTTCCTCAGCCAGGCCGGGCCCGACTTCGCCCTCGACGACTTCCAGCCCGCGTTCTTGAAGAACAGTCAGGCTCAGGGCAAGACCTGGAGTGTCCCCTTCCAGCGCAGCACGCCCGTGCTCTATGCCAACCAGGCAGCGTTGCAGGCAGCGGGCCGCGACCCCAACGCCTTGCCCCAGACCTGGGACGAGCTGGTGGAGGTGGCCCAGCGTGCCATGCAGACCGGCAAGGTCTCCTGGGGCGTCGAGATTCCAGCAACCGGTAGCGCCTACTGGTTATTCCAGGCGCTCTGCATTGAAGCCGGGCATGACCTCAATGGCGATGGCCCAGCGTCAGTTGCCTTTGACACCGCAGCATCCCGTACCGCACTCCACTGGATGGTGGATCTGAGCCGGACCATGCGCGTGATGCCGACCGGCGCAATCGACTGGTCGGCCACGCCAACCGACTTCGCCGCCGGCCACGTCGCCTTTGTCTACCACTCGACCGGGAGCCTGCGGGCCATCCTCAACCAGGCAAGCTTCCCGGTGGGCGTTGGCTTCTTGCCAAAGCGCGAGCAGTATGGGACACCGACGGGCGGCGGTAACCTCTACATCTTCCGCGAGATCCCAGCCGAGCGGCAGCAGGCCGCCTGGACATTCATTCAGTGGATGACGGCGCCTGAGCGCGCGGCTCAGTGGGCAATCGATACCGGCTATGTGCCGACGCGTCGCTCCGCACTGGAGACAGCAATCTGGCGCGACTACGTGGCCAAGACGCCGCAAGCACGGGTCGCCCTTGACCAGCTGGCGTATAGCTACCCGGAGTTGAACGGGCACCAGAGCGGGCAGCTGCAAAAGCTGGTCAGCGATGCCGTGCAGGCAGCGGTGACCGGCCAGAAGTCGCCTGAACAAGCGTTGGCTGATGCCCAGCGGCAAGCCGACCAGATTCTTGCAGCCTACCGGTGAGCCAATGGCGTGGCTTCGTGCTGATCCACCAGGTCAGGTAGCAGCGCCCGAGCGTCTGGCGTTGAGCCAGCCAGCGACGAGCCGTGCACCGTGGCGTAGCCAGCTACGCCAATCGCTCGTCGGCGTTGCCCTGGTACTGCCGGGCTTCGGTGCAATTGCGCTGTTCACGCTGTATCCGCTTGGCTCCCTGCTGTGGCTGAGTCTCCACCGGCAGAACCTGGCGCACCCGCAACCGCGTTGGGCTGGCCTCGCCAACTTCGCCGCCCTCGCCCACGACCCCCTGTTCTGGCAGGTGCTCCGCAACAGCCTGTGCTTCGTCGCGCTGACGACGCCCGCCGCGGTCGCCCTTGGCCTGGTGTTTGCCTGGTGGATGGAACATGCTCGGCCAGTGCAGGCGCTGGTCCGGTTCTGCTTCCTGCACCCGATCGTGCTGCCGCCGGTGAGCGTGGCGTCGGTCTGGCTGTTCTTGCTCACACCAGACTACGGGCTGGTGAGCCGCGTCGTCCAGTGGCTTGGCGGACCGGCCAGTCTTGCACTGCTCCGTGACGCGCGGACGGCACTCCTGGCGACGGCACTGGTGCACCTGTGGCGACAGGCCGGGTTCGCGGCCATCTTCTGGCTGGCCGGCCTGCATGCGCTCGATCCGGCGTTGACCGAAGCAGCACGGCTGGACGGCGCTGGGCGCTGGGCGTTGCTCCGGCATGTCTGGTTGCCACAGCTCTGGCCGATCGGCGTGTTTGTGAGCGCCCAGGCGACGCTGAGCGCGTTGCAGGCCTTTGACATGGTGTACGTCATGACGCAGGGCGGGCCGAACAACGCCACGAACCTCTTCCTCTTCCACATCTATGAGACGCAGTTCACGTTTGGCGACGTGGGGCAGGCCGCGGCACTCTCGGTCGTCTTCCTGCTGCTGGTGCTCGCGGTGACGCTGGCCCATGTGGTCGGCCTTGATCGGAGAGGAGCGATGACGTGAGCCGGCGCCGTTCCCCGGCGCGCTGGGCTGGGCAGGTGGTGACAACGGGCGGGGCACTGCTGGTGGCCCTGAGCTGGGCAGTGCCGCTCGGCTGGCTGGTGCTGACGGCGCTCCGGCCGGAACAGGACAGCGTGGCCAGCAGCCTGGTGCCGCATCGGCTGACGCTGGCCACGCTGGCAGCTGCGTGGCATGCCGCCCCGTTTGGGAGCTATTTACGCACGACCCTGATCGTGGCGGGCAGCATCGTGCTCCTGCAGACGGTGACCTCCTGCCTGGCCGCCTATGCCTTTGCCCGGCTGCACTTCCCCTGCCGCGACGTGCTGTTTGTGCTCTACCTTGTGCAGATGCTGATCCCGTTGCCGGTGCTGGTCACCCCGGCAACGCTGTTGGTGCGCCAGCTCGGCCTGGTGAACACGCGGTGGGCCATGGTGTTGCCCTATGTCGGCTCAGCGATGGCCACCTTCTTGCTGCGCCAGCATTTCCGGGCAATCCCGCCGGAATATGAGGACGCGGCACGGCTGGACGGGGCCTCGCTGTGGCAGGTGCTGTGGCATGTCTACCTGCCGCTGTCGCGCTCGGCCGTGGCGGCGTTTGCCCTGGTGTCGTTCAGTGCCCACTGGGATGAGTTTTTCTGGCCGCTGGTCGTCACGAGCGTCGATCGGGTGCGACCCCTGAGTGTGGGCCTGGCGCTGTTCACGCAGGCGAACGAGGCCGGCGCTGCCTGGCAGCTGATTGCAGCAGCGACGCTGCTGGTGGTCGGGCCAGTGTTAGGGCTGTTCGTCGTGCTGCGACGCGCGTTCGAGCGCGGTGTCCTCCAGAGCGGGCTGCGCTAATCACCGACATGCTCGCCCCATCCCCGCGTCTGCCGCGCAGGCCTGCGCAGCGACTGGCATGGCCGCTGGGTTAGGCAGGCCACCCGGCTGCGCTGACGTGCCCGTGTGGACGGCCTGTTGGCCCTGACCACGCGCTCCCCCGCCGGTTACCCACCTGTCCGATTCAGCGCGGCGAGCACGGTGCGGACCTGGTCCAGCAGCGCCAGGTGGACGTCCCACGGCGGGGCGTGCTCCGGCTCCCATACCAGCACCCCGCGCTCGAAGACCTGGACAACCCGCTCGCGGCCGTCGAGCACGGCGCGGAACTCGGTGCTCTGCGGGTAGCCGAGTACCAGCAGCGCCAGCCCCGCACGCTCCAGCCGCTCCCAGAACGCGCGGAAGCCGCCGCCGATGCCATAGCCCGTCTCCGGAAAGCGGCGCACCGCCCCCGCCGCGCTCGTGTCGCCACCCGGCGTCGTGCCCGGCTGGACTGGCCCGCTCAGCTGCGCGGCGACGTCGGCCAGCAGTTGCTCCCAGCGCCCCTCAGCCCGGATGCGGTGCGGACAGTCCTTGCCGCTCCAGTGGTGGTGCTGCACGATCTGCGCCGTGCCCAGCCCGAGTTGCCGGCCGAGCGCTGCCAGCAGCGCGACCAGGTTCGCCAGCGTGCGTGCCCAGTCGCCGTCGGCGTTGACGCAGGTCTCGATGGCGATCGCCGTGCGGTTGCCGGGCCCGTCAGGGCCGTCGCCAGCGTGCCAGGCCACCTCGTCGAGCGGCAGCAGCTGGATCGCCTCGTGGTCGTCGACGACGAAGTGGAAGCTCACGTGCTCGGGCCCGCCGCCGCTGGCTGCAAAGCGGCGGTGTGCCTCGGCGTTTGCGCCCGGCGCGGGGTTGGCCGTCTCGTGGACGGTCAGCCAACGGGGCGTCAGCGGCAACTCTGGGCGGTTCGGGCTGCCCGGCGGAATCAGCCCGAGGCGGACGGGCACCGCGCAGGCGGCGGTGTCGAGCAGGCGCATCGCACAATCCTCCTTCCATCACAACGCACGGGCTGGCACGATGCCGCGGGCGACGCGCTCGCGCCAGTCCAGCTCGTCGAGGGCGGCGACCAGCGCGGCCGAGACGAGCAGGTCGTCGTGCTGGCCTGGTGGCGCGCCCCACTGGACGAGGCGGTTCGGGCCAGGCAGCACGCGGTAGCGGCAGGCGCGCGCTTGCTGCCAGAAGAGCTGGGCGAGTTGAGCGGCTTCGGGGTCGCTGTGGGCCGCGTCGTAGTCGCGGTAGCGCCCGCGTTCGATCAGCCCGATGAAGCTCCAGGCCAGGGCTGACTTGCTGGCGAGCGTGAAGGTGAACGGGTGGACGCGCGCTGGCAAGGCGTGGCTGAGCGCGGCCGCCAGCCCCGCACCGAGGCCGGTCGCGTCGACGACGACGGCGACGGCGCGCCAGGCCTGGGCCAGCGCCAGCACCGCCTCGACCTGCCGGAGGTAGGCCACGTCGTTCCAGAGGTAGCGCCGCACGACCTCGTACACCGGCTGTGGCCCGCCGCTGAGCCGGACGACGGTGACAGCGGTCGCGTCGTGCGCCGAGTGTGGGTCGGCCCGCAGCGTGAGCTGGTCGGCCTCGGCGGCGCCCGCGACGTCGATGAGCAGGGCGTAGCGCTCGCCGGCCTGCGGGCGTTCGAGGGCCGGGTGCGCGCCTTGCATCAGGGCCAGCCGCTCGGGCGGGAAGAGCCGGCCGGCGTCGTCGAGCGGCACCAGCTCGTACTCCGTGCGGATGAACGGGTGGTCGGGGCCGAGCTGGGCGATCCGTTCGGCGACATGCTGGCCGTAGGCCGGCAGGAGCGCGGCGACCGTTCGCCAGGGGACGCGGAAGATGGCGGCTGGGTCATGGCCCTCCAGATAGGCGAGCTGGCGGGCAAGCAGGCCGTCGCTCGTCCACGGGGTGCCGAGCACAAGCTGGGGTGCGGCGGTGGCGGCCGTCATCGGGGCGAAGACCGCGTCCCAGCGGTCGGGTGCAATGTCCTGCGCCTCGTTGGCGACAAGCAGCACGCTGGCCGTGTGGCCGCGGGCGTGCGCAGCCGGCCCCGCCGAGACGTAGTGGACGACCGCCTGTCCCAGCCAAACGCTCGCACCCTCGCGCACGACCGGGCGGAGACCGAGCGCCCGCAGCCGTGGCGTGGCCAGCACCTCGAGCAGCCGGTCGCGGGCAATCAGCCCTTGCGGGCGAAAGGCCGGCACGGCCACCACGATGCTGCCGCCGCGCTGGCTGCAGCGGACGAGCAGGAAGGCCAGCAGCTGTGCCAGCGCTTCGTCCTTGCCCGACTGCCGGGCGAAGACCCACGCCAGCTGCCGCGGCGCGCCCGGCTGACGGCGTACGGCCGCCAGGACGGCCCGCGCGGCCTCGACCTGGTAGGGGCGGAGCGCGCGGTGGGGCAGGAACGCGCGCGAGAAAGCGGCGATGTCGCTGAGCGCCTGCCGCAGCCCGTGGGCTGGGTCAGGCGGGCCCAGCGTGTATGGACGGCGTCGTGCGCGGCGATGGCGGCTCATGTCGGCAACTCCAGCAGCGTCAGCTCGAGCGCGGTCGGGCTGCCGAGCGCCGAGGCTGGGCCGTCGTGCCGCTCGCGCATGGCCAGCAGGCGCACCCAGGCGGTCGAGCCATCGAGGTCGGTGAAGGCCAGTGGCGTGCCACGGCGCAGCGCCTGCCAGAGCGCGGCGACGCGCTGGGCTGGCGTGCGTGGCTCGACGCTGCCGTCGGGGCGCACGGCTGGGTCGTCGAGGCGGACGGCGAGGCGCCAGCTGCGGCGGAGGGCGTCGGCGGCCAGGCGCTCGCCCTCGACCCACAGGCTCAGCAGCCGGGGTGACCAGCTGGCCGGGTTGGCGACCGTGAGGCGGAGTTGCAGCGCCGGCGCGGCCACCGGCGGCGTCAGGCTGCGCGTGATGGCCGCGGTCCAGCCGGCGTCCTGCGGCGTCAGCGTGTCGCTCTGGCTGCCGCCTTGCCACGTCTTGCCGCCATCAATCGACCACTCGAGCGTGACCGTCGTCGTGCCGCTCGGCGCTGTCTCGCCAGGCCAGGCCAGCGTGGCCCCGCAGCGCGTCCAGAGGGTCGGCAGGTCGCGGGCGTTGCCGTCGAAGGGCAGCGTCGTCACGCTCCAGCCGGCGCGCAGCCCGGGTTTGCCCGGCCGTGGTCGCAGCTGGAAGGCCCGCAGCGTCTGCGCCCCGCCGAGCGCGACGACATCGGCGTCGTCAGCCTGGCCGCCGAACGGGGCGACGGCCAGACACGACAGGCCGTGTTCGAGCAGCCACCAGCGTGCGCCGTCGGCCGTGGCCCACACCTGGGGCTGCCCGCTCTGGCTCTCCGTCAGGAAGACGAGCAGCAGCCCGCCCGCGCTGACAGCACCGCTGGTGGCGAGGCCGCCGAGGCCAGTGGCGACGAAGCGCTGGGTGCCGTTGACGCGGGTGCGGTCAAGGGCCATGACCTGCTTGCCGATCCATGCGTAGAGCACGCCCTGGTGGGAGACGGCCCAGGCAAGGTCGTCGGGCTGGGTGAGCAGCGGCAGGCTGGCGACGGCGTCCACCGCGAAGCCGCTGGTGTCGGTCTCGGGCGTCGTCACGGCGTAGAGCGTCGTGCGGGTGGCGATGTGGCAGCGCCCGAGGTGGGAGACGAGGCGCAGCACCTCGCTGTCGAGTGTCTTGACGACCTGCGTCGTGCCGGAGATCCAGCGCGCCACCCGTGCCCGGTCGCTGGCGGCGGCGGGGGCGTAGATCAGGCCGCAGGGGTCGGCGCAGACCAGGCGCGCCTGGTAATTCGGGCTGGCGGTCGTGTAGGTGCCACTTGCGAGATCGTAGGTGCTCATCGCCGCTGTCGTGCCGTGGGCGAAGATCCACTGGCCGTTGCGCAACGTGGCGTCGAGCACCGGCGCGGCCAGCGTGCGGAGCGAGTTCAGGCCGGTGAGCGCGCCGCTGTTCACGACCGGCTGGTAGAGCACCGCGCCGCTGACGAGCAGGGCCTGGGCGTTCCAGACGGCGCTGCAGAGCGGCGTCGTGGTACTGAGCGAGGTGGTGAGGGGTACGTCTTTGCGGGCTGGCCCTGGGCCGAGCGCCTGGAACTCGGCTGGGAGCGCCCCCACCGTGCGCCAGAAGGCCGGCGACTGCGCGGGGGCAGTCAGTCGCAGGCGCTCGAGGGCTGGGCTGGCGGCAGCGTCGCGCCGGTAGCTGCCGGGCACGACGAGGTAGCCCTGGCCGTCGAGCACGATATCGGCAAGCGGGGCAGACATCGTTCCTCCTTTCTCACCAGACGACGGAGGCCGGCCGCACGCGCCGGCTGCGGGCAGTCCACTCGGCCGTGGCCCGCGCGCGCAGCGCCGCCAGCGCCTGCGTGGTATCAGGCGGCAGCGGGCCGCGCTTAGCGTCGGCCACCAGGCGCAGCTCAAGGGCCCGGCAGGCGGCCTCGGCCACCACGAGCGGCACGTCAGCGTCGGGCACCGGGAAGGCGGCCGTGTCGCTGGCTGGGAAGGCCCGGGGACGCCGGACGACGAGCGTGTAGCTCCCGGCGGCCAGCGGCGGTGTACTCAGCTGGCCGGCCACGACCTGCCAGCCTTCGACGGGCGCGCCGGTCGGGTCGAGCAGGCGGACAACGGCCAGCGTATCCGGCGGCAGGGGCAGGCTCGTCGTGCCGGCGCTCACCGCCAGCGTCGTGCGCGACTCATCGGGCCAGGCGGCCGAGTAGGCGGCGAGGGCGGCGGCAAGCGCGTCGTTGAGCGCGGCATCGTTCCAGAGCGGTGCGGCGGTGGTATCGTCGAGTTGGCGGCGGAGCTGAGCGCGGACGTCACCAAGCGTGGCCATCGGCTACCCTCCGTTCTGTTCCTGGGCGGCCAGCGCCTGTTGCTCGGCCAGTGCCCGCTGCCACTCAGCGGCTGGGTCGGTGACACCGAGCGCCGCCAGTGCACCCTGACGCGAGCGGATGCCAGCCCGCACCAGCGCGACCTCGGCCTCGACCAGCCGGGTGAAGTCCTGCGGCAGGATGGGCCCCCAGTTGACGACCGACTGGCGCGCCCCGCCGAAGTCATAGCCGCCGAACTGCTCGGCGAGTGCCAGGACGAGCGCGTTGCGCCGGCGGTAGATGCTCTCCCAGATGCGGCGCTTGCGCTGGACGCGCTGCACCAGCGGTTGCAGCTCGACTTCGAGCGCCGCGCCGCTCAGCTCGCGGCGTGGGTCGCCAAAGGCCGCGCGGGGGACTTCGGCCAGGTCGTGGATGGCGCGGTAGAGCAGCTCGATGGTGTCGATGTGCAGGCGCACGCCGCCCCCGGCGAGCAGGTCGAGCAGGTAGGCGCGCGAGTCGGGCGGCAGCTCCCAGACGGCGCCGGGTTCGGCGCGTACGCCGTCGGCGGCGGTCACGTTCTCCAGCACGACGATCGGGTTGCCGCTGACCTGGAGGATGCGGGCGAGCGTCGTGAGGCGGCGGTTCAGCTCGCGGCACAGGTCGAGGATGTCCGCCAGGTCGCTCTCGCCCCACAGGCTGTGTGGCCGCGGCGTGTTCGGGAAGATGACGTAGGGGATCGCGCCGTAAGGGTTCGGCTCGTCGCGCACGACCTGGCCAGCGACCTCGACGACCAGCCAGTCGGCCGTCCAGTCCTCGACGACCGGCACGGTCGCGGCCGCGTCGAGGGCGGGCAGCGGCACAGCGAAGGCCTGGGCAGCGCTCGCGGCTGGCAGCCAGTAGCGCTGGGCGACGCGCGTGAGCTGGCGCACGTTGTCGGGGGCGACCCAGGCGAAGAGCGTGGCTGGATCGATGGCGCTGACGCGAGGCTGGCCGGCCTGGGCGTCCCAGGTCACCTTGAACGCGCCGTCGCCGAGCACGGCCGCGTCGATCAGCGTCTGCTCATCGAGCGCGTGCCAGTCCTGCTCCTGCGCCAGCTGGTTCAGGTAGTGCTCGGCGGCTGGGGATGCGGGGACGGAGAACGTGACCGGCTGGGAGAAGACGAAGCTGGCCAGCTTGCGGACGAGCGCGCGGGCGTAGTTGACCGTCAAGCGGGTTTCGCCGGGACGCGGCGGGCGGTCCCACTGGTTGCCCTGATAGAAGTCGAGGTACTGCCGGTAGCGGGCCAGGCGGTCGTGATCGAGCGCGGCGAGGGCCTGCGCGCGGCTGAGCCGGTCGGTGAGCGGCGTTGTCGACATCGCAACTCCTTTCCCGCTGTGGGCCAGCGCCCGGGCGGGGGAGCCCGGGGCCGGCCCGACGGTGGCTAGTTGGCGGTGATGCCCTGCAGGCGGGCGACGCCGAGGTCGCTGGCGAGCGCCAGGCCGACGTACCACTTGACGCGCCAGCGTGTGGCGTCCTTCGTCTCGAGCGCGCCGACCCGTTCGACCTGGATGCCGCCGTGCTCGAGGCCCATCAGCCCGGCCGGGCCGAACTTGACGGCGTAGATCGAGCTGAGGCCGGTGCCGGAGCCGAGCGTCTCGCTGTCGCTGATGAAGTCGTCGACCAGGATCGGGATGCCGTCGTAGAAGAGGGCGCGGCGACCGAAGGCATCGACGTCGGTCTCGAGCAGGTTGCCGGAGGCCCGACGCAGGGCGCTGAGCTTGCGGCGCGAGCGCTTGCTCATCAGCAGGGCGTCGGGACGGCCCGGCTTGACCAGGTCGATCAGCTGATCCATCAAATCGAGCGTCAGGCTGCCGCCGTTTGCCCCCGGCGCGATCGTCTGCGCGGCCGAGACGAGCTTCTTGAGCCCGTCGAACTGCTTGGGGTTGGCGGCGCTGTCGCCGTTGTAGAACGCGTCGGAGAACGCGTGGGCTACGGCCTTGGCACGGCTCTCGAGCACCAGCGCCTCCAGATCGTTGGGGTCGGCGTAGGTCTGCTGCAGGAACGTATCGACGTCGGCGTCGCCACCAAGGATCTTGAGGCTAGCGGTTACCTGTGTGTAGGTCGGCGTCGCCTCGCTCCAGGTGTCGCCGACGTCGTACCAGCTGGCGGCCGGCAGTGTCGCCTCGCGGACGTAGGTCAGTGCCGTGCCGGTGACCTCGGTGAAGGGCAACAGCGCCAGCACACTCGACTCGCGGACGATCGTCTCGACGACGCCGCGCAGGAGCAGGTCATTGGTCAGTTTTGCGGCTTCGAGCTTCGTGAGGGCCATCAGCATCTCCTTTCGTACCGGTGACACGGACAATGGCAGGGAGGCATGCCTCCCCGCGCCTTCGCCAGCGTTCGCTGGCAGCGAGAACCGTGCGCTGCGCGCTTGCCGGCGTGCTGGCCGCCACATGTTGCCACTGTTTCGGCCGTGCCCTGGTCAGACGATTGTGCAGCTGCACAACAGCGTGCCGCGGCCACTGGGCGCCTGCCCGAAGCCGGGCGGGGTGGCCGGTGGCATCCTTGGTCGGCGCGTGGCGGCGGGTGGCCGAGAGGGGGGACAGCGGTGAGCGTGGCCAGCGTACTCGGCGCGGCGTTCGTTTTGGGCATTGCCTACTGTGCGCCGCCGGGGGCGGTGACCGCCGAGGCGACGCGGCGTGGGCTTTCCCAGGGATTCTGGGGCGCGTTCTGGGTTGAGCTGGGCTCGCTGGTCGGCGACGGCTGCTGGGCGGCGCTCGCGCTCGCTGGCGCGGCCGCGCTCGCCGAGCATCCGGCGACGCAGGCAGTGCTCGGGCTGCTGGGCAGCGGGCTGCTGCTGCGGCTCGCCTGGAGCGCCTGGCGGGAGACGCAGCAGCCGGTGCTTGCGCTGGCGGCCGGGCCAGGCAGCGGCCGCGGCGCGCTCGCGACCGGGGCCGTGCTCTCGCTGACCAACCCGTGGGCGATCGTCTTCTGGCTCGGCGTCGGCGGCGCGCTTGGCGGAGTCGAGGCCGAGACCCTGGGCCGGTGGGCGTACGCCCTGTTTCTCGGCGGGTTCTTGACTGCCGCGCTCGTGTGGTGCGTGGTGTTGGCTGGCCTCGCCGCCTGGGGACGGCGCGCGCTGCGGCCGAGCGTGTTCCGCTGGATCAGTGGGCTGTGTGCGCTGGCGCTCCTTGGGCTCGGGCTGCGGGCGGGCTGGCTTGCCCTGACGGCGCTCGGGGCGCTCCTCGGCTAGCGACGCAGGCGCAGGCCGTGCGCAATTTTCGCGCTCGGACTGAGCTGCTCGACCGGCAGTGGCAGCGGATCGCGCGGTGGCTGTCCGGCCGGCAGGGTCTGGGCCGCGATCCGGCGGGCGAGTTGCTCGGCCCGCTCCGCGCTCGCGACGAGCGCTGCAAGCGTGTCGCCGGTCACGAGTTCGGGCGGTGCGCTCGGGTAAGCGCGGAGCACGAGCGCGCGGAGCGCTGCCAGCGTCGCCTCCTGCTCCACCGTCTCCGCCCGCGCTGGCTCTCTCGCTCCCGGCATTGCCGCCGCGCCCGCCAGTTCCGGGGCCGCTTCCGGCGTCACGGCCGTCTCCATCGGCTCAGCCGCGTGTGACACGGCATCGTCCATTGTGCTCCTCCTTTCTTCGTTTCACGCTCGCTTCGCATAACCGGCGAGGTCGACGGTGCCGACTGGCTCTCCCGCTGCCGGCGTGCGGAGCCTGCGCCGGAATCCCTGGTTAGCCCAGCCCGGTTAACCGCAGCAGCAACTCCACGAGCACACTCCCGGCGATCAGCGTGAACAGTTGATCGAGCCGGCTCCGGATCTCCGCCACATCACGCGCGAGCGCGTCGACCATCTGCCGCGTCATCGCCTCGTAGGGGCTAGCTGGCGCGAGTGGGTCGGCGCCGCCCGCTGAAGGCGGAACGGGTGGCTGGTGCGTTGGGCACGGTGTCATCAGCGATCCTCCTCAGCATCAAGTGCAGCCAAGACCGCGTGGAGCGCGGTGGCATCGCCAGCGGACGCTGCGCGCTCAAGCTGCCTGAGGCGAGCGAGTGCCGTGAGGACGCGGGGCAGCGCCTGCGCCAGGCGGACGAGGTCGCGTTCGGCGAGCAAGAGTGCGACGGCCAGCGCGCGGAGTGCAGCCGCTTCGGCGGCGAACGACGGTGCGCGGGGGTCGGCGCGTTGCAGGCGTGTGGCGGCGCGGGTGAGCAGCGCGGCGACCGGCTCGGGTAGTTCAGCAGGCGACGGCATCATCCCTCCGTTTCGTGTGGTCGCCTCGCCGACGTCCCGCTGCTCCACGGGGGAGCAGGGGACGAGGACGGGGGCGGTTGGGTGACCCTCTACTCTTATCAAGACACCGAGCGGGGCAAAAACCGCCAGGCGATTTTGTCCGCGCGGCTTGCCTTGCCGAGCGGCAGGCCTTGGGGGGCTGATGCAGTTGATGGAAGCGCCACGGGAGAGGGCGTCGCAGCGCTGTGATACGCTGGGGGCAGGTGTTCCGCTCGGTGCCAGGGCGAGGCTGCGGGGAGGTTAGGCGCTGAGGAGGCGGGGGCGACGGGGCAGCAGCAGGACGAGCGGCAGGCCGAGCAGCCCGAGCCAGGCGAACCACCAGAAGGCCGGCGTCTCACCGAGCCAGCCAGCGAGCGCGCCAAAGGCGATCGCTGCCAGGCTCTGCCCACCGAAGTTGATCGCCAGCACCAGCCCCGACATCGGCCCGCGCGCTTCCGGCAGGATGTCGTTGGCCAGCGCCAGCGTCACGGGCCGCGCAGCCATCAGCGTCAGCCCGATCAGCACGACCAGCCCGAGCACCCACCAGCTGCCGTTCTCCAGCGCCAGGTAGAGCAGGATCAACGGCGTGCTGAGACCAGCCGAGAGGGCCAGCGCCGTCCGCCGGCCGATGCGGTCGGAGAGCACGCCGCCGATCAACCCGCCGGCGACGCTACTGGCGTAGAGCACGGAGAGCGCGATGCCGCCGTACCATTCGCTACGGCCGCGCGAGACCAGGAGCTGGTCAAGGAAGTAGCTGAGTGGGCTGAGTGCCGCGGTGTTGATCCCGGTGTAAGTCAGGAGGACGACGATCGGCCGCCAGTGCTGGCGGAAGAGCGTGCCCAGCTGCTGCTCGCCGCGCCGGGCCCGGCTGGCGGCGTCGGCTGCCCGGGTGTCGAGCCAGCGCCAGAGGCTGACGCCGCAGAGCACGCCGAGCACCATCACCAGTGGCGTCGCGTGGAAGCCGAGGAGCGCGATCACAGCCGTAATCACGACCGGGCCGATCGTGCGTGCCAGGTCGCCGCCGGCCATGAAGATGGCCATCGCCCGGCCGAGGCGCTCGCCGCCAAACTCGCCGACGAGCGAGATAGCCGGAGCATGGAAGACGGCTGAGGCCAGGCCAGAGATCAGCAGGAGGCTGAGGGCAAGCCAGATGTTCGGCGCCAGGCCGATCAGCGAGAGCGCGATGGCGGCTGTCGTCGGGCCGAGGATGACGAACCAGCGGCGGCTGGTGCGTTCAGCCAGTTCGCCGATGAACGGCTGGAGGAGCGAGGGCAGTTGCTGGGCGGGCACCATCAGGCTCGCCAGGGTGAGCGAGACGTGGAGATGGGACTGGATCGCCGGGATGAAGACGCCGAGGAAGGACGGGTAGATGTCGTGGGAGAAGTGGGCCCAGGTGAGGAGCCAGACGCCCCGCTCATCGCCGCCCTGCGCGCGCTCGCCCGGCCGCGTGGCCTGGGCGTGACGTGCCTGCCCAGCTGCCGCAGCCGCCGACTGTGCCCCTCGCTGGACTGCTGCACTGGGCAGCCCTCGCTCGACCATGGTATCCCGATCCCCTTCTCGTCGACGTGCCCCGCTTGCCGGTCGCAGTGTGCCTGCTCTCCATGTGCGGCTGCCGCTCAGTATACCCTAGCATGGCATGGCTGCCGCCCTCTTGTTCATTCATACTGAACCTGGACGCGCCACGCCGCAGTCCTGGCCGCCTGCATTCCGGTCTGAACGAATGTGCCCACGCCAGCCAGCCTGGCGGAGCGCCCAGACCGATTCTCGCCCATTGGCTGGGCAACGTGCGACAATGCTGCCTGGACAGGCTGTGCCTGCGCTGCGCAGCCAGCGTTGGAAGACGGTGGGAAAGGACGGAACGATGCGGCTGGTGACCTATACCCTGCGTGGGTGGACGAGCGTTGGTGTCGTCGACGATGGCCTCATCATCGATGTACCCCGGGCCTATGCCATGCTGCTGGCCGACCGTGGTGTCAGCGACGCGCCCGGTCGTGCCCTGGCCGAGTGCCCGCCTGACCTGGTGACGCTGCTTGCCCGCGATGGGCTCGAGCGTGCTCGCGAGGTCGCCGCGGCGGTGATCGAGCAGCTGCCTGACAAGCGCGACCGCTTCGCAGCCGCTGGGATCATCGCCGCGCTGGATGATCCTGCCGTGCAGCTCCGTCCTCCGCTGCTCCGCCCGGACAAGATCATCTGCCTTGGGCTCAACTACGCCGACCATGCGGCCGAAAGCGGCGCGGCGGTGCCGCAGTACCCTGAACTGTTCAGCAAGTTCCCGAGCACTCTGATCGGCCCGGGCGAGCCGATCGTGCTTCCCCGGGTAAGCCAGCAGGTTGACTATGAAGCCGAACTGGCGGTCGTGATCGGCCGGCCTGGTCGCTTCATCCCCGCCGACCGCGCGCTCGACTATGTGGCGGGGTACACCATCCTCAACGACATCAGCATGCGCGATTTCCAGTTCCGTGGCCGGCAATGGCTGCCGGGCAAGACGTTCGACCGCTCGACGCCGGTTGGGCCGTGGCTTGTCACGGCCGACGAGGTGCCTGATCCCCAGAACCTCACGATCACCACGGAGGTGAGTGGTGCGGTGCTGCAGCACTCCAACACCCGCGAGATGATTTTCCCGGTCGCCGAGACCATCGCCTACCTCTCGCAGATTGTCCAGCTGGTGCCGGGCGATCTCATCGCGACCGGCACCCCTGCTGGCGTCGGCTTCGCCCGCAAGCCACCACGCTTCCTGCAGCCAGGCGATGTCGTGCGGGTGACCATCGAACGCGTTGGGACGCTCGAAAAACCCGGTCGTGGCTGAGGGATAACACGCCCAGCGCGCTGGATCTGCGGCGGCGCTGTGCCCTGCGGGTGCTGTGCTATTCGGCGCGGCAGCTGGCGGCCGGCGTGCGTCGGGGGTAGGCACGCCGCCAGCCGGCTGCGCTGCCGTGATACCGAACCGGGCGAGCTGCTCCGGGGTGCCTATGGTCGCGGCCCGGCGTCCCGCGGTGTCCCGGTTGCTCCTGAACGCCAGCTGCCGTTTGCCGTTTTTCTTTGGTGTCAGGCTAGGGGGAACCGTGACGCATGGTGGCAGGTCGCGCGGGCCGTTGGCCCTGGGTGTCAGGCCAGAGGGCGTGTTCCGATAGGATACTTGACAGGCTACCGAGTAGATTGTATGCTCACCGTATCGCGGCCCGACTGGGTCAGCCGGTACGGCACGAGAACCCCATCCTTCTCCCACTGCAGCGTAGGCTATGGCTGCCGTCCCCGGCGAACACGGCGAGGCGGCCGCGACGGCGACTGCGTGCGGTGTGGGCGGGCCAGGCGACCGTGCCCGTCCAAGAGGGAGGGGAGGAAGTGCAATGACCCACTGGTCGCGTCGATTGATCGTCACGTTCGCGCTGGTCCTGGCACTGTGCGTGCCGGCGTGGCTGGCCATCCCGGCCCAGGCTCAGGCCGATCCCCTTGCCCCATACCGTGGCCAGATGCGAGGCCGGATCGACCTCGAGGCCGCGCTCGCTACTCTCGATCTCCCAGCCCACTACCAGCGTATCGTCGGCACCGATGACCGGCAGCGGGTCGCCGATACGACTCGCTTCCCGTTTTCGGCCATCGCGCTGCTGATCGGACAGGATGCAGCCGGTCGCTATTACGGCTGCACGGCGTCCATCATCGGCGTTGATGTGGCGTTGACCGCTGCCCAGTGCATCTACGATCCTCAAACGAAGGGCTTTGCTAACGACATCCTGATCATCCCGGGCGCTGATGTCGTTGGCGGCAAGCTCTTTGCTCCGTTTGGCGTGGCACAAGCGGCCCAAGCGTTTGTGCCGCGCGGCTGGATCGACAGTGGCGGCAACGAGCTCTACGACTATGGCCTCGTGCTCCTGGATCGTGCTGTCGGCATGGCAACGGGAACGCTAGCGCCGGTCAACCTGTCCTTGTCATCGCTGGCAAGTGGCGCGTTTCGCTATGTTGTGCTGGGCTATCCAGCCGATAAGGAGATCGGGACGCAGTGGGGGATGGTCGCGCAAGGCTTCACGAACGTCTCCGAGGTGTTCCTTGGAACCGATGCCGATATCACAGTCGGGATGAGCGGAGCCCCGCTTCTTTCTTATCAGGATCTCAGTATTGTCGGCATCATGTTGTTCCAGTCCAGCACCAGCAATGTTGCGCGGCGGGTCAATAGCGACTTCCTCACGATGCTGCACAAGATCTGCGCAGACAACGGCTGCACGTTTGCTCAGTCCTCGACGCCTGGGACTGGCGTGATCACGCCAGCGCCGCAGCCGACGCCGTTACCCATACCCCAGCCGACTCCGACGCCCGAGCCCAGCCCGCAACCGACGCCCGCGCCATCACCGCAGCCGCAACCGACACCGCAACCAGCGCCCAGCCCGCAGCCCGCACCCGGGCAACCAGCCGCAAGCGCACTCGCGGCTGCGGCTCAGCCAGCCCAGCCCATCGTTAATCCCAACTGTCTCTATTTCTCCCAGACGCGCCATAACCTCTGCAGCGGCTTCTTGGGCTACTGGCGTCAATTTGGCGGGCTCGCGCTCTTCGGGTATCCCCTCACTGAGGAATACACCGATCCCCAGACCGGCCTCGTGACCCAGTGGTTCGAGCGTGCCCGCTTCGAATGGCATCCTGGGGAGTTCCCCCAGCGCTATGACGTTTTGCTCGGCCTGCTTGGCAACGAGCTCATCCAGTCACGTCGTGGCGAGCCTGCGTTCCAGCGTTTCCAGCCTCGCCCCGGCTGCCGCTTCTTCCCGGAGACCGGTCACAACCTCTGCGGAGGGTTCCTGGCCTATTGGGAGCAGAACGGCGGGCTAGCAACGTTCGGCTTCCCGATCTCCGAAGAACTGCAGGAGGTCAATCCCGATACCGGCAAGGTCTACACAGTCCAGTACTTCGAGCGCGAGCGGTTTGAGTGGCACCCGGGCGAAAACCCCCAGCAGTTCGACGTCTTGCTCGGCCGTCTTGGCGCCCAACTCCTTGCCGTTCGTCTCAATCCGTAGCACACGCCTGTCTGGTCATCGCAGTGCGCCCGCGTGTTCCCCCCTTCGCGGGCGCACGCTTTGCTTGCTGGTCGCGGTGGGAAGCGTGCCTGCCTCCACGCGGGCCAGCCGCGTCCTCTCGACCAGACCGTCATGCATGTTTTCTTGGGGTGACCGTTGTTGCACTGGCAAATAGAACAGGGGACGGCAGCCAAACCGTCCCCTGTACCGGCGCAGGCCCGTGCGCGGGCAGTTGGAATATGCAACGTCAGGGCATGATCACTCGCGGGTCATCCGCCGTTCGGCGTCGACAACAGTGCGAGAGCGGGTGTTGAAGAACGCCACTTCGAGCAGCCGGACGATCGCCCACGTGACGAACGCGTAGACGATGACGGCGATGAGCGCGGCGACGTCGAGCACCATGCGCCCGCTCTGCGGGTTGCTGACGATGCCACGGAACGGCCGAACGAGCGGCCCGGTGACGCTGTAGATGAGATGGACGAAGCCGTTTGCCGCGTTTGCGCCAATCAGCTCGAGCACGGCGCGGAGCAGGATCAGGACGATGATGATCCCCGCGATCGTCCAGAGAAGCTGGCCCAGCTTGAAGGCCGTGAGTTGCTGCTCGGCGCCGCGGTCTCGTGCGACACGGACGACGCGCTCGCGGGCGACCGGCTCGCCGGCCGGCGTCTGTCCGACCGTGCGCTCGACGCGAACCTGCTCAACGCGCTCTTCGGGCGGCGGCGTGAAGGACTCAGCCATGGTGCACGCTCCTTCCGGCTGCGTGCCGGGCGCAGCTGCGCCCAGCTAGACCGTGGTGCGGCCGCCCGTCAGCGCCCGCACGACGACCACGACGATCACCGCGCCGATCGTGGCGACGATGATGCTGCCGATCAGGCCAGCGGTGCCGGAGACTCCGAAGAAGGAGAAGATGAAGCCGCCGACGAAGGCGCCGATCAGCCCGAGGATCAGGTCGCCGATGAAGCCGTGGCCGTGTCCGGTCAGGCGGCCGGCGAGCCAACCGGCAATCAGGCCGACAATAATCCAGCCAATAATCCCACCAGGGTTCAGGTTCATGTTTGTTTCCTTTCCCTGATCCCAATCCGACCAGTGCACAGCATAACAGCATTGCGGAGTGTTGTCAAGCTTTTTCACGAAGTTCTCCAGGAGAAAGAGACTGGTTCTGGACTTTCTTTATTCTGTCATATTCAAGAAGTTCATCATTTCACACAATCGATTGTGTGCAAATGCACGAAAAAGGGTCGGAGAAAGATATGTGGGGATTGATGACCATGATACTGCCAGTTTTTTGCAAATTTGTGGGGGTTAAGACGTATATTGCCGGCAAAACTGGGCAGGTTGTGGGGGTGCCCTGCAGCGCGGCTTCTTTTCACTGCGAAGAATCGATGATCAGGCCACTGCCAGCCCCCGGGCGCACCCGGCGGGCGCCGAGGGGGCAGCGGTGCTGCGCTTGACACGCGGCAGCGCACGGGCACAATCGGCTGTCAGGGCGAGGCGCTGCCGTGCCGGCTCCGGGCCTATCAGGCCATCCCGTGGGGCGGGGGGCGCGGGGTGTTGGTTGCCGTCGAGGATAGTGCGCCGCACCGTGTCATCGCATGGGCGGCGAAGCGTGCTACTTCCTCTCCGGACTGCCCCTGCCCGCGCCAGCGATTGGTGCTTTCTCCGTCTTGACAGTCAAACCAGTCCTGCTATGATGGCCATGACTGATCGTCACCAGCCAGACCAGCTGCCAGCTCCCCTGGCGGCGTGCGCAGGCAGCTTGGCGCGGCCGAAGACGTTCCGTCACGGTTCCGGCAAGCGTGCGCGGCGCAGGCCGTAGGAAGGTTGTTCACGATGAAGCAGGCCGCTGGGCTCCGCTGGGGCGGTGTCCTCCTCGCATGCGCGTTAACGCTCGGGAGCTTCTTCTCGGGCTCTTCAACAGTCCGGGCCGCTGGCACAACGATTTACGTTGGCCGGGCAGTTTCCATCGCTGATAGCGAGTTCTACCATGTTTGCTCACTGTTCGAAGCGGTGGTCTACCTGTTCGTGAACCGGGCATATGCTCCTGACTGCGCGACAGCTGCTTCTGGCTCCGGCACACCATACACCCTTGTCCTCTCGTCGAACTATACGTACACAGTCAATGACGTAGCGCTCCAGACCCTGAGCGGTTCCCTCGGGTGGTCGAGACCGTCCATGACCCTTTTCCCCATGCTGAGCGATGGCCTCTCCCTGACGATCATCGGCAATGGGGCGACGATCAAGCGTACGGCTTCTCAGCCCTTCCGCTTCTTTTGGATCGACGGGGGTAGCCTGATCCTGCAGGATGTGACCCTGCAGGGCGGGTTGGTGAGCATCAATGGCTGTCCTGTTGTTCCGGAAGGGTCCGACTGTGTCGGCGGTGCGATCGTGGTCCGTACGGGGCAGCTTGAGATCAACCGCGGCGGGTTGCGCGATAACACGGCCGGTTCCGCTGGTGGCGCAGTGTTTACTGGCTTACAGTCCAGTACCGTTCGGATTCATAATGATTCTGTGATAGATGGGAATCGTGCCATCGCCGGCGACGGCGGTGCTATCGCCCAATACTTCCCGAGTTCACTCACTGTGGATGCCAGCATCTTCACGAACAACACGGCCGGGAGTGATGGCGGTGCGCTATCCGTATTTAATGGATACGTCAGTGGCAGCTGGTTCACAAACAACCATGCTCAGCACAGCGGCGGTGGAATCTTTGTCTTCAGGGCGCTCACCATGGTCAACAGCACCCTCAGCCTGAACACAGTGAACGACGGCTACGGTGGCGCTCTTGGGCTCCATCCAGACACGATAGCCACGCTCTCCTTCGTGACGATCGCCCAAAATGGATCAGTCTATGCGCTTGGTCTCGCCCCAGGAACGTCGGGGACGGCGACTGTCCAGCTCGCCAGCAGGCTGTTGGCGAACTTTCAGAACTTTCAGCTGTTTGGAGGATTCAATGCAGAACGCTCGTTGCTCAACCTCCGCCTCGCCCGTGTGCCAAAAGACAAGCAGTACCTGCACCGCCTCAACCAGTACCAGATTGGGAGGGGCTACCGTGACGACGAAGTATTCTATCCTGGCGTGTTTGCCGACCCGTACATGGCAAAGGTCTATACCAATCGCTATACTGAAATCATGTCGATGCTCATGGAAGCGCTCTATAGTGCACAAATGGGCAATGCGAAAAGCATGATCATCCTTGGCGACCCTGAGGTTCGCGCGTGGTTCTTGACCGTGCTGATGGAAGGTGGTGAAGACATTGCTGCAGCGTATCCACCTCTCGCGTAACGGTGCCCACGCGGTGCTTGAGCTGACGGATTCGCCGCAGGGCGTGCAGCGAGCATGGTCAGGCGATCAGCGGCTGGCGGCACTCGGCGAAGATGCCCTCACGCGCCGCCTTGCCGACCTTGCACAGGGCAACCCCACGCCTGCCCGGACTGAGATGCCGCTTGCCGTCCTCATGTCGTCCGCTTTGCTCTTTGCCGCCTTCGCAACCGACGTGTTTCTCGCTGATCTTGCACCCCATGGGGTGGCGGTCGATAACCCAGACGATCCGCTGCTCCACCCGCCACCTGGAGCGATCGTGTTGTAATCACTGCGTCCTCCTTCTGTTCCTTTCCCACCCCTGGCCCGGCACCGCACAAGGTGCTGGGTTTTTCTCGCGTTGACCGTTGAACACCGCTACATCTGCAGTGACGGGACACGTCCGGAAATCGTGGAGGGAATCCATGAGCGTTGAACCTGACCGCGTGGACGAGCAAACGCAAGCGCTGCCGGAGGCGCAGGCCGAGCAAGCTGAGCAGCCGGTCGAGAAGCCCGTGGCTCGCGTCACGTTTAGCGAAGAGCAGCAACGGGAGATCGACAGGATCATCGCTGAACGGCTTGAGCGGGAACGCCGCAAGGCGGAGAAAGAACGGGCCGAAGTCGAACGCCGCGCCCGGGAAAAAGCGCTCGCCGAGAACCAGGAATGGCAGAAACTTGCGGAGGAGCGCGCTGCCCGTCTTGCCGAGCTTGAGGCAGAACTTGCCCGGCTCCGTGAGGCCGACCAGCGCTTGCAGCGATACATGGCTGTCCTCCAGCGGCATATCGACACGCAAATGAAAGCGGCCCCGAAGCTCGTGCAGGAAGCACTAGCGCGGCTTGATCCGCTGGAGCAGCTTGAGTTGCTGACGAAGCACGCAGACGAGATTCGCCCACGGACGGGCGTACCGCCGACGCCAAACGGCGGGACACCGCAAGTCATCCCAGAAGATGAACGCCGACGCCGCACGGTGTCGGTACGTGAACTCTGGTAGAGGAGGAAACAATGGCACAAGTGACGATTACCAAGCTTCGCCTCGTCGAAGCGATTGAGCACTTCATTGGTATCGCCGGTACTGACTTGAATGCCGGTGACGTCGTGCGGTTCGACGGCACGACCGGGAAGGTCGTCAAGGCTGCCGCCGATACCGCTTTCACAACTGTCAAGCTGGACTCACCGTGCAGGTGCGGCAGGCCGTGCTGGCCAATGACGACTCGTGCGGTGGCAGCCTGAGGGGCATCACGGTTGTCCCGAACCTGGCATCGACCTTGCAACTCTATGGTGGTCTCCCTGGTCTTTTTATCCCAGCGGACACGTCACCAGCGATCTCTGCCGCTCCGGCATGTGTGGACTGGAACGGCGCACCGGTGACCGTTGACCAGAACGGGCTGGAGCGCCCCCAACCACCGGGCACCCACTGTGATGTGGGGGCCTTTGAGTCGATGGCCTCACGCTCGACTTCGCCCTCTCCGCCGTCCGTCGTGGTTACCGTGACGCCGTGTGTCTCACAATGTCAGCCGCCATCTGGTGGTGGTTCGAATGGGAACACCAGTAGTGGTGGGAATGGCAACACCGGCGGTGGTGGCTCGCATGGGAACCCACCGCCTCCACCGCCGCCCCCACCGTCCTCTCCGCCGTTCGTCGTGATCCCGGTGTTGCCATGTCTTAACGTCTTGCCCTGTCCGCCACCTTCCGGCGGTGGGAATAGCAACGCCGGCGGTGGTGGCTCGAGTGGGAGCACGGGTAGTGGGGGCAGTACCGGGGCTGCTCCTCCTGGAAATACCTCCCCGCCGTCGGTGTCAGTGCCCCAGCCTGACCTGGTGGTAAGCGCGCTCGACGCTCACCCGCGTGCAGCCCGCGGTGGGCCGCTGCGGGCCACGATCACGGTTGCCAACCAGGGCACCGCCTCTGCGCCGGCCAGCACTGTTGCCCTGCTCTTCGTGCCTGGACCGACGCCCAGCCCCAGCGCCCTGCTGCTCGGCACCTGCAGCGTGGGGCCGCTGGCGCCGGGCCAGCAGGCGAGTTGCCAGGTGACGGTGCGAGCCTTGCCACGCACGCCGCAGCAGCAGGGATACCTGGTGGCGGTGGTCGACTTGGAGAATAGCGTGGTCGAGGTAAACGACATCAACAATAGCCTGGCCCAGCCGTTCCTGATCCAGTAGCGGCGAGGTGGGCGGTTGATGGGCCACTGCCTTGCTGGCAGTGGAGGGCACGGCCGTTCCGGTGGTTCTGGCCGTTTGTTCAACCATCTGTTGTAGCCTGACACCGCGTTGCGAGCCCGTGGGGTCAAGCAGTTCCGGCTATGGGCCGGAGTGCGTGATCGTACTCCAGAACCCCTGGGTACAATGCGCGGTGACAGGCTGCGCTTGACACTTGCCGGGCGAGGGAAGGAGGAACCTGGTGCAACAGCCCAGCACGTTTTCGATTGTTGCGCGGGATCCGGCAACGGGTGACCTTGGTATTGCCGTCCAGTCCAAGTTCTTAGCGGTCGGCGCGGTTGTCCCCTGGGCGCAGGCCGGCGTCGGCGCGATCGCCACCCAGGCCCGGGCGAACGTCCGCTACGGCCCGGAGGGGCTGGCCCTGCTCGCTCAGGGGCTGAGCGCGGCTGAGGCGCTCGAGCGGCTGCTGGCTGCCGACCCCGACTGCCCCGAGCGCCAGGTTGGCATCGTCGACGCGCAGGGGCGAGCGGCAACGTTCACCGGCAATCGCTGCCTGGCCTGGGCTGGGGGCACGGCGGGCGCGGGGCGCGTCGTTGCTGACCCGCGTGGGCAGATCGTTCTCGGCGACGGCTTCTGCTGCCAAGGCAACATCCTGGCCGGACCGGAAGTTGTCCCGGCCATGGCCGAGGCCTGCCAGACGACACAGGCGAGCTTCCCTCTGCGCCTGATCGCCGCGCTCGAGGCCGGACAAGCCGCTGGCGGCGACGCCCGTGGCCAGCAATCGGCCGCGCTGCTGGTCGTCCGCGCGGGCGGGGGCTACGGCGGCGGCTCCGACCGCTTCATCGACCTACGGGTTGACGACCATCCCGAACCGATTGCCGAGCTGCGCCGCCTGCTCCACCTCCACCGCGTCTACTTCAGCCTGGAGGAGCGCGATCTCGTGCCGCTCGATGCCGCGCTGCTCCGAACCATCCAGCACCAGTTGCACGCGCTCGGCTATCTGCCGACGCCGGATGCTGACACCGCGACGACGCGGGCTGCGCTCGAGCGGTTCGTCAGCGTCGAGAATCTCGAGGAACGCTGGCGTGACGACGACCAGATCGATACCGTCATCCTCGAGTTTCTCGAAGCCCGCGCGGCCAGGCGGTAATCTGAGCCCGCCGCCCGGCTGCCCCCGCCGCACCGGCCCGCTTCGCGCTGAACACGGGAGCAGTGCCTGGGCGGAGGGCGCCCTCGCTGGCGGCACTGCCTGCTCCTGGTGGGCGGGGCCGCCGAGCAGGATGGCAGCTCAGCGAGCTACGGCACCTGCTGCTCGTCAATGACGCAACCGAGCCCGGTGCAGCGCCCCGCCTTGCTTGCGGAGCAGACTCGCTCTCCGGCGGGAGCAGGAGCGGGACGCTGTTCGAGTCCCCGCCGGCTGGGTGTGATCGGCTTCGCGCGCGGGCGGGCCAGGCGGCGATGGGGAAAATCCTGACTTGACAGCGTGCCACGGCTTTGACTATGCTTACCATGGTAGCTACGGATTGCGTAGCAATGGATCTGGCAGGATCAGCGAAAGGAGGGATCGCGCGTGAGTGTCATCGCACCAGAACTGACCGGAGTTGCCCGCTGGGAGATCGATCCCGTTCACAGTCAGGTGACATTTGCGGTTCGTCACCTGATGGTCACGACGGTGCGTGGTCAGTTCAAGCAGTTCACTGGGTGGGCGGAGTTCGATCCGGCGCATCCGGAATCCGGCAAGGTCGAGGTCACGATCGATGCCGCGAGCATTGACACGCGCGATGAGCGGCGCGATGCGCACCTGCGCTCGGCCGACTTCTTGGACGTTGAGCATTATCCGACGATTACCTTCGTCAGCAAGCGGATCGAGCCACTCGGCGACAACCGCTACCGCGTCGTCGGCGACCTCACGATCCGCGGCGTGACCAAGGAAGTCGCGCTCGACACTGAGTTCCACGGCGTTGCCAAGGATCCGTGGGGCGGTGTGCGCGCGGGGTTTGAGGCGCGCACCAAGATCAACCGCCACGACTTTGGCGCGAGCTGGAACGTTGCGCTTGAGACGGGCGGGTGGCTCGTCAGCGACACGCTCGACGTGTTCATCGAAGTCGAGCTGGTCCGTAAGGACGCAGCCTGATGGCGGCACGAGGGGCAGGGGGCAATCCTCTGCCCCTCGGTGTCATATCGTTCGAAGAAGAGCTCGGAAAGGAAGGCCGCGATGGAGTGGGCATTCTTGCTTGGGCGGATCGTGTTCGGGCTCTTCTTCATCTACAACGGCATCAACCACCTGGCCAATGTTCGCAGGCTAAGCGGGTACGCAGCGTCCAAGAAGGTGCCGGTGCCGCAAGCTGCGGTCATTGTGACCGGGATCATGCTGCTGCTCGGCGGCGCCAGCGTCGTGACAGGGTATCAGCCGGTGATCGGAAACATCCTGTTGAGCATCTTCCTCGTGGTAGTGGCGTTCTGGATGCACAACTTCTGGGGTGAAACCGATCCGATGGTCCGGGCAAACCAGATGACGAACTTCACGAAGAATCTTGCGCTGGCTGGAGCGGCGCTCGCGCTGCTGGGCGTGCCGACGCCGTGGCCTCTCAGCCTCGGGGGATGAGCGGCGTGGTCGTCCTCACGTTTTCCCCGCTATGCTCTGCACGTGGTGTGCCGTGGCGTCGCCGCGGTTGCGTCGGGCCATTGGGAAATCCTGGACGTTCAGGTGGTGCATCGGTGCTTCGCGCTCGCCCCGGCGCCGGAGGCGATCGTCATGATCGTTGGCTTGAGTAGCGAGCGCGCCTCACTCGCGAGCGCGGGCGAGAGCGGCGTCTCCGGAGTGCGGTGTTTCGGTGGCGCTGACGCTCGTTGCCAATGGCGGGTACGGCTTGGGCGGTGTGCACACTGAAGCGCAGTAGCGGACCTGGCTCGGGGCCGTGCTTGCGCGTGCAGCGCGTGCGGCGCGCGGTAGCGGCTGAGCCTCGCCCCGGCCTGTGGCGCTGACCTGACTTCTGCGAGAGAGAGCGAGTACAGCGGCGATGGATTATGGACACCCTCTGCTCTTCGGCGTCTTTCTGACTCCGTCGGCGGCTGAACCCGGGCGGATCGTGGAACTCGTCGCGTGGTGCGATACGCTCGGTCTCGATCTGGTCACGTTCCAGGACCACCCGTACCAACCAGGATTCCTCGAAACCTGGACGCTGCTTGCTTATGTCGCGGCGCGGACGCAACACGTGCGGCTTGCCCCCAACGTGGCGAATCTGCCGCTGCGGCACCCGGCCGTGCTCGCGCGTTCGGTTGCCAGCCTGGACCGTCTGACGGGTGGCCGCGTCGAACTCGGCATCGGCGCTGGCTACTTCTGGGACGCGGTCGAGGGCATGGGTGGGCGTCGGCTGCATCCGCGCCAGGCGGTCGAGGCGTTGAGCGAGGCGCTGGATATCCTGCGTGGTCTGTGGGATACGCGGTCCGCGTTCTTCAGTCACGAGGGACGGTTCTACTCGGTACCGGGCACCCAGCCTGGCCCAGCGCCTGTGCACCCGATCAGCGTCTGGATCGGGGCGTACCGGCCGCGCATGCTCCGCCTCATCGGCCAGAAGGGCGACGGCTGGCTTCCCTCCGTCGGCTACCTTGACAGCCTGGCTGATCTCACGACCGGGAACCAGCTCATCGACGAGGCAGCGCGCGAGGCCGGCCGCGATCCTGCGGAGATCCGCCGCCTCCTCAACATCGGCGGACGCTTCACCAGTCGCTCCGGCGGCTTCCTCGTCGGGCCACCCGGGCAGTGGATTGAACAGCTCACGGCGCTCGCGCTCGACGCCGGGATTTCAGCGTTCGTGCTGGCAAGCGATGATCGCGCGACGATCGAGCGCTTCGCCCGGGACGTCGCGCCGGCCGTGCGTGAGCGTGTCGAGGCGGAACGCGCCCGGCGCCGCCCTTCTCAGACGGCGCATGACCCGCTCCCCTTGCTCGCGGCTGGACGCTGGCTGCGGTACCGGAGCGTTCCCCTCAGCCCGCTGATCGATTATGCCGCGATCCCGCCTGAACTCGCGTCCAAGGTTGTGACGCCCCGTGACGAGCGCTACGACGCGCTCCGCTCGGTCTACATGGCACGCGGCCGGCCCGGCGTGATCATCCTCTGTGCGTCGAGCGATGACGTTGCTGCGGCGCTCGCCTTCGCGCGGACCCAGACGGACGCACCGCTCTCGATCCGCTCAGGTGGCCACGGGATCGCCGGGCTGGCGACGAACGACGGCGGGATCGTGATCGACCTGCGCAAGCTGAACGCGATCGAGGTGCTGGATTCAGCGCAGCGGCTGGTGCGCATCGGCGCGGGTGCGACCTGGGGCGAGGTGGCACGCGCGCTCGCGCCGTACGGCTGGGCGATGACGTCCGGCAACTACGGAGACGTCGGTGTCGGCGGCCTGGCCACAGCTGGGGGACTGGGCTGGCTGGTTCGGAAACATGGCTTGACGATTGACCATGTCGTTGCTGTCGAGGTTGTGCTGGCCGACGGGCAGATCGTGCGGGCTGACTCGCTGGCGCACCCTGACCTCTTCTGGGGCATGCGCGGCGCTGGCTTCATGCTTGGGGTGGCGACGCAGTTCGAGTTCCGGGTTTTCGAGCTCCCGCGCGTTGTGTTCGCGCAAATCGTTCTCGACGCGAGCGAAACGGCGGCGGTCGTGCAGGCGTGGGCTGAACTCATGGCCGCCGCGCCCCGCGAGCTGACGACGTTCCTCTGGCTCATCCCAGGCCGGCGCGGGCAGCCAGCGATTGGCCAGCTCTACGCGGTTGTCGCGAGCGACAATGTCGACCAGGCAGCCGACGTGCTGGCGCCGTTCCTGCGCATTGCCCCCGTCCTGGAGCAGCGTGCTGTTCTGGTCCGCTATGCGTCGCTGGTGCCGCCGACCCATGACCTGCAGATCGGGCAGCAGACGGTCAAGATCCGCAACGGCTTCCTTGAACGGTTGTCGGCCGACGATGCGCGCGCGATTGCCGCCCTGCTCGCCGAGGAGCCGACAGTGCTGGTCGAACTCCGCTCGCTGGGTGGGGCAAACGCCGACGTCGATCCGCTTGCGACTGCCTTCGCGCACCGGGCGTACGATGTGTTCGTGGCGGCCTGGTTCCGGCCTGTTTCGCTCGACGAACAGGACCGGGCGTGGGCGGTCGTTGCGCCGCGTGTGCGCGGCCTCTATGCAGCCTACACGTCAGACGTTCGGCCGGAGCGTCTTCCGGACGCGTTTCCCGGTGAAACGCTCGAACACCTCCGAGACGTCAAACAGCGGTATGATCCAGCTAACCTGTTCCGCCGCGGCCTGGTAGTGGCACCTGGTCATGTGCTGTCGGCTGCCGACCAGCGGTGAACCGGAACGCGGCACGTGGTGAGCTGAAAGCGAGGGAGTCATGGAGCGAACGATCCAGTTCGGGCTCAATCTTGACCCGGTCGTTGACCGGCCGGCGGAGACACAGGCCCTGGCTGAACTGGCCGACAGCGCCGGCCTGGCCCTCGTCGCCATGCAAGACCATGCCTACAACGCCCGCTTCGCCGAGACCTGGACTGCCCTCACCGCGGTCGCGCTCCGCACCCAGCGGGTGCATGTCCTCACCAACGTGGCCACACTCGCGCTCCGGCATCCGGCGATGCTGGCCAAGGCCGCAGCGACGCTCGACCGGCTCACCGGCGGCCGCGTCGAGCTCGGCGTCGGTTCGGGCGGCTTCTGGGATGGCATCGCGGCGATGGGCGGGCCACGCTGGTCGGCTGGTGAAGCAGTCGCCGCTATCGAAGACGCGCTCCGCCTCTGCCGCCTGCTCTGGGCGAAGGCCGAGACCGGCGAGGCTGTGACGTACGCCGGGCGCGTGTTCCGGGTCGACGGCCTGCAGTTCGGCCCAGCGCCCGCCCATCCGATCCCGCTCTGGGTCGGTGTAACCCGGCCGCGTGCGCTGCGCATCGCTGGCGCGCTCGGCGACGGCATCACGATCTCGACGCCGTACGTCTTGCCCGAGCAGCTCGCCGACGTCAACCGGCTCGTCGACGACGGCGCGCGAGCGGCTGGGCGCGACCCGCGCGCGGTCCGCCGCCTCTATAACCTGCTCGGTGTGCTTGACGTGCCGGGCCAGCGCCCCCTGCGCGTGAACCGGCCAGGCTTTCTCGGCGGCTCGGTCGAGGACTGGGCGGAAGCGATTGCCCGCTTTGCCGAACAGGGCATGGACACCTTTGTCTTCTGGCCGGTTGCTGGGGACTACGTTGCCCAGGCGCGCCGCTTCGTCGCGGACGTCATCCCCCGCGTCCGCACCCTGCTCGGCCTGAGCTAGCACACGTCCCCCTGCCCTCATCCCCGGAGAGCGGGCATGGACCGTGGGGGTGCGAGGCGGCTAGAGGCGCTGGATAGTGCCGCCGAGGAGGGCAAAGGTCACCACGTTACTCAGCGTATGCAGGGCGATCGGGCCGGTGAGCGTGCGGTAGCGCAGGGCAAGCCAGCCAAGCAGCAGGCCGAGCACCGTGACGTTGCCGAACAGCAGCCACTGGCCAGCGAGCGGATAGCGCATGTGCCCGGCAGCGAAGAGCGCGCCCTGCACGACGATTGCTTGCCACGGGCTTGCCCCAGCCCGGCGTAGCCGCGCCAGGAGAACGCCGCGAAAGAGCACCTCCTCCGGCAGGGCGGCGGTCACGAGCCCGTTGAGCAGCGCCAGGCCGATCAGCCAGAGGGGAGCCAGCGCAAGCCGGCCGGTGAGCTGCCAGGCGTTGGCCGCGGCCTGGGCCAGGACGAGCGGCAGGAGCAGCGCCGTGGCGCGGAGACTCCCGGCGAGGTCGCCCCGCGTCAGGCCGAGCGCGGCCCGGGAGCGGCGCATGCGCCAGACAAGCACCGGTAGCAGCACGAGCATGGCGGCGAGATAGAGGCCGAACGCGAGCTCGAGACTGATCGGCTCGAGCAGCTGGCGCACCACGAGCCGCATCACCAGGGCGGCGACAATCAGCAGGTCATCCCACGGCATGACACTCCTCCCCTGGCCAGATGCCCAGCGCGGCCATGGCGGATCGTCCACAGTCGGGCGCGGGCGTCGCCGCCAGGGCACAGCGAGCAGCGCGGGCAACGGTGTGCGCCTGGCTGCGCCGGAACCGGCTGGGCGGCTGCCGACGCTGTTCGGGCATTGCCGGCACAGCGCCCGCCCCATGCTCCCGCACTCCATCGGCCGTGGCGCTGCGTCCCGCCGCCAGTCGTGCGCTGCTCGTGCCGCGCAACGGACGATGGGCGACGGGATGGTAGCACGTGCCGGCCAGGCAGGAAATGGCGCACAATCCGCCGGGTGGCCGAGAAGCGAGTGGCTCGCTCGCCGCATCAGTGACGGGAACGTGTTCCGTGTGACAGGGCGGCACGCGGGTTCCAAACGAGCAGGTCATTGGCTGCGGCTGCCGAGGGGCCATCGTGGAAGACGGCATCCGTTCGCAGGGCGCAGGTGGGGGGCCTTGCCTTGACGAATGAACGCGCGTTCGCTACCATTGTGGTGGCGTTCGTCGCGCCAACCGGAAGGGAAGGCCGCCAATGGGGGGACTGCAACGCGCCGTTGTCCACGCTGACCTGGACGCGTTCTTCGCCGCTGCCGAAGTGCGGCGCCGTCCTGAGTTGCGCGGCACGCCGGTCATCGTCGCCGGGCGGCCGGAGGGGCGCAGTGTGGTCTCCTCCGCTACCTACGAGGCCCGGCGCTTCGGCGTGCATTCCGGCATGTCGCTGGGCGAGGCGCTCGCGCGCTGCCCGAACGCGGTCGTCCTGCCGGTCGACGGGGCCTACTACCGCACGCTGGCCGACGCCTTCCGCGCCATTATTTTCCGTCTCAGCAGCGTCGTCGAAGTCCTGAGCATCGACGAGGCCTGCTTTGAGGTGGGCGTGCAGGAGAACTGGATGCGCGAGCTTTGGGAGCTTGGCCAGCGGCTGCGCCAGGCTGTGCGCGACGAGCTGGGCCTGACGGTCACCGTCGGCGCCGGGGCCAACCGGACGGTCGCCAAGATTGCGGCTGACCACGCCAAGCCGGACGGCCTGCTGGTGGTTCCGCAAGGGGCGGAAGCCCGCTTCCTTGCGCCGCTGCCGGTTGAGGCCATGCCCGGCATCGGCCCGCGCACGGCCGCTGAGTTGCGCGGCTACGGCATCCGCCGCCTGGGCGACCTGGCGAGTGCGCCGATCAGCGTGCTCCGGCTGGTCTTCGGCCGGCGTTGCGAGGAGATGCGTGAGCGCGCGCGTGGCATCGACCGCCAGCCGATCCGCCCTGAACCGCGGGAGCCGAAGTCGATCGGTCAAGAGCGCACGTTTGCGCGGGACCTCTTCGCGCCGAAGGAGCTGGCCGACGCCACCGCTCAGCTTGCCGCCGCGGTCACGCGCCGGGCGCGGGCCGAGGGGTACCAGGCGCAGACGGTGAGCGTCAAGGTGCGGTTTCGCGACTTCACCACGCTGACGCGCCAGCGCCGGCTGGACACCCCGACGGCCGACGAGGCGACGGTGGCGGCGGTGGCCTATGCCCTGATCGAGCGGCTGGTGCGCGACGAACGCCGTCCGGTTCGGTTGTTGGGCGTCCGCCTCAGCGGGTTGCGCCCACTGGCTGTGCAACTCGCGCTGTTCGATACCCAGACGGCCCGCCGCCTGTTAGCGCTGCACGCGCTCGACCGGCTCGCGGCCCGCTGGGGCGAGCGGCCGGTGCACGTGCCGCCGAGCGTGCTTGCGCATAGCCTGCTTCGCCCCGCTGAGCCGCCGCGCCCGCCATGGTTGGAAGGATGAGGCAATGGCTGACCGGTTGCCCCCCGGCTCACCGCGGCTCGCTGGCCAGCGTTACCGCTGGGAATGCACTTGCCAGCAGCCACCGATCCTCCTGGCCTGCTACGACGAGCAGGGCTGGATCGAGGTCAAAGTCCGCGAGCGGCGCTACCTCGCGCGTGGCTGGCTTGCTGCCACGTGCCCGCGCTGCGGGACGCGCCACGTGCTGCAGCTGCCGCATGGCACGGCTGACGGGCTGGCTCCTCGTTCGGCCCCGCCGCCAGCGTCGGCCGATAACGCTGCCACCAGCTAGCTGATCCACCAGCGAGCTGGGTGCCCACACCCGGCCGCTGTCACGCTTCCCCAGGACGACGCGCCCTGCGCGTGCACGTCCCCACTGTCGAGAGCGCAAGAGCGCCACCGTCTCCGCCAGGCGCCGGCTGCCCAGGCCGCGCTTGGGCACCCCCACAAGCCTCTGGGTTCACGGGGGAACCCTGCTGGCGTCTGGCGCGCCATGGCATCGCATGGCGAACGATGAGGTGCGCTCATGGGAACCGACCGTGTTATCGCGAACCGCACACCACGACCAGCTCACGCTGCTCCGTTCCCCCAGCCGGCCGCTGGCCGCACCCAGCCGGCTGCAGCCGACCCCACTGCGTCTGAGGCTGTTGCCCGCCGTCGCCGCTTACTGCAGGGTGCGCGGGCCCGCGCCGGGTTGCCAGCGCTGCCACCGGAGGAGCCGCCCGAGGTGGCCGTACAGGCGCTGGCCGCGGCACCCTGGGCCGAGCAGATCGCGGTGCTGGCCGGGCCGGACGTTCGTGTCGATCCAGCGGCGCGCAACCGCTGCTGGCTGGCGCTCGCCCCGAAGCTGGCACTCTCCATCACCCGGGCCGCCCGGCGGCTTGCCAACGACCCGGCGCTTGAGCTGGCCGACGCCTCACAGGAAGCCTTCTGCGTCTTCTGCGAGCTGCTGGCACGCTGGAGCGGCCAGGGCGACCTGCTGAGCTACCTGATCGGCGGGCGACGGCTCGAACGCGCGCTCACGCGGGCGCTGGCACGCGCAGCCGGCTCACCGCCGCGCCGGCGCACCGTGCTGCGGCTCACGTCGGCAGCGGGACACGCCGCGCCTCCGCAGCTGACCGAAGCTGAGGTGCGGGCAGCCCTCGCCACGCTTCCGCCGATGGAGCAGCAGGCGCTGGCGCTCGCCGCGGCCGGCTACACCGCGCCCGAAATCGCCGCGCGGCTCGGCGTCAGCGTGCGGACGGTGCAGCGCCTGGTGCACCACGCTCGCGAGCGTCTCCAGTCCTAGAACGTTTCAGCCACTTCCCTGCTTCCAGGGAGAGCGGGTCTGGGCGCTGCCGCTGCTGGGCGCGTGTGCCCACCCGCTCTCCGCTGGGGGTGGGCTTTGGGTGGGTAGGAGAGCATTCTGGATTGCTGAACACGGCGCTTGTGCCGCGTGCGCCGCCTCGCCATGATCCTGCTCAGCTTCTACCAGCGTAGGGAACGCGTTGATTGGGGGGAGGAGGAGCAATGCACCAGCGTACCTGGAGTCGTCGCACAATCCTGCGAACCGCGCTCACTGCGACCGCGGCAGCCGCTGTTGGCCCGCTGCTTGCTGCCTGCCAGAGCGCGACGGCCACGCCCACGCCCGCTGCTACCGCCGCGGCACAGCCTGCTCGCACAACGACTGCCACCACGGTCGCGGCATCATCACCGACGGCTGCCGCTTCGCCGGCGGCCAGTGCCACCAGTGCCCCGGCCGTCGTTCGCTCGCGCACGCTCAAGATGCGCGTGGCGCTGGCGACGGAGGAAGCTGGTAATTTCATCGCTGTCGAAAAGGGGTTCTTTCGCGAGGCCGGGCTGAACGTCGACCTCGTCACGACACAGGGGACACCGGGTGAGGTTATCCCCCTGGTCGCTGTTGGGCAACTCGATCTCTTCAGCGGTGCGATCCAGGCGGCGCTCGTCAATGCCCGCACCCAGGGCGTCGCAGTCACGATCGTCGCAGGCGAAGGCGCGCTCCGCCGTGGCAACGTCTTCCATACCTATGCGGTCTCGCAGAAGCTCGCCAGCCAGGGCGTGCGCAACATTGCCGACCTTCGGGGCCATACCCTCGCCATGCCGAGCGATGCTGGGATCGACCTGCTTGAGCTGCAGAAAGTGCTGGCAACCGGCAACCTCACGCTCGACGACGTGCGCCTCCAGCTCATCCGCTTGCCCGACATGCCCGTTGCCCTCCAGAACGGCGCGGTCGACGCGGCCGAACTAGTTGAACCCTACGCCACGATTGCACTCCAGCAGCTGAAGGCAGGTGTCCCAGTGCTGCCGAGCGACACGATTGTCGACATCGTGGGCGACAACTTCCCGATCTCGGTCATCGTCGCCGGCCCGCCGATGCTCAACGACCCGGCGTTGCTTGAAGCCTTCCTGGCTGGGTATCTCAAAGGCGTGCGCTACTACTTGAAGGCGTTGCAGGACAGCGCCGCGCGGGCTGAGGTGGTGCAGATCTTGAAGAACCGCACGCCGCTGAAGGACGACGCGCTTTACGCCCAGATGACCTGGCCGGGCGTCTCGCCCGATGGCACGTTCGATACGGCCAAGCTGGACGAGGCCCAGCAACTCTGGAAGGCGCGCGGCAAGATTCAACAGGTGGTGCCGTCATCGCAGCTGGTCGACTTTCGCTACGTCCAGGCTGCAGCCAAGCAGGTGTCGTAAGCTACAGTCCGGGTCCCTTACTCTCCGCCGGGCGCGGGGCTGGATGCTGCATGCGCTGGGCGCGGCTGGGCAACGGTTCTGTTCCCGTCACGCGAGTCCGAGGAGAGGGAGAAGCAGCCAACGCGAGGAAAGCGTGGTATAGTGCTGCTGGCGAAGAGCGCACTCGCGGGAAGGTGGACGCTGCCGCGGTCAGCGAGCCCGTGTGCGAGGGCCAAAGGACAGGGGAAGCGCAGCCGTATCAACGATCACACGCCCCACGGCCCTCTTCGCCTTCTTCTCGTGTAAGTGAATATGGGCATGGGCTGAGTGCGCAGTTGCCGCGTTCGCTTCTCTTTCCCATGGTTCCTTCCCTTCTCCTTATGAGGAGGGAGGCGGAGAGCGAAGGAGGACGACGCCATGGCCCAGCACACCATCGAGGCCATCATCGGCGACATCACGCAGGTTGACGTCGAGGCGATCGTCAACGCAGCCAATACCGACCTCTGGATGGGGGGCGGCGTTGCTGGCGCGATCAAACGGGCTGGCGGTGAGGAGATCGAACGCGAGGCGATGGCGCAGGGGCCGATCCCTCTCGGCGAGGCTGTCGTCACCGGCGCTGGGCGGCTTCCCTACCGCGGCGTCATCCACGCCGCTGCCATGGGCTACCGTGGCGGCCAGCTGATCCCAGCAACCGCCACCACGGTCAGTCAGGCGACCGCCGCAGCCCTGCGCCGGTGCGCCGAACGCGGCTTCCGCTCCGTCGCGTTCCCAGCGCTCGGCACGGGTGTTGGTGGGTTAGACATGGCACGCTGTGCGCAGGCTATGGTCGAGGCCGTACGGGCGCACTGGGCGAGCGGGGCGACGCTGCCCGAGCGCGTCGTCTTTGTGCTGCGAGACGAGTCCGCGCGCCAGATCTTCGCCCAGGCACTGGCGCAAGCCAATCCTGCGACGGAGGGAAGGGAGCAGCATGACGGCGGTCGATGAGCGAGCGGCGGCGTTGCTCGCCGAGCTGGTCGCGTTGCCTGGTCCGAGTGGCCAGGAAGACGCGGTCATGGCGTGGCTGGAGCGTGCGTGGGCGCCGCATGTCGAGCGCGTCTGGCGCACGCCGGTCGGCAATCTCGTTGCCGAGGTTGGCGGCCAGGGCCCCCGCCTCCTCCTCCAGGCCCACGCGGACGAGATCAGCTTCACCGTGCGGAGTATCGACCCAGCCGGGTTCCTCTGGCTGACGAATGGACAGGGCCGTGGCGAGCCGCACAGCCGCTATCCCGTCGGCCAGCCCGCCCTCGTGCTCGGCCGTCACGGGCCGATTGAGGGCCTCTTTGCCACCGCCACCGGCCACATCGTCCCCGATCGCCGCCGCGAGCAGCCCCTGACGTTCGACGACCTCTTTGTCGACATCGGCGCGCAGTCGCAGGAGGAGGCGCGAGCACGCGGCGTCTACGTCGGCGCCGGCGTCATCTGGAACCCGCCGCCGCGCCGGCTCGGCACCCGCTTCGCTGGCAAGGCGCTCGACGATCGCGTCGCGCTGGCGGCGATGACGCGGCTGCTTGAGCAACTCGACCGCTCACGGCTGGCCTGCCGGCTGCTCTATGCCGCGACCGTCCAGGAGGAAAACGGCCTGCTCGGCGCCAGTTCGCTCGCCCAGGCGCTTGCTCCCGACGCCGCAATCGCGCTCGAGATCGGACTGGTTGGCGACATCCCGACGGTTGGCGAACGCCAGATGCCGACCGCGCTCGGTCAGGGGCCACTCCTGGTGCATCAGGATGCCTCCGCCCATTATCACTATCGACTCAGCTGGCATCTTGCCGCCGTGGCCGAACAGGCAGGCATCCCCCTGCAGCATGCTGTCTTTGAGCGCTTTGGCAGCGACGGCGCCGAACTGCTGCGGCAAGGCGTCCCGACCGCGATGCTGGCTGTCGGCACTCGCTACACCCATGCCGCCTTTGAGATGATCGACCTGCGCGACCTCACGCAGACGATCGCGCTGCTGGAGGCGGTGGTGACGACGCCGTTGTCGCTGGGCTAGCCCGGTGCCGCGCTAGCCGCGGCCGGGAATGGGAATGACCGCGCCGGTGACCGCCGCGGCCTCGGGCGAACAGAGGTACCAGAGCAGGGCGGCGATCTCTTCGGGCTTGACCCAGGTCTTAGGATCGGCTTTCGGCATCGCTTCGCGGTTGGCCGGCGTGTCAATCGTGCCTGGCGCGATGCAGTTCACTGTGACGCCGCTCCCGCGCAGTTCGCGGGCCAGCGCCTGCGTCAGCGTGATGACCGCGCCCTTGGCTGCCGCGTAGGCCGTGGCTCCCCCGGCAGGCTCGAGCGCTGTTCGGGCGCCGACCGTCACGATCCGGCCGCTGCCGTGCGCGAGCAGGTGCGGAACCGCTGCCCGCAAGACATGCACCGTTGGCCAGAAGTTGATTGCCATCATCTGCAGCCACTGCTCCGGGCTGCTCTCGGTGAACCGTCCGCCGACGAAGCCGCCCGCCAGGCAGAGAACCGCGTCCAACCCGCCAGCCTGGGCCAGCGTCTCCTCGACGAGCGCCCGGGCGGCTGCAGGGTCGGCGAGGTCGCCAGCAGCGATGCCGATCACCCGGCCGGCGTGTTCCCCCAGTTGCGCGCGCAGTTGCTCCCATCGATCGGCTGAACGATAGGGTACGACTACCTGGGCACCGTGCGCAGCGAAATACCTGACCACCACCTGCCCGACCTGGCCAGTGCCACCGGTGATGAGCACGACCTGTCCCTCAGCCATCGTGACCGTCCTTTCCCTCATCGTTGACAACGAGCATGCCACACCGCCCCAGCCTCGTGCCGCGGTAACCGGCGTGTTACAGAACGGTGCTATCATGGCCAAGGGATGGTAGGGAGCGGGGGATGCGTTGGGGAGCGACTGAGACAACATCGGCATTCTCTGGGGCAGTCGCCCCGAGCCGCCCACCGGCTGCCGAATGGGCGCGCTCGCCACCAGGCCATGCAATGGTGGCGCTGGCACGGCGACGCGGCGACCGTAAGGCAGCTACTCGGCAGACTGCGGGTTCGTAGGAAAGGACAGAGACGCCATGGAGCGTCAAGCGCGACAACCATCTCAGCACATACGCCTGCTTGGAGGGCGAATCACCCTCGCCTTGCTGCTCGCGCTCGCCGGTCTTGCAAGCCTGGTGCTCGCAGCACCAGCAGCGGCCCAGGCGAGCATTACCCTGAGTCCAGTCTCGCAGACGGCGAACGTCGGCAGCACAGTGACGCTGATCGTCTCAGGGGCAACACCGGGAGCACAAGTAAGCTTTACGATCAGTGGGCCGAACCAAAAACTCCTCCCCGCTGACCATGTCTTGACGGCTGACCAGAACGGTTATGCTACCTTCCAATACCATGGGCTCTACCCCGGAACCGATACGGTGACCGCGACACTCCTGAGTGACGGCAACCCGACGGCGACGGCGACCGTCACTTGGGTCACGAGCGGGGCACCGGTGTCGCAGCCGACCTTGACCTTGACGCCCGCAACGCTGACCGTTGCGCCGTCGACGCCAGCTCAACTGCTGGCTACACTGACCCAGAACGGGCAGCCGATCACGAACGCGGCAATTACGTTCACGGTCAGCGGTGCTAATCCCCAGGGGCCGATTACGCTCTACACCAACGGGAATGGACAAGCCATCTTCACCTACACGCCAGTCAACCTCGGCACCGATACCGTCACGGCGAGTTCGGTCTACGGCAGTGCCAGCGCCACAGTCGTCGTCTCGAGCACGACGACGGGCATTAGTGTGATGCTGAGCCCGACTGTCGTGAATGCCACCGTGGGGACCAGCGTGAGCCTGACGGCGACCGTGCGCAGCAACGGCTCACCGGTTTCTGGTGCAGCGGTCACATTCACGGTCAGCGGGGCTAACTCGCAGAGCCAATCAATTACCACCAACAGCGCCGGGCAGGCGACCTTCACCTACACCGGCACCAATGCCGGCACCGACACCGTGACGGCAACGTACAGCGGCGTCAACGCCTACGCGACCGTGAACTGGTCGACGCCGTCACAGGGCCTCTCGCTCAGCCCGACCAGCCAGACCCAGGTGATCGGGGGCACAGCGAGCGTGACGGCCACGTTCTACTACAACGGCTCGCCGATCAGCGGCGTGCCCGTCTACTTTAGCGTCAGTGGGGTCAATCCGCGGGGTACCGTCTTGCTGTACACGAACAGCGCCGGTCAGGCGACCTTCACCTACACCGGCACCAACGTCGGCACCGACACGGTCACGGCGACGGCAACCTATAACAGCACGACCTACAACGCCTCAGCGACGGTGACTTGGTCGAGCACGACGGTGGCCAGTATCTCCCTAAGCCCGACGTCGCTGACGGTAACCGCGGGCACCAGCGTGACCCTGACGGCAACGGTGCTCGGCCCGAACAGCCAGGCGCTGATTAGCGTACCGGTCACCTTTACGGTGAGCGGGGCAAATCCCCAGAGCACGACTGTCTACACCAACAGCGCTGGCCAGGCGTCCTTCACCTATACGCCCACCAATGCCGGCACCGATACGGTCACGGCGAGCTACGGCGGGGCGAATGCGAGCGCAACGATCACTGTGACTGGTGGGATAAGCCTGACCCTTGCGCCCAGTTCCACCACGCCGACCGTCAATAATGCCGTCCAGGTGACGGCGACGCTGACGTCGAACGGTGCGCCGCTGAGTGGCATCACGGTCAATTTCACCGTGAGTGGAGCCAACCCGCGGAGCGGCAGCGCCACGACTGACGCCAACGGCCACGCCGTCTTCACCTACACCGGCACCAACACCGGCACCGACACGGTGACCGCGACGGCGCAAGTCACGGGGAACCCGACGGCAACGGCGACGATCACCTGGCAGGCCACGCCGAGCGGCTTTGGCCCGGCTCAGCCGGCGCAGCCCAGCTCCAATCCAGCCTGCATCTACTTCCCGCAGACACAGCACAACCTCTGCTACGGCTTCCGGGCCTATTGGCAGCAGTTCGGCGGTCTGGCCATCTTCGGCTACCCAATCACCGAGGAGTTCCAGGAGAACGGCCTGACGGTGCAGTACTTTGAGCGGGCCCGCTTCGAGTGGCACCCGGGCCAGTTCCCGCAGCGCTACGACGTGCTGCTCGGCCTGCTCGGTGATGAGATCACGGCCGGGCGACAGGGCCAGGCGCCGTTCCAGCCGGCGCAGCCCAACAACGCGCCGGGCTGCGTCTACTTTGCCCAGACGGGGCACAACGTCTGTGGCGACTTCCTGGCCTTCTGGCAGCAGAATGGCGGGCTAGCGACCTTTGGCTACCCGATCAGCGAGCCGTTCTCGGAGCAGAATCCCGATACGGGCCAGGTCTACACGGTGCAGTACTTTGAGCGGCAG
This sequence comes from Thermorudis peleae, assembly GCF_000744775.1. Lineage (NCBI taxonomy): Bacteria > Pseudomonadati > Thermomicrobiota > Thermomicrobia > Thermorudis > Thermorudis peleae. The sequence continues at coordinate 100,557 of NZ_JQMP01000003.1, read as the reverse complement.
CGCTTTGAGGCGCATCCGGAGGCTAACGTGCCCTACCACGTGTTGCTCGGGCGCCTTGGCGCACAGGTGCTGCACAACCGCTACGGCACGCCGTATCCCTAGGGCCGACGCGCGCTGAACGCGCTGCTACGAGCGGGGCGGGTTGGACTGACCCGCCCCGCTTCGCGTCTTGGACGCTAGAATGGGAGCTCGTCCCACGTCGTGTCAGGTTCGGACTCGTCACCGGCTTCGATGAACTGTATCTCCCACGGATCGCCGTCAAGACCAGCCAGCAATGCACTGCTCCCACTCGCTGGACGGAGCACGGTCAGATGGCGCGAAGCACGCCCGAGCGCGACCGCTGCTGCCTGGCGCCATGCGTGGATCGACTCCTCCGCCTCTTCAGCAGGCGGATCAGTGAAGCTGGCCGGCGGTGGCTCCCAGTCTGGGAAGAGGACGAAAACGGCTGGAAACTCGAGCCCCTTGGCGTTGTGCCAGGTGAGCACCTTGACGGTCGCAGCGGGCGACAGGGGCTTGCCATGCTCGACAATCTCGGTCGGGATGTGCTGGGAGCGAAGGGCCAGTTCGACCTCCCTCACGTCGTCGTTGCGTGGTGCAAGGACCGCGCAGTGATCCCAGGGAAGACGGTGCGCTTGGCGCAGGCGGAGGAGTTCGTCCGGCAGGACCTGCTGCCACCGCTCCCATCGTGCGAGCGCCAGCACGGTGGGTCGCGCCCGTCCAGCGCGTTTCCGATCGCTCGGCGGCGCAGTGCGCCCGCCCCCATTCGGCAGCGCGAGGCGATACGCTCGCACCGCTGCGGCAATCTCCGGCGGGCAACGGTGGTTCACCTGCAGCGCCAGGCGCTTCACCGTCCCGTCACAGGGTGAAATCGCCTGCTCGATCGATCGCCAGCTGAACGTGCGGAGGTGAATTGTCTGGTGCTCGTCGCCAGCGAGCACAAGGTAGCGCGGATCTCGACATAGTGCATGAAGGAGGCGGACAGCAACTGGCGTGAGGTCCTGAACCTCGTCCACGACCACGGCATGGTAGCGTGGGATCTCCGGGTCGTTCTGGACCTGGTCGAGTGCGAGCTGGCGCAGTTCCTCGCGCAGGAACAACCCTTCGGCTCGGAGGATATCCGTCAACGCTTCGTAGAGGGCCCAGATCGCCTCACGTTGTGTTCGGTTCAGCGGCCGCCGGCGACCGGACCGATCAGCCTCGAGATAGGCATCCAGGCTTGTCAAGCCGCGTCCGATGATGACTTCCGTGATCTCCCGAAAGAGATAGTCGGCGGTGATGCCCTTGATGCTCGCGGCCAGTCGACGATCGCGCTGGGCGTCGGGGCTGAGCAGTCGCTCGAACGCGTTTTTCCGCGCCTGTTCAAGCACCAGTTTCTGTGCCTGATGCGTTCGCACGATCGCGTCACGGGGAATGTCGGGGCATAGCTCATGTACGAGCTTGTCGAGCGTGTGGACTGTCGTCACGCGATGCACGCTTAGCGAAAGCGCAGAATGAGTCAAAGTGCGAACAAATTCAGTGAGCGTTCGCGTATAGGTCACGAAGAGGAAGCGGAAATCCGTGACACCTTCCGCCTGCAGCCGGCGTGCGATCTCCTCGAGCGCGCGCACCGCGACAAGCGTTTTCCCCGTCCCAGCGGCGCCGGTGATGATGAATGGCCCGTCTTGTTCAGCGATCGTGCGCAGAACCTCGCGCTGCGACGAATCGAGTGCGAGCTCGATCCGCGCCCGCCCGGACAGGAGATCCTGCACCGAGGCCGTTTCGTCGATGACATAGGCCGGATCGTCGAGCAGATCGTCGAGATCACGACCGCAGGCCAGATCGAGCACAAGGTTTGTGAGCTGCTCGTCCGGCAGTTGCTCGGCGATCTGGAGGAGTTCGTCTTCGGTGGTGCACGCGAGCAGGCGTTGGTGAAACTGTGGTGGCACCCCGATCCGTTTCAGCTCCTGCTCCGTCAGCAGCCGCGGCAACGGCCGTGACGGCTGGCTCGGGGGAACCGCGCCATCGGTTGCGTCTGTTTCTGGCTGTGCAGGGGTGGAGAGATCGTCCTCGTCTGGCTCAAGCAGCACGGTCAGTCCCTGCTCGAGCGGCAACGCATCCTGCCGGTAGGCCTCTTTTCGATGCTCGATGCCGAGCAGGGTGACCAGGCAATCCGACCCGATCCGGTAGAACACGCGATACTTCCCGACGCGCCAGCGATAGACATCATCGAACTGCTCCAGACGCAGTTTGTGCTGCGACCCGTCGGGATGGGGATTAGCCCGGAGTTCGGGAAGTCGTCTCCAGATGAGTTCCTGGTTCTTGCCCGCGAGTGCCGAGAGCGAACGCCCGAACGATTCAGTCATCGCGATGCGGTAGTGCTCACACATGGCAAGGCTCCTCTAGTTCTGGCTTTTCGGTAGGTTTTTGCTGGCGATTTCGGCTGTAGCGCTCCGCCGCGAATGTGTCGCTTGGTCTGGACTGCCGGTAGTGTGTAACAGTGCTAGTGGAGCCTGTCAAGAGTACGAACAGCCCGGAGATTGTCCCTGGGGCTGCTCAGCCAGCAACCACACTATAATGGCTGGTCTGTCCGATCTGCACTAGCGCGCACATGCAAGCTGCTCAGGCAGCAACCGCTCCCTGCCCCTTGACGCCCCATGCCCAACCGCCGATACTCCCTGCGATGGATCCTCGGGAGGACGTGCGGCCAGGCCGCAGAACAGGAGAAGACTGCCGTATGGAACATGACATGGCACGCGGCGGGCCGAAGCGGCCGGCGTTTCTGTTCACGGTGGGTATGATGGCCGTTATCGTGGGGCTCCTGGTCGCATGGCCAGCCGCTGCGCTCGCAGCGCCCAGCAGGCATGTGGAACATCAGGCCGCTGCTCACGGCGCCGCGACCGTCAGCGGCCCGTCGAGCGCACCAGCCAGCCAAATACCAACGGTGTCGTCGCAGCAGAAAGCGTGGATCATCGGGGGCATTGTCGCCGTCGCGGCCGTCGCAGCCGCATCGTCAGCGGCAGCCGCAGCCGTTGCGGCACGGCGCTCTGGACAGCGCGCGGGGCGGCCACGTGGTTGGCGCTGGTGGCGCTGACTGCCGGGTGCGTGCCACTGCGTGCTGCTCCGGCCCAGGCATGGCCTCACGAGCGCTCGGCCACGCGTGCCTGATTGCGGGATAACGGGGAAGGCGCTCCCGTCCGTTATCCCTCGATACGCTTCAACTGCTCGCGCACGGGCTTCGCCGCTTCTTCGAGTTGCTTGGCTACCGCACTAAACACTGCTTGGGGATCCTCCCGTTGTGTCAGCACCTGCTCGAGCCCCCGGCCGATGAGGTCAAAGCCGTTGGGAATCCACTCGCGAGCAGGATCAGGCGGGCGCGCTTGGGGCAGCTGCGTCACCGCCGTCTTGAAGTTCGGGTGTTGCGGATAGAACTGCTGCATCGCCGCCCCTTCGATTGCCGACGTCCGCACGGGCATGTACCCCGTGCTCTGCGACCAGAACGTCGTCATCTCCGGCGAGGTCGCAAACGCCACGTAGCGGAAGGCCGCCTGCTGCACCTCCCGGGGCCTGTCCTTGAGGATGGCCAACCCCGCGCCACCCGTGCAGCAACCAAAGCCGACCGGCCCTTCTGGCAAGAACGCCGTGCCTACCGGAAAATTCGCGTTCTTCTCGTAGCCAGCCAATTGAGCGGTTGAAGCGACCAGTGCTGCCACGCGCCCGGTGATAAAGTCCCCGTCGACATTCCCCGACGCGACTGCCCACCCTGCCTGGATGCCGTCGAGCAGGTAGACCCGGCCTGCTTCAACAGCCGGTGGCTCGTGAATATGGATCTGCAATGACTCGTCCGAATACCGCCCGCCCCATTGCCACACGATCGACTGGAAATTCCACGACATCGTTGAGCTGAGGTTCCCGGCCGTGGTTCCAGCCCCGGCGGGATGACCGAAAGCGAAGCGGCTCGTCGTTGCACCGCTCTGCTTCACCAGCTTTGGCGCCCACGCTCGGAACTCCTCCCACGTCCGCGGCCCGCGATCCGGCAACCCCGCCTCCTGCCAGGCCGCCCTGTTGTAGTAGAACAGCGGTGTCGAGCGCGCAAACGGCACCCAGTAGATCCGGCCCTGGCGCGTCCCTTCGTTGAGCAGCGGCGCCACGTAGTCGCGAGTATCGATCGCAGCCTGCGCAAAGAAGTCGTTCAGCGGCTGGAGTGCCCCCGTCAGATAGAACCGAAACCACCAGTTATCAGCCAGCAGCACCAGGTCAGGCGTCTGCTTGGCCGCAAGCGCCTGAATCAGCTTCTGCCCCGTCTCGTCGTAGTTCCCCTGGTATTGGTAGACGACCTCAACGTCTGATTGGGATGTGTTGAAGCGGTGCACGATCTCCTGCACGACTTTGCCGCGGTCACCGCCGAAGGCGTCCCAGTAGACGACGCTGACCTTCGAACCGGGCTGCGTCACGAGGGCCGGAACGCCCGTCGGGCTCGCGGTAGGTGTCGACGGCGTGGCTGGACTCGTCGGATGAGCTGTTGCCGATGCTCCCCCGCTGGTCTCGTGCGTCGCCCTCGGGCTGGTTGTTGGGCTGCTGCCTCCTTGTGCACAGGCGGTCAGCAACGCCGCACCCGCCCACACGCCGTGCAGCAGGAACCGCCGGCGCGTCAGCCCGGAGACAGCCGGCGTGCCATGCGCGTGCTGCAGCGTAGTATCCCCAGCCATACGGCCTCCTCCTTTCACCGCGGAGGAGCCTACACGCGCATGGGCTGATCAATGTTGCAACGGGGTAAACGTCCGATAACCTTCCCGCTGTCCTGCGGCACGCGTCGTCACGAACTGACGGCCGTGGATCGTCATCTGCCCTCGGCTCGAGGATGGCTGTGGACGGGCTCTCTTCCCTCAGTCTTTCGGATTATCTACTCTTCGGCCTGTTCGGTAGTAAAGCTTGTTAACAAGGGCAACCAGTGCCGCTGCCTGCGCAGACAGACCCGGTGTGGCACTTTTGACGATGTTGAAGTACCGGCAAATGTGCTCGGCAAGCACGGTTGCCTCATCCTGCGAGCACACCGGAGTCAGCAGTTGGGCGAGAGTCGTGCAGGCCGTTGCGCGCTCGGTGCTGTCACCCACACGGGCCAAGCGTGCCGTCCCGTTCAACCATGTGTCGAGGGTGCGGATCAGGTGCGCACTCTGCATCAGAAATGGACAATCGGGCGGATCATGTTCAGCGAGCGTGCAGATCGCTTGCCGTGTTAGCTTCGGCGCTTTTCCTGCCAGCGTGGGGACAAGCTTCAGAATCGAAGGATGGCCGGCAAGAATCCGCAGCACGGTTATGGTTGCTTCGGTGATGAGCGTGGGACTGAGCGGATACGCGATGATGCGTTGTATCCAGGCGCAGAGTGGCTTGCTGAGCATGACTGCAGTGAGTTCAGCGTCGACCAGCTTGACCTGCTGGATAATCTCCTGAATTGAGTGCTCAGTCTGCCGGTCGTTTTGGAGTAACTCGTACAATGCCAAAGCAATGCGCACCGTCTCGGGAGGCTTCTGCAGCAGAAGGCGTGGCGTGATAAACGAGAGGGCATCGCGGTTCTTCCTCACGATGGCAGAAGCCGTCACGCTGGGGTGCTTCGTGAACCAGGCGAGGAGCATGGCACGCCAGGGAGGCGGCCAGACAAAGAAGGGCACACTTCCCCATGCGGTCTGCGCAAGCCATCGCCTCAGGAGATCGTCGCACCACGCTGCCGGCATCCATGGACGGTTGCGGAGCGTGAGGAGAGCCCCAACAAGGAAAAGCTCGTCGCCGCGGAAGATGCGTTCGGCGCATGCCGCCTGGAACGCTGCAGTCCAGGCATCGTCAGGCGCGGGCATGACCTCTTGCCAAACATCCAGGAATGCCGTCAGCATCGGCGTTCCGACTTCCTCGATGGCCAACGTCGCCAGCGTTGCCGGTGGGACGAACGCAATGAATGGCTTGCCATATGTCCGCCACCACTGGAGCGCTAGCGCTACGTTGTGCGTGAACGGAACGGGGCAGCGGCAGGCAGCTTCGACGAACTGGGCAGACAGCGATGTAAGCAGTTCCGTGTCAGCCGTGCGCGCGACAAGTTGCTGTAACGCATCACTCAGCAACGCGAGAAGGTGCAGACGAAGCGATGGATCGGGCAGGGAGAGCCATCCCTCGAGCGCGTGAGCGAGCGCCAGGAGCGCAGCCCGGTCATGCCCGGCAACGAACGCGACACAGCTGGCAAGGTAACTCGCGTCAGCGCCGGGGAGGGCATCGCTTGTGACGATGCGGAGCCACAGCGCGTTGAGCAGGTGCTGCGGCATCGGCGGTGTCGTGAGCGCAGTGCGCCATGCTGACAGGGCAGTTGTGCTCTGTAGGTCACGCAGTTGGCGACCAACAACGATCGTGACGCCAGTGAGCAGGTCGACCGCAGCGTCGGGGTCGGTGACTGCTACTTGTCGGGCCAACCGGACGGCGAGTTCGACAGTGTTCGCCGTCCAGGGTTGATCGGTGCTGTGGTGCTGGATGAAGGCCCGCCCAAGCAACGCAGCCTGTTTCGGATCCAGCTTGTCGATCATCTCTGCCCGTGCGAGGTGCTTCAGCACGGTGAGTGCGATCGTCTCGTTCGCAAGCCAGGGAGCGATGGCGGCAAGAATAGACGGCACGTCTGCCGTATCCTGCGCGCTCTTGAGTGCAAGCGCCACCAGCTGTGCGAGCAGGCCGCGTTCCTGTGCCTGCGCTGCCACCTCAGGCGTCAGCAGCGCTGGCAACCAGCGCAGTGTCGTGCCGGTGTTCTGGCAACGGCGGACAAGCTCCAGAATGGCCTGGAGTGATCCCCGCAAGGCATCAACGAGGAGCTCGTACGTTCGCTTGTCAGTCGTCAGCAGGGTGGCACTATCTGCGACGAGCCGGTCAACCAGCTCGCGTGGTTGGTTGGTGGAGGTACTGAGCCACCAAATGAGATCATGTCGCTCAGCAGCCGACAATTGCGTGCAGTGGGCAGCCAGGACCGCTGCGTACTGGGGCGCCAGGGGGAGATTTGCCCACTGGTCCAATGGACCGAATTGCTGGCGCAACGTCCGCCATTCGGTGAGGGTGAGGTGGGGAAGCCAGGGCGCCTGGCTCAGCGTATCGGCGAAGTGTGGCAGCTGCTGCGGGTGAGCGGTGAGCCAGAGCTGGAGGAGCATCGGGGCACGCCACTGCCACGATGCGCTAGCGTGACGCCGGATCCAGCCTAATTCCCGTACCACCCGAGTCGCTGGCCAGTCGACTATACCAGCTCGCTGGTACCAGTGCCGTGCTATGCCCCGATCACGCGCCAGCCGGGCCTGACGGCGAGCGCAGACTCTGGCCCGGCCTTGCTGGCCGCGTGCGAGAAAGTGCGCGATGAGCTGCTCGAGCGCGGCCTCCTGGTTGTCCTGCCGTGGTTCATGCCACGCGAGCCAGCGTAACCAGCGGAGCATCGTGCGGTCGCGATGCAGTCGATCAAGCCATAAGACGAGGCGCCAGGTCAGGTCACAGCGATCGATCGCAGAGAAGCTGACCGCTGGTGATTGGAGCAACGCGTGCAACTCATCGGCTGCGGCAGGCCACCGGCCTGTGCGAACCAGCCAGTCGGCACGCATGCGGTGCAGGAGTGGGACAGTCGGCAGCGAGGCCGTGGTCGCTTCAAGAAGCAGCGCATCGAAGATGGCCTGATCGGCAGCAGTTGCTTCTTTGGCGCAAGTCTCCGCGAGGCGCATAACTTCATCTGGCGGCAACTGGATCCATCCCCGGCCGGCCGCGAACAGGCGGATGGCAGTTGCGGTGCGGTGATCTGGCGTATCACTTAGCAGCCGATCGGTCCAGCCTAAGAGATAGCCGCCAATCCGCCGTCCAGCTGCCACTTCCCGGTTGACCAACGCCGCAAGCTCGGTCAGTTGCTGGATGCTTGGCCATTCAGTGCGGCGCTGTTCAAGCTCAGCGAGCAGGGCAGCGAGGTCAGCCGCCAGGCGTTGGACGACGCGCTGGCGTGCTTCCAGGTCGGTGACGAAGTTCAGGTTCGGCACACAGCGGCTGCAGCTGAAGCAGTTTTCTCCAATAACTGTCTCACCGGTCTTCAGATACCCGAGAATGACCGAGCGCAGGCAGGGCAGCGGCCCCTCGCGCTTTACCCAGTGGTTTCCGCGCTGCTCAACGCCGATATACTCGGTCAGAAAGCGATGATAGGCTTCCTCGTCATAGTTTCGCCGTCGCTCCATGAGCGCCACGAACTCGTCGATATAACGCGGAAGGTGGGATGGATCAGCAAAAGCGTTGCCGAGCCGCACTTCCCAACCGCGTCGCCGTGGTAACTCGCGCCAGCTGAACCAGTCGTCCAGGGTAGGGTACTGGCCCCACGGTATCTCCGCGCGTGCCTGCCCCGCCTTACGCATGCGCTCCTTCATCCGCTCTCTAGCCGTTTTGCGATCTGCCCTCCGGATCGCGCCGGCATAGGCACGCCATGCTTGTAGTGAGGGCCTGCCAGATGGCCCTGCGCACGAGGCTGCAAGACCACGGCACGGCACGGATGACCAAAAGTCCAGCAGCCTTCCCCGCCACCGTGGCTGCCCAGTCTTCGGGTCAGGTTCCTTTTGTCCTTCGGCCGATCGGATATCGTACAGCAGGCCGAGCGTCTCGTGCATCGGCATCTCCAACAGGTCGGCGAGTTTGGTAAGGTCGACCGGTTTCTGGGAAAGCAGTGCTGCAAACTGCTGGCGGAAGCCGGGACGGTGCTGCTCCATCTGCCGCAATAGATCACCGAAGTAATAGGTCGAGGTAAAGAGGGCGTCGATTCCTGCGGGGAGCACCACTTTGTCCAACAGGCCGCTGCATTCATGAACCGCGTCGAGGAACGCAACCTCCCGTGCGCCATCGCGGATGCGATACGACTGAAGTGCCTGCAGAATGCGGTCAATATAGCTGCAGCGGAAGTCGTACGTGTGACCGCGGTTTAGAATAAGCTCTTGCTCCTGTGTTCTGTTCCCTGTGCTGGAGCGTGGGGGTGGATCTGGCAAGGGGAAGGGATTCAGTGTTTGAAAGTACTCCAGCACTTCATCGGCCGTGAAATAGCAGGTACCGACTCTGGTCGTTGGCCGTGTCTGCAGGAACGCAACCATTGCCTCGACGGCCGACCGCTGCACGTATCGCTGCTCAATGAAACGCTCTTGAATATCGACATCCGACAGCCCCGTATCATCACGCTGGGACGCTGGCGTGGCGGTCGTGGGTTGTGCCGGCGACTGAGCATGCTCCAGCGCGAAATAGACGATGACCGTGGCGAGCTTGCCGTCGCGACCAGCCCGGCCGGCTTCTTGCCAGTAGGCTTCAATCGTCGACGGGGGTGTGCGGTGCAGAACCAGGCGGATGTTCGGCTTATCGACGCCCATGCCAAAGCCTTTGGTCGCGACCATGATAGCCCGCTGACCGTCAAGAAAGCGGCGCTGTTCCTCTTGCCGCGTGCGACCATAGAAGTTACCCAGGGTGACAGGATGGTTGGCATGCTCCGCGGCATCGTCCGGCTGGCCGTTGCGAGGATCCTCCTCCATCTTGCCGTGGTAGATGGCGACCGGCTCGCCAAGCGCCTGCTCGAGCCAGGCAGCAAAGTTGGTGACGTACGGGCTGACAGGTTCAGGCTTGTCCGGGTTGGAGGTGGGACTCGTCCAGGGCTGGAAGACGATAGCCGCACCATGCGGGTCGCTCTGACGCAACCTGCGCAACTGGGCAAGCATATCCTCGGCCCGTGCCGTGGCGTCAGAAACCAGGCGTACGACAAGGTTGAGTTCAGGACGATTCGCGGTGTCAAAGAGCACATCACCGCCATGCTCAATCGACTCAGGGTTGAGCTGTAACTCCTGGGCCAGGTCATCGCGCACCTGTGGGCTTGCCGTCGCCGTTAAGGCGATGACAGTCGGACGCAGGTGATGCGCGGCAAGGCGGCGGAGGATGTTGAGATAGGCTGGTCGAAAGTCGTGCCCCCACTGGCTAATGCAGTGCGCTTCGTCGACGGCAAGATAGCGAAAGCCTCCGGGTACCCGCTCGTTCGCCATTTTCAAGGCATTGATCACCCAATCGCGTTCGAGTTGTTCTGGCGTGACGTAGAGAAGCTTCACCGAACCCTGAGCCAGGCATTGGAGGATCCAGTCGCGCTGGCTCAAGGGAATATCGCCGTTCAGGTAGGCTGTGACTCCATCGAAGCCGTAGCGCCCCTGAATGCGTTGTTCGAACTGGTCCTGCATGAGGGATTTCAGCGGCGAGACCACGACGGTGAAGCCCGGCAGGAGCAAGGCCGGCATGATGAAGCACTCGCTCTTCCCGGAGCCAGTCGCGGCAATCCCGAGCGTCGAGCGTCCGGTGAGCACCCGCTCGAGCATGACATGCTGGAACGGGCGGAGCGCAGGGAAACCAAACAGCCAATATGCCAGATCGTCAAGAGCATCGTGCATCGTCGGGGTAAAGGGTGGTAGCCACACCGGCTCGGCCGAGACCTGCGCGATATGACGTTCCGCTCGCTCGTCATGCGCGGGCTCACAGTGTTCAACGCCGTGTCCCTGCTCGGTCACACTGAGGATAACCTCTCCTCGTATCGTTGCTTCCACGATGGTTGCAGTCACCCGGATTGGCTCGCCGAAGCGCAGTTGGGGGAGGGCGCGGCCGGGGTCACGGCGCAGCAGGGCCTGTTGGCAGCCGAGTGTGGCTGGGCAGAGCTTGATGGCGCTTACCACTGCCCTGCCCGATCGCTCCTCGAAGAGCTCAAGCGGCGTCTCAGAAATGGGCCGGTGGTGGCGGACATAGCCAAGCGAGCGGGTGAGGAACGAGCGCTGCTCTCCTGCCCGCGGTGGCCTGATCGGTTGCACCGATGCGGCCTGGGCGGGCGTGGCAGTGTGCTCGAGCATGACGTAGCACCACGATAGCAGCTGATTCTCCAGCTCATCGAACCGGCTGGACGCACCTTGCCAGCTGTGCTTAGCCGCATCGACAAATTTCCGATAGAGTGCCGGCTGGTGGAGCCCTTCCCGCCGGCCCGGCCAGCAACGATCACAGCAGACCGGTAACTGCATGCCAAATTCTTGGCCACAGGGCCCGAGCGAACGGAAGCGCGGATACCGGGCAAGCAGCTGCCTCCGCCAGCGCATCAATCCCTGGGCGGGGTCTTTGCTGCCAGCTTCGAGCACCAGCGTCACGGTTCCGGGCTGTGTCGCGGCGATCACCTGGGTAAACAGCTCTTCTGCGCCGCTGTCACGGACCTCGTTGAGGACATAGCTGGCAACAACGAGCGTCGCCCTCTGGGCATGCTGCTGGAGGCGCGGCACACTGGCTCGGTCGGTGACGTCGATCCGCTCCCAGCGGGCGGCACGTGCGGCAGCAATCACCTGTTCGGCCTAGGCGGTTGTTGCCTGCGCTGCCTGCAGTGCCTCCGCGCCCCGCTGGGCGATCGCCTCCCGCCGTGCTCTTCGCCACTGGTCCACCTGGTTAGCAAAAGTGCGTGTGACGTGGGCAGCATAGTCGAGGGCGGCCTGATTGCGGTCAATGCCGATCAGTTCCACCCCCGTGACCGGAAATGACTCGTTCCAGAGCCGGCAGACGGCTTCCCAGACGAGCAAGAAGTCCAGGACGGCGAGAGCAGTCGTGCCTGGCCCGACGCCGATATCGAGGACGCGCAGGGTACCGGAGAGCTTGCCCTGCCGCACCAGCTCAATCAGCACCGCCTGCAGCTTTGGGACGTTGACCGTGGCGTAGTATGTGAGATAGACCTCGAGAAATCCTCTGTCATAGGTTGTCGCTGCCGAAAACGGTTTCCCACTGCGGCAAAACTGTTCCCATTGAGCAGCCAGTCTCTCAATCCGGTTCGTGACATCGGAGCGGCTGAGGATCTGCTGAATGGATCCAGCGCGGTTCTGGGGATCGGGCGCGCAGCCGAAGAGCACCTGCAGTTGCGTGGCCTCGACGAGTGGCGAGAGGCGGAACCGTTTGCCCGGTGCGAAGAGGATCTCCAGCGTCTCAGCAACCCGCGATGACATCGTATCCCCCTCCCTGTGCAGCCGCCCGGGTGGTCAGCGACGCCTAATGCTTACGGAGCGGTAAAGCGGCGATGGTTCGGATTGGCGTAACAATACAGACAGCTGTAGCCGCATTCTTGCCACTCGTAGTCGCCGATGTCGGTGTGGCGGTGGCAGCCACAGGCCTGACGCGTCGCGAACTGCCGGTCGGTCGCCGCTGGAGGCATCCGTTTCTTCTGCGTTCCCTGCGCAACGGGCTGGGCTGCCGAGGGCTGGCCCGTCGGTGCGTGCTGGGGGCAGTGTCCCCTGTCGCTGCGGCCGGTGAGGCGGCCGGTTCGTGCACGATGGACGGGAGAAGCGGCAGCGCGAGCTGCGCAGGGGCGGCATAGCACTCGGGCGCCAGGACTGTGGCGTCAATACAGGCTGCTGCCACAAACCCCGGCACGGCGGCAAGGGCTGGCTCGGCACAGGCTTCCATCTGAATGCCCCACGCGCTGGCGATCTCAACCATGGCGGTGCCAATCGCCGCCACTTCTTCCGGATCAGGCTGACGCAGGGGACGCTCGGGAAAACAGCGTTGCCAGCGCCTGACGACCTTGAAGTAGGGATCGATGATGCTAGTGACGCAGCGGCGGACACCGAGCGAGCCGAGGGTGCGGCAGCCCTGTTCGAAGAAGGCGGGATCCCACGAACTGCGGGGCTGGCCGTCCTCCGTCCAGAAGAGCAGCGGGTCGTAGCGCCAGGTGAGAGCCTGGGGACCAAAGCGGGCGACGAGGGCACGAGCCTGGGCGAGGACGGCATCGAGCGGCGGGACTTCGGGCTCGATCCAGCGCAGGTCGTCACGGCGCGGGGTAATGGTGAAGTGGAAGTGCTGGCGCTGGTAGCAGGCCAACCGGTCGGCAACGCGCAGATAGACCGCGTAGTTCTTCGACCACCAGACGATGGCGAGGACATCGTCGGGATGGAGCGAGACGTGGGTGAGGGCACGGCAAGCTGGGCGTCGTGCTTGGAGGGCTGTTCGAGCGCGGCGTCGAGTTGAGCGCGGCGGGCATGACGTGACCGGTGTGCGGTCGGCAGCGCTTGTGGGGCTTCCTCCCGCAACGTCTTGATGAGTGAGGGGGTCAGGACAGGGTTGGGCACATCGACCCAGCCACGCGCGATGCGGTCGAGCAGCCAGGGCAGATAGAACGCGGGGATATCGGTGCGCTTGCTGGCCGAGAGAATGCGTGGTTCGTGCGGCAAGCCCGTGTTCGTGCGTCCGTGGGGGCAGGGTGGCAGATCAGTGGTAGCGGGCATGCAGTGCTCCTTGCCAGTTCCAGCGGGCTGGTATGAGTTGCCCGCTGCGCCTGAATCCATCGTTCGATAGCTGCATCATACCAAAGACCTCCGCAGCGCTTCCACGCTGTTCCCGTGCGCGCAGCGGCGAAAGAGTGGCGGCGAGCCAGCCCGCGCGCCGGCCGATCTTTATCCCTCCGTCCCTGCGCGACCAGCTGCCCGTGCCACGACAGGGAGCAAGACCGCTTTTTCGCGTCCGTGCCTGAGCGATCAGGATCGAGCGAACACATCGTCAACGCCAAGCCCCCTCTCCCCCTGCGTGCGTCGGAGTGAATCGACTTCCCTGACGGGGGAGTAATTGCCCGAGCGGTATGCTGACGCAAGCGATCCGGCCTACCCTGAGCCAGTCTTGTGCCCGTTCGACCAGGAGGTCCAGCCAGCGAGCCGTCTTCTCGAGTGTGCAGAGGTGACAGGGGGCTGCGCAGCCTGCTTCGCTGTGCTGCGGATCCCGTTTCGCGAGATTGCAGCGGCGAAACGGCAAGAGTGCGTCTTGGATCATGGGTTCGCCACCGAACGAGCAAGGTGGCTTGTCCGTTGACCATCCAGTTGGTTCCGACAGGAGAGCCCCTGTCCCACCGCTGGGCACAGCGCCCAGGGGTACCGCCGGCCATGCTCGCCCAACGCCGCACAGTGCGCATGCAGTCGGGCAATATCCGGCGATGCCGTCCGCCAGTCTCAGTGCGGGGCGCAGCGAACACCTGGCCGCCTCCGCTGGGGTGTCCGCAACAGGCAGCACGAACAGGGCAGGGAGCACAGGGGAGATCTGGCGCGGCACGTCCGTCGACCTCAGATCGTGCGCAGCGGCTGGGGGGTCGACGGAGCGGGGTGTGGGGTGTAGTGAGCGGCGGGATGCGGCGGGTGGCGGTGGTGGGCAAGTGCCGAGGCGGCGAGGGAGGGGATGGTGGGCAGGCGTTCGCCGTGGTAGACTAGGGATGTGATGGGTTTTGCCCGTACCTATGAGGGATTGAAACACGGTGTATCGGAGAATGAAGCCACGCTCAGCAAGCGGTTTTGCCCGTACCTATGAGGGATTGAAACAGGTTCACGATGTTCACGGCTCTCTCCCTTCTCGAGGGTTTTGCCCGTACCTATGAGGGATTGAAACGGACGTGCTCGAGACGTGGAACCGTGACCTACTTCTGAGTTTTGCCCGTACCTATGAGGGATTGAAACGTGCGGGAGTGGTGAGCGACCACACCGCGCAGCAAAGTTTTGCCCGTACCTATGAGGGATTGAAACCGTGACCAGCCGGTCAAGCGCGAGCTCAATCCGGCGGTTTTGCCCGTACCTATGAGGGATTGAAACCAGCTGGGCGCGCATGAACCAGACTGAGCGCCCACCGTTTTGCCCGTACCTATGAGGGATTGAAACAAGTCTTCGTTCCCGGCCTCTACGGCTGCGAAGGGCCGGTTTTGCCCGTACCTATGAGGGATTGAAACAGCGGTATCCGTTCCGGTTCCGCAGGGAAGGGGACGTGGTTTTGCCCGTACCTATGAGGGATTGAAACTCTCGATCACCGGTGCCTTCTCCTCTCGTTCGTCGTCGTTTTGCCCGTACCTATGAGGGATTGAAACCTCCAAAAGCCGCGCCAGCCTCAGCGCGGCCTCAGTGTTTTGCCCGTACCTATGAGGGATTGAAACCGGTACCTGAAAAACAGTGCCGTAGGGGCTTGACAACGTTTTGCCCGTACCTATGAGGGATT
This sequence comes from Thermorudis peleae, assembly GCF_000744775.1. NCBI lineage: Bacteria > Pseudomonadati > Thermomicrobiota > Thermomicrobia > Thermorudis > Thermorudis peleae. Next base: position 85,539 of record NZ_JQMP01000003.1, on the reverse strand, counting down.
GAAACTGTGTCACCACCCGGTTTTGCCGCAGTAAGGTTGTCCATGTTTTGCCCGTACCTATGAGGGATTGAAACTGGGTGCTAAGGGGGGACGACGATGCAGCTCGTGCGGTTTTGCCCGTACCTATGAGGGATTGAAACCGGTAAACCGTATCATGAGCTTACGTTTACGAAGACTGTTTTGCCCGTACCTATGAGGGATTGAAACTAACGCCCAGATTTTTGCCTCCGGCCCGCGTTGCTGCAGCGTTTTGCCCGTACCTATGAGGGATTGAAACGGTTCCGGCCCGAGCCAGCGCCGTGGAGGGTCGTGGTGTTTTGCCCGTACCTATGAGGGATTGAAACGTATCCCGCGCGACGGCCGAGGCTTCCCGTGCTTCTCGTTTTGCCCGTACCTATGAGGGATTGAAACTTTGGCTCGCTCACCTAACGTGGTTCTCTCCGCGTTGTTTTGCCCGTACCTATGAGGGATTGAAACGAGCGTGTCGCTCCTGGTGCTGTCCGCGCTCGGCTAGTTTTGCCCGTACCTATGAGGGATTGAAACATCAGCGAGCACGATGTTGAGCGCGCTCGCGCCGGGCTGTTTTGCCCGTACCTATGAGGGATTGAAACCATGGCACGAGCGTCGCGGCTGACGAGCTGCTGGCCGTTTTGCCCGTACCTATGAGGGATTGAAACAACCTTACCCCTCATGCCCTTACGCTTGTTACTCCGTGTTTTGCCCGTACCTATGAGGGATTGAAACTATCGATAATAAGAATCATCGAGAAGACGATACTTCTCGTTTTGCCCGTACCTATGAGGGATTGAAACGGGTTGCTCGAGGGCGGCGATGGCTGCCTCGAGCACAGTTTTGCCCGTACCTATGAGGGATTGAAACCGGCTTCTCCCGCCGGATCAACAAGCGAAGGCCTGGGTTTTGCCCGTACCTATGAGGGATTGAAACAGGAAGACAATGCCGATGATCGCCATCACCGTCACGGTGTTTTGCCCGTACCTATGAGGGATTGAAACAATGTAGTCGTCATCGAGGAGAAGAAAGACATCGAGGCCAGTTTTGCCCGTACCTATGAGGGATTGAAACCTGCCATCGTCGGTGACGCGGTAGAGAAGACAAAGTTGTTTTGCCCGTACCTATGAGGGATTGAAACTCCTTCTCCACCTCCTGGTGGACAACCTGGGACAACGCCGAGTTTTGCCCGTACCTATGAGGGATTGAAACAATCCAACGGCAAAGGTATCGCTCCGTACCGGAACGGTGTTTTGCCCGTACCTATGAGGGATTGAAACTCTACGCAGGCCGAGCACATTGGCCGCCCGGCAACCGTTTTGCCCGTACCTATGAGGGATTGAAACGCCGCGGCTGGCAGTGTGGTCTCGGTGACGACACTGTTTTGCCCGTACCTATGAGGGATTGAAACCTCTTTGTCCATCTATCCCCCCATTCGGAAAATGGTACGTGTTTTGCCCGTACCTATGAGGGATTGAAACAAGAAGCGCGAGAGCGCCTTCGGTGAGGCGAGCATGTTTTGCCCGTACCTATGAGGGATTGAAACCCACCTCCTCTTCTTCGTCTTCTCCTACGATCGATGGTTTTGCCCGTACCTATGAGGGATTGAAACCAGGTGTGAACAGAAGAGGGGGTGGTCATGTGACCAACCGTTTTGCCCGTACCTATGAGGGATTGAAACTTGACAAGCTTTGTGATGGATACGGATTCTGGCGGCCGTTTTGCCCGTACCTATGAGGGATTGAAACCACCGCAAGGATCAATTCACGCAGGGAATTGGGTACGGTTTTGCCCGTACCTATGAGGGATTGAAACGGACATACGGCCGCGTGACGGACGAGCATCTCCGCGCGGTTTTGCCCGTACCTATGAGGGATTGAAACTTCGACGACGTCGGGACGCTGGGAAAGGGTGCGCAAGTTTTGCCCGTACCTATGAGGGATTGAAACACGACATTCTGCGCTTCATGAAAGACGTGTTGGCTCGGGTTTTGCCCGTACCTATGAGGGATTGAAACACGTCAAGGCGGCGCTCAACTGGCATCGGCCGGAGGTTTTGCCCGTACCTATGAGGGATTGAAACACGTCAAGGCGGCGCTCAACTGGCATCGGCCGGAGGTTTTGCCCGTACCTATGAGGGATTGAAACGTGCTGGAACGCCGAGGAAGCACGTGGACATGCCTGTCGTTTTGCCCGTACCTATGAGGGATTGAAACCCCGGTCGCAAAGGCGGTGCGCGAATTCGCGGCCCAGTTTTGCCCGTACCTATGAGGGATTGAAACCGCTCACCGCCGGCGCGGCCAATGGCTTTGCCAATCGTTTTGCCCGTACCTATGAGGGATTGAAACCAGGCTGAGCGCTGAGAAGGAGCGCCGTCACCGAAGCAGTTTTGCCCGTACCTATGAGGGATTGAAACAGGATGTCAACATCGGGCACAACCAGTGTGGAAGTGCGTTTTGCCCGTACCTATGAGGGATTGAAACAGGACTCCGCGGCGGTGGCAACCTATGGCGTTCGGGAGTTTTGCCCGTACCTATGAGGGATTGAAACTGCGGTAACAGGAGTTCAAACTCTTTCGGGTAATCGTTTTGCCCGTACCTATGAGGGATTGAAACACCGGCCTCGCGGTGAGTATGACTGCTGTGCGCGGGTTTTGCCCGTACCTATGAGGGATTGAAACGGATGCTGCTTCGCCAGTGCGCAAGACGCGGTTGAGTTTTGCCCGTACCTATGAGGGATTGAAACCTCCGCCGCGGAACGCGCGGATCACGCTGGCCGTTCCGTTTTGCCCGTACCTATGAGGGATTGAAACGCAGAGACGGGCGATCGTGCCGCTCGCCGTGGTCATGGTTTTGCCCGTACCTATGAGGGATTGAAACGAACGTCCGCTCAATCGGGATTGAGCACGAACAGTATGGTTTTGCCCGTACCTATGAGGGATTGAAACCTTCGCTGGGGGCGGCTCTGGATGCAGAATGCGCAGGTTTTGCCCGTACCTATGAGGGATTGAAACCAGCCGGGCGTATATCTAATATAATATGGAGGAAAGGTTTTGCCCGTACCTATGAGGGATTGAAACAGGATGATCATCCGGAACCAAGAGATTACCGGGCGAGTTTTGCCCGTACCTATGAGGGATTGAAACTCGCCGTCGCCCGCCAGGCCGGGCTCCCGAGCAAGTACGGTTTTGCCCGTACCTATGAGGGATTGAAACGAGCGCTTCTGCGCGTTCCGGCATGGGAACCTCCTTGTTTTGCCCGTACCTATGAGGGATTGAAACGCCGGATGTCGACCTCACGCCGACGGCGTTGGCAGGTTTTGCCCGTACCTATGAGGGATTGAAACCACCAGCGCTCACCTCGCTCAGTTGGCAGCAGCGGACGGTTTTGCCCGTACCTATGAGGGATTGAAACTCGTGACCGTCGTACCGATCGCGGAGGGCTCGTCATGTTTTGCCCGTACCTATGAGGGATTGAAACCGCTCCTGCGCTACGTCTCCCAGACACGTGACCGCTGTTTTGCCCGTACCTATGAGGGATTGAAACTTGGACACGCATGGCCTCACGCATGCCTCGATCTCGGTTTTGCCCGTACCTATGAGGGATTGAAACGGCGTCGGGTCATTACGGGAAGGTATCGAGTGTCACGGTTTTGCCCGTACCTATGAGGGATTGAAACTTGCGCCCGACGTAGACGCCGTACGTCGTCCCAGCGTTTTGCCCGTACCTATGAGGGATTGAAACAGCGAGTCGGTCTTCAAGATGCTGAATCCGTCGCTCGTTTTGCCCGTACCTATGAGGGATTGAAACTCACCCGAATCGGACAACTCCAGTCCGATGTGCAGGTTTTGCCCGTACCTATGAGGGATTGAAACCCATTCCAGCCTTCGGCGTCCTCAAGAATGCCGTCAGTTTTGCCCGTACCTATGAGGGATTGAAACTCCACTCGTCCGAGAGAGTGGGATCAGCGGTAATTTCGTTTTGCCCGTACCTATGAGGGATTGAAACTCAGAAGCGAAGCCAGAGCCACAACCAGAGCCCGAGGTTTTGCCCGTACCTATGAGGGATTGAAACGCGACCTCCCAGTCGAGAAAATCGTGGCGATGGCAACGGTTTTGCCCGTACCTATGAGGGATTGAAACCACAGTTAGGTTGTCTTCCTTCAGCTCGTCGGTGAGTTTTGCCCGTACCTATGAGGGATTGAAACCCAAGTGCCGCAGGGGGGTACTCACTCTTAGCGGGCGTTTTGCCCGTACCTATGAGGGATTGAAACTGTCTTCCCGGAGGGGCTTCCCCGGGAAGACAATCTTGTTTTGCCCGTACCTATGAGGGATTGAAACGATAAGGGGGAACCGATGAGTGTCAACAAGGCGGATGGTTTTGCCCGTACCTATGAGGGATTGAAACCAGAGTCAACACTCGCAGTCCATCCCGTTCCTGCAACGGTTTTGCCCGTACCTATGAGGGATTGAAACGCACAACAGTTGCAATTGCTACGAGACTCTTCACCGTTTTGCCCGTACCTATGAGGGATTGAAACCTGGCAACCGGAGTCCGTGTCCGGGAGCAAGCACGCGTTTTGCCCGTACCTATGAGGGATTGAAACGCCGGAGTCATCGAGCATGTGGTTGCCAGCCTCGGCGAGTTTTGCCCGTACCTATGAGGGATTGAAACCGCCAAGCGATAGCATCCAGTTCCGCTGTTTCCCCCACCCCAGGTTTTGCCCGTACCTATGAGGGATTGAAACCCTCCCCCGATCGGCATGCCAGTCCTCGAGACACCGTCTTGCCCGTACCTATGAGGGATTGAAACTGCCCTCGCGCAGCACCCCCAACCACACCTGGTACGTGTCTTGCCCGTACCTATGAGGGATTGAAACTGCCGAGTGTGCCCAAATGCGCTCGTGAGCCTGATTGTTTGTCTTGCCCGTACCTATGAGGGATTGAAACTTCTCTGCGGCATATGCCACGATCTTTTCGAATAACGTCTTGCCCGTACCTATGAGGGATTGAAACACCAACTCGGCACGCACGTCGTAGAGGCTGAGGTAGGTCTTGCCCGTACCTATGAGGGATTGAAACATCTGCTCAGCATGTTCCGGTGGGTTGGCGGCAATGTCTTGCCCGTACCTATGAGGGATTGAAACCTCGTCAGGGGCCACCACGGCTTTGCCATTGGGCTGCGTTTTGCCCGTACCTATGAGGGATTGAAACTCCCAGACTTCATACATACGGCAGAACGCCGTACGGTTTTGCCCGTACCTATGAGGGATTGAAACATCGCACGGTCACGCACGGTCTGCGGGTCGAGCGCAAGTCTTGCCCGTACCTATGAGGGATTGAAACCCGAGGTGGGGATGGGGAATGCGAGCAGTCCAGCCGAGTTTTGTCCGTACCTATGAGGGATTTGGAAACCGCGCGTTCTGCGTGCCAGCGCGTGGGGGTCAGGCTTAGTGTTGCCCATGCCTATTGGAAATTGCGTCGCCGTGCGCCTCGATGGTGCGATCGCTGGTTTTTGGCCCCTGCTAGGGCGCGATAGCATCCTCCCACCAGCTGCGCGTGCAGGCTGTCCCACATGCCGTTCCGCTCAGCCAATGGTCACGCACAAGCCGACAGCGCACGTCTCCTCTGTGCTGCCTCGCGAGGCCGCGCCATGGGCAACGTGACGCCGCTCGATGGAACCGGAAAACGACGGGCGTATACTCCGATCTGGAACCGGTTCGCGGAGTAATGCCGATTCCGCGAGCGTTGGAGGTTGTTGTATGCGGTATGACTATCGCGCTGCTGCTCCTGGTGTGGTCGAGGCGATGCGCGGCCTTGAACGCGAAATCGCGCAAAGTGGCCTGGAGCGCCCCTGCCTCCATCTGGTGAAGATCCGCGCGTCGCAGCTCAATGGCTGCGCGTTCTGCCTGGCTATGCATATCCGCGAAGCATGTGAGGATGGTGAACGTCAGGAGCGAATCGACCTGCTGCCGGCCTGGCGCGAGGCCCCGTTCTACAGCGCACGTGAACGGGCGGCTCTCGCCTGGACTGAGGCCGTGACGCTCCTCCCCCAGACCGGCGTGCCCGATGATGTGTACGAGCAGGCTCGGGCCGTCTTCAGTCCTACGGAGCTCGCGTACCTGACCCTCGCGATCGTCGCGATCAATGGCTGGAACCGGCTGAATGTCAGTTTTTGCATCCCGCCTGAGGTCGAGGACGTGTCCGCTGAGCGAGGCTATCACGCATGACAGCGGTGCCTCGTGTGACCTTCACACTGCGCCCCCGTGCACCGTTTCGACTCGACGCAACGGTGTGGATCCTGCGCCGTCGGCCCGAGAACCAGCTTGATCGGTGGGACGGTACGACCTATCGCCGGGCGCTGCTGCTTCCACGCGCTGCCGCAGCAGGCGATGGCCGCTCCCGGCCGAGCGAGGCATGTCCCACGACAGCGCCGGTGATGGAACAGCAACCGGCATGCTGGCCCGTTGAGCTGGCGGTGCGGCAGGTCGGCTCGGTCGACGATCCGGTGTTGTCCGTCCAGCTCAGCGGCGCCAGCCCCGAGGCCATCCCGGCAGCGACGGCGTGGTTGACGCGCACGCTTGGCATGGATGTTGACCTCGAGCCGTTCTTGGCCCTCGCCGCGCGCGATCCGAAGCTCGGCCCGCTGGTGATGCAGTTCCGCGGCGCCAGGCCCACACGCTATCCCTCGCTTTTCGAGGCGCTGGTGAATGCAATTGTCTGCCAGCAGGTCACGCTGTCCTTCGGCATCACGCTGCTCAACCGGTTTGTGCAGACGTTCGGTGTGCCAGTTTTTTACGAAACAGCTCCCCCATCTGGCGAGCCAGCTCCCCGGGCGTTTCCGCCGCCGGATCGCATTGCAGCGTGCGCTCCCGAGGATTTTCGGCCGCTTTCGTTCAGCCGTCAGAAAGGGCAGGCCGTTGTCGAGGCAGCGCGTGCTGTGCTGGCAGGCGCGCTCGACAAGCTTGAGACGCTGCCCGACGACCAAGCTATCGCGCTCCTGCGTACGGTGCGAGGGATCGGCCGGTGGTCGGCTGAATACGTGCTGTTGCGCGGGCTTGGCCGCACGCACATCTTCCCCGGTGACGACGTCGGCGCGCGACGGAACGTGCAACGTTGGCTCGACGTCGAAGGCACGCTGGACTATGATCGCCTCGCTGCCTTGCTGGCGCCGTGGCGCTCCTTCGCTGGCTTCATCTATTTCTCCCTACTGCTCCGGAACCTGGCTGAGCGCGGACTCCTTACGGAAACGGCTCCGATCGCTGAACCGTTCCCCGATGCCGAGCCAGCGAGCAATCACTGATCCAGAAGTTTCCCACCATCCGCGTCCAGTGCCGCTGCGGCACGCGAGCGCGGTGCACGCGAAGGCCGGCTGATTGCCTGAAGCCAGGAACGCTTGTGGTTGCCAGGCAAATGCCTCGCGCACTGGTGTGTGCTGCAGCGCTCGACCAGCATGCGGCGCAGGCACCTGGCAACTGGTCGTTCATGCTGGCGCCAGCACAACGCCAGATCAACGTTGGTCCTTCCCTCAACCCTGCTGCTAGGTTGAATCATTGCCGAGTTCTTGCTGGCATGGGCGAAACGCTCACGCCGGTGTGAGGTTGAAACCTGAAATGCTTTTCTGTATACTTAGCGAGTTCATAGCGCTTAGTGCTCACGTCCCGCGCGATTGCCATGCGCAATCCCTTGGGCTCTCCCATGCCCGCCATGATCACAAACCTGCCAGGCCAGGATGGTCCGCAATAGCCACGATAGGAGGTGACCGATGAGACGAATCCTGGTCGACATGGAAGGCGGGTGGGTCGATGTCCGGGTCGACCCGCCTGATCCGGATGAGCAATGCCTGATTATCGACTGGGACCGGCTCGACGAGTCTCCCGAGCTCGCACTCTCCGTCCTCAAGGGGTTGGTGACCTGGTCCTTCCATATTCCGGAAGATGGTGGGGCGACGCCACTCCTCGAACTGGTCCAGTCTTTCATCGCCCGGATCAGCGACCGGCGCTATCTCGCCCCGCTCCTCAGAATCCCGCAGCAGACCGGGTGGTGGGCTAGGGCGCCGCAGTCGCCGGAGCCGGAGCTGTGGTCTCCCTCCTACCTCGTCGGATGGACACCGTCCCAGTCCAGTTCCAGGGCTGGGCCGGGTTCCCAGCCGTCCCTGGCCGATCCGGATCAGTTCTCCGGTCAGGATGACGTGACTGATCTCGAGGTTCTCCGCGGCCTCCTGACCCTAATCCCGGAGATCCGGGAGCTGGCCTGGAACGGGCAGCGCGGGGCAGGTCACCTCGTGAGCTGGCCCGGACGGCCCGGTGAACTGATCGGCCTCGCCCTCAACGAGTGGGGCCAGGTCGTCTGGACAGGCCGCTCCCATGACATCATCTCCCTGAGCCAGGAGGCGGTGTCCCTGGTCTTCCTCAACCGGGAACTCCGCGAAGAAGAGGACGAATGGGGCTGAGCATCACGCATCGCCCCCACACGGGTGGTTGCCTTGCTGAAACCTGATCGATATCCTCACAGTTTCTCCATGGTCGGCGCGCCGGGGTAAGGTCATCAAATCCGGTCGCAGGCCAGGGCCTGGTGGGGACGCATGCTCAGCTCCGTGATGATCTCCCGCTCTGCCCGGGCGTGCCTGTCATCAGCTGAATCCTGACCGCGGCCGTGGTCTGCTGGGGCCAGATGCACTGGCCCCGGTTTTTGCCTGTACTGCTGAAAGATTGGGATGCCGCAGCAGCGTCCCCAACAGGTGTTGCATCGTGTTGTCCACGACAGGGGGATGGCACTCGAGCACGCGGCCGCCGATCTGGGCTGCGCTCTGCCTGCGCTGATACGTTGCGCCGAGTGCCCGCGAGGCGTCGCGCCACCGCGGGCACCGCACCAGATCACGCGATCCGCCCAGCGAACGTGCCAGCGTCGTGCAGCCCTACACTGGCTCTGGCTCTGGTTCCACCGGCGCGCTCATCTCAGTAACGTTGGCTGCCCTGCCTGTGCTCGCTGCACCGTTGCGCACGCAGTCGGCTGCTCACGGCAGGGAAGTGCTCTGGCCACCGGTGGCGTCAACGTAGCGCTGGCAACGGCTCCCAGCGAAACACCTCGCCCTCGCGCACGATCCGGCCGAAGCCGCCCGGCTGCGGGAAGTGTGTGACGGTCACGATTGCACCGGTCTCCGCGGCCCACGCATTGACGCGTTCACGCGTTGCCTGCGCTGTTGCGGCGTCCATGTCGAAGGCGGCGGCAATGTCGGGATGTCGTACCTGCGCGGGATGCGTGTAGACATCGCCGAGGATCGCCGCCGTCGTGTCCTCGGCCTGGAGCAGCAGGCTGGCATGACCGGTTGTGTGCCCAGGCGTCGGCCAGACGCGGATGCCAGGTGCAAGCTCAGCCTCACCGTCGACCAGTTCCAGTACGCCCAGGCGCGCGAGCGGGTAGACCGCCTGATCGAGGTACGCGACCAAAGCGTCCATCGCCTCCTTGACCGCTGGCTGCTGAAACGTCTCCCAGTCTGTCCGGGTCGCGACGTAGCGGGCGCGCGGAAACGTCGGCCGTCCGTCAGGGCCGACTGCCCACCCGGCGTGGTCAGGGTGGAGATGCGTGAAGTAGACGAGGTCAATGGCGTTTGGCGTGACGCCCTCGGCCGCCAGCGCAGTGAGCAACTGTCCACGGCTGTTGCCGAACAGCGGCACCGGCCCCGGCCCAATCCCACCGTCGACCAGAATCAGCTGCGTCGGCGTCCGAACAAGATAGCAGCGGACAAACGTGTAGAGCGTCTCGGGATCGGCGAACGAGCCGGGGTAGGCCTCACGGAAGGCGGCGACACGCGGCGTGTCGTGGGGAAAGACGACGGAGAGCGGGAAGAAGCCGCCCTCAGCATCAACGAGTGGGGTCACCTGAAACGGCCCAACCGTGAGTGTTTGCCCTGCCATCATGCCCTCCTTTGCCTGGCTCCGGGCCTCTCCTGCATACGATCGGTGCTGCCGACCATGATTGTAGGCGATGGTGCGGGAACTCATCGTCGCCTGCCGTCGTTTTACCCAACAAGAGGGATGTGGATGTAGAAGGAGCCGCCGGTGTCGCAGTCTCGCCCGGATCGACCAGCCGGTCTGCCGCCCGAAGCAGATGCGCCGTCGCCCCGTCGGGCCGAACGCCTGCTCTTCTTCGGGCTCGCCACGCTGGTGGCCGTCATCCTCGGCGTGGCGGTCGTCGGCGTGCTCGCTGCACCACGCGGAGGGACAACAATGACCACCCCATCTGCTACCCCAGACGCAACGCCACCGACGACGCCAGACGCATCATCACCGGCCACGCCAGATGCAACAGCACCACTGCTCCAGGTGCTTGCGGTCACCCCCGAGCCGGTGGCACCCGGGCAGCCGGTTACTCTCCTGGTGCGCGTGCTCCTGCCTGACGCCTGCACCACCCCAGCGGCGCCCCGCGTCGAGCGGCAAGGCACGCGCATCACCGTCACGCTCGTAGGCCAGCGCCCGGCTGATGCGATCTGTGCTCAGGTCGTGCGCGAAACAACGGTGACGGTCGCGCTGGGGCCGCTCGAGGCTGGGGAATATCAGCTCATCGTCAATGGCACGACACACCAGCTTGTCGTCGACTCGACGACGTCAGGCGCGGGCAACGCTAGCCCCGGCGGCGTGATGAACCCGCCTGTGCGTACCACCGGCACGCCCGAGGGGTCGGCAACGTCATCCGGCGCTGTTGTCTCCCCGACGCCGCAAGCGACTGCTCCGCCGCCCGGCTCAGTCCCAGCCACCATGCCGCCAGCGACACCCATTGGGGGCAGCTCTGGCGGCCTTGCTGGCCTGCCGACCGTCGTAATCGTGCCGCCCCATTCGGTGCAGATCCCTCCAGCCACCCCGTCTTCTGGGTCAACGCCAGACGCGTCGCCGCAGTAGGCAGCGCGGAGCAGGCGTACCCATATCCCAGACACGGCATCGCCACGCCTGTGTGAACGACCCGTGCCGTGGCGTTGCGGGAAGCCCGAGCATGACGCTGGCGCGCCCCCACACTTAGCGCCCGGTGAAGCGCGGGGGACGGCGCTCGCGGAAGGCCCGCAGCCCTTCCTGGTAGTCCTCAGTCGCGTCGAGAGCGGCGCGGAGCTGATCGATCGTGGCCAGCGCCTCGGGCGAAAGGGCTGGGCGAGCAGCAGCGAGCGCGGCCTTCGCTGCGCGGACAGCGAGCGGCGCGGTCTGCGCAAGCTCGGCGAGGTAGCTGGCAACCGCGTCCTCGAGTGCCTCTGGCGGGCAGAGCCGATCGATGAGGCCGATACGGAAGGCTTCCTCCGCGTCGATGATGCGCCCGCTGAGGATCAGGTCAGCCGCGCGCGACGGCCCGACAACGGCCGGCAGGCGGATGATGCCGCCAGCAGCCGGGAAAATGCCGCGGCGAACCTCCGGCAGGCCGAACGTCGCGGTCGTGCTGGCGAAGCGCACGTCGCAGGCCAGCGCAAGTTCGAGTCCGCCAGCCAGGCACGGGCCAGCGATGACGGCGATAGTCGGCATCGGCAGCTGTGCGACAGCCTCGACGGCGGCACGGACAGCCTGCGTGTGGGCGGTGAGGGCGTCGGGCGGGAGATCGAGGCGTTCGCGCAGGTCGGCGCCAGCGCAGAACGCGGGCGGCACGCCGCGCACCAGCACCGCCCGAACTGTGTGGTCGGCGGCCAACGCCTCGGCGGCCGTGCGGAGGGCCTCGGCGAGAGCGCGGCTGAGGGCGTTTCGGGCCTGGGGGCGGTTCAGCGTGAGGGTGACGACGTCGCCATCGCGGGCCTGTAGCAACACGGGCTCTTCAGCCATTGCCTGCTCCCTTCATGCCTTCTCCCCTATTGTGCCAGGATTCTTTCTCTTCGCTTCCAGGAAGGGGTGGATGAGTGCGTATCTCAGCGTAGGATGACGGGCTGGCCGCGCCTCACTGCCTGACCGTGGGTTGGGGAAGAGCAATCCGGCTTGTCAGTGTGCGCCGTGCTCAGTATCGTCACAGGGAGAAGCACTGCTGGTGGAGGTGCACGATGCAACGCGCGAACTCGCTCGGCCTTGCTGGCATCCTGCTGATCATCATCGGGGTCGTGCTGCTCTCTCTGCCGCGTTTCGTCGTGGGGCATGAGCCGATGTTGCGATTCCACGGCCCGCTCGTGCCATGGTATCGCGTTGGGCCGGTCTGGAATTGGTGGTTCGTGCTGATCGTGGCAGGGCGGTTTGCCGTCTTCCTCGGTGTGCTCGTCCTGATCGCCTGGGCAATCCAGCGCCTGACGCGACCGAGCCAATCCCAGCCGTCATCGCAGGCCATTGCCATCCTGCAGGAACGCTATGCCCGCGGTGAGCTGACGCGTGAGCAGTATGAGCAGATGCTGCGTGACCTGCGCGGGTAGGCTGCGCTGGCATCGAACGACCTGGCGGCGCCGCGGCCGCGTCGAGCGCTGACCGGGGGACACGTACCTGCGCGTGAGCGAGCTGCAACGTCACCCGCATGCCGGTGCGCACGGTCACGCGCTGCTGGCCCGGCGGCGGCGCGGTGTCAGGCGTGCGCGGCGCTGGCCGCACGAGCAGTCGCGCCGGTGTCTGGACGCGTCCACTCAGGTCAATCAGGCATGCTTCTGGCCGAGCCGCTGTCGGCCTCGCCGTGCCAGATGTTGCAAGGAGGCACGAGAGCCGGCCTGTCCAGATGCGGAGCCCGCTCAGCTGCCCTTTCCCTTGGGTCACCAGCAGCACAGCCGGATGCCGCTGGCCAAGGATGACCCGGGTCGAGCGCTCGACCTCGTGGATGCGCACGTGGTGTGCTGCTGCGGCCTGCCAAAGCAACGCCCACGCCGGGTCGTCGCCCCGCTTGCCGAGGAGCACGATCGCCCCAATGCGCTGGCGTGCAACGGCGTCGAGCACGCCAGGGAGTTGCTCCGTGCTTCGTGCATCGAGGAGGAGCGTCACGGGGTGACGATCCCAGGGAAGCGTTGTGCGATCGAGCAGTTCCACAAGTCCCGTGCGGGTCGCACTGCCACCGACGGCGATGCGCTGTGTGCCGAACTGGACAAGCGCGGTGAGGGTTGTCCCCGTGTTGCTGACGACGATCCGGTCGGCTCGGTTCGCTGCCGTTGCGCCACCGACAATGGCCAGACCAGCAGCGAGCCCGAGGCCGAACATCACCAGACGCCACAGCATCCGCTACTGGCCCGATGGTGTAGCCTGGTAGTAGGCAATGTCAATGCGTGCTCCGCGTGGTACCCAGGTGTTCCACTGGAGCGTGCCACTGACGACGCCGCCGTTGGGGAAGGACGCGCAGTCAAAGTTTGGCGCGCCGTGCGTCCGAATGTAGGTGCAGGTCTGCGGTGAAACCGAGCCAACAACCAGTCCCGCACTCTGCAAGACTTGCACCGCCTGCTGATACGGCATCTTGTAGACGTCCGGCACCTTTACCTTGTCGCCCATGCTGACATAGACGGTCACTGTGCCGCCGCTGGGGACTTGCCCCGGCCCAGGCGGATCCGTGCGGATGACTTGCCCTTCGGGGACAGTCTGGCTTGGTTCCTCCACGCGGTTGACGTTCAGGCCGAGGCTCTGCAGTTGGCGCAGGGCCTGGTCATAGGGCTGAACGTCGAGCTTGGGGAAGGAGATGAACTGGGGCCCCTGACTGACCCAAACTGTGACTGTCGATCCTTTGGCAAGCTCGGTGCCCGCTGGTGGATCTTGCTTGATAATCACGCCTTTCGGCACAACGTCGTCATAGACGTTCTGGATGTTGAGCTGGAAGTTCCCGACCTTCGCCGCCTGCTGCGCCTGCGCCAGCGTCGAGCCAACGAAGACGGGCACACGCGCAAGTTCCGGCGTTGGCGTTGCCGCGACGGTCGGTGTGGGGCTTGGACTCGGGCTTGGGCTTGGGCTTGGACTTGGACTCGGGCTCGGTGTCAGCGCCGCCGTTGGCGTTGCCAGTTCTGTTGGAGTGGCTGCAGGCGTTGCTGTCGGTGAGGCAACGCTGGCAACGGCAGTGCGCGTGGGGGTGGGATTTGTTCCGGAGAGCGCCGAGAGATCGACGAGTTTGAAGGCAATGAGGACGAGCGCGACGATGCCGATGAGGATTGCAGTGCCGATTAACCAGGTCGCCCAGCCAAGTTCGTTGCCTCGAGTCGGGATCCTGGGTGGGGGTGCAGCACGCGTTCCCCGCGGGCGGACAGTTCCCCACGCGGGCGGCGCTGCGCCGCGCCCGCCAAGTGCCAAGGCCGCCGCAGCTGGATCATTCGGCAGTTGGCGCCAGCGCTCGAGTGCCCGCGCGAGGTCAGTTGCCCGAGCAAAGCGTTGCATTGGATTCTTGGCGAGCGCGCGCAAGATGATTTGCTCGACCTGCGGCGGGATATTCGGGTTGAACTGCCGTGGCAGCGGGGGCGGCGCCTGCACGTGCTGCATTGCCAGGCCGATCGGGTTATCCGCGTCGAAGGGCAGCCGGCCGGTGAGCATCTCATAGAGGACGACGCCGAGCGCGTAGATATCAGACGCCGGTGTTGCAGGCTCGCCGCGGGCTTGCTCGGGCGAGACGTAGTGCACGGTGCCGAGCCCCACGCCGGCTTCGGTGAGACTGGCGTCGGTCAGCCCCTTGGCGATGCCGAAATCCGTCACTTTGACATGGCCTTGATCGTCAACCAGAATGTTCTGTGGCTTGATATCGCGGTGCACAAGCCCGTGCGAATGAGCATAGTCGAGGGCTGCGGCGACCTGGTTGATGATAGGCACTGCCTCATCGACCGTGAAGGGCGCATGGCGAAGGATCAGGTGCTTGAGCGTCTGTCCCGGCACGTACTCCATGACGATGTAGTGCACGCCGTTGTCGTGCCCGACGTCGTAGACACTGACGATGTTCGGATGGCTGAGCCGGGCCGCCGCCTGAGCCTCGCGCTCGAAGCGGCGCAGGAAGTTCGGATCGCTGCCGTACTGTCCTCGCAGAATCTTGATCGCTACATCCCGGCCAAGGGCGAGGTCGACGCCACGGTAGACAACTGCCATGCCTCCTTGGCCGATCACCTCTTCGAGCCGGTAGCGCCCGTTCAAGACCGTCGCTTGCACCGTTGCGCCTTCCTCGCTGCTCGGCCCCCTCTGCCGCGCCTCGCTCCTCGCCGTCGCGAAGCGTACTCGCGTTGTCGCTATCCTACTACGGATGCGCCTGTGCTCGCAGGGGCGTGGCTGGGGAATAGTCGGCTAGTCACGAGCGTTGCAGGACCGTGGGGCGACGAGCCGCTCCGTGCTTTGGCATCCTAAGAGCAGAGGCTGGGAGCGGCTCAGCCGGAAGGCGAGCGTGAGCATGCGAGCGCATGTCCGAGAACAACACGGAATGCAGGTCACCGAGTGCATCGGCCGGACGCCGCTCGTCCGGCTCGAGCGGATACCACAGCAGCATGGCGTGCCCGCAGACGTGCAGATCCTCGGCAAGGCGGAATGGTTCAACCCCGGTGGCTCAATCAAGGACCGTGCAGCCTTGCAAATCGTCAAGGAGGCGATGGAACAGGGGCTGCTGCGCCCTGGCATGACGTTGCTCGATGCGACGTCGGGCAATACGGGCATTGCCTATGCCATGATCGGTGCTGCCTGGGGCTTCTCCGTCACCTTAGTCGTGCCGGAGAGCATTAGCGAAGAGCGGCGGCGCATCCTGCAGGCCTACGGCGCCCAGTTGCTCTTCAGCGACCCCTATGAAGGCACCGACGGCGCCATTCGCCTGGCCCGCGAGCTGGCTGCGCGGGAGCCCGATCGCTACTTCTACGCCGACCAGTACAGCAATCCCGCCAACTGGCGTGCCCACTACAACGGCACCGGCGTCGAAATCATCGAACAAACCGACGGCGCCGTCACGCACCTCGTTGCCGGCTTAGGGACCACCGGCACGATGATGGGCACTGGCCGCCGCTTGAAGGAGTTCAACCCGGCGATCACCCTCGTCGGCGTCCAGCCCGATGACGCGTTCCACGGCCTTGAAGGCCTTAAGCATCTCACCACCGCCATCGTCCCAGCGATCTACGATCCCTCGGTGATCGACCGGATGGAGTTTGTGAACACCGATGAAGCCTTTGCCATGGCCCGCCAGCTGGCCCGTGAAGAGGGCCTCTTTGTCGGTCCGTCAGCAGCGGCGGCCGTCGTCGCGGCTTTCCGCGTTGCGCGCGAGCTCGATCATGGCGTCATTGTGGTGATTTTGCCGGACAGCGGCGTCAAGTACCTCAGTACGCCACTCTGGCAAGACGGGTCATAGCGTGCGAAGGATACCAGAGCAAGAACGGGAGGGTAGCAACAGATGGCAGTCAAGGTCATGATCCCCGCACCACTGCGCCAGTTTACTGGCGGACAGTCTTCGGTTGACGTCCAGGCCACAACGGTTGGCGACGCGCTGGCTGCGCTCGACCAGCATTTCCCTGGTCTCCGTGATCGCCTGGTTGAGCCGGATGGCCGCCTGCGCCGCTTCGTCAGTGTCTTCGTGAATGGCAAGGACGTGCGGACGTTGCAGGGACTGGAGACGCCGTTGCAGGAGGGGGACGAGGTTGGCATCGTCCCGGCGATGGCTGGCGGACGATGATTGAGCTGCGGCGAGCTGACTACGAGGCGATCATCGCCCACGCCCGGCGCGAAGCACCACGCGAGTGCTGTGGGCTCCTGGCTGGCCACGGCAGCCGCGTCGAGCGCGTCTACGAAGTGCCGAACCGCGCGGACGCCGCCGCCGAGTTCTTCGCCGAGCGTGGGCTCTACCCCGAAGGGAAAATCTCCGGCCTGCGCGGGCCTGAGGTATTGACCGCCGAGCGGTTCTTCATGGACCCCGAAGCGCAGTTCCGAGCACTACGCGACATGGAGGCCCGTGGGCTCGAGCATATCGGCAACTATCACTCGCACCCAGCGTCCCCGGCTCGCCCCTCGCGCACCGATATTGAGCTCGCCGCCTACTGGTCGCACGTCTACCACCTCATCTGTTCCCTGGCTGATCCTGAGCATCCAGACCTGCGGGCCTATCGGATCGTCAACGGCCAGGTGACCGAAGTGCCCATTCGCATCATTGATGAGGCCGAGTCTGGGAGCGCTGCAGAGCGGTAAGCCTGGCAACCCCGTATGCGTGCGACGCCCCGGAGTGTTTGCCCCGGGGCGTCGTTTCATGCTCGTGTAGCGGACGGAGAACTAGTCGGCCACGCTCGGCAGCAAGCATGACTGCTGGTAGTCGATCTGCCCGATCGTCTCCGGCGTGACCGTCGCGTTCGGGCCGCAGATCGCGCAGTCGGGGTCGCGAGCGACCGTCAGCTCGCGGAAGGTCGTTGTCAGCCCGTCGAAGAGCAGCACGCGCCCGACCAGTGGCTCACCCAGCCCGAGCAGCAGCTTGATCGCCTCGTTGGCCTGTAGCGCGCCGATGACGCCCGTGAGGACGCCGAGCACGCCCGCCTGATCGCAGGTCGGCGCCAGGTCAGCCGGCGGTGGTTCCGGGAACAGGCAGCGGTAGCATGGCCCCTCGCCCGGCTTGTAGACGGTGACCATCCCCTCGAAGCGGAAGATGCTGGCATCGACGACCGGCTTGCCCAGGAGTACGGCTGCGTCGTTGACCAGGTAGCGTGTTGGGAAGTTGTCGGCTCCGTTCACGATGACGTCGTAGTCGCGGATGATGTCGAGAATGTTCTGACTCGTCAGCCAGACATCATGGAGCACAACGTTCACGTCAGGGTTGAGCGCGGTGAGCGTCTGCCGGGCCGACTCCGTCTTGGGCTGGCCGACCCGATCAGTCGTGTGGATGATCTGGCGCTGCAGGTTGCTCAAATCGACGACGTCGTTATCGACGATGCCGATCGTGCCAACGCCGGCAGCGGCCAGGTACAGCGCGGCTGGCGAACCGAGCCCGCCGGCGCCGATGACCAGCACCTTGGAGTCGAGCAGGCGCGCTTGCCCTGACTCGCCGACTTCTGGAATCAGGAAGTGCCGGCTGTAGCGCTGCAGTTGCTCGCGCGTCCACTGCCGTGGCGTAACGAAGGGGTAGCCGGCATGCTTCCACGCGCTGAAGCCGCCAGCGACGCTGTAGACGTGCCGATAGCCCATCTCCTGCAGCGTCTTAGCCGCGAAGGCTGACCGTACTCCGCCAGCGCAGTAGACGTAGACCGGCGTGTCCTTATCGGGCACACGGTCTTCAACCTGCAGTTCGAGGTAGCCGCGGGGAATGAAGACCGCGCCGGGGATATACCCTTGCTCCCACTCCTCGCGCTCACGCACGTCAATGACGACGGGACGACGGCCCTGCCGCAACTCCTGGTAGAGCTGGTGCACGTCGACCTCTTGAATGGCTTGCTTAATCTCTTGGAAGAGCTTCTCGTACTCTCGCGGCATCGGGTTCCTTTACCTCCACCCATAATCCTCCGCGCGCTGCGCGCTGGTCTTTCCAGTCTACATCAAACGCGATACCCGAGGCCGCTATTCCAATTCCATCACCGATGGAGCAACCACCACGCGCGAGCCTCGGCCTCATCCATCGTCTTGCGCCGCGATACCAGCGCTCGCGCGCTTTCCTTCGACGGCATCGACGTTCGGTGCCAGAAGGTAGCGGAGCCCACGTGCATCCAGGCGCGACAAGAAGTCAGCCGGGGCCGCAGCATCAGTAATGAGCAGGGCCACTTCTTCCAACGCCGCGAAACGTGCCAGCGTTGGCTGCCCAAGCTTGCTGGAGTCGGCGAGCACGTAGGCCACGCTCGCAGCCTGCAGCAGCGCCCGTTTCGTCTGCGCTTCAATCGGGTTCGGCGTCGAGTAGCCTTGGTCATCCACACCCGTCGCCCCCAGAAACGCTTTGTCGACATGGTAGTGCCGCAGCATGTCGACCGCTGCCGGCCCGATGAGCGCCAGGCTATGGTGCCGCATCTGCCCGCCCGTGAGTAGCACATCGAAGCCGGACTTGGACAGTTCCAAGGCGACCGGCATCGAATTCGTGATGACGTAGAGCCGACGAAACCGGTGGCGCAGCAGCCGTGCCAGGGCGAGCGTGGTGCTGCCAGCATCCAGGATGATGCTGTCGCCCTCTTGGATCAGCTCGAGCGCGGCCCAGGCGATCGCTTGTTTTTCCTGCCGCTTAAAGTTGAGCTTCTCGTAGAACGAAGGATTAAACAGGCTTTTATGGACCGGAATGGCCCCGCCATGCGTGCGGTGGAGAATGCCACGCTCTTCTAGTTCATGCAGATCTTTGCGAATCGTAACCTGACTGACGCCAAAGCGCTGCGCAAGCGCGTCGACCGCGACCTCTCCCTCACGCTCGAGTAACTCGATAATCAGCCGCCGTCGCTCTTCCGCTCGCACCACGCGCCCCTCACATTTCGATACAATGCTCTACCGTTGATACGGTCTGTCAGCAACCGAGAACGGCTCTTCCTCACACCTCCAATGGTGCCAGAGAGCGGCTCAAGGCGTCGTGACCGTTTCCGTGTGCGCCCCGAACCACCGTTGGTGCTGCCGGGCCTGCTCATAGGCCTGGCGGGCGGCCTGCACCGCCGGCTGCTCCGAGACTGCGGCAACCGGCACGTCCCACCAGCTCTCACAGCCCGGCAGCCGGTCGTCTGGATCAACCGGCACAACCAGCACCTTCACCCCCGGCAGCCGCCGTGCCTCCGCTAGCCGCGCCGCCAGTTCCTCGTAGCTCGTCACAGCCCAGGCCCGTGCTCCCATCGCCGCCGCATGCTGGACGTAGTCGACGACGATCGGCGGCCCATCCAGTTGCCCGGTCGCCGGATTCCGTGCCCGCAGCAGGTTGCCGAACGGCGGCGAGCCCACCGCCTGCTGTAACCCGTGGATCGAGCCAAACCCGCCATTGTCCACCAGCACCACGGTGAGGTCAAGCCCCTCGGCCACGGCGGTGACCAGCTCCGCGCTGGCCATGAGGTAGCTCCCATCGCCCACCAGCACCACCACGTCCCGGTCTGGCTCGGCCAGCTTCACTCCAATCCCTGCCGGCAACTCGTAGCCCATGCACGAGTAGCCATACTCGACGTGGTAGGCGGCGGGCTCCTCCGCACGCCAGAGCCGCAACAGCTCTCCCGGCATGCTCCCCGCCGCATTGATCACCGTCGCCCGCCCGCCGACGACCGTGTTGAGCACTCCCAGCACTGCCGCCTGGCGGAGTCGTGGCCCGGCTGCTGCGGGCGGCGTGCGCCACGCCGCGACCCACGCGTCCCACTCGGCCCGCAACTGCGCCACCTCGGCCCGGTAGGGCACAGCCGTGCCCGGCCAGTCGCTGAGCGCCACCGCCAAGGCCTCTATCCCCTGCCGGGCATCGCCCACCAGCGCCACCCCGCCCAGTTTGGCCGCATCGGCCGCGTTAATGTTCAGCCCGATGACCCGCACCGCAGGATGCTGGAAGGCCGTCTTGGACGCCGTGGTGAAATCGGTCAGCCGTGTGCCGACCGCCAGAATGAGGTCAGCCTGCCGCGCCAGCCGGTTAGCCGCCAGCCCGCCGTTGACCCCGATCGGCCCCACGTTCCACGGATGCTGCCAGCTCAACACCCCTTTGCCCGCCTGTGTCTCGGCAACCGGCAGGCCAAAGCGGCTGGCCAGCGCGGCCAGGGCCTCCCCCGCCGCACTGTAGCGTGCTCCTCCGCCCACAATCACCAGCGGCCGTTCCGCCTGCCGCAGCAGCTGTGCCGCCACGGCGACCGCTGCCGGATCCGGCACCGGCCGGCGGATCGGCCAGACCCGCTCGGCCAGGAAGGCGACTGGCCAGTCATAGGCTTCGGCCTGCACATCCTGCGGCAAGGCCACCGTCACCGCCCCGGTCTCGGCCGGATCCGTCAGCACCCGCATCGCCTCCGGCAGGACGTCCAGCATCTGCTCCGGCCGGGTGATCCGGGCAAAGAAGCGCGAGAGCGGGCGAAACGCATCGTTGACGCTGACGTCGCGCTCCAGTGGGTGCTCGAGTTGCTGAAGCACAGGATCAGGTACCCGGTTGGCGAAGGCATCGGCTGGCAAGAGCAGCACCGGCAGCCGGTTGATCGTTGCCCCCGCGGCTGCGGTGAGCATGTTCGTCGAGCCTGGCCCGATCGAGGCGGTGCAGGCAAACGTACTCAGCCGTTCAGTGTGGCGGGCAAAGGCGGCCGCGGCGTGCACCATCGCTTGCTCGTGCTGCGGGCGATAGGTCGGCAACCCAAGCCTCGTCCCGTATTCGGCCAGCGCCTGCCCCAGCCCGGCTACGTTGCCATGCCCGAAAATGGCCCAGACCCCGCGGATCAATCGCTGGCGCACGCCATCGCGCTCGCTATACTGCGCTGCCAGGAAGTGCACCAGGGCCTGCGCCACCGTCAGCCGGCGCGTCGTCATCGTCGGCCTCCTCTCCCCTTAGTCCAGCGGCTCCAGCGGGTCCGGCCGGTGCGCGCCGCCCTGGCGAATACCGGCCACCGGCGCCCCCGAGAAGTCGTTGGGGGCTGCCCAGCGCACCGCGTTGACGATGACCCGCTGGACGAGCGGGTGATGGTAGATCGGGAAGGTCTCATGGCCCGGGCTGAAGTAGAAGATCCGGCCCCGGCCGCGGGTGTAGGCGCCACCGCTGCGAAAGACTTCGCCCCCCTGGAACCAGCTGATGAAGACGAGCTCGTCGGGCGCCGGGATGTCCGTCGGCTCGCCATACATCTCCGACTGCGGCAGCTCGAAGTATTCCGGCAACCCAGCCGCGACCGGGTGGGCCGGCTGCACCACCCACACCCGCTCCCGTTCCCCACGCTCGCGCCACATCACCTTGCAGGTCGTGCCCATCAGCCGCCGGAAGATCTTCGACTCGTGGGCGGAGTGCAGCACCACCAGTCCCATGCCATCGAGCACACGCTGCTGCACCCGGTCGACGACGGTGTCGGCGACGGCCTCGTGTGCCAGGTGGCCCCACCAGACCAGCACATCGGTCGCCGCCAGCGTGGCCGCGTCCAACCCGTGCTCCGGCTCGTCCAGCGTGGCCACGCGCACCGTGCAGCCAGCCGCCTCCAGGGCTGCGGCCAGCACCGCGTGGATGCCTGCCGGATAGTGGGCACGCACCGCGGGATCCTGTCGCTCGTGCCGGTATTCGTTCCAGATCGTCACCCGCACCGGCTTCACCGTCATCGCGCTGCACCCCTTTCAGTCAGGCTGTATGACAACTGGTTGCCCACCCTGCTTCGCCGAACGCTGGATTGCTTCCCAGAACAGTGCCATCCGCAGTCCTGCTTCCGGTGGGCAGGGATTGGGCTGACCGTGGCGCAGCACGGCCTGGGCAACGTCCCATACGTCATGTGGCTCGTCCTGCGTAATGTCATACGCTGTCTCCTCACCGTTCCGCTGGACAGCGAGGCTCCGCCCCCACGCATCGGTCCGAACGATGCCCTGGGTACAAAACACTGTAATTTCCGAAGCACAGACACGAATCGTGTCTCCGCAGGCTGCCAGCGAGACCAGCCCACCACGCTGGAGCCGTGCCATCACGGTCCCAAGGATTTCGAGGCCGGGAGGGCCACCCCGCTCGTCAAGCCACGCGGCCACCTCAATGATCGGCTGTCCAGCGAGATCAGCGACTGTGTTCAGCAGGTGCGCTCCGGTATCGAAGAAGAACCCTCCGCCCGATACCGCTGGATCTTGCTTCCAGTGGCCGCGATAGGCAGTGCGCCATCCCTCCCAGATGGTTCCTGCAATGAGCAGGATATCTCCAAGCTCGCCCTGCTGGAGCAGCCGTGCCGCCTCCCGAATGCGTGGTGAGAGGCTGCCATTAAACGCCACGATCAGTTCGCGCCCAGCGCGATGCTGCGCCGCAACCAATGCCCTCGCCTCTTCCACCGTGGTGACCATGGGCTTTTCTAGGATAACTGGCAGCCCAGCGGCGAGTACCGCACTCGCCTGCGCAAAATGGACGGCATGCGGCGTAGCAATCAGCACCAGGTCAAGCTGATCATGGTAACGCGCAAGCAGGAGAGCCAGGTCGGGCACGTTCGGCGGCGCGGGTTGCCCAACTGCCTCAAACAACGCGGCCATTGCCGCATACGCCTGCGGCGACGGATCACAAACGGCCACGACGGTGACGCGTCCAGGCCGTTGCAGGGCAGCCTTGACATGCTCTCGAGCCATCACTCCACAACCAAAAACCGCAACGCGCAACGGCGGCTCAGCCGCACGCGCATCCACACCGATCGGTTGCACACTCTCCTCCCATCATCTGGCCGAGCCGTGGTGAAACAGTACCGCTGTGGGCCTAGACACCCGACAGCCCACCAGCAATCGAGCTTTGTAAGGCGCGTCGGGCAATGACGTAGAACACGACAGCCGGGATCATGTAGGTTATCGACAAGGCAGCGAGCAATCCCCAGTCAACCTGCGTGTAGGAAATCCATGCCCGGAACATCCCGATCGAGATCGGCATCTTGTCCTGGTCAGAAATCAAGACGAGCGGGATAAGGAATTCGCTCCACGCGCCGATGAAGCCAATCAGCCCTGCCGCAGCCACCCCCTGGCCAGCAAGCGGCAGCACGACCTGGAAAGCGGCGCGGAGCCGGCTTGCCCCATCGACCAGCGCCGCCTCCTCAATGGCAATAGGCACTGCGTCAAAGAAGCCTTTCAGCATCCAGAGTGCAAGCGGCGTCTGCAGTGCAGCCAGCACGAGGATGACGCCATGGTAGGTGTCACGAAAGCCCAGGCTCGTGGCAAGGAGGTAGAGCGGGACAATGGTTGCCGTCGGCGGAACAATGCGGAGCAACAGGATGCCCAACAGCAGCACTCGCGAGCCTGGGAAGGCAAAACGCGAGAGCACATACCCACCCATCGTGCAAACGATAATCGTAACCACCGTTGCGCCCAGGGTATAGATCAGACTGTTGATAATCAAGCGCACACCGTCGGCTTCGGTAAAGAGATCGATCACGTGCTGCAATGTCCATGATCGGGGAATCTGAAAGTAGATCGTCGCGTGGGCATCGAATGCCGCCAGCACAACCCAGGCGAATGGCACGAGGGAGAAAATCGCGAGGAGCACTAAGAGGCCATAGGCACCGAACTGGGCGAGGTTTTGCGCGCCAAGGCGACGCTGGGTTGCCGGTGCAACGGTCGCGTGCGCACGCGATGCAGACAGTTCGCGACTCATACCTGCTCCTTCATGAGGCGGACGTAATAGAGACCAAGAACGAGCAGCAAGCAGAGGAGCACAACGCTCGCCGCGCTCCCAAGGCCGATGTCAAAGTACTGGAACGCTCGCTTGTAGACGTAGATACCGATGATCTCGGTCGCATTCTGGGGACCACCACGCGTCAGAAAGTAGACCAACCCAAAGATGCCGAAAGTGGTAATCGTCGTGAGCATCAAGAAGATGAGGATCTGTGGGCGAAGCATCGGAATGACGATCCGGAAGAGCCGCTGGCCAGCGGTCGCCCCATCGATCATGGCCGCCTCCAGTGCCGATGTCGGCAGACTTTCAATGGCAGCGGCAAAGAAGACCATGGCAAAGGTGATTCCCCGCCAGATATTGACCACGATGATGACCGGGAACGCATACTGTTGCAGCCATTGCACCGGCCCAGCCCCAACCAGACTGAGTGCGCGGTTCAGCAGCCCTTCAGGCGTCCCGGTCGTGAGACTTGCCCATGCCAGCGCCGCCACAGTCTCGGGAGCAGCCAGGGGCAGGACGAAGATGGCTGCGAACACTGGGGTAAAGCGCAACTGCCAGCCCGGGCGCCGGGCCATGAGATACGCAATGAAAAACCCGGCAACGGTCTGCCCAATAATTGCTGAGAGCAGGACAAAGAGGACCGATTTGCCGAGCGAAGCATGAAACTCGCTGTCCTGCAGCAATCGACGGTAGTTCTCAAGTCCAACAAACTGGGGATGAAGCGCTGCCGGCCCAGTTAACGACCGGTTCGTGAGGCTCTGGGCGAATGCCCAGATGGCCGGCCAGACAATGAACAGGCCGAGCAGCGCCAGCGCCGGGAATAAGAATGCGATGACAAAAACGGCATCACGCCACGTGCGAACTGGCTGCATCGCTCCGCTCCTCGCTGCCGACGCCGCTCGGCCGGCCACACGTTATGACATCGTCGTGACGTTACTCGACCCCAGGAGCTGCGTCGCCTGCTGGGCAAACTGATCAGCTGCCTGCTGGCCGTTCTTGGCCTTGGTGATCACCGCTTGGGTTGCCTCGCCCACTGCTTGTTCAATTTTATCGGTACCCGGCGGATAGGAGAAGGATCGCGAGTTCGTGAGCTGTTTCTCGGCATCAATCAGGAACGGCATCTGGCTGTAGGGCGCAATCGACTGGATGTCATCGCGCGGCGCCGCCGCACCGATGGTGACAGCATTCTGGGCCATCGCTTCACCACTGGCCAGCCACTTAATCAGCTCCCACGCGGCATCCGGATACTTCGTCTTCGCTGAGGCTGCCCAGACCCAACCGACTGCGCCGTAAACGAATGTGCCGTTCCCGTTTTGCGTCGGGAACTGCCAGGTCGCAACCTTGTCGAACAGCCCGTCGATCGGTGCAGCTCCCTTCGGCCCCCAGTCGAAGATCCAACTCCAGGTACCACCGGTGGTGCAGAGCAAATCACCCTTCGGGAATGCCTGATACTTTGTCGGCACCCACGGCTCTGGATTCAAGAGCGGTTGCACCGGCAGCACACCGGCCTCAACCATTTGCTGATAGAACGTGAAGACTGCCGTTAGCCCCGGACTGCGCACGACCCACTTGCCATTCTGGTAGAGTGAGCTATCGGTGCCGAGCATCAAGTGAATAAAGCCTTCGGCAAACGTGCCCCCACCCCATGACTCTCCTGCTGGGAACAGCAGCGAGGGCTTGCCCGTCGCCTTGGTCGCCTGCGTCATGCGGTCGAGCAGCTCTTTCCAACTCTGGGGCTGGGTTGTCGGTATGTTGAGTTGGGTCAAGATATCCTTGCGGTAAAACAGCTCCATGATGGTCGCTTCGCGCGGGATGGCATAGACCTTGCCGTCCGACTGGGTTACTTGCTGGCGGAGCTTCTCGTAGAAGTGTGCCTTCCAATCTGGCCACGCGTTCACGTACTGGGTCAGATCAAGCAGGTAGCCACTGGAGGCAAACTGGGCAACGCGATCGTATCCGAAGGACGTGACGTCGGCCGCCGTCCCAGCACTAAAGTCCAGTGTGAGCTTGCTATAGAACTCGGAGTCTTCTGCCGGGCCTTCTTGTAATTCAACCGTAATGTTCTTGCCCTGGCTCTTCATCGCGTCTTCAAACTTCGGCAGGAGTGACTTGAGCAGATCAACGCGTGGCTTCTGGTGCTCAAGCAGCGTGAGTTTCACCGGCTGGCTGGTCGTTGCGGCTCGTGTCGGGGTCGCAGCCGCCTGCGTCGCGGCTGGCGCAGCTGATGTCGCTGTAGCCGCCGGGCTGGCTTGGGCAGCTGCCATGCCCGTGGTTGGCGTTGCTGTTGGCGTTGCGCCACCACCGCAGGCGCTCAAGAGCCCGGCCGCTCCCGATGCCCCAAGCCCAAGCGCAAGTGTCCTGAGAAACATTCGGCGGGTGACTCGGTGGGCGTGCATTGCATCCCTCCTCGTGTTGCGCGTCTTGTCTCGCCCCTCGCTGGTTTTGATCGTATCGTAACATGAAAGGTTTCGCTTGTCAATATCTCTGCAACACTTTCAGAACGAAACGTGCCCTTTCCCTGCCCGCTCCCCCAGTAGATGCCTGCTCTGCAGGGAGGGTGGAACAGGTAAGAATTGGTGAGCGAATGACCACTTAGGAGTGCTGGGCAAACGCTGCCTGCGCACGCGGGCGGTTCATGTCCGCCCCAACCGTATGGCAGGAGAATGCGGTAATGCCCTGCTGGCGAAGCAGCCAGGTGAGCCGCCACGCAGCACACCACTGTTCAGTCACGGTGAACCACGCCGGCCCTGCGCCGCTCGGCCAGCAGGTCGTTGCCCCCGCCGCCGCAAGCTGGTCGACGAGCGCGCGGCAGGCTGGCCATTCGAGCAGCGTCCGGGCGAAAGCGTTGCGCAGGTGCGTCGGCTCAAGTCCCTGCCCACGTCGCAGGCGTTCGGCTTGCGCGAGCGTCGAATGGCCATCGCTGTAGTCAGCTGGGGACAACCGACCGTACAGCGTTGCCGTCTTGGCTGGCAGGCTGAGCGGCGGCACAGCGACCACAAGCCAGCGTGATGGCGTCGGCAGCGGCTCCAGTTCCGTGCCTCGTCCGCGAGCCAGCGCGGTGCCGCCCGCGAGGAAGAACGGCACATCGCTCCCGAGCGTCCTGGCGATCTCGTCGAGCAGCGTGCGTGGGACACCAGCGTACTGGAGCGCGCCGAGCAGCGTGCCAGCGTCGCTGCTTCCGCCCCCAAGCCCGGCTGCAATGGGGATCACTTTGGTGAGGTGAATCGCGGCCTGGAGCCGAACACCGGCGGCCGCGAGCAGGTCAAGCGCACGCTGCACAAGGTCATCGCTACCGATGTCGGGCGGTGGCGTATAGCGCAGTGTCGGGGCTGGGCGGAGCACGATCCGGTCGAAGCAACTGATCGTCTGCAGGATGGTCACGACGTCGTGGTAGCCGTCAGGGCGGCGGCCCAGGACTTCGAGCCCAAGGTTCACTTTCGCTGGTGCAACAAGCACAAGTGGGCGGCGCAGTTCAACCTGCCACGTCATGCGCTGTTCCTTGCTCGCGCAGCGTGCGACTGAGGGTGAGCCATTCTGCAATCGTCAGTGTCTCAGCACGGCGTGTTGGCGCAATGGCCGCTGCCTGCAGGGCCGCGTGAACCGCTGGCTTCGGCAGGCCAAGACCATGCGCGAGTGCGTTGACGAGTTGCTTGCGGCGCTGCTGAAATCCTGCCTGAACGACGCGGAAGAAGTCGGACTGTTCAGCTTGCGGCACGAGCGGCTCGGCCCGCCGATCTAGCGTCACAACCGCCGATTCGACCTTTGGCGGAGGCACGAATGCGCCCGGCCCAATCCGAAAGACAATTCGGGGCTCAGTGAATGTCTGGGCGAGGACACTCAACAGGCTCATCTGTGGCGGACGGGCAGCGAGCCGCTCGGCAACTTCGCGTTGCACCATCACGACCAGTCGCTCCGGCGGATGCTGACCGGTGAGCAGTCGTTCAAGAATCGCGGTCGCAACGTTATAGGGTAGATTCGCGACGACGACGTACGGCTGGCCGCCGGTCAGTGCCGCGTAGTCGACGGTTAGTGCGTCGGCGTGCACAATGGTGACTGGCTGGCCAGCGAAGTGCTCGGTGAGGTACTGAGCAAGATCAGCATCGAGCTCGATTGCAATAACCTGCGCGCCTCGCTCAACCAGCGCCGCGGTAAGCATGCCAAGTCCTGGGCCGATCTCGACGACGAGCTGGCCGGGCATGAGCTGCGCAGTCGTGACGATCCGCTGCACAATACCGCGGTCATGTAGGAAGTGCTGGCCGAGTGCCTTGCGAGGACGAAGGCCAAGCTGGCTCAGTTGGTCGCGGATGCGTGCCGGTCGGTCGACCATCGGGCGATAGGCTAGGGGCGGTCGCGGGTCACAACCTGGATGCCAAGACCGGGCTCGACCCAGCCAATGCGCCAGAGCGGTTCGCCTGCGTGGGCAAACGCGCGCTCGGCTGCTTCGGCGGCCGTCGGCGGTAGCGTGAACAGCAACCCGCCCGATGTGACAGGGTCGAAGAACAGGTCCCAGAGCACTGGTGGAATGGCGCTGTCCCAGTCCACCAGGTTGCCCGGCCCTTCGGCGTAATAGGCCCGGTTGCGGCGCATGCCGCCGGGGAGGTAGCCGGCCTGGGCGTACGTTACGGCACCGTCGAGCAGCGGCACTGCCTCGGCCACAATCACGAGGCGAACGCCGCTCTTCTGTGCTACTTCCATCGCGTGGCCGATCAGCCCATAGCCAGTAATGTCAGTGCAGGCGTGCACCGGAAAATCGTGCAGGAGCTCGGCTGCACGTTTATTGAGGCGTAACATCGAGGCAACCGCTTGATCTAGGTGCTCCGGGGCGACGGTGCCGGCCTTCAACGCCGTGCTGATCGCGCCTGTGCCAATCGGCTTGGTGAGGAAGAGCACATCACCGGGCTGTGCCCCAGCTTTCGTCCAAATCTGCTGCGGGTGTGCTACGCCGGTGACCACCATGCCGTACTTCGGCTCGTCGTCGGTGACGGTGTGTCCTCCGGCAACGACAATACCGGCCTCGGCGGCCTTGCTCGCACCCCCGGCCAGAATGTCGGCCAGTTGCTCGAGCGGCAGGCTGTCAGGCCAGGCTGCAATGTTGAGCGCAAGGATCGGCATCGCGCCCATCGCGTACACATCACTCAGCGCATTAGCCGCAGCGATCGCCCCAAACGTGAAGGGATCATCAACGATCGGGGGGAAGAAGTCGAGCGTCTGGACAAGCGCCAGGTCATCGCGCACGGCGTAGACAGCCGCATCGTCGCTGGTCTGCAGACCGACCAGGACGTGCGGATCATGATAGCGCTCGAGCGGGCGCAGGACCTGCGCCAATGCCTCGGGCCCGAGCTTGCCCGCTCACCCAGCACAGTGGGCGAGTGTCGTCAGACGCACAATGTCGCGCTTATCCATCAGTGCAGACACTCCTCCAGGGCCGCGATCCGGCATGCGGCCGTCTGCCGCTCAAGCATACTTCGTGATTGAAAGCGATGGCGAGCCACAACCATGGAGGAGGGGACGTTGCATGCCAGTCAGTACTGATGTGATGGTTCAGTGCGCGCTCGATATGGCTGGGATGCGCCAGTTGCCGGGCGATAGCGCGGTTTACGTCCCAGGAGATGGGATCCGCCGTCTCCTGGTTGCCCTTGATGTTGGGCCTGCCGAGTTGCTGCTTGCACGCGAGCTCGGCTGCGACGGCGTGCTGGCGCACCATCCGGCTGGTGGTGACGCGGTCGTCCACTTTGTCGACGTTCTCGCGCGACATGTCGACCTGATGGTTGAGCACGGCGTGCCGCGCGAGGAAGCGAAAGCGGCGATCGCGCCGCTCGTGCGGCGGCTGACGCTCCAGCACCATGCCCAGAACTACGAGCAAACGCCGGCTGTTGCCCGTTTGCTCGGCTTGCCGTTCCTCAATCTGCATCTTCCGCTCGACGAGGTTGGTCGGCGGGTCATCGCGGAAACAATCGAGCGGCACTGTGCCTCGCTTGGTCGCGAGCCGCTTGTCCAGGACGTGCTCGATGCGCTGCTAACGATTCCGGAGTTCGCCACAGCACCAATGCCGCCGATGGTGCCCGTCGGCGCAGTCGATCGTCCGGCTGGACGGATTGCCGTTGTCCACGGTGCAGGAACCAACGGCGGCGCAGCGGTCGCCCGGGCCTATTTCGCCCACGGCGTCGGCACCGTGCTCTACCTGCACCTTGCGCCGGCTGAGCTTGAAGCACTCCGTGATGCCCGGGGCAACGTCGTGGTGATGGGGCACCTGCCCGGCGACCTCGTCGGCATCAATCGCTATCTTACCGTCCTCGCCGAGTATGACGTCGAGATCGTGCGGTTAATCGGCGTCGAAGCGGGCACAAGTGCGCCGCAGGTGCCAGCCCACTAGCCACCGAAGACGCGGGCGATCCGTTTGACCGCTTCCTCCAGCAACGCATCGGCGGTCGCAACGCTGAGCCGAATGCAATTGCTGCCCGATGTGCCGAACGCGCTCCCCGGCGTCACCGCGACGTGGGCTTGCTCGATCAGCCGTGTTGCCACCTCATCGCCGCTCAGCCCAGTGCCGCTGACATCGGGGAAAACGTAGAACGCGCCCTCCGGCAAGGGGCAGTGGAATCCTGGCACCGCATTCAGCCATTCCGTGACGAGGCGACGCCGTCGATCCCAGGCAGCGACCATCGCGGCGATGCTGTCCTGTGGCCCCTCGAGCGCGGTCACTGCGCCCCACTGTGCGAATGAGGTGGCGCAGGTCGCCGAGTGGCTGTGCACCTTCATGATCTGGCGGATCAGCGGCATCGGCCCAGCGACGTAGCCCAAGCGCCAGCCGGTCATGGCATAGGCTTTGGAGAAGCCGTTGACAACCAGCGTTCGCTCCGCCATGCCCGGCAGCGTGGCGATGCTGATGTGCTCGCGGCCGTCATAGACCAGTTTCTCGTAAATCTCGTCTGAAATGACGATCAGGTTTCGTTCCTGGGCAACAGCTGCCAGTGCCTCAAGCTCCTCGCGGGTTGCCACCCGCCCCGTCGGGTTATTCGGGCTGTTCAAGATGACAACGCGGGTCTGTGGGGTCAGCGCAGCCTCAATCGCTTCGCGCGTGATCCGGTAGTTGTCGTGGATCGAGAGCGAGACATGACGGCAGCTAGCACCTGCCATGACCACCATCGGCTCATACGAGACCCAGCCCGGGTCAAACATCAACACGTCGTCGCCCGGGCCGACGAGCGCGAGAATGCTGACGAAGAGTGCCGCCTTGCCGCCAGGAGTGACGATGATCTGGTCTGGTTCCACCTGGATGCCGTTCTCGGTGGCCAGCTTGCGTGCGATCGCCCGGCGCAAGGGTGGAATGCCAGCTGAATCGACATAATGTGTCTCGCCTTTGAAGAGGGCGTCGGCCGCAGCCTGGCAGATATGGGCTGGGGTGGGGAAATCGGGATCGCCGCCGCCCAGGTCGATGACGTCAATGCCCTGAGCGCGCAGTGCGCGGGCGCGATCGCTTACGGCAAGGGTGGCCGAAGGGCGAAGCTGGCGAACACGGTCGGCAACGACATACTCCACGCGCGACCTCCTTGGTGAAAGGCCTATCTCTCCTCCGCGGGATTATGCCTGATCAGGGCCAGGTGTGCACGCCTGGGACAACATTGATCCAGGCGAACGCAATAAGGATGCACCTTCCTCTTGCATTGCGCGCTCGTGATGAGTAGTATTTGCAAGTGGATTAGCACTCGAAATGCTCGAGTGCTAATCGGGTGAGTGGTCGTCACGGGCGTCTAGCTACAGGGAGGTTGGTCGGAGATGGTTCTAACGAGCACCAAGATCCGGCCGCTGGGTGATCGAGTGGTGGTCAAGCCGATCCAGCGGGAGGAAGTCACCAAGAGCGGGATTGTGCTGCCCGATACGGCGAAGGAGAAGCCGCAGCGTGGTGAGGTGATCGCCGTTGGGCCGGGCCGGCTGACGGACGATGGCCGCCGGCTGGAGATGGAAGTGAAAGTCGGCGATGAGGTGCTGTTCGCGAAATACGCCGGCACCGAGCTCAAGATCGATGACGAAGAGTACCTGATTCTGAGCGAGAAAGACATCCTGGCGGTTCTGTCGGAGTAACGACGTGAGCCGCCGTTTTTATCGGCTGCAGTCGTTGAGGCAACAGGGATGAAGGAGGGTTGAAGCCGTGGCTGCCAAGATGATCCAGTTCAGCGAGGAAGCACGGCGTTCCTTGAAAGAAGGCGTCGACATCCTTGCGAACGCGGTAAAGACGACGCTTGGCCCGAAGGGGCGCAACGTCGCGCTGGACAAGAAGTACGGCGCACCGACCGTCAGCCATGACGGCGTGACCGTCGCCAAAGAGATCGAGCTGGAAGACCCGTTTGCTAACATGGGCGCCCAGCTCCTGAAGGAAGCCGCAACCAAGACCAACGACGTCGCTGGTGACGGCACGACGACCGCGACGGTGTTGGCGCAGGCGATTGTCCACGAGGGGCTGCGCAACATCGCGGCTGGCGCCAACGCTATGCTGCTGCGCCGCGGCATTGAGATCGCCAGCAAGCGGGTGGTGGATCACCTCAAGAGTGTCGCCAAGGAAGTGCGCGGCCGCGAGGATATCGCGCACGTTGCGTCGATCTCGGCTGCCGATACGGAAATCGGCAACCTGATCGCCGAGGTTATGGAGAAGGTCGGCAAGGACGGTGTCGTCACTGTCGAAGAGTCCAAGGGCCTGGCCTTCGAGGTCGAGTACACCGAGGGAATGGAGATCGACCGCGGCTACATCTCGCCCTACTTCGTGACCAACTCCGAGCGGATGGAGGCCGAGGTCGAGGAGCCGTTCATCCTGATCACCGACAAGAAGGTCTCGGCGGTTTCTGACCTCCTGCCAGTCCTGGAGAAGGTGCTCCAGGTCAGCAAGAACTTCGTGATCATCGCTGAGGACGTCGACGGCGAAGCGCTGGCGACGCTGGTCGTCAACAAGCTGCGCGGCACGCTCAACGCGCTGGCCGTCAAGGCGCCGGGCTTCGGCGATCGCCGCAAGGAGATGCTCCGCGATATCGCCATCCTGACCGGTGGCCGCGTCATCTCCGAGGAGCTTGGCCGCAAGCTTGAGTCGGCAACGCTCGAGGACCTCGGTCGGGCTCGCCGCGTGGTCTCCACCAAGGATAAGACCACGATCATCGAAGGCTATGGCCGGCCCGAGGACATCAAGGCTCGCATCGCCGAGATCCGCGCCCAGATCGAGCAGACCACCAGCGACTTCGACCGCGAGAAGCTGCAGGAGCGGCTGGCCAAGCTGGCCGGTGGTGTCGCAGTCATCAAGGTCGGTGCGGCCACCGAGGTCGAGTTGAAGGAGAAGAAGCACCGCGTCGAGGATGCCCTGAGCGCGACCCGCGCCGCGGTCGAAGAGGGCATCGTGCCGGGTGGCGGTGTGGCGCTGCTCAATGCGGTCTCGGCGCTCGATGACCTCAGCGACCTCGAGGGCGATGTCCGCACTGGCGCGCTGATCGTCAAGCGGGCGCTTGAAGAGCCACTGCGCGGCATCGTCGAGAACGCCGGCCTGGATGGCTCGGTTGTGATCGAGACGATCCGCCGCCTGCAGAAGGAGCAGAACAACCCGAACATCGGGTATGACGTCATCCGCGAAGAGTATGGCGACATGCTCGAGTTCGGCGTCATCGACCCGGTCAAGGTGACCCGCTCGGCGGTCGAGAACGCGACCTCGATCGCGGCGATGATCCTGACTACCGAAGCGCTCATTACGGAGAAGCCGGAGAAGGAGAAGACGCCGGCTCCGAGCATGGAGTACTAAACCCTCGCGCGTCTTGACGCACCCCCGCTGGCTACCCAGCGGGGGTGTTTGTTTTGTGCCGGAGGCTGACGACATCGGCTGGCTGGCGTAGACTCCCTAGCGGCGCGGCGGCGCGGAACGCAACCGACGGCGCAGTCGTTCGTTAAACCGAAAGAGGGGCAGATGCGTGTGTGACGATGCCGTGAGGGGCCGCCCAGTCGTGACTGTGCAACCAGCGTTGGTTCATTCTGTCACCCACCGTGACCGCCAGCCAGCAGCGTGGTCAACGCCGCCGCGTCTCCTCGCCATCGGCACTTATTTTCGCGACTATCCCAGTAACGCGCTCTTGCTTGCAGCGGCCCGCGCCCTCGGCTGCTCGGTAACCGAAGTCACGACGCCCGTGCTCGCTCAGCTCACTGATCGGCTCTCTCCCTTTCACAACCTGCTCAGGCTAGGCAGCCTCGGCTTCCGCGTGGCATGTGCTGAAGCACAACTGCTGTGGCGCGCGTCTCGTCGCCTTGTCGCCACGCACGACGTTCTCTTCATCGGCTATCCTGGACAGCTCGATGCCCTGCTCTTTGGCCGCCTGGCGCGCGCGTCCGGCAAGCCGCTGGTCTATGCCCCGCTTGTGACGCTGAGCGAGACGCTCGTTGAGGACCGCGCCGTCGTGCCGCCGAACAGCCCGCGTGCCCGCCTGTTGCGCTGGCTCGACCGCGCTGCATTGCGCGCGGCAACGGTTGTCATCGCTGACACCCCCGAGCATGCTCGGGCGATGCAAGCGCTCAGTGGGCTGCCGCCGTCTCGCTTCGCAATCGTACCCGTTGGCGCCGATGACACGCTCTTCGATCCCGAACGTGTCAGCCCAGCGCAACGCGCCGCCTATCGCCGCCAGTGGCCCAATGCTGACGCCGAGCCGTTGCGCGTACTCTTCTACGGTTCCTTCATCCCCTTGCATGGCACAGCGACGATCGTGCAGGCAATTGCGCAGCTGAGCGCTTCAGAAGTCAGTTGCGTGATGATCGGTGCAGGGCAGTGTTGGGAGCAGGCCTACAACCTCGCGGCCGACGCTGCCCTGCGGCACATGCGCTTTCGGCCGCCGGTGCCGGCCGATGAACTGCCACACTGGATTGCCGCGGCCGACGTCGTGCTCGGCATCTTTGGCGATACCGCAAAGGCTGCGCAGGTTGTGCCAAACAAGGTCTATCAAGCCATGGCCATGGGTGCGGCGCTCGTGACGCGCGAGAGCCCAGCCGTGCGCTCCCTGCTGCAACATGATCGCACCGCCGTGCTCGTCCCACCAGCTGACCCCGCTGCGCTCGCGGCCGCGATCCGCCGCCTGCGTGACCCGGCATTCCGGGCGAGGCTCGGCGCGGCGGCCCGCGAGACGTTTCTCCAGCAAGCGAGTGCGCCCGTGCGCCAGCGTCTGCTGCAGCAGGCGCTTGAGATGGCCTGCGCGCGTGTACGGGGAGACGGCGGGCGATGAAGCGCTGGGCCAGCATGTTCGCCGGAATCAGTGTGTTTATCCTGCTGCTCGGCTGGGGCATGACGCAAACGGCAACGCGCACCGCCCTGAGCACGATCCGCTGGCTGCCAGCGCTCGGCGCGCTCGCCTGCGCTACCCTCTCGCCAGTGCTGCACGCGTGGCGGTGGCAGCGGCTGTTGCGCGTCATCCGCCAGCCTCTTTCCCTCAGCGTTGCGGTCCACGTGACGACCTGGGCCACGCTCTCGAACTACCTGATCCCCGGCTATGCCTGGGCTCCAGTCAAGGGCGTGGTAGCGCGTCAGATCTACGGTGTGCGTCTCGCGCGCGCCGTTCCAACTCTCCTCCTTGAGCAAGCGCTTGATGTGCTCGGGCCGCTGCTCGCTGGCCTGGCCGGGCTCGCGCTGCTCCCCCAAGCTCGGCGCATCTCGCTCGCGACGCCGTCCGCTGCTGTCGCGGCGCTGCTTGTGGTGGCGGTTGGCATCCTTGCGCTAGCGGGCTGGCTCGCGTGGCGGTGGAGCACGCGACTGCAGGCGTGGCTGAGCGAAGCGTACCAGGCCACACGCACGCTCCTCCGCTCGCCGGAAAGCTATGGCTGGGCGTTTGGACTCTCGCTCATGCGCTGGACAGTGGATATCCTCAGCGTCTGGCTCGCTGCAGCAGCGTTGCACCTCGCGCTTTCCGTTCCAGCGGCGTTGTTGCTCGCTGGCGCGCCGGTTGTCGCTGGCATGCTCGTGCCGATCCCGGGTGGACTCGGTGTGCGTGAGGCGAGCATGGTCGGCCTTGGCTATGTCCTTGGGTATCCGACTGGTCTGATCGCGACGCTCGCTGTGCTTGCCCGTGGGATCGCGCTTGCCGGGCTGGGCCTGGCTGCGCTCGTCTGCCAGCCCTGGCAGGAGGCGGGCAATGATTGAGGTGACTGAGCGCACCACCACGACGGTGCAACCGCTGCGCCAACGCCGATCCTGGCGTCGCTGGCTCGTCTCTCCTGCTGCAGTGTGGGCGCTTGGCCTGGCCGTCCGTTTACTGCTGATGCCGATCAGCTTCCATTCTGACCTCTATCAGATCTATTCGCGCAGCGCCATGATGCTGGAGCAGGGTGGATGGTTCAGTTGGAGCGGCCAGGTGATGGTGCAGCTGCTGCACACGCTCTGGCTTGCTGCCATCCGCTGGCTGTTGCCCGGCAGCGATGGCATCTGGTCACCTTACTCCGGCGTGGCCGGGATCGGCGCGCAGCCGCAGGATCTGAGCCGTTTCCTGGCCTATCCTGACTTGCCTCGCGCACTGTTCCTCTTAAAGCTGCCCTATCTTGCCGCTGATGCCACTATCGCGCTATTACTGCAGCAACTCGCTGCGCCACGCTGGCGCACGCGTGTGCTTGCGCTCTGGTGGTTGAACCCGATCACGATCTACACCAGCGCCGTCTTCGGCCGCCATGACGCCATCGCTATCGCACTCGTTGTCCTCGGTCTGGTGCTTGCCCAGCGTAGGCGGCCGCTCCTCGGCCTCATTCCCGTCGTGCTCGGCGGCCTGGTGCGCTTTTTCCCGCTCTTTATCTTGCCCTACTACATTCTCGCCTTCCGCCGCTCGTGGCGTGAGGTGCTTGGCTTGCTGATCCTGGCTGGCTGTGTGTGGCTTGGGCTGGATACCTTGGTGCTGATGCGCACCGGCGCAAGCCCGACGTTGACGCTGCTCAATGATTACCCGCATGTCCGCTATCTGCTTGCGATCGCGGTCGTCGATGCCAATGGCGATCCATTGCCCATCTTCCCCGTTGTCTACCTTGCCATGCTCCTTAGTTGGATTCGCCGTGATGGTCGCGGGATACGGGCGGCAGTTGGGGGCAGCGCCGCGACGCTCCTGCTGCTGATCGCACTGACCCCCTTCAATCCACAGTATGTGATCTGGACAGTGCCGCTCCTCAGTCTGATCGTTGCCACCGACCTCCGGCGACTGCTCGCCCACGCCGCCCAAGTTGGGCTCTTTCTCCTCTGGCTTGCGCGCTGGGGTAGTAGCGCTACCTGGAGCCTCTTCGCGCCGCTTGGCCCTGCGCTTGTCCAGCAATTGCCCGATCCCCAGCTCCTCGCCGCTGCACTGCTGCCGACCACGGTCTGGCAACCGACCGTGCGCGCGCTCTTTGTTGGTGCATCGCTCTGGCTGGCGTGGGAGGCCTACCACTGGGCGGTAGCGTGTGATGCTGCGCGCTCCGTGTCTGTTGAAGAAGAGGGGTGGCAATGAAGCGACCTCTGACCTGGCTGCTGCTCGCCTCCGGACTGCTCATCGCCGGTTGTCGTGCACCCCTCGCGCTTGTTGCTGACTTGCCGCCAACGTCCAGCACGGTTACGGTGTCCACAACCATTAGCCAGCCGTTCTATTCGGCTGCGGATGGTCTCGATGGCATTACCATTGGCCTGAACATTCCGACCTCCTTTACGCCCGGTACCCAACCCGCGCTCACCAACGGCGCGCGCGTCGAGGTAAGCTATGCGCCTGAGCTCGATCCTCGCTATCCCGACCGGGATTTCTATGCCTGGCCGTCAAGTGAGGATTGGCTCGGGGAGCTGGTTGACGGCCGGGTGGTGGGGCAATCGTTCCTCTCGCGCTATCCTGGGCTGAACGGCATCACCGTGCGCGTCAGCACCTATGGCGCCGATTTCGCCCCAGGCACTGGCACGCTCCGCAACGATGGCCCGGTCGCCGTGCGTGAAGCGCCGATTGCTGGCAACGAGATCACCGTCTTGCCCGGTGGCGTGCAGGTCGCGGTTGACGGGGCGCGCGAGGGCTGGGCGCATGTCCGTCTGCCTGACGGCCGCAGCGGCTACATCGACGAGGCACGCTTCGCTTCGCTGCCACCGGCGACACGCCACAACACTGGCGTGCTGATCTTGCGACTCTATGACGACCAGACCGGCGCCCTGCTCCGCGAAGCGCAGCTCAACGTCGCTGACTTGCACGACGAAAGCCATGTCACCTTCTCGTTCGACCCACTGCCAGACTCTTACCAGCGGCTCTACCGGTTCACCATTACCGCTCGTGGATCAACACCCGGCCATGCGGTGACCCTGCGGTATGCCCCGGCGGACGTCTACCCCGAGGGCATGCGCTACGAAGGCGACACGCCAGCCGGCGGTGATTTGATCTTCCGCCCGACCTTTGCCCCAACCGTGTTGACCAGCGGGGCGCTCGACGACGGCCATTGGTCAGGCTTGACTAACA
Source organism: Thermorudis peleae (assembly GCF_000744775.1). NCBI lineage: Bacteria > Pseudomonadati > Thermomicrobiota > Thermomicrobia > Thermorudis > Thermorudis peleae. The sequence continues at coordinate 47,005 of NZ_JQMP01000003.1, read as the reverse complement.
CCATCGAGCTGCATCTACCGCCCGCCCACCCGACGCGCGACTGCTACCTGCGCCTCACCGTGCGTGCTGGCACGCGGTCGCTCTTCGTGCGCTGGTCATGGACGCGCCCGCCAGGCGGGCTGCCGTTTGAAAGTGCGGACAACCCTGGTGCACCGGCTGGTGGTCTCGTCTTCAATGCCCACTATACTGACACCGTTCCGCTTGGCTCGATTCTCCACGGCATGGCAAGCACTTATGCCCGCCGCGTCCTTGGCGATCCCGTCCTGATCACCCTCGAGGCGCTGCTTGTCGTCGTTGCGCTTGGCTGGTGGGCAGTGACGCATCGGCGTGACGTGTTCGCCTGGTGGGAGGCACGCCGTGGTCGTTGAGCGGTCAACACGGCCCTGCTTGCTCTGCGGGCAGCGGTTTACTGGCCGCGCGTTTCTCTGCCGCGCCTGCGCCGCTCGCTACGCTGCGGTGCCTCCAACGACGGCAGTGCGGCAGCTGTTTTACGAGCGGGTTGACGAGGTTTACCCCCAGTGGGCAAACACGTACGGTGCCTACAACGCCCCACTCGGCCTGCTTGCGTGGCTCCGCCAGCAGCCGCGGTCGGCACGCGTGGTGGAACTCGGTGCAGGCGGTGGCTTCTTGCTGCAGGAGTTGGCTGCGTGGGGGTTCCGTGACCTCACCGCGGTCGATCTCGCCCGGACGGCGCTGCGGGCAATCCACGAGCGCGTGCCAGTGGCCCGCGTCATCGGCGGCGACGCCGAGCGCCTTCCCCTCGCCACAGCTGCGTTCGATGTCGTCATCGCCTGTGATCTACTCGAGCACCTGCCTGACCCGGCTGAGCATGTGCGCGAGGTTGTACGCGTGCTTCGCCCCGGCGGCTACTACCTCATCAAGACACCCAATCGCCTCCTCGGTGAGCCGTATTACCGCCTCGCTGGGCTGTACGACTACCCGTTCTGGCATCCCTCCCTCTTCACGCCGGGGTCGCTCGCACGGTTGCTGCGGGCATGGGGATTCTCCTGCCGTTTCGTGCCACAGCCAGCGCTAACGCCAGCCCAACTTCGCAAGCTCCCGTCGCCGGTGCTCCGTGCGTTGGCTCGCCACCTGCCAGTGCGCGCATTGCCGGTTTGGCTCCGGCCACATCTTGAAGTTGTCGCGCAACGCCGGTAACCTGCTGTCCTGCAAAGGAGGGAACGATGCTTGAGCAAGAGCCACTGCACCGCCCGCCGGTCCTTGCCCGCAATGGCGTCGTCGCGACAGCGCATCCGCTGGCGACGGCCGCCGGTCTGGAAGTCCTCCAGGCTGGTGGCAACGCCATGGACGCCGCGATTGCCGCCGCGCTCGTCACGGGCGTCGTGCTGCCGGCTATGTGCGGCCTTGGCGGCGATGCCTTTGCGCTCTACTACCACGCTGCCACAGGACGCATTACAGCCTTCTACGGCTCGGGTGGTGCGCCAGCCCGAGCCACGCGTGAGTACTTCGTCAGCCGCGGCTACCAGAAGATGCCCTATTACGGCCCGTTATCGATCTCCGTTCCCGGCGCTGTCTCCGTCTACTTCACGGCGCTGGAACGCTTCGGCTCCTGGCGGCCTTCAGCACTCTTCGAGCGAGCTATCCAGTACGCTGAAGAGGGCTTCCCCTTGACGCCAGATGGCAGTGCGACGATCGCGGCCCATGCAGCGGAACTCGCCAAGTATCCAACCTCGCGGGCCATCTTCCTCCCGGATGGTGATGTGCCGCCTCCTGGCACCATCTTTCGCCAGCCTGACCTCGCGCGGACGCTCCGCGCCGTTGCGCAGCATGGCCCTGAGGTATTCTACCGGGGTGACATTGGCCAGGAGATTGGCCAGTTCATCGAGCAAAACGGCGGCCTCTTGACTGCCAGTGACCTTGCCGGCTACGCCTGTGACGTCGGCGAGCCAATCCAAACTACCTATCGCGGCTACACCGTCTTCGAGACTGGCTTGCCCACGCAAGGTGTGATCGTGCTTGAAGCGCTCAACATCATCGAACAGGTGGATCTCGCCGCGCTTGACCCGCTCGGTCCCGATCTCGTCCATCTCCTTGTTGAGGCCAAGAAGCTGGCGTTCGCTGACCGCCTTGCCTACTGCGGCGACCCGCGCTTTGTCGATGTCCCACTCGCAACCCTGCTCGACAAGGAGTACGCGCGTCAGCGCTTTGCCCAGCTCGATCGCCAGCGCGCGCAGGATGACGTTCCACCCGGCGCGATCAATCCTCGCCCTGGCGAGACAACCTACCTCTGCGTCGTCGACCGGTGGGGCAACGCGGTCTCCTTCATTCACAGCCTCTCTGCTCCCTTCGGCAGCCATGTTGTCGCCGGCCGGACAGGCGTGTTGCTCAACAACCGGGCTGGCCGGGGGTTCACGCTCGAAGCCGAGCATCCCAACGTGATCGCGCCCGGCAAGCGCACCATGCACACCCTCAACTGCTGGATGGTCATGCGCGATGGCGCGCTTCGCTGGGTTGGCGGCACACCAGGCGGCGACCAGCAACCGCAGTGGAACCTGCAGGCACTTGTCCAGCTGATCGACTACCAGCGACCAGTGCAGGACGTCGTCGAATGGCCGCGCTGGCAGAGTTTTCCTGGCACTGATCCCATCAACTTGCCCAACCCCTTTGCCTTGCGCATCGAGACGCGCTATCCCGAAGCGACACGCCAGGCGCTGGCTGAGCGCGGTCACCGGCTCGAGTTGCTTGGCCCCTGGGGATCTGGTGGGGCAATGCAAGTGATCGCGCGCGATCCTGTCACCGGCGTGTTGACAGCGGCAAGCGACCCACGCGCCGAGGGGCTCGCACTCGGCTTCTAGTCGGTAAGCGAGGCACGCGGGCCTGGCGTCGCCTGACGGGGCAACAAGAACGCCCTGCCAGAAAGCCTGGCAGGGCAGCGCGTGTGGCGCATACGGGATTCGAACCCGTGATCTCCGCCTTGAGAGGGCGGTGTCCTTGGCCGCTAGACGAATGCGCCCTCTACAACGGAGAAGAGTATAGCATGCCGGCGCGCCCGTTCGCCAGCCGTGCCGCTCTTAGCGCTGCTCGCCGTGCCGATCAACGTCGCGGGCGCTGACGATGAGTTGGATGCCTGCAGAGCTGCGCGCAGTATACACTAGTAAAACGCGAGAATGGCGGGAGTGCCCCTGCGCTCGCAACGTCGCGGGTTCGTGGGAGGGGCGATGGCGGACGAAGCGGGAAGAGCGCGGGTTCACGCAGCCTTCTGGGAGCGCTATCGGGCGCTCGATGCAGCGCACGCAGTCGATACGCCGGTCGTCCAGCGGCGGCGTTCGCCGCGTTTGCCGCATGTGCCTGCAATCGACGGGTTGCGAGCGCTCGCCGTTGCCGCTGTTGTCATCTACCATGCCGCGCCATCGTGGTTGCCTGGCGGGTTTCTTGGCGTCACTGTCTTCTTCGTCATCAGCGGCTACTTAATCACGAGTCTGCTGCTTGCTGAGCAGGCGACCCAGGGGCGTATCGACCTGCCGCGGTTCTGGCTCCGCCGGGCCCGGCGACTCCTCCCAGCCCTCTACGCAATGCTCGTGTTGCTGCTCGCCTACGTCGAGCTCACTGACCCCGCCGAGGTCGCTCGCCTCCGTGGTGACGTGCTCGCAGCTTTCTTCTACGTCACCAACTGGGCGTTTGTCTTTCGTCACCAACCCTATTTTGTGGTCATGGGGCGCCCGCCGCTTGTGCAACATCTCTGGTCGCTCGCGGTCGAGGAACAGTTCTACCTTGTCTGGCCGGTCATCTGTGCAGTATGGCTGGCCCGGTGGCCCAAGCGCCGCGCGGTCGCTACCGTCGGCATAGGCATTGTCGTCTCTGCTCTGCTGATGGCGGTGCTTGCTCGCGGCATTGGGGAGAATCCCCGAGCCTATTACGGCACCGATACCCGCGCGGCCGAGTTGCTCATCGGTGCGCTGCTCGCCTGGCTCTGGCCGCTACGTGCGCGCCCGGCGTCCGCTGCCACAGCCAGCACCGACCGGCGTTGGCTGGCGGAAGTCGCGAGTTGGCTGAGCCTTGGTGTTCTCGTCTTCTGCCTGGTGATGCTGAACGAAGCCCATCCCGCCCTCTATCGCGGCGGCTTCGCGGTGACAGCACTGGCCAGCGCCGCTGTGCTTGTCCTTGTCACTCATCCCCTGTCGCGGAGCCTGCCAGCCGTGCTCACCCTGCGTCCAGTGCAATGGGTTGGCTTGCGTTCATATAGCATCTACCTCTGGCACTGGCCGGTGATCATGCTGACCCGTCCCCAGCTCGACGTGCCGCTGCAGGGATTGCCGCTCTTTGTCCTCCGCTGCCTCGTGACGGCCATCCTGGCAGAGCTATCGTACCGGTTCATTGAGCAACCCTTCCGCACTGGCCTGGTCGGGCGCCTCTGGCAGACCTGGCGTCGTGAACAAGTCGCAGCGCTGCGGCAGCGGACAGGTATGCTCGGGATGACAGTCGTCTCGTGCGGCATCGTGTTTGTTGCCGCGGTGATGATTAGCGCAGCACGGGCCAAGCCGTCTGCGCCTCCTACCTACCTCACAGTCACCGCGGTGCATACGATCGGCAATGGCGCTGCTGCGGTGGCTGCGACACCGACGCTGCCGCCGACCCCGACACTGTTGCCGACGCCGACTTCGATACCCGTGCCCGTGACGGCATCGCCAGCCGAGACGCCGCAAGTGACACCAACCAGCGCTCCTTCCCCCACACTGGTGCCGCCGACGCCCACACCAGTGCCCACGCCCACCGCGCCAGCCTCACTCCTTGCGCGCTATCACGTGACGGCGATCGGCGACTCCGTCATGCTCGGAGCCTTGCAACCGCTCCAGGACGCACTGCCGAACCTGGGCATCGATGCGGAAGTCGGCCTCTCACTGCCACGAGCGCTGTCGTTGCTCCAGAGCCGAGCAAAGGCCGGCCAACTTGGCCAGATTGTCGTCATTCACGTCGGCAACAACGGCTGGATGACCGAGGACGAGGTCGAGCAACTCTTCGACATCATCGGCGATACCCGCCAGGTGATTCTCGTGAATGTGAAAGTGCCGCGCCAGTGGGAGGCGAACAACAACGCCGTGCTCGCCCGCGTCAGCCAGCGCCATCCGAACGCAACGTTGATCGACTGGCACGCCGCCAGCACCGGGCATCCAGAATACTTCTGGGACGACGGCATCCACCTCCGTCCAGAGGGCGCGCAGGCCTATGCGCATCTTGTTGTCGCGCAGGTGCAGGCCGCGGCCCAGCGCCTTGCGCAGGCCGGTGTGCACTAGCCAGGCAGCTGGAAATTCGGTGGTACCGGGCGGCCAAACCGCTGGCAGAGCATCGGGATGAGTCCGCCGGCATCAAGAATCGCTTGCACTGACGGCGACAACGGCGGAAAGGTGAACGTGCCAGCGGCGCACGTGATGGTGCGAGCCTCCGTATCGATCGTGACCCGCTCGCCGTGCTGGATCACTGCGGCAGCCTCCGGACACTGGATCGGCAGCACACCGTGGTTGACCGCGTTGCGAAAGTAGATGCGGGCGAACGATGCCGCGATGATGGCCCGCACCCCGGCTGCCCGCAGTGCCAGCACTGCCTGCTCCCTCGAGCTGCCACAGCCGAAGTTGCGGCCACCAACCACGATGTCGCCTGGCTGTACCCCCTCGACGAACGTCGGGTCAAGGTCTTCGAGGGCATGGCGAGCCATCTCAGCTGGATCAACGATCGTATACGTGTACTTGCCGGGGAAAAGGACATCGGTGCTTACGTTGTCGCCATAGACCCAGGCTCGTCCAGTCCACCGCATCATCGTCCTCCTGTTGCTGTTGTGGCCAGCACCTCGCGTGGATCAGTAATCTGCCCCCGCAGCGCGCTCGCGGCGACGGCAACCGGGCTAGCCAAATAGATCGCCGCTTCAGGTGAGCCCATCCGCCCGCGGAAGTTGCGATTCCCCGAGGAGATCACCACTTCCCCCGGCGCTGGAATGCCGAAATGGTTTCCCATGCACGGCCCGCAGCCGGGTACCCCAAGCATCGCGCCAGCCTCGACCAGTTGCTGGGCGATGCCGCGCGCCATCGCCTCGCGCAGGACTTCAGCGGACGCGGGGATCACGACGAGGTGGACGTGTGGGGCAATACGCCGCCCAGCCAGCACCTGGGCTGCTGCTTCCAGGTCTTCGAGCCGGCCGTTGGTGCACGTGCCGATGAAGGCGTAGTCGATGCGCGTGCCGGCAACCTCGCTGATCGGCCGCACGTTGTCGACGGTGTGGGGGCACGCCACGACCGGCTCAAGTTGGCTGAGGTCGTAGGAAAGGACTCGCTCGTAGACCGCGTCAGGATCAGGGTAGAGCGCGCCAGCGGCGATCTCGGCGCGGCAGTCCGCGAGATCGCGGCCCGTCCGGCGAGCAAGCCGTGGGGCAAGCCAGTCCATGACCTGATCGTCCGGCTCAAGATAGGCGTTCTTGACGCCAAACTCGGCCATCATGTTCGCAATCGTCATCCGGCTATCGATCGAGAGGTGTCGCAGCCCCTCGCCGACGAACTCGACTGAGCGGTAGATGCCCCCATCGGCGCCACAGTCACCGATGATGCGCAGGCACAGGTCTTTCGTTGTCACGCCAGGCGGCAGTGTGCCGCGCAGTTCGACCCGAATGCTCTCGGGGACACGGAGCCAAAGCTCGCCGGTGGCCCACAGCGCAAGCACCTCGCTCCGCCCAACGCCAGCGCCGAACGCGCCAAGCCACCCGAAGTGCGTCGTGTGGCTGTCGGCTCCCAGAATCAGCTGGCCCGGCAGTACCAGCGCCTCTTCGCTCAGCACCTGGTGGCAAATGCCACGTCCTGCCTCGTAGAAGTGGCGGATCCCTTGCTCGGTCACAAAGCGACGAATTTCAGCATGATTTTGTGCGTGACGCACAGTCGGCGGCGGTACAGCATGGTCGAGCGTGATCGCCAGCCGTTCAGGATCAACAACGCGCGTAAAGCCGAGTTGGGCAAAGGCTCGGGCGATCGCTGCAGTATTGTCGTGGCTGAGGATGCGGTCCGGTCGTACGTCGACGATCGCTCCCGCTGTGACCGTTGGTTGCCCGCTGGCGCGCGCTAGTGCCTTTTCGGCAAAGGTCTTCCCCGGCATCGTGCTCCCTCCCTTCACCGGGATGACGAACTCAGCGCCGTGGAGCGCTCGGCCTCGGCCCGTAGCAGCGCGTCGACATCGTCGAGGGTCACCGGACGGGTGTCCGCCAGCGCCTTGACATGCGCCGCGACTGCGCGGATCCGTGCATCATCAAGCTGCAGACCAAGCTCGGCTGCCCGCGCTTGCACAGCATGCCAGCCGGTTAAACGATGGGCAATCGCGATGGTACGCGTCCGGCCAAAGTCGGCAGGGTCGATCGCCTCGTAGCTGACCGGCTGGTTCAAGACTGCCTTGGTGTGGATGCCGGCCTTGTGGGTGAACGCGGTCGCGCCGGTGATCGGATTGTTGAACGGGATGGTCACGCCAACGCTTTCGGCCACCAGTTGCTCGAGTTCGCCGAGCTGATGCAGTGCATAGCGCTGGCGCAGTGCTGCTGGATCGCGCGTATAGAGCCGTGCCAGGAGCCCGCCGAGCGGGGTAATCCCGTTCCGCTCGCCGATGCCCAGCACACTAACGTCGATGTGGGTTGCGCCCGCCTCGAGCGCGGCCGCGGCGTTGGCAATGGCGCATCCAGTATCGTTGTGCCCGTGGAATTCGATGTCACGCGTCGTGATCCGGCGAAGCAAGCCGACAAGCCAGGCTACGTCCGTCGGGGTCGCCACGCCGACCGTGTCGGCAATCCCGAGCCGGTCGACGATCCCGAGATGGTCAACGGCGAGGTAGATACGCAGGAGGTCAGCGAGACGGCTGCGGAACGCGTCCTCGAGCGAGAAGCGCAACGCGATGGTTGGCGCTTGGCGCCGGATTTCAGTTAAAACATGGGTTGCCCGCTCGATAATCGCGTCGACATCGAGGCCGTGGCTATAGGCCTGCAAGTAGGGTGACGCGCCAATCACGATGTTCAGTCCATCCACCCCCGCTTCGAGTGCACGCGCAGCGTCGTCGAGATTGCAGCGGATGTGGGCAAGAATCTTGCAGCGCAAACCCAGTTGCGTCAGGGCTCGGCAGTCCGCGAAACTGCCCGGCGAGGCAGCGGGGTTGGTGACTTCAAGGTAGTCGATCCCAAAGGCATCAAGCGCAGTGGCAATCCGAATCTTCTGCTCGCGCGTAAAGTGCGCGTAGGCGAACTGTTCCCCTTCACGCAGCGTCGTATCGATGAGGGCAAACGGTGGTAGCGACAAGGCCGTGCTCCTTTCTCCTCACAGACCACACCAGCACACGCGGCAACGCACACCAACGGCGTTTCCCGCGTTTGGCAAGCGCGCGGTGTGGGGTGAGCCAGGGTAGCACGGGACTCAGGCCAATCGGTGGACATGCATCCCTTGTCGCGTCTCGTTCCATACCGCCTGCGTATCCTATCCAGATCAACACGCTGAGAAAAGCAAGAGCCCCAGGCGCCGGATCAGTCGCCTGGGGCCGTTCGCGCATGCAAGTGCGTCACGCTAGCCTGGACGACCGTCCGGCTTCCGCTGTGTCTGCACCGCTTTTTTCGCCAGGCACCGCGTGACGATCACGAACAACTCCTCCATGCCCCACATCGATCAGGGCATGATTAGCATAGCCGCGTGCAGCGTTCCTGTCAAGAGCCCGGATCTGGTTGGGAATTGACGAAATGCTGCCGGGCGCTTATACTCTACTCGCCGCGTGCAGGCACGCGAACTGCGTTACGCCACGTGTGCTGCAGCGGAAGGTTTCACTCCCTTCCGGCAAGGAAAAAGGAGAACAACGTGCCGGGTTTGGCAGAGCGCCTGCTAGCTGACCTGCAGGAAGCCGTACGAAGTGGCGATGTCACACGCCGCGAAGTCATCCGCTTTCTGCGGGCCGAGATCAAAAATGTCGAGATTGAGAAGGGCCGTCCCTTGACCGATGATGAAATCATTGAAGTCATTCGCCGGCAGATCAAGATGCGGCGTGAGGCGATTGAGCAGTTTGCGCAGGGCGGCCGCACTGACCTGGTTGACCGCGAGTCAGCACAGATTGCTGTGCTGGAACAGTACTTGCCGCCTCAGCTTTCGCCCGATGAACTCCTTGCGCTTGCCCGGCAGGTCGTTGAAGAGGTCGGCGCAGCTGGGCCGAAGGATATGAGCAAGGTTATGCCAGTGCTCCGCGCACGCGTCGGACCACGGGCTGAGGGACAGGCCATTGCTGATGCAGCTCGCCAAGCGCTGAACGAGCGAGCGACGGCGCATCCTTCGTCATGACCCGCCGATCGGTGCTGCACGAGTTGGATTGACTCATGTGGCGGGTACTCCGCGCAAAAGGGAAACAGAGCTCACGGCTCGCGCGGGCGTGGGGCCGCCTGCGCCGTTCCGGGCTGTGGCACCGTCCGGCACTGGTACCCACGGCCTTCGGCGTTGCGCTCAGCACGGGGCTCTTGGCCTTGCTGGCGCTGACCTGGGCGACCGATACCCTCAACTGGCGCGTTGGGCAGATCGCTGACAAGACGATCAAGGCCCCACGCACTGCCACGTTTGAGAGCAAGCTGCTGACCGCTCAGCGTCGCAAGGAAGCCTACGACGATGCCCGCAATGTCGTGTTGGTGCGCGATCCGGCTGTTGGCACAACACAGCTCGACGCGCTCAACCGGCTGCTGGCGCAACTCGACGCGATCCGGGCTGACCATGCCCAGCCGCCGAATGTCGCCGCCCAGAAAGCACAAGCGGCCCTCGACGGCCTCAGCGCTGAAGATGCGCAACTCCTCGTCACGATGAACGATCAGTCGTGGGGGCGTGTCGAAACTGAGGCGCGGCGGCTGCTTTCGCTCGTTATGGCCGACACCGTACGACCTGAAGACGTTGCGTCGGTCAAAGAATCGCTCTTCCTGCGCGTCAATCCGAGCCTCAGCCCGAATGAAGCACGCCTCGCCATCGACCTGGCACGGCCGTTCATCCGCGCAAACGTCCAGGTCGATGAGGAGCGCACCAAGGCCGCCCGCGAGGCAGCCGCGGCTCAGGTCCAGCCGGTCTACGTCACTGTGCAGGCTGGCCAGGTCATCGTTCGTGATGGCGATGTCATCACCCCAGAAATACTGGAGAAGCTTGAGTACTTCGGCCTGCTTGCGCCGCGGCTAACGTGGGAGCGCTTTGTTGGACTGAGCGGATTGCTGGTGGTCATCACGGCCATCTTTACCGTGACGCTCTACCGCTTCCTGCAGCCAACCCGTCAAGCCCGGCAGTTCCTCCTCATCGGCGCGATGGTGCTCAGCGTCGTCGCCGTTGGCCGCTTTGTCTTCATGAACCCCGCGGTGCGCCCGCTCTTCCCCGCCGCTGGCGCCATTATGCTGCTTGCCATCCTCCTCGACGTCCGCGTTGCCGCGATCACCGGCACCTTCACCGGCCTCTACCTCGGCGCCATTGCTGGCCTCTCGTACGAGGTCGTGCTGCTCACGGCGCTGACGAGCCTCGTCGGTGCGCTCGTGATCTGGCGAGCTGAACGTGCACTCACGTTTCTGTGGAGCGTGCTCGCCGTTGGTGGCACGGCTGCCGTCTTGTCAATCCTCTTTGCACTCATTGACCGGTCGTTGACGCCTTCCCAAGCGCTGATGCTCGTCGTTGAAGGTGGCATCAACGGCGCCCTCTCAGCAAGCCTCTGCTTCCTGTCGTTCAGCCTGCTTGGCCGCTTACTCGGCATCACCACCCATCTGCAACTGCTCGAGCTTGCCCACCCCAACCAGCCGCTGCTGAGCCGCCTCGTGCGTGAAGCGCCCGGTACCTATCATCACAGCCTCGTTGTCGGGAACCTGGCCGAGGCCGCTGCCGAGGCCATTGGCGCCGATCCGCTGCTCACCCGTGTCGGCGTGCTCTATCATGATATTGGCAAAGTCTTGCGCCCAAGTTTCTTCGTCGAAAATCAAGCGAACCGCGCCAATGTCCACGATACACTCGATCCACTCACGAGTGCGCAGCTCATCAAGGCGCACGTCACTGACGGCGTACGCCTTGCCAAGAAGGCTCGGTTGCCCCGGCCAATTGTCGAAATGATCGAGCAGCACCATGGCACGATGCTGATCAAATACTTCTACTCCAAAGCGTTGGCCGCTGGTGAGCCGGTCGATGAAGCGGCGTTTCGCTATCCTGGTCCGAAGCCCCAGACGAAGGAGGCCGCAATTATCATGCTTGCCGATGGCGTGGAAGCAGCAGTGCGGGCAGCTGCGCAGTCTGGCAAGTTGTACGAGGGCGACGCCAATGGCCGACGCAGCACTGCGCTCGAAGAGATTGTCGACCGCGTCATCCACGAGCGGCTTGAAGATGGTCAGCTCGACGAATGCGACTTGACGCTGCGAGAGCTTGGCGAGATTCGCCGCGTCTTCCTGACAATTCTCGAGGGCATCTACCATCCGCGCATTGAATACCCCGAAACGCCGCGTCCGGCAGTCGCTGCTGACGATGGGAACCTGGCGCCGGCGCCAGTCGCTGGACAGACGGCCTGACGACGATGGCGCTGCGAGTGACGATCCAGCTCAGCCCAGGGGCAACGCCCGTGAATCGCCGGCGGCTAGCCGATCTCTTACGGTATGCCGCACAGCAGGAAGGGCTCGATGGTGCGCTCAGTGTCTGGGTGTGCCGTGACGACGAAATTGCTGCCCTCCACGAACGTTACCAGGGTATTGCTGGCCCAACCGACGTCCTCACGTTTCCCAATGATCCCCCATATCTCGGGGATATTGCTGTCTCAGCTGACACCGCCGCGGTGCAAGCAGCGGAAGCAGGGCATTCACCTGGCCGCGAAATTGCCTATCTTGCCCTCCATGGCCTCTTGCACCTGGCCGGATATGATGACCAGACGGAAGCAGAGCGGGCGCGGATGCTCGCTCGACAGGATGCTTTGCTTGCTGCCTTTGAGCAGGAGTCGCCCGGTGCTTGGGAACGCCCGTCCACGCGTCAGCCTCGTGCTGACCGTTAAGAATGAAGCAGCGACGTTGCCTGCATTGTTGGCCTCAATTGCCGACCAGACGGTTCTGCCTGATGAAGTGGTCATCGTCGACGGCGGCTCAACCGACGACACGCTCGCCATCCTCGAGCGCTGGCGTGACCGACTGCCACTCGTCATCGATGTCTTCCCCGGTGCCAGCATTAGCCAGGGCAGGAACCGCGCGCTTGCGCTCGCCCGCGGCGACATTGTGGCCGTCACCGATGGGGGCGTAGTGCTCGCGCCCGACTGGCTCGAGCGCCTCGTTGCCCCGTTCACCGCACCGCCAGCCGAGCAGCCTGATGTCGTCGCTGGCGTGTTTCGCCCTGCGCCGCAGACGCTCTTTGAGCATGCCCTGGCTGCCGTCACCCTGCCTGATCCAGAGGAAATTCGGGCTGAAGGCTTCTTGCCCTCGAGCCGCTCTGTCGCCTATCGGCGAAGCTGGTTCCTGGCTGGCGTGCGCTATCCCGAGTGGCTCGACTACTGCGAGGATGTCGTCTTCGATCTGCGCCTCAAGCGGGCCGGTGCCCGTTTTCAGCTTGCGCGTGATGCCGTCGTCGCCTATCGCCCGCGTACCTCGCTCAGCGCGTTCTGGTGGCAGTACTGGCACTATGCGCGGGGTGACGGCAAGGCTGGACTATTCACCCTTCGTCACCTGATCCGCTATGCCGTCTATGGCAGTGTCGGGCCAGTCCTCATCTGGGGGCGGCATCCTGTCGTGCGCCTCGCCGTCTTTCTCGCCGCGCTCAGTTACCTCCGCCGACCCTGGCAGCGGCTCTGGCGTCGTCGCTCAGCCCTGCGTCCGAGAGAGCGCATGCTGGCAGCTCTGCTCGTGCCCGTGTTACGCGCCGTCGGCGACGTGGCGAAGATGGCTGGTTATCCCGTCGGCGTCTGGTGGCGAATCCGACGGTACGGGCTGCGACGCACCTGGCGCACTATTCCTGAGATTGCTCCAGGAGATCAATACCTGCCAGATGCAACAGTTCAGCGCTCCACAATCCCGCGCGCCGGCGAAGCTCGCCCAGCGGGGCCGTAATGCTCTGCTCTTGCCGAAACTCCCCGGCTGGGGTCGTCAGTGCTAGCGCGACGCTGCCGCGGACGCGTGCCTCGCGGTCGGCGCTTGGAAATGCCAGTGCGACGCCGAGCCCGCAGTCTGTGCCTGCCGTCTGCCGGACTGTGACACTCGCCGCGTGGGCGACTGCCTGAAGCGCCTCGCCCGTCACTTCCTGGATATCTGGCTTCACGATGGCCCAGCGGAGTGTCGTTGCCGCATCTGGTGCGTCACTGAGCAAGGCGGCAACACGCCCGCCACTCCCGTGTTCTTCCACCGCCAGCGTCCAGCCGCACATGCGCAGCGGCTCAAGCGCGGCGCCGGCAAGTGACGTCTCCTCGGTGCCATAGACGTGACGGCCAAGCCGTCGTCGTACCTCTTCCGCAGTTGCTTCAAGCAGGCGTTCTGCCTCATCGGCATTGGCCGCGCGAGCCGTAATCCGCACATGGACGCCGTCGTCTTTGGCATAGGTCGCCACGATCGGGTTGGGACGCGCAACGAGGTCCATCAGGCGCTCTTCGACGGCCGATTCACCGAGCCCAATCGTCTTCAGCGTGTGCATCCGGATTGTCTGCCCGCTGCAGTAGGGCAAGAGCCGAGGCAGCGCTTCAGCACGCCACATCCGGATCATCTCGCGCGGCACACCTGGCATAGTCACGATGACATGGTTGTCGTGTCGGACGAACCAGCCCGGTGCAGTCCCCAGTGGGTTTGGTAGCAATTCCGCCGAGGGAATGCGCCAGGCCTGCTTGATGTTCTGTTCCGGCATCGTCTGCCCGCGGGCCGCGAAGAACCCGCGCAGCGTCTCCAGCGCATCCGGGTCGACAGTCGGCGTTTCGTCGAGCAACGCCGCAATCGCCTCGCGCGTCAGATCATCCGCCGTTGGGCCAATGCCGCCTGTCGTGATGATGACTGTCGCATCGTCCCATGCTCGCTGCAGTTGCCGCACAATGTCCGCAAGCCGGTCGCCAACTTGGCTCGACCAGCGGACATCGATGCCAAGGCTTACCAGCTCTTGGCAGAGAAACGTCACATTTGTGTCAGTCAGGTGACCGTCGACAAGCTCCGTCCCGATCGACAGAATCACGGCGTCCATGGCTGCTGGTGCCTCCCATCCGTGCGCCAGCATCTTAGCACGAGGCTCGCCGCTGGCGGAGGACGTGCGTTAAGATGCAACCAGTGGTGTGTGCCTGACCCGAGCAGGGAGGAGAGACATCATGGGCGCACAGTTCAAAAACTATATCAATGGCGAATGGGTTGATGCCCGCAGCGGCGCGACCTACGAGCGGCGTAACCCGGCCACTGGCGAGCTCATCGGCACCTACGCCCAGAGTGGGCCAGAAGATGTTGACGCGGCCGTCCAAGCAGCGAAGGCTGCGTTTGACCGCTGGCGCAAAACCCCGGCTCCAAAGCGGGGTGAGATCCTCTTCCGCGTCGGCCAGTTGCTGGTCGAGCGCAAGGAGCAGCTGGCGCGGGAGATGACCGAAGAGATGGGCAAGGTGCTGGCCGAGGCCCGTGGCGACGTGCAAGAGGCCATTGACATGACGTTCTATATGGCTGGCGAAGGCCGCAGGCTTTGGGGCCAGACGACGCCCTCGGAATTGCCCCACAAGTGGAACATGACGGTGCGCAAGCCGCTCGGTGTCGTTGGCCTGATCACGCCGTGGAATTTCCCGATCGCCATCCCTTCGTGGAAGATCATGCCCGCGCTGATCTGTGGCAACACCGTCGTCTTCAAGCCGGCCAGCTACACGGCTCGCTCGGCAGTGCGGCTGGTCGAGTTGTTTGAGGAAGCAGGGTTGCCGCCGGGGGTCCTCAACCTCGTGCTGGGGAGCGGCGAGACGGTCGGCAACGCCATCGTCAACCATCCAGATGTTGCCTTGATCTCCTTCACTGGCTCCAATGAGATCGGGCAGCAGGTCGCCGTCGCCTGCGCACAGCAGGGCAAGCGCGTCAGCCTCGAGATGGGTGGCAAGAATGCCATCATCGTGATGGACGATGCCGATCTCAAGCTCGCACTCGACGGCATCGTCTGGAGCGCGTTTGGCACGTCTGGGCAGCGCTGCACTGCGGCCAGCCGCATTATCGTCCATGAAGGCGTCTTCCGTGAGCTGGCTGACCAGCTCGAAGTCCGTGTCAGCGCGCTCCGTCTGGGCAACGGGCTCGATCCGCAGACCGACGTCGGTCCAGTTGTCAGCGCCTCGCAACTCGAACGCGTTCACCGTTACGTCGAGATCGGCCAGCAAGAGGGCGCTGAAATCCTCTGTGGTGGTGGCATTGCCCGCGATGGTGAGCTTGCGCGCGGTCACTTCCACCAGCCGACTGTCTTTATCAATGTGCGACCCGACATGCGCATTGCGCAAGAGGAGATCTTTGGCCCGGTCACGGCCCTTATTACCGTGCGCAGCCTTGAAGAGGCGATCCAGGTCTGCAACGGCGTCCGCTACGGTCTCTCGGCGTCGATCTACACCCGTGACATTACCAAGGCCTTCCGGGCAATCGAAGACGTCTACACCGGTGTCTTCTACGTCAACGCTGGCACGATCGGCGCGGAGATCCACCTGCCGTTTGGCGGTACCAAGGGCACGGGCAACGGCCACCGCGAGGCTGGCCAAGCCGCGCTCGATGTCTTCAGCGAGTGGCAGGCAGTCTACATCGACTACAGTGGCCGGCTCCAGCGCGCGCAGATCGATGTCGAATCGCTGCCGGTTGACGGCTAGCTTACGCCCTCGCAAGCTGCATCGCGCGCCAGCCTGCGCTTACACCTGGCAGGCTGGCGCGTATCCTGTGCTCGTTACGCTTCGGGACGTCGTGGCACGGGTTGCCCGGCGCCTCGCCGTGTCTGCTGGAGCCAGAAGAGCAATGGCAACGTCAGCAACGCGGGCAAGGCTGCGCCGGGGAAAATGGCCCGGGGTGTCAGGTGCTCGTAGAGCGGCGTAAACCAGCTTGGCGCCACGCCCTGCGCTAAGAACTTCGCCACCCCGACGTAGGCCGAAAGGGTGCCGCGGTATTCCGGCAGCGCGGTGATGGCCAAAGTGTTGATCGCGGCCCAGCTTGCAATTGTGAGCGTGCCCAGCAGAAAGTTCCCGAGGCCGAAGAGCCACGGCGTCGGCGCCAGGGCCAGCAGGACAAGCGCCAGGGCCATGCCGGTTTCGCCAAGCCATCCGGCCTGGACGATGCCGAGCCGGTCAACGAGCATGCCTGCCAGTGGCCCCACGAGGAGTCCGGCGAGCCCGTAGAGGCTGAGCAGAATGCCGATCGTTTGCTCAGGCGTCTGCCAGCGTTCCCGGAGATATTCCCCAAAGAGGTAGTTTGCTCCTGCTCCAGCAGCGTTGGTCAAGAAGGCGACGCCAGCAAGCAGAAGCACGAGCCGGGTCTGCTGCCGCAAGGCCTCGCTAAGTTGCCGCAGCGCAGTAAAGCGGTCGGGTGAGGCCGCCCGCTGCGTTCCGATTGCGTAACGACTGAACCACCAGGCGAGCCATAGCCCGATGGCAACACTCCAGCCCGCGCTGACGAAGTAATAGGCCCGCCAGCTGTACGGGCCAACGGCGCCAGCAAGCAACGGGCCGAGCAGCATTCCCGACGTGTTCAGGCTCGTGAAGATCCCCATCGCCCTCCCGTGCTGGGCCGGCTCGACAGCATCACCGATTGTCGCCATGAGAATCGGTGTCATAAAGGCGTTGGTGAGCCCCTGCAGCACTTGGCTGAGCAAGAAACTCGGCAAGTTCCATGACAGTCCCGCGATTGCTGTTGCCAGCCCATAGCCAAAGAAGCCAAGGAGTGCTGTTGTGCGCCGCGAGGTCAGATCGGAGATGCTGCCAGAGAAGAGTTGTGCGCCGGCGAAGGCGAACATGTACGCCGGGATCGCCAAGGAGAGCGCTGCTCGGTCAACGCCAAAGGCAACAGTGAGCTGATGAAAGATGACCGATAACCCCCATGACCCAAGTGGCCCGACGGTTGCCCCAATATGCAGCGGAAGCAGCTGCCGCTGGTGCAGACCGCGTCGCTCTGCAACTGAGGCTGTGCCCACTGCACGCTCCTCTCCACCAATCATCAGCGACAGCGCCGGAAGTATACGCTGCCTTTCCTGCTCCTGGCGTGCCTGCTGTTCAACCATCGCGAACACCGGGCGCAGGCCGATGCCACGCCCTCGGGGAGCGCACGCATCCCTGTTTGTGCACCTGCCCAAAATCCTGAATCCAAATTGGGCACATTCGGCAAGCACGGGCCGTGCTCAGCCCGCTAGACTCCAGATCGGCAGGACGCGATCGCCGCACAGTTCGTGATCCTGCACAAGAAGCCAGCGCTGGTGCATGTGCCTCACTGCCGAGGCGACCGGACAGTTGATGGAGCGGCAACGGTGCCGCCGATGAAAGGGGGCTGCAATGGATGCAGGGCACATCGCGTGGATGCTTGTTGCGACGGCGCTCGTGTTAATGATGACGCCCGCTCTCGGCTTCTTCTATGGGGGGCTGGTTCGGGCCAAGAACGCCCTCAACACTATGATGATGAGTTTCGCGGCGATCGGCGTCGTCGGGCTGGCCTGGGCACTCCTCGGCTATACTATCGCCTTTTCCTCTGGCAATGCAGTCATTGGTGACCTCTCCTATGCGCTGTTGCGTGGTGTTGGATTGACTGCACAAGGGCAGATCCCGCATGTGCTCTTCTTCGCCTTCCAAGCGACCTTTGCCATTATTACTGCTGCACTGGTCTCTGGCGCTGTCGTTGAGCGCATGCGCTTTGTCCCATACCTCCTCTTCCTCTTGGCCTGGTCGCTTGTGATCTACGCGCCAATTGCCCACTGGGTCTGGGGTGGAGGCTGGCTTGGCAAACTTGGTGCACTTGATTTTGCTGGTGGCACTGTTGTCCACGTTAACGCTGGTGTTGCCGCCCTCGTCGCCGCGCTCATCCTCAAGCAGCGCTGTGACTACGGACGGCAAGCAATCTTGCCGCATCACATTCCCTTCACCTTGCTTGGCGCTGCGCTGCTCTGGATCGGCTGGTTCGGCTTTAACGCTGGAAGCGCGCTCCAGTCCAATGAGATTGCGGCGCTCGCCTTCGTCAACACGTTCCTTGCGCCAATGGCCACGGCAGTCGTCTGGATGATCCTCGACCTCGTCCGGACTGGGAAAGCAACAGCCGTTGGATTGGCGACGGCGATTGTCGTCGGGCTCGTTGCCATCACGCCGGCTGCGGGGTTCATCAGCCCCTTCTCGAGCATTGTCCTGGGCGCACTCGCCGCATTCCCAAGCTACTTCGCGTTGCTCTGGCGGGCACGGACTGCTATCGATGACTCGCTCGATGTCTTCTCCGCACACGGCATCGGTGGCATGACTGGGGCGCTGCTGACTGGTGTCTTTGCCGAGAAGAGCTGGAACGGCGTCGCTGATGGCTTGCTCTTTGGCAACCCGCGTCAGTTGCTGATTCAGGCGATCGCCGTCATCGCCGTCATGCTCTACACCGCGATCGGCACCGTCGTGATCCTCAAGCTCTTGAGCCTGGCGATGGCACTGCGCGTCACCATGGCGAGTGAGCGTCTTGGCCTTGATGTCAGCGAGCATGGTGAAGAAGCCTATGGCAGCGGCGAAGGAGCGGTGCTGGTGCTGCCGACCGAGCGCATGACAAGCGCGCCCGTTGCCACGCCGTTGAAGATCACGAAGGAAGGTGCCGCATGAAGCTGATCGTTGCCATCATTCGGCCCGAGAAGCTCAACGATGTCCTAGAAGCACTCTTCCGTGCAGAAGTCCGTGGCTTGACGATCTCCCAGGTGCGCGGCCATGGCGGCGAGATGGAAGCGGTCGAAAACTATCGCGGGACGACGGTCAAGATGGAACTCTCCCACAAAATCCGCCTTGAGATCGGGGTGTCCGACCACTTCGTCGAGCCAACCGTCAACGCGATTCTCCAGTCCGCGCGCACTGGCGACGTCGGCGATGGCAAGATCTTCGTCCTGCCGGTTGAACGGGTCTACCGGATCCGAACCGGTGAACGTGACGAAGCTGCCGTCACTCCAATTCGCTGATTCCATTACTGGTGCTCCTCTCCCACCCACCACTGCCCGCCAGGCTAACCCCCTGGTGGGCAGCCTTTGTTGCCAGGCCCAGATGCGGCGCATACTATCTGGCCTGGCACAGTGAAGGCCTAACTCGTGGGTAAGAACGCGAGCGGTGTGCGTCCGTGATAAACATGGTGACGAGGGGCCGGCGAACCGAACCCCTCGTCACACAGCCTGCCGGGAACAGGGAGTTGGAGTGGGCAAGAGTTTAGTCAGCCGCCGGAGCTGCCGCGGCTTGGCGCGCAGCCAAGCGAGCACGGGCCCGCGCCGGTGGCTCGTTGGGCACTTCGACCGGCGGGTGTGGCACAACCTTCCAGAAGTGTGGCAGGTAGTCCTCCCACCGGTCGAGGATCGCCTGGCCGCGTGGACTGTTCGTCCAGGCAACATGCTCAGCAATCAGCGCGCGCAGTGCTTCCGCTTCAGCCGGATCGTCAAGACGGGCCAACGACACATAAGCTGGGTTGTAGCGCTTCGTGAACTGGCCGGTGAGGTCAAGGACATAGGCTGTGCCGTGGGTCATGCCCGAAGCGAAGTTGCGGCCGGTTTCGCCCAGCACGACGACGGTGCCAGCCGTCATATACTCGCAGCCGTGATCGCCCACGCCTTCGACAACGGCAGTTGCGCCAGAGTTACGCACGGCGAACCGCTCACCTGCCTGGCCAGCCACGAACAGCTTGCCACCGGTCGCGCCGTAGAGAACCGTATTCCCAACGATCACTTGTGGGCGGCTTGCGTCGCTCGGCAGATCGATTGGCCGCACGATGATCTCGCCACCAGACATGCCCTTGCCAACGTAGTCGTTAGCTTCGCCGTTGAGCACGAGCCGCAGGCCATTGGTGCACCATGCCCCGAAGCTCTGACCGGCCTGACCCGTCAGTTCGATCTCGATGAGCCCGGCTGGTGGCGTATTCCGGCCATAGCGCCGGGCGAGTTCGCCAGCAATCCGTGCACCAACGGCACGGTGATGGTTCCGCACCGTGGCTGTGAGATGGACAGGCGTGCCGTGTTCAAGCGCTGGCTGGCATTGCGGCAGCAGGGTCTCGTCCAGCGGCGGGCCGCTCACGTCTTGGAAGTCGTTCCGTAGCCAGAAGCAACGGCGTGGCGTCTCTGCATCGCCAGGCAGCGTAAGGATGGCCGAAAGGTCGAGGGTCGCCCCAGGGCCTTCGGGATTCGGTACCTGGGTCAGTAGGTCAACGCGGCCGACAATCTCGTCCAGCGTCCGCGCGCCGAGCCGTGCCAGGTATTCGCGCACCTCTTCGGCTAGCATGGTGAAGTAGTTGATCACGTGCTCTGGCTTGCCCTGAAAGCGCGCCCGCAGGTCTTCGCGCTGCGTCGCGATCCCAGTTGGGCAAGTGTTAAGATGGCACTGCCGGGCCATGTCGCATCCGATCGAGACCATCGCTGCCGAGCCAAAGCTGAACTCCTCAGCGCCCAGCAATGCCGCGATGATGACGTCCCGTGCGGTCTGGAGCCCACCGTCCGTGCGCAACCGGACACGGCTCCGCAGGTCATTGAGCACCAGCGTCTGCTGCGTCTCAGCCAACCCGAGTTCCCAGGGGACGCCTGCGTACTTGATCGAGGACAGTGGTGACGCGCCAGTGCCGCCAGCGTGCCCGCTGATCAGGATATAGTCAGCGTGTGCCTTGGCCACGCCAGCGGCAATCGTGCCGACACCAGCCTCAGCCACGAGCTTCACACCGACTCGCGCTCGTGGGTTGACCTGCTTGAGGTCGTAGATCAACTGGGCAAGGTCTTCAATGCTGTAGATGTCGTGGTGTGGCGGCGGTGAAATCAGCGCAATGCCTGGAATCGCGTGGCGAAGGCGGGCGATGAACGCCGTCACCTTATGCGCTGGCAGCTGGCCACCCTCGCCAGGCTTCGAGCCCTGGGCGATCTTAATCTCCAGTTCGTCGGCGTGCACCAGATACTCCGTCGTCACGCCAAACCGGGCTGATGCGACCTGCTTAATCCGGCTGTGGGGGATGTCCGGCCCTGGCTCGTAATACCAGTCGGGATCTTCGCCACCTTCACCGGAGTTGCTCCGTCCGCCAATCCGGTTCATCGCGATGGCCAAGGTGCGGAAGGCTTCCGGGCTCAGTGCACCAAGCGACATCGCCGTCACCACGAAGCGCTTGCGGATCGACTCCATCGGCTCGACTTCGTCCAGGGGAATCGGTGTTGTCGGCCGGAAGGTGAGCAGGTCGCGCAACGCCATCGGCGGTCGC
The DNA here is from genome assembly GCF_000744775.1 of Thermorudis peleae. NCBI lineage: Bacteria > Pseudomonadati > Thermomicrobiota > Thermomicrobia > Thermorudis > Thermorudis peleae. The sequence goes on along the minus strand of NZ_JQMP01000003.1, from coordinate 25,674 downwards.
GATTCGATCAGTTGCACGAACGCGCGGTACTGCGTCCGGTCGCCAGTTTGAACGGCCTGCTGGAGCGCGCGCACGTTCATTGGGCTATAGGCATGGTATTCACCGTCCTTGCGGAACCGCGCCATACCATAGTCAGGAAGCTTCTCGATCGGCTCGGCATATGCCAGCCGATGGCGCTCCAGCACGCGCTCACCGATACCTCGGAGGTCGAGTCCACCCAGACGAGCTGGCGTGCCGGTGAAGTAGCGCTCGACAACGGTGTCTGCCAGGCCGATGATCTCGAACAGTTGGGCACCCTGGTAGCTTGCCAGGGTTGAGATGCCCATCTTGGACATCACCTTGAGCAGCCCTGCCTCCAGCGACTCCTTATAGCGCTGCTCGAGGGTCTCTGGGCTCAGTTCCTCGCAGCCCCGTGTGCCGGCAAAGCTGCGCGCCACTTCAAAGGCAAGATAGGGATGAATCGCTGACGCGCCGTAGCCGATCAGCACCGCTGCCTGGTGCACGTCCCAGACATCGCCAGTGTCGCAGACGATTGATGCGCGCATCCGCTTGCCGACCCGGATGAGGTGGTGATGCAAGCCACCGACTGCCAACGGCATCGGGATCGGCGCATGCTCGGCGTCCACACCGCGGTCGCTCAGCACGAGGATCGTTGCTCCGTGGTCAACGACCGCTTCAGCATCGCGCAGCAGTTGCTCAAGCGCGGTCATGAGCCCGTCTGGGCCGTCAGCGACTGGGAAAACAGCGGGCAGGACGACAGCACGCAGTTCTGGCGTCTGCAGCGCCACGAGCGCGTGGAGCGCGCGCTCAGTCAGCACTGGGCTGGGCAGGTGCAGCAGCCGCGCGTGCTCGGGCGTCTCGGTCAGCAGGCTTTGGCGTGGCCCAAGGTAGACGTCGAGCGCCATCACAAGCTTCTCGCGCAGCGGGTCGATCGGTGGGTTCGTCACCTGTGCGAAGCGCTGACGGAAGAAATGGGCGAGTGGTCGTGGAAAACGTGAAAGGACGGCCAGTGGCGCGTCATCGCCCATCGACCAGACCGGTTCCTTGGCTTCCACTGCCATGGGATGGATGACCAGGCGCTGATCTTCTGCGCTGAAGCCAAAGGCGACTTGTCGCGCGAGTACCTGCTTCTCTGTCAGCTCATGGCCATTGTAGCTGGTATGCCCGTTGGTTTCGACCTGTTCGCTCAGATGATAGGTATGTGTCTTTACCCATTGCTCATACGGCCGCTGGGTGGCCAGTTGGGCCTTGATCTCATCGTCATGCCACAACAGCCCACGCTGGACATCGACTGCCAGCATCTGGCCTGGTCCGAGACGACCGCGCTCGAGGATCGGATGACCACGCAGGTCGATCACGCCGGTCTCGCTCGCCAGGACAACGAGCCCATCCTCGGTCACGGTATAGCGCGCTGGGCGTAGGCCGTTGCGGTCGAGCACCGCGCCAGCGATGCGGCCGTCGGTGAATGCGATGGCCGCCGGACCATCCCACGGCTCCATCAGACAGGCGTGATAGGCGTAGAACCCACGCAGTGCCTCGTCGAGATGTGGCATGTGTTCCCACGCTGCCGGGACGAGCATTGCGACGGCGTGGAGCAGTTCGCGCCCGGAAAGTTCCAGCAACTCCAGGACGTTGTCGAGGCTCAGCGAATCGCTCCCCGTCGGTTCGATCACCGGGAGCAGGTCGCGAATCCGCTCGCCCCAGAGGTCGGAGCAAAGTTCCGGCTCGCGGGCACGCATCCAGTTCCGGTTGCCTTGCAGCGTGTTGATCTCGCCATTGTGTGCCAACCGGCGAAACGGCTGGGCCAGTTGCCAGGTCGGGAAGGTGTTGGTGCTGTAGCGCTGGTGGAAGAGTGCAAGTGCACTCTCCAGCTCAGGATCCTGCAGATCCAGGTAGAAGCCAGCCAGGTCGCGAGCGACAAACAGCCCCTTGTAGACGAGTGTCCGGCAGGACAATGAGGGGACAAAGAAGTCGCTAATGCCGCGTTCCTTGGCAAACCGCTCGATACGGCGACGGGCCAGGTAGAGCCGTCGTTCGAACTCCATCGGCTCCATCCGCTCCGGCCGGGCGACGAGCAGATGGCGGATTGTTGGCATTGTCTCACGTGCCTTCTGCCCCAGCACATCCGGGTTCACCGGCACAACACGCCAGCCGAGGAAGGTCAGCCCTTCGGCCGCGATCGCCGCAGCACATTCCTCCTGCAGGGCGGCTGCTGCTTCGGGTTGCTGGGGGAGGAAGACGAGCCCCGCTGCCAGCACGGCCGGGTCGATCGTCTGTCCGGTGAGCCGCGCGACTTCCCGAGCAAGCAGCTTGCGCGGGAGCTGGATGGTGATCCCAGCGCCGTCGCCGGTCTTCGCGTCAGCATCGACTGCCCCGCGGTGGGTCAAATTGACGACTGCCTCGAGTGCGTAGGCGACAATGCGGTGGCTGGGTACGCCGGAGAGGTCGGCGACAAAGCCTGTCCCGCACGCGTCGTGCTCGTACTCTGGTCGATACAGTGGCGCCTTTGCCAGATGCGCGTCGTTGCGCTGCATTGCTGTTCCCTTCCCTACGTATTGTTGATCTGGAGCGAGCCTGCTCCGGTACGACTCCGCTGATAGGAATCAGCAACTCGCCGTCAACGGCGACGGCGTGCACGTCCTAGCGTGTTCGCGCGGGGGTTCCGCTTGATTTTCTTCCGGAAGGCCTTACTGAAGGAAGAGGTAACGCGGGGATATCGGGAAGATTCCCAGCGACATGGACCACTGTCAGTGCACAGTGGGGAAAACAATCACGCGGCCGCAGCGTTGCGTCCAGCATTTGGGCCTCCTCACCCACCGAGACACGCGCCGTTGCGTGCCTCCTGCCATCATCGATTAGCTCACCAGTATAGTGGCTTGCCCAAGAGAATGCAAGCCCTTTTGTGCACGATGTCACGAAGCCGTCATATGCCACTGCTCGACGCCAAGGCGCAGGCGCAAAGCAAGGGGCGTAAGCGACGGCGCCTGCAGGTGTGTCGACCAGAGGACCACCCGGTCGGGGAATGCCAGCGGCAGCACTGGCAGATCGTTGAGCAATGTCTGTTGCAGTTGCTGGTAGGCCGCTTGGCGTTTGCTTCGGTCGTCGGTGGCAAGGCCATCAGCAAGCGCTTTGTCGACTGCTGCGCTTGCGTAGTGCATGAGGTTGAGGCCACTGTAGAACGCATTACTTGACCAGACATCGCTCTGGTCTGGGTCGATGCCCCAGTTGATCGTGAGCAAGGCCGCTTGAAAATCGCGTGTCTCGGTGAGTCGCTTGCGCACCTCGCTCCAGGGCTGGAAGTCAATGGTGACATCAACGCCGAGCGTGCGCCACTGGTTCGCGAGCCAGATGGCAAGCGCGCGTTCGCCGGGATCGGCGCCAGTTGCCAGCAAGGTGAACTGCAGCCGTTTGCCGTTATGTTGCCGGAAGCCGTCAGAGCCCACCGTCCAGCCAGCCTGGTCGAGTAGTTGCCCGGCTTCCGTGCGGTTTGGCCCCGGCACATTGTTCACGGCACTGGCTGCCCAGGAGGCTGGCGGGATTGTCCCCTGGGCGACGCGCGCCGCCCCGCCGTAGATCTCTTTGACCATCGCGGCTCGGTCGAGCGCGAGGAAGAGCGCCTTGCGTACCCGTGCGTCCTGGAACAGCGTGAACTTACTCGAATCGAGTTGGAACGCAACAACGGTCAGCCCAAAGCCTGGCAGCGTCTTCTTGGTTACGCCGGGAATGTCCGGCACGTTCGTTGCCAACGACGCGCTCACGGTTGCCCACTGCACCTGACCGTTGCGGAGCGCGGCAACAAGATCATCGAGCGAGGGGAAAATGCGGTAGATATATTGCTCGACTTGTGGAGCGCCGCGAAAGTAGTTGGGATTGCGAGTGAAGACAATCGTCTCGCCGCGTACCCACTGGCTGAGGGTAAACGGCCCAGTGCCGACGGCTGAGCTAATCCCAAACGGGTCAGTGATCAGCTGAGCGGGCTGGATACTGCCGAGAAGGTGCTCCGGGACAATCCCAAGCGTTGCAATCGTGGTCAGGAATGCTGCGTCGGGGGCGTAGAGCGTAATGGCAACTGTCTGCTGGTCAATCGCCGTCACACTTTTGACATGCCCCGCTAAGCGCGAGTAGCGCGGCGAGCGCACGTTCTCGTCCATCATCCGCTGATAGGTGAAGACGACATCTTGTGCCGTGAGCGGCTGTCCGTCGTGCCACTGCACGCCAGGTCGCAGATGGAAGGTGTAGGTCTGCCGGTCGTCGCTCACGTCCCATGATGCGGCTAATGCCGGTGTCGGCTCGCCCGTCTGTGGGTCGACGGAAACGAGGCCGTCAAAGACCAAATGACTCAATTCTTCCGAAAGCGGGTCGGCGACAAACAGCGGGTTCAGCGTTCGCGGCTCGTCAAGGCCGCCCTCGACCAGCGTCCGGGACGCAACAGCTGGCATCGTTTGCCCTGTTGCTGGCGGCGATACTGTCACCGCTGCTGGCGCGGCCTGCTGGACCGCTTGGCTGGTAGCTGGCGTTGGCGTCGCGGTTGATCCTGCCCGCTTTCCCCAGGAGCAGCCCGGCACGAGGAGCAGCAGCGTGAGCACAATGCCGATCCAGACGTGCCGGTGTTGTTTCTGCTGTCGCACCCACTCGCCTCCAGCGGCTCGTGTGCTTCCCCGGGCAGAATGCTAACACTCCGGGGAAGCACCACGCCGATGGCCAATGACTTATTCGAGTGGCACGCGCGTCAGGAAGTGCTGATACCGCGGCTCCTCTCCGCGCACAACGGCGAAGAACAGCTCTTGCAGCCGCTTGGTGATTGGCCCGATCTCACCGTTGCCGACGGTACGCCCATCAACCACGCCGACCGGTGAAATTTGCGCACCCGTGCCGCAGAGGAAGATTTCATCGCAGATATAGAGCTCGGTTCGGTCGATTTCTCGCTCCTCGACCGGGATGCCAAGGTCGTGTGCATATTGGATGATCGTGCGGCGGGTGATGCCCTCAAGGATGTCGGCCGTGATCGGCGAGGTAATGAGCGTGCCGTTGCGGACAATGAAGATATTGGCGCCGCTGGCCTCAGCAACTTTGCCCTCAGCGTTTAACATAATGGCATCGTCGAACCCAGCTTCTTCGGCTTGATCGTGCGCGAGTGCCGAGTTGACGTATGCCCCTGAAACCTTCCCCCGGCTCGGGATGATGTTGTCTTCGACCCGGCGCCAGGATGAGACCATCACGCGGATCGGCTTGGTCACTGGCAAGTATTCCTGAAGCGGAATGAGATAGATGGCCAGCTCATCGCGGATGCCGCGCAGTTTTGGCCCAAGCTCCAGATCGGCCTTATAGATGAAGGGGCGAATGTAGACGTCGAAGCGTGGCGCATTGCGCTTGATCAACTCGACGATGATCTGGGCCACGCCGTCAGCGTCGTACGGCAGGGTGGCACGAATAAAGCGGGCTGATTGCATGAGCCGGCGGGTGTGGTCGGGAAGGCGGAACACGTTAATCGCTTGGCCATCGGCCGTCAAATAGCCGCGAATCCCGCCAAACACGCCAGTGCCATATTGCAGCGCGTGGGTCGCGATGCTTACTTTGGCTTGGTCCGATGGCACAATCTGCCCTTCAAAAAAGGCGTACGGGAGTAACTCGCTCCGTGGCATACCTTCCGTGCTCCTTCCCTTATCGCCCAGCAGCTTGCAGTAGTGTGCGTGCCGCTGCAGCGAGCAGGCTTGTCGTGTTGGCCGCGAGCAGTCGGAACCCGCGCGCAAGCTGACGCTCGACTTGCTCCGGTGTTGGTGCGGTCGTGCCCAGTGGCAGGCGCCCATCGACCATGGCGACAATCCGGTCAACCATGGCCTGGACTTCAGGATGGAGTGGTTGTCCCGGATAGCCCATCGACTGTGCAAGGTCGTTCGGCCCCACGAACAAGAGATCAATCCCGGGCACGTCGAGGATCGCGGGCAGGCGCTCGACCGCCTCAACACTCTCGATCTGGACAATCACCAGTGTCTCAGCGTTCGCCTGGCGGACGTACTCCGAGAGCGGCGCTTCAACACCAAAGCCGGCTGCTCGTACCCCAGCGACGCCACGCCGTCCTTCTGGATGGTACTTTGCTGCCCGCACCACTGCCCGTGCTTCGTCGGCGCTGTTGACCTGTGGCACCATAATGCCGCCCGGGCCAATGTCGAGATAGCGGAGAATGACCTGCTGCACGTTTTGCGGCACGCGAATCAGCGGGGTCGCCCCGCCAGCTTCGCTCGCGAGCACCATGTGATACGCCGACTCGATCGACGTCGGCCCGTGCTCGCAGTCGATCAAGACAAAGTCGAAGCCGAGCCGCGCGACCAACTCAGCAAGCTCGGCTGACGGATATGGTACGAAACACCCAATGACGGCTTCACCGGCCGCCAGTTTCCGCTTGAGCATATTTTCCCGCACGGCGCCATCCCTTCGTCTACGCCCGGCATTCTACTACCGTCTGCCGCGTTGCGCGCTCCCTGGCTCGCCAGCGCCGGAGGAGAGCAGTATAGTATCCTAGTTGCGCCCCGTGATGTGGGGACGCTCGCCCGGAGGGTGAACGATGCAACCGCAGCAGCTTTACAACGATACCGTCTTGAATGTCGCGCAGCTTCTCAAGGCGCGCGTCGGTGCGGAGCGGCGCATTGACGTCCATCTCGATGCGCTCGAACTCGATGTCGACCTGCCAACCCAGCGTGTCGAGGCCCACCTGCGGCTGACGCGCATTACGTCCGGCATCTTGGTGACTGGCGATGTGCAGGTCACCGGCCACCAGGTCTGTGCCCGCTGCTTAACAGAATTCGATGGCACATACACCGAGACGGTCTCCGCCGAGTTCTGGCCAAGCATCGATGTCGAGACGGGTGCCCCGTTGCCGCTCCCAGAGGATGATGAGACATTCATCATCGATGAGAATCACCAACTGGACTTGAACGAATTGCTTCGGCAGGTAGCGATCCTCGCGCAGCCTCTTCGCCCCGTCTGCGGACCAGACTGCCCAGGCTTTGAGTCGCTCCTGCCACCAGAAGCAATGCCCGTCGATGACCGGCTCGCGGTACTGGCGAGTCTCTTGCTGGAGAATTAACGCGGCCTTCTTGGAGTAAAGGGGAGGAACAGTCCATGGGTGCGCTACCAAAGCATAAAGTAAGCAAGCGGCGCGAAGGCTACCGCCGGCGCCACCAATACCTGAAGCTACCGCAGCTTATGACCTGCCCAGCTTGCGGCGAGCTGAAGCCAACACACCTTGTGTGCCCAAATTGCGGCACGTATCGTGGTCGGCAGGTCATCGAGCCGGCCAGCGCGCGCCGGCAGCGCCGGGCTGACCGCGAGTAAGAGGCGGCAACGAGCGACCAACGAGACAGGCAGGGGTGCGCAGTCCGAGATAAACAGGAGGGGTAGCGGTGGGGCGGCGGGCGACGATCACCGGATGGGGTACGTATCTCCCCGATCGTGTGCTGACAAACCATGACCTTGAGCACATGGTAGAGACGTCCGACGAATGGATTGTCGCGCGCACGGGTATCCGTGAACGTCGCCTTGCTGCGCCAACCGAGACGACGACAGCAATGGCCGCCGCGGCTGCTCGCCAAGCGCTGGCAACGGCCGGGCTTGGCCCAGACCAGCTCGACCTCGTCATCGTCGCAACCGTCACCCCAGATACCTTGATGCCGTCCACAGCTTCGCTCCTCCAGGCCGAACTCGGTGCCAGCCGGGCTGGTGCCTTCGACCTCGCAGCAGCCTGTTCTGGCTTCGTCTACGCGCTCGCCGTCGGCGCGCAGTTCATCGCCGCTGGCACGGCGCAAACCGTGCTCGTTGTCGGCGTCGACGCGCTGACACGCTGGGTTGACTTCTCGGATCGGAGCACGTGCGTGCTCTTCGGCGATGGCGCAGGCGCTGTCGTTCTGCAAGCGACCACGGCGGATGAGGGCATCCTCTCGACCGTGCTCGGCTCAGACGGGACCGGTGCGTGGAGCTTGTACATCGACGGCTTCCGCGAGTTGCTCAGCGCCAATGGAGCAACGCCACCCAAGCGCCCCTACATGCGGATGAAGGGCAGCGAAGTCTTCCGTTTCTCTGTCCGCGTCCTCGGCGAGGCCGCACTCGAAGCCATTCAGCAAGCTGGCCTCCAGCCTCAGGACATTGACCTGTTTATTCCGCACCAGGCCAATCTGCGCATCATCGATGCCGCTGCGAAGCGGCTTGGCCTGCCGATGGAGAAGGTCTGGGTCAACATCGATCGCTATGGCAACACGTCTGCTGCCTCTGTGCCCATCTGTCTTGCCGAAGCCGCGGATGCTGGCGCGTTGAAGCCTGGCATGAACGTCGTGCTCGTTGCCTTTGGAGCTGGCTTAGCCTGGGCGGCGAGCGTGGTGCGCTGGGGGTGGCAGGGTGTGCCAGGACGGGAGGCAGGATGAGCGTCGCGTGGGTCTTCCCGGGACAGGGCTCCCAGTATGTCGGCATGGGGCGTGCCCTGGCCCAGGCCGAACCGGCCGCGCGTCTTATCTTTGAAACGGCTGACCGCGTGCTTGGCTTTCGGCTCTCGCAGATCATCTTTGAAGGGCCGGCTGAAGAACTCCAGGCCACGCGCAACCAGCAACCAGCGTTGCTGGTTGTCAGCGTCGCCTATGCGCGTGTCCTCCAACAACGAGGGCTGCTCCCTGCACCGTGCTGCATCGCTGGTCACAGTCTGGGCGAATATACCGCGTTGGTCGTCGCCGAGAGTCTTGCGCTCGACGATGCCCTGCGGATCGTTCGCCGGCGTGGCGAACTGATGGAGCAGTACGCTACCGGTGGCATGATCGCAGTCATTGGCCTCGACCGTGCCGTGCTCGAAGAGATCGCGCATGCTACTGGCGCGGAAGTGGCGAACATTAACGCACCGGGACAGATTACCCTGAGCGGCACGCAGGAAGCTCTCGCCGCAGCCACCACGCTCGCGCGTGAGCGTGGCGCACGCCGCGTCGTCCCCTTGCCGGTCAACGCCGCGTTCCATTCCTCGCTCATGCGCCCAGTCATCGAGGGGTTGCGTCCGCTCGTTGCAGGCGTTGCCCTCCGGCCGCCGATTGCGCCGCTCATCGCCAACGTCGATGCTCGTCCCCGGACTGACCCCGACGAGATCCGTGAGGCAATCTTGGCGCAGATTGCTGCCCCCGTCCGGTGGATCGATGTCGTCCAGGCGGCCGTTGCACTCGGCGCCCAGACGTTCTACGAAGTCGGTCCCGGCCGCGTGCTGGCCGGGCTGATCCCGCGCATTGTGCCGCACGCAACAGTGCACACCGCCGAAGCATTATTGCCAGAATGTGCTGCTGACAAACCGACGCCACGCACACGGTCACGCGGGGAGGAGGTTGGCACCCGTGAGTCATGAGGAACGTGGCGCCGCGATCGTTACCGGCGCAGTTCGGGGTATTGGCCGCGCAACGGCCCTCCGCCTTGCCCGAGATGGCTATCCCGTCGTGGTGAATTACCGCTCTGATCCTGCCCTTGCTGACGAGGTCGTCCGTGAAATTGAAGCGCACGGCGGCAAGGCGATTGCCTACCAGGCCGACGTGACGAACGCGGAGCAAGTCGGGCAAATGATCCTTGATGTTGTCAATCGCTTCGGTCGCCTCGATGTCTTGGTCAACAACGCCGGCATCACCCGGGATATGCTGATCATGCGGATGCGCGAAGAGGACTGGGACGCGGTGATCACCACGAACTTGAAGGGCACCTTCCTCTGCTCGCGCGCGGCGGTGCGCCCAATGATGCGCCAACGCTACGGGCGCATCATCAATCTGAGTTCCGTTATCGGCTTAGTCGGTAACGCTGGGCAAACGAACTACGCCGCGGCCAAGGCTGGCATCATCGGCTTCACCAAAGCCCTGGCCCGTGAAGTTGGCTCACGAGGCATTACCGTCAATGCCGTCGTGCCAGGTTTCATCGAGACACGACTGACGGAGGCAATTCCCGCTGAACTGCAAGAACAGCTCCTCAAGCAGATCCCGCTCGGCTATTACGGCACCCCCGAAGATGTTGCAGAGGCGATCGCCTTCCTCGCTTCGCCGGGTGCCCGCTACATTACGGGGGCTGTGCTCTGTGTTGACGGCGGCTTGTTCATGGCAGCGTAGGGACCCATGTTTCGGAAAGTGTTAATTGCGAATCGTGGCGAAATTGCCCTGCGGGTGCTCCGCGCCTGCCGGGAGCTTGGCATCCCAGCGGTCGTGGCTTACTCTGAGGCCGACCGCGACTCCTTGCCGGTGCGGCTCGCCGACGAAGCCATCTGCATCGGCCCGCCGCCTGCCGAACGAAGCTATAACGCCCTTGCGGCGATTATCAGTGCCGCTGAGGTGACTGGCTGTGATGCCATCCATCCTGGCTACGGATTTCTCTCCGAAAATCCAGTCTTTGCCGAAGTGTGCCAGGAGTGCCGCATCACCTTTATCGGGCCTCCTCCCTCGGTCCTCTCCGCGCTTGGCGACAAAGCCGAAGCACGCCGCATGATGAGCCAAGCTGGTCTCCCGGTGATTCCAGGGACGGAGGAGCCGGTCAGTGGGCCCCAGGAAGCGCGAAAGCTGGCGAAGTCCATCGGCTATCCGCTGCTCATTAAAGCTGTTGCTGGCGGCGGTGGCCGGGGAATGCGCATCGTGCGCCACGAAAGTGAGCTTGCCCAAGCACTGGCACTCGCTCAGCAGGAGGCGCACGCCGCCTTTGGCGACGGCTCCGTCTACCTCGAACGCTACCTTGAAGACCCACGTCACGTTGAGGTGCAAATCCTCGCTGACCAGTACGGCAACGTGGTTGCCTTGGGCGAACGCGATTGTTCCATCCAGCGCCGGTACCAGAAGCTGATTGAAGAAGCCCCAGCGCCAAACTTGCCCGCCAAAGTGCGCGAGGCATTGCACAAAGCGGCAGTGCGCGGTGCCAAGGCTGTCGGGTATGTCGGCGCAGGCACCTTCGAATTCCTCGTTGATCGCAACGGCCGGTTTTACTTCACGGAGGCAAATGCACGGCTCCAGGTCGAACATCCGGTCACTGAGATGGTTACCGGCGTTGACCTTGTGCACTGGCAACTCGCCATTGCTGCCGGCGAGCGTCTGACCCTCTCTGAAGACGACCGGCGCCCGCGTGGACACGCGATTGAAGTCCGGGTGACAGCCGAGGACCCGGCGCAGCAGTTCACGCCACGCGTTGGCCAGGTCACGGAACTGCTCTTGCCAGCAGGACCGGGCATTCGTGTCGATTCCCACCTCTATCCCGGCTACACGATCCCGCCATACTATGACTCCTTGCTGGCTAAGATCATCGCCTGGGGGCCGGATCGACCGAGCGCCATCCGCCGGCTTCATCGGGCGTTGCGCGAGACCGTGATCGTCGGTGTCCCTACCCCAATTCCGCTCTATCTCGAACTGCTCGAGCATCCCGTTGTGCAGGAAGGCCGCGCAACAACGACCTTCTTGGCCTCGTACCTGAACGGTGCTTCGCTTACTGCATGACTGGCACTCATGTCCATTGGGTACAATCACGAATGGAGGTCGAACGGGGTAGCCCGTTGGACTGTGGTTGAGTGGTCTGGGGCATGGGAGGGCGAGACGACACGCGGTTTGTGCTGTGATATGGAGGCACGAGTGGCGACGCTCAGCCGAACACGCCGGCAGGCGCGAATCCTGGCGTTGCAAGTCCTCTATGAGATCGACGTTGCACGCCACGATCCTGAAGACGTGCTTGCGCGGTATCTTGAGAATGTGTCAATTGCGCAGCCGGTGCGGCGTTACCTTGAGCGTCTGGTGCGCGGCGTGCTCGCTCATCGGGACGATATCGACCAGCGGATTGCCGCGGCTGCTCCAGCCTTCCCCGTTGCGCAACTGCCGCCAGTCGACCGGAACATCCTGCGGATTGCGATCTACGAGCTGCTTCACGAAGCTGATGTGCCACTCAAGGCGGCGATTAACGAGGCCGTCGAGCTCGCAAAGCAGTATGGCGGCGAGAACTCGAGCCGGTTTGTCAACGGCGTCCTTGGGACAATTGCAACGAACCTTGCCTCGCCAAGCTAATTCCGCATCCCTTGTCGAGATCGTGTTGCCTTGGGCATACTACGCGCGATAAACGGGCGTGTGAGGCGAATGGGGAGGTATGACTGTGTCGACAGAGTCACCGATTTTTCAGCGCGTCCAAGCAGTCGTCGCCGAGCAGCTTGGCGTTGATCCGAGTGAAGTGACGCCCGATGCCGAATTCGTCAAGGATCTCAACGCGGATTCCCTCGATCTTGTTGAATTGATCATGCAACTCGAGGAAGAGTTCGGCATTGAGATTTCTGACGAAGAGGCATCCAATATCGTCACCGTACGCGACGCAATCCAGTTCATCGAAGAGCACCTGAACCAATAGGCGTGTGCTGAGACCGCGGTGGACGGCGCGAGCAGCACGGCTCCGCGCCGTCTTTGTCGTTCCGCGCGCTTTTGCTACGCTTAATGGCAACGGAGTGCGGGTCTTGCGAGAGCACGGGTAGCAGACGATGGTAAGCTTGCTCGACCGGATGCGGGGACAAGGCAACGTCGCCAGGCCAGCTGAGCCGGAGCCTGAGCCAGAAGAATTTTATAAAGAAATGACCCTCCAGGAGCACCTGGCGGAGCTCCGCACACGCCTGATTTACTCAGTCCTTGCGGTCGCCGTCGGTTTCGTTATCGGCTTGGCGTTGGCGTTTCCAGCACTCCATCTGATCGAGCGGATGTCGGGCCTGAATAACTTGCAGGCTATTTCGCCAACCGAACCGTTCATCGTTTACACCAAAGTCGCACTCTATATTGGCTTCGCCTTCGCCATGCCGGTGATCATTTACCAGTTGATCCGCTTTCTGGCGCCAGGTCTGACGCGCAAAGAGCGCTATTACCTTTTCCGTGCCTTGCCCTTTGTGACCTTGATGTTTGTGGCTGGTGTGCTCTTTGCCTTCTTCGTCCTCGTCCCGCGCGCGTTGGATTTCCTCTCCCACTTTGGCAGTGGTGTATTTCGGGCCGACTTCCGCGCGCAAGAAGTGATCTCGTTCTACCTTACGCTGCTGCTCTGGGTTGGCGTTGTCTTTGAGACGCCGATTGTGATCTACCTGCTGGTGCGGCTCGGCATCGTGTCGGTGAAGCGCTTAGCTTCCTTCCGCCGCCTTGCGGTGGTGATCGTTATGGTCATCGCTGCCATCATTACGCCAACCCCTGACCCGTTCAACATGATGCTTGTCGCTGCGCCGATGTACTTGCTCTTTGAGCTGGGCTTGTTGCTCGGTCGCTTTGCTCGCCCGCCGGAGCGGCGCTCCAGTTAGGCCATTCCTAGGCTGGTACAAGGGGAAGTTCCTCAGGTGGCTTTGGCCGCACGCTGAGGGTGCGCTCATTCCGATAGCGCACCATACCTGGCCCAGCGTTCGGAATCCGCTGCACAAAGCGCCGCTCTGTCGCATCGACGGCGACGCGCGTATCGGTTCGTCCCCGGCTAAACCAGGCAGCAAGCGCTGCCGCCTGCTGCAACGTCTCCTCATTCGGCTGGCTATTCCATCGCACGACAACGTGAGCCCCCGGCATGCCGCGCACGTGTAACCACGTGTCATGCGGCCGCGCGATCTCGAACGTAATCCGCTCATTTTCTGCGCCATTGCGTCCGACGTAGATGCGGTCGCCATTCGGTGTGCGCCAACTCCGTAGCTTCGTCGCCTGCCGCTGCCTGGCAGCAGGTGCCGGCGATTGCCGGTGCGTGCGGTAGTCCTCGAGTTCTCGCCCAAGCTGCTCAAGCGTCTCAGCAGTATCAGCGAGCTCGACCAGCGTCGCAAGCTGTTCAAGGTAGGCAAGCTCGGTTCGCGCTGCCTCCAGCCGTTCTGGCAGCTGGCTGAGCGCGGCTTTGGCCTTACGATAGAGCTCAAAGTAATGCTGGGCATTCTCAACCGGCGAGCGTTGCGGATCAAGCGGGATGGTCATGCCGTCGACATCGAGTGCCGTCTGCCCGGGTGTGATTGTGTGCAGGTAGGCATAGAGCATTTCCCCCATCTCCCGCAAACGCTCGGCGTCGGCACTCCGCGCAAGCTCTTGCTCGAGCGAGTGGATGCGGGCTGCAAGTCGCGCCCGTTCCTCTTGGATGCGTGCGAGCAACCGCTGTCGGCGTGCGGCATAGCGTTCCTGCGTGCTCTCGGCTACACCCTTGGCCTGCTGGTGGGCCTGTCGGTAGCGCTTGATCGCTTCAGATATCCAGGTGTAACGCTCGACGTCCATTCCGCGGAGATAGGAAAGCGAAATGGCCGCAAACGCGACCGCTTCGTCCTGGCTGAGGTAGACACTCGGCTCCCAGCTGTGGTCTGCCAGTGGCTGAAGGATTGCCGCAATCGCTGCTGCAAGGCGCTCGATTACCTCTGGATCCTCGAGTGCCTCGTGCACTGGCAGCGCTGGATCGCCACAGGCGCGATAGGCTGCTTCGCGCGCCATCTGTGGGCTAAAGCCGAGCAACGTCTGCACGAGCGCACTTGACAGCGGCGCTTGCGGCGGCTGATCGCGCAGCAGCCCAGCAAGCAGTGCTGGCGAGAGCCCCCGTGGATCGTGCTTCAGTTGGCTTGGGGGCAACGTGTAGGGCCGGCCGGGTAGAACTGGGCGAGCGCTGCTCATGTCAGGCGTCACGCGCTTGAGTGCGTCGAGGATCTTGCCGCTCTCCTGAGCGACCAGCACCGCATTGCTGTAACGCCCCATCACCTCGAGTGCGAGCCGTGTTTGGACAAGCCTGCCCTCCTCGTCATCGTCTTCCAGCCAGTGCTCGAAATCAAGAAAGAGCACGCGCTCAAGGTCAGGCTGGGAGACGGCTGTGAGCCGCCCACCGCGGACGTATTTCCGCAACAAGAGCAAAAATGGGGTAACGAGCGACGGGTCGTGCGTGGGCGGCTCGGTTTGCAGTGTCACCCAGGCATCCTGTGGGGCGATCGAGACGAGAACATACCAGCGCTTTCCAGCGTAGCATTCCAGCCCGAACGTCCAGCGGTCGATGGCAAAGACACGCTGCACCCGGCTTGGGACAATCTTGGCGCGTAGTTCGTCGCTGAGAGCAGCTATTGTCAGCACATCAAACATTGGTGACACATTCCTTCGTTGTTGCCGTTCACGTACGCAAAGGCATGTGGCACAATGGCCTCAACGGGGCAGTTGTCACGCCCTGGAGCAGAGCGGGCGCGTGCGGGAGAAGAGGAAACGTGAGCGTGCGGGACGATCTCGGGCTGAATGCGCAAGCCGACGAGCTCCTTGAGGCTTTGCGCCAACGTGTTCGTCCAAAGCTCATTGTGATCTCAGGGCCCTCCGGTGTTGGCAAGGATACCGTGATTGAGCGCATGCGCGAGCGCTTCCCCGATTTCCATTTTGCCGTTACGGCGACGACGCGGCCGCGTCGACCCGGTGAAATCGACGGCGTCCATTACTATTTCATGTCGCGCGAGGAGTTTCTCGAAGCCCGTGAGCGCGGCGAATTTCTTGAATCGGCCGAAGTCTATGGCCATCTCTATGGCGTGCCCAAGGAGCGGATTCGTCGGGCGTTGCGTGCTGGCAAGTCAGTGGTCGTCAAGGTTGATGTCCAAGGAGCAGCGTCAATTCGCCGCCTTGTGCCGCAGGCTGTCTTGATCTTCCTCGCTCCACCATCAATGAGTGAACTGATGCAGCGACTCCGCCAGCGCAAGACGGACGACCCAGCGACACTGATGGAGCGGATTGCGACGGCCTCGCGCGAGTTAGAATGCGTCTACGACTTTGACTATGTCGTCTTCAACGAGCACGACCGGCTCGAGGAGACGGTGGCAACAATTAGCGCCATTATCGAGGCGGAGCAAGCCCGCGTTCACCAGCCAGAAGTGATTGTCTAACGTTACGTGTTGGCCGGCGATACAACGGGGGCCGAGACCGGAACACGCGGCTCGGCTTCCTCGCCCTCGTCAGGCACGTAGCGGAGCGTCGACTTGTCTTCCACGCGGTCGATGAAGAGAATGCCATCGAGGTGATCGATCTCGTGCTGCAAAACACGGGCAAGGAACCCATGGGCTTTGATCCGCACCTCGCGGTCTTGCAAGTCACGGGCACGCACCGTGACATTCATCGCGCGTGGCACATCGCCCACCCAATTCGGGATGCTGAGGCAGCCTTCTGGGCCAACTTGCCGCCCGCTCGCCTTGATAATCTCCGGATTGACTAAGGTGAGCTTAATCTCAGGGTCGTCTTCGTGCTCAAAACCAGCTGGGATGCTCACGATAATGAGCCGGCGTAGGACGCCTACCTGTGGTGCTGCCAGTCCCACCCCTTCGGCGGCTTCCAAGGTATCCCACATGTCCTGCGCCAACCGGCGAATATCCTCGTCAATCGTTCGGATGCGCACCGCCTTCTGCCGCAGTCGTGGATCGCCTTCCGTGATAATCGGTCGTACTGCCATTGTTCCCTCAGTCGTCCCTCGTGTCGTTCCTCTGCTAACGGACAAGTATAGCCGATCGTGATGGGACAGTTGGATAGCCTTAAAGGAGGCTGATTGGATCGACGTCGATTAGCCAGCCTGGTCCGAGCGGCACCGCAGCGACGAGTTCGCGGGCAGCTGCACCACGCACGAGGATTTGCCACTGGTAACGCCCACGAATCTTGGCAATGAAGGCTGGCGTTGGACCGAGCACCTCGGCGTCGATGCCCAACTGAGCTTGCGCCTGGCGTAGTCGATCGGCTGCTGCCTCAGCTGACAGCTGGCAGGCGAGTGCGTCACTATGGCGGTAGACCAGCCGGACCAAGCGGCAGAACGGTGGATAGCGATGCCGCTTACGGAACGCAAGCTCTTCCGTGTAAAAGCGCTCGTAGTCATGCTGGCTCGCTGCCTGAATGGCATAGTGGTCGGGCGTATAGGTCTGGATAATCACGTGTGCGCCCGGCGTCTTCCGGCCAGCTCGACCGGCCACTTGCGTAAGAAGCTGGAACGTCCGCTCACCTGCCCGGTAATCTGGCAGGTAGAGCTGCGTATCTGCGTTCACAATCCCAACAGTTGAGACCAGCGGGAAGTCAAACCCTTTGGCGACCATCTGCGTGCCGACCACGATGTCGACGGCGTGCTGCTGCACGAGGCGCACAAGGCGCTCCACGTCACCAGCTTGGCGCACGACATCCTGATCCCACCGTAGGATGCGTGCTGCTGGGAAGAGACGGGCAAGTTCCCGCTCGACACGCTCGGTTCCGGCGCCGTAGTAGCCTAACGTGCCGTGGCGGCAGCGTGGGCAACGCCCGAGCGGAGAACGTCGCAACCCACAGCGGTGGCAGATGAGACGACGAAGGTCAGCGTGGTAAACCAAGGGGGTCTCGCATGCCGGGCATTCCAGGACAGCACCGCACGCGCGGCATTGCACGACTGTCGCCAGACCGCGCCGGTTGAGCAGCACAATCGCTTGCTCGTGAGCCGCCAGCGCTCGCGCGATCGCCTGCTGCAGCTGCGTGCTAAACAGACTGCGATTCCCGCGTTGTAACTCTAAGCGCATGTCGACGATCGTCGTCTGTGGCAGCGGCAGCGATGTCGCAACTGGCTGTGCCTGCCGGCGGTGTAACACAACTGGCCCGACACGTTCAGGAAGACGCAGCAGGTGAAGTTCGCCAATCTCGGCCGCATAGCGCGTTGTGACATCGGGCGTGGCACTTCCAAGAAGCAAGACAGCATGGTGCCGTTGCGCCAACTGCTGAGCAACTGCCCGGGCATGGTACCGCGGCACGCTTTCTTGCTTGTAAGCCGCGTCATGCTCCTCATCAATCACAATCAGCCCGAGCTGCTGCACGGGAACAAAGAGCGCTGAGCGTGGCCCGACAACAATTGGTGCTTCGCCACGGGCGACAGCGTGCCAGGCTGCCCATCGTTCGCTCGGGCGCAGCCCACTGTGGAAGACGACAACGTGGCCAGGGAATCGGCTTGCAAAACGTTCGACAATATGGCTGGTTAAGGCAATCTCAGGCACGAGAATAATCGCTTGCCGTCCCTGGCGCAGGCATTCTGCCGTAGCCCGCAAGTAAAGCTCTGTCTTGCCGCTCCCAGTCACCCCGTGGAGCAAAAACCCGGCGAACTCCTGGCGAGAGAGAGCAGCGTGGATAGCTCGCCAGGCTTCTGCTTGCGCCGGCGAAAGCGTCGGGATACTTGTGACGTGCGTGCTCGTCCCGACCGGCAACGGCGGTAGCTCGATCAGCCGGAGGACGCCTGCCTTCGCCAGTTCGCGTGTTGCTGAGAGCGTCAACCGCGTCATCTGGTGGAAGGTTTGCCAAGGCATCGGTTGTCCAGGGTGAGCAGCCTCCCAGTCACGGAGTACAGCCTGTGCCCGCTGGGCGGATGCTCCATCGCTGGGTGGCGGACCGGCGACGAGCTGAACATATCGCCGGACGGCACTCGGCTGCGCTTGCACGCGCGCAGTGCGCTCGATGATGCCTGCTGCAACCAAGCGCTCGACGACGGTGGTCAGGCTGCGGTTCAGCGCGCGGCGTGCTGCCTCGAGCGTGATCGGGCCGCGTTCTTGCAGCAACTGGACAAGTCGGCGCTGCAATGGCGTCAGCGTGTCAAGGTCAACCGTTGCTGAGTCGCGCAACTGGAGTACCGTCGCTGTTCGTTGGGTAATGCCCGGGGGCAAGAACGGCGACGCTGCTTCAAACAGGGTGCAGAGCGTTTCCTCGCTCAGCCACTCAACCAGTTCCCACTGCCACGGCGCGAGTCGAAACGTCGGCTCGACGACAGCGTGCAGCGGCCGTAGCGGGAACGGCGGCAGTTCCGTCGTCAGCCGCACCACGATGCCGACGCGGAGTTCATCCTTCAATGGGGCCCAAACGAGCTGACGCTCCTGCACCTGGTCCGCCAGGTGAGCTGGAACAAGGTACGAAAACAGCTGGCGTCGTTCAGTTGTCGGCGCGTCGAGTGCAACCTCGGCGCAGCGGGTCGCTTGCTCGTGCATTGTCGTGATCATCGGCCTTTCAGGCAGCATGCCGTGCACTGTTCAATGATGCCATGCTGCTCGTGGCCCATAGACAGCGCTTCCTGCGGTCCGGATAATCAGGCTGGGCTGATTGCGCGTGCGGCGCGGCTGACTGAAAGGATAGGATTATGGCACGAAGCACGTTGACTATTGAAGAGGCGTTTATCGCCCAGCATCCTGGTTCACGGGCCGTTATGAACGCGCGGTCCGCGACTTTCCGAGCGGCGTGACCCATGACGCACGCTATCTGCGGCCGTTTCCGCTCTACGTTGAACGTGCGTCAGGGCCGAAAAAGTGGGACGTTGACGGAAATGAGCTCATCGACTATGCGATGGGCCATGGCGCATTGCTCCTTGGCCATGCTCATCCCGCTATTGTCGAAGCCGTCACCGCCCAGGTACAACGCGGCACCCACTATGGCGCTGGGCATGAGCTTGAGCTGGAGTGGGCCGAGCGCATTCGCTCCGCTGATGCCATCCTGTGAGCGCGTCAAATTCACGGCGTCAGGGACCGAAGCGACGCTGCTCGCCATGCGTCTGGCTCGAGCCTTCACCGGGCGACAGAAGATCCTCAAGTTTGCCGGGCCACTTCCACGGCTGGCAGGACTATGCTGTGCCAGGTGAGAAGCTGCCGTTCACCGCTCGCTCGTCGCCCGGGATTCCCCAGGCGGTCTTTGACACCGTCATCGTTGCGCCAGTCAACGATCTGGCGTTCGTCGAGCGCCGCTTGTCCGAAGGCGATATTGCCGCGTTATCCTTGAGCCAAGTGGTGCATCTTGGGCTTCGATCCCCCTGCCCGACGGCTTCCTCCACCGCCTCCGCGAGATTACGCAACGGTACGACACCGTACTGATCTTCGACGAGGTCATCACGGGTTTCCGTTGGTCGCCGGGCGGTGTGCAGGGCCTGCTCGGTATTCGACCTGATCTGACGACAATGGCCAAGATTATGGCAGGTGGACTGCCAGGTGGCGCGGTCGGCGGGCGGGCTGACATTCTGGCCTTGCTCGAGTTCCGTGACGATCCAGCCTGGAACCAAGAGCGCCGCGTCCAGCATCCTGGCACGTTTAATGCCAATCCCCTTTCAGCAGCAGCGGGGTGCGCGTGCCTGCAGAATCGTCGCTGATCCAGCCGTGCAGCGCCATGCTGACGCCATGGCCGCCCGGCTGCGGCGTGGCATGAACCAGATCCTCGTTCGGCGAGGTATTCCCGGCTTTGTCTGGGGCGAGAGTTCCGTGTTCCATATTGTCCTGGGGACGCGCTGCGCCAATCAGCACGGCGAGGACATTCGTATACCAGAAGGCGTCGCACCAGAAGTGCTGAAAGCTGGCCTCAGTGGTCGGCTTGGCCACCTCTTGCACCTGGCCATGGTGAACGAAGGCGTTGATCTCTTCCATGGTGGTGGCCTCGTCAGCGCTGTTCACACCGAAGCAGAAATCGATGCCACGATCGAAGCGTTCGACCGTGCCTTGCAGCGGATGGATGAGGAGGGGCTGTTCGCGTCGCTTGACTCGAAGTGAGCAGGTCGCGCATACACGGTGGTAGCTCCCCGGCGAGCCAGGATGCTGTTCGTCACGACCTGGCTCGCCGGGCCAATTTCACGCGTGTTCGCTGTTAGGCCTTAGTCAACTGGGTCATGCCCACCGGCGTGCGCCAGAGTGGACGACGTGGGTCGATGCCACGGACGATGTCGTGATAGAGGCGAGCAAGTTGCTGGGTAATCGGCCCAGGTGCGCCATCGCCAATCTGGTACCGATCAATGCTCGCAATTGGGGTAATCTCGGCGGCTGTGCGCACAAGAAGACTTCGTCCGCAAGATAGAGTTCGGTGCGATCAACCGGTCGCTCTTCCACGAGCAGCCCAAGGTCCTCGCGGGCGAGCGTCAGCAGCGTGTCGCGAGTAATACTCTCCAAAATGCTGCTGGTCACGTCGGGCGTGATGAGCTTGCCGTTCCGCACCAGCATGAGGCAAGCACCTGGCCCTTCGGCTACTTTGCCCTGCGTGTTTCAGCAGGATTGCCGCGTCATAGCCATCCTGGAGTGCTTCCATCGTCGCCAGCTGGCTGTTGCGGTAGTTTGAGATATTCTTGACTCGTGGCGGCATCACATCATCGGCAATCCGTCGCCACGAGCTGACACGGGCATGCACCGCTTTGCCACTGAGCAGTTCTGATGCATTGGTCGGATCGAAATGTAGATTTGCGACTCAGGGCTATACCGCTCAAACTCTTCGGCCCGCCACTGCGGTAGGCGACTGGCTGGATGTAGGTATCTTCGCGACACTCATTGGCACGGAGCAGCGTGATGACCGCTTCAGTGAGCTCATCCACGCTGTATCGGCGTTCAAGACGCACGAGCTTCATCGAGTGGTGCAATCGCTCCAGGTGATCTTGCAGGCGGAACACGAAGCCTTCCCCAGCCTCGGCGTTCCAGTACATGCGAATGCCTTCGAAGACAGCCCCGACGGTCGACCATCCAAGGTCGGTGACGTGAACTGTCGCCTCTTCCCACCCGCACAAGCTTGCCGTTCCACCAGAGATACGCCGGATGCTCCGCCACGTCTTGCCTCCTTACTCGCTGCATTCCCGGCTCTCGCTTGCGCTGCGCGTCACTGTGCGCATCGTGGCGCACCCTTGCACCGGCGGCACAGCGCAGACCCGTTGCCTGTGCCCGCGTGCAGGATGGACGAGACCGCACCACTTGTCAACCAGAAGCTGCGCATGGGGCGCGTCGCTACCGGTCTGGTAGCCGGATCGCGTTCGGTGGCACGCCGTCACTGACGAGGAACGCGCGAGCAGCCGCGCCGTACAACCGACGTTTGGTCCAAGGGATGAGGTCACGATACGCACATGGTCAGCAATATGCGGCATCGCGTAGGTTGGAAGCCACTGCTGGAGTGGTGCTGTCAGCAGTTCGCCGGCTTCGGCCACACCACCCCCAAGCACGATCACTTCCGGGTTGAAAAGGTTGATGAGACCTGCAAGCCCGACCGCCAGCGCTCGTCCGGCCTGGGCGAAGATAGCCCGTGCTGCCGGATCGCCTTGGCGTGCAGCTGCAGTGACGATATCGGCAGTGACCGGTTGCCCGCCAGCAAGCTGGGTGATGCTGGGCGACCGGCCAGATTGCACAAGCGCCTCGCCGTCGCGCGCAAGTGCCCATCCCGCTTACGAACGCTCCAGGCAACCGATGCCTCCGCAGTGGCAGCGCGGCCCGTTGGGGTCAACCGGCACGTGTCCAACTTCGGCACCCAGTCCTGCGACACCCTCGACAAGCAACCCATGGGTGATGATGCCACCCCCGAAGCCCTGCCAATGACACAGTGCACAATGTGTCGTGCTCCACGAGCAGCACCGAAGAGCGCTTCGCCAAGCGCCGCGCCATTCCCATCGTTGCCACACACGGTCGCCACGCTCGATCCTGTCGCGCGGCGTCATCCACATGGCGCCAAACCTCCCCGGCTGGCACGACGTACCACTCAAAGACGAACTCGTGCGTCGTCTGAAGCGACCGATTGTGCTCGGCAACGATGGGAATGGCGCGGCGCTTGGCGAAGCGCTCTTCGGTGCTGCTCGTGAGCACGACACATTGTGCACTGTGTCATTGGCACGGGCTTCGGGGGTGGCATCATCACCCATCGGGTTGCTTGTCGAGGGTGTCGCAGGACTGGGTGCCGAAGTTGGACACGTGCCGGTTGACCCCAACGGGCCGCGCTGCCACTGCGGAGGCATCGGTTGCCTGGAAGCGTTCGTAAGCGGATGGGCACTTGCGCGCGACGGCGAGGCGCTTGTGCAATCTGGCCGGTCGCCCAGCATCACCCAGCTTGCTGGCGGGCAACCGGTCACTGCCGATTATCGTCACTGCAGCTGCACGCCAAGGCGATCCGGCAGCACGGGCTATCTTCGCCCAGGCCGGACGAGCGCTGGCGGTCGGGCTTGCAGGTCTCATCAACCTTTTCAACCCGGAAGTGATCGTGCTTGGGGGTGGTGTGGCCGAAGCCGGCGACTGCTGACAGCACCACTCCAGCAGTGGCTTCCAACCTACGCGATGCCGCATATTGCTGACCATGTGCGTATCGTGACCTCATCCCTTGGACCAAACGTCGGGTTGTACGGCGCGGCTGCTCGCGCGTTCCTCGTCAGTGACGGCGTGCCACCGAACGCGATCCGGCTACCAGACCGGTAGCGACGCGCCCCATGCGCAGCTTCTGGTTGACAAGTGGTGCGGTCTCGTCCATCCTGCACGCGGGCACAGGCAACGGGTCTGCGCTGTGCCGCCGGTGCAAGGGTGCGCCACGATGCGCACAGTGACGCGCAGCGCAAGCGAGAGCCGGGAATGCAGCGAGTAAGGAGGCAAGACGTGGCGGAGCATCCGGCGTATCTCTGGTGGAACGGCAAGCTTGTGCGGTGGGAAGAGGCGACAGTTCACGTCACCGACCTTGGATGGTCGACCGTCGGGGCTGTCTTCGAAGGCATTCGCATGTACTGGAACGCCGAGGCTGGGGAAGGCTTCGTGTTCCGCCTGCAAGATCACCTGGAGCGATTGCACCACTCGATGAAGCTCGTGCGTCTTGAACGCCGATACAGCGTGGATGAGCTCACTGAAGCGGTCATCCACGCTGCTCCGTGCCAATGAGGTGTCGCGAAGATACCTACATCCAGCCAGTCGCCTACCGCAGTGGCGGGCCGAAGAGTTTGAGCGGGTATAGCCCTGAGTCGCAAATCTACATTTCGATCCGACCAATGCCATCAGAACTGCTCAGTGGCAAAGCGGTGCATGCCCGTGTCAGCTCGTGGCGACGGATTGCCGATGATGTGATGCCGCCACGAGTCAAGAATATCTCAAACTACCGCAACAGCCAGCTGGCGACGATGGAAGCACTCCCAGGATGGCTATGACGCGGCAATCCTGCTGAACACGCAGGGCAAAGTAGCCGAAGGGCCAGGTGCTTGCCTCATGCTGGTGCGGAACGGCAAGCTCATCACGCCCGACGTGACCAGCAGCATTTTGGAGAGTATTACTCGCGACACGCTGCTGACGCTCGCCCGCGAGGACCTTGGGCTGCTCGTGGAAGAGCGACCGGTTGAATCGCACCGAACTCTATCTTGCGGACGAAGTCTTCTTGTGCGGCACAGCCGCCGAGATTACCCCAATTGCGAGCATTGATCGGTACCAGATTGGCGATGGCGCACCTGGGGCCGATTACCCAGCAACTTGCTCGCCTCTATCACGACATCGTCCGTGGCATCGACCCACGTCGTCCACTCTGGCGCACGCCGGTGGGCATGACCAGTTGACTAAGGCCTAACAGCGAACACGCGTGAAATTGGCCCGGCGAGCCAGGTCGTGACGAACAGCATCCTGGCTCGCCGGAGCTACCACCGTGTATGCGCGACCTGCTCACTTCGAGTCAAGCGACGCGAACAGCCCCTCCTCATCCATCCGCTGCAAGGCACGGTCGAACGCTTCGATCGTGGCATCGATTTCTGCTTCGGTGTGAACAGCGCTGACGAGGCCACCACCATGGAAGAGATCAACGCCTTCGTTCACCATGGCCAGGTGCAAGAGGTGGCCAAGCCGACCACTGAGGCCAGCTTTCAGCACTTCTGGTGCGACGCCTTCTGGTATACGAATGTCCTCGCCGTGCTGATTGGCGCAGCGCGTCCCCAGGACAATATGGAACACGGAACTCTCGCCCCAGACAAAGCCGGGAATACCTCGCCGAACGAGGATCTGGTTCATGCCACGCCGCAGCCGGGCGGCCATGGCGTCAGCATGGCGCTGCACGGCTGGATCAGCGACGATCTGCAGGCACGCGCACCCCGCTGCTGCTGAAAGGGGATTGGCATTAAACGTGCCAGGATGCTGGACGCGGCGCTCTTGGTTCCAGGCTGGATCGTCACGGAACTCGAGCAAGGCCAGAATGTCAGCCCGCCCGCCGACCGCGCCACCTGGCAGTCCACCTGCCATAATCTTGGCCATTGTCGTCAGATCAGGTCGAATACCGAGCAGGCCCTGCACACCGCCCGGCGACCAACGGAAACCCGTGATGACCTCGTCGAAGATCAGTACGGTGTCGTACCGTTGCGTAATCTCGCGGAGGCGGTGGAGGAAGCCGTCGGGCAGGGGGATCGAAGCCCAAGATGCACCACTTGGCTCAAGGATAACCGCGGCAATATCGCCTTCGGACAAGCGGCGCTCGACGAACGCCAGATCGTTGACTGGCGCAACGATGACGGTGTCAAAGACCGCCTGGGGAATCCCGGGCGACGAGCGAGCGGTGAACGGCAGCTTCTCACCTGGCACAGCATAGTCCTGCCAGCCGTGGAAGTGGCCGGCAAACTTGAGGATCTTCTGTCGCCCGGTGAAGGCTCGAGCCAGACGCATGGCGAGCAGCGTCGCTTCGGTCCCTGACGCCGTGAATTTGACGCGCTCACAGGATGGCATCAGCGAGCGAATGCGCTCGGCCCACTCCAGCTCAAGCTCATGCCCAGCGCCATAGTGGGTGCCGCGTTGTACCTGGGCGGTGACGGCTTCGACAATAGCGGGATGAGCATGGCCAAGGAGCAATGCGCCATGGCCCATCGCATAGTCGATGAGCTCATTTCCGTCAACGTCCCACTTTTTCGGCCCTGACGCACGTTCAACGTAGAGCGGAAACGGCCGCAGATAGCGTGCGTCATGGGTCACGCCGCTCGGAAAGTCGCGGACCGCGCGTTCATAACGGG